>NZ_CP100595.1:1200000-2400000 GCF_024267655.1 Arcobacter roscoffensis
ATTGATGTTGCAGGACTTAGAGATAAGCTTATAGTAATGCCAGAAGGTGCGCATGAAGATATCTTAAGAGTTGTATCACAAGGTGAGGCAAGATATCTTTCAGGTAATGATACGAATACAGATTTCCATAGCGGTTCAGAAGCAAATCAAACTTATACATGGAAAACAGCAAGTGAGTTAGCAGCTTCAGTTGATTATTTCTATAAGTCTGACAATAATCATACAGGTTCTACTTTAATAAGTGGAGATTACTACTATGAAACAATTGCAAAATCTGTTTATAGTAATTTTACTGAATGGGAAAAATTTGGTGCAAGCACACCTGTATTATTTAAAGATGGAAGTACAGTTTTAACAGAAGCACCTGACGGAGAGTACTTCTTTAACGCTGATACTGAAAAGTTATATTATTTAGATACAACAAATGATAAATTTGTATTAGTTTCTGATACAACAGAGACTATTTCTTTAACAGATGTTAATGGTGGACTTGTTGCTGATGGTGGATTAGATATTAATTGGGATAGATTTGAAGGAAGTGTAACAATTGATGGTGAAACATTAGCTAAATTTACTAAAGCTGAAAAGATTGCAACTTTAGAGTCTGTAGGCTTTATGTTAAAAGAAATCTCACTTGATGAGTTCGATACATATTCAATTCAAAAGCAAGAAGCAACTAGACTTGGTTTTAGTGCTGTAATTGATTATAAAGACTTTGATAAGTTATCTTCTGCTCAGCAAGAAGCAGTAGCTGCAAAATATGGATATACAAAAGGCTTCTATGATACTAGTGGTGGAAGTGTATCTATTGGTGAATGGGTAGGTAAATATAAAGATGAATCAAATGTTTATTATGATCAAACATCATCAACTTTTGATGAAACAACAAATAGTTTAAAAACAACAAATGGACATACAGGAGCAAGTGATACTTTCTCTCATAGTAAATGGAATGGAATTGATGCAACTATAACTGATAATGATTCTGGTCTAAATGCTTGGGATACTGGTTATACGACATCAGGTGCTAAATGGACAGCTGATTATATAGATAATACAGGTACTAGATATTTTGATATAAAAGATAATGATGCTATTTTCTATAACTTTGCTTACGAAGGTGTTGAAAATATAAATTATGACCCTTATTGGTCTTGGAGTGGAAGTAATGCAAGTGCAGAAGGTACAGACTCTTGGAACACAGGTAAAAGAGATAGTCAAAATATAGTTTCTTATGCTGATTATATAAGTGCATTAGATAAAACAAATGGTAATACTCAGTCATTAGAATATGTGACTAGTAAAACACAATATAATGTTGTAGTAGGTAAGTTCGCATATTGGGATTCATGGGATACAATTTTCTTATTAATTATTGATGATGATGATGGTTCTAAACACACTGGTGGAGATGGAGGTATTAAGAGTGGATATGACTTTAATAATACATATAAGAATTTCTCTTATAAAGCATTAGGTTCAAATACTTATGCTTATGAAACTAATGACACGTATAAAGATAGAATAATTGACTGGGCAAATGATGATGATGGTGGACCTTGGGAGAAACACTGGAGAAATGTTGGTTATGGAAACTTTATTAATAGCTATTCTGAATTAAATACGATAGCAAATGCTTATGATGAAGTTGATTTTAGGTTAGATTATTTATCAAATAGTGAATGGAGTGGTAATAATAACTCTTCTAAAGGTGACTTACCAATTTGGGGTGCTGATGAAGATGGTGCATTAGTTGAACTTGTAGGTAGAGATAGAATTTGGGTAAATGTAAAACAAGACCAGTATGATTATACTTATGAGTGGACTTCAAAATACCATGATATGTATGACACGCGAATCAAACTAAATTATCAAATGGCAACACAAAGTCAAACAGTTTATGACTTTAGACCTATATATGAAACTAAAAATGTACAAAAAGAGCATATTGATTGGGAAACTCAAACAGTTTACGAAACTCAAGCAATTATGGGAACTCAAGAAGAAGTTGTAACTGAGACTAGATATGAAGAAGGTGTTGGTCTTGGTGGAGACTATAGTGATAGTTTATTTGCTGATAATCTATTTATTAAAACTAAATCAGATACTAATATCTTTGGTAATATTTATGGTATTGATACGATTGATATTTATGCAAAAAATTCTATTGATATCAAAGGTAAAATGGCTGATGGTGATACAAATGAAACTATTTCAAAACTTGATGCTGATAACTCTATAAGACTTGTTTCTGATGATACTATATCTATTAGTGACTCAGCAAAAATTATAGGTACAAATAGCGTTGTTATTGAAGCTAAAAATAGTTTAATCCTAGGTTCTGAGGCCATAGCAAATGAACATGCAGCAATGGATGTAAATGATACAATTTCAGGCTATACAAAAGGTCAAATTGAAATTGAATCTACAAATGTAACTTTAAAATCTGGTTCAGATATGGTTTTAAGTGGAACAATAACTGCTTCTAATCAATTAACATTAAGTGCAGGTGATGACACTGTAAATAGTGTAAATGATGGTGGAATTACTGGAGATTATGAACTTGAATTAGATGCTAAAAATATCTCTATTTCAACAGGTACATTTGGTGGAAATGTTAATTTTGTTGGTTCAAAAATAAATGCTACGAATTCAATTACTATGAATGTTCAAGCAGGTCAAGTAAATCAAAGTATTGGTGCAATAAGTACTGATTTATTAACAGCAGATGCTGAAACAAAAATAAGTTTTGCAAATGCAAGTGTAAATAGTGTAGATTTAAGCTTAAATGATAAAGGTAATATCTCTCTTATTAACGATAAGGATCTTGAGATTATTGATGTAGAAGCTAAAAATGGTTCTATTGATATAACTGCAACAGGTGATATTGAAATTCTAAAAGCTAGTACATTAGGTGTTAGTGATGTAAATGATATGACGGTTACAGCTAATAGTTTTACTATCTATACATATAAAAATTCTGATGGTGTTGAAAGTGATTACTTATCTTCTCAATCTGATAGTAATTTAGAATTAGTTTCAACAAGAACTGAAGGTGGTAATGTATATTTAGGTTCTATTTCATTAGGAACGAGAGGTGATTTTTCTGTAAATGCAAGTGCAGCTATCTTAAAATCAACTAATCTTGATGATAGTGCAGTAGATAATATTTTTGTAAATGCCGATGAAGTTATTTTAACTTCAGTTGGAAATATTGTTATAGATACAAAGGCTAATAGTTTATCTGCAAATGTAAATGCAAAAGGTAATTTAACAGTTAATCAATCAGTAAAAGATAAATTGCTATTAAAAGATGTAAGTTTATCAAATGGTAATATTTTAGTAAATAGTGATGCGATTGTTGAACTTGGAAGTGTAAATGTTAAAACAGATACAAATGTCGAAACTGAAGCAATATTTGACATAGATGGAAGTAAGATTTCAGATGCAGTAAAAACTGATAATTTAATTACTATAAATGCAAATAGTGATATTTTAATCCAAAAAGTTTGGTTTGGAAATGATGAATCAGAACAAGTAGTTAATAATATTAGTGGAGATATTGTATTAAATTCTGGTGGTATCATTAAAGAAAGCTTTGGTGATGATGAAGCAGATATTATTGCTGATACAATTGATTTTACTGCTGTAACTGGAGTAATTGAACTTGAAACAACACTAAATAAAATTACAAATATTACTACTACGTCAGGTAATGTGATTTTAACAGAAGTAGATAGAGTTGCTGATACTACAAAAGGTCTTGAAATTGGAAATATTTCAATTACTGCAACAACAGATACTATTGTAGATATTACATCTCAAAATGACTTATTAGTAAGAGCAGATTCTCTAATCAAAGGTGCAAGTATTATTCTTGAAAGTACTGAAGGAAGCATTAGTGTTGAAACTCCAGAATCATATGTGGAAAACGATACTTCAACAGACAGCTTAGTTTACACAGAAGGTGTAAGTTTCACAGCATTTGATACTATTGATTTATATAGATTCTTTAATGCTCCTGAGTTTATTATTTATAAAGCAGGTGATCATTTTGAGTTTGGAACAGTAAGTGATCCAGAATCAGCAGACTTTAATAAATCAACATTAGTACCAGAAAATATTGAATCAGATACTGTAATTTTAAATTCAGGTGTAACAATTTCTATTGATGGAACAATTACAGCTAAAGATAGATTAGAGTTAGTTTCTAAACAAAATATTAATATTTCAGGTGATATCTTAGCTAAAGACTTAAATATTAGTGAAGTATATATTAAAGCTACAGGTGAAAATACTATTAAGTCTATTGTTGATTCATCAGGTTCAGGTGTTGCGAATGTTTCTGGAACAATAAAAGAAACACCATCAGGTTTTGTAAATATTAATACAGCAGGTATTGAAGCAATTAATTTTGAAATTAGAGCTTTAAATGATATCTTTATTCAATTTGATGATAACTTTACATTAACTGGATTTGTTGGTGGACTTACTGGATTTGACAGTGCTAGAAATATTGATATTATTGTAAAAGATACACTATTACCAAATGATATAAGTAATAGTTTAACTGTTCAAGGTGGTATTGTAAGTGCACAAGATATTTTAAGACTTGAAGCTGATGATATTAGTAGTGATGACAGTTCGGTATTTATTGCTACAGACTTAATCGCTGTTGCAAAAGGTGGAATGTTACTAAATACTTTAGTTAAAACAGTAGATGCAGTATCTTCTAATGTAGGAAGTATCATAATAAATGAGGCTGATAATTTAGTAGTTAAAAATGTTTATGCTAATAATGGAAAAATAGATATTACTGCAGGTGGTAATTTAGATGTTTATAGTGCAATTACAGCTGTAGATTCAGGAGATGCAAGTGCTATTAATGCTTCAAGAATTTCACAAATTGATGATACTGCATTATCTGCTTTAAAAACAGCATACACTACAGCATACTCAAGTGCAAATTATGAAACAGCAATGGAAAAAGCTCTTGAAATAGCACAAATAGGTAAATTAATTACAAGTGCAGTTGATCTTTATGAAGGAATATCTGTTTTAAAAGAGGCTATAACATTATACAACGAAGCAAATGCAGCTAAAACAGAATTAGATACAGCAAAATCTGATTTATCTAGTTTCCAAACAAGTAGTACTGAGAAAAGTACATTAGATACTGCCAAATCTAATTTAACAACAATAGAGGGTGAACTTACTCCATTAGAAACAGCTTATAATAATGCTCTAGCTGACTTTAATTCAGCAGAAGAATTACAAACAGCAGTAATTACTAATATTATTAATGATAGAGTTACTTACTATAAATCAGAGTACGGATTAACTGATTTACAAGCTTTAAAACTTGTAAAAACAGAATTTGATTTAGAAAAACAAAATGCACAGGATGAAGTAAATATTGCATTAACAAATTGGGAAGCAGATGAAAATAATACATCGTTAAGAGATATTCATATTGAAAAAGATAAGATATTAGATAGAAAAGCTTTATTCTCTAATGTTGCAGATAGTTTATTATCTGCGTTAAATTTAGGAGATGGTAGTTATTCAACGTTAATTTCAAATGCAAGTTCTTATACTATACCAGCATCTTACAGTACTAAAGTTTCAACATATGATACAGATTTTGCAGCTTATAAAACTGCAAATACTAATTTTGAGAATGCCTTAAGTGCTTATGATACATCATCTTTAAATACATATAAAACTAATATAGATTCATATGATTTAAATATAGATACATATAAAGCTGATACAGAAACTTATTATACAGATGCAAAAGCATTATATTCTGGAAGTGCTTCAGCTGTTGGAACTGCTAAAACAGCAGCAGATGATGCATTATCTGCTGCAAATACTGCATTAAGTGCAGTTACAACGGCACTTTCAAACATTAATAGTAGTACAATTACATCGGCTAAAACAGCTTTAGATACAGCTACTGCAAAAATTTCAATGGCAAATGCAGATTCATCTGTAAGTGAGGTAGTAGATTACTTTGATGCAATCTCTGCATTAGAAACAGCACAAGCTGCCTATACTGCATTATCTTCATCTGCTACAGAAACGCAAATAAATACAGCATTAGATAATATAGAAACAGCACAAACAAATGTAATTACAGCATTGGCTGATTATAAAGCGGCAGTTACTGAGTACGAAACAGCATTATCTAATTATATTACAGCAGCTAAAAACTATAATACAAGTATTCAAACTTACCATGATAAAGTAGATACTTACTATACAGCTGTAAATACATTTAATTCTAAAGTAGATGCTTATAAAACTGCAATTGAAGCTGATGGAACTAATATTTCAAGTTTAGGAAATATCCCTTCTCTTAGTTCATCAAGTATTACTAGAGTTACTGCAACTTTAGATAATAGTACTTTATCTACAGCTGCGACTACTTTAAATACAAGTGAATATTCATTAGTTGATGATTTAAGAGTGAACACTTTAGCAAAATTTGATACTATGAGTACAGCTAGTGAAACATATAATAATAAACTTGCAGAAAAAGAAACAGCACAAGAAGCTGTAAATACAGCACAAGATGCATATGATGCAAAAGAAGATACTTATAGTTCTATAGTTACTCAAAAGCAAGAAGCTTTATATGCTATTTTAAGTTTAGAAGGTGTTGATAAAACAGAAGCAAAAGTTACAACAAAATTAGCTGAGTTACAGACAAATATTAGTACAGAAGCTTCTAATATGAATACTGATTATACAAGTTTTATTGCAAATGTTGATTCAGGATTAACTTCTGCATCTAATGTTTCTGATGGCTTATCAGGTGAAGATTATAAATCACAGTTTAGTGGTAATGATATTTTCTTAAGTTCAGCTGGTAATTTAAAAGTTGATTATGTTGAGTCAGGTGCAAATGCAGGTGCAGAGAAAGCAAATACTTCAATTGTATTAAACTCAGCAGGAATAATAAGTGAGCTTATTAATAACTCTAAAAATATTGCAATGACAGCTACTCCATCAGATGCTGAAGATTTAGCGATCTTTAATAAAGAACAACAAGCTGTTGATGTATTTGGTTCTCAAGTATTTATTAAAAACCTTTCAACTTCATATGTTAGTTTAAGTGGAGCAGGAAATACTAACAATAGAGGAACATCTCTTGTAGATATAGAGATTGCTAATACTCAACCAAATGGAGTTAGTGTTGATGCTACAACAATTGAAAAAGATACAGCAGGTTATACGGCAAAAACATATACAGGAGATAAAGTATTAATTATTCCAGAAGTTGTAACAACAACTGTGGATATTACAACTAATGAAACATTAACTGTTGCTAAATTTAGTAGTGATGGAAAAAATGATTTAGCCTTTACTGCTGGTGAAGATTTAGTAATTGTTTCAGATTTAACTGTAGATGCAGATAAAAAAGTTACTTTAGATGCTTCAACTGGTGGAATTACTCTTGGAGGAACAATTACTGCTGGTACTTTAGATGTTACTGTTCAAGATGACTTCTCAGTTATTAGTAAAGTAGATACATTAGTTTTAGATGTAGTAGGAAGTGGAGATGTAACTATTGAGCAAATAGGTAATTTAACAGTTTCTAGCTTAGATATGAATGGTGGAGATTTAGATATTGTTATTGATGGAGATATTACACTTAACTTTACAAGTGATGCTTCAATTGGAGATATTAATATTACTGCAACAGGTTCTGTAATTGTTACTGGTTTAACTGATTCTGCTAACGTTACAATAAGTTCAGGTGGAAGTGTTGATTTAACACTAGAAGCAGATACTTTAGATATTGAAGCTAATGGTGAGGTTACTATAAATGAAACTGATGATGTAACTGTAAATAGATTAGAACAAAATAGTACAGACTCGAACTTAACACTTACAGCTGGTGGAAGTGTTGTATACAATGATAATATTGAAGCTACTAATGATGCTGTTATTAGTATGAATGTTGGAACATTAACTCTTAATAATTCAATTGAGAGTGAAAATGGTGCTATTAGTCTAATCGCTTCAAGTGGTATGAGCTTTAGTGGACAAGGTGATATTACAAATACAGCTGGAAATGTAAGTCTTAACAGTGGTAGTGGTGTTCTTGAAATGAATGCAGAAACTGTATTTAATAGTGGTAGTGGAATTTTATCATTAACTTCTGGCTCTGATATGAGTATAGGTAAACTTCAAAGTCAGTTTAGTGATGATGGCGGTTCTCAAGCAGCTATTGTTGTAAATAGTGGTGGTTATGTTTATGATAGTGAAGATAGTACTATTGATATTATTGCTGTAAATGAAACTGTTGAAATTAACGCTGCTGATGGTATTGGTGGTGGAGAATTTGAAGCTATCGAAACTAATGTAAAAGAGTTAATCTTAACAAATAGTACAACAGGAGATGTTTTAATCTCTGAATTAGATGATATTGAAATCAGTAAGATTACTCAAGATGGTTCAGGTGTAATTACTTTAGAAACTGTTGATGGTTCTATTACTGTACAAAAAGATGGAATTAGTTCTACAAGTGGAGATATAACTTTATACGCAGGAGGAAATGATACAACTAATTTCTTTACATTAAATGCTGATATTAATACAACAGGTGGAAGTGTAAGTATTACAACGGAGCAAGGAGATGTGACACTTAAAGAAGACATTTTTGTAAATGGTTTAGGTGATATTTTAATAGCTGCAAATAATGGAGCTATTTTAAATGATATTACATCTTTAGATTGGGTTATGGAAAATAATCCAGCAAATGATAATTATGACTTCAATAAAGACCTTGTTTGGGTGTTTAAAAACTTCAAATTTGATATTGATAAAAACACAGGTGAAATAGTTGTTGCAAATGCTACACCTTATGAAGAACAACAATATTTTGCAAATGGAACAGTTCTTAAAGGTATTGTAGGTGCTTATATTCAAACAACTGAAGGAAAGATAACTTTAGAAGCTAAAGAAAATATTGGTGGTAGAAGTATAGATGATCCATTTGTTGGTATTGAAACACAAGAAGAACAAGCAAAAAGAGAACTTCTAGAAAAAATTGCATTAACTGTATTAGTTGATGCTGAAAAATTAACTATGTATAGTGCAAATAGAGATGAAATCTTTGTAACGGCTATGGATAGTGTAGAAGTAGTAAAAAGTGAAAAAGCAGGTTCAAAAGCAGGTGCTACAAATGTAACTACTTTAGCTTATAATGCTGAACAAACAATTACAGATGCAGTTGATGCAAGTGGTGAAGATATTGAAATTATTTCATCTGATATTAATATTGATGAGTCAGTAAGAAGTGCAGGTGGTGTATTAAATATTTCAACTATTAATCCATATGCAAATATTGCAATTGGAGATTATATTACAGATCCTGTTTTACTTGAAGCCTTACAGTTGGATAAATCAGAAATTGCAAACCTTGAAAATGGTTTTGAAGAGATTATTATTGGTAGTGAAACAAGTGCAAATAAAATCTACTTTGGTGATAAAGATGAAGATGGTACTGTAGAAACTATTACATTCCAAGATGATTTAGTAATTATGAATCCTCAAATTGGTGGTGAGATTTTTGTAAATAGAGATTTAGTTATCAATGATGATTCAAGCTTAAAAATCTATGGTTCAGGATTTACAACTACAGTTAGTTCAGATATGACAGTTGATTCTTCTGTTTATATCAATGACTCTATTAAAATAGACGGTAGCGAACAAGTAGATAATACAGTAGTTATTACTTCAGTTGATTCTCATATTACATTAGGAGATCATGTGTCTCATACTTTAGACGGTGATGGTATAACAGGTGATGATAAACTTATCGTAGATGCTGAACTTGATGTAAATATTACAGGTAAAGTTGGAAGTGATGATGCCTTAGAGTACTTAGAAGTAAATGGTAGAGATATTGACTTTTATAAAGAAGTAGTTGTAAATGGTGACTTAAAAATTGATGCATCAGGAGATGTATCATTTAGAGAAGATATTTTAATTTATGGTGATTTATATATTGAAAATGCAGATAGCATTGACTTTAAAGGTACAGTTACTGTAACAGGAGATATTTTCTTAGAAGGAAATAGTGTTGACTTTGCAGGTGTTGTAAAATCAACTAATAATGGAACATTAACTATTAGACCAGCAGATAAGACTTTTGACATTGAAGTTTCTAGTATGATGGATAATTCAGTAAATCCTGATGAGGTTTTAGAGCTTACTTATACTGAAATGTCATTAATTAAAGATGGTTTTGATTCTATTAAAATAGGTTATAACCTTGGTGATAGAGCAGACTTTGGACTAGGAGATATTTTCCTTGGACAAAAGAATGCAAATTCATATACATTCTTAGATACTGCATATTTATATGCTAATAAGATTATTGTTGAAGATGGTATTACTAGTGATTATACACTTAAAACTTTAGAAGATTTACATCTTGAAGCATATAGTAATGTAGAAATTTATAACCAAATTACAGCTGGAACTAGTGAATCAGCACAGAATGTAAGTATTTATTCTCAAACTGGAAAAATTGTTCAGTTAGATTATGAAAACTTTGGACATGATGGAGAACTTGGTGAGTCTGAGTATATTAAAGCAAATACTTTAAGTTTATACGCACAATCTGGAATGGATTTACAAGCATTACTAGTTGATAATCTTTCTGTTGAAAATAGTGGTGATGGTAATATCATCCTTAATATTGTAGATAATGATATAAATATCTCAAATGGTGCAAGTGGTATTCAAGATGTAAACATCATCAAAGTATCTCAGTCAAATGAAACTGGTACAGGTAATACTACAATTACTACTGAAAATGGTGATATTACAGTTCTTGATAATGCAACTACTGTTTCAAGTGCTTTAGGTGATGTAACTGGTTTAGGTATTGATATAAAAGGAAGTGGTACTTTAAATATCACAGCTAAAGATACAGGAGTAAATACTGATCTTAATATCAATAATACAATCACAGCAGTTGGAGGAGAGTTTAACTTAATTGCTGATGGAAATATAAATATTAACGCAAATATTTCAAATACATTAGCTCAAGGAAGTGGTGCAATTACTATCACTTCTAATAAAGCAGATGTTGTGATGCAAGATGGAACAAAAGTTAGTTCTATGGATGCAATTAATAATGATGGTTCTATTAGTATTACAGCTGATAATGATATTAAATTATCAATTCTTGAAGCTGATGGTTCTGTAACATTAACAGCAGGAGCGAGCGTACTAGATAACTTAAGTGGTGAAACATCAAATATCTTAGGTGGAACAACTTCCTTAACAATAACAGCACAGACAGGAATAGGAACAAATAGTGATGATATAGATACAACAGTAGCAAATATTACACTAACAAATAGTACAAGTGGTGATATATATTTACAAGAAACAGATACATTAGAAATAAAAGGTATCACACAAAATAGTAGTGATGGTGTAATCAATATTGTTGTTGATTCAGGAGATATTACACAAAGTGGAAATATTACATCAGTAAATGGAGATATAAGTGTAATAGCTACATCTGGAAGTATCATAATGAATGATATAAAAGAAACAAACTCAACTTCAGGAAATATTACATATGACGCAAGTTCAAATGTAGAAGTAGCAATAATAAATACAACAGGAAATGTATCAGTAATAGCAGGATTAGCAATAAGTGATAACTTAAGTAGTGAAAATGCAAATATTACAGCAAATGAAGCAGCATTAAGCGCAACAACAGGAATAGGAACAAATAGTGAAGAAATAGATACAGATGTATCAACAATCTCTTTAACAAATATAACAAGTGGAGATATATTCCTAGAAGAAGATGATGACTTAATAATCTCTTCAATTGATTCACAAGGTTCAAATGGTGATGTAGTAATCGTAACAGAAGAAGGTTCAATTACAACAACAGGAACAATAACAACAAATACAAGCTCAAATGGAGATATATTACTTCAAGCAATAGGAACAGAATCTGATATCACAATAGGAGCAGCCTTATTAAGTACAACTGGAAATATATCACTAAATGCAGGAAGAAGTGTAAACTTAAATGCAAATGTAACAACATCAACAAGTAGTAAAACAATAGATGTATTAGCAAATACAAATATCACAATGGCAGATGGAACAACTCTAGAAACTAATGATGGAAATATCATCATAGAAGCAACTGCAGGAAGTGTAACAACAGAGATAGTAAATGCAGGAACAGCAGATGTAGCTGTTTATGCAGGAACAACACTAAGTGATATAGATGAAAATTCAGAAATCATAGCAAATGACTTATTATTAAAAACAGGATTATCAATAGGTGAAGGAAGTAATCACTTAAATACAACAGTAGATGTAGTAACAGTAAATAGTGGATCAGATGTATATATCACAGAAGCAAATGCAGTAGAAGTAAACAGTGTAGATGTAGAGGTAAATAGAGTAGCTAGTAATGGTGTGGCTACTCTTACAACAAGTCATGCAACACAAAGTGATATAACAACAGGCGGAAGCTTAGTTATAGAATCAGGTGCGATGAGTGTAAGTGAGAGTATAGTTGCCCAAGATAATGTACTGTTAAAATCAAATGATACAATGACACTAGATGCAAACTTAACATCAAATAGTGGAAATATTACATTAGATGCAACAAATGATATAGTATTAAACGCAGATGTAAAAGCAGTAGTAGCAAATAAAACAATAGAATTAAAATCAGGAAATGATATCACTATGGCAACAGATACATTAGTATCTGTAGAAAATGGTGGAAATATTTTATTAGATGCAAATAATGATGTAACAATAGAAACAATAGATGCAAAAACATCAAGTGTTTCAATCACTGCCGGTGGAAACTTAATAGATACAGATGATCAAATAGATATTATAGCTTCTAGCTTATTGTTAGATATTACAGGTGCTGTAGGAAGTGTAAATAATCACTTAGAAACAAATATAGATACATTAAGTGCAAAAGCAGGAAATGGTTTATTTATAACTGAAACTAATACAGTTTCAATAGATTCAGTAGATGTAAATGTAAATAGTGTAAATAATGATGGAACGATTACATCAACAACAAATGGAGCACAAGAAAACTTAGTATCAACAGATAAAATGATTTTAGTAAGTACACAAGGTGATATTGATGTTACAGAAGGTGCAGTAGTATCTTCAAATAGTGATACACTTATTAAAGCAACAAATGGAAATGTAGTATTAAGTAGTGATTTAAATACATTAGGAAACTTAAGTATCCAAGCTTCAAATAGCTTCACTCAAAATGCAAATGTAATAGCAACTGGAACAGTAGATGTAAAAGCTGTAACAATCACAATGGGAAGTACAACTTCAACAGATGCAACAGCTTCAAATATTAGATATAACGCTACAGGAGTATTAACACTAGGTGAATTAGTAACTACAAGTGATGTATCGTTAAAAGCAGGTTCAATAGTAGATTCAAATGCAGATACAAATAATATCACAGCAGATGAGTTAAGAGTTGAAACTACAGGTTCAATAGGTGAGAGTACAAACTTAATAGAAACAGATGTAGCAAAACTAAGCTCAAACTCAGATAGCTTATTTGTAGTAGAAGCAAATGACTTATTAATTACACAAACATCGGCAGTAGAAGTACAAAGAGTAGATGAAGTAGGAAACTTATCATTAGTAACAGACTTAGCACAAAGTGATGTAATCGCAAATAATGATATAGAGATAAAAGCAGAAGGTACAATAACAGTAGATGTAAATGCAGGTGATGTAATATCAACAAATGGAAGTATTGCTTTAGAAGCAGGAACAAATATTGTTCAAAATGGATTAGTACAAGCAAATACTACAGTATCAATGGAAGCAAAAGCAGGAGATATTACAATGGGTGAAGACTCAAGAGTAATAGCAAATGCAGATGTAAGCTTAGAAGCGAATGGTTCGATTATAACAGAGATAATAAGTACATCAGGTAATGTAAGTTTAGTAGCAAGTACAGGAAGTGTAAGTGATATTGATGCTAACTCTAAGATTTCAGCAAATGGATTAAATGTACAAGCAACTACAAATATAGGATCTGTAGCAAATGTATTAAATACAGAAGTATCAAAAATAGCTATGGATGCAGGAAGTGATATTTATGTAAGTGAAGTTGATTCTCTTGAAGTAGCAGAAGTAACAGTTTCTATTGATAGTCAAAATACTGTAAACTCTGGTATCAATAGTGTTGGAACTTTAGTTCTTAATACAGCAGATTCTATAACAACAAATGCAGATATCGTATCAACAAATGCAGATATTAACCTAGAAGCAGGAACATATATCGCTCAAAATGCTTTAGTTCAAGCAAATAGTACAGTTTCAATGAATGCACAAGATGGAAATATTACTATGGACGATAACTCAAGTACAGTATCAAATGCTGATATAAGTTTAGTAGCTAAAGATTCAATAGTAACACAGTTAATTAGTACATCAGCAAATGTAAGTTTAGTAGCAAGTACAGGAAGTGTAAGTGATATAGATGAAAACTCAAAAGTTCAAGCAAGTACTTTAAGTATTCAATCAGGAACAAATATTGGTGAAGCTAATAATCACTTCAATACACAAGTATCTACTATAACTACTGTTTCACAAGATGATACATTTATTGATGAAGTTGATGCTATTATTATCTCAGATATAACAAGTGCAGGAAGCTTAGTGTTAGAATCAGGTGCGATGAGTGTAAGTGAGAGTATAGTTGCCCAAGATAATGTACTGTTAAAATCAAATGATACAATGACACTAGATGCAAACTTAACATCAAATAGTGGAAATATTACATTAGATGCAACAAATGATATAGTATTAAACGCAGATGTAAAAGCAGTAGTAGCAAATAAAACAATAGAATTAAAATCAGGAAATGATATCACTATGGCAACAGATACATTAGTATCTGTAGAAAATGGTGGAAATATTTTATTAGATGCAAATAATGATGTAACAATAGAAACAATAGATGCAAAAACATCAAGTGTTTCAATCACTGCCGGTGGAAACTTAATAGATACAGATGATCAAATAGATATTATAGCTTCTAGCTTATTGTTAGATATTACAGGTGCTGTAGGAAGTGTAAATAATCACTTAGAAACAAATATAGATACATTAAGTGCAAAAGCAGGAAATGGTTTATTTATAACTGAAACTAATACAGTTTCAATAGATTCAGTAGATGTAAATGTAAATAGTGTAAATAATGATGGAACGATTACATCAACAACAAATGGAGCACAAGAAAACTTAGTATCAACAGATAAAATGATTTTAGTAAGTACACAAGGTGATATTGATGTTACAGAAGGTGCAGTAGTATCTTCAAATAGTGATACACTTATTAAAGCAACAAATGGAAATGTAGTATTAAGTAGTGATTTAAATACATTAGGAAACTTAAGTATCCAAGCTTCAAATAGCTTCACTCAAAATGCAAATGTAATAGCAACTGGAACAGTAGATGTAAAAGCTGTAACAATCACAATGGGAAGTACAACTTCAACAGATGCAACAGCTTCAAATATTAGATATAACGCTACAGGAGTATTAACACTAGGTGAATTAGTAACTACAAGTGATGTATCGTTAAAAGCAGGTTCAATAGTAGATTCAAATGCAGATACAAATAATATCACAGCAGATGAGTTAAGAGTTGAAACTACAGGTTCAATAGGTGAGAGTACAAACTTAATAGAAACAGATGTAGCAAAACTAAGCTCAAACTCAGATAGCTTATTTGTAGTAGAAGCAAATGACTTATTAATTACACAAACATCGGCAGTAGAAGTACAAAGAGTAGATGAAGTAGGAAACTTATCATTAGTAACAGACTTAGCACAAAGTGATGTAATCGCAAATAATGATATAGAGATAAAAGCAGAAGGTACAATAACAGTAGATGTAAATGCAGGTGATGTAATATCAACAAATGGAAGTATTGCTTTAGAAGCAGGAACAAATATTGTTCAAAATGGATTAGTACAAGCAAATACTACAGTATCAATGGAAGCAAAAGCAGGAGATATTACAATGGGTGAAGACTCAAGAGTAATAGCAAATGCAGATGTAAGCTTAGAAGCGAATGATTCGATTATAACAGAGATAATAAGTACATCAGGTAATGTAAGTTTAGTAGCAAGTGCAGGAAGTGTAAGTGATATTGATGCTAACTCTAAAGTTACAGCTACAAACTTAACAGTAGATGCAAGTCAAATTGGACAAAGTGATAATCACTTAAATACGGATGTAAATGTATTAAATGCTACATTATCAAGTGATACAATGTATTTATCAGAAGTAGATGATATGGTAGTAAACACAGATAAGTTACTAGGAAGCATCCAAGCGACAACATTAACAGTAAATGCAAATGAAATAGGTGAAAGTAATAATCACCTAAATACAGATGTAAATACAATGAATGTAACAGTAGAAAATGACACAGTATACTTAACAGAAAAAGACGCAATCACAATAAATATAGATAAATTACTAGGTGAAATAAAAGCAACAGAGCTAACAGTAAATGCAAATGAAATAGGAGAAAATACAAATCACCTAAATACAGATGTAAATACAATGAATGTTACAGTAGCAAATGATACAGTATACCTAACAGAAAAAGATGCAATCATAATAACTATCGATAAATTATTAGGTGAAATAAAAGCAACAACATTAACAATAAATGCAAATGAAATAGGTGAAATAACAAATCACCTAAATACAGATGTAAATATAATAAATGTAAACGCTTCAAATAATACAGTGTACCTAAGTGAAAAAGACTCTATCATTGTAAATAGTACTTCTTTATTCGGAACAATAGAAGCAAGTGATTTAACAATAAGCGCAAATAGTGTAGGTTCTACAGTAAATTACCTAAATACAAATGTAGATACACTAAATGCTCAAATAACTAATGATATTTACCTAATAGAAAATGATGATTTAAAAATAGATACAGTAGATGCAATAAATATGTATGTAATCGCAAACTCAAATATAGAGAATAAAGATGTAAACTCATTAGTAAAAACAGATAAATTAATAATAGATGCTCTAAATGTAAACCTGAATACAGAAATAAAAACAATAAAAGCAAATGTAGTAAATGATATAACAATAAATGAAAAAGATAACCTACTAGGAACAATCATAGCAGAAGACTTAATCCTAGATGTAGCCTTCTCAACACTTCTAACAGATGTAGAGACAATGACACTTAACTCAAGTGACTCAATATATGTAACACAAATAGATGATGTAATAGTAAAAGACTCAAATGCAATAAATATCCTAGCAATAGAAAGCTCAAATGGAGATCTATACTTAGATAAATTAACAGCAGAAACAGTAACAGTAAAAGTATCAGAAGATAAAAGAATACTAGATAATAATGATGAGTTAACAAATGTAGAGTCAGAAAACCTAAATATGCTAGGAAAAGGTGCATACACAGAAGGAAACTTAATAAACCCAGAAACAATAGAAACAATGGGACAAAAAGCTATAGAAATAGACACAACAAAGTTATATCTAGGGAATCATGATACAGCTAAAATAAAAAATAATACAATAAATGATACAATGTACGGATTATTAATAGAAAGAGATAACTACTCGATGCAATATGTAGCTCAATCAGAATTTGAAAGAGAATTAACAGAGATAAATACGGAACTTTCAACAGGTATGGAAGATATTGTAATGTGGGAATTTGAAGCAGCAATAAATTATCAAAGTTTAAATCAATCAAGTAATGTAAATAGTGCATATAATGAATATGTAGTAAGAAATACACAGATAACACAGAATGATAATATCAGAGCATTAAGAAGCTTTGAAGTACAGACTGTAAGTACAGTAGCGGAGCATACAGTAATAATGCCAAGTGTAGAATATAGTACGTATACAAGTTCAATAGGATTTATAGATATAGAAAGAACAAGTAATAATATCTTGTTTGACTATGATGATGAAGAGTATGAGTTATGGACAGAAGATTTAGTTTTATAATAAAAGTAGGGAAATAGTATGAAATTTAATAGTAGAGTTATAAAAAGAAGAGAAAAACTTTTGAAGCAGAAGAAGTTAAAACAAATGGAACAAACTGAGTCACTTTATAATATAGAACCTTTAGAGAGTAGAACACTACTCTCTGCTGATCCAGTTTTAGGTGGGGCACAAGCTGTACTCCTTTTGAATAATGACCAAAACACTTATTCTCAAACAAGCTATGAAACTATTAAAAATACTTTAGATGATAGTGATGGAAGTAGAACAGAATTATTAAAAGACAATACTCGACTTGAGGCATTAGATTCAAATAATAATAAAACAGTTGTTTTAGACATTAAAGAGATGTTAAATGCAGATGGTACTTTAGAAACTATTCTTTTTATAGACCCACTAGATTTAAATGACCATATTTATTTAGGAACAGATGGAACTACTAATACTTCTGCTGGAATTCATTTAAATGCACAATTGTTTGAAGATATTAAAAATGAGTTTGATACGATAGTTGTAGGAAGTGTAGCAGGCTCAAATGACTTTACTGTTTTAGGATCAGGTGATGGCACAGCAAACTTAGAATTAGATGATAATCTGTATATCGTATCGAACCCAAATAACTCTACAACAAATATTACTTCAAAACTCTCTTTTTTAAATGGAAATAATTTAACTACTTTTGTTGCTGATGTGATGACAAATAAAAATACTACTTATGCAGCTCCTATTATTGTTTCAGGTGATGAAGTATATTTTAATTCAGATGGGTATTATGATTCAAGTGAAGAAGGTATTCAATTTGATGATACTATAAATGGAAGTACTTCAAATGATAAATTAGCTATTTTAGCATCAGGAAATATGACCTTTAAAGATAAAATTGGTGATACAAATCCTTTAGAGCATTTATCTATTACTGGAAATAATATGAACTTTGATCTTGAAGTTATAACAGATGGTGATTTTGTAATAACTTCAACTAATGGAAATATATTATTTAATGATAGTGTTACAGTAAATGGAAATCTTTATATAGAAGGTGCAAATACTATTATCTTCCAAAATACTCTTGATGTTACTGGTAATATTTATTTAGAAGGTAATGAAATAGATTTTGCTAACTATGTAAATAAAGATGTTACTTTTGATGCAAATAGAACTATCACATTAAAACCTACTGATAAGAGTGTAAATATAGAGGTTTCTTCACCAAGTAAAGTAGGTGCTGATTATGAAGATATTAACTCTCTTAATTTAAGTAGTACAGAATTAGGGTATTTATCTGAAAAGTTTGGAAAGATTATCATAGGTCATGAAGATGGTATGGATAGTTATAATGATACTACTAGTACAGGTCATGCTTCAAGCGGATTAGGGGATATTATCTTAGGACAAATTGGTTTATTTGGTTCTACTTTTAATGATGATGTTTATCTTTTTGGAAATAATATTATAGTTGATGATAATCAAAACTCTTCAGCTATTTTATCTGTAAAAGATAGTATTTATTTTGAAGCCTATAATAATATCGAAATATATAATAAAGTTACTACTTCAAATGATATTTCTTTTTATTCAGTTGAGGGAAGTATTTCTCAAAAAGACTATAATGAAGTTGATAATGATAATAGAACAGGAGAATATGAGTTTTTAGATGCTGATAACTTAACAGCTGTTGCTAAAACAGGAATAGATTTATCTTCTATATTTGTCAATAATATTGATATTAAAAATACAGGAAATGGAGATATTAATATCAACATTGTTGATTTAAAAGATGATAAAGGAACATCTGATACTTCTGATGATACAGATATTGTAAATGGATATACTTATAAAAAAGATGTAAATGTAACAGCTTTAGAACAAACAGATGAAAATGGTACAGGAACTACTACTCTTACAACTGAAAATGGAACTATCACAGTTTTATCTAGTGCCAATAGTGGGAGAGGAATTACTATAAATAGTAGTGAAACTACTACAATTGAATCAAAAGATAGAGATACTAGTGATAGTGATGATTTTGATATTTTAGTAAATAATAATATTCAAACAAATGATAGGAATTTATATTTAGTAGCTGATAAATCAATTACTGTAGCTGATGGTATTTATACTAACTCTTCAAATGGTGGAGATATAGCTTATACTGCTGGTTTAGATATAGCTGTTTCTATTATAACAACCTCTTCAAATGTAACATTAACAGCAGGAGGGAGCGTCCTAGATAACTTAAGTGGTGAAACATCAAATATCTTAGGAACAACAACTTCATTAACAATAACAGCAGAAGCAGGAATAGGAACAAGTAGTGATGATATAGATACAACAGTAGCAAATATCACATTAACAAATGGTACAAGTGGTGATATATACCTACAAGAAACAGATATATTAGAAATAAAAGGTATCACTCAAAGTGGATCAGGCGTAATTGATATTGTTGTTGATTCAGGTGATATAAATCAAACAGGTAATGTAACTTCAACTAGTGGCGATATTTCTATTGAAGCTACGTCTGGAAATATTACTATGACTGCTCAGAAATATACAACTTCAACTTCTGGAAATATTACATATGATGCAAACTTAAATGTAAATATTTCAATTTTAAGCACAAGTTCTAATATAACAGTTACTTCTGGAGATGCGATAACTGATACCCTTGTAAGTGAAGATGCAAATATCATAGCAGATGAAGTAACGTTAAGTGCAGTAAATGGAATAGGTACAAGTGAAGATAATGATATAGATACAAGTGTATCAACAATTTCATTAAGTAACACTACAAGTGGGGATATATTTATTCAAGAAGATAATGATTTAATAATCTCTTCAATTAATTCACAAGGTTCAAATGCAGATGTAGTTGTAACTACAGAAAATGGTTCAATAGAAACAACAAATTCTATTACTGATTCAGTGACAGGTGATATATTACTTCAAGCAATAGGAGCTACTTCAGATATCACAATAGGAGCAGCCTTATTAAGTACAACTGGAAATATATCACTAAATGCAGGAAGAAGTGTAAATCTAAATTCTAATGTGACAACTAATGGAAATAGTAAAACAGTAGATATATTGGCAAATGATTCAATAACAATGATAGATGGAACTACTATCCAAACTAATAATGGTAATATCATTTTAGATGCAACTGCAGGAAGTGTAACAATAGACAGCGTAAATGCAGGAACAGCAGATATAGCTACTTATGCAGGGACTAGTATTTCTGATATAGATGAGAGTTCTTTAATTACAGCAAATGATTTATTATTAAAATCAGGAAGCACAATAGGAACAGGAATAAACCACTTAAATACAACAGTAGATAACTTAACTGTAAATAGTGGAGATAATACATTTTTAACAGAATCAACAGATATAAATATAGATAGTGTTGATGTGGAAATAAATAGAGTAGATTCTACAGGAGTAGCGACACCTACTACAAGTCATGCAACACAAAGTGATATAAATTCAAGTGGAGCATTGGTACTACAAACACAAGATGGAAGTATCACAACTATAGTAAATGATGGAGATATAATAACAGGTGGGAATACACTGTTAAAAACATCAGAAATAGCAGAGGGAAGTAGTAGCGATTCAGATATTACACTAGGTGGAAGTATAAGTATCACAAATGGAAATATAAGTATTTCATCAAGTGATAATGTAAATATCAATAATAATATCATTTCAAATACAATAAATAAAACAATAGATGTTTTAGCAAGTAGTAATATAACAATGATAGATGGAACAAGTGTTACAAGTAGTGATGGAAATATCAGCTTTGAAGCAAATACTGGAAATGTAATAAGTGAAACTATTAACGCTGGAACTGGTGCAGTAGCAATAAAAACAGCAGGAACAATAAATGATATAGATTCTTCTTCTTTAATTACAGCACAAAGCTTACTAATAGATGCTCTAGGAAAAGTAGGAACAACTACTAATCATATAAATACAAATATCACAACATTAAGCGCAAATGCAGGAGCAGGTTTATATATCACAGAAAATGATGGTGTTTCAATTGATAGTGTAGATGTAGAGGTAAATAGAGTTGCAAATACAGCAATAGCAACAGAAACAACAAATGATGCACAAGAAAAACTAATCTCAACAGAAAAACTAGTATTAGTTGCAACTTTAGGAAATATAGAGGTAACAAGTAATAGTTCAAATGATGTAAGCTCAAATGGTGATACTTTAATTAGTGCATTAGATGGAGCTGTTACATTAAGTGATGATTTAATAACAGGAACTGGAAACTTAAGTATCTTAGCAAATACAACATTTGCACAAAATTCAAATATTACAACTGCTGGAACTGTAGATGTAGAAGCAAATACTTCAATTACAATGGTAGATGTAATTACTAATGCAAATGATTCAAATATTAGATACTCAACAAGTGGTGAAATAAGTTTAGCTCAATTAACAACAAGTGCAGATGTTTCAATCATAGCAGGTTCAGTAAGTGATAGTAATGCAGATACAAATAATATCACAGCAGATGAGTTAAGATTAGAAGTTATAGGTTCAACAGGTGTTGGAACAAATCATATAGAAACAGATGTAAATACTCTAAGTTCAAATGGTGGAAGCTTATTTGTAACAGAAGCAAATGATATAACAATAAACCAAACAAGCCAAATAGTAGTTCAAAGAGTTGGAAGTGATACAACACTAACAACAACAAACACAACAGATACAACACAAAGTGATATAAATTCAAGTGGAGCATTGGTACTACAAACACAAGATGGAAGTATCACAACTATAGTAAATGATGGAGATATAATAACAGGTGGGAATACACTGTTAAAAACATCAGAAATAGCAGAGGGAAGTAGTAGCGATTCAGATATTACACTAGGTGGAAGTATAAGTATCACAAATGGAAATATAAGTATTTCATCAAGTGATAATGTAAATATCAATAATAATATCATTTCAAATACAATAAATAAAACAATAGATGTTTTAGTAAGTAGTAATATAACAATGATAGATGGAACATCTGTTACAAGTACAGATGGGAATATCAGCTTTGAAGCAAATACTGGAAATGTAATAAGTGAAACTATTAACGCTGGAACTGGTGCAGTAGCAATAAAAACAGCAGGAACAATAAATGATATAGATTCTTCTTCTTTAATTACAGCACAAAGCTTACTAATAGATGCTCTAGGAAAAGTAGGAACAACTACTAATCATATAAATACAAATATCACAACATTAAGCGCAAATGCAGGAGCAGGTTTATATATCACAGAAAATGATGGTGTTTCAATTGATAGTGTAGATGTAGAGGTAAATAGAGTTGCAAATACAGCAATAGCAACAGAAACAACAAATGATGCACAAGAAAAACTAATCTCAACAGAAAAACTAGTATTAGTTGCAACTTTAGGAAATATAGAGGTAACAAGTAATAGTTCAAATGATGTAAGCTCAAATGGTGATACTTTAATTAGTGCATTAGATGGAGCTGTTACATTAAGTGATGATTTAATAACAGGAACTGGAAACTTAAGTATCTTAGCAAATACAACATTTGCACAAAATTCAAATATTACAACTGCTGGAACTGTAGATGTAGAAGCAAATACTTCAATTACAATGGTAGATGTAATTACTAATGCAAATGATTCAAATATTAGATACTCAACAAGTGGTGAAATAAGTTTAGCTCAATTAACAACAAGTGCAGATGTTTCAATCATAGCAGGTTCAGTAAGTGATAGTAATGCAGATACAAATAATATCACAGCAGATGAGTTAAGATTAGAAGTTATAGGTTCAACAGGTGCTGGAATAAATCATATAGAAACAGATGTAAATACTCTAAGTTCAAATGGTGGAAGCTTATTTGTAACAGAAGCAAATGATATAACAATAAACCAAACAAGCCAAATAGTAGTTCAAAGAGTTGGAAGTGATATAACACTAACAACAACAAACACAACAGATGCAACACAAAGTGATATAAATTCAAGTGGAGCATTGGTACTACAAACACAAGATGGAAGTATCACAACAGTAGTAAATGATGGAGATATAATAACAGGTGGGAATACACTGTTAAAAACATCAGAAATAGCTGAGGGAACAAGTAGTGATTCAGATATAACATTAGGTGGAAGTATAAGTATCACAAATGGAAATATAAGTATTTCATCAAGTGATAATGTAAATGTAAATAATAATATCATTTCAAATACAATAAGTAAAACAATAGATGTTTTAGCAAGTAGTAATATAACAATGATAGATGGAACAAGTGTTACAGGTAGTGATGGAAATATCAGCTTTGAAGCAAATACTGGAAATGTAATAAGTGAAACTATTAATGCAGGAACTGGTGATGTGATAATAAATGCAGGAGATAAAATATCAAATATAGATAATAACTCTTTAATTACAGCAGATAAATTATTATTAAATACAGGAAACTCTATAGGAAGTTCTTCAAATCATATAAATACAACTATAAATTCATTAAGTGCAAAAGCAGATACTAATGATGTAGATACAACAGATGATAATGATATTTTTGTTACAAATACACAAGCTTTAATTATTGATAGTATTACTATAGATATAAATAGAGTTGATACTAGTGCAACCATAGATACAGATACTACAGGAACAACACAAGAAGATATCTCAACTAGTGATAACGGAAATATTGTAATAAAAGCAAGTGATATTACACTTGAGGGTGGAAGTGATACTATAGGATTAAATACACTTGGAACAGGAAATGTAAAACTAAATGCAACTTCTGGAAATATTACATTAAATGATAATGTAAATGCTGGAAGTGGTGACATAACAGTTTTAGCTGGTACAAGTATCATCCAATCAGGAGATATTTTAACTACAGATGGAACAGTGGAACTAGAAGCAACTGCTGGTTCAATTAGTATGGGTGATGGTGTAAAAACAAGTTCAAATGAAAACATAAGATATGAAGCATCTACAAGCTTGTCTCTTGGATTGATAACTACAAGTAAAAATGTATCGCTAGTTGCAGGAACTATAACTGATAGTGCAGGCTTAGACACAAGTGATACAACAGTAGATATCCAAGCAAAAGAGCTAAGAGTTGAAACTACTGATTTATCAGGTGGATTGGGAATTGGTGCTAACCATATAGAAACTACAGTTGAAGTAATAAGTGTAAAAACTGGAACAAGTGGAGCATTTATAAGTGAGACTGATGATGTTTTAGTTGATGAAGTTGAAGATACAGAAGATTCATCAGATGGAATAAGTGTAAATAGAGTACTAGATACAGCAGTAGTAACAGCTTCAATAATAACTGATGCAAGTCAAAGTGATATAGTAACTAGTGGAGATTTAGTACTACAAACATTAGACGGAAGTATTACAACAGTATCAGATAGTGGAGATATAAGTACTGGTGGAAACACACTTTTAAAAACTATAGATGAAGATGATAAAGAGGATAATATTAATATTAACTCTAATATAACTTCATTAAGTAATATCTCAATTGTCTCAGCTCAAAACTTCAACTTAGCAGCAAATGCAAAAGTTGAATCTACGGGTGTAAACTCTACAATAGATATTTTTATAAGTAGTGTTGATGGAGATGTATCCCTAGAAGATACAAGTTCTATTGTTTCAAATGATTCAAATATTAGAGTAAAAGCAGATGATATTAAGCTTTCATCAATAGATGCTGGAACTGCTTCGATTTCTCTTTATGCACTTGGAAATATACTTGATAATGGAGATACAACTACAGATTTAGTTTCAAAAAATTTAAGAGTTTTTGCACAAAATGGTGGAGCAGGAAATGACACTACAACAATAAATAGCTTAGATATTGATGCTGATAATATCACTGCAAATATAGGTGTAAATGGTATTTATATAGAAGACTTAGATGATTTAACAGTTACATATATTGATGATATTAATGTAAATAATGTAAACTCACAAGCTTTAGTTTTATCTCAAAGAACAGATGAAATCCAAGAAGATATTAAAACTAAAGATAGTGGTGTTATTTCGATTACTACAGATAGTACTTTAACTATCAAAGAAGGAGAGTTAGTAAACCCTTCAACAAATGCAAATACAGATGATGGCTTAGGAATAAGTGGAAGTGATAATATAGTATTAAACTCTACAAGTGGAAATATTGATATTCAAAGTGGTATTACATCGTCATCTGGAGATATTACAATAAATGCTCAAACATCTATTTCTCAAACTGGGAAAATAGAAGTACAAGGTTTAAATAACTTACTTAAAGTTACAACACAAACTGGAAGTATTGTGATGAATGATGACTCTATTATAAAAGCAGTTGATTCAACTACTCAAATAGAGCTAAATTCAGCTGCAAATATTGAAGTAGAAACAATTGAAAGTTTAGGGCAAGTAAGTATAACTGCAGGAGGGAACTTAACTGATATAGACTTAACTGGTGATAGTGAAGTAGATATTACAGCAGTAGATTTAATCTTGAATGTTACTAATGAAATAGGTTCATTAGATAATAACATCGAAACAGATATTACTACAATTGAATCTACTTCAAGTAACTTATACTTAGATGAAACAGATGATTTATTTGTAAATAGTATCACAGGAACACAAGTAAATTTAACAGCAAATAAAATAACAGATGGAACAAATACAAGCATCCAAGCGACAACATTAACAGTAAATGCAAATGAAATAGGTGAAAGTAATAATCACCTAAATACAGATGTAAATACAATGAATGTAACAGTAGAAAATGACACAGTATACTTAACAGAAAAAGACGCAATCACAATAAATATAGATAAATTACTAGGTGAAATAAAAGCAACAGAGCTAACAGTAAATGCAAATGAAATAGGAGAAAATACAAATCACCTAAATACAGATGTAAATACAATGAATGTTACAGTAGCAAATGATACAGTATACCTAACAGAAAAAGATGCAATCATAATAACTATCGATAAATTATTAGGTGAAATAAAAGCAACAACATTAACAATAAATGCAAATGAAATAGGTGAAATAACAAATCACCTAAATACAGATGTAAATATAATAAATGTAAACGCTTCAAATAATACAGTGTACCTAAGTGAAAAAGACTCTATCATTGTAAATAGTACTTCTTTATTCGGAACAATAGAAGCAAGTGATTTAACAATAAGCGCAAATAGTGTAGGTTCTACAGTAAATTACCTAAATACAAATGTAGATACACTAAATGCTCAAATAACTAATGATATTTACCTAATAGAAAATGATGATTTAAAAATAGATACAGTAGATGCAATAAATATGTATGTAATCGCAAACTCAAATATAGAGAATAAAGATGTAAACTCATTAGTAAAAACAGATAAATTAATAATAGATGCTCTAAATGTAAACCTGAATACAGAAATAAAAACAATAAAAGCAAATGTAGTAAATGATATAACAATAAATGAAAAAGATAACCTACTAGGAACAATCATAGCAGAAGACTTAATCCTAGATGTAGCCTTCTCAACACTTCTAACAGATGTAG
The DNA here is from genome assembly GCF_024267655.1 of Arcobacter roscoffensis. Taxonomy (NCBI): domain Bacteria; kingdom Pseudomonadati; phylum Campylobacterota; class Epsilonproteobacteria; order Campylobacterales; family Arcobacteraceae; genus Arcobacter; species Arcobacter roscoffensis. The sequence goes on from NZ_CP100595.1 coordinate 1,227,650, forward strand.
AGACAATGACACTTAACTCAAGTGACTCAATATATGTAACACAAATAGATGATGTAATAGTAAAAGACTCAAATGCAATAAATATCCTAGCAATAGAAAGCTCAAATGGAGATCTATACTTAGATAAATTAACAGCAGAAACAGTAACAGTAAAAGTATCAGAAGATAAAAGAATACTAGATAATAATGATGAGTTAACAAATGTAGAGTCAGAAAACCTAAATATGCTAGGAAAAGGTGCATACACAGAAGGAAACTTAATAAACCCAGAAACAATAGAAACAATGGGACAAAAAGCTATAGAAATAGACACAACAAAGTTATATCTAGGGAATCATGATACAGCTAAAATAAAAAATAATACAATAAATGATACAATGTACGGATTATTAATAGAAAGAGATAACTACTCGATGCAATATGTAGCTCAATCAGAATTTGAAAGAGAATTAACAGAGATAAATACGGAACTTTCAACAGGTATGGAAGATATTGTAATGTGGGAATTTGAAGCAGCAATAAATTATCAAAGTTTAAATCAATCAAGTAATGTAAATAGTGCATATAATGAATATGTAGTAAGAAATACACAGATAACACAGAATGATAATATCAGAGCATTAAGAAGCTTTGAAGTACAGACTGTAAGTACAGTAGCGGAGCATACAGTAATAATGCCAAGTGTAGAATATAGTACGTATACAAGTTCAATAGGATTTATAGATATAGAAAGAACAAGTAATAATATCTTGTTTGACTATGATGATGAAGAGTATGAGTTATGGACAGAAGATTTAGTTTTATAATAAAAGTAAAAAAGAAAATAAAAATTATCTAAATATTAAAAGGAATTAAAATGTTAAAAGTAAAACACCTAGTATTATCAACATCTACAATTATTTTTTTAAGTGCTTGTGGTGGAGGAGGTGGTGCAACTACAACTACTGTTTCAACACCAATCACAAAAGTATCAGGAACAGTTACAGATGGACCTATTAAAAATGCATTAGTATATATAGATGAAAACTTAAATGGACAATTAGATTATATTGATAATAATACTAATAGTACTTTAGATTTTGGAGTTGATAGTGTAACTGAGTATTATACTTTTACTGATGAAAATGGTAGATATACTATACAAGGTATTTTAGATAATAATAAAGAGTATATGGTTGTAGTTGAAGGTTCGTCAGCTTATAATACAGAAGACTCAGAGGATAATGCAAGTGATGGTACAAATCTTACATTTAAAATGTTTAACATTCTAAAAACAACAACTGCAAGTTCTACAAATAAATTTACAGGTGGTCAATATAGTGTAAATCATAATGCTAATCTTTTTAAATCAACACTTAAAACTTTAGATGAAAAAACTTTTAATGCTATAAGTGATTCTAACTCATATACAGGAGTTAAAGAATTTATAAATGATCCCTCTACTGATAATACAGATTTATTTCAAAAGTATATAAAAAGTACAGCAACAACACCTATAAATGCACAAGTTACAACACTTCAAGGTGAAGTAACACAATATTTAGATAAACAAAACAATGAACAACAGCCAACTGTTACAAATAATCTTTTAGGTTTAGGAAGTGATAGTTTACTTGCTACTTCATCATCTACAAGTAATTCTTTACTTGACAGTTCTTTAACACAAAAATCAACTATTGGAACTAATTATACCTTCTCAAAGAAGGTAGATTCATCTACATTATATGAAGAGACTAATTCAGGCTCTTACAGTTATATTACAAAGTATGATAATATCTTACAAATTCCAGATTTTGAAATTTTACAAAACCAAGGTTACTCTTTCGTAAGTGGGGCAGATATTAAAACTAACAATACTACAGGTGATGTATTGGATATTTTAAATAACTTATTAGAAGAAGTAAGTTTTACTGATCAAACAGCAGTAGTTTTATATCAATATAATGGAACTTCATGGAATCAAGTAGGTACTACATTTGATATTGTATCAAATGAAATAGATTCTACTATTAAAGCTTCAATGACATTAAATCCATTTATTATTCTTGAAAATAAAACTAGTAATCAAACTACTAAAACTTTAGATGTAAGTGAGTTTAGCTCTTATTCTAATCCATTAGTAGTTGTAAAAAACACTAAAGGTGAGATTATTGATTATGTTGAAGTTACTGGAAATAGTGTAAATATAAATTATGATGATTCTGAAAATGTTGGTTCTATTGTTGTTTTAAGTGAAGATTTTAAAGAAACAACAAGCAGTGAGAGTTTAGCTGTATCACTAAAAGTAACTAAAGACCAAAGTGGAGACTTATCTTTAGGAGAATTACCAATTACTAAAAGACTTGTTACAGGGGATTCTTTATTAGACATTAAAAGTGGAAATAACATTTATGAAATTTATGGTGCTCAAAATATGATTAGAACAGATATTGCTTATGAAGTAGTAAGTGATTATAATTCTGATACTAGTAGTTATAGTTCTTATTCAGCAACTGATCTTGGGGATAATATCGTAAGCGTAGTATTTAGTAAATCTTTTGAAAATGAAACTACTTTAAGTGATAGTTCAGAGCAAAGTGAAACTAGTAATTATGAAGGTCTTGTAGTATTTAATCAAAGTACAAGTAAACTGCTTTCTGCTAAATATTACCAAGATATTACTTTAAAAAATAGTGTATCTGGAATTAATAAATTAAGTGGATATATTACTATGAAAGATACGTCATCAGGTACAGCACTTGAATTTGAAAAAGGAAACTATGAGTTTTCAATCAATGATAGTAGTGTAGGTACTTATACTATTTTAACTACAAGTACTTGTAATCCAGTAGTTACAGATGATGATAATATAGAAAATGATAGTGCTATTATAAAAGGTGAAATTGAAGTTACTAATGCTACAACTGCAAAAGCAGCAGGTAATGCACAGGTTGATAATACAATCACAACAGCAGTTGTTACAACAACAAATAAGTGTCAATAAATAGATGACAAAAGAGATTTTTAGAGTATTTAGATTTTTTTCTTTTGTATTTATAGTATTGTTTTTTAGTGCTTGTGGAGGTGGTGGTGGCACTAGCTCCTCAAGTGTAGATACAAATATGCAAAAGATAGATGGAAAATGGGACCCATATTTTAGTGATAAAAGATTTTTAGCCAATCAAAATGGTGACTTTGTAGGTCAAGCTACTTGGTATGAAGAAAAACTAAAAGATGATGGTTCTGTAGATGCAGACGCTGAAGGTGAAATGACTTTTATTTTTAATTCTAAAGGTGAAGTATATTTAAGTATTGAAATTTTAGAACCTATAAAAGTAGGAGAATATGACATAGATAGTCAAGGAAGAGAATTAACAATTAGTTCATTGAAAGTTATTTATGAATTAGTTGAAAACGCAGGACAAAATTGTGTAAAAGTTAGTAAGCTAACAAATGGTAATTTTGACTCATATTATAACTTATGTCAAAAATTTAATTAGAGTATTAAGGGGAGTGATGAAAAAAGTTATAACAATATGTTGTATAGGACTTCTATCATCAGTTTGGGCTTCAAATGAGCCTAAAACTATTGATGTGGATATAAAAAGTATGATTGTGGAAGTTGTAAAGAGAAATTCAAATATCATCTTTGATAGAATGCAAGATCAGATTATTGAATCTCAAATTAAACTAGAAGAATCTGGTTTTGATCCTACTTTTTATGTAAATATTACAAAACAAAGAACAGATGTACCAAATGGTGTTGATGAAAAATCAACAAGAGGCTATTTAAACGACTATGAAGAAAATCTCCAATCCCAAGAAATGGGAATAAAAGGTGTCACTTCAATTGGTTCACAATGGAGTCTATCTCTTACAAGTTCTGCAAAACAAAGTAATTTAATCAATAAATATCAAAGTGATTATGATACAGAGTTTAGAAAAGGAATAAAGCTAAGTCTTGTTCAGCCCTTACTTAAAGGTTTTGGTGAACATGGAGCTATGGGAAAAGTAAATTTAGCTAAGGCTGAAAGAAAAATATACTCTAAAAAATCTCAAAAAAATATTTCAGATGTTATGGGCGGTACAATTCAAAGTTATTGGAAATACTACTCTGCTAAACAGTTAAAAGAAAGCTATAAAAGCTCACTAGATTTTAATGAAAAAATCACAAAACTACTTGAAAAGAAATTTGAAGCTGGTGAAATACCTTATTCAGAAGTTTTAGAAGCAAAAAGTTCAGGTCTTATTAGACAAGCTCAACTAAAAAAAATAGATAGTGAAATCAAAAAATACAAAAATGATTTTTTCTCACTTTTAAATGTATCTACTTATAATACTCAAGATATTGATTTTAATCTATTAGAAAATCCAAGTATTGATGAAAATGAAAAAGTACTGAGCTTACAAGCATACTTTGAAAAAGCACTTGAAATTTGGCCAGAATTTCAAATAGCAAAAAATAAACTTGAAAAAGAGTTATTACAGATTAAAATCACTGAAAATTATGTAAAACCACAGTTAGATTTAATCACTAGTGCATCAAGTGGTACTTTAACAAATACTTTTAAAGATAGAGTTTATGATGATGAACATATATCTTGGAGTGTAGGATTACAATATTCAGGTTCTTTATATAATAATCAAGCAATAAATGCTTTAAGAATCGCAAAATTAAAAGTAAATCAAATCAAACTAGAACTTGATACTTTAAAAAAAGGCTTATACAACGCTATTGATACAAAACTTGAATCATACAATAACTCAAAAGAAGAAGTTGAGTTTTATAAAGATAGTTTAGAAATCAAAAAAAGATTATTAGCTGATACAAAAAAAGCCTTTAATTTTGGAGAAAAAAGTATAAAAGATGTTATTGTTCAAGAAGATGATTTGATTGAATATCAGAATAAATTTTTTAATAGACTAATAGACTTTAAGTTATCAAAAGCATCTTTAGATAAAGCTATTGGAGAGTTATTTAATAAATACTTATCAATGGAAGAAATCGAAAGATTAAAAGTTTCAAATGTTAGAAATGAATTATCAAAAGAAAGTTTTGGAGTTATAAGATAAATGAAAAGATTAATATATATGGCTTGTATTTGTACTACATTTTTACAAGCTCAGGAGTTATTAGCTCCTTTAACAGGAATAGTTAAACCTATTTATGAAGGTAAAATTGGTATTTCAACAGAAGGTAAGGTTGATAAGGTTTATTTAAAAGAGGGTGATAGTGTAAAAAAAGGTCAGGTTATTTTATCTTTAGATAGTAACTTACAAAAACTAGAAACGCAAAGACGAAATCTTCTATTAAAAGATAAAACTCAATTAAACTCACTAAAAAAGAATATTGTTGTAATTGAAGATATTTTAAATAAAAAACAAAAACTTTACAATGAAACAAAATCAATTAGTTTAAATGAACTAAATCAATTAAAAATGCAATACACAAATACAAAAGCAGAATTAAGTTCACTAATTATAAATGAAAAAAAAGAGTATATAGAGTATCAAATTTCTAAAAATGTATTGGATTATTATAAACTAAAATCACCTGTAAGTGGTGTGATTACAAAAATTGAACCTAAAATTGGTGAATGGGTTCAAGTAGGGAAAGAAATAGTTCAAATTATTGATATTGATACTTGTTTTGTTGAAGTTGATTTAACAACAAGCGATTTACAGCAATTATCTGTAAACTCAAAAGTAGATGTGGAAATTTCAAATGGAAAGGAAACATTTATTAAAGAGGGAACTGTATCATTTATTTCAGCTATGGCTGATAGTTCAAGTGGATTAATTAGAGCAAAGATAGACTTTGATAATAAAGATAAAAAAGCTATTCCTGGATTAACTGCAAATGTTATTTTAAAGTAGAGCTGAATGGAAGTTAGTAAGAGTAAAAAAACAGACACAATTGAGATATTAAATAGTTTAACAAATTTGAGAAACTCTTCTTTAGAAGAAGAAGAGTTTTGGTTTGAGTATTTAGAATCTATATCTTTACTTACAAAAAGTAATCTAAGCTTTATTGTAAAAAAAGATGAAGAGCTTACTCTTTTTCAAGAGTATGATGATGCTTCAATAGATGATATAAGTAAAGATAGTATTTATAATAATATAAGTTCATTAGTTCAAAGGTCTTCACAAAATACTTATGCTTATGAAAAATCAAATTTTCAAAATAGACATATAGTAGCTATTAAAATAGATAGTATAGAAGAAAAAAGTGAATTTTTTCTTTGTTTTTTAATAGAAAACAATAACAAAAATGAGTTTACAAATGTAATATTAAGAGCTATCTTATGTAAAGATGTTCCTTTTGCATATTTTAATAATAAGAATAAATCAAAAGCAGTTGAAGTATACCAATCAAATGATATGAATGACATAGATGAACAGGAAGAAAATGATTTAACTTCAGTTGTTGAACTTATAAACTATATTGTAAGTGAAAATAAATTTAAACTATCAATTATGAAACTAGTAGATGAACTATGTACTAGATACAACGCAAATAGAGTATCAATTGGTTGGGAATTTAATCAATATGTAACTCCTAAAGCCATAAGTCATGTGGAGGATTTTTTAAAATCAAGTTACAGTTCAAAGGCTTTAGAAGCTATTTATGAAGAAGCTTATGAACAAGATAGTGAAATATTTTATCCTGAGGATAAAGATAGTGATTTAATTACAAATGCTCATAAAATATATCTAAAAGATAACAAGCTTTTAAATTTATATACCTTTCCTATTAGACTTGAAGATGAGATCATAGGTGTTATTAGTTTAGAGTTTAAAGAGAGTGAGTTGTCATTTTCTAGTTTAGAAACTATTAGATTAGCTCTAAATTTAATTGCACCAATTTTAAATAATATTTATACTCATGATCAAAATATTTTTAAAAAATCTTTAGTTAAAACTGAAAAAATGTCTAAAAACTTTTTTGGACCACAAAAAAGTTTATTGAAGTTATCAACTATTTTAGTATCAATTCTTTTTTTATGGATTATATTTGGAAAACTTGAATATAAAGTTGAGTCTGTAACTAATCTTCAAACAGATAATATATCTTATGTTTCAGCACCTTTTGATGGAATAGTGCAAGAAGTTTTTGTAGACTCAGGAGATGATGTTGAAAAAGGAAAAAAACTTTTAGCTTTTGATGACAAAGAAATGATTTTAAAAAAATTAGAGATTAATGCTGATCTTATTAGATACGATACAGAAGCAGAAAAGGCTAGATCTCAAAGAAAACTTGCAGATATGCAAATCGCACTTGCAAAAAAAGAGCAATCAGAAGCAAACCTAAAAAAGCTAAATTACTTTCTGGAAAAAGCAGAGCTTAAATCACCTTTTGATGGTATTATCATCGAAGGAGATAAAGAAAAACTACTTGGAAGTCCTTTCTCAAAAGGTGATATTTTAATTCAAATAGCTAAACCTACTGATTTATATGCAAAACTAAAGGTTCAAGAAGAGTATATTGATGAAATAAAAGTAGGTCAAATAGCTGAACTTAACCTTTTAAGTAGACCACATGAATACTTTAATGTAAAAGTAGAAAAGATAATTCCAATGGCAAATGTTGATGATGAAAATGGAAATGTTTTTACAATTAAAGTAGTTTTTTTAGATGAAGTAAAACCTTGGATGAGACCTGGTATGAGTGGTATTGCAAAGATTAAAATTGAGCAAAGACCTGTTTATTGGATATTAACTCATAAAATCTCTGACTTTTTACATATGCATGTATGGTGGTAAGATAGATGCAAGGTAGTGTTTTTAGTGAACAGTGGTTTAAAGTTGCAAAACTTAATGTATCACTTAATAGTTCAAGTTATATAAAAAAACAGTTTTATAGAGGTCAGAAATGGTATGTAATTGAAGATAGTTTTAACAATCAATTTTTTAGAGTTAGAGAAGAGGCTTATAGATTTTTAGCTAGACTTGACTCTTCTAAAACTGTTGAAGAGATTTGGGAAGAGTCTTTAAAAGATGAGTCCTCTCACACTCCAACTCAAGATGAAGTTATATCATTACTAACAAGTCTACACCATAAAAATCTTTTATATTTTAAAAATAAAGCAAATACTGAACAACTTTTAAATAGAGCAGAACTAAAGCATAATAAAAAGATGAAAACTAAAGTTTTTTCTTTTTTATATTTTAAAGTACCATTATTTGACCCAGATAGATTTCTTGATAAAACAAGACCTTTTACTGAAATAGTTTTTTCAAAAATAGGTGCTATTGTATGGTTTATAGTAATTGCACTGGGAATAAAATACTCTATTGAAAACTTTTCATCTTTATATGATCAAACACAAGGAATGTTATCTCCTAATAAGCTTTTCTTACTTTATATTTCAATCATAATATTAAAAACCTTACATGAATTTGGTCATTCAATGATGGTTAAAAAATTTGGTGGAAAAGTAAATGAAATGGGTGTAATGATACTTGTTTTTACACCAATACCATATATGGATGCTACGCAAAGCTGGCTTTTTAGATCAAAATATCAAAGAGCGCTAGTTGGTGCTGCTGGTATGATAGTAGAGCTTTTTATAGCAGCAATTGCAGCTATTGTTTGGGCAAATACAGGTGATGGTATAGTTAATAGTATTGCTTTTAATATGATGATTATAGGGTCTGTTTCAAGTATCTTTTTTAACGGTAACCCTTTATTAAGGTTTGATTCATACTTTATTTTATCTGACCTTTTAGAAATACCAAATCTTTACGAAAACTCTAAAAAACAATGGTATTATTTAGTTGAAAAGTATATTTTTAAACTGGAATATGTAGTAAATCCAAGTCAGTCTTTAAGGGAAGCATTTTGGTTATGTACTTATTCTGTTTTAAGTTTTTTCTATAGACTCTTTGTTGCTTTTTTAATTGCTCTTTTTGTAGCAGATCAATGGTTTTTTCTTGGTGTTTTAGTAGTTTTAATATCTTTGTATATGTGGATTTTGAAACCTTGGTATGAATTTTTTAAGTACTTATTTACTAGTAATAAGTTACAAAAAACAAGATTAAAAGCAATATCAATAACGACTTTTGTAATAGCTACAATATTTATAATAATTGCAGTGATACCATTTCCTTTTTCATTAAAAGCAAACGGTATTGTAATGACTGATAACTATCAAAATATATTTTTAAAAACTGATGGATATTTAAATAAAATACATGTAAAAAATGGTGAGTTTGTCAACCAAGGTGATGTCTTACTAAGTTTTGTAAATAAAGAGTTAGATTTTGAAATACAAAGTGTAGATGCTTCAATAAAAGAAACAAAAGCTTATATGGTAAAAGCAAGAACAAGTGCAAAAGCTGATATGAATGCTATTAACAATCAAATAAATTTATTAAAAGACAAATTAAAATATTTGGAAGAGAAAAAAGATAAACTTTTTATAAAAGCAGATAAAAGTGGATATTTTATTCATCAAGAGATAAAAAATAAAGAAAATACTTGGTTTCAAATGGGACAAAAAATTGGAATGATACTTCCTAATAAGAAGACGCATTTTCAAGCAGTAATTCCTCAAGAAGAGTCTTTTAATATCTTTACTAATCAAGTTTACAATGGAAGTTTAAAACTTCATGGTTTAAATGAATACAAAATTAGTGTTAGTGAAATTAGAGTTATTCCATATCAAAAGCAAGAGCTTCCGTCTGCTGCACTTGGTTGGCTTGGTGGTGGTGATATTGCTGTATCACAAAAAGATAATTCAGGTACAAAAACAAAAGAGAGTTTTTTTGAGGTTAAAGCAAATATTACAAATAAACAAAAGTTTGTTTTACAACATGGAAGATCAGGTGTTCTAAAAATAAAACTAGAGCCAAAAACTTTAGTTGAAAGAATAGTAACAAATGCTAAACAGATTTTACAAAAACATTATAAGATTTAAGTAGTCTATGAAAAAAGCTAGAAAAAACATAATAAAAATAAAAGAAAAAGAGTTACATGAAGGCTTAGATTATTACTATAATCTAATTCTTGGTAAGATAAATAAATTTAAATATAGACCTTCAAACTTAAAAAAAGATGCTTTATTTGTACATAAAACTTCTTTAGAGTTTCAAAAATTAGCTCAAGAAGAATTAGATAAAAAAATAGAATTAATTCAGACTCTTTTTAGATTAAACAAACAAAAAGAAAAAGATGTTTTAGAAGCCTTTGCTTTGTGTGTAGAGGCTTGTTTTAGAATCACAGCTAAAAGAGCCTATGTTGTACAGATAATGGGAGCAATTGCTTTATATAAGAAGTTTATTATCGAGATGTCTACAGGTGAGGGTAAAACTCTAACTGCGGCTATTGCTGCTGGGGTTTTAGGTTGGCTTGGTAAACCTATACATATTTTTACTTCAAATGATTATCTAGCTGCAAGAGATGCTGAACTTTTTGAAGAGTTCTATAATAGTATTGGATTAACATGTTGTTCAATTACTTCTTCAAATTCTCCTGAGGAAAGAAAAAAACTTTATGAATCAAATATAGTTTATACAACAGGGAAAGAGGTTTTAGCAGATTTTCTAAAAGATAGAATGAAAGAAGATTCTTCTTTTGATTTTAATAAATACTTAATTGATAAAGTAAGTGGAAAACTAAATGAAAATGATTATGCATTAAGAGGTTTAGAAATAGCGATAATTGATGAGGCTGATAGTGTTTTAGCCGATGATGCTGTTACTCCTTTGATTATTTCTGCTACGGCTGAAAATAAGGTTTTACAAAAGTCAGTTGTTGATGCTTATAAAATAGCTTCATTATTAAAAAAAGATGAAGATTATAAAATTAGTGAAAAGTTTAATGACATAACTCTTACAAAAAGTGGTATCAAAATAGTTGAAGAAAATAGTTTTGAACTAAACGAGATATGGAAAGTTAAACATAGAAGAGAGTATCTTGTAAAGCAAGCTTTAACAGCAAGAGAATTATATCTTTTAAATAAACACTACATTATAAAAGAAGGTAAAGTTGTAATCGTTGATGAAAAGACTGGTAGAATTATGGAACACCGATCGTGGGGAAATGGACTACATCAGGCTATTGAAGTAAAAGAAGGCTTAGGGATTACAGATCCAACTACTACTTTTGCAAAAATGAGTTTTCAAAGGTTCTTTAGATTATATACTCATTTATGTGGGATGAGTGGAACTTTAAAAAATCTTGATAATGAATTTTGGCAAATTTATGAAATATCTATACTAAAAATACCTACACGAGTTCCTTCAAAAATGATTATTAAAAAAGATGAATTCTTTTTAGATGAAAATAAAAAAAATACTAAGATAATAGAATATATAAATTCATTAAATAAAAAAGGAATTCCTGTATTAATAGGTGTTACTTCTATTAAAGATAGTGAAAACTTAGCTAAAGAACTTAAAAAAATAGGTTTACAAAGTAAAACTTTAAATGCCTTACATGACGAAGATGAGGCAAATATTATTTCTCAAGCAGGACAAAAAGGTTCAATTACGATTGCTACAAATATGGCTGGTCGTGGAACAGATATTGATATAAGTGAAGAAATAAACTCTTTAGGTGGTCTCCATGTAATCACAACTCAAAGGGATAAATCAAGAAGAATTGATTTACAGTTTTTTGGAAGATGTGCTAGACAAGGAGAGAATGGAGTGGCTGTTGCTTTTTTAAGTTTAGATGACTTAATTATAAAACATTATTTACCAGCTTGGTTAAGAGAGTTTTTCTTAAAAAACTTTAATTCAAAACTAATAAAAAAAATAGCTTGGTTATTTTATGTTTTTTATCAAAAAAAGATAGAAAAGGATATTTCAAATATTAGAAATAAAACACTACTTCAAGAGTTTAATTTAAAAAATTCTATGTCTTATACTTTAGACTAATAAAATTTATATTATTAAATAGAAATATTATAAGTATAAAACATATTAAAATATTATTTATTTTAAAACTTCCTAATTTTATAAATCTATAGAAATTATTTATACGTTATACTTCTTCAAAAAATTTGGAGAGTTTATGAGAATAGTTTTTATTTTTATTATGTCTTTTGCATTTATCTATGCAAATACTACTATTGATTCTTTTAGTAAGTCAAAAAAGCTTCTAAAGAAAATATACAAAGGTAATCAAATTACTTTTTATGCAGAATGTAAGTACAACTACAAAGATAAATCAAATATGATTGATAGAAGTTCATGTGGTTATACTCCAAGAAATGAGTACACTAAAAAAGGTAATCAAAACAAAAGAGCTAGAAGAATAGAATGGGAACATGTAATTCCTGCTCAGAACTTTGGTAGACAGTTTTCTTGTTGGTATGAGGGTGATTCGCAATGTATAAAGCAAAATGGAAAGTCTTACAAAGGAAGAAAGTGCTGCACTAAAGTAAATCAAAAGTACAAGTATATGCAAGCTGATTTACATAATCTTGTACCTGCAGTTGGTGAACTAAATGCCGATAGATCAAACTTTAGATTTTCACAAATCGAAGGTGAAAGAAGATGGTATGGAAAAGATGTGGATTTTGAGGTGGACTTTAAAAGAAGAGTTGTTGAGCCTAGAGATGAGATAAAAGGAAATATCGCTAGAACATACTTCTATTTTGAAAAGACTTATGGTATGAAAATCTCACAAAAAGATAAGAAGATATTAGAAGTTTGGAACAGACTTGACCCAGTAGATAAGTGGGAAAGTCAAAGAAACAAACTAATAGAGAAAATTCAAGGCAATAAAAATGAGCTCATTGATTAATATACAAATGAACTCACTTTAGATATTATACGAAAAAATAGTCTTATAAATTAGCAGTAAATTCACAGGAGTTTAAAAATACTATGGAAAGCATAACTCAATCAATACAAAATATAGTAGATGAAGAAGCGATAATACACTCAGTTTTAAGCGGTATTCAAAAAAATGCCCAAAAAACTTTCAACAAAGTTACAATAAAAAAAGTAATCATTCAAAATGAAGAAAAATACCAATTTGAATATTTTTATGATAAAAATGTGGAACATAAAAACCTAAATAATGATGAAACAAAAGAAGAGTTATCAAAGCTTATTGAAACATATTTTAAGCAAGCTATTATTCATACAAGCTCTTGGGATTATCATATTTTAGTAAACAAAAAAGGCGAAGCTAAAATAAACAAAAAGCAAGCCACAAGAAAGTTTGAAGAGATTAGTCACAATAGAAAGAAAAAGTATATTATAAATGAGGGTGAAAAATCAGCTTTTTTAATAGAGCTTGGAATTATGACAAAAGAAGGAAAGGTAATCAAAGCTAAATATGATAAGTTTAAACAAATAAATCGTTATTTAGAGTTGGTTTCTGATTGTATTCCATATTTAGATAAAAACAAAACTATTAGAATTATTGATTTTGGTTGTGGAAAGGCATATTTAACTTTTGCTCTTTATGATTATCTTGTATTAAAGATGGGTTACAATGTAGAGATTGTAGGGCTTGACTTAAAAGAAAATGTTATTAAGTTTTGTTCAAACCTAGCAAAAAAACTAAACTATGATGACTTAAGATTTGAACAAGGTGATATAAAAGGCTTCAAGCAGTACGGTGAGGTTGATATGGTTATTTCACTTCATGCTTGTAATACTGCTACTGATGAAGCACTAGCTCAAGCTGTAAAGTGGGATGCAAAGGTTATTTTAGCAGTGCCATGTTGTCAGCATGAATTACTAAAGAAAATCAAAAATGAGAAAATGGCTCCTATTATGAAGTATGGAATCATCAAAGAAAAAGTAGCATCACTACTTACTGATGGTTTAAGAGCAAATGTTTTAGAGATTATGGGATATAGAACACAGGTTTTAGAGTTCATAGATATGGAACATACTCCTAAAAACATAATGATCAGAGCTTTCTTTGAAGATACAAAAAATATAAGTAAAGTAGTAAATGAATACAAAGAGTTTAAAACCCAATGGCAAATCTCACCATATATAGAACAAGCATTTGGTGAAAAGCTAATAAATAGACTAGAAAAATAATAAGTTTTAGGAGAGAATATGGAAGAAGTTTGGCAACTAAAAGTAACTGATAGTTTAAATCAAATGTTACGAATTAGAAATGATATTGATATAAACAGTACTTTAGAAAGCTTTAGTCATTTAGTAACTATAAAACACAAGTATCATGCAAGTGATGATATTATGTTTCCTGATCCTGCTTGTTTGGCTTTTTTTACTGCTTTTGAGCAAAATCATCTAAAAGCTTTAGAAGAAAGTGATAGTTTAAAACTAGTAGCTGTTGATATTCATGAAGGAATAATGCAGTATTTTCTTCTTACAAATGATGCTATGAAAACTATAAATGACTCTATTTCATTTTTGAAATCAAACTCTTTATATGCTTGTGATTTTGAAATAGCTCATGAGAAAAAAAATGAGCTTATAAGTAGTATGTATTAAGATATTATAGTTAGTGAACTATAATATCTTTAACACCTTTAGGAATAACTTCCCCAATAATTGAAGCATAACCAAAGCTTAATTCTTCAAGCTCTTTTATATACTCAACTGCGTCTTCTTTTGGCATAGCAATTAGTAAGCCACCTGATGTCTGAGCATCACAAAGTAGTGTTTTACAATGTTGTGATAAACCACTCATATAAGATACTTTATCTTCTAAGTATTTCATATTTTTCTTTGTTCCACCAGGAACTACACCATCACTAGCTAAAGCAATAGCTTCTTCAACTACAGGTACACTTGAACACTCTATCATAAATGAAGTAGTTTCATTTACAGACTCTAAAGCATGACCTAATAGTCCAAAACCTGTAATATCAGTACAAGAGCTAACTTTGTACTTTCTCATGATTTTAGAAGGAAGATAGTTTAAACTAGCCATAATATCTGCACATTTTCTAATAAGAGAGTTTTCTATCAAATCTCTTTTTATAGCTGTTGTTAAAACACCCATTCCTATAGGTTTTGTAAGAACTAAAACATCACCAATTCTTGCTGTATTGTTTCTTACTATTTCATTTGGATGTATCATACCTGTAACTGATAGACCATAATACATCTCAGGTGATTCAATAGTATGACCACCAAGTAAAAGTCCACCACACTCTTTAATCTTTTCATTTCCGCCATTTAGAATCTCTCCTAAGGCTTCATATGATAGATTAGCTTTATCAAATCCTACGATGTTTAAAGCAGTTTTAACCTCTGCTCCCATAGCAAATACATCTGATAGAGAGTTAGCTGCTGCTATTTGTCCATAAATATATGGATCATCAATTACAGGAGTAATAAAATCTAGTGTTTGAACTATAGCTTGATCATCATTTATTTGATAAACACTAGCATCTTCGCTTGTATCAAAGCCCACTAAAATTCTGCTGTCATTTGGTTTTAAGTTGCAAATTGTTTGTTTAAGATCCCCCGGACCCATCTTTGCAGCTCACCCAGCAGCTTTAACGAACTTAGTTAATTTATATTCATTGTTCATAAAACTCCTTTCAAAACACATGTTTTACACATAATTGTAATATAATATAAATAAAATCCGTAATTGTACAAGGTTTTTTTCAAAAAAGACTTAAAAAGTAAAGTAAAATTTACTTTTTGATATAAGTAACTTTGAACATTTAAGTTTAAAGAATATAGAATAACTAAATATATACTTAGGTATAACAAAGGTGAAAAATGAAAACCTTATTAAAAATACTAATTTTTTTTGTCTTACTTTTTAATTTTTTACATGCAGAAGAAAAAAAACAAATTGATATTGCAATAATAAAAGATATGGTTCCTTATTCCTTTTTAAACAAAAATGGCAAGCCAGATGGTATTTTTGTAGATTATTGGAAGCTTTGGGCACAAAAACAAAATGTAAAGATAAACTTTAAAGCTTATAGTTGGAGTAAAAGTTTAGAAGCTATAAAAAACAAAGAAGTAGATATTCACTCTGGGCTTTTTGAAAATGAACAAAGAAAAGAGTTTGTAACTTATATTGATAAAATATATCCTTCCCAAGGATATATTTATATAAAAAGAGAGAAAAAAGAAGATTTTAAAACAATAAAAGATTTTAAAAATCAAAAAATAAGTGTTTTAAAAGGAAGTTTTTTTGAAGGCTATTTAAAAGAAAACTATCCTTTTTTAGATTTAGATGAAAAGGAAAGTTTTAAGGAAAGTTTTGATGATATAAGAAGTTCTAAAACAGAATTTTTTATAGATGATGCTTTAATCTCTTGGTTTCAACTAGTAGGTTCACTAGATCATAAAAACTTTACTACATTAGATGATTTTAAAATAAATAAGTGGTTTTATAGTGCAGTTAAAAAAGATGATATAACTTTAAAAAATCTTGTTCAAGAAGGAATAAAAAAAATCTCTTATGATGAACTAGTTGAACTTGAAAAAAAATGGATTATTCAAAATGAATATAGATATTTTGAACAAAAAAAACAAATTGATTTACTAAACTTTGAAGAGAGACTTTGGCTTTTAAGAAACCAAGATATAAAGTTTGCTCTTGTGAAAGATTGGGAAAGATATAGCTTTCTTAATAAGTTTGGTGAAGTAAAGGGCTATCATTTAGATTTATTAAAACTTTTAAATAAGAAGTTAAAAACAGATTTTAAATATAAGGTTTTTGATAGTTGGTCTGATGCTTACAATAGTGTAAAAAATGGTAAAAATGAAGCTATTTTTGGTCTTTCTTGGTCACAAAGTAGAGAAAAGATATTTAGTTTTTCTCCTTCTTATAACTATAGCCCTTATTATATAGTTACTCATAAAGATGATAACTCAATAAAAACTTTAAGCGATTATGAAAATAAAACAGTTGTTACTTTAGAAAACTCTATTACAAATGAAATTATAAATGAGGAAGTTAATGATGCAAATATAATATATGCCAAATCTATTAATGATATTTTATATAAACTTCAAACAAAAAAAGCAAAAAGTGCAATATTAGAAAATGCAAAAGATTTAGATTTAGATAGTTACAATCTAAAAATAGTAGCACCTATTTATTCTAAGTATGGAAAACTTCATATAGGAATAAATAAAAAATTAAAAACATTTACTTCAATTTTAGAAAAAGGAATAAATTCTATTTCTATTGAAGAATCAAAAGTTTTACAGGATAAATGGCTTAAAAATATTATTGAGTTTTCAAATGAAGAATTAGATTACATAAAAAATAAAAAGATATTAAAAGTTGGTGTTGAAAACTGGACAGCTATTAGTGAGTTTAAAAATGAATATGAAATGGATGGAATTGGAGGAAGAGTAGTTCAAAAAGCTTTAGATATTTCAGGAATAAATTATGAGTTAGTAAAAGGTGAATGGAGTAACTTACTTGAAAGTTTTAAAGAAGGTGAAATTGATATTTTACCAACAACTTTATATTCTGAAAATAGAGCCTCTTATGGTGAGTTTTCAAATAGCTATTTATGGGTAAAAAACTTTTTATATGTAAAAGATAATAATTCTGAAATAAAAACCTTTGAAGATTTAAAGGGTAAAAGATTAGCAATTCAAAAAAGCTATGCAACTATAGAATTAGTAAAACAAAAATATCCTGATATTGAAATAGTAGAAACAAAAAACTTAGAAGATTCAATTACAAGGGTTTTAAATGGTTCCGTTGATGCTTTATTTGAATTACAAATATCAGTTGAGAGCAAATTAAAAGAGCTATTAATTACTAGTTTAAAAGCTGTTTCTCAAAATAGTATTAAAGCTCAAGAATTACATGTATTATCAAAGTATGAAGACTATAATTTAGTAAATATTATCAATAAATCTTTATCTTCAATAGATCAAAAAACAAAAGAGACTATTATTTCAAGTTGGACTAATAATTTAAAAGTTAAAAAAGAGGTGAAAATAGCTTTTGCTAAAGATAGAGAACCTTATACTATTAGTCAAGGTCAAGTAAAGGGAATAGAGTATGACTTATTAAAAGAGATATTAATTCTAAGTGATATAAATATTGTTGAATCTAAGAACGTAAGTGTAGATAAACTTAGTTCAATATTAGTAAAAAATGACAATTTTGATATAGCTGTAAATAGAAAACTAAATGAGGGTGATAATCTTTTTTATTCAGATAAATTTTTAAGTTTTGAAAATGTTGTAGTTTCAAAAAAATATAGATTTAATGCTATTAAGAGTTTAGAAGAGTTAAAAGATAAAAAAGTTTTAGCTTTTTATAATGCTAAAAAATATTTAGGTGAAACTTACAATAGTGTATTAAAACCAAAAACTAATAAAAACTATATGGAAACAGCAAATCAATTTGAGCAAGTAAAAGCATTGGTAAATGATGAGGTTGATTTTATTGTTTTAGACAAAAATATATTTAAATGGTATTTAAATAAACTTGATAGAAGTATTGAAAATAAATATAATATTGATTTTGTATTTTCAAGTAAAAACCCAAGATATGTTGCTTTTAAAAACAAAGCATTAAGAGATTTATTTAATAAGAATTTAGAAATTATTAAAACTAATGGTATTTATGAAGAGATATTTTTAGATTATACAAATGCTTATATTTTACCAAAGGTAAAAATAAACTCTTTAATAGCAGCGGTTGCTTCAAACTATATATTCATAGAGAATATTCAAGAACTATCAAGGGTAATGGATGTTTTTTCAAGATTGCCATATATAGAAAAAATAGAAATTTTTAATAACTCATCAAATATATTGTATTCATCAAATGAAAAGCCTTTAATAAAACATAGAGCTCAAAACAGTTTTCACTATATAGTAAATGTACCTCAGAAAGTAGGTTTTATAAAAGTATATTTTGATAATAATTTACTAAAAACCTATGAACAAAGTGATGATTTTATTCCTAAGTTATCACTTTTTGAAAACTTTAAAAGCTTTGAATATATAAAAACAGTTTATAAAAAATATGGCTATATAAATAAAGGCCTAAACTTAAATAGTAAAGAAAAAGAATTTATTAAGAAAAATAATACAATATACTTTTCAGAGATTGATTGGAAACCAATAGTACTAATTGAAGATGATAAGTTTAGTGGTTTAGCAAAAGATTATTTAGATTTAATAAAAAAAACAACAGGCTTAAATTTTGAGTTTAAGAAGTATAAAAATTGGCAAGAAACTGTATTAGCTTTTGAAAATGGTAAAATTGATATGATACCAGCTTTAGGAGATGTGGCATTTTCTATAAAAGGCTCATTTGTAAGTAATAGTATGGCAGATTTTAAATATGCAATAGTAACAAATAATGAAGGAAGATTTCTAGATGGAATAAAAGACTTAAAAGGAAAAACTGTTGCTCTACCAAAAGGCTTTAGTTCACATGCACTTATAGAAAATAGGTATCCAGATATTAATATTAGGGAAACAAAATCAATTGATGAGGCTTTAAGTTTGGTTTCAAAAGGTGAGGTTGATGCTTTTATAGGTCATAGTGCAGTTGTAGTTTATAAACTACAAAATAGTTTTTCAGATTTAAAAATTTCAGGATTAAGTGAAGAGAGATTTAACCATTATATATTAATACAAGATAAGTATCCAGAACTTTTAAGTATCTTGAACAAAGCAATATTTAATATTACTCCAAATCAAAAATTTGAGATAAAAAATAAATGGATTAAATCAGAAATTAAAACAGAAATTAATTATGAACTCTTATATAGAGTAATAACTATTTTTATAATCATACTTTTGATTGTTTTATACTTTACAAAAAAATTATCAGATACAAAAAGTTTGGTACTACAAAAATCTAAAGATTTAGAAGAGCAAAGAAACGTATTTCAAACACTATTTAATGATTCAAGTGATGGTTTGTCCTTGATGAAAAATGGAAGATTCATTGAGTGTAATGATGCTGTATTAAAAATGCTTGATTATAAGAGCAAAGAAGAGTTTTTAAATCTAAAACACACTGAACTCTCTCCTTTATACCAATTTGATGGACAAAAGTCAGAAGATAAAGCAAAGGTCATTGTTCAAGAGTGTCTAAAAACAGGTCATGCAAGATTTGAGTGGTTACATTTAACATCAAAAGGTAAAGAAATTTGGTTTGAAATAGTACTAACCAAACTTATTCTTAACGATGAAGAAGTAATTCATGCTGTATGGAGAGATATTGAAGATAAAAAGACATTAGAAGAACAAAACTTAAGAAGAACTATGGAACTTGAAGATACAAATAATGAATTAGAACACTCAATAGATAATCTAAAAAAGACACAAAAACAGTTAATTGAATCAGAAAAAATGGCTAGTTTAGGTGGATTAGTTGCAGGTGTTGCCCATGAGATAAATACCCCTATTGGAGTAGCCTATACAGGAATTACTCATTTTAAAGAAATAACTGATAAGGTTAAAAGTTTATATGAAAAAGATATGATGAGTCAAGAGGAGTTTGAAGAGTATTTAAATACTTCACTTGAGCTTTCAACATTACTTAATACAAATATAAAAAGAGCTGCAAATCTAGTGAAGAGTTTTAAACAAGTAGCAGTGGATCAAACTAGTGAAGAAAAAAGAGTATTTAACATAAGAAAATACTTACAAGAGATTCTTTTCTCAATTCATAGTGTTACTAAAAAAACTAATTTAGATTTTAAAATTACATGTGAGAGTAGTTTAGAAATCAATAGTTTCCCTGGAGCTATTTCTCAAATTATAACAAATCTAATCATGAATTCTATTATTCATGCTTATGAACCTAAGCAAAAAGGTGTAGTTTCAATAGAAGTAATAAAAGAAGATGATAATATAAAATTAATATATAAAGATGATGGAAAAGGAATTCCAAAAGAGAACCTAACAAAAATATTTGATCCATTTTTTACTACTAATAGAGAAAAAGGTGGTAGTGGTTTAGGTTTAAATATAATTTATAATATTGTTACAAGTAAATTAAATGGAAAGATAAATTGTCAAAATAATGAAAATGGAGTAGAGTTTATTATACTTTTTAAAGTATAATAATTCTAATAGGATTAAAAAATGGGTAAATTAAATTTTTATAAGTCAAAAGATAAAAAAAATGAAATTTTAGACACATGGAAAATACTTATTTCAGATGATGAGTTAGATGTGCATACTTTAACTAAAACTGTTTTAAAAAACTTTGTTTATAAGGGTAAGGGTTTAGAGTTTATTAGTACTTTTAGTGGTGAAGAAACTATTGAAGTTGTTAAAAATAATGATGATATAGTTTTATTACTTCTTGATGTAATCATGGAAAGTGATGATGCAGGACTTCAAGTAGTAAAAACAATCAGAGATGATTTAAATAACCATGACTTACAAATAGTTTTAAGAACAGGTCAATCAGGACTAGTTCCTGAGAGTGAAGTTGTTATGGATTATGCAATAAATGACTATAAAGAAAAAACTGAACTTACTTCAAAAAAATTAATTACCACAATTATTACAGCAATTAGGTCTTTTGAGAATATAAAAGCTTTAAATAAAAGTAATGAAGATATTAAAAAATTAAACTACGACCTAAATGGTATTTTAGATTCATTTGATAAATATGTAATAGCTTCAAGGGCAAATAAAGATGGTGAAATCATATACGTAAGTGAAGCTTTTTGTAATTTAACGGGGTATAGAAAAGATGAATTATTGGGAAATAATCATAATATCTTAAAAGATATGTTTACACCAAATGAAATTTATGATGATTTATGGAAAACAATTACCTCAAACAAAGTTTGGAGGGGTCAAATAAGAAACCAAAAGAAAAATGGTGAGTATTATTGGTTAAAAACTGTAATTAGTCCTGAATATGATGTCCATGGGGAGTTTGTTTGTTATACTGCAATTTCCCAAAATATCACAGCTCAAAAAGAAGTTGAAAAAGCAAATGTAGAAATTGAGCAGTTAAATGAAGATATTATAGAAACACAAAGAGAAGTAGTCTTTAGACTTGGTGCTATTGCAGAAGCTAGAGATAAAGAAACAGGTATGCATGTAAAAAGAGTAGCTGAATACTCTAAGCTTTTAGCCTTATATTACGGACTTCCTGCAAATGAAGCTGAAATAGTAAAAATGGCAAGTCCAATGCATGACATAGGTAAAGTTGCAATTCCTGATGATATCTTAAAGAAACCAGGTAGATATACTCCCGAAGAGTTTGAGATTATGAAAACCCATGCTCAAATTGGTTATGATATGTTGAAATCTTCAAATAAACCTATTTTAAAAGCAGCAGCAATTATTGCTCACCAACATCAAGAAAAATATGATGGTTCGGGTTATCCACAAGGTTTAAGTGGAGAAGATATTCATATATATGGAAGAATAACTGCTATTGCTGATGTATTTGATGCCCTTGGAAGTGATAGGGTTTATAAAAAAGCTTGGGATGATGATAGAATTTTTAATCTTTTTAAAGAAGAAAGAGCCAAGCATTTTGATCCAGTTCTAATAGACTTATTCTTTAAAAATTTAGACAACTTTTTAGAGATTAGAGACAAATTTAAGGATGTATAGTAAAATGGTAAAGTTTTTTTTACTTTTCCTTAAGTTTTATTTTATACAAGATATTATAGTATTTCGACATAAATTAGCATACAGACCTAAGGTTTAGGTTGGACATAAAGTATAATTTTCTATCTTTATTTCTTCATTAATGCTTCAAAAAATTGAGGTTTTTTTATGAAAAAAATTCTTTTCGCAGTTGCATTTTTAGCAACTACACTATTTTCACAAACATTTACGTTTACAGCAATTCCTGATCAGGATGAAACAAAGTTAAAAGAGAGATTCTCTAAATTAGCAGTTTACTTAACAAAAGAGTTAGGTGTTGATGTTAAGTTTGTTCCAGTTAAGTCTTATTCTGCATCTGTTGCTGCATTTAGAAATAATCAAGTTCAATTAGCATGGTTTGGTGGTTTTTCAGGTGTTAAAGCAAGACTTTTAGTTAAAGATTCACAAGCAATCGCTCAAGGTGTTGAAGATCCAAAGTTCTACTCTTATATTATTGCTCATAAAAGTACTGGATTAGATAAAGCTAAAACTTTACCAGAAGCTGTTAAAGGTAAGACTTTTACATTTGGTTCAAAAGGTTCTACTTCTGGTAGATTAATGCCTGAATACTTTATTAGAGAGACTTTTAATGCAGCTCCTGCTGATGTATTTAAAAAAGTTGGTTTCTCAGGAAATCACTCTAAAACTATCTCTTTAGTTCAAAGCGGTGCTTATGAATTAGGTGCTGTTAACTATAAAGTATGGGATAGAGAGTTAAAAGCTGGAAATATTGATACTTCAAAAGTTAAAGTTATCTATAAAACTCCAGATTACTATGACTACAACTTTACAATTAGAGCTGATGTAGATAAAAATTATGGTGAAGGTTTCATCAAAAAAGTTCAAGCTGCATTATTAAAGCTTGATGATAGAGATATCCTAGATGCATTCCCAAGAGCTAAGTTTATCGAAGCTAAAAACTCTGATTATGATAAGGTTTTAGAAACTGGTAGAAAAATCGGACTTATTGACTAATGATTTTTAATTTAGAAAATGAAACAATCTCTTATGAAAATAAAAAAGTTTTAGATTCTATTAATTTGTCAATAAAGAAGGGCGAAAAAATCGCTCTTCTTGGTTCAAGTGGAAGCGGGAAGTCAACACTTTTAAAAAGATTATATGAAATAAAAAGCGAAGAAGTTTCATATTTACCACAAGATTTAGGTTTAGTAAACAACCTTACTTCTTATCACAATGTTTATACAGCAACACTTGAAAAAAAATCAACAATTTATAATTTAATAAATCTAATTAGACCTTTTAAAAAGGACTTATATGAGGTGTCAAAGATTTTAAAAGAGCTTGAATGTGAAAGTAAGCTTTTAACAAAGTCTTTAAATCTATCAGGTGGGCAAAAACAAAGAGTAGCAATTGCTAAATCTATTTATTCAGGTAAAAATATTCTTTTAGCAGATGAACCAATATCTGCTCTTGATGAATATATATGTAAAAAGTCAATTGATATTATGCATAAATCCTTTGAAACAATTATTTGTGCGATGCATAATGTGGATTTAGCAATTGAAAACTTTGATAGAATAATTGGTATAAAAAATGGAAAGATACTTCTAGATAAACAAACTACATCTATTTCAAAAGAGGATACAAATAGGCTTTATTATGTTGTTGAGTAGTAAATCAAGAGAATTAAATGTAAGTTTGATTTTTCTTGCTGTATTTGTAATATCTCTATTTTTTGCAGATTTAGAGATCTCTGCTTATGAACCTTTTTTAGAATTAAGTAAATTTATATCAGGAATAAAAGATATAAATTTTTCTTCAATTGATACTTTACTTGAAGCAGTTTTACAAACTATTTATATTGCAACAATCTCTATAGTTTTATCAGCTGTATTTGGTTTTATACTATCATTTTATTTTAAATATATGCTAGTTAGAGTTACTTTAGCTTATATAAGAGCAATTCATGAAATATTTTGGGCATTAATTTTTCTTCAAATTTTTGGTTTAAATACAATAACAGCTATTTTGGCAATTTCCTTACCTTATAGTGCTATACTTGCAAAAGTTTATGCTGAAATCCTTGAAGAGTATGATACTTTTGATGAAAAAACTATTTCTCAAAAAGTATCAAAAATATCAGCATTTTTTTATACAAAGTTACCAAATGCTATGCCTCATTTAATCTCATATACACTATATAGATTTGAGTGTGCTATGAAATCTTCTGCAATTTTGGGTTTTGTAGGAATTGCAACTTTAGGATACTACTTATCTTCATCTTTTAATGAAGGTCATTATAATGATGTATGGCTTATGTTAATCATCTTTTATATACTTATTGCAACTATTAAATTTTGGTTTAATAAGTTTACTGTATTGATTTTATTTGTAATATCATTTATTCAAATGCCTATGAGTATAAATTCTTTTTCTTATGATAATTTAGTGCGATTTTTAACAGAAGATATTATTCCAAGTCCAATAAAAAATGATTATACTTTAATAGAAGGCTTTAATTGGTTCTCTAAAATTTTTGTAAATGAAATAGTTCCAGGAGTTTTTAATACTGTAGTTTTAACTCAGATTTCTTTAGTAACTACAGCTATTTTAGCACTTATTTTATTCCCAATGATTTCATATAGGTTTGTAAGTAAAACAGGTAGGTTCTTTTCACATATACTCTTAGTAGTTTTAAGATCAACTCCTGAGTATATTTTAGCTTTCTTATTTTTATCTATTTTTGGTGCTTCTATGCTTCCAGCAGTTCTAGCTTTAATGCTTCATAATGGAGCAATTATAGCATTTATAATTGGTAAACAATCAAATGAAATGCAGTATGTATTAGATAAGTCAAGTCATTTAAATCTATATGCTTATGAAGTACTACCAAGGCTTTATAGTTCATTTTTAGCTTTTTTATTTTATAGATGGGAAGTAATCATGAGAGAGTCTGCAATACTTGGTATTTTAGGGGTTGCGACTTTAGGTTTTTATATAGATTCAGCCCTAGCAGATATTAGATTAGATAAAGTTGTAATACTTCTATTTTTCACAGCACTTTTAAATATTTCTATTGATTTAATCTCAAAAAAAGTAAGGGATTATCTAAAAGCAGATGAAAAACTTATAGGATGTGGCTGCGATTTAAAGTAGCACATCTTTTTTTATTAAGTCTTGTTGTATTACTTCTAAACTATCTAAATTTAAAGCACTAAGTTTTCCACCATAAACACAAGCTGTATCAATACAAATATAGTTATGTTTTCTTACTATATTTTTTGAAGACTCATGACCATATATATTTATATACTCATACTTCTTCCAATCTTTTTCCCAATCCCAATCCCATTCGTCTTTATCTGAAATTCGATTTGTCATCATAGCATGAGTTTTTGATTTATCATTTCTTCTTTTAAAGTAGGGCATGCAAAAAGCATGAGTAATAAAATAGTTTTCTATTATTAGGTATTGAGGTAGAGTTTTAATCCATTCTAAATGCTCTTTTAGCGTATCTAAATCGTTTTTATAGTTATCAATAGTTACAAGTCCACCCATATACTCTTTTGTATTCCATCTAACCTTAGCACCATTTAAACAATCTTCTATATTATCTAAAAGATAAAAGTCGTGATTTCCTAAAATACATGGATAATTATTGTTTTTTACAAACTCTATTACTTTTTTAGAGTAAAGTCCTCTATCACATAAATCTCCCACAAAAATTAAATTAGCATTTGATGGAAGCTTCTTTATCAAAGCTAGCATAGTATAATAACAGCCATGTATGTCAGAGATAACATAGGTGTTTTTTAAATCAACCTTTTGCATTAAATATGCTCTAGGGCAGACTCATTAAATCTATATGTTTTATGTTGTACTTTAACTAAAATATTTTTTTCAGCAAGTTCTTTAAAAAGTTTTATAAGTGTTGGTTTTGAAATAGAAATCTCTTCCATAATATCACTGTATGAAGCTGTAAATTGGTTTTCATTGTCTAGGTTATTGATGATAAATTTTACAATATCAACTTGCTTACTATCTGTGATAGCTGAAATAGTTCTAATTACATTTGAGTTCTTTTGAATCTCTTTTTGTTGAACTATAGGAAGCAATACATCATGTAAGCTATTTAGTAACTCTTTTATATTTATTGGTTTTACTATATAGTTTTCTACTTTTAATTTTATGGCTTCAAGTAAATATTTTGTATCCGTATGAGCTGTTGTTAAAATAGTTGGAATAGTGATATTTTTTTGTTTAATGTGTTTTAAAAAATCAATTCCATTTTCATCTTCAAGTAGAATATCAGAGATAATAATATCAACTTTTTTATTTAATAATATATCCATAGCTTCATTAGAAGTTTTTACTGCGTAGATATTGTTTACAAAGTCTTCTAAAACATCTTTTGTATGTTTCAATAGACTTACATCATCTTCTAAGTATAAAATATTAAATTGTTGTAAGATATTTAAATCTCTGTTATTCATTTATAGCCTCTTTATTATTTGAAATTGGGATTTTTATTGTAAATAAGGAACATTTAAAATTTGTATTATCATTTGGTTTTATTTTATGTACAATATTTTTATATGAAATAGAGCCATTCATATGTTTTTCAATTATTTGCTTTGACATATATAAACCAATACCAGTTCCGGCACTTTTATATTTTGTAGTGTAATATGGTTCAAAGATTTTAGGAACAATCTCTTCATTGATTCCTCCACCATTATCTATTAGATTTACTACTACATTATGCTTATATTTATTTACAATTATTTTTATAATTCTATCATTTTTATTAATAGTACTACATAAAGCATCCTTTGAATTGGAAATGATATTTAAAAATACATGAGATAGTTCATTATAGAAAGTATGAAGTTCTACATTTTGTTTGATTTCAAATTTTATTTGAATACTTTGTTTTTCTAAAGAGTATTTTGAAAGCTCAATAGAGTGTTCAATACAATCTTTGATTAAAAACTTACTTCTTTGTTTATTGGGGCTAAAAAAGTTTTTAAAATCATCTAAGGTTTGAGACATGTTATTTGCTAAAAGCAAAGCATCATTTACTTTTTCATCAACAAAGGTATCAGTTAATTTTCCCATTAACATTTTTGTTTGGAAGCTTTGAACAATCATAGTAATAGATCCTAGTGGTTGTCTCCATTGATGGGCTATGTTATTTAGCATTTCACCTAAACTTGCAAGTCTAGCTTGTTGAAACATAATTATATCTTTCTTTCTATTTTGAGCAACCTCTTTTGATACTTTTATCTCTAGGTAAGCATTCAGTTCTGTTAGCTCTTTTGTTTTCTCTTCTACTTTTTGCTCTAAGGTATTATGTAAAGTTTTAAAATTATTGATTATATAAACTGACAAGATAATAGAAAATAAAAACACTAAAATAATAGATATAATTGAAAAAATCATGATTATATTGAAAATCTTTTGGGTATTTCTCTTTTCATTTATAGCAAGGGATAAATCATAATTAATCAAACTTGTAATATAAATAGAAATGGCATTTATTTCTAGATTTAAATTTGCATAATCATAGTCTATTTTATTTTCAATCATATAGTTTAAATCATACTTTATTTGAAACATTTTTTTATCAACATTTCTCATAATATTTTTCTTTAGAACTTCATTTTCAAAATAGTTCTCTTCATTTATGAAAAACTTTTTTATAAATGAAATTATATAAAATCTATCAGCTTTTTTTTCTAACTCTTCTTTATATGAATTCCAGTTTTTATTTATAAGTTGTTGAGCTAAAAGTAAAACATCTTTTGCTTGATTTAGTGTTAGTTCATCATTCTCCAAGTCTTTAATAGTAGCTTGAATATTTACATTATAGGTATCTTTTATGTTCTCTAATTTAATTAAACTTTTTGTTCTTTTATCAAAAAGTACGTCAAAATCTTGTTTGATTGTAAAAGTTGAAATCTGAGATAGAATAACTATACAAATCATACCACCAGCAATAATAAAAACTAAAAAAGAAGTTTTGTATTTGAAACTTAAATCATCAAAATATGCAATTATTTTTTTTAATTTACTTATTACCATTTTAACTCTTTAAATTTATTCTCATCATATTCAAATAGATATGTTTTGTTAAATAATTGAGAATTTCTATACTTTAAATGTAAACCTTTTAATAAATCAGAAGGAGTAGTTTTTAGCATATGTATTAATTTTTCTCTTGTTCTGTCACCTTTTATTCTAGAAATTGCATTTACTAAAATCTTAGAAGCCATAAATGCCTCAAGGGAAATAAAACCAAACTCTTCATTTGGATAATATTTTTTCATAAGTGTTTGATACTCATTTATAACAGGTATTTTATTATCTAGATAGTTAGGAACGACTTGTGAGAAAATTAGATTTTTTGAACTGATTTTTAGCTCGTCAAGTTTTTTTACCATTGCATTTGCATCACCAAAAGAAATATTACAAAAAATTGCATCTTTCAAATTTGGATTTTGTTTAGCTTTTTTGATAAATAAAGCATTTGTTTTATAAGCTCCAACCATCACAATAGCTTGAGGCTGTGCATCTTTTATCTCATTGAAAGCGTGGTTTATAGACAAGGTGTTTCTTTTATAAGAACCCTCAGCAACTAAAGGGAGTTTTCTTTTCTCTAAGGCTTGTAAAAGGGAAATATAACCTTCTTCTCCATAATCGTCATTCTGATAAAAAACTGCAATTCTATTTAGCTTTTTTTGTTTATGTAAATATTCAACTATTTTTTCTATTTCTTGTTTATATGAACTTCTAAAGTTAATAAAATTCTCATCTTTTGTATCTCTTAAAAAAGAAGCCCCAGTAAAAGCACCAAAAAATGGTATATCTTCATCATGTATAATTGGTAAGATATTTTTAACTGTTGGTGTTCCAACAAATCCAAAAAGAGCATAAATTTTATCTGTAAATATTAATTTGTTTACATTTTCTATTGTAAGTTCTGGTTCATACTTATCATCATACATTAGCAGTTCAATTTTTTTATTTCCTAAAAGTCTACTTTCATTTACATGCTTAAAGTATGCATTAGTACCTTTTTCAACTGATTCTCCCCATGTTTTAATAATTCCAGTTTTAGGAACGGACATACCTATTTTAATAGTATTGCTTGGAAAAATTTCATCTTTGAAATATATATAAAAAATGATAAATATAAATAGTAGTATTGGTAATCTTTTAATCATACTTTAGTTTACAAAAATATGTTCAAAATATAGCTTTAATACACTAAATATAAAAGTTTTATATCTTTTGTAAAAAACATAGTCCTTATAAGTAACACCCTTTAAAATATAGGTAAAAAGTTTTTTAATATTTAAGGTTCATTTAAAAATATACTATTAGAATTAGGTAAAATATTTTTTACCATTGATAAGGGCATAGGTTATGCAAGAATTTATATATTACAACCCAAAAGGTTTAGATTTCCCTGTTAGCGAAGAGATACTAGTATCTACTAACTTAGATGAAATAAAAGAAAAAAGTTTTTTAATCTCTAATACTTCTGAGGTAAATGCAGAAGTAAATGCAGATGAAATCGATTTTTATATCAAAAATACAAAAGACTCAATGGCAGCTCAAATTGAAAATGTTTATAAATTATATGATATAGCTGCTAATAAGTACGATTTTGCTCAAGATATATCTTACTCACAAGAAGTTACAAATCAATTACTTTTAGTTGCAAATACTAAAGAAGAGTATGAAAAATTTGTAGCCTGTATTAAGCCTGATGATTTTGAACTATTTTTTGTACAAGAAAATATCATCAAATCTATTTCAGGTCATATTGGAAACTTAAGTGTTATTGTTGATGATGAAGGCAAAGATGTAACTTTAAATGTTTCTCAGATTGTTTGGTATGATGCCAAAGAAGAGGGAATTAAGCAAAGTGGATGCTTTGATCCAAAAGAATCAAGTGAAGAGGAAGTTGTATCTTTACTAAAAGAAAATATCAACTCTTACTCTTACAAAAAATTTACAACATATGATAAAACAATCTGTCAATATAATGAAAGAAGAGAAGTTATTTGTTCTAAATGTGAAGAGGTTTGTCCTAGTGTTGCTATTACAAAAGATGACGAAACAAAAGTATTGTCTTTTTCACAAATAGATTGTCATGGATGTGGTGGATGTATTTCTGTTTGTCCAAGTGGTGCACTTGATTATGCTCCATCAAATAGAGAGTCTCTTTTTGAAATGAGCAAAGCGTTTGCAAACACTCATCCTTTAATTACACCTCAAAAAATGAACATTTCTTCTTTAGAAGTTGAATTAAAAGAGGGTGTTTTACCTTTTGCAATTGAGGGTGAAAAGTTTTTAGATGAAACTGCTTTTTTAACTTTAGCTCAGATTTCAGGTTCTCAACTTGTGTTTTACACTGACTTCATCTCAAAAGGAAGTGGTGATGCAATTAGAATTGTGAATGACATTTACCAAAAGAAATACGGTAAAGATGCGATTATAGTTGCTATGAATGAAGAAGAATTAAGTGAAGCTTTAAAAGAAGTTTCATTTATTGAGGGTTCAAACTTTAACTTTAATCAAGAAGGACTTAAAAAAAGAGAAATCTTTTCTCATAGACTTCAAAAGCTAGTTGGGGATGAAGATTTAGGTGAAGTTAAAACAGGTGAACATGTTCATTATGGTCTTGTAAATGTAAATGAAGATAAGTGTACTTTATGTTTAGTTTGTGTTGGAGCTTGTAATGTAGATGCTTTACAAGCAGATGCAAAAGATAATACACTAAGACTTAATCCATCTTTATGTACATCATGTGGATATTGTGAAGTTTCATGTCCTGAAACAGATTGTCTAGAAATCGAAAGAGATGTTATAAAACTTCAACCAATGTGGTTTAAGGAAAATATCTTAGCTCAAGATGAACTTTTTGCATGTGTAGAGTGTGGTGTAGAGTTCGCAACTAAAAAATCAGTTGAAAAAATAGCAGCTATTATGGGTCCTGTTTTTGCAAATGATCCTGTAAAAGAGAAATCTTTATATTGTTGTGCAGACTGTAAACCAAAAATTATGATGCAAAACTATTATGATCAAAAAAAGCAAGGAATGTCAAATGCAAGATAATCAAGCAATAAACAAAGCAAGAGCACTTTACTACAATCTTTTTGCAAACTTTTTTGTAGCATCTCCTGATACTACAACTTATTTAGAGTTAGTAAGACTAGTAAATGTACTAAAAGAAAATCCTTTAGAACCATCATCAGGAAAAGCCTTAGAGTCTATTTCTTCAAAGTTAGACCCAAGTTCAAATATTGCTTTATTACAAGAGTTTGATGAGTTGTTCCATAATCCAACAAGTGCAACTATTAGAACAACAGCTTCATTTTATGATGAGGGAATTGAATCAGGTAAAAAAAGAGTTGAAATGATTAATTTTGTTGCAAAAACAAAATTAAGAAGAGATGAAAAAAACTATTATGAGTATGAAGACTCAATTGGATTTATTTTTTCATTAATGGCTCAATTAACTGATGAAATTTCTCAAGGTGAAAAAATATATGAAAATACTGTTCATTGTATTTTTGATCAAATTCTAAATGAATTTATAGATGAAATAGGAAAAGAAATATATGAACATGAACATGGAAATATTTATAAAGATTTAATGATTGTTTTAAATTCTTTTGTAGAGTTTGAAAGACTTTATTTAGAAGTTTCAAAACCTGCACCTAAACCAAAACAAGCAAAAGAAGATGCTTCTTGTGCTGTGGAGGAAATATCAGAAGAAGAAAAGCAAAGAAGAGCTAGAAATAAAGCATTAAAGGCTTTAGGACCAAAAGAAGAAACACCAAAAGACATCCAATATGATGTTGAGGAAGATATCTAAAAGAGAATTTCTCTTTTAGGGATTTTATAAAGAAAGCTAAGCTTTTTTTATAAAGTCTCTAAAATAAAGAGTCTTTTAAAAACAATCAGGTTTTTAAAAGATTACTTTTCAGGGGCTTATTTTTCTATAAGGAGGTCAGTCATGGAACAAAGCAGAAGAGAATTCGCTAAGAAAACTGCAATTGTTACTGCTGGTGCTGCAGTTGCTGCGGGAACTAGTGTATTGGCTGCTACTGGTAATTCATCAGTTCAAGATGATACGAATAATGGTGTTGTAAAAGGGTCTTCTAGAAAGAAAGAGATTCTTTACAGAAAAACTGCAGCGTGGGAAGAATTCTACAAAGCAGCAAAATAACAATAATATAAAAGAGTAGGAGAGGCGTATGTCAGCAAATACATATGAAACTCTAAATGCAAAAGTAGGTAGAAGGTCATTTATGAAAATGGCTGCAGTAGCTACTGCATTTGGTGTTACATCGTCTTTTGCAAGTACTACAGCAACAAGAAAAGCTACTGAGGAAGAGATTAAAAATCCATTCCCTGGTTCAAAGATGGTTAGATCTATCTGTACAGCTTGTTCAGTTGGTTGTGGTGTAGAAGCGGAAGTACAAAATGGTGTATGGGTAAGACAAGAAGTAGCTCAAGATCACCCTGTATCACTTGGAGGTCACTGTTGTAAAGGTGCCGATATGATTGATATGGTTAGATCGGAAGTTAGAGTTAAACACCCAATGGTTAAAAGAGGTGGAAAATGGCAAAGAATTTCTTGGGATGAAGCATTAGACAATATCGCTAATAAGCTTGAATCTTTAAGACAAACAGATGGGCCAGATTCAACAATGTTTTTAGGATCAGCGAAATTTAATACTGAGCAATCATATTACTTTAGAAAATTCGCTGCAATGTTTGGAACTAATAATATAGATCACCAAGCTAGAATTTGACATAGCTCAACAGTTGCCGGGGTGGCAAACACATGGGGTTATGGTGCTATGACAAATTCTTTAGGGGATATTCAAAACTCTAAGGCGATCATTATTTTTGGAGCAAATCCAGCGGTTAATCACCCAGTTGGTTTCCAGCACTTCTTAAAAGCAAAAGAGAGAAACAACGCAAAAATTATTGTTGTTGATCCAAGATTTACTAAAACTGCTGCAAAAGCAGATTTATATGCAGGTTTAAGACCTGGTACAGACATTCCATTTATGTATGGTATGTTAAATATTATTTTTGAAAACGGATGGCATGACGAAAACTTTATTAAAGATAGAGTTTACGGAATGGAAGACATTAAAAAAGAGGCTAAAAACTGGCCACTTGATAGAGTTGCTGATGTAACTGGTGTTGATGCTGATTTAATTATGCAAATCACTAAGTTATATGCTCAAAATTCTCCTGGTACATTAGTATGGGCTATGGGTTTAACGCAACACAATAATGGTTCTTCAAATACAAGAATTGCTCCAATCGTTCAATTAGCTCTTGGTAACATGGGTATTGAAGGTGGTGGAACAAACATCTTAAGAGGTCACGATAACGTTCAGGGTGCTACTGATATGTGTTGTTTATCACACACATTACCAGGATACTATGGATTAAGTGATGGTTCATGGAAATATTTCGCAAAAATGTGGAATGTTGATTATGAATGGTTAAAAGGAAGATTTAAAGCTCCTGAATGGATGAATAAAAAAGGTTTCACACTTGCTAGATGGTGGGCTGGAGTTCTTGGTGGTAATCCAGGAGAAGATGCTATTCATAATGCAGGTACAAACTTAAAAGCTTTATTTGTTATGGCAAATGGTATTACATCAACTGCACAACAAGTAAAAGTAAAAGAAGCCTTAGATAATTTAGATATCGCAGTATTTGTTGACCCATTTGTAAATGAGGGTGCAATTATTACTGATAAGCAAGATGATGTTTATATCTTACCTGCTGCAACTCAATTTGAAACTAGTGGTTCTGTAACTGCTACAAATAGATCAGCACAGTGGAGAGATAAAATTATTGAGCCAATGTATGAGTCAAAAACTGACCACGACATTATGTTTGAATTAGCTAAAAGACTTGGATTCTATGATGAATTAACAGCAGGTATGTTAGTTAGAGAGAATAAAAAAGAGTTTACTTGGCCTGAAGATTGTACAGATGAAATTGCTAGAACAATCAAAACAATTGGTTTAACTGGTTGGACGGCTGCAAGACTTAAAAAACATCAAAAGAACTGGCATATGTTCGATGAAGTATCTATGAGAGGATACGGAGAAATGGCTGGTGAGTACTATGGTTTACCATGGCCTTGTTGGACTGAGGATCATTGTGGATCTCCATTATTATACAACATTAACAGAAGTGTTAAAGATGGTGGTATGGGATTCAGAAATAGATTTGGACTTGAGCACGACGGTGAAGATTTATTAGCAGGAAAAGGTTCAGCACCTAAAAACTCTGTAAATAAAGATGGTTATCCTGAAATTACAAGAGATAACATTGAAGAAGTACTTAAGATTAAGTTAACAGATGAAGAGAAAAAGAAAATTGGTAAAAACTGGAAAGTTGATACTTCAAATATTATTGCTGAAAAATGTATGGAAAGAGGAATTGCTCCTTATGGAAATGCAAAAGCAAGAGCAAAAGTATGGACATTCGCAGACCCAATTCCTTTACATAGAGAGCCATTACACTCTCCAAGACAAGATTTAGTTGGAAAATACCCAACGTTTGCAGATAAGAAAGATCACTATAGAGTTGATACTAGATATATCTCTGAGCAAAATGCAGAAGAATGGGTTAAAGAATTCCCAATTAACTTAGTTACGGGAAGACTTGTAAATATGAATGGTGCTGGTATGGAAAATAGAGCATCTAAGTATTTAGCTAAATTAACTCCAGAAATGTTCTGTGATATTAATCCAGACTTAGCTGGAAGACACGGTATTAGAGATGGTGCTATGATGTGGATTCATTCGCCAAACAATACTAAGATTAAAGTTAAAGCAAAATACAGCCACAGTGTAGCTGATGATAGAGTATTCTTGCCATTCCACTTCTCGGGTGTAATGCAAGGTGTAGATTTATCTCACAAATACCCTGAGGGAACACTACCATTTGCAATCGGTGATAATGCAAATATTGTAACTAACTATGGTTATGATATTGTTACGCAGATCCCTGAAACAAAAGGTGGTTTATGTAGAATTGAAAGAGCCTAGGAGAAGCACATGAGTAGTAATAATTTAAAAGTAGATTTCTCAAGTATGAGGTTTTACTGTGATGAAAACAGATGTATCCATTGTGATGGTTGTTCTGTTGCTTGTGCCGAAGCTCACGAATTACCAGTAGAAATTTCTAGAAGAAAAGTAATAACAGTAAATGAAGGTAAGCAAGGCGAAGAGTTCTCTATGTCTGTTGCTTGTATGCATTGTACTGATGCCCCTTGTGAGCAAGTTTGTCCAGTTGATTGTTTCTACATCAGAGAAGACGGAATTGTTTTACATGATAAAGATAAGTGTATTGGATGTTCATATTGTCTATACGCTTGTCCTTTTGGAGCTCCTCAGTTCCCTAAAAATGGTGCATTTGGTACAAAGGGAGTTATGGACAAATGTACTATGTGTGCAGGTGGTCCTGATGAAACAAACTCTGAGCACGAAAGACATTTATATGGACAAAACAGAATCTCAGAAGGTAAAGTTCCAGTTTGTGCAGCAATGTGTTCAACAAAAGCTTTACTAGTTGGTGATTCTGAATCTATCTCTAATATTTATAGAGAAAGAGTTCTATCTTTCGGGCACGGTGTTCAAACAGCTCCTAAACCGTACGGATGGGATAAAGCATATGGAAAATAAGAGTTTTCTTAGCGAATATAAAGCCTATTTAATTATAGGCTTACTATTCGTAGTTCTTACTTATTGGTATTTTTGGTTAGCAACAATTGCGGATATAAACTATGTTTATAACTTCTTGTTGCAAATAGCACAGGGTAATTTTACTGGTCAAGTAATTCCATATGAGTCATTAACTAAATATGAACAAATGGAAGTTACATTATTTGGTCCAGAGTATGATGCAATCGCACCTGAAGTAGTTAGAGCATTTGAAGAAAGACAACATTTACTGCCAATAGTTTTTACTGTGGAGTTTTTCTTATTTTTAACAATGTTCATTGTTGCAAAGGGTAGAAAGCAAGCTAAAATTACAAGACATGATGACAAAGTACAAGTTTACTCTGTATTTCAAAGAATTGTAATTTTATTAAATATAGTTATTATGATGTATCTATTTATCACAGGTTTTTCAATTACATTTGGAAACTGGACAGGTGGTGGAGAGATTGCAAGATTTATGAGAGCAACGCATGAAATAGTTGGTGTTGGTTGGATTCCAGTTTGGTTACTGATGACAATTATCGCATTTAAAGATCATAAATTTTTCATAAGACCAAGTGTTAAAATTTGGAATAAAATTTTCTTAAGAGGAAAATACAAGCATATGGATAGAATTAACTACTATATGTATGCTGCATTTGGATCAAAACTAGTTATTAGTGGATTTATCATTTGGTGGATGTTCCCCGATGCTGCAAATCATGCTGAAACTATTCAGTTCAAAAGATTTATTCTATTTATTCACTTTATGGGAAGTGCGATTATTTCGTTCTTTACATTTGAAACAGTATATTCATACTTTGTATCTGTAAAAGGATACATCCCTGGAGTAATCACAGGAAAATTACCAGTTGAGTATCTAGAGCAGTTAAGACCTGATGTTCTAGAAGAAGAGAATTTAAGAAAATAGAAAAGCTATCATGTTTCCCCTTTGGGAAACTGATTTGCTTTTTCTATTTATTTACTAATATGCAAAACTAGCATATTAGAATTTTGATATTATCAAATATGCAAACTTAGCATATTAAGAGAGAAGAGATATGGACAACACTAAATATTTAAAAACAGTAGTAATAGACAAACTTATAGAAAATGAAGCAACTGAAATCGAAGATGTGACGATTGATGAGTCACGATTAAACTTATATTTAAATGGAGAAAAAACCATATCAATGATGACAATTCCAAAAGATCAAGATGCACACGCCATTGGCTTCTTGATGAGTGAGAATGTAATTTCTTCTATTGATGATATTGAAGATATAAAAATAAGTGAAGAGGGATTAAGAGTTGATGTAAAAGCGAAAATCAATGAAGAATCACTTCAAAATTTATATAAAGAAAAAACACTTACTTCTGGTTGCGGTGGGGGAGTTACAGGTACAGAAGCTACTGAGCTTGTAATTCCTTTTAATCAAACGGCATTTAAAATTAAACCCCAAACAATTTCAGATGAAATTAGAATATTTTACAGAGA
Source organism: Arcobacter roscoffensis (assembly GCF_024267655.1). NCBI lineage: Bacteria > Pseudomonadati > Campylobacterota > Epsilonproteobacteria > Campylobacterales > Arcobacteraceae > Arcobacter > Arcobacter roscoffensis. The sequence continues at coordinate 1,265,369 of NZ_CP100595.1, forward strand.
AAGTGAACTATATAATCTAACAGGTTGTGTTCATAAAGCAATGATTTACTTACTTGATGGAACAACAGTAACAGCAGAAGATATAGGAAGACACAATGCAATTGATAAAGCAATTGGTAAGTGTAAATTACAAAAACTTGACACTATAAAGTCAGTTTTATTTGTATCTGGAAGATTAAGTTCAGAGATGGTTACAAAAGCAGTAATGCACAGAATTCCTATAATTGTTTCAAGAACAGCACCTACTTATCTTGGTGTTCAAACAGCACATAAACATGGAATAACACTTATTGGTTTTGCAAGGGGTAAAAAGATGAATCTTTATACTCACCAAGGAAGAATTGATGTCTAGTTTAGATGAAGTTCAAAAAGAACTTTTATTTACAAATTTAGATGAAGAAGGAAAACTATCTTGTCTAAAGGCTTTTAAGGTTGCAAGACTTATTGGAAAGCATCCAAAACAAATGGCAAAAATTACAAATGAGTATGGTGTTAAAATCACTAACTGTGAGTTAGGTGTTTTTGGGAAACTGAGATTTGAAAGTTCTAGTGATAAGGTTTACAATAGATTACAAGAGAATTACATGGGGCATAAAAGATTAGAGTGTAAAGTTTTATGGGATGAAGCACAAAAATCAACACTTAATACTGTGGGCTCAACTGTAAAAAATTCTGATATTCAAGTAACTCATTGTCAGCTAGGAATATTTAGAGAAAGAAGAGGAAACCATGGAAGTAAAAGTTAAAGTTTGGATTGATGATGACGAAAACAACTTGGTTTTTGGTGGTGGTAAAACAGAAGTTTTAAAATATATAGATCAAACTGGTTCTATTTCTAAAGCAGCTAAAATCGTAGGTATGAACTATAAAAAAGCATGGACTCATATAAAAATACTTGAAGAGCATATAGAAGATGAACTTGTACATACTAAAAAAGGTAGGGGTGAGGATAGTGGAAGTTCTCTTACTCCAAAAGCAAGGGAAATTGTTGATACTTATGAAATTCTACAAGAAGATATAAAAGAGTATGCAAAAAAAAGATTTGATGAGCTGTTTTTGAAAGATAATAAAGAGATTATAAAAGTAAAAGGTGAATGTTGTGATAAAGCTTAACTCTTTGCAGTATACAAATATGCAAAATTTGCATATAAATAGTGATTTGTCATTAAGTGTATTAAGTAATAATGAAAGCTATTTAGATTTAAAAAAAGAGTTTATATCTAAATATTCTAAAACTAATTTAACAACTTTTAGTTTTGATAAAGATGGTTTTTTAGGACTTTTTTTAGAGCTTTCAAAAAAAGGAAAGATAGCTGTTTGTAAAGGTGAAACACATAGTGTTTATGAAGCAGCAAAGACATTTGAGTCTTTAGGTTTTGAACTTTTATGGCTGGATTTATTAAAAAATGGAAAAGTAGATACAAAAAAAATAGAAAGTGAAAATATTGACTTTTTATTTCTTTCATCATATGTGATGGACACTTTTGTAAAAACAAATTTAGAAGAAATCAAAGAACTTACCAGTGCAAAGATTATATCAAATGCAAGTGCAAGTTTTAGTGAACATAGTGATGCTGTATATTTTGACTCTTATAAATTAACTGGTTTTACTACATCTGGTGTTTTACTTTTTGATGGTGAATTATTTGAAGAAAAGTCTTTTGGTTTTATAGATAGTATTGCTGTAAATACTATATTTGAAGCTTTAAAAGCTCAAAGTTTTGAAAGCTCAATAAAACACAGTTTTAAAGATGAACTTGAAAATGCACTTGGAGATAATCTATACTATTTTGTTGATTCAAATGATACTTTAGATTATTCATTTCATTTTGCATTAAAAGGCATAAAAGCAAGAGAGCTTATAAGAACTCTTAGTTTAGATGAAATACATATTACAAATGGTGAAGGATGTAGCTTAGGTTTATCAAAACCTTCAAGAATTATCCAAGCTATGGGCTATGATGAAACTACAAGTAGAAATGCTTTGTCTCTTACTTTTTGTGAAAAGTTAGATGCAAATATTATTGAAAAAGTAGCAAAAATAATTGCTAAAAAATATAGACAAATAAAGGTTTTAAATGAGCAATAAATTAAGATATTTAGATTTTGAAGAAGCAGTTAAAAGAAGTTTAGATTTAGCAAAGGCTACAAGTTTTACAGAGATTATTCCTTTAGCAAATGCAATTGGTAGAGTTGTTAGTGAAGATGTACTTTGTGTTAAGAATCTTCCTGCTTTTAATAACTCAGCAATGGATGGTTTTGCAATTAAAGCAAGTGATGCAGGAAAAACACTAAACATAAATAAAGTGATTTATGCAGGTGATAAGGGTGAAGCTGTAAAAGAATCACTTTGGGATAATGAATGTTACAAGATTATGACAGGTGCAAAAGTACCTAGTGATGTTGATACGATTATTCCTATTGAAAACTGCTTTGATGTAACAGATAAAACAGTTAGAGTTCCTGAAAATATAAAAGAGGGTGCAAATTTAAGACTAAAAGGTGAAGAGCAAAAAGAAGGAAATGTTTTATTTGAAAAAGGTGAGATTATTACTTCTTCTCATGTGACACTTTTAGCATCACAAGGTCTTACAATGATTAAGGTTTTCAAAAAAATCTCAATTGCTGTTGTATCAACTGGAAATGAGTTAAAAGAGCCATGGGAAAGTAGTGATGAAGAAGAGATTTATAACTGTAATTCTTATGCTTTAGTGTCATTACTTACTGAAAATGGTTTTGATGCAACTTACAGTGGAGTAATACCTGATAGCTTAGAAGCTTCAAAAGAGTTTATTTCAAATATGAAAAACTATGATGTAATTATTACAACTGGTGGTATTTCTATGGGAGATGCTGATTTTGTAGGTCAAGCTTTTTTAGATAATGGTTTAGAAACTGCATTTCATGGAGTAAATGTAAAACCTGGACGTCCAATAATGATGGGAAAAATGGAAAATACTATTGTGATGTGTTTACCAGGTAACCCACTTACTGCGATGGTAAATATGCACTTATTTGCAGTACCTGTTTTACATAAACTACAAGGAAGTAGTAGTTTTTATCATGATGTGAATTTTGCTATGAATCATCAAGATTTCAAAACAAAGCAAGGAAGAGTAAATGTAGTACTTGGAACTTGTGAAAATGGAGGTTTTAAGGTAACAAGAAATAATAAATATGGTTCAGGAATGATAACAGCACTGTATGAGAGTAATTCTATACTTGTGACTAGGGAAGAGACATCAGGTATAGATGTAGGTCAAGAGGTTTATGTTATTAAATTTAATAACAAATTAGTAAAAAAACAAACAAATATATTTAATTAGTTAAAACAAAAAGGAAGCAAAAAATGATGAAGAAAACTTTAGTAACTTTAGGATTAAGTGCAGCATTAGTATCTGGATTAAACGCAAAAGATTTAATGATGGCTACAACAACAAGTACAGATAATACTGGATTATTAGACTATTTAGCACCAAAATTTGAAAAAGAGACTGGTACAACTTTAAAATGGGTTGCAACAGGAACTGGAAAAGCTTTAAAAATGGGTGGAAATTGTGATGTAGATATTTTATTTGTACATGCACCTGGTGCTGAAAAGAAATTTGTTGGAACAGGTTACGGTGTAAATAGAACTCAAGTTATGTATAACGATTTTGTAGTTATTGGACCAAAAGCAGACCCTGCAATGGTAACAGGTATGCAAACAGCAGCAGCACTTAAAAAAATTAATGATAAGGAAGCTAAATTCTTCTCAAGAGGTGATAACTCTGGTACAAACAAAAAAGAGATTAAACTTTGGAAAGAAGCTTTAACTAAAGCTCCTGAAAAAGCATCTTGGTATGTTCAAACTGGTCAAGGTATGTTAAGAACTATTAACATGGCTGCTGAAAAGGGTGGATATACAATGACAGATAGAGGAACTTGGATTAAATATCAATCACAAAAAGCTGATAAAAATACAATGAAAATTGTAGTTGAAGGTGATAAAACACTATTTAATCAATACTCTGTTGTATCAATTAATAAAGAAAAATGCTCAAATGTTAAACCAGAATTAGCAGCACAGTTTACAAGCTGGATTATTAAGCCTGAAACTCAAAAAACAATTGCTGATTTTAGATTATTAGGAAAAGCTTTATTTATTCCTAATGCTGGTAAATAAATAAAAAATTAAACTTAGGATTAAAACGGGATGAATCTTTTTACTGATGGCTTTAATGAAGCGATAGAACTACTTGTATCTGGAAATGAGAGTGTTTATTCTGCGATTATTACGACAGTTACTGTATCTTCTTGGTCTTTACTTATAAGCTTACTAATAGGTCTTCCTTTAGGCTTTGCTTTGGGATATTATAACTTCCCAGGCAAGGCAGTGGTTAGAACTATTGTAGATACACTTCTTGCTTTACCAACTGTTGTTATTGGTTTAGTTGCTTATACAATGTTATCAAGGGTAGGACCTTTTGGTGAGTATGATTTACTTTTTTCTCAACAAGCAATAATAATAGGACAAATAGTTTTAGGTTTGCCTATTATTATTGCTTTAACAGCCACGCAAGTTGAAGCAGTTGATAAAAGACTTTATATCTCTTTGAAAGGTTTAGGTGCTACATCTTTTCAGATATTAAATGCAACTTTAGTAGAAGCTAGATTTGGAATTATGACAGCGGCAGTTACAGCATATGGACGAATTGTGACTGAAATTGGTATTTCTATGATGGTTGGTGGAAATATCAAATATCACACAAGAACTGTTACTACTGCAATTGCTTTAGAGACTGGTAAAGGTGAGTTTGTAACTGGAATTGCATTAGGTCTTGTGCTTTTTGCTGTTGCTCTTATGGTAAATATTGCATTGTCAATGCTTAAAAGGAAATGGACACAATGAGTTTATATAAATTAAGTAATGTTGAACAATACTATGATGGAAGAAGAGTTTTATCAATAGATAATCTAACTTTAGATGAAAATCAAATAATAGGATTTTTTGGTCCAAATGGAAGTGGTAAATCAACACTCTTTTCTCTTTTATCTTTTATAGATAAACCAAGCTTAGGAAATGTATCCTTTAATGGCTTATGTAATAGCAAACTTGATTTTGAAACAAGACAAAGTGTAGTAATGGTACCTCAAAATCCATATCTTTTAAAAAGAACAGTTTATGAAAATATAGTTTATGGTTTGAAACTTAGAAAACAAACAGATAATTTAGATGAAAAAGTCTTAGAAGCTTTGAGTTTAGTAGGACTTGATAACTCTTTTTCAAAAAGAAAATGGAGTCAACTTTCAGGTGGGGAGTCTCAAAGAGTAGCACTTGCTGCAAGACTTATATTAAAACCAAAAGTTCTGATACTAGATGAACCAACAACAGGAGTTGATACAAATTCTGCGCAGTTGATAAAAGAAGCAATTTTAACAGCAAAACAAAAGTACAACACAACTATTTTAATCTCAAGTCATGATCATAACTGGCTTAATCATATCTGTGATAGGAAAGTTGCTTTATTTAATGGAAGTTTAGTTGAAGCAGGGGGAGTTAATCTTCTTTTTTCACCTTGGCAAAAAAATGAAGATGGAAATTTAGTAAAGCATTTTATAGATGGGCAAAGATTAGAAATAAAAAATAGTAAAAGTAAAAAAAGAGATGCAGTTGCTATGATAAATTGTGATTCTATAAATATATGTAGAGTAGATTGTGAAGAAATGAAAGATGAAAATACATTAATTGCAGAAGTAAGCTCTATTCAACAGCTTAATGGTTTAGATGATTTATTAATAGAGTTTACAATTTCAGGAATTAGTTTTAACTGTAAAATTTCAAGAAAACTAATGCAAGAACAAAGTTTTCTACCAGGCGATAAAATCAATGTAAATATTGATACTACTAAGGTTTGTTGGATTTAAGAAGCTTCTTTTAATTGAATTAATAAACAGATTAGTATATAGTTATTAAAAATTTTGGAGATAACTATGAATGAACAAATAAAACACTATGAAGATAAGCTAAAGTATGAGATTGATTCATGGGATTTAAATATTGCATTAAAAGAAGATAAAAATATTATTGTAATTGATGCAAGATCTAATGAGGCTTATGAGTATGAAAGAATTCCTAATTCTATAAATTTACCCCACAGAACAATGACTGAAGAAACTTTAATAAACTTAGATAAAGATATAATTTATATTACTTATTGTGATGGAATAGGATGTAATGCTTCTACTAAAGGGGCTTTAAATATGGCGAAATTAGGTTTTAAAGTAAAAGAGTTAATAGGTGGACTAGACTGGTGGATTAGAGATGGTTACCAAACAGATGGTAAAAATGCAAGAAAAGCTAGTAGTATCTCTTGTGGATGTTAATCTTATATCAGTATAATAATAAATATTTAATACTAAAGGACTTTGATGAATGAAAATATGATTTATATTCTTATCATATTTATAGCTTACTTTGCTTATAAAAAATACATGCAATATAAAGTCTTAAAACTAGTTCCTGAATTACTTAAAAAAGGTGGACTTATTATAGATGTTAGAACAGAAGATGAGTTTAATTTGGCCCATAAAGATGGGAGTATAAATATTCCATTGAATAAACTTAATAGTAGTACTGATAAATTAGATAAAACTAAACCTATTATCGTTTGTTGTGCTAGTGGAAGTAGAAGTGGTATAGCAAAGCATACTTTAAAAGCTCAAGGTTTCAAAGATGTTCACAATGCAGGAACATGGAAAGCACTTAGAAAGTTTTAAACATATATATTCTATTATGTAATAAATTAAGTATTAAAAGGTTTTATTTATGAAAGTAGAAATTTTTTATTGTACAGCTTGAAACTATTTGCCAAGAGCTTCTAGGGTAGAAGAGGAAATTAGGGAGTCTTTCCCAAGTGTAAATATTAAGTTAATACAAAGTTCTGGTGGTGATTTTAGGGTAATTGTTGATGAAAAAACTATTTATGATAAGAAGGAAACTGAGACGTTTCCAAGAATTTTTGAAATTAGTAAGATTATAGAAGAGTTATAAACTCTTCTATAACTAATGGCTACTATAAAACAGTTACGTTTACAGCTTGAACACCCTTATCAGTTTGCTCAGTTTCATAAGAAACTTTTTGACCTTCTTCTAAAGAAACTCTTCCGTAACCAGTGCTATTTACTTGTCTGTAATGTACAAATGCGTCTTTGCTTCCATCTTCAGGTTGAATAAATCCAAAACCTTTTTCGTCGTTGAACCATTTAATAGTTCCGTTTTTTAAATCTGCCATTTTTAATGCCTTATATTAATGTAATCTTGAAAATATAAAGTAAAGTGTTCTTCAGGGTAGTTCTACTGCAGTTGTGTTCAATAAATCTTAGCTAAAGATGAAACTCTAAACCATCTTTCAATTGATTTATTTTAACAAAAAGAAACTTTAATTACATCATAAAATGAAGAAATATTAAAAAAATGTGAAAATTTGTCAATGATACTTTTTTAATACACATTTTTTCTATAATATATTCATGAATGAAGATACAAGATTTTTAATTATATGTTTGGCGTTATATCCGTGTTTGTGTTTTAGTTACTTTGTAGGTTTTTTCTTATTTTAAGTAGCTTTAAATAAGAAAAGGGATAATTGTTATCCCTTTTAATTTTAGACTTTTAAACTTATTCTTTTAATAAGTCTCTGTAAAACTCTCTATATTCTGTATTTTTCTCATCTCTTGCTTTCATGGCAGGTCTTGGATGTTCGTTTAACTGTCCTGTTAGCATATATGGAATTGAGTAACCCCAGTCAAGCTCTTTTTCTAATGGTACAATAAACTCTTCAATAAATTTAAGAATTGGCATTAGTTTATACTTTGGATTTTTTAGGAAACCAATTAGTAGTTCCATAGGACAGTTTCCTGCACCTCTTCCTAATCCTGATACAGTTACATCTAAGAAACTAGCACCATATGTCATAGCTTCAATTGTATTTGCATAGGCTAATTGTAAGTTGTTATGTGCATGAATACCTATTTTTTTACCACTTGCTTCTGCAATTTTTAAATATTTTTCTGTAAGTTTTACAATTTGTTCAGGGTAGAATGAACCAAAACTATCTGCAATATAGATTACATCTACAGGTGTTTGAGCTAATTGATTTAAAACTTCAGTTAATTCATCATCAAAAGATTTTGATATAGCCATAACATTTACAGTTGTTTCATAACCTTTAGCATGTGCATCTTCTATTAATTCAATTGCAGCTGGTAATTGGTGAATATATGTAGCAATTCTAATCATATCAACAACTGATTCTTCTTTTGGTCTTAACTCTTCTTTTAAAGATCTACCAATATCAGACATAACAGCTATTTTCATATCAGTATTGTTTTCACCAACAATTCTTCTAATATCCTCTTCTTTACAGAAGTTCCATGGTCCATACTCATCTTCACTCATAATAGTTGGAGATACATTTTTACCGATTTCCATATAATCAACACCAGAGGCTACACAAGCTTCATAATGTGCTTTTACAAATTCATCTGAAAATTGGTAATTATTTACTAGACCACCATCTCTGATAGTACAATCAAAAACTTTAATATCTTCTCTTACTGAAAGTATAGAACCTTTTCTTTCTAACATAATACTCTTCCTAATTCTTCTTTTTTGAAATTGTTTGTATCTTATCTTAAAATGATTCAAAGTATTATTAATAAGATTGTCTTGTTTGCATTTTTAATAAAAAACTATGATTAATTTCATATTTTATGTATAATTGTTATAACAGATATTAAAAATAAGAGTAAGTCATGAAAGCTAAAACACTAGAAGATATACTTATATTATATGTAGAAGATGATGAATTCATTAGAAATGAACTTATTTATTTCTTAGAAAAGAAGTTTAAAAATATAAAAGTAGCTTCAAATGGTGAAGAGGGATTAGAACTTTTTGAAAAATATCAACCTGATATTGTTATTACAGATATAAAAATGCCAAAGATGAGTGGTATTGAATTAAGTAAATATATTAGACAAAAAAATAGTGACACAATTATAATAGTAAGCTCAGCTCACTCTGAAACAAGTCTTTTAGATGAAGCAATAGAGTTTGGAATAGATACGTTTTTGATAAAACCAATTAGTTTAGCCCAACTTTATTGTACTGTTCAAATAGCAATTGAAAAAATCATATTAAAAAAACAGAATGAAGATACTCAAAATAAATTAGATGAAACAAAAAAGCTTTTAATAGAAGCAGATAAAATGGCAATGATAGGAAATCTAGTAGCAGGCGCAACTCATGAAATCAGTTCACCTTTAGGTGTTGGGATTACAAGTATTAGTCATCTTACAGATATAAGTGAAAAATTAAAAGCAGATTATGAAAATGAGATTATGACTCAAGATAATTTTGAGTCATATTTAAATTCTGCGATTGATTTATCAAAGATGACATATATTAACTTGCAAAAAGCAAGTGATTTAATAAAAAGTTTTAAAACAATTGCTGTTGATCAAGCTTTAGATGATAAAAAAGAGTTTGATTTACAAAGCTATCTAAATGAAGTAATTTTTAGTTTAAACTATGTATTAAAAAAAGTAAAGGTAAGTGTAAATATAAAAGCTAGTGAAAAAATACAACTAAACTCTTACCCAGGAGTTTTTTCGCAGATTTTTACAAATCTTATAAACAACTCAATAAATCATGGCTTTGAAAATCTAGAAGAAGGTAATATAAATATAACTCTAAGTAAAAATGATAATGAAATAAAAATCATTTATCATGATAATGGAAATGGTATTGATAAAGAAAAATTACCAAATATCTTTGATAAGTTCTATACTACTAAAAAAGGTAAAGGCGGTACAGGACTTGGACTTAATATAATAAAAGATTTGGTAGAAAATAGATTAAATGGAAGCATTACTTGTGAAAGTTCAAAGAAAGAAGGAACTTCTTTTGAAATAATTTTAAAAAAATAAAATTAAGTTTTTTATTTGATGAACCAAAGCAATTAATATAAAAAAGTAAAAAATTTTAAATTAGCAATATTTGGATTGTTTGAATTTAAAGTTTTCGTTATACTTTCAAAAAAACAATAAAAGGCAGACTATGAGCTATATATCAAACGCATCGTTAAAAGAAGCAGATAAAGAGATATTTGATATCGTTGAGCAAGAATTAGATAGACAAACAACACACTTAGAAATGATTGCAAGTGAAAACTTTACTTCACCTGCTGTTATGGAAACTATGGGTTCAGTATTTACAAACAAATATGCTGAGGGTTACCCTTATAAAAGATATTATGGTGGATGTGAATTTGCTGATGCTGCTGAGCAATTAGCAATTGATAGAGCTTGTGAAATCTTTGGATGTTCTTATGCAAATGTTCAACCACATTCAGGTTCTCAAGCAAATGGTGCAGTTTATGCAGCATTATTAAAAGCTGGTGATAAAATCTTAGGTATGGACTTATCTCATGGTGGTCACTTAACTCATGGTTCTAAACCATCATTCTCAGGTAAGAACTACCAAGCATTCTACTACGGTGTAGAATTAGATGGTAGAATTAACTATGATAAAGTAATGGAAATTGCTAAAATCACTCAACCAAAAATCATTGTTTGTGGAGCTTCTGCTTACGCAAGAGAAATTGATTTTTCTAAATTTAGAGAAATTGCTGATGCAGTTGGTGCTATTTTATTTGCTGATATTGCACATATTGCTGGATTAGTTGCAGCAGGTGAGCATATGAGTCCATTCCCTTATGCTGATGTAGTAACTTCAACAACTCATAAGACTTTAAGAGGTCCAAGAGGTGGTATTATTTTATCAAATGATGAAGATATTGCTAAGAAAATTAATTCTGCTATTTTCCCAGGATTACAAGGTGGACCATTAGTTCACGTAATGGCAGCAAAAGCAGTAGCATTTAAAGAGATTTTAGCACCCCAATGGAAAGATTATGCTAAACAAGTAAAAGCAAATGCAGCAAAACTTGGTGAAGTACTAGTTTCAAGAGGATACGACATTGTATCAGGTGGAACAGATAATCACTTAGTATTAGTATCTTTCTTAAACAAAGAATTTTCAGGAAAAGATGCAGATGCAGCATTACAAAACGCTGGTATTACTGTAAATAAAAACACAGTACCAGGTGAAACAAGATCTCCATTTGTAACATCAGGGGTTAGAATTGGATCACCTGCTTTAACAGCAAGAGGAATGAAAGAGCAAGAGTTTGAATTAATTGCAAACAAAATTGCTGATATTTTAGACGATATTGAGAACACTGAATTACAAGCAAGTATTAAGGCTGAACTTAAAGATTTAGCTAATAACTTTGTTATTTACACTCAGTCTACTTACTAAGATTTAATCTTAGTCCCATTTATTTAAATCAAAACATTGCAAAAGTGGTCTTCCCAAACCACTTTTGCTTCCCAATTAACTCATAATTTGCTTTTACTAATAAACTTTTCTATATAATACAAAATATAAAAAGAAACATCAGGATATTTTATGCAAGACAAACTTTTAGAAGAGAATGAAAACTATAAAAAAATTGAAAAAGTTATAAAATATATTGATGAAAACTTCAAAGAACAACCTTCAATTGATACTATTGCTTCATATATTGGTATGAGTAAATATCATCTGATTCGTGTATTTAAAGAGTATGTGGGAGTAACTCCCATACAGTTTTTACAATCTGTTACTTTGAACTATGCAAAAGAGCATTTAAAAGAATCAAAATCTATTTTAGATAGTGCACTTGATATGGGACTTTCAAGCCCAAGTAGACTTCACGATTTATTTGTAAATATTATTGGTGTTACACCAAAAGAGTATAAAGAATCAGGGAAAAATGTAAAAATCACTTATGGTTATGGTTCTACTCCTTTTGGAGAAGCTTTAATTGCTTTTACAAAAAGAGGGGTTTCCTATCTTGGTTTTGTAGATAATGACAAAGAAGGAATTTTTAATAGGTTCAAGGAAATTTGGGAGAAAGCTGAACTTATAAAAGATGATGAAAAAGCTCAAGAGTTTTTGAATAATATCTTTGTAGAAAAGAAAAAGTTTGATTTATATGTAAAAGGAACAAATTTTCAAATAAATATTTGGAAAGCCTTACTTAATATTCCAAATGGAACAATTGCAACTTATCAAGATATAGCAAATAGTATAAATAAACCAAAAGCAGTAAGAGCAGTTGCTAGTGCAATTGGTTCAAATCATATAGGATATTTAATTCCTTGTCATAGGGTTTTAGCAAAAAGTGGTGCTATGAGTGGTTATAGATGGGGAATTGAAAGAAAGAAAATTTTAGTTGCTTATGAGGCTTTAAAAAAAGAAAATTAAGTTTTATAAAAATAAATAGGGGTTCTGTAAATATCTTTTACTTCTATTTTTTTTCTAAATTTTATATGTCTAAAGGCAAAGGTACTGCTTATTATTTCTGTATTTATAGTCTCATCAAAAAGTTTATCTTCAAGATTTTGCATTCCTTTTGGAAATAAATAACAAACTAAAAGAGAATTTTTTAAATCTTCTTTTAGAAAATCTTTTTTATAAATTTCAAGATTTTTTACTCTTAAAATAGTTTTTAATACTTTTGAAATTATATATGGAAAAAAAGATACTTCATAAGCTAGAACTTTTTTATGTGGTATATTTATTGCTAGAAAAATAGCTAAACTTCCAAAACCTGAACCCAAATCTATAATTTCATTTTTAGTAGAATTTTTAGCTAGTGCTAAAATTTCCATAGCAACTTTTTTAGAAGAGGGCATTGGTGAAATACCAATTTTTAAAGAGCTAATTGCAATTGTAATTGTAATAAAAAGTAAAATTATTAGTAAATATAGTTCAAACATGAACTATATTATATACAAATTTAGCCACAAAATCCACAGGCTGTTTTATATTGAGCTTCATTTTTAGGACAAATTACACATCTATCTTGAAATCGTGATAAATCTCTTTTTTCTGAACAAATAGGATTTTTTAAAGCAGCATAAGAAACATTTGCTACAGGGTCATATGCAAGACTATTAACTATATATGAAGGAGTGTGTCTATTTTTAGCAATACATCTTCTCACATTTGAGAAAGGAGATTTACTTAAAGTAATTATATCATTTAACTCTCTTGTATTTTGTGCTTTCAATATCAATATATGTTCTTCTTGTGCAACTTTTATCATACTCTTAATCCTTTTTATATTTTAAGAAATTGTATTTAAAAAGAGTATGAAAAAAGTATCATTATTTAAATTTATTTAACATTTTCAATTAATTCTAAAACAATACTTTGTACTTCTTGAGCCTCATCTACTAAGTCAGGATTAATATCATCTATTAATTGAACTATTGAGTTCATTGAAATGTATGTTTGTTTATCTTTTGAATATACTGATATTTTACAAGGCATAATTGTTGATAAAGTCATATCACTTTCTAAAAAAAGCTTTGCAAAGTTTGGATTACAAATATCTAAGATTTGACACTCTTCATTAAACTCTACACCTTTTGATTCTAATGTTTGGGCAACATTATGAATATGTAAAACTCCAAATTTATAATCTGATATTTTTTCTTGAATCTCATTTACAAGTTCTTGAACACTTTTATTTGATGTTTCTGTATAAACCATTATTAACCTTTATTTTTTAATGTAGTTTTCTTTTTATTTATAAATGACGTAGTATAGTATATCTCTCTTAGAAATAAAATTAAAGATAAAATAAAAGACAACATTGCCACTATAAATAAACTTGCAATAAATAAAGAGTCTTCAAACTTAAACATTGCACTTAAAAACATTGTTACAATAACCATTGCGATTAAAAGCCCTGTACTTGTACAAAAGAAAATAGAGTAGTTTATATTTCTCATTCTATTAATCAAAAATCTTCTTCTATCTTTAAATTTTTCTTTTGCTTTTTGTTCATCTTCATTTGTTTTTTGATTACCAATAAAATTATCAATTTTTTCTAATTTATCAATAATTCTAGATAATCTTCCTGTAAAAACATTTAAAAGACCTGCAACTCCTGCTAATAAAAAAACAGGGGCAACAGCTAACTGTATTAGCTGAGCCACTGTATTTACTGTATTTACACTATCAACTGACATTTTTTCACTTTATATTTTATTTACTATTTAAAAATTAATTAGTATTTAATCAAATAATATATATAAATAAAGCTTAAAAATAAGGTACAATTATGAAAAGAATAACTTTAGAATATACAGATGTCTTTGATAATAATAAAATAAAAACAATAAGTTTTGAAGAAACAGCGATAAAAGAAAGTTTTAATAAAACATCACTATTTGCTACATTAGTTGATGGGGAATCAATGCAACCTTTGATTACTCACAAAGCAATTTTAGTTGTTGATATTTCAAAAAAAGATTTATTTCATGAAGAAAATTATTTAATATATTATAAAAATAGAATGTGGATAAAAAAGTATGATAATAATATAAAATCATTTGTATCTATAAATCCAAAATATCAGCATTTAATTTATAGCTTAAATGAGGTTCATACCGTAGGAAAAGTACTTTTGTATAAGAATTGCTAGAAAAAAGTTTATTTTTCTTAATAAAAGGTTATTTCTTAAAAACTAACTTAGAGAGTTTATAGTAAGATATTATAATATAAGGGAAAATAAATATATGCTAGATGAAAATTTTTTAGGTACATTAACTATATTATATGTTGAAAATGACAGTGAACTGAAGAAGGAGTTTCTTCAAAAGTTTGAACCACTTTTTAAAACAGTTATTACTTCAAGTAGTGTTAATGAAGCAATAAGTAGTTTTGATAGTGCAATAAAAAACAATAATGATGTAGATATTATAGTTAGTGAAGCAAATATTTCTGAATGCTCTGGTTTAAGCTTACTTTCTCATGTAAGAAAAGAACATAAAAATCTTCCTTTTATCTTTTTTACTGATATGCAAAATGCAGATATAGATGTACTTTTAACTTCTTTAAGACAAGATGTAACAGCTTATTTTATGAAACCTCTAAAAATAGATGATATTTTAATGAAAATAGAGGATGTATGTAAGGTAAAAAAAAGAGAAGATGAAATTGAATCTGAAAGAAATGAAGTAGAAGAATACTTAAGAATAATCAATAAAGTTGCTTTAGTATTTATTTTTGATGTAAATGGAACAATAGTTTATGTAAATGACTTTTTGAAAGAAGTAGTTAAATGTAGAGATGAAGAAATTTTAGGTCATGATTTCAAAGCGATATATCATCATGAAATGCCTAAAAAAGTTCTACAAGAGCAGTGGGAACTAATAAATGAGGGTGAAAAATGGGATGGTAAGATGAAGTATCTTACAAAAGACAGTTCAATTTTTTATACAAATGCTTCAATCATTCCTGTTTTTAGTAAAGATGAAAATGAAAATATAAGAAAGTTTATAAGTGTTAACTTTCTTACAACAAAAGAAGAAAATGAAAAAAGAGAATATCGAAAAAAAGTTTTATATAATCTTCAAGAAACAAAAAGAGTTTATCAAGTAGCCCAACAAAAAATAGATGAACTAAATCAATACTTAAAAAGATACGATGGTTATGATAAGGTAGAAGAGTATCTTAATAAGCAAGTAAAAGAAAATAAAGAAAAATATGATGAGTTACAAGGTTTAGAGAATAGACTAAAGGCTAGTAAACGAAGATTTGAACAATTAACATTTGGTGTGAATGATAAAATAAACAAAATTTCAATAATGACTAGTGATATGAAAGATATAGAATTTAAAGCTACAAAAAAGATTGATAAAGTAATAGAAGAAATAAAAGTAAGAGAAGCTTATATTCATAGAATTAAAGAAGAGATAGAAGAAAAAGCTTCAAAGATTAAAGATTTAGAAGATGTAGTAAAACATAGAACAGAGCAATTAGTAGAAAAGAAAGGTTAAGTAAGTGTTTAATTATGCATTTTTAAAAAAGCTTGATATTTTATATATTGAAAGTAATGAAAAGGACAATAGTTATTTAACTGAAATGCTTTGTAAGCAGTTTAGAAATGTAATCTCTGAAAAAAATGGTAAAGATGGATTAGATAAGTTTAAAAAAAACAAAGATGAAGAGTTTGAACTTGACATTGTAATTGTTTCTGAAAAACTTGATGACATGTCAGGGCTAGATGTTTTAAAAGGAATAAGAGAACTAAACTCAAATATTCCTGTAATCATTACAACTAATAAAATAGAAATTGAACCTCTTTTAGAGGCTATTGATTATCAAGCAACTGACTATTTACAAAAGCCAATAAATGCAAAAGATTTAGTTTTTAGTGTTGAAAATATATGTCAGAATAAATACCATGCGAAACTTAGAATTCAAGCTCAAAAAGATTTAGAAGATATAATTGAAGTTATTAACGAAGTTGCTTTAGTTATCAAAACAAATGAGCATGGAGAGATTACTTTTGTAAATAGTTTCTTTAGTGAAACTTCAAATTATAGTTTAGATGAATTAGTTGGTAGTAATTATGAAATTCTAAAAGATGAAGGTACTAACAAACTTATTTTTGAAGATTTATGGCATAAAGTAAAACAAGGTGAAATATGGGAAGGAAAGCTTAGATTTATTACAAAAAATAAAGATTTTTTCTATGTATATTTAACTGTTGTACCTGTTATGGATAAAAAAAATTCAAATATAAAAGAGTATATGTGGGTAAGTTTTCTTGCAACTCAAGATGAGTTGGAACAAAAAGAGTTTAAGAAAAAAGCTGCACAAAATATCCAAGCAAATAGACGCATAAATACACAAGCTAGAGAAAAAATCGATGAGCTTATAAATAAGCTTTCATTTTATAGAAATATTGAAACTCAAATAAGAAGTGAAAAAGAAAGAAATGCAAAGTTTTCTAATCAAATAATATTTTATAAAAAAGAGCTAGAGCAACTTGAAAAGAAGTTAAAAGAAACAAGTGAAAAAGCTAGTGTAAAGATTAAAAAAGTAGTTGCTGATGAAAAGGTAACTAGAGAGAAAAAAGATAAAGTTGTAAATGAACTAAGAGGACTAACAAAAGAGTTAGATATAAAAAATAAAACCATAAAAGAACTAACAAGTGAACTTGATTTACAAGTAAAAACAATCGAAAAACTAATGGCATCTATTGAAAGAAAAGAAAATCAAATAGGGATTTAAAGTATTGAAAGTGGCAGAGAGTGGGGGATTCGAACCCCCGGAGGCGTGAACCTCGCCGGTTTTCAAAACCGGTACTTTCGACCAACTCAGTCAACTCTCTACTGTTTTTAAAAGATGGTGCGAATGGTGAGAATCGAACTCACACTCCGAAACCGGAATGGGATTTTAAGTCCCACGCGTCTACCTATTCCGCCACACTCGCACACAGTATATCTCTAAAGTGGTGGTGAGGGAAGGATTCGAACCTTCGAAGCCGTAGGCGGCGGATTTACAATCCGCAGGATTTGACCACTCTCCAACCTCACCGTTTTAAAGAGGTCGAAATTATAGTTACTTTTTTATTAATTTAAAATTAAATTTTGTTAACTTTGCTATAATTTTTCAAATTTTATATAAATTAGGAGTTATTTTGATTAATAGAGAAGAAGTTAGTGAAAGAATGAGTAGAATTGTAGAGCATAATGGTGTAGTGTATCTTGCAGGAATTGTATCAGATGATAAAACTTTAGATATCAAAGGTCAAGCTGCAAGAGCTTTAGAAATAGCTGAGCAAAGATTAAATCAAATTGGTTCAAATAAAGATAGTGTTTTAAGAGTAGAAATCTTCTTAAAAGATATTTACAGAGATTTTCAAGATTTTAATAGTGTATGGGATGAGTGGGTTTCAAAAGAAAATCCTCCAGCTAGAGCTTGTGTTGAAGCAAATATGGCAAGTACTACAACATTAGTTGAGTTAGTAGTAACAGCAGTTAAAAGTTAAGTAATTTTACTTAACTTTTATCTTTTAAAGATGTCTTTGTCTTATGATACAGTTCTTACCATTACTCTTGGCGCTATAAAGTAGTTTATCTGCTTCATTTAGCATAAAGTCTAAGCTATCTTTATTTTTTCTCTTAGCTAGCCCTGAACTTATAGTATATTTTATTTTATCACCATTATATATTAAAAAGTCATTTTCTATGGATTCTCTTATTTTTTCACTAAGTTCATATGCCTTTTCTTCATTTAAGTCATAATAAACTATTGCAAACTCTTCTCCACCCAGTCGACCAAAAACATATTTACCATCTAATAAATCAGTTACTTTATTTGTAAAGTGTTTTAAAACTTCATCACCTGCTGGATGTCCATATGTATCATTTATAGTTTTAAAGTTATCAATATCAATCATTAAAACAGCTAAGTCTTTTTGTGTATTAGCTGAAAGATTAAATAGTTTATTTGCCTCATAGAAAAACATTCTTCTATTACTTATTTTAGTTAATTCATCAGTTTGTGAAAGGTATTTTAACTTTTCGTTTGATTCTTTCAACTTTTGCGTTTTTAAATCAATCTCTTTTGCTAATCTTTTATTATATTTTTGTAATATTTTGATATTTACATATATAAGTAAAAGAAGAACAAATAAGAATGTAGTAGTTATAATATTATAAAAAACAATAGTTTCTTTTCCTTTTTTCATAAAGTCCCTGTTGTTTTTTAATGAAAATGTAACTAAATGTGTTTTATCAAAACTATAATATTCAATATAATTTATGATTGTGTCTGATTCTTTTAATGTACTTACTTTTATATCTTTGATATAAATTGATCTTTCATCTTGATACTCTTCTAAGTGATTAGTTTTATCTAAAATATCTATATTTTTAAATGATTTATTTAATTTAGATAAACTTTTCTTAGTTATTTCTTTCCCTGAATATAAATAACCATTAGGTTTTGCTCTACTATCACTTGTTGAAATTTCATTTTTTGTGATGATAAAATATCTATTTTGATACTCTAGGATCTCTTTTTTAAATAAATTAGATATATTCTTTTTATTTAAGAATTTTTTTATTAGTTCTAATTCAAAGCTTTTTTTATCTTTTAAAAAATTAGAGTTTATATAGCTTGAGTAAATAGGCGTATTATTAATATTTGTAAATAACATAAAATCAAGATTTAAATCTTCTAAAGTATTAGAGCCTTCTCTAAAGTTTTCATTTATATACTCACTATTTTTATCATTTATAAATCTGTATGTAGCATCCCAATAAGCATAATCTACTGTTATACTTTCCACTCTTGATAACTCATTATCAATTATAGTTAAAAAAGAGTTGATGTTTTTTTTATTTTGTTCATCTTCAATATTTTCAAACTTAACTGTAAAAAAACTGTAACTTAAAGTATAGAATACAACTACAAGTATTGTAATAAATAGTACAGCTAAATATGAATTTGTTTTAAGAAGTAATGTTTTCATTACTGGTGTTCATGCTCTTTTATATTTGAAATAATCTTTTCATAAATTTTTTCATACTCTTCTTGTGGGATGCTATCTTCTTCTATTACAGCTAGAATATTTTGAAGTTCAACTAAAAATGATTCCATTTCTTTTATTGCATCTATATCATCTTGCGTTTCAACACCTTTTTCAAGTAATGTATGAAGATCTTCCACATAATGTTCTACTTCGGGAATCATTCCATTTTCAACTAGGTCTTTTAGCTTATTTTTTATTTCTGACATTTAAAATCCTTTATTTTACTGATTATATAATATTTTTTATAAATTGTTATATAACTAGTTTAAGAACAATTACTGTACAATTTTTTTATTATTATTTAAGGTGTTTTTGTGAGAAAAAATATTATTTTACAGTTTGTTGTTATGGTTGTTTTATTAGCAATAGTTATTACCGCATTAAGTCTATATAATTTAAGAAATATTGGTATTAAATCTGCAATTCATAATGCTCAGGCAATTTCAGAAGTTGTAAAAAGCGGTTTAACTTCTCATATGTTAAACAACAATATGCATCAAGTGGACACTTTTATAGATTCAGTATCTAATATGAACAATGTAAAAAACATATGGCTAGTTAGAGGTGAGCCTGTAAATAAACAGTTTGATAGAGTTGATAAGACGAAATTACCTAAAGATGCACTAGACAAAAGTGTATTATTAACTGGAAAAATGCAATATAAAATAGAAGAAACTTTTACAACTACCTCAGTTAGAGTTACAATTCCTTATAATGCAATTGCAATTAAAAATGTGGATTGTTTAAAATGTCATAATGTAGACCCAGGTGAGACTTTGGGTGCAGTATCCTTAGAACTTGATATTAGTGCTTTAAAACAAATTGGGATTGAATCAATTTATATAATAACGTTAGTCGTACTTTTTGCAATTTTGATTATTGTATATCTTTCAAGAAGAATTTTAAAACCATATATAGTTTTATTTGAAAAGTTTAGTGTAAATATAAGTAATGCAGTTCAAGGAAAATTTAAAAAAATCAGTACACCAACTGGTCTTACTAAAGATATGCTTTCTTTAACTGATGAATACAATAAATTAATGGTAAACTTTAAAGATACATCAATTGATATTGAACAAAAACTACATGGATTTATTGGCTACAAAACAGGTCAACATGGAAAAGATCCATTAAATGAATCAAAAGAGATTATTGATAATTTATCAAATCTTTATCAGTTTAAAAAAGAGATTGAACTTGATGACTCAAGGGATGAAATATATCAAAGGCTATCACAAGTATTCTCAAATAAGTTTAATCTAAAAGCTTTTAACTTTATAGAAATAGAAATGACTAAAAATAAAATGACTACTGTTGTTGAAAAAGGTGATATGTTTTGTTGTAAAACTACTTTAGAAGAAACTCCTGAGGTTTGTAGGGCAGCAAGAACTAAAAATGATGTAATATCAATGGATTTTCATAACACTTGTCCGTACTTTGAAAAAGAGGATCTTTTTTATTATTGTACAAATGTTGCAATTAGTAAAAATGTTAATCTTATTATAAACTTTGTATTTGAAAATAAAGAAGATTTAGAAGAATTAAAATCTCAAATTACATTTATTAAAAGTTATATAAATGAAGCTGCACCTTCACTTGAAGTTAAACTTCTTATGAAAGCATTACAAGAATCAGCATTTACAGATGGTCTAACAGGGCTTTATAATAGAAAATTCTTAGAAGAACATACTAAAAAACTTATTCCACATGCAAAAAGAGAAGATATTAATATTGGTGTTTTAATGCTAGACATGGATCACTTTAAAGCTGTAAATGATGAATATGGACATGATATAGGTGATAAAGTATTAAAAGAGTTAGCTATTATTTTAGATGAAAATGTAAGAGAATCAGATTTAGTTATTAGATATGGTGGTGAAGAGTTTATTGTTCTTTTAGTTGGAGTTAATAGTGAAGAAGATGCTTTAAGTGTTGCAAATAAAATTTCTAAAAAAGTTAGAGAAAATGAAATAGATGTATACGCAGGAGCTAAGCTTAAAAAGACAATCAGTACAGGATTATCAATGTTCCCACAAGACTCATCAAACTTTAATTCAGTTATTAAAAATGCAGATATTGCATTATATGAAGCAAAAAGTACAGGTAGAGATAAAGTTGTAAGATTTAAAGAAGAGCAGGTATCTAGTGTAGATTTATTTTAGTATAAACTAAGGGTAAAACCTTAGTTACACTAACTTTTCTTTTGAGATAACTATACCGTCATTATCAGCATAAATATAATCACCTCTATTAAAAGTTAAACCCTCGAAGCTTATTTCTTCACCTCTTGAAGATTCAGTCTTATCAAAGTTTCTTAAAGGACAAGTACCGATTGCGAATAATCCAACATTAATATTTTTAGTTTCATCAGTATCTCTTACATATCCATTTAAAATGATAGCTTGCCAGTTGTTTTTTGCTGCAAAAGCCATAAGTTTATCACCTACAACTCCAAAAAATTCTTGTGCATTATCAACAACTACAATTCTACCTTCACCATCTTCATCTCTTAGCATTTCTAAAAGTCTAAAGTTACTTTTATCAAGTTTTACTGTTTCAATTTGTCCATAAAATCTTTTTAAACCACCATAATTTTTAAATTTTGGTGATAAAATCTGTAATTTTTTATCTTGGTTTTCATCACATAAATCAGCTGTGTGTATATTCATATATTCTCCTTAATAGTTTCTTCCCATAGGTGCAATAGTAGTAGAAAAAAATGTATAAAAAGTGTAAACATTAAAAAAACATTAAAAAAAAATATTAATTTAAAAGAATAAGTAAAATAGTAACACTTGTGATAAAAAATATCATATACTTTACAGATAAATAAGTTATAATTTCAAAAATCTTAATCAAGGGTATTATATGGATATTGCTTTAACTACACCAGCACTATTATTTCCAGCTATTTCATTATTGTTATTAGCTTATACAAGTAGGTTTTTAACAACAGCTCAGCTTATCAGAGGACTTAGTGCAAATGCAAGAGATGGGAAAGTACCAAAAGCATCAAAACAAATAAAGAATTTAAAAAAAAGAGTTGACTTAATCAAATTAATGCAAATACTTGGCGTTTTATCTCTTCTTCTTTGTACCTTTTCAATGTTTTTACTTTTTTTAGAGTTTAAGACATTTGGGAATATTATTTTTGGAGTTAGTTTAATTTTGATGTGTGCTTCTTTAATTACTGCTATTTTTGAAATATCTATTTCAACAGGTGCAATCGAAATAGAACTTGAAGGTATTAAAAAATATTCAAAGGAGCATAAGAAAACTAAAGATGCTGATCTTGATATAAAAGAAGTACAAGAAGAAATTCAAACACAGCTAAAGAAAGAAGAAAAGTAATTATGAAAAAATTCACAAGAAATGCTATGTTTGAAATCTTAGAGTATTTACAAGATATTTTAAAAAAAAGCAGTGAGGCACAAATAGAAGTTTTAAACCCTGATTATGGAGTTGATTTATATGCAGGCGAGATAATAAAACTTGATGAAGAGTATATTTATCATTCATATAAAGCTTGGAGTGATTTAAGTGAGCTTTTGTATTGTAAACTTTTAACACCAAGTATTAAATCTAAATACACAGTAGTATTAACTTTTGTAAAGATAAATAAAAAAGAGTCTTTTCATAATACAAAAATTAATGATATAAGTGAAAAGTATGGGGAAGACTCTATTTTTTTTAGAATAAATAAAAATGAAGAACCAGCATTTTTATACTATTATAAACAAGCACTTTTAAATGCAAAAATACAAGAGAAAAAAAACATATTAAATTTAGGTATAAATAAAGCAGATGAGTTTGCTTTGATAAGTAAACTTTTATCAAAAGATGAACTATCACAAAAACAGTTTTTTGGGATTGATTTTTCAAAAACAGCAATAAACTACTCAAAACAAAGATTTCCCCAAGAAAATTTTAAATTTTATGCCCATGATATAAATGATTTAAAAAGTTTAAATCTAAAAAAAGCTGATTTGATTATTTCTATTGGAACATTGCAAAGTACAACACTTAATTTTAAAGAGTTATTTATGGATATTTTCCAAAATCATCTTGAAGAAAATGGGGCTATAATTTTAGGCTTTCCAAATTGTAGATGGCACGACACACAGATGATTTATGGTGCAAAAGCTGCAAATTATTCATTTTCCGAACAATCAGTGTTATATAAAGATGTATATTTCTGTAAAAAATATTTACAACAAAAAAAATATAGAGTTACACTTACTGGAAAGAATTATCTTTTCTTAACTGCAACATCAATAAAGAAATAAAATGTTTGTTTATTGCTACGCTTTTATGTTACAATTTATGAAATTTAACCAAGGAGTGTATTATGCCTAGTAAACACATTGAAATAAAAACATTTAAATTAGCTCACAGTTCTGATGATACTGTAAAAATTGAGCACGTTGAAAAACCATACGGTGAGTATAGTAGTCCTGTTGTTAGTATTGCAATTTATTCTCACGGTAAAGAAAAAACAGCAGAAGTTGAAATTCCTTATGAAAATATTGAAGAGTTTTTTAAAGCTTTAAATGAGTCAGTTGCTATGTGTGATTCTATTCCTAGAAGTGAACTTCATGGTGAACTAAATGCCAATGTAGGTGGCGGAGCTTAAAACTTTATAAATTCTACTTATAACAATTATAATAAATTTATTGTTAACTAATCTTAGATATAATTTTCGAAAAATTATATCTAGGAGCTAATTTGACTAAGTCAAACTTTTTAATTTTACTCTCTTTTATCACAGCCTGCATCGCAACAATGGGAAGCCTTTTTTTCTCAGAAGTTATGCAATTTGTACCGTGTAGTATGTGTTGGTATCAAAGAATTTTTATGTATCCTCTTGTTTTAATATTTTTAGTAAACACACTTTATCCTGATAATAAAGTCTTCAAATATGCTATGCCAATAGTGGTAGTTGGTTTATTGTTTGCTATTTATCACAATTTACTAATGTTTGGGATTATTCCTGAAAGTGTAGTTCCTTGTGTTCAAGGTGTACCTTGCTCAACTGAGTATATTAATTGGTTAGGTTTTATAACTATTCCATTTTTATCACTTAGTGCTTATTCTATAATATTTATCTTACTTTTAATGTATAAAAAGGAATTAAAAAATGAAAAATAAATCAGTAGTATTTATATCAATTTTCGTAATAGTAGCAGCTTTTATAGCAATGGTGTTTTTTTATCAACAAAAAACAACAAGTAGTATTGAAAAACTATCTCATACAGATGCTCCTTTTATTAGAGATCATTCTACAAAATTTGGGGATAATAAAAAAGGCGTGTATGTAGTAGAATTTATTGATCCTGAATGTGAATCATGTGCTTTATATCATAAAGTAGTAAAAGAACTTTATCGAACTTACTATGAGGATATTCAACTGGTTGTAAGATATTTAGATAATCATACTAATTCAAAATTTGCAATTAGAGTTTTAGAGGCTTCAAAAAATCAAAACATGTATCAAGCAGTACTTGATAAGATTTATGAAACACAAAGAATTTGGGCGCAACATAATAATGAAAAACCAGAACTTTTATGGGAAGAATTAAAAAGTGTTCCTTCTTTAGATGTGGAAAAATTAAAAGCAGATTTTGAAAATACAAATGTAGATAAAATCGTAAAAATTGATAGAGAAGATGCGACAAAATTGGGTGTTAGAGGAACTCCAACACTATTTGTAAATGGTGAAAAACTTCAAAGGTTATCATATCAAGATTTATTTGACTTAGTAGAATCAAAACTTTTTAAATAAAAAATGATTAAAGTATTATTCTTTATATTTATTACCTCATTATTTATAAAGGCTGATAGTATAAATATCGGTCTTTATGGTCTTGATAAAAAAGTAGCAAATGAAAAAACAGTAAAAAGACTTATGGAGAAGTTTCTAAGTGATATAAAAGGCTTAGAAAACTTAGAAGTAAGTGTTACAACTTATTATGATGAGAAAATTTTAAAAGAAGATTACTTATTAAATAAACTTAATCTTTTTTATTTGACTCCAAGTTTATATATAAAATATTTTAAATTTTTTAATGAAAATACAAAAGATTTGATTATTTTAAAAGACTCTGCAGATAATCATACTCAATATTTAAGTTTAGTAAATAAAACTTCAAAAATAGAATCCTATAAACACTTAAATGATAAAAATGTAAGTTTTTATACTAATCATAATCTATCAAAACTCTGGTTTATAAAAAGATATTATGAGGAAACAAATAATAAGAATATAAGTTTTCATATAAAAGATTATGCAAATTTTAATCAACACAAAAAAATCTTAGATGTATATTTTAACAAATTAGATTTAGCTGTTGTTCCTTCTCATGTTTGGGAAATTGCAAAAAGTTTAAATCCTAAAATAGTGCAAAGAGTAGAAATATTTGATAAGTCTGAAAAGATCTTTCCTTCTGTAGTTGGACTTTTTAATAAAAACTATAATCAATCTATAATCAAAACTCATAAAGAGTATATCAATAATGAAAAAAATAAAGATAGAATTAAAAAGATTTTAAGTCTGGTTCGTTATCAAACAGTAGAATCAATTGATAAAACAACATATAAGCAAGCCCATGAATTTTACAAAAAGTATGAAAAGTATTTTTATGAATAAATAGAAGTTTATTTTTGTATCAGTTAATAACTTATACCTTTTAAGTATAGATTATATAGTAAAAAGATTAAGAAAAAGAGTGTATACTAATAAAAGTAATAAAGTTAAATATTAAAGGAAGCAGGGGATGTCATTTTTAGAAAACCTAAAAGAGTTTTTTACTATTGCAAAGCAAACGAATTTTGATTTAGCACAAGTTTATGCACAAACACCAAATGGAGTTTATAGTACAGGTTTAGTTTTACTAGTGATTTTATTAGTTGTTCTATTTTTTATTAGAAGATCTATTAAAATCTCTTCAGCTGTTAAGTTAGCCTCACAAATTCAAAACTCAAAAGATATAAATGAGTATAATGAAAAGCTTGATAAGCTAGCAGCTGAGTTGCCTAAAAGAGGTCTTAAAGTTGCTCAAACTTTAAATGCTCAAAAAAATGAGATTTTAGAAAAAGAGTTAGAGCTTTTAGAAGAGTTAAATATCAAAGAAAAGATTGATAAGTATACACAAATAGCTTCAAAATATGAGTTAATAGCTAAAAACTCAAAGAAATATGCTATGAATGAATTAACTTCTTATTATGATCAAACAGCAAAAAAACTACTTGAAGTAAATCTTATAGAAGATATTAATACTTATAGTAAAAATGCTGCTTTCAATGAAAATGATCTTGAATTTGTAAATAGTATAGTTAAGTATGCAAATACTACACCAAATCCTGATGAAATTTTAAATTCAGTAATAAAAGAGATAAACTCTTATAGTTATGCATATAATTTAGATTTAGTAAAGTTTACAAAAGCTTTAACTAAAGATGAATCAAAGCAAGTTTATGAGAACTGTACTAATAACTTAGAATTAGTTTTAACATCAGGTGAACATAAAGTATCAGAAATAGTTTTATCATATCTTTTAGAAGAAAATAAAGAAGATGTTTATAACTATATTTCTACTTTAGAAAATAAAACTTACCTAGAAGATTTATATCATAACTTATTTGCAAAAAAAGATGATATTGATTTAGATCTAGCTTTTGTTGCAAATGAGACAAAAACTAATGTAGATTATGCAAGTTTTATTGATAAAAAAATCACTGATAACTGGAAAGATTTAAAACTTATGAAGCATATAATAAAAGCTCCACGAGTCTTAGAAACAATTGGACATGTAAGCTATAGATCTGTTTTAGAAAGAATTGAAAAACTTGAAACACAAGAAGAGAACAATAAAACAATTTTAGAGGCACTGCAAACTGCTAGAAGAGCTGAAGCTTTAGCTAAAGAAGCAAAAGATATAGCAAGGTCTAAATAGTATGGATGCTCTAACTTTAGTTTTAATACTTTTAATTATTTTTGCTACTTATTTAATTTACAAGCAATTTTCTCAAAAAATAGCAGTGAAACCAAGTGCTGTAAAGAAAGATGAAATAATTGAAGAGTATAAACAAAAGTTAGAGCAAATCAAAACTAATTATAAAGATGATGAATCAAAATTAAAAATAGAGAAAATGAAGTTTATAAAACAAGTTAATACTGAGCTTTCAATGAATCTATTTTTTGATGAACATGAAGCAAAAAAGATAATACAAGATTTACTTAAATAATCTTTGTATTATTAACAAACTGATATAATTCCACTTTTATTTTAGCATTTATGATTTATTAATCATTCTTAATTATAATTTTAAAAATCAAATTTCTAGGACTAATATGAAAAAAAACTTTTTAATTGCAGGAGCAATAACTTCGTTATTACTTTTCACAGGATGTGATACAAAAAGCTCAATCGATGAGAGTATGGTAGCAAAGCCAACAAAAGATAAAAAAGTAGGTGAGAATTTCGATTCTAAAGAATTTAAATTAACAACAGTTGATGGCAAAACAATAGAAGCAAGAACAACACTTACAGGGATTGATTTCAAGGATTATAAAGGAAAGGTTGTGTTAGTAGATATTTTTGCTACATGGTGTCCTCCTTGTATTAAAGGGCTTCCTGATATGAACAAGTTAAAAGAAAAGTATGATGGAAAGTTTGAGATTATTTCTGTTTTATTCCAAGATAATAAAACTATAGAAGAGATGCAAGCTTTTAAAAAAGAACATAATATAAAATATCCTATTGCAATTGGTGATGTAAATGCAAAATTTGCTAAAGAGTTAGGAGAGGTTACAAAAGTTCCTGAATACTACCTATATGATAAAGATGGAAATTATATTAAAAAGTTTGTTGGTGAAACTGACAAATCTTTATTTGAAAGATATATAGATAAGGCTATAAACAACTAAATTGGAGAGTTTTTAATTGAGATATGAAAATATGAGTTCATTTATTGTGATGGACATAGTAAGGGATGCTGCTGCATTTGAAGATACAATACATTTTGAAATAGGGCAGCCAGATTTAAAACCTAGTGCAAAGGTTAAGAAAAAGCTTTTAGAAGCTGTGGAAAATGATGAGTTTTCTTATACTGAATCAAAAGGTCTTGTAGAACTAAGACAAGAAATAGTTTCAATGTATAAAAGAAATTATAATGTGAATATAGATAAGGAACAAGTTATTTTAACTCCTGGAACATCAGGAGCTTTTTTGGTTGCTTATACCTTAACATTGAAGCATAACCATGTACTGGGATTATCAGATCCTTCATATCCTTGTTATAAAAACTTTGCAAGTATGTTAGATATAAAGCCTTGTTTTATGCCTATAGACAAATCAAGTGATTATGAGTTAACAGTTGAGCATCTAAAGAATAAAAAATTGGATGCCCTTCAAATATCTTCTCCTTGTAATCCAACAGGAAATATTTATAAAAAGAAGAATTTAAAAGAGCTTATAGAGTATTGTGAACACAATAATATAGCTTTTATTTCTGATGAGTTATATCATGGTTTAACATATGAAAAAGATGCAAACACAGCTTTAGAGTTTAGCGATAAAGCTTTTGTAATAAATGGTTTTTCAAAATACTATTGTATGCCAGGATTAAGACTTGGATGGATTATAGTTCCAAAAGAGCTTTCTAGACAAGCTGAAATTATTGCTCAAAATATATTTATTTCAGCACCTACTTTATCGCAATATGCAGCACTTGAGGCTTTTGATGAAGAGTATCTACAAGAAGTAAAGTCTATCTTTAAAGAAAGAAGAGATTATTTATATAATGAATTAAGTGATATTTTTGAAATAGATGCTAAGCCTGACGGAGCTTTTTATCTTTGGGCAAATGTATCAAAATATACAGATGATAGTTTTGCTTTTGCAAAAGAGCTTCTTGACTCTATTCATATTGCTACAACTCCTGGTATTGATTTTGGAGCAAATAAAACAAATCAATACTTAAGATTTGCATACACAAGAGATATAGAACATATGAAAGAGGGAGTTCAAAGATTAAAAGAGTACTTAAAAACTAGATAGTTTTAAATTATAAAATCTACTCCATTTATAAGTCCTGTCTTACCATTCTCTTTTATAAAAAAACTAGATTGTTTAAGATGGGCAAATCTATTTTCAATAGATTGATGATAATCAAAAGATGTTTTAGAATCACCTAAATAAATAGCTCCAACTCCTGCTTGAGTTAAAGAGATTAGTCTATCATCTCCTTTATCATTTTTTTCCCAAATCACCAAATCTTTGAAAATTGAATCATTTTCATCAATCCAGTTATTACTGTCTTTATCATAAGCTTTTAAATCTTTAAAACCATCACCACTTTTAGTTCCAAATAGTTCATTTGCACTATCTATTGCTTGATTACTATTTTTATCTATTGCTAAAAAACCTGCTCCATCTCTTAGAAGAGGTATTCTTTCAACTTTTCCATCATTATTTAAATCAAAAGCAAATTTTAAAGTAGGGTTTATATTATCAAAACTATTTAAAGTATCCTTATAGTTTATAATAAGTGGGTCTATAAATTTTTCATTTCCTAGATTTAGTTTTTCCTCATGAACTTCATAAAAGCTTTTTGAAAAAAATATTGATAGGTCTATTTCAAACTCTTTATTTGAAGTTTTTATTACAGCTTTTGTATTAAACTCAATACTATTTTCAAGTTGATATTGTGTTTTTGTATGTAGTCTAAAGCCCCAATTTACTTCATCATTTTTAAATTTATCTTTGTTATTAGGAAAAAAGCTAGTTTGTTTATCATTATTTACTTTAGAAGTAATCTCTTCTAATATTTGTTTTTTGATTTTATCTTCATTTGAGAGTTTTGATTCATCATTTGAGGCTAGATATATACCATTTAAATCTGCAACTACTGTAGTTTTTACAGCCTTTGTTTCTCTTGCACTTTTGAGTTCATTCATCCAAGAAGCAGAGCTTACTGAGCTACTTGTAAGTGAGTTTGAAACAGTATTTATTGTAATCTCTGATGATTCTATTTTCATAATAAAGCCTTTTTTCTTTATATAAAAATTTTATGATAGCTTTATAAAAAGGAAGCTTAAGAGTTTTATATAGTTTCTAGTAAGCTTTCAAGTTCATCTAGTTTGTTTATAAAGAAATCAGCCTTTGAAAAATCATGTTTTACTGTAAAGTCATTGTGTACTATAGCACATTGAATATTAGCATTAACAGCAGAGTTTAGACCTCTTTGTGAATCTTCTACCACTATAGCTTCTTCTTTTTTTGCCTTAAATTTTTTAAGACCTGCTAGGTATGGGTCAGGGTAGGGTTTAGCTCTTTTATACTCTTCAACGCAAAGACTAAATTCCATGTAATCAATAATACCTCTATTTTTATGAATAAGATCAAAGTCAACTCTTCTCGAAGTTGTAACTATTCCCATTTTATATTTTTTTGATAGTTTTTCTAAAGTTTTTTTAACATTTGGAATTTCAATATTTTTAGTTTTCAAGAAATCTTGATAATAATCGTCTCTTTGAAATCTTTTATTATCAACTATTTTTTTTGAAAAGCCTTTTTCAAAAGCTAATTCCCAAGCTGTACCACCTCTTGCCATGATTTCTAGGTATACATCAAGTCCTAAAGTAATTCCCAGTTCTTTTAAAGCTATTCTATTAGCTTCATAGTACCACTTTTCTGTTTCTACTAATACTCCATCGTTATCAAATAGTATATATTTTTTCATATACTACTTTTTTCTCACCTTATCAAATTTGTCAAACTCTTCATCATAAAAAACACCTAATTGACAATGAGTTACTTTAATATCAGAATTTTTAATAGATGAGCCAACTTTTTTTAGAGTTGAACCTTTCTCTTGTGCTAATTTCCAAGCAATCTCACACTGAACTTTTTTGTTGTTTGCAGAGTTTTTAGCTAATGTATTATAAATATCATCATTCATTTGTGAGAATTTTAGTTTACCAAATACACCTAGTTCACAATTTGTAATTTTAATATTCATGTCTTTTGCAATTTGGGCCATATTTTTAGGTTTTATACCCATAAGTTTTGCAGCTTTAAAAGCTCTTATACACGATAATTCACCGTTTTCATTTAGATTGTTTAAAACTAACTGTTTTTGTGTAGAATCAAGTTTTATCATTATATTATTAAAAATCCTTATATTTATTAAAATTGTAATTATAGTTAAAAAATATTAATTTTGTTGTTATTTTTAATTCAAATATTATACAGTTTTATAAATTAAATCTAAGCATAAAAAAAACAGAACGCCTAGGGGGTAGCGTTCTGTTATTGACTTGTATATTATTTGTAGGAGAGTCAAGTTGAAAAACTTGTGTATCAAAATTAAGTCTTTTGCTTAATTGATATTATAATTATAGATTATGAAGATTAATATATTTTAAATAAATAGTTAACCATGAGTAAATAAGATAAAAAATATCTTAATTTATTTGAATAGGTAAAATCAATTTAACCTCTAATCCTTTGTAAGGTTTGTCTTGGTAGTTGAACTCTGTATTAGTAACTTCTATAGTACCTTTTAAGTGTCTTTTGATTAAATCATGAACTATAAATAAACTAAGACCAACTCCCGATGATTTGTCATCTTTTGTTGTAAAATATGGTTCAAAAATTTTATCTAATAAATTCTCATCAATCCCAAGAGCATTATCCTTGATTCTTACAATGCAGTTCTTGTTAGCTTCTTGTTTAACATCAATAATAATAAGCGGATTTGAAATATTTTTGTTTTCAAAGGCATCAATTGAATTGTTTATAATATTTATTAGGATGTGAATTAGTTCTGTTTCATATGTATATAAAGAAACATCTTCAA
Source organism: Arcobacter roscoffensis (assembly GCF_024267655.1). NCBI lineage: Bacteria > Pseudomonadati > Campylobacterota > Epsilonproteobacteria > Campylobacterales > Arcobacteraceae > Arcobacter > Arcobacter roscoffensis. Next base: position 1,297,720 of record NZ_CP100595.1, read on the forward strand.
GGTTTTGTTTTACTATTATATTTGAGCTCGCAAATTTCTTATTTAAAACTTCGTTAATTTTCTCAAAAGTTTCTTTTATTTTGAGCTCTTTTTTTTGTGTATTTTTAAGAAAATATTCTCTAAACTCATCTATTGTTTTTGATAGATTTTGAGTTGTTTTTACAACTTTATCTAAGGCTTGATCATATAGTTTTTTATCTTCCATATAAATATCATAATCTATTTTCATAGCACTTGTAATAGTAGAGATTAAAGATAATGGCTGTCTCCAGTGATGTGCTATATTTTCAAGCACATTACTTAATGATACTAACTTTGCTTGGTGAGTTATAAGATTTTCTTGTTTTTTTATCTCTTCTTGTCTTAAATATCTATTTACTGCAAGGGATACTAAATAAGAAAAAGAGTCAATTAACTCAAGCTCAAAACTTGTTGGTTGCTTGGGTTTTTTATAATAAATGGCAAAAGTTCCTAAAACTTCATTGTTCTTTGAAAAGAAAGGTTGAGACCAACAAGCGTTTAGGCCAATTGGTTTTGTAAGGCTTACAAAGTCAGCCCAAAAAGGGTGTGTATTTATGTCTTCAACTATAACTCTTTGTTTTGTAAAAGCAGCAGTTCCACAAGAACCAACACCCTCTCCAATTACTAAGGTTTTAACAGCATCATTATAGTAATCTGGAAGACTTTTAGTAAAGCTTTTATTGAACATTTGTTTTTTTTCATCTAAAAGAAGAATAGAACATATCATATTATTATTTATTTTTTCAGCTTCATTGATTATGAAAAGTAAAGTTTCTTTTAGTTTATTGTCTTTTAGAGTATATTCAAGAATTTTTTGTGTTGTAGTATGTAGAGTTTCATACTCTTTTTCTTTTGTAATATCTTTTGAAATACCAATAATTGCTACAGCATTATTTTGTTCATCTAAAATCACATCCTTTTTAGATTCAAAGTAGATTTTACTATCATCGTTTAAAGTTAATACTTCGCAAAAACTTTTTTCTTCTTTTTGATTTATAACGCTTTGGTCGTTTGTAGTAAATGCTTTTGCATCTTCTTCATTAAAAAGTTCATAATCTGTTTTCCCTATGACTTCTTCTTTTGTATAGTTTGTATATTTACAAAAAGAGTCATTACATAGTATATATTTACCCTCTAGGTCTTTAAAGTATACTAGATTTTCTAACAGATCAAAAGTTTTTTCTTGGTATAGATATGTTTTTAATGTATTCATAACTATAAATATAACATATTTTAGTTATATAAGAGATATAAATATTGGAAAAAGTTAAAAAAAGTAGCTGTTATGCTACTTTTTTAAATGGTTTAAATAGGATAATAAGTTTTGGAAGTAAAAGTAAAGCAGATGCTAAAATAGTTGCCATTACTACTACTGTTAATAGACCAAAATAAATTGTTGGAATTAGATTTGATAAAACTAAAATAGAAAAACCAACTATTACAACTAAAGATGTGTAATACATAGCATAACCTATAGTTTCATGAGCTCTTTTCATACTATTTAAATAATTATGATCATGTTTGAACTCTTCTTTAAATCTATGAATATAGTGAATTGTATCGTCAACTCCAATACCTATAGAAATAGCTGCAATTGTAATAGTCATAATATCTAAAGGAATGTTTAACCAACCCATAATTCCAAAAATTGCAGAAATAGGAATAATATTTGCGAGTATTGCAACTGTTGCTATTTTTATTGATCTAAATAGAATTAAAAACATTATAAATAGAATAACTACTACAAATCCTAAAGTATTGATTTGAGAATCAAATAAAGATTGAAGCATATTATTATATAAAATCATTAGATTTGATAATCTAAATGAAGTGTGTTCACTAGCAATTAGTTCTTCTAAATCATGATTGATTTTCTTTATAAGTTCATTTCTTCTAAGCTCTGGGTTTGAATCCATAATTCTTACTGTAACTCTTGCTTCATTATTTTCAATATTAATATATGGATTTAAAATAATATCTTTATATTTATTTGGTAGTTCATTATAAAGTAGGGCTAGCGTTACACCATCTAAAGGCTCCCCTTCATTTAAAAGTTTCCCAAGTCTAAGTAAAGTCTCTAAAGATTGAACCTTACCAACTTCATCAAGTGATTCTAAATATGAATGAACTTTTTTAATAACTTCAAGTTTATCTGCTGTAAACCAGTATTGTTCATCATTTGCACTCTCTTGGAATTCACTTTCAAAGTCATCAAAAGCACTAAATTCATCACTAGTATCTTCTTTAATAGCCACTGCTACTTCTTTTTTATCTTCTTTAAATTTGATGATTACATCTAAGGGAGTTGTTCCTCCTAGTTGCTCATCAATTACTTTCATTCCTTTATAAATTTCAGTATCTTTTTTAAAGTAGTTAATAAAACTATTTTCAACAATAAGTTTTGAAGCACCACTTAATGAAAATATTACTAGAAGTATACTTGCTATTATAATAGTATTTCCTCTTTTCTCAACTAATTTTGTACAAGTTGGGATAAGTGAGAAACTGTCTTGTTTTTTCTTTGCATTTTTTTCTTCTTTTCTTTTTAAGAAAATTAAAATAATAGGAAAAACTATAAAAGCAATAATAAGAGAGATTGCAATACCTGCACTCATCATTAAACCTAAGTTTTTAACAGGCTCAATTTTTGATAAAACAAGTGAAGCAAAACCTGTTATTGTTGTAAGTATAGCAAAGAATGATGGGTTTAATTTTGATAATACAGTATTGATTACAAGTTTGTATTGACTTGCATGTTTGTATCGATTGTTAAGCTCTCTATATCTTACGATTAAGTGAAGTACTATTGATAATGTAATTATTAATTGTAAAGATATAAAGTTTGATGATATAACAGTAACTTCTAAAGCAAATAAACCTAAAACACCAGCTGTTGATACTACAGAAAGTAAACAAATAGTAATAGGTAAAACTACCCATCTTAAGTTTTTAAAAATAATCCAAAGAATAGTAATAAGTAAGAAAATTAGAGTTGAACCATAAATCAAAAGGTCACTTTTTACATAGCCAACAATATCATTAGCTATCATATTTACTCCACCTAAGAAAATAGTTCCAGTATTTTCATATCTTTTTATAATATTTCTAATAGCTTGAATGTTTTGGCTATCTTCTTCTCTTACAAAATCCCTATGTTTTTTGAATTCAATTATTATTTCATCAAGCTCTTTTTTTTCTTTAGAAGTTATACTACCTTCTCTTTCAAGCTTAAGTAAAGAGTTTCTTTTTTCAAGTAATGCTCTATACTTTTCATCATCTTTTAAACTTAAAACTAAAGCTGTTGTTTTAAAATCTTTGCTAACTAAACTATTACTATAAAGCTCAGAGTTTAAGAACTCTTTTTTTACTAAGTCTTTATCATAGTTCCCATCTTCAATTGTATTTACTCCATCAACTAAGCTTGCTATAGGTTTTATAGGTGATTGAAGTAAAGGAGCATTTATTATTGAAGTAACTTTTGTAATTGAGTCAACTTCTAAAAAGTCATTACTTATTTTTTTGATAGTATCAATACTTTCTTGTGATAATAAATCATTATTGGGAGTAAATGTTACAAGTAAAAAGTTTGGATTATGGTATCTTTTACTAACTTCTCTTACGAATTTTAAATCTTTATCGTCATCTAAAAGCAAAGTTTCAGCAGAAGCATCTATTTCAAGTTTTGTAGCGTAGTATCCCAAAGCTCCTACAGAAAGTAATAAGGCAATTATTACAGCTGTTGGAAACTTGAAAATTATATTGTCATAGAATTTTTTAATCATCTATTTTTTTGTATCTTTTAAAATCACAAGTAATTCATCAAAACTTTTTTCTTTTAAAAGTCCAGCAAATTGTTTTCTATAAGTTTGAACAATACTAACTCCTAGTAAATCTACATCATAGATAAGCCATTGACTTTTCTTTTTATTGTTATAGAAATTGTAATTAATTTTATAAACTTCATCTTTTCCTACAACTTCTGTTTTTAACTGAAGTCTTGTTTTCTTATACGGAGAAAGTTCTATGATTTTCACTTTTTGGTCTGTATAAAGCTCTAATTTATCAACATAAGAGTTTTTAAGTTTAGTCTCAAAGGCTTTTATAAACTCTTCTCTTTGAGTGTCATTTATACTTAACCAAGTTTTTTTACCAAGTGAGATTTTTCCCATAAGTTCATAATCAAAAATTTCATCTATTAAAGCAAAGATTTTATTTGCCTTATCTTTTGTTTCTAAATCTTTTTGTTTTAAAACCTCTAAGGCATTATCAACTTTAGCTGTCATTACATTTATAATTTCATCTTTTTGAAGCGCATTTGCACCAGTGATTAAAAATGTTAATAGAAGTAAAACTTTTAATATATTTTTCATTTAATTTATTCCTTTATTTGTTGATTTCTTCTTTGCTCATAAATATCCCTTAAAAATGGATATAAATCTAAAGCATCTTTTTTGATATTTTCATATTGACCTAGTTTTAAAGAAACACTATTTACAGTGTTTACTCCTGTAATAGCCATAGCTTCGATACTATTATTTGGTATTTTATATCCTATATCACTTGAACCTGTTACAGATATAGGACTTACATATCCATCTGGAATCATACTAAATACATCTCTTAGGTTTGAAGGTCCAAGTAGTGGTAAAACTATATGAAAGCCATTTCCTACACCATAGTGCCCAAGTGTTTGTCCAAAGTCTTCATCATATTGTTTCCAGTTAAGCTCAGAAGTAGCTGGATCCATAAATCCGCCTAATCCCCAAATTGTATTTACTACAAATCTTCCTACCTCAACACCTGCATTTTCAAATTTAAGTTGTAAAACATTGTTTGTAAACCTAATTGGAAATAATAAGTTATCAAAAAAGTTTGATACTCCAACTCTTACATCTTGAGGTAAAACATAAGCATAACCTTTGGCAATAGGATTCATAACATATATAAATGCATAATCATTAAAAGTTGTCATAACTCTGTTGTAGCCACTTAATGGATCAAAAACTTCAGCTTTTGAGTCTTCACTAAACTCATCTGCAAATTCATCACTGAACTCATCATTAAAACTATCATCGTTTTTTGATAAAGTTGTAGATTTTTCTTGGGGCGCAGTTTTTTCTATATTGCTATTATCTTTACTTGCACAGGCATTAAAAGAAAAAGCAATAAAAAGTACAAAAATAAGATTTTTCAAATTAGTTCCTCATAATTTTATTAAATATTATATAAAAAAAATGTGAAATATATGTTGAAAGAGTTTTTTAGTTATTTAATTTATTTAAAATTTTTATTGCTTGAAGTGGGTCTACTTGAATACCATTTATTCTAAAAGCATAGTGTAAGTGTGGTCCTGTGATTCTTCCTGTTGCTCCACTAAGTCCTATTGTTTCACCTTTTTTTACAAAATCACCAACTTTAAAATTCATTTTACTTAAGTGATAATAACAAGAATAAACCCCATGTCCATGATCAATTACTATTGAGTTTCCTGCATAAAATCTATTTTGTGCAATTCTTACAATTCCTGAGTTTGAAGCAATTATAGGTGTACCTACTTTTGCTCTAAAATCTGTACCACTATGATAAGATTTTAGTTGATTATTATAAACTCTTTTTGTTCCAAAGGCACTTGTGATTTTTGAGTTCATAGGATAGATAAAGTCCTCGTTCCACAAAATCTTTTCACTTATACTTCTGTAAACACTCATAGCATCTTTATACTCTTGTTTTGTTCTTTTTATTCTTTGTTTATTTGGTTTAAACTTTGACTTTGAAACAGTAATAGTTTCACTTTTATATTTCCCATCTATTACATTTAGTTTTATTGATTTGAAATATTTTTTGTCATTTTTAAAATATGAAATAATAACTTTATACTTTTTTGGCTTTTTATAATAAGAAATAGGTATTAAAGCATAGTATTCATTTTTTTTGAAACTATTTTTTTTAAAATTTAAATTTAGTGTTTCTTTATCTAGTAGCGTTAATTTTGCATTGGAAATATCCTTTGCTTGAAGCCTTAAAAGTGCTGTTTGTGCATTTTTTATAGTGTTTTCTTCAAAGAAAAGCTTTAACTCTTGAGCGTATGTAAAATTGAATAATAAAGTAAGTAGTATAAGTTTTTTAATCATCATACGAAATTGTAACAAAATCTCTTTAAAGTTTAAACAAACTAATATAAAAACACAGTAGAATTAATGATAATAAAAATATTGCTGAGGTTATTTATGAAAAAAAAGTACAGAATAGAGTGTGATTTATTAGGTGAAAAAGAGATTTCAAATAAATATTATTATGGAATTCAAACATTAAGAGCAAAAGAGAACTTTTCAATATCAGGTGTTCCTTTGTCAAACTTTCCCAAACTTATTATTGCCCTAGCTCAGGTTAAAAAAGCTTCTGCTCTAGCCAATAATAAACTTGGATTACTGGATGATGAAATTTGTAATGCTATTTGTAGTGCTTGTGATGAGCTTTTTGCAAAAAAATATCATAAACAGTTTATAGTTGATGTGATACAAGGAGGTGCAGGAACTTCTACAAATATGAATGCAAATGAAGTAATAGCAAATATTGCATTAGAGTTAATAGGAAAGAAAAAAGGTGAGTATGAGTTTATTCATCCAAATAATCATGTAAATATGTCTCAATCTACAAACGATGTATATCCAACAGCTGTACGATTAGCTCTTTATGAATACCTTTGTAAGCTTCAAAATAAGATGGAAGTTTTAAAAGAATCATTTTCAACTAAAGCAAAAGAGTTTGAAAAGATTATAAAAATGGGAAGAACACAACTTCAAGATGCAGTTCCTATGACTTTAGGGCAAGAGTTTAACTCTTTTGCTTTAATGATTGATGATGATATAAAAGTAATTGAGATGGTAAAAGGTTTAGTTGCTCAAATGAATTTGGGTGGTACTGCGATTGGTACAGGAATAAATACAGATTCTAAGTATGCAGCTTTAGTAAAAGAGAAACTTGAAGAAGTTACAAATAGACCTTTTGTTACAGCTTGTGACTTAGTAAAAGCAACACAAGATACTTCAACTTTTGTTCATGTATCAGGGGTTTTAAAATCAATTGCTACAAAAATATCTAAAATTTGTAATGACTTAAGACTTTTAAGTAGTGGCCCTAGAACGGGAATAAATGAAATAAATCTACCAAAAATGCAACCAGGAAGTTCTATAATGCCTGGAAAAGTAAATCCAGTAATTCCAGAAGTTGTAAATCAAGTAGCCTTTCAAGTAATAGGTTATGATACGACTATTTCACTTGCAAGTGAAGGAGGGCAGTTACAACTAAATGTATTTGAGCCAATAATAGCTTATAATCTTTTTCAATCTGTAAATATGATGTGTAATGCCTTTGAGACATTGGCATTTAAATGTGTTGATGGAATTACGGCAAATGAAGATGTATGTAAAAATCAAGTATTAAATTCTATTGGTTTAGTAACAGCACTTAATCCTTATATAGGTTATCACAATGCAACAGCAGTTGCAAAAGAGGCATTAAATACAAATAGAAGTGTATATGATATAGTTTTAGAAAAAAAATTATTATCTAAAGAGCAGTTAGATGAGTATTTGAAACCAGAGAATATGACTCATCCCTCATTTTCAGGTGAATGTAAACTTTAATATAATGGCATCTTTATTACAAACTTGTTATAATCCCCACAAAAAACATAATTGGAGTATTTTTTATGGGTAGAGCCTTTGAGTATAGAAAAGCCGCAAAAATGAAAAGATGGGGAGCAATGTCTAGAGTTTTCCCTAAACTAGCAAAAACTATTGAGATAGCTGCAAAAGCAGGTGGAGCTGATCCTGAGATGAACTCAGCATTAAGAACTGCTATTTTAAATGCAAAAGCTGAAAATATGCCAAAAACAAATATTGAAGCAGCTATCAAAAGAGCAACTGGAAAAGATTCTGCAAACTATACAGATGTAAACTTTGAAGGTAAGGGACCTCATGGTGTTTTAATTTTTGTTGAAACAGCAACAGATAACAACACAAGAACAGTTGCAAATGTAAAAATGCACTTTAATAAAAATGGTGGTTCAATGGCACCAACTGGTTCATTAGAGTTTATGTTTGATAGAAAAGCTATTTTTGAATTTAATAAAGCTGATGATACGGATTTAGAAGAGTTAGAGTTAGAACTAATCGATGCTGGTCTTGAAGAGATTGAAGAAGAAGATGGTATTGTATTAGTTACTGCTGATTATAAAGATTTTGGTACTTTAAATAAAGCCTTTGAAGATATGGGAATTGAACTTACAAAAGCTAAATTAGAGAGAATCTCAAATAATCCTCAAGAATTTTCAGAAGAACAGCAAGAAGAAATCGGAAAGTTATTAGAAAAACTTGAAGATGATGATGATGTTCAAGCTGTATATACAAACATGGCATAGCCTATAAAATAGAGGTTTCCCTCTATTTTGTACTTTTAATAAACTTATTTATAAATATAAAGTGTAAAATTTTTACTTTTTTTAAACTAATTTAATTATTATTTACATTATAATGAAGACTAATAAATTTAGTCTGGAATCATAAAGTGAACCTTTTAAAAATACTTATCTTCATATCAATAACTTTTACATATGCAATATCATCAGATATTATAAAAATTGTTTATAACTCTAATACACCTCCTTTAAAGTTTACTGATAAAAATAACCAAGCAAATGGAATGCTTATTGATATATGGAAGCTTTGGGCTAAAAAAACAAATACAAAAGTTGAATTTGTAGAGGCTTCATGGGAAGATACTCTTAAAATGGTAAAAGATGGAGAAGCTGATATTCATGCAGGATTATATTATACAAAACAAAGAGATAAGTTTTTAGAATATTCGAAGACTGTTTTGTTTAATAATAAAAAATATTTCTTTTACAGTGATAAATTAGAAAAGATAGAAGATATAAACAAATTTAAACCCTATGTAGTCGCTGTTGATAATGGTTATCCTGTTTCATTTATGAAAAAAAATCATAGTAATCTTTATATAAAAGAATTCCCAAATGCAAACTTAGCAAATGAATCTTTTTTTAGTGATAACCAAAAAGTTGTTTTATCTTCATTGGCAACTTTATATTATTATATAAAAAGAAATAATATTGATGAATCGAAGTTTCAATACAATGAATATACTTATGCTTATTCAAAACAATATTTAGGTGCAGTAAAAGAAGGTAACTTAGAATTATTAAAGAAAATAGATAATGGCTTTAAGTTAATAAGTAAAGAAGAATTTGATTTTATCGAACTTAAATGGACTAAAGAGCTTGATATAAATAAGGTCGAGGAAGAAACTTCAAATAGTATGCTTTCAAAAGAACAAATTAATTTTTTAGATAAAAAAGAAGAGATTAGCATGTGTGTTGATCCAAGTTGGTTACCCTTTGAAAATATAGATAATGGTAAGCATATGGGTTTAGTTGCTGATATTTTTACTCTTTTTGAGGAAAAATTAAAACATCCAATTACTCTTATTTCAACTCAAACATGGAGTGAAAGTTTAAATTTTGCCAAAGAAAGAAAATGTGACATAATAAGTGCAGCTGCATTAACACCTGAAAGAAAGAAATATTTAGATTTTTCAAAACCTTATTTAAGATTTCCACAAGTTATTGTAACAAGAGAAAAAGAACCATTTATTGTTGACTTTAATGAAATTATTCATAAAAAAATTGGTGTAGTTAAAGACTCAGCTGTAGTAGAGCTACTTCTTAAAAAATATCCAAATATTAATTTGATTGAAATAGATGATGTATCAGAAGGTTTATATAAAGTTAGTAGTGGCGAATTATATGGTTTTGTAAATACAACTGCTGCTGTAAGTTATGCAATAGCAAAAAGTGGAATGACAAATCTTAAGATTGCTGCAAAGGCTGATATTGATTATTTTTTAAGAGTTGCCATTAGAAATGATGAACCACAACTTGTAGATATTTTTAATAGGCTAATTAGTGAAGTAGATAAGGTAAAAATTGAAGAGATTAAAGATAATTGGCTAACTGTAAAAACACAAGAGATAGTTGATTATAGTTTGATTTATAAAATTTTAGGTGTATCTATTTTTATTTTAGGTTTTATTTTATATTGGAATAGAAAATTAAAGCAAGAAATAAGTGAAAGAATTATAGCCCAAGAAAAGTTAAATAAATTTATGCAAGTAATTGAACAAAGTAAAGTTTCAATCATACTTACAGACAAAAGTGGAGTTATAGAGTATGTAAATCCTTTTTGTATAAAGAAAACAGGTTTCTCTCATAATGATTTTATTGGCTCGAAACCAAGTATATTAAAGTCTGGCTACCAAGATGTAAGTTTTTATGATAATTTATGGTCAACTATTCTTTCTGGAAAAACTTGGAGTGGTGAGTTTTCTAATAAGAAAAAAAATGGTAATGTTTTTTGGGAAAGTGCTGTAATTGCACCTATTTTTGATAATGATGGGAAAATAAAATATTTTGCATCAATTAAAGAAGACATAACAGAAAAAGTAAAAGTACAAGAAGAGTTAGTTGTAGCACAAAAAGAAGCAGATAGTGCAAATAAAGCAAAATCAGATTTTTTAGCAAAAATGAGTCATGAAATTAGAACTCCAATGAATGCTGTTTTAGGGATGTTATATTTACTTGAAAAAACGCAACTTAATACAACTCAAGAAAATTACATAAAAAAAGCTCATGGTGCAGCTAATTCTTTATTGGGTGTTATTAATGATATCTTAGATTTTTCTAAAATTGAAGCAGACAAGCTGGAAATTAAAAATGAAGAGATAAATATTCATATTTTGATTAATGATATTATGAGTGTAATGAGTGTAAAAGCTGAAGAGAATGAATTAGAACTTTTAACTTATTATGATAAAGAGTTTCCTATCCATATAATAAGTGATCCTCTAAGAATATCTCAGATCTTAAACAATCTATTGTCAAATGCAATAAAATTTACTACAAAAGGTGAAGTTTTAGTTTCAACAAAGTTAGTAAGCCAAAATAGTAATGAAGCAATTTTAAAGTTCAGTGTTAAAGATACAGGAATTGGCGTTTCAAAAGAGAATCAAAAGAAACTATTCCAAGAGTTTTCTCAGGTTGATAGTTCTGCAACAAGAAGCTTTGCAGGAACTGGTCTAGGTTTAGCAATTTCTAAAAAGCTAACAAATTTACTTGGTGGTGAAATCTGGGTCGAAGAGAGTATGGAAGGTGTTGGTACAACTATTTGTTTTACTATAAAAGTAAAGCTAATGAACCAGGACTCTTCTAAAAATTATTCATTACCTACACATATGTCTAATTTAAGTGTATTGATTGTGGATGATAACTTTACAGCATGTGAAGTTCTAAAAGAGATGTTAGAGTCATTTAAATATAGTGTTGATGTAGTTTTTAATGGATTAGATGCAATTAATATAGTACAAAAGTATGATTATGATATGGTATTTTTAGATTACAAAATGCCTGGATTAAATGGTATAAAAACATATACTGAGTATAAAAATATACTAAAAGAAAAAACTCCTAAAACCTTGTTGGTGACAGCATATTCACAGGAGCTTATAAACGAGAATGTTGAAGATGCTGGAATAAAAGGTTATTTAACAAAACCTGTTTCTCCATCTACTTTATATGATTCAATTATAAATATAATGAATGAAAATAGAATTATCTATGATAATACTAAAAATTTAAAATATTCAAATCAAGTACTAGAATCTTGTGATGTTTTATTAGTTGAAGATAATAAATTAAATCAAGAGTTTGCTATTTCAATTTTAGAGTCATTTAATTTAATTGTTGATTTGGCAAATAACGGCTTGGAAGCAATTGAGAAAGTAAATTCAAAAAAATATAAATTAGTTCTTATGGATATTCAAATGCCAAAACTTGATGGCTTAGAAGCAACGAGAAGAATAAGAACTTTAGATAATGAGTATTTTAAAAATATTCCAATTATTGCATTAAGTGCAAATGCACTTGTCGGAGATAAAGAAAAGAGTTTAAGTGCTGGAATGAATGAACACATAACAAAACCAATAAATCCAGATGAATTATATACAACGCTCAAAAAATATATAAAAGAAGTGGATGTTAAAATACCTAATGCTAGTATTCAAAGTACAGATAGTACTAAAGAGATAATAGAGTTTGAAATAATATCAAAACTAGATAAAAAAGTTTTAAATATAGATGAAGCAATGAGTAGAATGTCTAATAATGAGACTGCATATATAAAAATTCTAGAGCAATTTAAAGAACACTATGCTGAAATATTTGTTGAACTTGAAAAGCTTTTTGAGAATAAAGATATTTTAACATTAGATAAGAAAATACATGAATTAAAAGGGATATCTGGTAATTTAGCGGCAAAAGAGTTGTTTCATAATTTGCTTGAAATCAATAGTTATTTACAAAAAGGTAAACTTCCTACTGTTGAGATTTTTAAAGCAACAAAAAATAGTTTAGATGATGTAATAAAAGAGATCAATAAAATCACACAAGAAAATATTATTAAGAGTAAACAGTTTGATATTAATATTGTGATAGATTTACTATATAATATAAAAAACAATTTAAACAGTGATATTGTAAAGTGTGAAGAAAATATGAATACTTTAAAATCTTATCTAACAGAAGATTACTTAGACTATTCTTCAAAACTACAAAAAGCATTAAATGAATTTGATTTAGATAAAGTAGATGTGTTAATTGAATCATTTTTAAAGGAACTAAATAATGAATAGTAAACCTAGAGTTTTAATAGTAGATGATGTATCCTCAAATATTCATCTATTAATGAATATTTTAAAAGATGATTATACATTAATAGCTGCAACAAATGGAGAAAAAGCAATATCTCTAACAAATATGGACCCACAACCAGATATAATTTTACTTGATGTTGTTATGCCTGATATGGATGGTTATGAAGTTTGTAGAAGATTAAAACAAAACAAACAAACAGCCCATATTCCAATAGTTTTTGTTACTTCTTTAAATAGTACTGAACAACAAGAAGAAGCTATTAATGTTGGTGCGATTGATTTTATAACAAAGCCTTTATCTAGAAATATAGTATTACATAAAGTTAAGACATATATTAATTTAAATAGTTTAAATGATAAAAAAGACTCAATATCTATTAGAAAATTAAAAGATACTAATACGAAAATAATCAAGCCCTCTATTTTGGTTGTAGATGATACTCCTGAAAACATTCAAGTTATGATACAGGTTTTAAAAAATGAATACATAGTAACTGTAGCTACAAGTGGGGCAAAAGCCTTAGAGATACTTAGTAATGGTTTATCTCCTGATTTAATATTATTAGATGTAGTCATGCCTAAGATGAATGGATATGAGTTCTGTGAGCTTATAAATCTAGATGATAAGTATAAACACATACCAATTATCTTTGTAACAATATTAGAACATGAAAAAGATATTGTAAAAGGTTTTGAATTGGGTGCAGTTGATTATGTTGTTAAACCAATAGAGCCAATAGTTTTAAAAGCTAGAATAAACACACATTTAAAATTGAAAGGTTATAGTGACAAGTTAATTGAAGATATAAGAGTAAAAGAAGATTTGATTATAAATCAATCAAAACTTGCACTTTTAGGTGAGATGTTTGAAAATGTTACTCATCAATGGAAACAACCACTATCTTCAATTAATGTAACAACTACAGGAATTAAAATACAAAAAGACTATAATCAACTAGATGATGAAAAACTATTGAATGGTTTAAACACAATAGAAAATGCAGTAAAGTATTTATCTGATACAGTTGATGATTTTGGAAACTTTTTGATAAATGATTCTAAAAAATATGAGTTTAATATTGAAGTATTAATATCTAGAACGCTAAATTTATTAAGTCCTAAACTTGCTGATTATTCTATTATAGTAGAGAATAACGTGGAAAATGTTTTACTTATAAATTATGAAAATGATTTAATGCAAGTTTTAATGAATATTATTTTAAATGCTTTAGATAAATTAGTTAATGTAAAAGGTAATAGAAAAATTATAATAGATTCCACACATAATGAAAACAGTATAACTATAAGAGTTCAAGATAATGCAGGAGGGGTTAATCCTGAAAACATTGATTGTATTTTTGATAAGTACTTTACAACTAAATCTAAAAAAGAGGGAAGAGGTTTAGGTCTTTTTATAAGTAAAAAAATTGTTGAAGATAGATTAAGTGGAGAAATTAATGTAAGCAATATTAGTGACGGTGCTTGTTTTGAAATTGTTTTAAGTATTTAGAAGAAGTTTAACTTCTTCTAATAAACAGGGTTTCCTAAAAGCTTGCTTGAAGATTTAGATTCTGTTTTTTGATTTCTAACTTTTGTTTGTGTTGATTCAATTTTTTCAATTACTCTTTGAATATTTGCAATTCTTGTACTTGAACTTGGGTGAGTTGAAAAAAACTCATTTGTTTGTTTTTTACCCTTACTCATATTTTTCCAAAAGTTTAAAGCTTCATGTATATCATAATTAGCTTTTGCCATAAGATAAATACCTATTTCATCAGCTTCACTTTCTTGCAATCTTCCATAAGGAAGCATGACACCTAGTTGACTACCTACTCCATAAGCTTGATTAAATACATTTGTGTATTCAGGAGCAGTTGAAGCTAATACCACATTTCCTATTACTTGTAATCCTTGTTGAACCATAGCAGAACTCATTCTTTCAGCTCCATGTCGAGCTAGTGCATGGGCAACCTCATGGGCCATTACAGTTGCTAATTGGTCATCGTTTTGAGCAACTTCTAAAATACCTGTATAAACAACAACTTTTCCACCAGGTAAACAAAAGGCATTTTTAGCTTTATTTTTTACTAAGTTAAATTCCCATTTAAAATCAGGTCTTTTTGCAACTTGGGCTATTTTTAGACCAATATTTTGAACTCTTCTTGCATCAGTAGTATTTGTAAGAACTTCTGATTTTGAAAGGGCTTGTTTATATGACTTTTCACCTAGAGCTAACTCTTCTTTTGGTGACATAAAAATCATTTGTGATCTGTTTGTGTAGGGTGTTTTTTGAGTACAACCTAAAATGATTAGTGAAAGCAGCGTTATAAAAATTAGATTTTTTAAGAACTTCATTTTGGTTCCTTGTGTGTTTTTTCTTATTATACTAAAACTTTTTAGTGTAGAAACTGTGAATATAGGTTGTTTTTAATAAAGTTTAATATTATCTCAAATAACTCATCTTTCCCCTCACCTTTAACTATTATATGTCTGTTGGCTTCTATTATTTGTAAATCTTTATTTTGTGAGTTTATTTTTTCATGTATTTCATAAGCACTACTAGCATTTACTACTGGGTCATCTTTTGCTTGAAGTATCAAGCAAGGTTGTGTTACATTTTTTAGATTTTTTCTTGTGATTTCCATTAGTAAGCTTAGTTGTTTGATTGATTCTATATAAAACTTATCATAGTTTACATCAGGGTTTTCTGAGTTGTTATCTATATAGTCTTTTGAATAGTCATTGTTATTAAATCGTTTTACTAGATCATTCCAAAAAGATACAGCAGGAAGTAGGGCTTTTACTCTTATGTCTTTTAGATTTAATGCTGCATTTATACATATAATAGCTGTAAATTCATGATACTTTTTATTTGAACTTAAAAGACTTAATAATCCACCTGTTGAAAAGCCTACTATAAATACTTTTTTGTATTTTATAGATGCTATTGTTATAGTTTGAGATACACTTTTATACCAATCTTCCCATTTCTTATCTTTTAAATCCTCAGGGCTAGTTCCATGACCATCAAGTCTAGGAGAGTAAACAGCAAAACCAGCAGAGTGTAAATATATGCTTAACTCTTCAACTTCTTTTGGGCTTGAGGAAAAACCATGTACGGTGATAATACAAGTATCACTTGATTCTAAATCAAGATATTTATTCTCACCAATATTTATATCTTTTACATCCGCAAACTCTTTAAACTTCATATAACTTTTTAAATATGAGTCTTTTTGTTGTTTCCTAAGAAGTTTAACTATCTTTTTATTTATTTTTTCTTCATTATTATTTACATATTCTTTTGCTAACTTTACGACACTTTCATTTACTAAGACTTCATTTAGTATGACTTTTAATATATTTTTTAATCTAATTGAGTGATGAGTATAACTAGCTAAAAGTTTTTGTTTATTAATTATATATTCATCATTTGAATCATAAATAATTTCATCTGTTAAAGCAATCTTTAAAACCTCTTCATACTGTTTATATTTTTCATATGAAATTAGATATATTAAATCTTTATCTATATCATCATCTAAAAAATAGTCTCTATTTCTTAGTTTGTTTATTACAAGATAGATTAGTCTTTTAAATATTTTTATATTAATTCTTTTTTTTGGATATAAGAAAAGTATTAATATAAAAATATGGTCAAAATTGATAGTCAATGATTGATAAATTTTATTCATAAAGTTATGTGTAGTTTCATATCTAATAGCACTTATAGTTTTTGCATGATTAGGTTCTTTTGAATAATCTTTTAAAAGCTCCTTTGTACTAATAGGCTCTAAGACTTGTATTATTATTTTTGAGTTTAAAACTATGTTACTCTCTATTTCTAACTCTTCTTTAAAGTTATCTCCTATACTATCCATAAGTTTTTCAACCATGTCAACTAAAAAGTTTCTGCCATGTCTTATTTTGGAGTATGAGATATTTATAGGAACTATCATAGTGTCATTTTCATTTATCTCACTACAATCATTTATAAAATATTTTCTTTGAAATTTCTTGAAATTTTTTACTTTATGATTAAAATAGTCTTCTCTTAAAGCTTGAGAAAGTAGGGCAAAATAACTAGCTCCTGTATAAACTCTTTGACAAGTTCCATCTATTTTTACACAGAAGTGTTTACCTATTTTTTCAATATCTTTAGCTTTTACCATTCTTCCTTCAGGAAAAACCATCCAATCCTTGCAAGATGTTATTAAATCTCCAAGGATATGGTTGTTTCTTAGGGGGTCTGATTTTTTCATAGCCCCAAGGTTACTTAAAAAGTCTCCAAAATATGTTTTAAATAGTGAATCATCAGCAATAACTCCTACTTTTTTACCTGTAAGATTATACATAGTATATGGTACAAGCATTGCTTCTGTTCTTGTAAAATGATTTGCCACAAAAATTCTTGGATTATTTTTTGGAATATTCTCTATTCCTTTTACTTCTACATTTGCATCTAGAATTTTTTCTAACAAACTTAAAATATACCCATTAGTATTTATTAACAAATCTTTCTTTTTCATTTTGAAGCCTTATACTCCTCAACACTGAAAGAATCTACACTTACAACTTCTTGTTTTAATTCATGAGCTTCTTTCATAGATGCTGCTTTTTCTTTATTGATTAAACCTTTTTCTATAAGTTGTTTAATCATCTCATCAAATTCACCTGCAACTACAGTGTTCTCTTTGATTGCAGTTTTTAAGATTTTGAAACTATCTTGATTTATTCTATTTAATTTAACTGCTTTTTGTAGTTTTGCAAATCTGTCTTCATCATTTTTATCAACAAAGATGTTTGAGCAAAGTTCACTTAAACTCTCTTCATTTTTTAATGTATCAATAATTTTTGCATTTAATTTATCGTCAGCTTTAACTCCAAAAGGATTTAATTTTACTATTGGTAAAAGCCAAGATAATCCACCAAGATTTGAGATAAGTTCTTCTCTTGCTATTTGAATATCATTAAAACAATAATCACAAATGTATGTAACTAAAGCTTTATGTTCTTCTTTTGGATTATTTTCAAACTCTCTTAATGTAGCAGTAATTAAGTAAAGGTTTGAAAGTATATCTCCAAATCTAGCACTTATATTTTCTCTTTTTTTAAGTGCAGGTCCTAAAATACCTAAAGCAACATTTGCTAAGAATGTAAACTCAGAACTAACCCAAGTTACTTTTTGTTTATATCTAGTAAACTCACCTTTTTCACAAATAATATGACCTCTTGTAAGATAATAAAATAGTGATTTACAAAATGAACTATATCCTAGATTCACATGGGCAAAAAAGCCTTTATCAAAACTCTCAATATTATTTGATCTTAAAGCATTTATTTCTTTATAGATATATGGATGAGATTTTATTAAACCTTGTCCAAATTGCATTAAATTTCTTGTTAAGATATTTGCTCCCTCAACTGTAATAGAAATAGGTAAAGCAAAATAAGCATGAGCTAAAAGGTTGTTTTTACCTCTAATAATAGCACTACCACCTAAAACATCCATAGAGTCATTTATAACTTCTCTAAACTTCTCAGTTGCATGATATTTCATAACTGAATTAATAACACCTGGTTTCTCACCATTATCAATTGCATCTAAAGTATAGTTTCTACTTGCATTTAACATATAAGTAAAAGCAGCAACTTTAGCAATTTTTTCTTCAACACCTTCAAAGTGGTCTATACTTAAACCAAATTGTTCTCTTAATTGTGAGTATGAACTTACAATATTTAAAGCATATTTACTTCCACCTAAAGATACAGAAGGAAGTGAAATACCACGACCAATAGATAAAGATTCAACTAACATTTGCCAACCTTTACCAATGCCATCAACACCACCAATAATATCTTCTAAATCAATAATTACATCTTTCCCATATAAAGGCGAGTTTACAAAAGGAATTGTAAGTGGGTCATGTCTTCTTGAGTTATCAACACCATCTTTTTTATGGTCAACTAAACCAAAAGTAATTCCAAGATTTTCTTCTTTTCCTAGTAAATGCTCAGGATCTTTTAAAACAAAAGCAAGACCAATAAGTGTTGCTATATTTCCTAAAGTAATATATCTTTTTTCAAAGTTTAGTCTTATTCTAATTTTTCCTGAGTCATCTTTAAATAAAACACCATTAGATTTTATAGAAGTCGCATCACTACCTGCATTTGGTTCAGTTAGTCCAAAACAAGGCACTTGCTTACCTCTTGCTAAATCTTTTAGGTATTTGTCTTTTTGTTCATTAGTACCATGTTTTTCTATTAACTCAGCAGGTCCAAGTGAATTTGGAACCATAACTGTAATAGCTAAAACTTGAGATCTTGATACTAGTTTTTCAATTACTTTTGAGTGTGCTGTTGCACTAAATCCAAGACCACCATATTTTTTAGGAACTATCATCCCAAAGAATTTTTTATCTTTGATAAACTGCCAAACCTCAGGACTTAAATCTCTATCTTGGAAAATCTCCCAATCTGTAGTCATAGAACATAATTGTTCAACTTCATTATCTAAGAAAGCTTGTTCTTCTTCTGTAAGTTCAGTGATTTTCTCTTCTAAAACTTCACTAAAATTAACTCTTCCTTTAAAGTAGCTTGATTCAACCCAGTTTGTACCTGCTTGAAGTGCTGCTTCTTCAGTTTGAGAAATTTGAGGAAGTAAGCCATTTTTATTTATAAAGTCAACAAGTTTTTTGGTAATAAACTTTATTCTTAAAGGCTGAATTAAAAATAATGCAGCTAAAGCAAAGAATATAAGCCAAGATATTACACCAAAGTCAAAGAATACAAATGAGTAAACTCCAACAACTGTAAAGTAAGTATATAATGGGAAACTCATATATCCCAAAACTAAAAGTATTAAAATTAAAATTAGTGTTTCCATAATGTTTCTCCTGTATTGAAGTCTTTGTCTTGTTCTTGAAGTTTTAATAATAAAGAACTTGGTTTAAATCTTTCCCCGTAAGTCTTCTCATATTTTTCTAAACTTTTTACAAGATTTTTGATTCCAATTTTATTTGCTAGAGTACAAAGTCCACCTTTATATGGAGGGAAACCAGTTCCTGTAATCATAGCAAAGTCTATAATATTTGGATCATCAACAATTCCTTCTTCTAAACATCTTGAGGCTTCATTTATCATAATAAATATACATCTATTAATAATATCCTCGTCATCTAAAATTTTACTCTTCTTATCTAGCAATTGCGTAACATTAGGGTTTACATCTTTTGCTTTTTTACCTTGATATGTATAAAAACCAGAACCTGTTTTAACACCTAATTCTTTTTTGTTATAAATTTTCTCTATTAAAGGAGCAACAGGCATTCTGTTTCCATAAGACTCATTTAATATATTTGCAACTTTATAACCAATATCAATACCAACTGTATCAGCTAAAGTAAAAGGTCCCATTGGCATACCAAAGTTTTTGATAAGCTTATCAATATGTTTAATATCCCCATGCTCTTCTAAAATAAATGCAGCTTCATTTAAATAAGGAAGTAAAATTCTATTTACAATAAACCCTGCACAATCTCCTACTAAAATAGGAGTTTTACCACAAGAGATTAAAAGCTCAAAAACTTTGTTAATAGTCTCTTTTGATGTATTTGAAGTTGGGATTACTTCTACTAAGGGCATCATATTTACAGGATTAAAGAAGTGAACTCCTAAGAAGTTTTCTTTATTTTTAATATCGCTTGAAAGTTTTTCTATAGATATTGATGAGGTATTTGTAGCAATAATTGCATCATCTTTCATACTATTTTCTAAACTTTTAAAGGCTTCTTTTTTTGCTTTTTCATCTTCAATAATAGCTTCTATGGCAATATCACTATTTTTTAAACCTTCAAACTTATCTGTGTAAGTGATTTTATTTAGTTTAAAATCAACTTGATTTGCTGTCATTCTTCTTGTTTTTACTAAGAAGTCATATATTTTAGATACATCTTTTAAAATGCTATGAATTTGCTCAATTTTTCGCACTTTGATTCTAGTACTTTGAAGATATTTAGAAAATAGCCAGATAATACCTTTTCCCATAACTCCATTTCCTAAAATAACAGCATTGTTTATAGGATTAGCAGTTTTCTCATAATTTTTATTTAGTTTTTGGAAAGTAAAAAATAGTTTAATCATATTTTTTGATTCATGAGTTATTGCTATTTTTGAAAACTCTCTTGCTTCTACTTTTAAACCTTCATTAAATGATCTTGCAAAAGTATCTTTGATAACTTCTAAGGCTACATAAGGAGCTTTGAAATCTTTATTTACTTTTTTTTCTAAGTTTTTATAGGCTTTTGAAAATACTATTTCTCTTAAAGGCCATGTTTCAAGTAAAGCGAATTTTTTTCTATTTTTAACTTCATTTTTTATGGCTTTTTGTATAAACTCTTCAAGTTTAAACTCTTTTTGTCCATCATCAAAAATCTCATCTACAAGTTTTATTCTATATGCTTTTTTAGCATCAAGATTTTTAGCACTTAAGATAATATCTAAGGCATTTACAAGTCCTACTATTTTTGGAGCTCTTAAACATCCTGCAAAACCTGGAAATATTCCTAATTTTATTTCAGGGAAAGCAAGCTTAGTTTTAGAACTTGTTGTTGCAACTCTATATGTACAAGCTAAAGCTAACTCTAAACCTCCACCCATACAAGCACCATTTATATAAGCGATTGATGGAAAAGGAAGATTTTCTAACTTATTAAAAATAGAGTGTACTTTCATAAGAAGTTCGTAAATCTCTTCTTCTTTACTTAAAGTCTCAATCTCTTCAATATCAGCACCAGCAATAAAAATATTTTTCTTTGCACTTTGAACTACTAGGGCTTTGATTGAAGAATTGTTTTTTATCACATCTAAAGTCTCATCAAATTCACTTAAGACTTTAGTTGATAGTTTGTTTACTTTTTCATTTTCTAAATCAAAAGTAATTCTTGCAATACCATCTTTGATTTCTAAATTTAAATTCTTCATTTTACACCTCCAATAAGAAAGCTGCACCTTGTCCACCACCAATACATAGTGTTGCTAAGGCTTTTTTAGCTTTTCTTCTTCTAAGTTCTTTAAGTGCAGTTAAAACTATTCTAGCTCCACTCATTCCAACAGGGTGACCAAGAGCTATAGCTCCACCATTTACATTTAATATAGATTCATCAATTTCGCCAATTGCATCACTTCCAAAAGTTTTTTTACAAAAGCTTTTTGATTTAAAAGCTTCTAGATTTGCTATTACTTGTGCTGCGAAGGCTTCATTTAACTCTATTACATCTATATCTTTTAGTGAAGTTCCTGTTTTATCGAAAAGTTTTTTACTTGCATAAACAGGTCCTAAACCCATTCTTGAAGCTTCTAGTCCTGCATAAGAGTAGTCACTTATAAAACCAAGTGGTTCAAGATTTAACTCTTTTGCTTTTGATTCCGTAGTAACTATTAAACTACAAGCTCCATCTGATACTTGTGATGAGTTTCCAGCTGTTACTGTTCCACTTAATCTATCAAAAATAGGTCTTAGTTTCGAAAGGCTTTGAATATTTTGATTTAGTCTTACCCCATCATCATCAATAATCGAAGCATCTTTTGTCATAATAGGATGAATTTCATCTTTTAAAACACCATCTTCTATAGCTTTTTGAGCTTTTAGGTGAGAGTTTAGGGCATATTCATCTTGAGATAATCTGCTGATTTTAAACTCATTTGCTAGGTTTTCAGCTGTAATACCCATAATTCTTCCAGAAATTGGGTCTGTTAAGCCAGAGATTAATCCAATCACAGGTTTTAAAAAGATTGGTCTAAAAGTTCCTAATATTTTAAGTTTTTCTTGGAAATTTCGAGCATAAGTTAGTTTTGTAATAAGTCTTCGTAATTTGTCACTATGAAGTAGAGGAATATTACTCATAGATTCAACTCCACCTGCTAGGTATAAATCCCCTTGGTTTGTTTGAATCTTTTCAATTGCTGATGAAATTGCTTGCATTCCAGAAGCACAGTTTCTATGAACTGTGTACGCAATTGTACTTTGTGGAAAACCAGCTTTTATAGCTAATACTCTTGCTATGTTTGCTGCATTTGCTGGTTGTGCTACATTTCCTATTATTACTTCATCAAAAAGTTTGTAATCAAGATTATTTCTACTTACAAGTTCTTTTGTAATAATAGCTCCAAGTGTATCTGCACTAACTAAATCTAATTTGCCATTTGCTTTAGCGATAGGACTTCTAAGTCCGTCTATTATTGCTATTCTTTCTTTCATGATGGCTCTCCTAATACATACTGTTTATGTCATTTTCATACTTTTGTTCAATAAAGGCTCTACAAACTTTCATTGAAGGTGTTAATTCCCCTGTTTCAATTGAAATGTCGTTTGTTATTAATTTGTATTGAACTACTTTCTCCCATTCATTTAAGTCTTTATTTACTTCTTTGATATAATTATTTATTTCAGAAGTAATTTTTTCATTATTATAGTACTCTTGTATTGTTAAGTGTTTATTTAGTCTTTTTGCTTCATTGAAAATCTCCTTATCTACAAAAAGTAGGGCAGTTGTATATTTTCTGTTATTAGCTATTATTACAGCAAACTCAATATATTTATTTTTTGCTAACTTTTGCTCTATTTGAACTGCTGCAACATACTCACCAGTTGATGTTTTGAAAACCTCTTTTTTTCTACTTGTTATGTAAAGGTAACCCTGTTCATCAACTCTGGCGATATCACCTGTATGTAACCAACCTTGATTATCAATAGTCTCATTTGTTAGTTTTTCTTGATTTAAATAACCTTTCATTAGTGAAGGCCCTTTTACTAGTAGTTCCCCATCTTCTAAGATTTTTATAGTAGCACTTGGAAGTACTCTTCCTGTTGAGCCAATTTTATTTGCTTTTGGATGATTTGTTGAAATAACTGGCGAAAACTCTGTAAGTCCATAGCCTTGATAGATTGGAACACCAATATTGTTGAAAAATACTGAGATGTCTTTAGGTAGTGCTGCTCCTCCACTGATAAGTTTTTCAAGTTTTGAACCAAAAATATCTCTAAATTTACTATATACAATTTTGTCAAAAATAGGAAAAAGTAGGCTATTTTTATTCATGCTTTCATTTTGAGCATACTCAAAAGCCTTTGAAGCTATGAATTTTCCAATAAATGGCTTATTTGAAATATTTGTCTGAATTTTATTATAGATTTTTTCAAGTAGCCTTGGAACAGCAGTCATAATAGTAGGTTTAACAACTTTTAAGAGATTTGCTACATTTGTAATTTCATCAACAAAATATATACTAACTCCTCTACTTAAATAGTAGCTCATTACAGTTCTCTCAAAAATATGAGCTAAAGGTAAAAGAGATAATGCTGTTTCATTTTGTTTTAATGATATGAGTGTGTTTATATCATGAAGTTGTGAAACTATGTTTTTATGTGTAAGCATTACACCTTTTGGAGTTCCCGTATTTCCACTTGTGTATATAATAGAAAAGATTTCATCTTCATTTGGAATATATGCTTCAAAGCCTTTTGAGTCACAAATTTGTTGACCTATAATTAAAATATCATCCACGTTGAAAAATCTATCTTCTTTTATACAAAAGTTATGAGTGATAAAAATAAGTTCACTATTTTCATCTTCTATATCTTTAATTCTTTCTTCATTATCTATAAAGATATATTTTATCTTTGCATCTTGTATTTCAAAGTTTAAATTTTTGGAAGAGATATTAGCAAAAATAGGAACACTAATAGCTCCTACTTCATGAATAGCAAAATCAAAGATAAGCCAAAAAGGTGAGGAGTTGGCAAATATAGCAACCTTATCACCAGCTTTTATACCTAAATCCTTCATTGCTAAACTTAAGCATATTACTTTATTTTTAAAGGTTTCAATTGAAATATTTTTATATTCACCATTTTCTAGATAGTTTAGAAAAGTGTTATTTTTATAGTTTGTTGTGATGTGAGTAAAAAGCTCACTGTATGTTTTAAAGTCATAAGAATTCATAGTGTATCCTTTCACAATGAACATGTAAAACTATTGTACCATTTAAATTAAAAAGAAACAGAAACTATTTTTTTAATGTAAAAATTTTATTATTTTTTAAGAATTAATAAAAGCTTTTATTTATTATGACTTAAATAAAAGCTTTTTAGGTAGTTTGAGGTGCTTAAAAAAACATCAATTTGTTTTTTTTGAGTTATTTATCTAATCTCATTTCATTTAAAGCTTCTAATATTTCTACAGCTTCTTCTTCACTTATATCTTTGTTATCTAAGTCTTCAACAACTTGTTCAAAGAATTTCTTCATTTCTTTTAAATCTTCAAACTCTTCTTTATCATCACTAGTAGCTTTCCAAGATTGAGTTATATTTGCAAGTTCAAGTAGACTTTCATCAAGTTCAGGAATAAACTCTTCTTTAAGTACTTTTTCTAATTTTTCAATATTTGACATGATATATCCTAATTTTTTTGAGATTATATCGAAAATAGCTTGAAAATAAATATCGCATATTATCAAAATTAAGAGTTCTTTAAAACTCTATTATATATAATGATAATTAATATCATAAAAGGAAAATAAGATGGATACTCTTATAATAATGTTAATATGTATTTTGGTTGTTGGTGTAAGTTCTTTGATTCTTATAGTAAAATTGGATAAATTTTTAAATGTTCAGAACTTATATCTTAATAGAAATGAAAATAAAAACAAATCTTTAAAAAAGGATAGTTTATGCAATATAGAATAGAAAAAGACACAATGGGTGAGATGCAAGTACCAAATGATAAGTATTGGGGTGCTCAAACTCAAAGAAGTATCGAAAACTTTCCAATTGGTGAAGAAAAAATGCCAAATGAAGTAATTGAGGGTTTTGCATATCTTAAAAAATCTTGTGCAATTGTAAATAACAAACTTGAAAGATTAGATGATGAAAAAACAGCTGCTATTTTACAAGCTTGTGATGAAATCTTAGAAGGTAAACTTGATGGGAACTTTCCTTTAGTTGTTTGGCAAACAGGTTCAGGAACACAATCAAATATGAATATAAATGAAGTTGTAGCAAATAGGGCAAGTGAAATTTTAGGATGTGATTTTAGAGTAGAAAAGCCAGCTCACCCAAATGATGATGTAAATAAAGGTCAAAGCTCAAATGATACTTACCCAACTGCAATGAGAATTGCTTTTGTTTTAGACCTACAAAAAAGATTAATTCCAGCAATAAAAACTTTAAAAGCTACATTTGAAAATAAAGTTAAAGAGTTTGAAGATGTAGTAAAAATAGGAAGAACACATCTCCAAGATGCTACTCCTCTTACTTTAGGACAAGAAATATCAGCATACGTTGATATGCTTGATAAAGCTTTATTACAAATAGATGATTCTATGAAGTATATAGTAGAACTTGCTATTGGTGGAACTGCTGTTGGAACTGGACTTAATTCACATCCTGATTTCTCACCAATGGTTGCAGAAGTTTTAAATGAGCTCACAAATACAAAATATAAGTTTAAATCCCACCCGAATAAATTTCATGCACTAACAGCTCATGATGGTGAAGTTGTCTTAAGTGGAGTTTTAAACGCTCTTGCTTCAAATCTTATGAAAATAGCAAATGATATAAGATGGCTTTCATCCGGTCCTAGATGTGGAATAGGGGAGATAAATATCCCTGAAAATGAACCAGGAAGTTCAATCATGCCTGGAAAAGTAAACCCAACACAAAGTGAAGCTATGACAATGGTTGCAGTTCAAGTTATGGGAAATCATACAACCATAAGTGTTGCAGCATCTCAAGGTAATTTTGAGCTAAATGTATTTAAACCAGTAATTGCTTTAAATATTCTTCAATCAATTAGACTGTTAAGTGATACAATGATAGCTTTTAATGACAAATGTGCAATAGGACTTGAAGCTAATAAAATAAATATTGAGAAATATTTAAATGAATCTTTGATGTTGGTAACAGCTTTAAATCCATATATAGGATATGAAAAAGCAGCACTAATAGCAAAAACTGCCCATAAAAATGGAACTTCATTAAAAGAAGAAGCTATGAATCTAGGTATTTTAACTTATTCGCAGTTTGATGAGTATGTAAAGCCATATGAAATGATAAAAGCAAAAGTGTAAGATTTTCTTACACTTTTATCACATAAACACCTTCAAAATCTACGCAAGTTTGATTATCTTCAATTATCGAAGACTTTATCTTTAATGAAGCACTACCTTTTTCTTTTAGTTTTTTAGCTACTTTTTCTATCTCATCAATTGAAGGCTTGATTGTGTAACAATATATATCTTTAGTAACAGGCTTTTTATATGAGTTTTCATTTTTTATTACAACAATATTTTTACTATCTATATTTAGCTCTTGAGAAATAAGCCAAGACATACTCCAAGATGAGATAATAGTCATAGTACTTAAACTTCCACCAAAAGCTGTTCCTTTATCATTTATATTTATATCAAGAGGTGCTTTTGTAATTAGTTCTTTTTCATTATATTCTTCAATACTTATATTCATTAATTTTGTAAGTGGTATTTCATTGTGTAGTTTATCTTGTAATTTTTTTATCAAAATGCTTCCTATTATAATAAAATGAATGAAATTATAGTCATAAATACTTAAAATAATAGAAAAACTTGCTTTTACAATTTCTGTCATATATAGCACAGAAATTGTACAAAGCTCACAGAAACTAAAATTTAAGATTTGAAAGAAAATTATACAAATACTTAAAGAAATGTAAAGATAGCTTTGCTTTATTGCCCTATAATACTATTTTTCACTAGTATAGGCTTTTAAATATAGCTTAACAATAGCTATTTTTGTAACTTTTATTTACATAAATTAAAACTTGTACAATAGTTTACAATTTTTGTACATACTAATTTTTTTGTTTATGTTATAATATTCCAAACTTTTTAAATCAAATAGGAGATAATATATGAGTTTATTAGCTGATTACCAAGCACACACGCAAGAAAGACTTAATGAAGGTGATTTACCTCCATTAGCATTAACTGCTGAGCAAACTGCTGAATTAGTAGAATTACTAAAAGCAGATTCTGTTGAGGAAGCAGATTACTGTTTAGAATTATTTAAAAACAAAATTAACCCAGGTGTTGATGACGCTGCATACGTTAAAGCTGCATTTTTAAATGACGTTGTTCAAGGAAATGTTTCATGTTCAGTAATTTCAAAATCTGAAGCTATTGAAATTTTAGGTAAAATGATGGGTGGATTTAACGTTACTCCATTAATTGACGCACTTAAAGTTGAAGAGGTTGCAGATATTGCAGCTACTCAATTAAAAAATACTATCTTAGTATATGATGCATTCAACGATGTAAAAGATTTAATGGATGCTGGAAATGCTAAAGCAAAAGAAGTTATCGAATCTTGGGCAAATGGTGAGTGGTTCACTAATAAGCCAGCTTTAGAAGAAGAAATTAAATTAACTGTTTATAAAATTCCTGGTGAAACAAATACAGATGATTTATCTCCTGCAACTGTTGCATTTACTAGACCAGATATTCCATTACACGCAACTGCAATGTTACAATCAAGAATGGAAAATCCATTAGATACAATGAAAGCTCTTAAAGAAAAAGGTAACCCATTAGCATACGTTGGTGATGTTGTTGGTACTGGTTCTTCAAGAAAATCAGGTATTAACTCTGTTCAATGGCACATGGGTAGAGATATTCCAGGTGTTCCAAATAAAAGAACAGGTGGTGTTGTAATTGGTTCTATTATTGCTCCAATTTTCTTCAATACAGCAGAAGATTCAGGATGTTTACCAATTGAAGCTCCAGTTGATGCACTTGAAACTGGTGATGAAATTGTTGTTAAACCATACGCTGGTCAAATCACTAAAAATGGTGAGGTAGTTTCTGAATTTACTTTAGCTCCTAACACTATGACTGATGAAATGAGAGCAGGTGGTAGAATTCCTTTAATTATTGGTAAAGGTTTAACTGCAAAAGCTAGAGACGTATTAGGTTTACCTGCAACTGACATGTTCTTAGCTCCTGAGCAACCATCTGATAATGGTAAAGGATTTACTCAAGCACAAAAAATGGTTGGTAGAGCTTGTGGTATTGAAGGTGTTAAGCCTGGTATGTACGTTGAGCCAATCGCTACAACTGTTGGATCACAAGATACAACTGGACCAATGACAAGAGATGAGATTAAAGAACTTGCAGCACTTAGCTTTGGTGCTGATATGGTTATGCAATCATTCTGTCATACTGCTGCTTACCCAAAACCAGCAGATATTAAATTAAGACATACTTTACCTGATTTCATCAACTCAAGAGGTGGTGTTACACTTAAGCCAGGTGACGGTGTTATTCACTCTTGGTTAAATAGATTATGTTTACCAGATACAGTAGGTACTGGTGGAGATTCTCATACTAGATTCCCAATTGGTATTTCATTCCCAGCTGGTTCTGGTCTTATTGCATTTGCTGGTGTTACAGGTGCTATGCCTTTAACTATGCCAGAGTCTGTACTTGTTAAATTCAAAGGTGAAATGCAACCAGGAATTACTTTAAGAGACTTAGTAAATGCTATCCCTTACCAAGCAATTCAAGATGGTTTATTAACTGTTGAGAAAAAAGGTAAGAAAAACGTATTCGCTGGTACTATCATCGAAATCGCTGGTTTACCAGATCTTAAAGTTGAGCAAGCATTCGAATTATCAGATTCAGCAGCAGAGAGATCAGCAGCAGCTTGTTCTGTTCAATTAGATAAAGAACCAATCATTGAGTACTTATCTTCAAATATCGCTTTAATTGAAAAAATGATTGAAGAGGGTTACGAAGATGCTAGAACTCTTCAAAGAAGAGCTGACAAAATGAAAGAATGGTTAGCAAATCCAGAGTTATTAACTCCAGATGCAGATGCTGAATATAAAGAAGTAATTGAAATTGATTTAAATACAATTACTGAGCCAATCTTAGCTTGTCCAAACGATCCAGATGATGTTGATACATTAACAAACATCTTAGCTGATGACAAAAGAATTAAGAATATTGATGAAGTATTCGTAGGTTCTTGTATGACTAATATCGGATTATTTAGAGCACTTGGTGAAGTTCTTAAAGGTGAGGGTGAAGTTCCTACTAAATTATGGGTTGCACCACCAACAAAAATGGATGAAGCTCAATTAACTGAAGAGGGATACTATGCTACATTTGCAGCAGCAGGTGCTAGATTAGAAATTCCTGGTTGTTCTTTATGTATGGGTAACCAAGCTTCTGTTTCAGAAGGAGCAGCAGTATTCTCAACTTCTACAAGAAACTTTGATAATAGACTTGGAAAAGGTTCTCAAGTTTACTTAGGATCAGCAGAAGTTGCTGCAGTTGCTGCACTTCTTGGAAGACTTCCATCTAAAGAAGAGTACATGGAAATCGTACCTAAGAAAATTACTGAACAAAACAAAGATGGAGTTTATAAATACTTAAACTTCAACCAAGTTTCTAAAGAGCACTTAACTACTTTAGTAACTTCAAGATAATCTTGAATTAAAACAAAGAGCTTAGCCTCTTTGTTTTATTTTAACTAGCAATTACGAACTTCTTAATCTCAAAAAATCTTCTTAATTTTATTTTTATAGTGTATAATTCAAAAAAATAAAAAAGGTTTTTACTTGCCATACATCTTAAAAAAGATAAATGTTTCAAAAGCTATGAAAATAGAAGAATTTTTATTGGAAAATACAAACTTAGATGAAAATACTATCAATAGTTTAGTATCAAAAGGAAAAATTCTTAATGATAAAAACAAAAGATTACAAAAAAATCAAGTTATAAAAGATGGATTTATTAATGTATATGTTTTTGAGCCTAAAAGCAAGGGATTAAAACCTTTATTTGAAACTTTTCATTTTGCGATTTTTGATAAGCCCTCTGGTTTAAAAGTCCATCCCAGTGCTATTGATAACGAGTATACTTTGCTTGATGAAATACAGTATTATTTAGGAAAAGATGCTTCTTTAGTTCATAGAATTGATGCTCAAACATCTGGTTTAGTATTAGTTGCAAAAAATCCATATAGTCAAATGGTTTTAAATAGTATGTTTGAAGAAAAGAAATATTCAAAAAAATATTTAGCTTACGTAGAAGGTCAGATTAAAGAAGCTGTAAACATAAATAAAAAGATTACAAATAGTAAAGGTATTATAAAACTAAAGATGAAAACCTCAGATGAAGGAAAAGAGTCTTTAACTAAAATAAATCCCTTATCATATGATAATGAAAAAGATATAACTTTACTTGAATGTATGCCTATAACTGGGAGACAACACCAAATACGTGTACATTTAGACTCAATAGGACATAGAATAATAGGTGACCCAATTTATGGAATTGATGAAAAACTTTGTGATAAACTTCTTAAAAAAAGTTTGACTAAAGAAGAAAGATATGAAATTACCAAAGCAGATAGATTAATGCTTCATGCTTATTTATTAGAGTTTACATTTTTAAATATAAAATATAAAATATCTTCAAAGCAAGAGTTTCAATAAAAAAAGGAGCTTCTTACGAAGTTCCCTTTTTATAGTTATTTTTCTTTATTTATTAAAGGAAGTTTGTTAAGTAGATTCTCACAATACTCCCATTGGTCTAATGTCTCTTTCCACTCTTTAGGAATAGCACTTACACCTTTATATGCTCCTAGAACCATTCCAATTGCAATACCTCTTGAAGCATTATCTCCTCCAACCATTGCATTTGCTTGTAAGGCTTTTTTTAAGCTGTCTTCTTTATCTGAATATTTTAATATGAAATAAACACTTGCAGGTAAAGTACCTTCTGTTGGACTAGCTTTTCCAACTTTTATAGGTTCACTTCTTCCTATATCCCAAAGTCTAGCCATACTAGTAATTGCTAAATCATCACTAAATTGCTCTTTTGATAAATCAGAATTAGGGTCTTTTTCTTCTTCATACTTAGCAATTGCTTGCTTTACTTTATCTTCATAAAAGCCACCCATTAAAACAGCAACATCTTCTATGGCACTTCTTGGTGTTTCACCCCTTAGAACTCTATGTGTTACTCTTGCAAAAAACTCTCCACCACCTAAGGCATAAGTGTTTTGATGAGTAAACATAGTTTTTCTTGCTACATCAACTATTTCTTCTTCTGTTTCATAATAAGCATGAGCTGCAACATGTCTAATAGCTGTTGCATTTGATGCACCACCTAAGTATTGAGTTTGTACACCTTGTTTTACTTGTGCATATGTCTCTTTTGTCATTGTACAAATCCATGAACCCCAAGAGTTTTCAAGTCTATTCATCCAATGTGGAATTAGTTTTGATACCTCAAAAGCTCTAGGTGGATTTGAAATCATTGCTAGATGTTCTAAAACTAAAATATTATAATCTCCATAGTCTGTAGTACCTCCTGCTTTTTTCCCAGGATGATAGTTTCTTTGTCCCCAACCAATTCCATGAGTTTCTCCACCCATGTGTTCCCCTGGACTCATAAACTTTTCAATTGGTTTTTGTCCATAAGCATTGTAGATTTTTTCAGCATCGTACTCATAGTGTGTACCTAAACATAATGCATCTGCAACAATAGCTCCAAAAAATGCACCCTTTAAATTTTCTTCTTTTAATAATGTATTCATATTTTATAACCTTTTAATTTTAATGGCTATATCTTAGGGAAATTTACATTAATACACGCAAGAAATAAGTATTTTAATTTTATTTACTTTTTATTTGTTCCAAATAGTTGATAAAATCTTTTATGAAAACTCATTCACTATTAATTAGAAATATTGTATCATTGGATACTATTTTATTATAATTAAGGATCCATCATATCTACTGCAAAAGAGACTAAAAAAAACAATATTATTGAAAATTCTTTAAAACTATTTTCTAAAAAAGGTTTTTATAATACAACTATTCCAGATATTGCAAAAGCCATGAAAATGAGTGTTGGAAATATGTATAACTACTTCTCTTCAAAAGAAGAGCTAGCAAAATATGCTATTAAATACTCTACAAATATTTTAGCAGCAGAACTAAGAGAAATAAATCAAATGGATATTTCTTCAAAAGAGAAAGTATATCTTTTTGTAAAAAACTATTTTGAAAATGTTAAAAACTCACCTGAAGTGGTTGAGTATTTTTTAAGGGTTTACTTATCAAATAGAGAAGTGTTCAAAGAAGGTTGTGAAGGCTTTTTGTGTGTAGGAGAGTTTGTAACAGAAGTTATGATTCTTTTAGATGAAGGGGCTCAAAATAAAGAGTTTAGAGAACAAGATTTTTTCCCTGCATTTGCTATGATTATGGGTTGTTTAGGTGGCTTTGCTTTTTTAAGTGGTGAGGCTGTTCTTGACAAAGATTTATTAGAGTATTCAGATCCAATTGCTGATAATATCTACAGAGCCTTAAAGTATGAAGAGTCATAAACCAACAATTGTATGGTATCAAGCAGTTACTTGTAATGGTAATACTCACTCACTTTTAAGTGCAAGCTCTTCAAGGTTAGAGCTATTTTTAAATAGCTTTGATCTTATCTATCATCCCTCACTTACAATTGACACAACTTTAGATGATATTTTAAAACTAAAAGACATTGATTTTTTATTAGTTGAAGGAGCTATTACTTCTGATGAAAAGTATTATTCAATTAATCAAAACTCAACAAAAAATATTTTAGAAAAGTTATCTCAAAAAGCAAAATATATAATAAGTGTTGGTTCATGTGCCTCTTATGGTGGAGTTCATAAAAAGTTTGAACAAAATGATGATATTTTAGGTGTTGAAGAAATTATAGACACAAAAAAATATAAAAACTTAAAACATGAAATAGTAAATCTTACAGGCTGCCCTGTGCACCCAGAATGGATACTTCAAACAGTTTTTTCTTTAAATAGCTTTTCTAGGATGAGTTTAGATGATGAAAAAAGACCACGAGAGCTTTATAGTAATTTAGCTCACCATGGTTGTACTAGAAATGAGTATTTTGAATGGAAAGTCGAAGGTGACTTTGGGCAAAAAGAGGGATGTTTATTTTATGACCAAGGATGTAGGGGACCTATGACTCATAGTTCATGTAATAAAATCTTATGGAATGATGTGAGTTCTAAAACAAGAGCCGGTATGCCATGTATTGGCTGTACGGAAAAAGACTTTCCAAGAGAGAATATGCTTGAAACAAAAAAGAACATAGGAATTCCTTTAGATGTACCACTTGGTATTCCTAAACGTGCATATCTTTCAATAACAGGTGTTGCAAAGACTTTTAAAATAGATAGATTAAATAAAAAACTAATGGATTAGCTTTGAAAACAGTAGATATAGTAGAGAGAATAGAAGGTGAAGCAAGACTTAACTGTACTTGGGAAAATGGCTTTGTCAAAGATACCCAAATAGATTTTTTAAATTTTAGAGGTTTTGAGTATATATTAGAAGGTAAACCAGCTTTAGATGCACTTGTATACACTCCAAGAATTTGTGGAATTTGTGGACAG
The DNA here is from genome assembly GCF_024267655.1 of Arcobacter roscoffensis. Classification (NCBI taxonomy): domain Bacteria; kingdom Pseudomonadati; phylum Campylobacterota; class Epsilonproteobacteria; order Campylobacterales; family Arcobacteraceae; genus Arcobacter; species Arcobacter roscoffensis. The sequence continues at coordinate 1,332,023 of NZ_CP100595.1, forward strand.
GCTCATTTAAAAGCTACTGTTGAAGCTTTGGAGAATATTTATAAAAGTCTAAATGAAGAACTAGTTATTACAAATAAAGCTAAGATTTTAAGAGAAATAGGTTTAAATATTGAAATAATTGATTCACATATAAAATGGTTTTATATGTTTATTTTACCTGATGTAATTAAACTTAAAGAAAATGACTTAAAAGAGTACTCACCGCTAAAAGGCAAAAGATGGTTAGAAGCTTGTAAAACAGCAAGTGAAACTATAAAAGCTTTAGCAATTATAGGCGGTCAGTGGCCACATACTTCTTATATGATACCAGGTGGAGTAGTAAGTGACCCAACTTTACTTGACTTGACTTCTATGATGAACTATTTGGATTTAGCAATTAACTTTTTTGAAGACTCTATTGCCGGAGTTAGTTTTGATAAATATTTATCTTTTAATAGTGTAGATGATTTAAATATTTTAAATGAGGATTTAAAATATTTTACAAACTTGAGTTTTGAATACTCACTGCAAAAATATGGCACTTCTTATGATAGACATCTTGCACTAAGTGACTCTTCTATTTCTAAAAGAGGAAAGATTAGGCAAAGACTTACAGATAAACTTGACTTAAATAAGATAAAAGAGAATTGTGATAGAACTTTTAAAGTTGAAGAAGATAGTAAAAATAAAGAGAAACATACTTGGTCAAAAGCAGTTACTTATAACTCAATGTTTTATGAAACAGGACCTTTTTCTCGTGCGATGGTTTCACATAGAGAGTTTATTTATGAGCTTCATAAATCATATAAAGACTCAGTATTTACAAGAGTAATGGCAAGAGTTGATGAAATCGCTCACCTTTTACATAGTACAAAAGAGTTAATCAAACAAGTAGATATAAGTGAAGAGTCTTATATAAAACCAAAAATATCACTAAAAGATATACCAAAAGCAAATGCTAAATCAGTTGTTGAAGCTTGTAGAGGTTCACTTTATCATAATGTCTCAATTGAAAAAGGAATTATCACAAAATATGATGTAATCACTCCTACTGTTTGGAACTTAGGTCCTGCTATAAAAGATGAAAAAGGAGTGGCTCAAAAAGCAATAATTGGCTCACCTTCACTAGATATTGCAAAAATAGTTCTTAGAAGTTTTGATGTTTGCTCTGTTTGTACAACTCACTAAGTAAAATAAACTGTTACTTTTTTAAACATAAGAAAAAATATTTTATAAATAATAATTCAATTATAAAAGCTAGTTTTAAACTTTATATATGAATAGTCATTCATTGAATAGCCATCAGATGGTTACTTAGTGAATAGTTATTCATAAAATTCATAATTTAAGCTATTTTATTGCTAGAAAACCTTAAATGTTATTAAGTAAACAATAAGTTTCATATTGATAATTTTACAATAGTAAATGAATATTCATTTTTTAGGGAGATACATATGATAGATTCTACAGAGATGGTAAAAAAAGTTTTTACCCAAAAATCAGGTAGAGTGGACACAAATAGAGGTGACGAATATTATAATTCTTTATTTGAGAACGCTAAAAATAGATTATCAACTTTAAGAGAGCAAGAGCCACTTAAAGATATTGATATGATGGATGTAATTGAGAGTGAAGGTGTAAATAGAAGAGATTTCATGAAGTGGGTAAGTGCTACAACTGCTACACTTATGTTACCTCCTATGTTTGCTCCTTTAGTTGCTGAGGCAACTGAACTTATGAATAGAGTTCCAGTAATTTGGCTTGAGTTACAAGACTGTGCTGGTAATACAGAAGCACTTTTAAGAAGTAGTGCACCAACTGTTGATGACTTGTTATTTGATGTATTAAGTTTAGAGTTCCACCATGCTTTAATGGCAGGAGCTGGACATGATGCTGAACATCAATTAGATGAAGCAATGGAGCATTTTAAAGATAACTATTTATTATTTGTAGAGGGTTCTATTCCTATGGGAATGAATGGAAACTATGGAACTATTGGACCATCAGGTGAGACTTTCCATGACCATTTACAAAGAATTTCTAAACATGCAGCAGCTGTTGTAGCTGTTGGTACTTGTGCTACATTTGGTGGAGTTCCTGCTGCCTCTCCAAATCCAACTGGTGCTGTTGGTGTTATGGATATTGTAAAAGGTAAGCCAATTATTAATATTCCTGCATGTCCTGCAAACCCTGCAAATATGGTTGGTGTAGTTTTACACTATATTTTAACAGGTCAGGTTCCAGAGTTAGACTCACTATTAAGACCTAAGTTCGCATTTGGATATAGAATCCACGATAACTGTGAAAGAAGAGCGCACTTTGATGCAGGTGAATTTGTAGAAGAGTGGGGTGATGTTGGAGCTCAAAACAACTGGTGTTTATATAAAGTTGGTTGTAAAGGTCCTATGACATTTAATAACTGTTCGATTATTAGATATAACGAGGGAACAAACTGGCCTATTGGTGCAGGTCATGGATGTATTGGGTGTTCTGAGCCAGACTTCTGGGATAAATATGCTTACCAAAGACCAATGGCAAGTGCAAATATAAAAGCTCCAACAGGTGGAGTTGAGAAAACAGTTGATGAGTTTGGATTAGGATTATTAACAGCTACAACAGTAGGTATTGGTGTTCATGCAGTTGCAAGCGCAGTTGCAGGTAAAAAATCAGGTGAAGAAGGAGAAGACAAATAATGGCAAAAAAACACTTAGTAATTGACCCAATTACAAGAATTGAAGGACATCTTAGAATTGAGGCAATTATAGATGAAAACAATGTTGTAACAGATGCATACTCTTCTTCTACTATGTTTAGAGGAATTGAAGAGATTTTAAAGGGAAGAGACCCAAGAGATTGTGGTTTACTAGCAATGAGAATTTGTGGTGTTTGTACAGGTACTCACTATCAAAGATCAATAGAAGCAGTTGAGCATGCCTTCAATGTTACTATTCCAAAAAATGCAAGATTAGTTAGAAACTTAATTCAAGGTGCACTTTATGTACATGACCATATCGTTCATTTTTATCATTTACACGCTCTTGACTGGGTTGATATTACAGAAGCACTTAAAGCTGATCCTAAAAAAACTGTAGCAGAAGCTCAAAAGTGGGCAAAAGTTGCAGGTGATAGACCATGGAATGCAAGTGAAGATAACTATAAAGCTGTTCAAGAAAGAGTTGAAAAGTATATCAAACAAGGAAGATTAGGTATTTTTGGAAATGCTTACTGGGGATCAAAAGGCTTTAAACTTACTCCTGAGCAAAACTTAATCGGTTTATCTCACTATCTTGATGCTTTAGAAATCCAAAGAGAACTTGGAAAAATGATGGCTATCTTTGGTGGTAAAAACCCACACCCACAATCATTTGTTGTTGGTGGTGTTACTTGTGTTCAAGATATTAAAAACCCTGCAAGAATTGCTGAGTTTAAACAAATACTAAAAGCTGGAAGAAAGTTCACAAAACAAGCATATTTACCAGATGTTTACATGGCTGGAACTATGTATGCTGATGAAGCACTTGAAGGAATTGGTGGAGGTTTAGGAAACTTCATGTCTTATGGTGACTTTAATATGGATGATTTACCATTCTATGAAGCTTCTAAGTTATTCCCATCAGGTATTGTAAAAAATAAAGATTTATCAAAAGTATATGAAGTAAATCAAGAAAAGATTACAGAAGATGTTACTCATGCTTGGTATGAGGGAAGTACAAACCTTCACCCATACGATGGTGAGACTAAACCAAACTTTACAGGTTTTGGTAAAAAAGAAGACAATATCGCTTACTTAGATACTGAAAATAAATACTCTTGGATTAAATCACCACTATATGATGATGAAAGAATGGAAGTAGGACCACTTGCAAGAATGATTGTAGGTGTTGCAAAAGGTGATGAGAGAATCTCTAAATATGTAACTACTTTCCTAAAAAATGGTAACTTACCAACAAAAGTTTTATTCTCAACAGTTGGAAGAACAGCTGCAAGAGCTATTGAAACTGAACTTATGTGTGATGTTATGATGGAATGGTGTGATGAATTAGCATCAAATGTTGCTCATGGAGATTTATCTACATGGACTGAATTTGACTTTGATTCAGTATCAGGTGATGTACAAGGTTATGGTATGGCTGAGGCTCCAAGAGGAGGATTAGGTCACTGGGTTAAAATCAAAGATGGAAAAGTTGCAAACTATCAAGCAGTAGTTCCTTCAACTTGGAATGCAGCCCCTAGAGATTATAAAGGAAGACTTGGTGCTTATGAAGCATCACTTGTTGGTACAAAAGTAGCAAATCCTGACCAGCCTTTAGAAATCTTAAGAACTGTTCATAGTTTTGATCCTTGTATTGCTTGTGCTGTACATATTATTGATACAAATGGAAAAGAGTTAGGTGTTTATAAAGTAGATCCAATAGGAGGGACAAGCCGTGCCTAAAATAAAAAAGGTTAGAAGAATGACTGTAACCATGCGAATCATTCACTGGGTAACAGTGATAAGCATGATTATTGCAGTTGTAACCGGTCTTTATATAGGTCACCCTTATTATCAAACTTTTATTGCTGATCCAGCTGTGGATAAGTATGTTATGGCTTGGAATAGATGGTGGCATTTTATTGTTGCAATTATATTTGATGTAACTGCAATTTTAGTTGGGTATTTATACTTCTTCTCAAGGTTTGAAAAGCCTTATAAGAAGTTGATTCCAAATAAGCAAAATCTTGTAGAGTTTTGGGAAGTTCTTTTAAATCTAATTACTTTAAATAGAAGAAAAAAGTTTGACTCAACTCATAGTGATAGTTTTAATACTGTATTTTTTACAGTATTTCACTTACTATTAGTACTTATGTTATTTACAGGTTTACAGTTATATGTACACGCACTTGCTTCTGGTACATCTTCAATCGGTGCTTGGTGGCCTGCAATGCTTCACTTAGTTACTGATTGGACGCTATATGTATTTGGTGGAAATATGGGTGTTAGATATACTCATCACTTTAGTATGTATCTAATCATCATGTGGGTTATGTTCCATGTTTACTATCAAGTATGGAGAACAATCTTCTGGCAAGAAGGAGACATCGCTATAGTTGTTGGTGGTTCTAAATTTGTAAAAGAAGAAGAGGATAAAAAACAGGATTAATTCCTGTTTTTATCTTTTTTATAAGCAGTATAAAAATAGTGTTTATAAAAGGGATACACAAAAAAATAGATAACAACGGAGTTATAAAATGAAGAAAAATATAGTTGTTGGTGTAGGAAATATGCTTTTCAAAGATGAGGGTGTTGGTATTTATGCCTCTGAGTATTTAAAACAAAACTATGAGTTTGATGGGGATTTAGAGATTATAGATGGTGGTACATTAGGTTTTAAACTAATGACATATTTTCAAGAGTATGAAAATGTAATTATTCTTGATACTGTATCTATTGAAGAGAATGCAGGTGAGATATATAGACTTCCTTCTGATGTACTTTTAGGCATGGGAAACTACAGAAAAACTGCCCATGAAGTAGAAATAGTTGAAATGCTTGAGATTGTATCTGTTTTAGACTCTCATGCTAAAGTTACTATTTTAGGAATTATTCCTGAAGATATAATCTCTGTTGGTATTGGTTTGACTGAAACTATTGAAAATAGATTTGAAGAGTTTATTTTAAACGCTATAAAAGAGATAGAATCACTTGGCGTAAAAACTAAAAAAGTAAATAATATAGCCATACCAGATATTGTAAAAAGTATGATTGGTAGTTATAATGGTGAACACTTAAGTAGAATTCCAAATGAAGAAGATATAAGACATGCAACTAATATATAAAATAGAATTTAATACAACTAACTCATATTTCAAATACATAATAAATAAACTAATAGATGAAGCAAACGTAAATGCCACTTGTAAACAATACAAAGGCTTTATAATCTTAAAGATTGAAGAGAGTGCAGAGAATATTGAGAGCTTTTTTGCATTACTTGAAAAAAAGCTTCCTGTTTCGATTTTTTTAGGAAAGTCATATGTAATAGAAGAGTTTGATGAAACAATAGAAGAGTTAGAGTGTAAAGAAATAAAACAAAACCTTACACTTTTAACAAACGACTCAATCAAAGATATTATAGAAAACAACGATATTGACTTTTTAAATGATATAGTAAAAATCTCAAAAGGTGGAGTTTCAAGATTTGAAACACACAATGGTTTAAAAGATCTATTTTTACCAAATAAAGAGTTAAGAGAAGAGTTTGAAAGTAAAGGTCATGAAGTAAAACTTCTAATTACTGATTTAAATAAAATCACAGACTTATTTGATGTAAGTGCAAAAGATTTACAACTTTTATGCTCTATAGAAAGACCTCTTGTAAAACTAAAGTTTAAACTTTTACAAAACAAAGAAAATGAGTACTCATCTACAAACTTTATTTATGCAAAAATACCTGATGATAAAGAAACGGTTTTATTTGCTCAGGCTTTAAAACAAAAAGATATTTCTCATATACTTTATGTAAATGATGATGTTTATCAAGATGGACTAAAAGTTACATATTTCAATGATGAGAACCTAATCATACATGGAGATAAAGGTCTTTTCCCTAAGTTTGATTATCTAGCAAATAAGAAGTTTAACTCTTCAAAAGAGTATTTTGATGAAAATGGAGGAGTTTATAAAGCAATACTAGCTCAAAATAATAAAAGACTTGTTCCAAGTGCAGGAGTTTACTTCTCTTCTAACTCAAATAAAAGCTCGGTTTTAATGAACCTTCCAACAAAGGGTTTAAAAGAAGTAATAGCAATACCAAATATAATAAACTCTTTTGAAAACTGTTTAGAAGAAATAACAGAAATAGATGAGTTTTGTGAAAGACTTGTTTCAAACTATAAAAACAAATTTCCAACATATTTTGAGGATATGAGTGTAGATAAAAATGCTCATGGTTTTGAATCTATTATAAATATGTGTGCAAAAGCCTTAGGTATGAAAGGTGGAGCAAAAGAGTTTGAAGATACAGCTTTAAGTATAAACATAAAAAGTGGTATTCAAATAGATATGAAGCTTGTAAATTTAGATGGGGTTAACTATCTAGATTATAGAAGAACGGTTCAATCTATCATGTCATATAAGATGGCAGATGTAGATAATGCTACTTTAGCTTACTCTTTTTATGAAAGCCTTAGTGAGTTTATCTGTAACTATACAGATGAGGTTGCAAAAGAGATAAAAGCAAAAGACGTAGTAATGAGCGGAGATATGTTCTCAAACTCAATCTTACTTTCAAAAACACATAAAAAACTAAGTAAAAACTATAACTTCATTCTTCCTAAAGAGTATCCTTTAGATTACTAAAAACAATAGCCTAAATATCTTTTAGGCTATACCTCAAATAATAAGTAAAAAATATAAATTTTAAACTATTTTTACTTTGCTAACATAGTTATTTAACACAGTAATCCTCTTATTTTAATAATAAATAAAGTATTATAGTATTAATATATAATATTAATATGTTTTAGTAATTAAAGGTAATAGTTAAATGACAGTAAGTACTAGTAATAATTTAAATCATTTGATTCAAAAAGTTCAATCATCTAATAAAACACAAAATACAAAAGAAAGTTCTATGATTCAAAAAGAAGAGCTTGGAGAAAAAAAAGATTCTGAAAGATATAATTTTTTAACTGCAAATGGCTGGTTGGATAATTCAATAATTATGAAAGATGAGAAATTGAATGCAGAATTTAGAAATTATGTAGATAATATGAGCGAAGATGAATATTTCTCTTTCCTCACTTCAATGGCTTGTGATTTTGCACCAGGATTTGGTAATAATATAAATAATTTGCCTCTTAACGAAGCTCCTTCAAAAAAAGACCCAAACATTGAATTTTCTTCATTATCAAGTATAAAAAAATACTTTACAGATGAATATAATGAAGTATTAACAAATACTGCTAAATGGGGTGGAGATACAACAAATGCGATAAATACAATAACTAATCTTTTAGATTTTTTTAAAAATTATGAATCAAAAGAACAAGAAAAACAATACATTACTTTAGGACAAGGTAGTATAAATGTCTAAAAGTATTTTAAAATATATTATGTTTACAAAATAAAACTAAAAAAAGGAGTTTATAATGCAAGTAACAAATAATACATATACAAACTATTATAATCAAACAAATAGCACAACAAAAGTAGAAAAAACAGAAAAAAGCTCTTTTGCTTCAATGTTGACAGGTTCACAAAAAGAAGATGTAGATGAGCAAGGAAGATTTCTAAAGTACATGGATAAGTATAATGCATTTGATTCCCTTTCACAAGAAGATAGAAAAGTCTTTAGAGAAATACTAAAAGATGACAAAGTAACAATGGCTGAAATAGATAATCTATCTTATAATCAAGCAGAAATTAGTCAAGAATCATTTAATTTACCAGCAAAAAAACTAGATAAAGGGAATAGTATCGGAAAAGAAAGATATGATGCTTTAGCAATTAATGGCTGGTTTAAGAATTCTGCTTTTGAAAAAGATGAAAATTTAAAGGAAGAGTTTAAAAGTTATTTGGGAGAAATGTCACAAAGAAGTTTTTCAATGACTTTGTTTTCTATGATTAGAAGTTTTACTCCTGGAATGGTTGAAAATAATGACTTACTTCCTTTACATTTAGCACCAAAACATAAGGATGCATCGATTGAACTTTCTTCTGTTTCAAGTATAACTAATTACTTTCAGGATAATTATAACTCAATAGTTGAAAATGTAAATAAATGGGGTGGAGATGCAACAGAGGCACTTAAAAATGTATCAGGATTAATTAACTTTTTTAAAAATTATGAATCAAAAGAACAAGAAAAACAATATATTACTTTAGGACAAGGTAGTAGAAATGTCTAAAAGTATTTTAAAATATATTATGTTTACAAAATAAAACTAAAAAAAGGAGTTTATTATGCAAGTAACAAATAATACATATACAAACTATTATAATCAAACAAATAACACAACAAAAGTAGAAAAAACAGAAGAAAGCTCTTTTGCTTCAATGTTGACAGGTTCACAAGAAGAAGAGGAAGTTGGTAGGTATGTAAAATATATGGATCAATTTAATTATTTTGATTCTTTATCAGAAGAAGATAGAAAAGTTTTTAGAGAAATACTAAAAGATGATAAGATAACAATGGCTGAGATGGATAGTTTGAGTTATGAGCAAGCAGTAAGATTTGAGAAAGTAGCTTTTCCTCAAGGAAATTTTTCTAAAGAACAACTTAACAATACTCCTATTGTAAACATGCCAAATCAAGCAGTTCACATGCTCTCTGCCACAAAAAGAACAAATGATAAAACTTTTAACGAAGCTTTATATAGAACAGCAAGAGAAATAGATGACGACTCATACAGAAGGACTATTTTTAGAGAAGTAAAAACAAATGTAACACAAGTACATTTTGGAGACCCTTTAGTTGAAACATTTAATGTAATAGCATATGAAAATGCAAAAAATCTTTGGAAAGAAGATATTGATAAGATGAATATAAACTTTGATAAATTCTTGACAGATGTAATTACTTTACATGAAAAAGCACTAGTAAATCCTAAAACACATCCTGCGGTTATAGACCAACATCAAGAAAAACTTGATGGATATAATATAATTTTAAAACATTATACTGACATAAAAAAAGAATCAATTTATGCTTGATCTTCAAAGATTGTTGTATAAATAAGAAGAATGATTAATTAATACTTTAAAACCTTCTTCTAAATAATTTTACAATAAGAATTTTTTTATACAATTATAAAAAACTTATATATTGGATGATTGATGAAAACTTTACAAATTGAGATTAAAGGTATAGTTCAAGGAGTAGGGTTTCGACCATATGTATATAATCTAGCTTTAAAACATGAGATAAAAGGTTGGGTTAACAACGATGAAAAAGGAGTAAATATAGTAGTTTACTCTTTTGAAAAAAACTGCGAAAACTTCATAAATGAACTAAAAAACAATCCCCCAGTTTTAGCAAGAATAGACTCTTTAGAAATAAAAGAAATAACAAAAATAAAAGAGTATAAAAGCTTTGAGATTATACAAAGTACTAAGCAAAACAACAAAACTACAATAGTCTCACCAGATATGGCGATATGCCAAGACTGCATAGATGACATAAACGATAAAAACAACTTTAGATACAATTATGCTTTAACAAACTGTACAAACTGTGGTCCAAGATACTCTATAATCAAAACAGTTCCCTATGATAGAGAAAATACTTCAATGAGTGAATTTGAATTATGTCAAAAATGTAAAGAAGAGTATGAAAATCCAACAAATAGAAGATACCATGCCCAACCAGTTGCATGTGAGACTTGTGGACCAAATGTGACTTTGTATAATAAAAATAAAGAAGTATCTTCAAATATAGAAGCTATAGAACAGTGTGCAAACTATATAGATGAAGGAAAGATTGTTGCAATCAAAGGCTTAGGCGGTTTTCATCTAATTTGTGATGCAACAAATAGCAAAGTTGTAAAAGAATTAAGACTTAGAAAAAATAGACCAAGTAAACCTTTTGCAGTTATGTTTGATAATATCAAGACTATTAAAGATTATACAATTTTGAGCTCAAAAGAAGAAGAATTATTAAACTCAAAAGAAAAACCTATAGTTTTAGTCAAAAAAGTAGAACAAGCAGACTTGTGTGAAGAAGTTGCACCAAATATTGATAGACTAGGGTGCTTTATAGCTTATACACCTTTACATCATCTACTTTTTAGATTTACAAACAAACCTTTAGTTGCAACAAGTGCAAACTTAAAAGATGAACCTATTATTAGATTTAAAGATGAGATTTTAGAAAAGTTAGGTCATGTGGTGGATTTTGTACTTGATTTTAATAGAGATATTGTAAATGCTTGTGATGATTCTGTTATACAAGTTGTGAACAATGATATTTTGAAGCTTAGAAATGCAAGAGCTTATGCCCCTACAGCTATAAACTTACAAAAAAAGGCAAATAAAAAGATATTAGCTCTTGGAGCAAATCAAAAATCAGCAATAGCAATAGCTTCTGAAAATAATCTTATTTTATCTCCTCATATTGGAGATTTAAACTCTATTGATGCAGTGGAGTATTTCATAAGAACTATTGATACATTTAAAAGATTTTATGACTTTGTACCTGATGTTATTGTTTGTGATAAGCATCCAAATTATGAGAGTGTAAAATGGGCAAAATCACAAGATATTAAACTTGTACAAGTTCAACATCATTATGCTCATATTTTATCAACTATGGCAGAATACAAGCTTGAAAAAGATGTCTTAGGAATAGCTTTTGATGGTACAGGTTATGGTGATGATGGAAATATATGGGGTGGTGAAGCTTTTGTTTGTAATAAAAAAGAGTATAAAAGAGCTTATCATTTACAGTATTTTAAACTCCTAGGAGGTGAAAAGGCTGTAAAAGAGCCTAAAAGAATAGCTCTATCTCTTCTTTTTGATAACTATACTTTAGAAGAGGTTCTATCACAAAACAATAGTGTCGTAAACGCCTTTAGTGGAAATGAGATAAAGCTTTTACATACTATGTGGCAGAAAGATTTAAATGCCCCACTTACAAGCTCAATAGGAAGGCTTTTTGATGCAGTTGCTAGTATTGCAAATCTTGCTCATATCCAAAGTTATGAGGGAGAAACAGGTCTTTTGATAGAGCAAAACTATGATGAAAAAATAAAAGATATTTATTCATATGCGTTAAATGAGGAAGAAATAGATATTAGTTCAATGATAAAAGAAATGCTAGAAGATAAACAAACACAAGTTATATGTACTAAGTTTATAAATACTTTAACTCAGATAATCCTTGATATTTCAAATAGATATGATGATTTAGAAGTGGTTTTAAGTGGTGGAGTTTTTCAAAATAAAACTCTTTTAGAATTAGTAACAAAAAAGCTTGAAAATCAAAATAAAAAATACTACTACTCAAAACAAATTCCTTTAAATGATGGTGGAATTTCAGTAGGTCAAATCTATCATATAACTTAAAATTTAAACCAAGTTTACTAAATAGAGTAGGGCTATTTAGTAAACATCTTTCATTAATATTCTTTATAATCAGTATAAAAAACAAAGTAGGAGAATAAATCTATATTTTATTCAAAATCACTCGTTTAATAAAATATTTATAGTATTACAAAGTGTACACTATTTATTAGTCTATTTATGTTAAATAAAATGTATGAAAATATTCTATGGAGTCTATATATAGGTAAATATTGAAAAAATAATTTTTTGAAAAAAGCTTCTTGTTTTTTCTTTTAAATATGGTGTATTTTATTTATTATAAATTATATGATATGTATATGTTTTAATAGTATTAAAAACATATAAGTGAAAATATATTATGATATATAAATCTTACTATGTTAAAATCATGAAAAAATTTTAAGGTAACTTATGATTAAAACAGCACATGAAATTTCAAATGAAAATGGATATATAAAATACAACTTCTTTGAAATCCACCCTGACTTAGAAGCTATAATTGCAGAAGATTATCATACATATGGAACTGATAAATATGAAAAGCAAGAGTATTGTGAAGCTATGTATAAAAAGAATTTTTATGACAAATATGATGAGAGTTTATACAAAGAAGTTTATGATAAATATATCAACAATGAAAAGTTTAAAGAAAAAGCAATGTTTGTATATAGTGTTATAGACTATGATAAATATAAGCAGTTTGTGAAGCTTAATCCTGAGATAGAAAACCCAAATGAATTAACTATTACATATTCTATTTTAGATAGTAGTGGTGTGAAAGTACAGATTTATAATTTAGCGATTACTGATATTTCTTTTGTGTTTTAGAGGTTTAAACTAAGTTTTTAGAAACTAGACTTAAAAGTCTAGTTTTTATTTTAGAAATTTTCCCAAATTTCTTCTTGGGAATCTTCTTCTTTTTTTATTTTAGTATCTTCTTTATGTTTTATATTTTTTAAAGAAAGCTTTTTCTCTTTTACTTCATCTTTTCCAAGAAACTCTTTTGCATTTGCATTTTCTACGATAGTATTTGCTATTGTTGAAGTAGTTGTTGCTATTTCTTGAGTTTGATTAGCAATACCAGCATTTTTTTGTGTTTGTTCATCCAAAGAGTTAATTGCATCATTTATTTGAACTATTCCCGTTTGTTGTTCATTAGCAGCATTTGATACATCACTTATAAGTTCTATAGTTTCGTTTATATTAGATTTTAGGTCTACATAACCTTCTTGCATGTTATGGGCAATATTTTTGCCTTCATTAGCTTTTAAAGTAGCTTTTTCAACTAAATCTTTTATTTCTTTAGCAGCCTCTGCACTTCTTGAAGCAAGGTTTCGCACTTCTTGTGCTACAACTGCAAAACCTTTTCCTGCTTCACCTGCTGTTGCTGCTTCTACTGCGGCATTAAGTGACAGAATATTTGTTTGGAAGGCAATTTGGTCAATAACTGTAATTGCTTCATTTATTGAGCTAACTTGTGTATTTATATCCTCCATTGCTGTTGTAGTTTGTATTGCTAAATCTTCACCTTTATTAGCAGAGCTAGTTACATTTGAAGTAAGGTCATTCATTTTTGTGATTTTTTGAGTCGTAAGGGAAATATTACTTGTGATTTCTTCAAGAGCTGCTGCTGTTTGTTCTAGTGATGCTGCTGCTTCATTTGAGCTTATATTTAAAGTATCAACATTTTCAAGTAGTATTTTTGAACTGTTATTTAAGGTAAGACCGTTTGATTTATTTTCAATTAGCATACTTGTAATTGAAATACCTAGACTATTTACTCCATTCGCTAATCTTTCTAGATGCTCTTTTATTCCAGTTGTGTCAACTTTATTTAAGTAGTTGTAATTTGAGAACTGCTCTAATACATCTAAAATATTATCTATATTTTGCTCTAATGTATCACCCATATTATTTAGAACATCTTTTAGTTTATTTAAGGCTGGATTGTTTACATTTGTTGTAATTCTTTGATATAAGTCACCTTTTTCAAACTCACTTAATACTTCTACTGTTTCATTTATAATTGCTCTATCTTCTTCGATATTCTTTTTAGCTATTTTGATATTTTCATTAACTACCTTTGACATGATACCAATCTCAGTTTTAGTAGTGTTTTTTAGTTCTTCAACATTTGGAATCTCTCTATTTAAATATTTGAAGAAATTTAGTAAACCTTCTTGGAATTGGATAATTTGATTATTAATGTCTCTTGGTATATAAACCCCAAGTATTAATATAATAGATATAACAATAAGTGAAATAATTTTAATAGCAAGTTCTAAGTTGTAGTTAGTTTCAGCCACATCAGGACCAATAGTGTCTTGTTCTTTTTTTATAGAGGTTTTAAGTTTTTGTGCAATATTGGCAATATTTGGACCAATAGTGTCTAATCTTTCAATAACTTTGTTTCTCTTATCAATAACTTCAATAACATCATTTAATCCACTTTTATAAATTTCAATTAATGCTGTTGCTTCTTTTAGTTGTTCCAATCTATTGTTATTTTGAACTTGGTTTTGTACAGATGCTATTTGTTTTTTTAGTAAATTAAACTCTTTGTGGGCTCTTTGATTATCTACATGTTTATTTGAAATCAAAAATTTTGCAGAATATAATCTTGCTAAAAGTAGTGTTCTTACGGTTTTTGCAGCTTCAAGTGAAGCTATTAAATCACTATCTCTTTGAGCACTATTCATAACTTTAGTAAGTAAGTTTTCTATTTCTTTACCATTTACATCTAAATTTCCATAAACTATTTTATTTCTTTGTTCCATATAGTCTGTAAGCATAAAAAAGTTTTTTCTATACTCTTCTAGATTTTTAGATAACTTTTCTACTAAAGGTTTTCTATTTGTATTTTCAATCTCTTTTAAAGCTTTGTTGATATGCTCTTTTGTTTTATCATAATAAGCCTCAAAGTCTTCAATATCTTTTTTGTTCATGTTATGAATATAATCTTTTACATTCATTCTTACCATCAACATATTTGATTGAACATTACTAGCTAGAACTGTATCTTTAGCCATCTCCCTATAACTTGAAAAGCCTTTAGCTGCTTTATCAATTCCAAATATACTATATAGTCCTAGTGTAACTATAAGTATACACACAATCGTAAATGAAATAATCAGTTTTAACTTAATTGTTAAATTATTCATTTTTCTTATCTCCTCCATAAATTTTACTTATTATACTTAAGATATGATAATAGTTCTCACTATTGAAGTTATATTTGTAGTTATAATTTTAAATATATTTTTGATTATTATTAGTATGTAAAAAAATAGTTATAAATTTATAAAATAAAAGAATTATGAAATTAATTTGTAATAAATTACAAGATAGTTACATAAAAGTTTAACTTAAATTTAGATAAAATCTTTGTTTTTAAATTAAGGAGAATTATGAATTCATCAAGATTTACTAGGTTTGGATTTATTTTAGCTGCTGTTGGTTCAGCAGTTGGATTAGGAAATGTATGGAAATTCCCATATGTTACAGGTGAATATGGAGGAGGAGCCTTTGTATTAGTTTATTTAGCAACAGCTTTATTTGTTGGGGTATTTGTATTAATTTCAGAGTTACTAATTGGTAAACTAGGTCGAAGTGATGCTGTTTCAATGTTTGAGAATTTAGCAGTTAGAAACAAAAAACTTTGGAAATGGGCTGGTTTTATAGTAATTGTGCCATTAATAATTTTATCTTATTACTCTGTAGTAATCGGGTGGATTTTTCATTATATTGCAATGTCATTTCAAGGTTTACCTTCAACAGTAGAGCAATCTAAAGATATTTTTATGGCATTGCTGACTACAGATGTACAGACTCAACTTATGTATCATACAATAGTATTTGTTTTAGTAACAGCTATTATTTTAAGAGGTATTAAAGATGGTATTGAGAAGATTAATAAGATTTTAATGCCATTATTAGCACTTATCTTAGCTATTTTATTTGTATATTCTATAAATATAGATAGTTTCTCAAAAGCTGTTCATTTTATGTTTGATCCTGACTTCTCAAAGCTTACATCTGAAGCTATTATTGTAGCTATTGGACAAGCATTCTATACTCTTTCTTTAGGTATGGGTATTATTATTACATATGCAGCTTCTTTACCAAAAGAGGCAAATGTTGTTAAGTCATCGATTTTAATCTCAATCATTGATACTATGGTTGCGATTGTTGCAGGTCTTATTATCTTTACTTTATTATTTGACAAAGGTGCAGAGTCTACAAAAGGTGCTGGATTAGTATTTATTTCATTACCATCTGTATTTTATGAGTTTGGTTCAATTGGTTCAACTTTAGCTTTATTATTCTTTATTGCTATTGCATTTGCTGGTATCACATCAGCTATTTCTATGTTAGAACCAATGGTATCTTACTTTATGAATAGATTTGATATGTCAAGAATTAAAGCTGCATTAATTTGTAGTATATTTTTCTATGTATTAGGTATTGCGGCATTGTTATCAAATATCTCAGATTACTCGCCTATGTTAATGATTGGAGAAAAAGGATTATTTGACTGGTTAGACTTTGTTTGTTCAACTATCTTAGTTCCAATTGGTGGTATTTTAGTAGTTGTATTTATTGGACACTTTATGGATAAAGAAACAGTTGAGGGTGAGCTTGTTCCTTTAATGGGAAGCTTCTTAACGAAAGTATGGTTCTTTATGGTTAGATATGTAATTCCTATTGCTTTAGTAGTAGTAATTTTAAATGAAACTGGAATATTTAAATTTTAATATTTATTGATAAGTCAAAATAAGAAGGGATAGATATTTTATCTATCCCTTTTTTTATATAAATAAAAATATATAAATACTTACACCCATAATAGAAGTAAGTGTCATTGAAGCGAAAATTGCTTTTCCTATTTTTTTATGTTTACTATTTGAAAACTCTTTAAAGCCACTTTTCTTATATAGTTTATAAGAGCTAATAAAAAGATATAACCAACCAGCTACAGCAAAAATAGCGATTACAATATGAACAATTAAAAATATAAGTAAAAAGTCATATGATAAATTACTATGCTTTGCATACTCAATAAATCCACCTGTTAATCTAACACCTATTTCAAATACTAAAACCATTACTAAACTAAGAGCTAGAATAATAGTTTGAGAGATAAAGTGAAGTTTATATTTTTTGTTGATGGCAAGCTTGATACTATAAGCTAGTAAGAAAGGAAGTAGTACAAAAAAGATTGTAACTACATCCATAAATAGTAAAGCTTTTGTTCCTAAAAAGCCAGATGAAGAGAACATCTAGCTGTCTTGAGGCTGTTTTTTAAGTGATTTGTCTATTATGATAAATCCAAATGGAATTAAAGAATATACAAAGTACTGAAATGCAATTCCTTTATCCCAATTACATTTTCTTAATGCATCAAATAAAAAAATACAAAATAGTATAAATAATACTCCATGACTCATACCTACAATCTTTACAGGATAAGGGTTCTCACCTATATATTTGATAGGCATTGCTATAAATACTAAGATTAAGTACGATAAACCTTCTAAAATAGAAATAATTCTAAATCTAGAATATGCGTTTTTTAACATTTTGATCCTTTATAATAAAAACATGATTATATGAAAGTTTTGTTTACGAAAAGTTAATATAGAATTGCTAAAATATACACTAAGGAGTTTTTATGAATGCAAATAAAGTGATTTTTTCATTATTGGTTTTATATATATTAGCAGATGTTGCAAATACATATTTTTTTAACTAAGGTTTATTTTTATTGTAAATTCTACACCTTTGTTCTCTTCACTATTACAAACAATTGACCCTTTTAATTTACTTGTGATGATATTATAGATTATATTTAAGCCAAGACCTGTGCTTCCTTTATCCCTATTAGTTGTAAAGAAAGGCTCAAAGATCTTAGCAATATTTTCTTCTTTGATTCCTTTTCCATTATCTTTATAGATTATAAAAACTGTATCTTCTTCTTTTTTTAAAGCAATATCAATTTTTCCATCAGTTTTATGTTTAAAGCCATGCTTTATAGAATTTATAATCAGATTTGTAATAATCTGAGAAAAGTAACCTGGATATGAGTATAACTCAATATTATCATCAGAACTAATATCAACATCTACATGATTTTTCTTTATGATATTTTTTAAGCTAAATAGTATGTCATAGATGTATTTATCTAAGAAAAACTTTCTCTCATCTTCACTTGTTTGATCAACTGAGATTTGTTTGAAACTTTTTACTAATTGAGCTGTTCTTTCAAGGTTTGTATTTACAAGCTTTGAAATATCATCACTTAAGCTTAAGTATTTCTCAAAGTCTTCTTGGGTTATTTTATCTTCTTTATATAGTGCACTTATCTTTTTTGTTTCTTCTAAAAGATGAGTAACTCCTGTAAGTCCAATACCTACAGGTGTATTTATTTCATGGGCAACTCCTGCTACAAGAGAGCCTAAGCTTGCAAGTTTTTCTGCTTCAATAAGTTTATCTTGTGTTTGTTTTAAGTTATTTATTGTAGCTTGTAGTTCTTCATTTGATTCTTCTAACTCTTCTGTTCTTTCATAAACTTTTTGTTGTAACTCTTCATTGAATTTTTCTATTTTTTCTTTTGCTTTGTTTATTTCTGTAATATCTAAGTATGTACCAATAATTAGCCTTGTATTAGTTTTATCATCTTTAAAATAGTTTTTATAAATAATAACATCTTTGATATTTCCTTTAAAATTTTTAACTTTACAAAATTTACTCTTGGCTTTTTCACTTTTTAAAACTTCATTATCTACTTGTTTTTGCTCTTCAATTAGAGTATTGTCTTTAAATATACTTATATTTGAGCCTATGATTTCTTCTTTAGTCTTACCATAGAATTTTGCAAAAGATTTATTACAGTTTACATAGTTTAATTTGTCGTCTTTTATAAAAATAGGGACATTGATACTTTCCATTAATAGATGTTGGAAATCTAATTGTTGATTAATTGTATCAATTCTATTTTTTAAAGAGTTTCTCATACTATCGAAGTTTTGAGCAAGTTGAGCTACTTCATCTTTTGAGTTTATGTTTATCTCAAAGTCTAAATTACCTGAACTTATTTCTTTTGTTGCATGGGATAAATAGTTTATAGATTTGATTGTTTTATTTACAAAATAGTAAATTATTCCTAATAAAAGAAACAAAACAATAATTGTAGCTTCAATTATTGCTTCTTTATATTTTTGAACAGTCTCTAAGATTGATGTGTCTGAATAATAAATATTTAAAGTTCCTAAATGCTCTTGGGATATTTTTAAAGGAATAGAGTTTTTAATTATCTTTGATGTGGAGTTTATTTTTTTATCAATAGTTATATTTACTACTTCGCTAAAGTCAATTAGTTCTATTTTTAAAATATCTTCATCAATTGATAAGGCTTTTAAGTTAGTAGTTAAGATATTTTTATTTAAATCAAATAGTAGTTGAGCAATAGTATCTTGATTGATTTTTTTATGGTATTCGATTTTTTCAGTAAGTTTAGCTTGAGCTTCTTGTTTTTTTATATTGATGATATAATTAACAAAGATAGACATTGATACTATTGTTGTTATTGAAATTGATAAAAAAATCTTCATTAAAATAGACATGTTTAAACCTTTAAGTTATTATACAATAAAGACAACTTAATTTAAGGAATACTATGAGTAAAGTTTTTTTAATTATAATTTTTTCATTTGTTTTTTTAAATGCTAATAACATAAAAGTAATTCCTCCAAAATCAGAATTTGATACTATTCATGATTATTATTTTAAGTTATTAAAAAAAGTTTTAAAGCTTACAGAGTCAAAATATGGAAAAGCAAATATTCTATTTTCAAAAAAAATGGAACAGGGTAGGGCTTTAGTTTATTTAAAAGAAGGAAAATTTATAGATATTCATTGGGCTGGTACATCAAAAAAAAGAGAAAAAGAACTAAAAGCAATAAAAATTCCTTTATTTAAAGGACTACTTGGTTTTAGAAAACTAATAATTCATAAAGATAACATAGAAAAATTTAATGAAGTTAATACTTTGGAAGATTTGAAAAAATATAAAGCTTGCCAAGGTACACACTGGCCTGATACAAAGATTTTAGAAAATGCTAAAATAAAAGTAGTAAAGAATACAAACTATGAAGCGATGTTTTATCAAATAAAAAGTAAAAGATGTGACTTTTTCCCAAGAGCTATATTTGAAGCTAATCCTGAGGTTGAAAGTAGAAAAGATATTTTACCCCAGTTAATGGTTTATAAGAATTTAGCTTTAGTATATGAATTTCCTATGTATTTTTTTGTATCAAAAAAGAATATAAATTTATATAAAAGAATTAAAGAGGGCTTAACTATAATGCTTGAAACAAAAGAGTTAGACAAATTTATGATGAATCATGAAATAACTAGACATATTTTTCCTATTGAAGAAAAAATAAATGTAAAAAGCTTTAAATTAGACAATCCTTATATAAATAAGAATAAAATCACTGATGATATTTTTGGTTTACAAAATAAAAAAGGTTACTTAAATGAGTAGTGAACAAATTGAAACAATTATAAAAAATGAAAAATTAGAAAATTTAGATACAAAAAAAATTAATGAATTAGCTTATAATACTGCTAGTATAGAAAAGTTTACAAAGAAAATAAATAATCCTTACTCTAAAATCATATCTGTTTTAATACATAAGAAGCTTGATGAGCATGAAGCTAAATTTACATGGGATAAGTTAGTTACTCATATGAAAAGTTTAGAAAAAACTTTAAAAAGACCTGTTGGTATAAATGTGGCAAGTGTAGATTATATAGAAAATATTAAAAATACATCAGAAGATATGAAAGTTATGTTAGAAGATGAGTTTGAAACTATATCTAAAATTGCTACTATTGATGAATTGACTTCTTTATATAAAAGAGAGGTTTTGGATATTTTTATAAAAAAGATTTTTGAAAAAGCAAAAAGAAAGAACAATAATTTCTCTTTTATGATGATTGATATTGATGATTTTAAAGATGTAAATGATACTTATGGACATCAAAAAGGTGATGAGGTTCTTGCAAAAATTTCAAAGATTATTAAACAAAGTATTAGAAGTATGGATGTAGCTTTTAGGTATGGAGGTGAAGAGTTGAGTGTAATTTTTCCTGATACCAAAAAAGATGATGCTTTTATGATTGCCCAAAAAATAAGGGAAAATATTCAAAAAGAGTATACAAATGATATGAAAATAACAGTAAGTATAGGTATAAGTAGTAATGAAGAGATAAAAAAAGATGAACAAGAAATCATTAAAAGTGCAGATGAACTTCTTTATGAAGCAAAAAACAATGGTAAAAACCAAGTAAGGGTTTAAAATGAATTTAAATATTGATATGAAAGATATAGGTCAAATTTCAATAGGCTCTTTTGCTTTTGCTGTTCCAATTTCATTTTCAGAGGAGGCTTGGAGAATTAGTGAGAGTCTTCCTTTTACTAATCTTACATTAGTATTTTTATTGTCAGTGAGTTTTTTAGCCCTTTTTGCCTATGAGAGTGTTTTCCAAGGGCAGGTTGTACATAGAATTTTTGTTTTTATAATAAGAATTATAATTGCATATATAATATCAGCTTTTGTCGTAGCCTTAGTTTTAATATCTATTGATAAATTACCTTTATTAACAGAGCCAATTATTGCTATAAAAAGATTGATTGTTATTACAATGCCTGCTTCAATGGGTGCAATTATTGTAGATAGTTTTGATAAAGAGTAATTAAAATATTTTATTCAAAATTTTAATTTGCTCTTCTTTGCTGTAGTTAAATTTAAATTCACACTCTTTTAAATAATAAAAAAAATAGTCTGACTCAAAACCTTTATATTTTCTAAGATTGTCTTCCAAAAAAAGCCAAAACTCTTTTAATCTTGTCTTATATGAGTCTTTAGAATGGATTTTATACCAGTTTAAATACTCTTTAAAATGCTCATTGTTTTCACTATTTCTTTTAGGTAGTTTGGGCATTAAAAGTGTATATACTTTTTCATCAAAATAAAAGCCTATTATATTTATAGCTTCATATAAGGACTTGTTCTTACTTTGTTTTTGTTTTGTATTGAAGTAATAATACTCTTCATAATCGCTATTGTCTTTAATACTCTTGTTATACTCTTCTTCTAAAAATTTAGCAAGTTTTAGTCTTAGTTGGTCATACCTATTTTTTACAGTACGATAGTTTACATTTAATTTTCTGCTGCATTCATTGGCATTGATATTATCGCAAAAGCTTTTGATGATTTTGCTATCTGTTGCAAGTTTTTTTAAGGAGTACTTTTTATTGCATTTTTTGCATTTTATGTAGTTTTTTTCAATATGATAAAAAGTGTTATTGTTGCAGTTTTTACAATTCATAAAAACATTTTAACACTTTTTATCAAAGTTATAGTTTATAAGACAAGCTTAAAAGCTTGTCCATTCATCTTCATCTTTTGAAGAGTCTTTAAACTCATTATGTGAGGATTTATTAAAGTTATTTGAGTTTTGTTTTGATGAAGTTTTTACTTCATATTTTTTACTGTCATCAGAATCATTAGAGTTTAACTCTTTTGCTTGAACCTCATCTTTACCTATAAACTCTTTTGAGTTTGCATTTTCAACTACAAGTTTTGCGATATTATCAGTTTGCACAGCCACATTGTATGTTTGGTTAGCAATCATTGCATTTTCTTGTGTTTGTCTGTCAAGGGAATTAACAGCATCATTAATTTGTTCAATACCTGATAACTGTTCTTTACTAGATGCTTCAACATTTTTAATTAAATCAATTGTTTTATTTATATCTTCATTAAGCTCTTTGTATCCAGTAATCATCTCATCAGAGATTTTTTTACCTTCATCTGCTTTAATTGTAGCTGTTTCAACTAAGTCTTTGATCTCTTTAGCAGCCTCTGCTGATCTAGCTGCAAGGTTTCGCACTTCTTGAGCAACAACAGCAAAACCTTTACCAGCTTCACCAGCAGTAGCAGCTTCAACAGCAGCGTTTAATGATAAAATATTTGTTTGGAAGGCAATTTGGTCAATTACAGTAATTGCTTCATTAATAGCATTTACTTCATTGTCAATTTCAGTCATAGCTTCTGTTGTTTTGTTTGCTAAAGCTTGCCCTTGTGAAACTGAAGATGTTACACTTGATGCTAATTGTGACATTTGAACAACATTTTGAGTATTGTTTGAAATATTACTTGAAATTTCTTCAATAGCTGCTGCTGTTTGCTCTAATGATGCTGCTGCTTCATTTGAGTTTTTATTTAAAGTATCAACATTATTTAACAAGATATTACTACTATTACCCAATGTTAAACCATTTGATTTATTTTCAACAAGCATATCATTTATGATATCTGCAAGGTTATTTAGTCCAACAGTAACGCCACTATTACAACCATGAATTCTATGTGTAAAGTCTAAAGAAGCATATCTTTCTAAAGCAAATGAAATATCATTTATATTTGTACAAACTCTAAGTTGTAAGCTATAAAGCATTTCATTTATTTGCTCTCTTAGGTTCTCTAAACTAGCTGTTTTTGTTTCATTGTCAAGTCTTTTGTTTAAGAAACCATCTTTGATTACATGAACAATATCATTTATTTCATCTAAGAATTTATTATCAGAATCAATTGTCTCTTTTGCTTCTTTAATATTCTTATTAACTTCTTTAGCCATAACTCCAAACTCATCTTTTGATGAATCATCTAAGAATTCAACAGTATCACTCTCTTTATTTACATACATAAAGAAACTAAGAAGTCCACTTTGGAAGTTTCTAATAGATCTTAGTATTTGATTTGATAATAAAATACTAAAAGTTAAGAAAAGAATAATTGATACAAGAGCAATTGTGATTAAAACATTGTTCATTGTTACTACTGCAGCATCTTTTTGTTTGATGGCATTTTCATTTATTGTTGATAACTCTTTTTCAAGCTTTAAACCTGTTTGAACCATCTGTTTAATTATAGATAAAATCCTTGGAGTATCTTTAATTATGCCCTTTTCAAAATTAGTTATTTTTTCAGGTGCGAAATTGTTAAATTTTACAATATACTCTTGAGATAAAGATAAAATATCCTTTGCTAAATGCTGATTTTCTGTATTGTCTAGCAGTGGAATTAAGTTTTTTACCTGATTATCTAAGGACTTAAAATCCTCTCTAACTTTGTTTGCTGTTTGGTTATTTGGAGATCTTAAGAATTGATATACAGAAATCCTACCTTTTAAAACCTTCTGTATAAACACATCTGTCTCAACAGCTACATGAATCCTCTTTTCAGATATACTATTGAAGTAACTGAAAACTAGACTAGATACTATAACTATAAATATGAATGTTATAGGTAGTATCAATAGTTTTACCTTTGTACTAATGTTGTTTAGCATTTGTACCTCCCTTATTATTTTAAAAACAAAAATTAATTATTACTTAAATTAAATGAAAATTAAATAAAGAAATATTGAATTCTGTTATCTATAGTGTTATATAAATATATTTATTACCTAAAGTCTTTTCAAATGATATAAGTTTTGGTTATATGTTTAAAATATATACTTTTTTTCCTAAAAATACATAAGAAATTGATTTAATTAGAATAGATTTATAAAAAGTGAGTTACACTACAGAATAAAATGAATAAGTATTCACATTTAAATATATTACTAAAAGGAATAAATATGTGTACAGATTGCGGATGTTCAATAACAGACCACCATCATCATGATCATGAACACTCACATGGAGATAGTCAAACTCACCAAGCTGCTCATGAAACTTTACATCATAACCCACAACTAAATGATAGTAAAACAGTATCAGTAATAAAAAAGATTTTAGATAAAAATGACCATGAGGCATCACATAATAGAGCCCATTTTGATAAGCAAGGTGTTTTAGGTATTAATCTGATGTCTAGTCCAGGAAGTGGTAAAACTACACTTTTAGAGCATATGGCTGACTTAGCCCAGTTTAATTATGGTGTTGTCGAAGGTGACTTAGAAACAAACAGAGATGCTGATAGATTAAAAGCAAAAGGAATAAAAGCTACTCAAATTCAAACAGGTAGTGCTTGTCATTTAGATGCTTTTATGGTTCATAAAGGTTTACATGATATGCCTTTAGATGAATTAGATGTTTGTTTTGTAGAAAATGTTGGGAACTTAGTATGTCCTGCTTCTTATGATGTTGGAACTCATTTAAATATTGTACTTGTATCAATTCCTGAGGGTGAAGATAAGATTGCAAAATATCCAGTTATGTTTAGATGTGCTGATTTGATTTTGATTACTAAAACAGATTTACTTCCTCACTTTCAATATGATATAGAAAAAGAAAAGCGTGAGGCTAGAAAACTAAAACCAAATGTTGATATTTTAGAAGTTAATATCAATGATAAAGAATCAATTCAAAGAGTTCTTGATTGGATTGAATTTAAAAGAAAGATGAGATAAGGCTATGTGTTTATCAATTCCTTCAAAGATTAAAAGTATAGATGAAGAAATGAACACTTGTGTAGTGGATACTATGGGAGTTGAAAGAAGTGCTTCTTTAGATTTAATTGACCAACCTGTAAAAATAGGTGATTATGTATTATTACATATAGGTTTTGCTATGAATAAGATAGATGAAGAAGATGCATTAGAGTCATTAAAAGTTTATCAAGAAATCATAGATAAAATGGAAGAAAATGACAGGCTTGCAGCAATAGAAGAGTCAGAAAACTGTCCTAATAGATAAGTAGAGAAGTATGGAAAAAGAACTAGAACTAAATGATTTATATGATGGCTTTAGAAACCCTGAGGTTATGAAAGCTTATGCAAAATTAATAGAAGAAGATGCAAGTAAGTTAGATAAAACTATAAATATTATGGAAGTTTGTGGAGGTCATACTCATACTATTATGAAGTATGGAGTTCCACAACTTCTTCCATCTAATATAAACTTTATTCATGGACCAGGATGTCCTGTGTGTGTTATGCCAAAAGATAAAATCGATAGTGCATATGCACTTGCTATGCAAGAAGATATTATCTTAGTTACTCTTGGAGATATGATAAAGGTTCCTGGAAGTAATGGAAGTTTACAAGATGCTAGAAGTAAGGGTGCTGATGTAAGGTTTGTGTACTCTCCAATGGATTGTATAAAAATTGCAGATGAAAATCCATCTAAAACAGTAGTGTTTTTTGCTATTGGATTTGAAACAACAACTCCTATGACATGTTCACTTTTAAAAACAGTAATAGCAAAAGATATGAAGAATTTATACTTTCATGTAAATCATGTAACAGTTCCAGAAGTTATGGAAGTTTTAGTTCAAAGTGATGATTGTAAGATAGATGCTTTTTTAGGACCTTCTCATGTATCAGTTATAAGTGGCTCTAAAATCTACGAACCTTTCCCTAAAAAATACAATAAACCTGTAGTTGTAAGTGGTTTTGAGCCTGTTGATGTGATGCAGTCTATTCATATGTTAATCAGACAGTTTGTAGAAAATAGAAGTGATTTAGAAGTTGAGTATAAAAGATTAGTTTCTTTTGAAGGAAACCTAAAAGCTCAAGAGATGATTGATACATATTTAAAGAAAGTTACTTTTAAATTTAGAGGAGTTGGAGAAGTTCCTTTAAGTGGTTATGACTTAAAAGATGAGTTTGATAAATATAATGCAAAAGTAATATATGAAAAGATATTGCCAAAAGAAACTCCAAAAGAAAACAAAGCTTGTAAGTGTCCAGAGATTTTAAAAGGAGTGGCAAAACCAACTGACTGTAAAATATTTGGAAATGTATGTACTCCTACAAACCCTGTTGGTTCTTGTATGGTAAGTAGCGAAGGTGCATGTGCTGCGTATTATAAATATGGTAATCTCTTAAAATAAGTAAAGGAAATAGATGAAAAAAGTTACATTAGCCCATGGAAATGGTGGAGCTGAAAATCAAGAGTTAATATCAAAGGTTTTTTATAAAGCTTTTGAAAATGAGATTTTAGCAAAAAGTGAAGATGCTGCTATTATTGATAATGGAAGATTAGCTTTTACGACTGATTCTTTTACAGTAAGTCCTATTTTTTTTAATGGAGCAGATATAGGGAAACTTTCAATTTGTGGAACTTGTAATGACCTGGCAATGATGGGTGCAAAACCAAAATATCTTACATGTTCAGTGATAATAGAAGAGGGTTTTGAGGTTGATAAGTTAGAAACTATTGTAAATAGTATGAAAATTGAGCTTGAAAAAAATGGTGCGAAGGTTGTAAGTGGTGATACAAAAGTAGTGCCAAAAGGAAGTGTTGATAAGATATTTATAAATACAACTGGAATAGGTGAAGTTCAAAAAGAGGGTATTAGTTCAAATAAAGTATCAACTGATGATGTGATTATAGTTAGTCGTGATATTGGAGCTCATGGGGCAACTATCTTTGCTTCAAGAGAGGGTATGGATATGAATACTGATTTGCAAAGTGATTGTGCTTCTTTATGGCCACAAGTTGAGGCTTTAATAAATGAAAACATAAACATAACAGCTTTAAGAGATGCCACAAGAGGTGGATTAAGTGCTGTTTTAAATGAGTGGGCAGTTCAATCTGATATATGTATCGAAGTGAATGAAGAAGCAGTACCTGTAAAGGATGAGGTAAAAGGTTTATGTGAGCTTTTAGGTTTTGAGGCTATGAGTTTAGCAAATGAAGGAACTTTTGTATTAGCAGTAAAAAAAGAAGATGCAAAAAAAGCAATTGAGGTTTTAAGTAGTTTTGAAAATAGCTCAAACGCTTCTATTATTGCAGATGTTACAAAACAATATGATAAAAAAGTAGTTTTAAACAGCCCTTGGGGAACAAAAAGATTTTTAGAGTTGCCTACTGGTGAACTACTTCCTAGAATTTGTTAGGAGAAGCATATGCACGAATACAGTATAGTTCAATCCTTACTAGAGTCATGTGAAGAGCATGCAAAACAAAATGAAGCTAAAGAAGTTACAAAAGTAGTAGTAAAAATAGGTGTTTTATCAGGAGTTGAACCTGATTTGTTGCAAACAGCTTTTGATACTTTCAAAGAACATACAGTTTGTCATAATGCTGATTTTATTATGAATATACAAAAAATAATGATTGAGTGTCATAATTGTAATACTCAATCAGAACTTGAAAAAAATGAATTTTCATGTCCAAAATGCAAAAATACTGATATAAAAGTACTTGATGGTGAGGATATGTATCTTATGAGTTTAGAAATGAATTAATATGTATTTAAATTTATAACTGATATTCTTTTCATAATAAGTAAAAAATAACTTAAGGTTTAAGATATAATGTAAAAAATACATATAAAGATTTATTATGAAAAAAATATTATTAGAAAAACTAATTTATAAAAATTATTTAAAAACTTCATTAACTTCATTATTACTAATTGAGGTTTTATTGATATTTATTTACTTCTCTGTAAATAATAACATGACTACAACAAGTGTTAATTTTATGCTAAAAGATATAAAAGAAAATACTTATGAGCTTGTAGAGTCACGTATTGAAAATCTATCAAATAAGTTTGCACAAGTTGAGAACTTAACAAAAATAATCCAAAATGAACATGAGTACTTTTTCTCTAATCCAAAACTATTTGAGTATAAAACTGATGAAAAACTATTTAAATATTCCCCTTATGGTGTTTATTATAAATACATAGAAAATGGTGGTAGTTCGCTTATTTTGTCTAGAAATACAAAACTAACAAAAAGTTTAGAAGATACTTTATATAAAACTGAGTATTTTGATAGAACTTTTAAATCCATAGTACAAAGTGATAAAAGTATAATAGCTGCTTACTTTAACTCAAAAGATAACTATAGTAGATACTATCCTTATATATTTGATATTTTTAAAGTATTCCCAAATGATTTAGATATGAATAACTATAACTTCTACTATAAAGCAAAAAAAGAAAACAACCCTTCACAAAAACCTATTTGGACAGATGTATATTTAGACCCTGCTGGAAAAGGTTGGATGATAAGTAGTGTTGCTCCTATTTATAATAAAAATAAACTAGAAGGGGTATCTGGTATTGATGTTACTATTGATACTTTTATAAAAGAGTTTTTAAATATAAAACTACCCTATGATGGTAAGTCTTTTATTTTAGGCTCAGATGGAAAAATAATAGCAATGCCAAAGGGAATAGAAACGGTCTTAAATATTGATGAGGTTACTCCTTATGATTATAAAAACAGTTTATTAATAGAAAAGACTATTTATAAATCAGATAAATTTAACTTATTAAATTACCATGATGAAAAAGTTGCATATAATTTTAAAAATATATTAGCTTCAAAACCTTACAGTCACAAGATAACTTTTGAAGGAAAAAACTATTTGATTTTTTCTAAAAAACTTGAAAAAACCTCTTGGTATATTATTTCTTTAATACCTGAGGATAAAATACTTGAAAAGATAAATACTTTAAAAAGTGATTATCAAAAACTTGGATATTTGATTATTTCATGTATTTTGATGTTTTATTTACTATTTTTTGTTTTTCTTTATTATAAGGCAAAGTGTTTAGTAAATGATATAAACAAGCCTTTGATGAAAGTAGTTGAACTTACAAGAAATTTAGGAAAAACAAAAAGTATTGGAAAGTTAGAAAACTGTGGAATAGAAGAAATAGATAAATTAAGTGATAACTTCAATCAAATGACAAAAGAGTTAGAAATAAGAACTCAAAAACTTGTAAAATCAGAGACAAAAAGAGTACTGGTTGAAAAACTTGCAAATACTGATCCTTTAAGTGGAGCATATAATAGAAGATTTTTAGATGAATTTATTGAAGGTTATTTCAAAATAGTAAAAAGAGAGCATAGTGATTTATCTTTACTTTTAATAGATATTGATGATTTTAAAAGTATAAATGATAATTTTGGTCATGATATTGGAGATGAAGTTATAAGAGATTTCGCAAAATTAACTAAAAGTACTATTAGAAAGAATGATTTATTAGTTCGATTTGGTGGAGATGAATTTTTAATACTACTTCCAAATACTAAAAAAGAGGCTTCAAAAAAAGTGGCTATTAAGTTAGTAAATAAAATAGATGAGTTTAAAAGTCTAAATAAAGATAAAAAATACAACTACACAATTAGTATTGGTAGTGCTAGTTATAATAAAGATGATAATTGTATTGATGATATTATTATTAGAGCAGATGAAGCTTTATATACAGCAAAGGCAAATGGTAAGAACACAATTGTATAAAATATGTAAAAAACGAATAAAATATGTAATTTTCCTATAAAAAATGATTTCAAATAAGCTAGTTTTCCATAACTTTTCCATAAAATTGTTATATTGTTTTTAACAAAAGGAGAATGAATGAAAAAAGTATTAAGTTTAGCTCTTGCATCTGCCTTGACTTGTGGTGTTGCAATGGCAAAAGAGATTAAAGTTGGAGCAGTTATGCCAATGTCTGGACCATTAGCTGCATATGGGCAAGTAACAAATTTAGGAGTTGAACTAGCTCATAAGTTACAACCTACACTTAAAAATGGAGATACTGTTAAATTAGTATTAATCGATAATAAAGGTGATAAGGTTGAAACTGCAAATGCTACAACTAGATTAATCTCATCTGATAAAGTAGTTGCTATTTTAGGTGCTCTTACATCTACAAACACAGCTCAAGCTATTGCCATAGCTGATAAGAAAAAAGTTCCAGTTATTGCTTCTGTTGCTACAAATGATAGATTAACTGCAAGAAGAACTTTTGCAAATAGAGTTTGTTTTACAGACTCATTCCAAGGTGAAGTTGTTGCAAACTATGCAAAAGATCAAGGTTACAAAACGGCGGTAGTTGTAGTTGATCAAGCACAAGTTTACTCACTAGGACTTGCTAAAGCATTTCAAGATGCATTTAAGAAAAGCGGTGGAGATATTGTAAAAGTTATTAGAGTTACATCAGGAGATAAAGACTTTAAAGCTGTTGTTTCACAAATCAAAAAAATAAATCCTGACTTTATGTTCTTACCTTTATATCATCCAGAAGCTTCTATGATTGCTAGACAATCTAAACAATTAGGATTAGACAAGCCTATGTTTAGTGGTGATGGTGTTGCTAACCAAACATTTATTGACTTAGGTGGTGAGTCAGTTGAAGGTTATATGTTTACAGACTTCTTTGATTACACAAATCCTCCATCTCAAACTTCAGCAGACTTCGTTAAGTTCCATGAAAAAGAGACTGGAAAAGCTGAAATGAATTCATTTACTGCTTTAGGTGCAGATACTTATAATATCTTAATTGATGCAATGAACAGATGTGAAGATCCAACTGATTCTATTTGTGTAAATAATGAGATTAAAAAAACAACTGAATTTGATGGTGTTTCAGGAAAGATTACTATTAACAATGAAGGTAATGCTACAAGATCAGCGGTTATTAAAGAGATTAAAGGTGGAAAAGCTAGCTTTAAAGCGACGGTTAATCCATAATTTTTTAATCAACTATTAAAAAGTCTAGCAATAAGTTTGCTAGACTTTTTTTTTGCTATAGGAAAAGCAATAGTATTACTTTTCCTATTGTAAAAGGGTATTTTTTACAAATTAGGGAGTTTTGATGGATATATTAACATTTATGCAACAAATGGTAAATGGATTCTCACTTGGATCTATGTACGCATTAATTGCAATTGGGTATACGATGGTATACGGGGTTTTAAGGCTTATTAACTTTGCCCACGGTGATATTATGATGGTTGGTGCCTTTTTAGGTTATGCATTTTTAGCAATTTTTCAATTACCTTTTAGTGTTGCTGTACTACTTGCAGTGACATTATCTGCTGCTGTTGGTATCTTAACAGATAAGATTGCTTATAAGCCTTTAAGAGAAGCACCAAGAATTTCATTACTTATTACAGCTATTGGTATTTCTTTTTTCTTAGAAAATGCCTTTACTGTATTTGCAGGTGGAGTTCCAAGAGCTTTTCCTGTTCCTGAATACATGGAAAACATTTTTAATGTAGCAGGAGTTACTTTTACAGTATCTTCTATTATGGTTCCAATTGTTACATTGATTTTACTTGTAGGTATTTTATTTGTACTATATAAAACAAAATACGGTATGGCAATTCGTGCTTTATCATTTGACTTTAAAACAGTAAATCTTATGGGAATTGATGCAAATATGATTATTTCTATTGTGTTTGCTTTAGGTTCTGCTTTGGCTGCTGTTGGTGGGATTTTCTGGGTAGTAAACTATCCATCTGTTGAGCCTATGATGGGAGTTCTTGTTGGACTTAAAGCCTTTGCTGCTGCTGTTGTTGGTGGTATTGGTTCTGTAACAGGAGCTGTTATTGGTGGATTTATTATTGGATTTACTGAAGTTGTTGTTATTGCTTTTTGGCCTGAGCTTGGTGGTTATAAAGATGCCTTCGCATTTATCTTCTTAATTTTAGTTCTTATTTTTAAACCAACTGGAATTATGGGTGAAGATTTAGAAAAGAGTAGGTTTTAATCATGATGAACGATACAATATTCACAAAACAAAGATTAATAAATCTAAGTATTATAGTAGTTGCTATTTGGTTTACATGGTTCGCCCAAGTAACTTTTGATGACTATACAGTAAGAATTATAAACAATGTTTGTATTTTTATAATCTTAGCCGTTTCATATAACCTTATAAATGGTGTAACAGGGCAGTTATCCCTAGAACCAAACGGTTTTGTAGCAGTTGGTGCTTATGTAACTGCTATTTTGACTTTAGATGCTGATACTATGCTTTATCAGTTCTATTTAGAAGATCCATCTGAGTGGGTTTTAGCACTTCAAGCTGATTTTGCATGGGCATTACTATTTTCAGGTATTATTTCTGCACTTTTAGCTTTAACTTTATCTTTTCCTGTATTTAGAGTAAGAGGGGATTACTTAGCTATTGTTACTTTAGGTTTTGGTTTTATTATCAAGATTTTAGCTATAAATAATCCACAAATTACAAATGGTTCATTAGGTCTAAACGATATTCCAGAGTTTTCAAATCTTTACTGGACAGGTGGAATTGCAATCTTTACAGTTATAGCTATTTTAAATGTAATTTATTCAAAATATGGAAGAGCTATGAAAGCTGTAAGAGATGATGAAGATGCAGCAACAGCTATGGGAATTAATACATTTAAAACAAAAACTTTAGCATTTTGTACTTCTGCATTCTTTGAAGGTGTTGGTGGTGGTTTATTAGCTGCACTTTTAACTTCAATCAGTCCAGATTTATTTACATTCTTACTTACATTCCAGTTACTAATCATCATTATTTTAGGTGGTTTAGGATCAACGACAGGAGCGATTTTAGGTACTATTTTTGTAATGGCAGGATTAGAATGGGCGAGATTCTTAGATGAACCTATGAATATTCTTGGTTTCCAAACAGAAGGAACACCAGGAATGAGAATGGTTGTATTCTCTCTAGTTCTTATAATCGTTATGCTATTTGCAAGAGAAGGGCTTATGGGTAAAAAAGAGTTATTTGATCTTAAGATTTTCAAAAGAAAAAAGGGGAATAAATGATTTTAGAAGTATGTAATGTAACTAAGAAATTTGGAGGAGTTACTGCTATAAAAGATACCTCTTTTCATGTAAACTCTAAAGAGATTTATGGTCTTATTGGTCCAAATGGAGCTGGTAAGACTACTATGTTTAATATCATTACAGGAAACTATGAACCAACTGAAGGTTCTATAAAGTTTCATGGACAAACTTTAAATGGTATAAAACCACATAAGATTGTACATAGAGGAATTGCAAGAACATTCCAAAATATTAGATTATTTAATTCTATGACAGTTTTAGATAATGTTTTAATTGGTTTTGATTATCAAGCTTCATATTCATATCTTGAAGCGATGCTTAGATTTCCAAGATTTTTCTTAGAAGAGAGGCGAATTAGAAAAAGAGCTTTTGAGATAATGGAAGTTTTAGGCATAGCAGAGTTTGCAAATGAAATGTCTACATCATTATCTTATGGACAGCAAAGAAAAGTAGAAATAGCAAGAGCACTAGCAGCAGCTCCTCAACTTCTACTTTTAGATGAACCAGCAGCAGGAATGAATCCTCATGAGACTCATGAATTAGCAGAGCTTTTCTTTAAGATTAGAGATGAGTTTGATGTTACGATTTTATTGATTGAACATGATATGAAGTTTGTAAATAAACTTTGTGATAGGGTTATGGTTCTTGATTATGGGAAAACTATTTTTGAAGGTGATATTAAAGATGCCATTAAAGATGAAGAAGTTATAAAAGCTTACCTTGGAGATTTTAAACATGCTTAAAGTAAAAGATTTAAAAGTATATTATGGATTAATAAACGCAGTAAAAGGTATAGACTTTGAAGTAGGTACGGGACAAATTGTTTCGCTTATTGGAAGTAATGGTGCAGGTAAAACTTCAACTTTACAATCAATTGTAAATGATGTTAAAAAAACAGGGAGTATTGTATATATTGATAATGATATTTCTAAAATGAAAACACATAAAATTATTCAAAGTAATATAGCACTTGTTCCAGAAGGAAGAAGATGCTTCCAAAACTTAACTATTGAAGAAAACTTAAGAATGGGTGCTTTTAACAATGATGAAAAATATGAAGAGTTATTAGAGCATATGTTTAAACTATTCCCTAGACTTGTATCAAAAAAAGGTCAACTAGCAGGAACAATGAGTGGAGGGGAACAGCAAATGCTAGCAATTGCTAGAGCTTTGATGTCAAGCCCAAAACTTCTAATGCTAGATGAGCCTTCACTTGGACTTGCTCCAAAAATTGTAGGGGAGTTATTTCAAACAATTGAAAAATTAAGAGATGAAGGTATTACAATTTTATTAGTTGAACAAAATGCCTTTGCAGCTTTAGAAATCTCTGATTATGCTTATGTTTTAGAAAACGGTGAGATAGCTTTAGAAGGAAAAGGAAGTGAACTTATAGACTCTGATGAAATTAGAGCAAAATATCTAGGTGCTTAAACTTTAAAAAAGAAATAGTAGCTAAAATACGGCTACTATTTTATAAACTATTATTTAACAATCATTAACTATCAAAGAATATAATATTTATAATAATTAAAAAACTATTTAGGAATTTACATAAATGCTATTAATGCAATTAGAAACAAAAGAAAAATTTTCATTTTTACAACTTGCTCACTATTTAGCAAGAATTGATAAAAATTTTGGTGAAAAAGAAGAAGAGATTATTTTAGAATATTGTTCTGAAATGGGAATTGATAATATTGATATCTTTGATGAAGATAGCTTTTGTTTAGAAACTGTTTTAAATGATTTTAAATCTAAGAAGAGCCAAAAAATAGTACTTTTAGAGCTTATGATTTTAATTCATATTGATAATAATTTTGATATAAATGAGAAAGAGTTTATAAAAAATATTTGTGATAAATTTGATATTTCATTAGAAGATGCAGATGATTTTTCACAATGGGGTAAATCAGTAGCTATGTTATATCAAGTAGCAAAAATATTTATAAATGAGAAAAAAGAGGCATAAGTACAATTCTTTAAACTTTCTTAGTAGGAAACTTTTGATAAAATCTCATTATGGAAATAATAGAGACATTAAATACTAAGCTTGATAAAATTTTACATGATTATGAAAGATTGAAATTAGAAAATCAATCTTTAAAGCAGGAGTTAGAAACTCTCAAAAATGATAATGATGAGTTGGTACGCAATAATCAAGATATGTTTCTAAGAATTGATAGTACTTTAACATTAACGAAGGCACGAAGAAGTGAATAAAGAGATTACATTTTATATTAATCACATGGCATATACTATCAATGTTGATGAAGAAATGGAAGAACAACTTACAAAATATTTAGAACTAGATAAAGAGAATAATACAAAAGATTTATTAGCTGCTTATATTAGGATTACTCAAGAGTATTCAACTTTTAAAAAAGAGGTTGAACAAATTACAGAAAAATTAGCAAGGTTTTAATGAAAAAATCTTTTTCTATCTTAGAAATTATTATAGTTATTGTAATAGTTTCAATTATATTAAGTTTTGCAGTTACAAAATTTGATTTAATAAATCAAAATACAAATCTTACAAAATTAAAAGCAGATACTGCGCTTATTCAAAATGGAATCACAAATCTAAAAAAACAAAAAGTTTTACAAAATAACTATGATGAAGTTGATATTTTAGATGATGCTTCTGTTCTAACAAAAGATGAAAAACTTTTTTCAAAGGTATTACAATATCCTATAATATCTACAAATAAAGCTTTAAAACAAAAAGCCCATTGGTATAAAAAAAGTTCCAAAGAGTATGTATTTGTTTTAGATAGTAGTGATGAAGTATTATTTGAGTTAGAAAATTCTGTTTTTTCTTGTATTAAACCCAAAAAAGTTTGTGAGGAGCTTTATTAAAATGTTTTATTATGAATTAGCCTTATTAAAGTCTCCTTTAAACCCTTTGACTTATCAAAGCCAAAACTCATTAGATATTGGTTCAAAAGTTTTAGTTAAACTTCAAAATAGAAAAAAACTAAATGAAGCAGTTGTTATAAAAGAGGTTGAAAAACCAAGTTTTAGATGTGTAAATGTAGAAGAACTAACAGATGAATATTTTGATGAAAAGATGCTTCAAGTAGCAAAGTTTGTATCACAATATTATGTATGTTCATTAGGTGAAGCTTTGAGTGTTTATAGTCCTTTTAAAAGGGGACTTGAAAAAAGTAGTGAATTTGAGCTTTTTGATACAAAAATAGAATTATCAAATGAACAAGAAAAAGCATATGATTTTTTAAATGAAAAAAAACAAGCCTTACTTTTTGCAAATACAGGTGCAGGAAAAACAGAGATTTATATCAAGATTATAGAAGAGCATTTAAATCAAAATAAGCAAGCTGTTTTATTAATGCCTGAAATTTCACTTACTCCTCAAATGCAAAAAAGATTAGAAAAGGTCTTTGAAAATAGCGTTGCAATTTGGCATTCAAAAATTACCAGAAAGAAAAAAGATGAGATTTTACATAAGCTTCAAATAGGAGAGATTAAACTAATAGCTGGTGCGAGGTCAGCACTATTTTTACCCTATAAAGACTTAGGTTTAATTGTAGTTGATGAAGAGCATGATGAGTCTTATAAAAGTGATTCAAAACCAAGGCTTAATACAAAAGATTTATCTATTTATATGGCAAAGAAATTTGATATGCAACTGATCTTAGGAAGTGCTACTGTTTCAGCAGGCTCTTTTGCAAAAATACCTTATGTTAGACTTGAAAAGACTTTTTATGATACATCAAAAAAATATATTTTTGATGATGGAGAATCATGTTTAACTCCTATGATTTTAAATAAAATCTCACAAACAATAGAATCACAAAATCAAGTGATTATATTTTTACCTACAAGAGCAAACTTTAAGTATCAAATATGTACTTCATGTGGTAAATCAGTTGAATGTCCTTATTGTTCTGTATCAATGAGTTTACATAAAAATGATTTAGCTTTAAAGTGTCACTATTGTGGATATTCCCAACAAATACCTGATAGCTGTCCTTCTTGTGGTACTGGAATTATTCATAATTTAAGAGTTGGAACGGCTCAAATAGAAGAAGAGTTAAAAGAGATTTTTCCTAGCAAAAGTATAAAAAGATTTGATAGGGATGAGATAAAAACAAATAAGCAGTTAAAAACGGTTTTAAATGAGTTTAATAAAGGTGAAATTGATATTTTAGTTGGAACTCAAATGCTTTCAAAAGGTCATGATTATCACAATGTAAAGCTTGCAGTTGTACTTGGAATTGATTCTGTTTTAAATATGAATTCATACAAATCAAGAGAAAAGGCTTTATCTTTACTTATTCAAATTGCAGGAAGAAGTGGACGAAAAGGTGATGGTGAAGTTATAATTCAGACAAAAAATGAAGAGTTTTTTGATTTTTATTTAAATGAGTCAAATTACAAAGAGTTTTTAGAAACAGAATTAGAGTTTAGAGAAGAATTATATCCACCTTATTTAAAACTTTCAAAAGTTATATTTGCCCATACAAATGGACTTAAAGTAAAAGAAGAACTTGATAAATATGTGAGAATTTTAAAATCTAATCCAAATATAGAAGTAGTAGGATTTGGACAATGTGCAATTTTTAAAATGGCGAATAAATATAGATATGAGATAGTTTTAAGATCAAAAAATGTAAAAGCAATGCTAGAAGCTTTACATAGTGTTACTTCACCTATGGCTACCATAGATATGGATACTATATATTAAATAAAAATTTAAATACATATAAAATAGGATTATTTTAATCTTATATTAGCAAACTTATTGTATAATCGGCAAAATTTTTAGGAGATATTATGGCTTATACAAAAGAAGATTTCAAAAAATTAGTAGAAGATATTCAATCACAAGATTGGTATAAAAATCCAATCGGATTTGGTATTGCAAGAGTAGATAGAGGACAGTTAAACCCTGAAAAAATCCTGCAAGCAACTTACCCATTAATTAACTGGGAAGAGAACTATGGAAGTGCTGCTGTGTTATTAAATGCACTTAAAAAAGCAGGAAATAATGTAGATACATCTGGTTCTGAGTTAGTTTGTTCAGTTTCTGATGCTTTCTTAGCTGAGTGTATTGAATCATTTAGACCTTACATTCCAGAAGCAAAGGGTGATGCACATAAAAATGTTCAAGTAATTTCTGCATTATCATCATTACCAATTGATTCAGGATATACTGCTGATGATTATAAAGTAGTATTTATTTTTGAAGATACAGATGCAAAATCTGTTGAATCAGCATACTTAAAACTATATGCTTTATCAACTGGAAAAGCAGCACTTAGATCATTAAACTTAAATGGAATCTTTGGTCAATTACATAACGTTGCATGGGTTGGAAATCAACCAATCGAACTTGACTGGTTAAGAGAAAATGAGATTACATTAAAACTTTCTGGTCAATACCCAAGTATTACTAAAGTAGATAAATTCCCTCAATTCTTAGATCACGTTATCCCTGCTGATAATACAAGAGTTTTAGATACAAATAAAGTAAGATTTGGTGCTCAGTTAGCTGGTGGAACTACTGTTATGCCTGGTGCTGCATACATCAACTTCAATGCTGGAACTGAAGGTTCAGTAATGGTTGAAGGTAGAATTTCATCATCTGCTAAAGTTGGAGCTGGTTCTGACGTTGGTGGTGGGGCTTCTATTCTTGGTGTATTATCAGGAACTGATGGTGTTCCTGTTACTATTGGAGAGAACACTTTATTAGGTGCTAACTCTTGTACAGGTACTGCTATTGGTGATTCTTGTATCTTAGATGCAGGGGTAACAATCTTACCTGGTACTAAAATTGCATTATCTGAAAAAGCAGTAGCTGCAATTAAAGAAATTAACCCAGATAAAGAAATTTCTACTTCAATGAAAGGTGCTGATTTCTTAGGAGTAAATGGAGTTCACTTTAGAGTTAACTCTACAACTGGTCAAACAATCGCTATGAGATCAACTAGAGAAGTTAAATTAAACGCTGACTTACACTAGTATAAAACTACAGTTTAACTAAAACACTTAAAAAGGTAAGAGTAAAATCTTACCTTTTTTTATATATTTATTTTTATATGATATAATTTACTATATTTAAATAGGAATTATGCAATATGAAACTTCAAAAAATAATACTTTTGATATTTATATCTTTAAACTTTGTATATGCAAATAAGCTAATAATGGGCTATAGAGAAAATGAAAGACAACCATTGATAGGTAATATTTATGATAATAATGGCCTTTACCTAGAACTATATTCATTAGCAGCAAAGCGAATAGGTTATGATTTAGAGGTTGTAAGAAAACCTAAAAAGAGGATTTTACTTGAAATGAAACAAGGTAAAATTGATTTTTATCCAGGTTTTACATTCACACATCCAAGAACAAAGTATAGTTATTTTATGGAAAATGGATTACCAGGAGGAGATGTAGGGATATCTTTAAAAGATTTTCCTGATATTAACAGTCTTGATGATTTAAGTGGAAGAAAAGTCTTAGTAGCAGCAGGTGGACCTACTGAGGCTAGATTATCAGATTTAGAGCATATCAAACTTCATAGGGTACCAAGATTAAGTATAGAAAAGGCATTTAATTTAATAAAACTTAAAAGAGATGATTTTTATGTTTATAATAAAGCATCAATTGATTTTTATATAAAAGTTAATAATATTGATTATTTAAAAGTCCATGATAAATGTTGTGGAGGTTATAAACCTATGTATTTAGGATTCTCAATAAACTCTGATAAGTTCTCTTATATAAAAAATCCAAATTTTGACAGATCACAAGAAATTACAAGAAACAACCTCCCAATCAAAATAGATACAAATAGTGTTGCTTATAAATTCCAAAAGGCACTTGAAAAAATGAAAAATGAGGGCATCACAGATAAACTTTATAAAAAGTACTATAATTAATCTCTAACTTATAATTTCATATAATCAGCCTTCAATTTAATAGAAAAGAAGACTAATGAT
This sequence comes from Arcobacter roscoffensis, assembly GCF_024267655.1. NCBI lineage: Bacteria > Pseudomonadati > Campylobacterota > Epsilonproteobacteria > Campylobacterales > Arcobacteraceae > Arcobacter > Arcobacter roscoffensis. The sequence continues at coordinate 1,372,614 of NZ_CP100595.1, forward strand.
AGAACTTTCAAATATTTCAAAAAGCTTTGCAAACAAAGAGTTATTTACGAATTTAAACTTTAGACTAAACAAAGGTAATAAAGTAGGTTTAGTAGGAAGAAATGGTAGTGGGAAATCTACTTTATTTAAAATCATTTTAGGTGAAGAACATCCTGATGATGGTGAAATAAACATACCTAAAAACTATAAGATAGGAGCTTTAAAACAGCATTTAGTTTTTACTGAAAAAACTGTTCGAGAAGAAGGCTCAACTGCTTTAAATGAAGAAGATAAATATAATGTATATAAGGTAGAGAAAATTCTTTTTGGATTAGGTTTTTCCCATGAGGATCTGGACAAATCCCCTCAAAGTTTCTCAGGTGGATACCAAATCAGAATAAACTTAGCAAAACTACTTGTAACACAACCAAATCTTTTACTTTTAGATGAGCCTACAAACTACTTGGATATTGTATCTTTAAGATGGCTAAAAAGCTTTTTGAAATCTTTTGATGGCGAAGTTATTATAATCACTCACAATAGAGATTTTATGGATAGCATAACTACACATACTATGGGCTTAGTGCGAAAAAATCTAGAAGTTATACCAGGAAGCACACATAAGTTTTATGCTCAACTTGAAGCAAATGATGAACACTATGAAAAACAAAAAGCTTCAAATGAGAGAAAAAGAAAAGAGCTTGAAGATTTTATAGCAAAAAATAAAGCAAGAGCTTCAACAGCTGCACAAGCACAGTCAAAACAAAAAGAGCTTGATAAAATGGAAGACTTAGGAAGCTTAGAGAATGAAGCTAGTTTAGATTTTGACTTTAACTACAAAGATACACCATCAAAAGTTTTACTTGATGTAAAAGATGTTTCATTTGGATATGATGAAAATAATTTATTATTTCAAGATATTTCTTTTTCACTAAAAAAGGGTGAAACTATTGGAATCATAGGAAAAAATGGTAAGGGTAAATCAACACTTCTAAATACAATTGCAGGTGAATTAAAACACTTAAGCGGTTCAGTTGACTTTCATACATCAACAACTCTTGGACATTTTGGTCAAACAAATATAGATCATTTAAATCCTAAAAATACAATCATGGATGAGATATATCTTGGAAATGCAAAACTAGCTGAATCATCAGTTCGTGGTATTGCTGGGTCTATGATGTTTAGTGGGGATGATATAAAGAAGAAAATTTCACTTTTATCAGGTGGTGAAAAAAGTAGAGTTATGCTTGGGAAAATACTAGCAACAGATGTAAACCTGCTTTTCTTAGATGAGCCTACAAATCACCTTGATATGCAGTCAATTGATGCACTTATAAAAGCCATCAAAAACTTCAATGGATCGTGTTTGATAGTAACTCACTCAGAAGAGCTTTTAAGGGAAGTATGTGATAGTCTTATTATCTTCTCAAAAGGAACAGCTTCATATTTTGATAGGGGATATGATGAATTCTTAGAAAAAATTGGTTGGGAAGAAGAGGAAGAAGAGAAAAAAACAAAAACTGCTCCAAAAGTAAATAAAAAAGAAAACAAAAAACTAAGAGCTCAAATTATTCAAGAAAGAAGCAAAAAAACATCACCTCTAAAGAAAAAACTAGAAAAATTAGAAAATGAAATTATGGAACTTGAAGATGATGTTAGTTCACAACAAGAAGAGCTAATCAAAGCTTCAAACGAAGGTGATAATAGTAAAGTAATTGAACTTTCTCAAATAGTAACAAAAAATGAAAAACTAGTTGAAGACAAATTTGAACAGCTTGAAATAACTCAACATGAATTAGATGAAATTGAAGAAGAGTATCAGCAAAAACTGGATGAAATCTAAGCTTTTATATATTTAATACTTTTAAAAGTTAATCCTATTATAATATTAAAAATTATAATAAGGATTAATATGAAAAACTCTTTACTAATTATCTTAAGCACATTTATTTTTACTGCTTGTTCTTTTAGTAATCAAGCTAAGATAAAAGAAACAAAATCAATAAACGTTTTTACTAATTATGTATCTAATAGTTATTATAAAAAAGATGAAGGTTATGACTGGGTTAGTGTAAACTTATCTAAATATGATGAAAATACTATTAAAGTAAAAGTTCGTTCTCGTGCTGATAAAAAAACACCTACATGTACTTTAGATACTTTTGCATATAAAGTTGATAAAAATAAATATAACTTTTATAGTGAAGGTAAAACATTAGAGCTTTTAATATATGAAAACAAAATAGAGTTAAAAGGTAAAACAAAAGATGATGAAATAGCCTTATATTATTTTTGTTCAGGTGGGGGAAGTCTAAAAGGTGATTATTTCAAATATGAAAAGTCATTAGATAAAGAACAGATTGATAAAAGAGCCTATGTTAATAGTCTGTCTTATGGAAAATATAGATTCTATATAGATAGTTCTGATAATAAATTAACAATAAAAACTTATGATTTAAAATACTCAAAAGAGCCTTTTGTACATGAAATAAAAGGACAAGTAGTATTTAGTGAAATAGCAGATATAAATAATGATACAAATCCAGAAATCTATATATATTTAAATGAAAATATAGAAGGTAAGACTTATGGAAAATTAATTGCATATAGTGTAAATGCAGCAGTTTCAATGAGTGAAATATATCTTGCACCACTAAAATATAATAAAGAGCTTTCTTCTTCATATTTTGGAAATGATGAATTTAGAGTAGTTAAAAACACTTTAGTAAGAAGATACCCTCTAAAAAATGGAAAAATAAAACAAATTCAATATAAATTAGTAGCAGGTGAGGCTACTTGGCAGTTAAAAATAGATAAGATATTGGAGTATTAAACTTTTTATCTTATATCCCTAAAAAACTAATATTCTCAGGTTTACCAAAGTAGTAACCTTGAGAGTAATCAACTCCTAGATTCTTTAGAGTGTTAAATATTTCCTCATTTTCCACATATTCAGCAACTGTTTCAATATTTTGCTTTTTTGCAAACATTACTATAGTTTCAATTATGTTTTGACTAAATTGATCACTTACTATATTTTTAACTAAACTTCCATCTATTTTTAGAATGTCTGGTTCAAACTTAAGGAGTCTTTCAAAGTTCGAGTATCCAGTTCCAAAATCATCAATAGCAATTCTTACACCCATTTTTTTTACTTTTCTAATAAACTTTCTTATGACATTAAAATTTTTCACTTCTTCGTCTTCTAGTAGTTCAAAGATTATTCTGTTTGCGTTTTCTTTGTGCTGTTCAAGAAGGGTATAGAGAACTCTTCTTGTGTCTTCTTTTTCTATATCAACAGAAGATAGATTTATAGATAGTTTTGTGTTAATTTTATCTAGAATTTTAAAAGAGTTTTCAAGAACTCTGTGGGTGATTTTATTATAGTAGCTTCCTTTTTTTGATATATCTAAAAATCCTGCAGGAGATATAACAGAACCTTTTTCGTCAACTAGTCTTACAAGAGATTCATATTTTTCAATCTCTTTTGTTTTGTTGTTGATTATAGGTTGAAAATAAGAGATTATTTTATAGTTTTCTAAGGCTATTTTAACCATTTTCATTACTTCTATATTTTTCTTAGCTTCAATATGCTCTTTAATAGAATTATCATTTGAAAAGTTTACTATCTCTTTTTTTAGTAAGGCTTCATCTAAACCACACTTAGCATCTTCGAATAGATGCATTTTCCCAAAAGAGTAGCTTACTATAATATTCAAATCATATTCAATATCATCGATAATTAAAATAGATTCCTTTACTTCTTGAATAAATTTGTTAATGTAGTTATTAAGGTTTATTTCATATTTAGAAAAAGTAAAAAAATCAGTTAAAAGTGCAAATTGACCATTTTTCATATTATATATTTGCTCAAAAATATATTCATCTGGTAGATAATCAAGAAGTCTTTGGGCAAATTCATTTTCAATTTTATTTACGATATCTTTATTATAAAACTTCTCAAACATATCAAACTCTTCAATTTGAATAAGAAGAAGTAAAGAGATATTATTTTGCTCAATTTCACTTATTAGCTTTTTCTCATCCCTTTGAATACTTGTAATATTACTTTTTATATGTATATATTCAAGTGTTCTAGTTTTCTTAGATAATATAGGTTTCATATCTGTTTTAAGGTAGTAAGGCTTACCATTCTTAGATATGTTTTTTATTACGGCTGAGCATTCTTCTTTTTTATTTATTAATGTATTCCATAGATTTTCTTGGATTTTTTTTGATTGTTTTGGGTGATTTAGTAGTGTGTAGTGTTGACCTATTAATTCATCTGGTGTATACTCAGATACATCACAAAAATTGCTATTTACATAAGTTATAATTCCTTGATTATCAATTTTTGAAATTATAGAGGTTTTATCTGCCGTTTCTAAATGATATTTTAGAAGCTTTAATTCTTTTTTAATTTTTTTATTTTTATCTTTAATTTTTTTTGATGATTTGATTAAAATATCTATAAAATCTACTTCTTTAAATGGAAATAATAAAAAGCCATCTATTCCTATATTTATTGATTTCATTAAATGCTCAGGTTTATTATCTTTTGTATATATAATAGAAACAAAGTTCTTACTAAAACTTTTCATTAATTCAAGCATTTCAAAGGTACATAAAGGAGAAGTTTTAATATCTGTTATTACTATATCTATTTTGTTTTCTTTAAAGTATTTAAGTCCTTCACGAGTATTTGAAATCAAAATAACATTTTCAAAAAAATTATTTAAATATCTTATTTCATTTGAATTTTTATCTTTTATGTCTGAAATAAACAATATACTTAATTTTATAATATTATTTTCCATCTTATCTTTACTTATTGAATCCATGGAATTCCTTATAAATAATTTTTATATATGGTATAGTAAATATACTAATAGAATTATTAATAAAAATAAGAAATTACGAATTATATTTTTTTGGAATAAAATACATCACAGTTTCATATATCCCTTCCATATAATGTCTAAGGTATACATCGTAGTCATTTCTTATGCTAAGTATCAAATTGGGTACTTCATACCAGTCACTTGCTTTATGATAAATACATATAGCTAAGATAGGATGATATAGCTCTATTGTCTTTTTAGCACCTTCTAAGGCTTTTATTTCATCACCTTCAATATCAAGCTTAACAAAGTCTATTTTATCCTTTATAAGCTCATCAATTGTGTTTATATTCTGTGTTTGATAATCATGTCTACAGTTGTTTTGTACTTCATCAAGTTTATCTTCTACAAGGTGAATATTATTTCCAAGTCCATAGTTTAAAAACTCTATGTTTTTAAAGTTTGCATATTTTTTTTTAGCTATGTTTATATGAAGTAAGCTCGGTTCCACACAATAAATCTTATTGTAATCAGGGTAGTTCTTAAGTATGTACTCTAAAGTATCTCCAATATAAGCACCACCATCTAAGAAGTTTATATTTTCTATTTTTGGAATTATCTCTTTATCAAAGTATTGGTTTTCATGGTCATTTGTAAAACCTTGCATAAACTCTAAATCATAGCTAATTTTGAAGTTTATTACTTTTTCAAAAATTTCTTTTGATTTTTTATCTTTTAGAAGTTCATAAGTCTTTTTGTATTTATCTTTATTTTCTAAAAAGTCTTCTTTAAAATCTCCCATAAAAATAGGCGAGGGTAGTTCAAGTTTACTGTAGTTATAAAAGCTAAGATAATTGAAGTTTTTATATCCAAGTTCATCTAGCTTATTTTTTACCTCAAGCGGACTTCCTGTTGAAGCACTAAGAATTATAGAGTTTTCTTTTGGTATATCTTCTATTTTTAGAATATGTTTCTTTTTTGAGCTTTGAACTCTTGTAAAATCATCTATTATTCCATCAACTTCTATATGTTTAGCAATAGCTTTTCCAAATTTATTTATGCCTAAGATATATTTTTTTACATCTTTTGAGTTGATAAAAAGCTGTGTAAGCTTTTTATCTTTATGATTTATATAATCAAAGTCTATTAGATTCATTTATTACTTTGTGTAAGTAGTTTAAGACTTTTTGTATTAAAAAGTTTTAGTGTTTCACTTTTCATAGCTTTTAGTTCATTTGTGAAACCACTGTTTGCAAATAAAACATATGCATCAGCTTGTATACCAACATCTGTACAATCTTGCATAAGTTTAGTAAGTATTGCTTTTTTCATTTTAGAAGTGGCATTTTTACAAACACCAACTATTATTTTGTTTTCTTTTGTTTGTACTATTACATCAATTTGTCTTGATTTATCCCAGTATTTACCTAAATCTTTAATACCATCTTTTTCATAGAAATCTCTTGAGTATTCCATACATAATTCTTCAAAAATAAACTCTTGAAATTGTGTAAAGTTGTTTTTAAATCTCTCCTCAAATTCTGCATATTTTTTATCTCTAATACCTTTATAGATTGGAGAAACAAAAGCAAACCAAAATCTTAAAAAAGGTGTTGTAAATAGAAGTTTTTTTGATACATCACTGTTATCTACTTTTTTAGCTAAGAAGTTAAATGATGACTCAATCTCAATTATTCCTTTTTCACAAAGGTTATCAACACAAGTCATTCCCTCTTCAAAACTTATGTGAGCTCTTTTAAATGAAGCATTAGTTCTTCTATCACTTAAAGCAATACCTGATAATACAGCATGATCTATATGATAACCACCTGTTAGTAAATGAATTTCTCTTTTTAAGTCTTCATAATTGTTTAAGATATGAGATTTTATTAATTCTTCTAAAGGTTTTGTAGTATCAATCTTTAGGTCATATCCACCAAATACATTAAAGTATTTAACTGCTGTTTGCATATCCTTTGGATTGTTTTTTTCACAAAAAAGCGCAAACTGCTTCTTTGTTGATAAGTCGATTAAAAAAATGTTAGTCCTTTGTATTTTTATATTTTAAATAAATCTTTTGGATTTATATGATAAGAGTTTTTTGTAGCTTGAAACATTAGGTTATCGTTTACTCTTCCTACAACATAACCTTTTTTTATCCATTTCCCAACTCTAAGTGTTGGAGCTATTTCATCTAAATGAGAGTAGATTGTATGTAAGCCATTTTGGTGTTGTACGATTACAACATTTTCAAGCATTCCTGCATTTTTTTTAGCATATACAACTTTTCCGTTTAATACAGATACAACCTTAGCTTTTGGTCTTTTTGTTTTTAAAACAACTGATTCATTAAATAGTTTTATCTTATAAACAGGGTCATAATAAGTTCCAAATTTTTTTACAACCTTAAAAGATTTTAAAGGTGCTATTGTTTTACTTCCTCTATATCTTGTGATTTTTACACCAGATGTTGAAGAACCTATCTTTCTTACATCAAGATTAAGTTTTTGAGCATATCTTTGATTTCTATCTTGTGATGATACTACTTTTTTAGAGTTTGTTTTATTGCTTTCTTTTTTCTTTTTTTCAGCAAGTAGTCTTCTAATTCTCTCTCTTCTATCACGCTCTTTTTGTATCTCTTCTTTTTTCAAGATGTTTAGCCTTGATAAAAGAGTTTTTAAAGATTCTTGTTTTCTTACCACTTCTTTTAGTTGTTCTTGATACTCTTTATGTTGTTTCTCCAAACTACTAAGAGATTGTGAGTGTTTTGATTTTAAAGAGTTTAAAGTCTTTTTTGTTTCTTGTCTCTCTTTTATATAAGAAGAGATTTTTTTGATTTTCTTTTGATTTTCTTTTGTATTACTTGTAAGTAAATCATAGTTATTGTTAAGTTTTAGTATTTCATCTTTAGAATTTTGTGATAAAATAGTATATATTTCACTATCCACAAGCTCTTTTAAACTATCTTTTGAAGCTAATTTTAAAGCAATTGATGTTGAAAAGTCTTCAATAATAGTATCAACTATTTGTTCTTCATTTGTTGTTTTTTTCTTTATTAATTTTGAAGATTTTGTTTTAAGTAAAGATATTTTCTTTTTAGAATCTTCTAATAGTTCCGTATGTTTTTCAATATCAGCATTAATTCTTTTTATATCTTTTTCTAGATTGGTGATATTACTATTTTGCTCGTTAATTTTTTTTGATAAATCATTGATTTTTTGAGTAGTAGCTCTTTTTTTAGAGACATTACTATTTAAAATCTTTTTATTACTTTGTATTTTTTTATCTATAGATTTAGTAGAAGTATAACTAAATGTACTTAGTAAGATTATTGTAAAAAGTATTTTAATCATTGTTTATTTTGTACTTTAATAATACGCCAATTATCGTAAACAAAGATATTCCAAAGGATAATAAAAACAGTTTAGATAATTCACTATATAAATCTATCTCAACATTTATTATGTCTTTTAGCTCATATGGAAAAATCACCATCATATTGCTTGAAACATAATATAAAAATGCACCAACAATTATAAAAGAAAATAGTGAACTAAGGATAGCATAATTTAACACACTTGAAGCACTATATAAAATAGATGCACCATGTAATCTTAAAATAGCTATTTTTGTACTATGTTCATGAAACCAAAGTTTTACTTGTTTAGCTATTATAATTATTGCAAAAATTGTAATGATAAAAAATAGAATAAAAGTAATACTATTTAATAAAACTAATAACAGATAAGTTTGATTATGATTTTTAGAGAATACTTCTACTTTTCTTATGTTTTTATTTTGAAGTAGGGTATTTTTGATTTCATCTAATTGAGTTGTTGTAGGGAACTCTTCTAAAAATATCTGATAGAAATTTGGAAGTTTTCTTTTTAGTAATTCTACAGATGTATCAGATAAATTTGATTTGATATTATTGATAATACGATTTTTCTTTAAAGTTTGTATTTTTTCTACATCAATTCCTGCTAAAGTATTAATATTTTCTTTTATAAGTGGAGTGTTTGTAACTATAACAATCGAGTAATCATTTGATATTTTTTGTTTATAGTTATCTACTACATTATTAATTAATAAATATATTGAAAAAGTAATTAGCATTGAAGTTAAAGGAATTAAAAAAGCAAAAATATTTTTAAGAAACTTCATATATCATACCATCCTCTAAAGACAACTGTCTAAATTTAATACCTAAGTTCTTAGGAACTCTATGTGTTACAACTACAATAGTAATACCTAGTTGTTCATTTGCACCTTTTAGTAAATTCCATACAACTTCAGCAGAATAATCATCAAGATTTCCCGTAGGTTCATCTGCAATAATAATTTTTGGGTTATGTGCTAATGCACGTGCTACAGCAACTCTTTGCTGTTCCCCACCACTTATTTCATTTGGGTAGTATCCAGCTCTATGTGATAGTCTTACATGAGCTAAAAGCTTATTTGCTTGATCTTTTGAAACTTCATTTGAGTATCCATTGATTTTAAGAGGTATCATAATATTTTCTTCAATCGTAAACTCACTAATAAGTTTATAATCTTGAAATATAATACCAATATCTTTTCTTAAAACCCTAAGCTTTTTACCACCAATTCCAAATACTTCTTGACCTTCAATTTTTAAGCTACCATGTTTTAATGGAATATCTCCATAAAATGATTTTAATAAAGTAGATTTACCACTACCTGAGTTTCCACCAATAAAGATGAATTCTTTTGATTTGATAGTAAAATTACCTTTTTTTATAATATATTTATTATCGTCATATGATAAGTATATATTCTTAGCTTCAATCATTTACTTAAAATCTCTTTTAATTTTTTATGTGCATTTAGGTTAGAACTTGTAGGAATAGGGCTTCCTTGATAATAAGAAACCTTTCCTTGCTCAACTAAGATATATTTACTTACAGGTCTATCAAAATTACCCATAGTAAGTTGTATCATTCCTGAGTTTTCTTTGTTTTCTAAAGTAAAAATATCTTCAATGTGTACAAAGTATCCATTTTCAACTACAGATTTTGTTGGGATATTTTCAATTAGTTTTAAATAATCATCAACTTCAAAGTCAAAATCAAAATCAGGTTTTATATCAATAGGCTCATCTTCTTGTGAAGATACTAACACTACATCATAAATGTTTTTACCCATTTTTTTCCATCTATCTTCATATTTGCTAGATACTTCTAAGTCTTTATTTATATCAATAGTAATTCTTCCCTTTGGAAGATTTGTAAGAAGTTCTGTACAATAATCAAAATATTTTCTACTATCAGTTCTAAGCTCTAAAGTCCCACCAATTTTTAAAACTCTTAAAGCTTCATTGATAAACTCATTTGAGTAAATTCTTCTATGTGGTTTTTTATCCCAAGGTACAGGGAAGTGTACAAATATTTTACCAACTTTGTTTGATTTAATAAACTCCATGAATAATCTAGCATCATAGTTAACTACTAAAACATTTTCTATTTCTTGAAGTTCTAATTGTTTTGATAATTGCTCAATTGATGGAGTATGTATTTCAAGCCCTACAAACTGTACATCAGGATTGTTTTTTGCTTGGTGGATTAGATGTCTACCACTTCCAAAACCAATCTCTATTTGTATTTCTTTGTCTGTATCAAATTCATCTACAAAATAGTTTATATCTTTTATATATTTGTTTTGTGGAACAATTTTATTTGAAAAGTTGTTTGTATTTGAAAAAATAATATCAGCTTCAATAGCTTTTGCATAACTGTTGATTGCATCTTTTACAACTGATACAGGAGAAATTCTTGTAACTTTATCAAACTTAACCATTTGATTTTCATCTTTTGGTCTTACAGTTAGTAAAAAGTCTCTGTTATCTTTTTGTACTGCTATTTTATATTCTGTATTTCTTTTTTTATCTGTAAAATTATATGACTTTGCTATAAACTTAAAATCAACACCATCACAAGTTGATGGTGTTTTAACTAAATCTGTTTTTTTATATACGATATGTGGCATTTTCTACTTTACTATTTTTGAATTTTTGGTAAGATTAATTCAGCTTCATCAGTCTTTTCTGAAATTAATCCATATGTGTCATTTGCTTGAATAGAGTATTTATATTGTACTCCATTGATGATATTATTGTCTTCAAATCTTAAACCTTTAATATCAGTAAACTTTTCTGTTTTACTTTCCCAGAAACCTGTTTGAGTAGTTTTATATACGTTATAAGAAACTGCTCTTTTATCTCCTGGTGTCCAGTTTAAAATTGCTTTAGAACCTTGAATTTGAGCAAGGGTCATTATTGGTTTTGAAGGTTTTGTAAGTGTCATACCCATTTTTGCATCAATTTTGTCAGAACTTCTTAAAAAGTCTTTATCAATTGAGTAAACTTTGTAGTAGTATGTTTTTCCATCATCATTTATATGATCTGTATAATCTAAAGTATTTTTTGTAAACTCTTTATGTTTTGTAAATCCAATACTTTTAAATGGACTTCTATAAATTACATATTTTATAACATCTTCTGTAGGACTTGGCTCCCATTTTAAAACAATTTTTTTAGGTTGATTTACTGTTACTTGAAGATTTTGTACACCAATTGGTAAAGGTTTTGTTTTTGCAGTTACTACTTTACTTGGCTGTGTTGCAATATCTTCAAATGTAAAAGCAATTATTCTATACTTAAATGTTTCATTGTTACCTAAGTTTGAATCAATATACTCAGCATTAAGTCTACCTTTGATTGTTTTTAAAGTAGTCCATTTAGTATTTTTTTCATCAAGTTTTTGTACTTTGTAATACTCGATTCTTAAATCAGGATGTGGTCTCCATACAATTTTTATTCTATTTGGAAGATCATTTATTCCCTGAACAAAACTTACAGGTAAAGCTCTTGCAGCAGTACTAGCTACTAGAGCTTTTGTTGTTTTTGACTCCATTCCATTTCTTGCTTTTGAAGAAATTTGGTAAACATATTTTGTATTTGGCTCTAAATCAGTATCCACAAAGTGTGTAGTGTATCTATTATCTAAACTCTCAATTAGTTTTAGTCTTCTACCATCTTTGTGCATATTAGCTCTATAGAAGTTATACCCCACAACTCTTGGGTCATCTATTTTTTGCCACTCAAAACCTATTGATGTAATATCTGATATCACCTTAACTGAGTTGTTATCAACTACAGGAATTGTATCATCGATTTTAGGTTTTATTGGAGTGTTCAGATTGTTTATGCTACAACCACTAAGTAAAAGAACTAAAGCTGTTAATGATGTTGTTTTCATCAATGTTGTCATTTATAATCTCCGTTTGAAAGTTGTTATTTAAAAAGTCATTCATATCATTTGGTAAATCTGCTTTAAAATTCATCTGTTTTTTTGTTATTGGATGAATTAAATATAGATTATATGCATGTAAATAAAATCTATTTATTTTATTTAAATCGCCCTTAAAACCATATAAATTATCTCCTAAAATATGCCTATTTATCGAAGCTAGGTGTACTCTTATTTGATGAGTTCTTCCTGTAAATAGTTTTGCTGCTATTAGCTCATATTTTTCATTATTGCTTTGTTGTATTTTGGCAAAAGCTGACTTCGCATTTTTACCATTTAATTCTATTGACATTTTTAGTCTATTGTTTGGGTTTCTAGCAATTGGCTTTTCCATTACAACATTATCTTTTAAAGGTAAATCAATGATTGCAAGATAGTATCTTCCCATAGATTTATCTTCAAGTTGTTTTGATAAGCCTACATGCGCTTCATTTGTCTTTGCAACTACCATAACACCACTTGTGCCTTTATCAAGTCTATGAACTATTCCATGTCGCTCTTCACCACTTATTGTAGATAAAGATATATTTTTTAACTTTAACCAATCAACAAGTGTTGCATCTTTTACACTTGGTGCATCATGTACTGTAAGATTGTAAGGCTTGTTTACAACTAAAATATGTTCATCTTCATAAATTACCTTTACATCTTTACCCTCAAGCGATTCTTTTACAAAAGTTTCATCTTTTACTGGGTTTAGTTCAGTCTCGGGGAAGTGAACATCAACTTTTTGATCTACTTTTAATTTAAGACCTGTTTTACTAACTGTCTTTCCATCAACTTGTACAAACTCTTTTTTTATAAGTTGTTCTATTTGATTCCTAGATGCATCAATTTGTGATGCAAGGAATTTATCTAGTCTATTTGCTTCTTGAACAATAAAATTTTTATCCATATTTAGATACTCTTTCACTATGCGTTTATTTGATAAGAGGATTATATCCCATTTTGATTATTTATTACTAATTTTTGTTTTACCTTTGGTGTTTTTATCACATCACCTTATAAGTGAAACAAATGAAATATTAGCAAAGAAACAATTAATATACTTTTCAATTTCACTAATTGCTTTTGCATTTGTGTTTATTTTGCCAATTAGGAAAAAATTAAGACTAATTCCGTTTTTATATTGGGTAGGTATTGCATTGCTTTTAGCTGTGGAGTTTTGGGGAGTAACAAAGCTTGGTGCAAAAAGATGGTTGCCAGTTCCAATTTTAAATACAACTATGCAACCCTCAGAGCTTATTAAACCTATTTATATTTTAATGCTTGGGTATTTAATACATAGTAGACCACCCCCAAAAAAAGGTTATGGATTAAAAGATTTTATATATTTTTCTTTTTATATTCTATTGCCTTTTATTTTGATTGCAAAAGAACCTGATTTAGGAACTGCACTTGTAATGCTTTTAGTTGGGTATGGTATTTTATTTATTATTGGTGTAAACTGGAAAATTTGGGCAACTATTATTTTAAGTATTGGTTTATCTTCTCCTTTGATTTATACTTATTTAATCAAAGATTATCAAAAGAAAAGAATTAAAGATTTTATATCTGAAAAACCAAGTTATCACGTACAACAATCAATTATTGCTATTGGTTCAGGTGGACTTGTGGGGAAAGTAAGTGAAGATGCAACACAAACACAATTGAAGTTTTTGCCAATTGCAACAAGTGATTTTATTTTTGCTTATTTTGTGGAAAGATATGGTTTTTTAGGTGCTTTAGGGCTCATTTTTATTTATGTTTTACTTATTATGCATTTATTAAGTATGAATTATTACTATAAAGATGATTACGTCATTCGTTGTTTTGCCTCCGGATTGGCACTTTTAATATTTTTTAACATGAGTGTTAATATTTTGATGGTTATAGGTTTTGCACCTGTTGTAGGTCTTCCCTTGCCTTTATTTTCTTATGGTGGAAGTTCTTTTATTAACTTTGTAGTTATATTTGCTATATTAGAGAATTTATTAGCTTTTAGGTATATGGATATGTATAACTATGAAAGAAGATTATAGCTTATTTTAGTGTAAATAAAATAAGCTATTTACTTTTTATTAAGCTTTTAGCAGTATCATTGATTTGTGTACAAAATTTTATACAAAAGGATAAAGAATGACACATGAATTAATGAAACTACCTTATGAAATAGATGCCTTAGAGCCTTTGATGTCAAAGGAGACTTTAGAGTATCACTACGGAAAACATCACCAAACATATGTAAATAAATTAAATGAGTTAATAAAAGATACAAAATATGAAAATTTACAATTAGAAGAGATTATTAAAACTTCTCAGGGTGCTATTTTCAATAATGCCGCACAAGTTTTTAATCATGACTTTTTTTGGAATGGTTTAAGTCCAAATGAAAAACAAATACCAATAAACTTAGAAAATAAACTATTAGAAACTTTTGGTTCTTTGGATGAGTTTAAAAAAGATTTTATCGATAAAGCAACAGCTCATTTTGGTTCAGGATGGGCATGGCTAGTAAAAGATGCTGATAATAAATTAAGTATTATTTCAACAGCAAATGCACAAACTCCTATTGTAGATGGTTTAAAGCCCCTTCTTGTATGTGATGTTTGGGAACATGCTTATTATATTGACTACAGAAATGCAAGACCTAATTATTTAGAGAACTTCTGGAAATTAGTAAATTGGGATTTTGTAGCACAAAATTTAGAAAACTAAAAAAAAGGCTAACTATTCTATAGTTAGCCTTTTTATTTATACTTTTAAAACTTTTTTAGTTTTCTTTTACTATTTTTTTTACTTCTTCAAGAAGCTCAACAGAAGCTTCAATCTCTTCTTTTCTAATTGCAACACTTTCAATATTACAACCAACTGGAATACCTCTTTTTTTACCAAAGATATAAAGTTCTTCAAAAATATCTCTTGATAGTTTAACTGACTCTTCTAAAATATTACCAGATTCTTTTAAATCCTCTTCTAGATAGTTTGGAATGTTAATACCTAACCATTTCATAAAGTCAAGTGTTTTAGCACTACCACAAGGAGTTAATGTAAAAATAATAGGTACCATTTCTAAGTCATTTTCTTTTACATATTTTGCATAATCTGTTAAGAATATCTTTGATGCTTCTAAATCATATACACATTGAGTAATAAAAAACTCACAAGAACTATCTATTTTTGATGCAACTCTTAAATGCTCATCATGTTTCTTAGAGTGTCTTTCAGGTATTGCTATACCACCTAAACAAAGATTATCATTTACTTTTCTTTTTAGTTCATATGCTTGTTTTAAAGTAATATTTGTTTGCTGTTCATGGGAAGCAGCACCTACAAATACAGAGTGAACTTGACTTTGTTTTGTCTCTTCTAACCATGTAGAAAATCTCTCTTCATTATAGTTACCAACTGCTCTATAAACAATTCTTGGAGTTTTTAAATCTTGTAAATAGTTTTTTGAATACTCACAAGGATTGATTGTTTTGATAAATGGAAAAGGTCTTTTTTCATCAGTTCTATCTGACTCATCTTGAATATCGTATAAAACTAAACCATCAACATTTAATTTAGAGATTCTTTCAACGTGTTTTTTTGCAATCTCTTTTATTTCTTCTTCTGTATGCTTTACTTTAGGTGGTGTAATACCATATAAAATAATGCCTTCTTCTTTCTTTCTTATCTTATCTGTTAACATTTGTTACCTTGATATAAATTATTAAAATTTTCGTATTTTACTAAGTTATGTTTAAATTTATGTAAAAGACTATGGTTGATTTTGATTATTAAGTATTACTTTAAGCATATCAAGGTCATATATAGATGGTCCACAACTCTCTTTTGTAGTAACTATTTTTATAAGCTCATCATTTTTATCATCTAAATAATCATATTCTAAAATATATTGTTTCTTAAGTAAATCAAGCGTAGTTTCATCTTCACATAAAGAGTTTTGAACATCTTCCTTGAAGCTTTTTAGATTCAAGCTCGCTATATGAGAAAACCTTTTATTTACTATTTGGTATGTATATTTTATTTTGTTATCTTTTTTATCAATAGCTTTTAGATTTGTATATGAATTAACTTTTATTGGAACTTGTTCTTTATATAATTCAATTTGAGATTCTATAAAATAGTCTTCTAATAAATAAACTTTTATAAGCTCAAGACTTGTAATAAGTGTTATTATAAGATTTAAAGTAACTAAAACTTTTGCAAAAAATGAAAAAACTTTTGAACCTGTATATTTATTTGCACTTCTTATTACAGCTATGAAAATAAATATTGTATATAAAAATAAAATAGAGAATAAAAATAGATCAAGCAGTGTTTCTTGTTTATGAAAAGTTAACTGATAATGAGTGTTTTCTAAATCAAGTTCAATATAACTATTTAAAATAAAAGTAATTAGTACAAAATAAATCCAAAATACTATATTTAAGGCTATTTCTCCTTTGAACAGTTTTCTAAAAAACTCATTTAGTTTTGTCATTTTCATTTTCCTTTTAATAAAGTCTATATTGTACATTAAAGATAAGCTTCGTGGCACTTTTTGGTCTAGGGTAGTCTTTATATGCTATTTTAATCAGCTCTAAACTATAGTCATCAAAAACAGAGTATCCAGATGAATTACTTATCTTTAAATTTGAAATATCCCCATTTGGATGGAATATAAAAGATACTTGATTTATACCTGATATTCTCATTTCTCTTGCTATATAAGGATAACCCATCTGATTTAAAACTCTTTGTGTTATTGCTTGAAATGTATTTAAATTTTTCTTAATAAATGCTTTTTGTACTTTTGTAAATGTTTCAAATTCTCTACCATAAAGTCTTTCAACTTGGCTTGTCATTTTCTCTTCTTTAGAATCCCTTTGAGATAAAAAGTCTTCAAGTGTTTTATTTTGAATAGATTTTTCTTTATTTACAATTTGATTTTTTAAGATTTTATTTTGCAGTTTTTTACTTTTTTCTAATTGTTTTTTAGGAAGCTTTTTTTGAACTGTTTTTTTCTTTACACTTTTTTTTGTTTTCTTTTCAATTTTTGGTTTTTGTACTTTTTGTTTTTTAATATTTGGCTTTTTTAATTCTTTTTTAGGCTCAATTTTTTTAGCTTCAGGCTTTTTCTTTAGTTTTACATATTTAATTTCAGTTGTTTTTTTTATTTCTTCTTTATTCTGTATGTTTTTTTTAGGCTCAGGTTTTTGCGTAAATGAGAAAATAAATAAGAAATGAAATAAAATAGATAGGAAAAATGCAATTAAAATTAGTTTCATAAAAGGATTATATTAAAAAAATACTAATACAATATTAATCAGTTTTTTTAAAAGCTTATATTTTATTATTATTTGTTATAATATTAGTTATATAAAATTAATAGGTGTTTTTTTGAAAGAACTAGAATTTTTTAATATCATAAAAAATATATTTAGCACTAAAATATATTTACTAATTTCTTTTTTATTCCTCTCTTTGATGTTGTTTATCTCTTTTTTTGTTAAAAGTACAATAATACCTTCATTTAAAGAACAAGTTATTTCTAATATTATTGATAATACTACAAGATTGGCTTTTAGAATTTCTAAAAATATGGATTTTGAAAATCTAAGCAAAGATGATTTGTCTAAAAACTTGGCACTTGATTTAAGTATTTTTAAAATCTCTAAAATTCATTATTTTGATAAGTATGGAAAGATTATTTATTCAACAAAAAAAGAAAAAATAGATAATCAAAAAATTGATTGGTATTTCTCTGATGTTTTAACAAAGGGCAAAATCTATTATGAAATAGAAAAAAATGATAAAAACACACTTTTAGAAGTTTATGTTCCTATTTTAAAAGGTGGGGACTATCAAGGTGCTTTTGAATTATATTATGACATTACAAATGAGATGAATAGTTTTGAAGAACTATCAACTAAAATTATGAGTTTAGTACTGTTCAGTGGTACTTTTTTCTCTATGATATTTTTAATTGTTATGTATAATGCAAGCAAAAGTAATCTTAAATTAAAGAATAATGAGGGTAGGTTAAAAGAACTTGCTAATACTGACAGTTTAACAAAACTCTATAATAGAAGATATTTTTATAAGATTGCTACAAAAATATTAAAGTTATCACAAAGAGCAAAACAAGATATTTGTATATGTATGATAGATATTGATAATTTTAAAAACATAAATGATACATATGGACATCACTTAGGTGATTATGTAATAAAAAACTTAGCTAAAAGGCTAAATACATTAACAAGGCAAAGTGATATAGTTGCAAGATATGGTGGAGAAGAGTTCGTATTGCTTTTTCCTAATACAAGTATAGAAGGTGCTCAAATAATTGCTAAGAAGATATGTAAAGAAATTTCTGAACAAAAACTAATTAACAAAAAGATTAATCTAAGTTATACAATATCTTTAGGGCTTAGTTTGTATAATGGAGAAGATTCAATAGATGATTTCATTATAAAAGCTGATGAGAGTTTATACAAAGCTAAACATGCAGGGAAAAATCAAGTTATATTTTAGAGCTTACTTTTACTCTATCGTAAATATTTTTTGGGTATCCTATGGCAAAATTATTACTGAATAGGATATTAAATGTTTGATAATTCAATAAAAGCATATGAAGAAGCAAAAGAAGTTATTCCAGGTGGTGTTGACTCACCTGTAAGAGCTTTTAAAAGTGTTGGAGGAACTCCACCATTTATTGAAAGAGGTGAGGGTGCTTATCTTTTTGATATTGATGGAAATAAATACGTAGACTTTGTACAATCATGGGGACCACTTATTTTTGGTCATGCAGATAAAGATGTTGAAGAAGCAGTTATTAATACAGCTAAAAAAGGTTTATCATTTGGTGCTCCAAGTCCACTTGAGACTGAACTAGCAAAAGAGATTGTTGATATGTTTGATAATATTGACAAAGTAAGATTTGTAAGTTCAGGTACTGAAGCTACTATGTCAGCTATTAGACTTGCACGTGGTGTTACTGGTAAAAATGATATTCTAAAGTTTGAAGGATGTTACCATGGACATTCAGACTCATTACTAGTTCAAGCAGGTTCAGGTTTAGCTACTTTTGGAACTCCTAGTAGTCCAGGTGTTCCAGCTGATTTAACTAAGCATACTTTACTTTGTGAATATAACAACATAGAAAACTTAAAAAAATGTTTTGAAGACTCTGATGATATTTCTTGTATTATTATTGAGCCAATTGCAGGAAATATGGGATTAGTTCCAGCAAGTCCAGAGTTTATCAAAGCTTGTAGAGAATTATGTGATGCAAATGGTGCATTACTTATTTTTGATGAAGTTATGACAGGTTTTAGAGCCTCTTTAAAAGGTGCAAGTGGGATTTTAGAAGAGCAAGCTGATATTATTACTTTTGGTAAGGTAATTGGTGCAGGAATGCCTGTAGGTGCATTTGCTGCTTCAAAAGATATTATGAATCACTTATCTCCTGATGGGGCTGTTTATCAAGCAGGAACATTAAGTGGAAATCCTGTTGCTATGAGTGCTGG
Source organism: Arcobacter roscoffensis (assembly GCF_024267655.1). Lineage (NCBI taxonomy): Bacteria > Pseudomonadati > Campylobacterota > Epsilonproteobacteria > Campylobacterales > Arcobacteraceae > Arcobacter > Arcobacter roscoffensis. The sequence continues at coordinate 1,392,264 of NZ_CP100595.1, forward strand.
TCTTGTAAATCTTAGAAAACTAAAAGCTAATCCAGAAGTTTATGAAGAATTAAATGCAAAAGCAGTTAAGTTAGTAAATGGATTTAAAGAAGTTGCTTCTAAAAACAATATTGCGTTACAAGTTAATACAAGAGGTTCTATGTTTGGTTTCTTCTTTTGCGAGGAATCTCCTACAAACTTTAAAGAGGTTGGTAAATGTGACTTTGATAGATTTGCTAAATTTCACCATGAAATGATTAAAAAAGGTTTCTATTTTGCTTGTTCTCAATATGAAGCAGGATTTATGTCAACTGCTATTTCAAATGAAGATATTGAAGCTTGTATTGAAGCAGCAAATGAAGTTATGAAAAACTTATAAGGATAATAAAATGGATATTTTAAAGAGTGTAGATTTAGTAAAAAAAGCAAATATTTACTTTGATGGAAATGTAACAAGTAGATCTTTCGTTGACTCAAATGGTGAAGATAAATCACTTGGTATTATGATGCCAGGTGAATATAATTTTGGAACAAATGCAGCTGAGTTAATGGAAATCTTAGATGGTGAAGTTGAAGTAAAACTTGCAGGTTCTGATACATGGAATACATATACAGCAGATACATCATTTGATGTACCTGCTAATTCTAGTTTTGATATTAAAGTAAAAACAATTACTGATTATTGTTGTTCATATATTAAGTAAGGTCTTGCATGGAAAATAAACAAAATAATAAACCTAAACATCAAGCTAAACTACAAGCCTTAGATAACTTATCTTTAGGTATTTCTATGGTAGCTGCTGTTGCTATTGGATTTGGTGTTGGATATGGGCTAAAAGCTCTTACAGGTTATGAGTGGACATTATGGCTTGGAGTTTTCTGGGGAGTTGCTGCTGCTGGACTTAATATACAAAAAGCATATAAAAGAGCTCAAAAAGAGTTTGAAGGTTTAGAAAACGACCCAAGATATGCACATAGAGCTAAGTATGGGGATAAATCAGACAACGATGATGAAGATAAATAAAACCATTTTAGATTTTGCAAAAGTATTTATAGTAATAAATCTTTGTTTAATTATCTATTCTTTAGGTTTTCATGATAAATATTGGCTATTAAATGCACAGGTCGCATTTATAGCCTCATTATTTATAACAATTACTTCTTTCTTTTCTTATAAGAAAAATATCCAAAATAGAATATCTACAATTGATTATTCAAAAGAAGATTATTCAAATGAGCAAAGAGATAAAGTTGATGAGATTGATGATCCATATGATTTATACAGTGAATATAAAGAGATTCCAGAAGAAGAACTAACTCCTGAAAAAATTAAAGAAATAATCAATGATGAAAAAACAAAAGTTAAAAGAAACTCTTTTAAAAATGCAATATTTAGTGCAGGTGGTTTTCTATCGATTTATAGAGTTTTAGGATATGGTTTATTGGTTTTTTCATTTTTTGCTTTAAATAACAATAATCTATTTTTACCAATTGCTTTTTTAGTTGGATTAGGTGTTGTTCCTATTGGTGTTTTATTCTCTAAGTTTGTATTTAAAACTTAGAGAATAAATTTAAATAATAAGAGGTAAGTCAATAGTTATATTGTCTTCTTCACAACTTAAAATAAAAGCAGAGTGATCTCTTGCTTTTAATGCTGTTACATCTGTTTTTTTATCTGACTGAATTTTTACACTAATTAAAGAGTACTTTTTCCCATCAATTCTTATATATTCCCCAATCTTAAGCATTACAGAACACTTAATAGTTGTAGCTTCGCTAAATGCTTGAAATATATCATTTACTACTTTTATAAAAGAACTAGCCTCTAATTTAAAATCAGGGATAGAAGGATCATAGTTTTTTACATAGTTTATTTGGTTTTTGATTTTTTGTGTTGATATAGCTAAATCAAGTATTGTAAAGATATTAGTATTATCTACATTTGAAATATTAAGCTTTGACTCTTTTTTAACCATAGCACTTTTATAAAGTTTCATATGAATTTCATCTTCATCTTCATATTTTACAGTGATAGCATAAAAAGTATAGTTTTTCATTGATAAATCAATATAAGAGGTTTTAGCCCCGAAGGATTGAGAAGCATATTTCAATGCTAACTCAAAAAGCTCATTTTGCTTAATTCTACTAAGCAAAAATTGAGCCTCACTATTTGAATAAGTGATTTTCCCGCTTTGATTAAAAGATATTATAGGGTTTAAATCTAAATCAACCCATTCTTCAAAGAAGTTCATTTCTTAACTCTCAACATAGTTTTTAAGGTTTTTACCTACTTTAGGGTGTTTTAATTTTTTAATTGCACTTGATTCAATTTGTCTAACTCTTTCTCTTGTAACTGATAATTCTTTACCAATTTCTTCAAGAGTTCTATCAGATGCATCATCCATTAATCCAAATCTCATTCTTACAACTGCTTGTTCTCTTTCATTTAACTGAGCTAAAATCTGATCAATTTGCCCTTGTAAGTCTTCTTTCATAATATTATCAACTGGTGTTGGAGCTTTTTCATCAGGTACAAAGTCTCCAAATTTACCATCATCATCAGAACCAATAGGTGCTTCAAGTGATACAGGTTCTTTAGTAATTTTAATTACTTGCTTAACTTTATCAACTGCAAGTCCTACTTCTTTTGAGATATCCTCTACATCTGGCTCTTTACCATTTTCTTGGATACCTTTTCTAATGATTTTATTGATTCTGTTAATCGTTTCAATCATATGAATTGGAATTCTAATAGTTCTAGCTTGGTCAGCAATTGCTCTTGAAATAGCTTGTCTAATCCACCATGTTGCATAAGTAGAGAATTTATATCCCTTTTTATACTCAAATTTATCAACAGCTTTCATAAGACCTATATTACCTTCTTGAATTAAGTCTAAGAATGGTAAACCTCTATTTGTATATCTTTTTGCAATAGATACAACAAGTCTAAGGTTTGATTTAGCCATTCTAGTCTTAGCTTTATCAGTAATTTGCTTACCTCTTTTAATTTGTTCTAATACATCTTTTAGTTCTTCTGGTTCTAAATCAAAACCATCTTTAGAAGCTTCTGCTGTTTGGAACAGTTTTTTGATTTCCATATAAGTAGAAACCATAGTCGCTTCAGGAACCATAGAAGTAATTTGAACTTTTGATAGGTTGATAATATTATCTAATATCTTTTTGTGATTAGCTAATAAAGTATCATTAAATAATGGTAATCTATATTCTAATCTTTTAAGCTCAGAATCAAATCCTGTATCAGATTTAAGTGCAGTTTCCATAGCTTTTACAATTTCTGTAATAAGTTTAGATGTTGGACCTAAGTCTAATAATGCTTCTTTTAAAATTCTTTTTTTGAACGCAACTGCTAGGTTGTGTTGCATTTGATGAATTTCATCTTCTGATTTTGCTTCTTCTTTTGATAGGAATTTAAGCCAATCTTTTTTAGCTTTTTCTAAAACTTTAAAAGAATCAATAATAGTTTGAGCTCTTTTATCAAGTTTTTTATTTTTCTTTCCTGCTTCATCATCTGCACTAAGAACTTCTACTTCTGTTTCAACTTCATCAGCTGAATCATCAGAATCTTCGTCATCAAAGTTTCTGAAAAGCTCTTTAACTTTTCTTTCTCTATTTACTAAAGGCTCTTTGTATTCTAAAATGAAATCTATTAAGTACGGTACATAACAAATAGCATCAAGAATTACATCTTCACCCATTTCAATTTTTTTAGAAATTTCAATCTCTTCTTCTTTTGTAAGTAATGGAATCTGACCCATTTCTCTTAGATACATTCTTACAGGAGAATCAGATCTAGACCACTCTAATAACTCTTTATTTTTTAATAAATCAAAAACATCATCTTCGTTTTCGATCAGCTTTTCTCTTTGTTCTCTTTTCTTTTTAGCTTCCTCAGCATTCATTCTTTTTGCTTGTTCTTGCGAACTAATAACTGTTACGTTATATAGTTGAATAAAAGCTAAAAGTTTTTTTACATTTGCTGCTGATGGGGCTTTAGGAAAGATTTTAATAATTTTTTCATAAGTTAAGATAGAGTCTTTGTATTCTTTTACAGTTTGCTCTATAGCTTTATTTAAATCTTTTGCGCTCATTAACGAAAAATCCTCTTGTTAAGATAGGCATTTATTATACCGAAATTACATAAGAAAGTTATTAAAAATTTGTTATTTAATCAAATATTACTAAATTTTTAGCTAAAATGTGTGTTTTCTGAAAATAATCATGTTTAATAAATTAAAATATTTATTAAATACAAGGATACAAAATATGAATAAAATTACTGGAAAAGTATGGAATTTTGGTGCTAATATTGATACAGATGTTATCATCGCAGCAAGATATTTAAATAGTTCAGACCCTGAGCATTTAGCAAAATATGTTATGGAAGATGCAGATCCTGAGTTCCCAAACAAGTTACAAAAGGGTGATATTATAGTTGCAGGTGAAAACTTTGGATGTGGAAGCTCTAGAGAACATGCACCAATCGCATTAAAAGCAGCAGGTGTTGCAGCAGTTGTTGCTCCATCATTTGCGAGAATCTTTTATAGAAATGCATTTAATATGGGATTACCAATTTTTGAATTACCTGAGTCTTTAGAAATTAAAGAGGGTGAAGAAATCTCTATTAACTTAGATGCAGGTGAGATTACAAATAATACAACTAATAAAACTTATAAATTTATTCCAATTCCAGATTTTATGCAAGAATTAATTGCAGCTGGTGGATTAATCAACTTTGCTAATATTGAAGCAGCTAGAGAAAAGGAAAACAACTAATGAAAAGATATAATATCTCTTTAATTAAAGGTGACGGAATTGGTCCAGAAATTGTAGATGAAGCTGTAAAAGTTTTAGATACAGTTGCAGGTGCTTGTAGTTTTACATTAGATTACAAAGAGTACTTAATGGGTGGTATTGCTATTGATGAAACAGGTGTACCTTTACCAACTGAAACAGTTGAGGGTGTTTTAAAATCTGATGCTTGTTTATTTGGAGCAATTGGTGGTGAGAAATGGGATACATTACCAAGAGATTTAAGACCTGAAACTGGACTTTTAAAGTTTAGAGAAGAGATGGGTGTATATGCAAACTTAAGACCTGCTATTGTTTATGATGAATTAGTAAATGCTTCTACATTAAAACCTGAAGTTATTGAGGGTTGTGATATTATGGTTGTAAGAGAACTAATTGGTGGTATTTACTTTGGACAACCAAGAGCAAATGATGGTCAAAAAGCTTATAATACTATGGTTTATACAAAGCCAGAAATTGAAAGAATTGGTAAACAAGCTTTTGAATTTGCTATGAAAAGAGACAAGAGAGTTTGTTCTGTTGATAAAGCAAATGTTCTTGAGGTATCTCAATTATGGAGAGATACTATGGAAGAAATCGCAAAAGATTACCCTGCTGTTGAATTAACACATATGTATGTTGATAATGCTGCAATGCAATTAGTAAGAAATCCAAAACAATTTGATGTTATTGTAACTGGTAATATCTTTGGAGATATTCTATCTGATACAGCTTCTATGGTTGTTGGATCTATTGGATTATTACCATCAGCTTCAACTGGTGATAAAACTGCAATCTATGAGCCAATCCATGGTTCTGCTCCTGATATTGCTGGACAAGGTATTGCAAATCCTATTGCTACAATTGAAAGTGCTGCTATGATGCTTAGATATTCTCTTGGAGAAGTAGAAGCTGCAAGTAAAATTGAAACAGCAATTAGAAATGTATTAAAAGATGGATACAGAACAAAAGATTTAGCTGCTTATGATGCTAAAGAAGTTGTAACAACTGCTGAAATGGGTGATATAATCGCCAACTACATTAAATAGTAAAAAAGGGAAAACCCCTTTTTTACGAATCTTTCTAAAGATTTACTTTTATATATAATTTTATTTAATAGAATTTAAGAATCATTTATGCTAAAATAATCAAAAATTAATTTAGGACTTCTAATGGATAAAAAATATAGACTTGTTACTAGAAGTGATATGGATGGATTAGTGTGTGGAACACTAATGAAGTATCTAGGTATTATTGATGAAATTACTTTTGTTCACCCAAAAGATATGCAAGATGGAAAAGTTGAAATCACATCAAATGACATAACTACAAATCTACCATATGTAGATGGTGTATATTTAGCTTTTGATCATCACTTTAGTGAAACACTAAGAAATGAAAAAAAAGACAATCATATTATTGACCCAAAAGCACCAAGTGCAGCTGAAGTTGTATATCAATATTATGGGGGAAATGAAAAATTCCCAGAAGCTTTTGATGCTATGATGATAGCTGCAAATAAAGCTGATAGTGCGGCATTTACAAAAGAAGATATTTTAAATCCACAAGGTTGGGAGTTATTAAGTTTCTTAATGGATTCAAGAACTGGTCTTGGAAGATTTAGAGAGTTTACAGTTTCAAATTACCAATTGATGATGGATTTAATTGATTATTGTAAAGACCACACAATTGAAGAGATTTTATCATTAAGTGATGTAAAAGAAAGAGTTGACTTATACTTTAAATATGAAAAAGAGTTTAAAGAGCAATTAGAAAGATGTACAAGAGTTGAAAAAAATCTTTTAATCATTGATTATAGAGATGAAGAGATAATTTATCCTGGAAACAGATTTTTAGTTTATGCTATGTATCCAGATGCAAATATTTCTATTCATGTAGTATGGGGTAGAGATAAACAAAATGTTGTTTACAGTACAGGTAAATCTATCATAAATAAAAGCTCAAATACAAATGTAGGTGAGTTAATGCTTAAATATGGTGGAGGAGGGCATGAAGCTGCTGGTGGATGTCAACCAAGCCATGAAGAAGCTCCAAAAGTATTAGAAGAGTTAATCGCTCAAATAAATGCAGATGGATAAGAAGGCTTAAGTAAAGAAAAGTTTTATAAACTTTTCTTTACTAATTCATAAAACTCTTCAAAAGAAGCTAAATCAAGATTTGCATCTCTTTGTTTCTTACCCCACATAGGTTCAGGGAAATATGAATCTTGTTTAAATCTAGCCATAATATGAAAATGTACATGTGGAACATAATTTCCAAAAGAAGCGATATTTACTTTATCACATTCAAAATACTCTAACATGATTTTCTCAATAATATCCAAACATCTAAATATTTCCATTTTTGTTTCACTATCACAATGTGATAACTCTTTTAAATCTTTATTTGTAAATATTTTAAGCCACGGAATCTCACTTTGCTCGATTTGTATATTTATTAAATCATTTGTATAAATTTTTGACATATAATCCCTTTTGTTTAGTAATATTTACATTTTACAACAAGAAAGCTGAAAGTAGTTTAAGGTTTAAACTACATTTAAGTAAATATTAATTATAATCCGAATCCATTTTTTCAACCATCAAGGAAGTTTTTATAAAATATTTGTGTTTTATAAAGAGTTGGTAGGAGTAGCGTCTAAATAAACGCTTTACTATAGCCTACTATTTTTACTCCTGAATATTTAGAGAAAATATAGGTTAAGACAAATGATACGGTAAAGGTTATATCGTTTGTTTACGTCTCTTGCCTGTTGAAAAGTGGTAATAAACACAAAAAAGAGGAATGACTGATGAAAGTTAGAGCTTCAGTAAAGAAAATGTGTGATAAATGTAAAGTTATCAAAAGAAATGGTATCGTAAGAGTAATCTGCGAAAACAAAAAACACAAACAAAGACAAGGATAAAAAGACATGGCAAGAATCGCAGGTGTTGATTTACCAAATAAAAAGAGAATGGAATACGCATTAACTTACGTTTATGGTATTGGTTTACATAACTCTAGATTAATCTTAGATGCTGTAGGTATTGATAGAAACAAAAGAGCACACGAATTAACAGAAGACGAAGCAGCAACAATTAGACAAGAAATCCAAAAGAACTACCAAGTTGAGGGTGATTTAAGAAAGAAAGTTGCTATGGATATTAAAGCTTTAATGGACTTAGGTTCATACAGAGGTTTAAGACACAGAAAAGGTTTACCTTGTAGAGGGCAAAAGACTAAGACTAATGCTAGAACAAGAAAAGGTAAAAAGAAAACTGTTGGCGCAGCAGCTAAGTAAGGGATTGTAGATGGCAAAAAGAAAAGTTACTAGAAAAAAAATTGTAAGAAAAAATATTGCTGACGGTGTTGTACATATTGCTGCAACATTTAACAATACTATGGTTACTGTATCTGACAATGCAGGTAATGCAATCGCATGGTCAAGTGCTGGAAGCTTAGGATTCAAAGGTTCTAAGAAGTCAACTCCATTTGCTGCACAAGCTGCTGTAGAAGATGCTATGCAAAAAGCAATGGAACACGGAATTAAAAACGTTGGAATCAAAATTCAAGGACCAGGATCTGGTAGAGATACTGCAGTTAAATCTGTAGGTGCTATTGATGGTATCAGAGTTACTTGGTTTAAAGATGTTACACCATTACCACATAATGGTTGTAGACCACCTAAAAGAAGAAGAGTGTAAGGGGCAATTATGGCAAGATATAGAGGACCAGTAGAAAAAATCGAAAGAAGATTAGATGCAGACCTTGGATTAAAAGGTGAGAGAAGACTTAACGGAAAATCTGCATTAGAAAAAAGACCATTTGCTCCAGGACAACACGGACAAAGAAGAACTAAAATTTCTGAGTATGGTTTACAATTAAGAGAAAAGCAAAAAGCTAAATTTATGTATGGTGTTTCTGAAAAACAATTCAGAAAATACTTCAAAGAAGCTGCAAGAAGAGAAGGTAATACAGGTGCAAACTTAATTACTTTAATTGAGCAGAGATTAGATAACGTTGTATATAGAATGGGATTTGCTTCAACTAGAGCAAACGCTAGACAATTTACAACTCACGGGCACATCTTAGTTGATGGTAAAAAAGTTGATATTCCTTCTTTTGTTGTTAAGCCTGGACAAAAAATTGAAATTAGAGAAAAATCTAAAACTAACCCACAAATCGTTAGATCTTTAGAGTTAACTAACCAAACTGGACTTGTTGACTGGGTAGATGTAGATAAAGATAAAGTATTCGGAATTTTCACAAGAATCCCAACTAGAGAAGAAGTTGTTATTCCTGTAGAAGAGAGATTAATCGTAGAGTTATATTCTAAATAATTGAGAGCAAAAAGGTAGCCAATGAAGAAGTTTGCAGATACACCGTTTTTACCAACTGAAGTTGAAATCGAAGCTATTAGTGATAACGAAGCTAAGATTTCTGCATATCCATTTGAGAGTGGTTTTGCAATTACTTTGGCACACCCTTTAAGAAGACTTTTATTAAGTTCTTCAGTTGGTTACGCACCAATTGCAGTTAAAATTGAAGGTGCTTCTCATGAGTTTGACTCATTAAGAGGGATGCTAGAAGATATAGCTATATTTATTATTAATCTTAAAAACATTAAGTTTAAAATAAATAGTGACGAAGAGCAAGTAGTAGTTGAATACTCTTTTAATGGACCTAAAGAGATCAAGGGTGAAGATTTAATTAATGCTGATGTAGAAGTAGTTTCTCCTGATGCACACCTAGCTACTATTAACTCAGATTGTAATCTTACTTTTTCTGTGATTATTCAAAAAGGTATCGGATATATGCCTTCTGAAGACATCAGAGATATTGTTGGACCAGATTACATTCCAATCGATGCTTTCTTTACACCAGTGAAAAAAGTAGTTTACGATATTGAAAAAATGTTAGTTGAAGATAATCCTAACTTTGAAAAAGCTGTATTTAACGTACAAACAAATGGACAAATTTCTCCAATTACTGCTTTTAAAGAAGCAGTATCTGTTATGTACTCTCAAATGTCAGTATTTAATAAAGTATTTGATTTATCAGAAGTAACAGTAAGTGATGCAGGTGAAGAGCCAGTAGAACTTAAAGATTTAATTATTAAAATAGACGATTTAAATTTAAGTGCTAGATCATTTAACTCTTTAGATAGAGCGGGATTAAAATTCTTAGGTGAATTAGTACTTATGAGTGAAGTTGAAGTTAAAAACATCAAAAACTTAGGGAAAAAATCTTACGATGAGATTGCTGAGAAATTAGAATCTTTAGGATTCCCAGTTGAAGATACACTTCCAGAAAATGTTGCATCTGCATTAAGAAGAAAATTAGAGCAACTAAAAGCATAATTAAGGGTTAGTAATATGAGACATAAGCATGGATATAGAAGATTAAGCAGAACTTCTTCTCATAGAAAAGCGTTATTAAAAAACATGGCAATCGCTTTAATCGAGAGAGAAAAAATTGAAACAACTGTTCCAAAAGCAAAAGAATTAAGAAGATACGTTGAGAAATTAGTAACTACAGCTAGAAATGCTGATTTAAATAGCCACAGAGCTGTTTTCAAAGCATTACAAGATAAAGAAGCTACTAAAAAATTAATTAATGAAATCGCACCAAAATACGAAGGTAGAAATGGTGGATATACTTCAATAATTAAAACAAGAATCAGAAGAGGTGATGCTACTCAAATGGCATTCATTTCTTTCGTATAATCTTTAATTTATACTGTTTACAAAAAAGGTAGGAGTTTATAACTTCTACCTTTTTTTATTTAAAAAAAATAATACCTTTACTCACAATCAAACTTAAAAATTTCTTTTTAATTTCATTTAATTTTTCTTTACCAAAATTTAATCATTTTTTAGATAAAATCGGGTGTATACTATAATTGTAAAACACAGGAGAGCCTTTTGATAACTCTAAAAGAAGCGCTTAATTTAAGTGCTGATGATATTCAAAAATTAAGAGATGATTTAAAACAAAAAATTAATGAAGACAAAACTGGTGCATATGTTGAGCAATTAACTTCACAAGATATTTCTGAAGCAGGTTCTGGTATCCCAATAGCTATTAAAGATAATATAAATGTTAAAAACTGGGAAATCACTTGTTCAAGTAATATTTTAAAAGGTTATAAGTCACCATATAACGCAACTGTAATAAATAAATTAAATGATGCAGGTTTAAGTGCATTTGGTAGAACTAACATGGATGAATTTGCTATGGGAAGTTCAACTGAATCTTCTTGTTATGGAAAAACACTAAACCCTGTTGATAATACAAAAGTTCCTGGTGGAAGTTCAGGTGGTTCAGCTGCTGCTGTTGCTGCTGGTACTGCTATTGCTGCACTTGGAACAGATACGGGTGGATCGATTAGACAACCTGCTGCTTATTGTGGTGTTGTTGGTATGAAACCTACTTATGGAAGAGTTTCAAGATATGGAATTACTGCTTACTCTTCTTCACTTGATCAATGTGGACCAATTACTCAAAATGTAGAAGATGCTGCTATTTTATATGATATTATTTCAGGAAATGATCCAATGGATTCAACATCTGCAAATGTAGAATATGAAGCAGTTACACCAAAACTTGATGAGAATAGAAAATTAACTATTGCAGTAATTGATAGTTTTGTAGAAGAAGCTAGTCCTGCTATTAAAGCTGGATACGAAAAAGCTATTAAAGCACTAGAAGATGCAGGACATACAATAGTTCATAAAAATATGTTAGATACAAGTAAAATTTTATCTTCATATTATATTGTAGCAACTGCTGAGGCTTCTGCAAATCTTTCTAGATTTGATGGTGTTAGATATGGAAACAGAAAAGGCAATGCTGGTTTAAAAGATATGTATACTCAAACTAAAACTCAAGGTTTTGGTGAAGAAGTTCAAAAAAGAATCATGCTTGGTTCTTTTGTATTAAGTTCTGGTTATTACGATGCTTATTATATTAAAGCACAAAAAGTTAGACACTTAATAAAAGATGAATATGAAGCAATTTTTAATGATGCAGATTTAATACTTTCTCCAGTTGCTCCAACAACTGCTCCTGAGTTTGGAAGTTTTAAAACATCATTAGAAATGTATTTAAGTGATATTTACACAATTTCAGTTAACTTAGCTGGATTACCTGCTATTTCATTACCTGTAGATAAAGATGAAAATGGTATGCCTGTTGGATTACAGTTAATTGGAAAAGCTTACGATGAACAAACTGTGTTTGATGGTGCTTTATCATTAGAAAAAGCCGTAGATTATAAATAAAGAAAAGATTAGGATAGTATATTATGAGAATTAGAAAAAGAGCATTAACATTTGAAGACGTTTTATTAGTACCAGCAAAATCAGAAGTATTACCAAAAGAAGTTTGTATTAAAACTAAACTTACTAAAAAAATTGAGTTAAATATTCCTTTTGTATCTGCTGCTATGGATACAGTAACAGAATATCAAGCTGCAATTGCTATGGCTAGACTTGGTGGTATTGGTATTGTTCACAAAAATATGGATATTGAATCTCAAGCATTACAATGTAAAAAAGTTAAAAAATCTGAGTCAGGTATGATTATTGATCCTGTAACAATTGGCCCAGATCAAACACTTCAAGATGCTGAAGATATTATGGCATCATACAAAATTTCAGGAGTACCTGTTGTTGATGAAAATAATACTTTATTAGGTATTTTAACAAACAGAGATATGAGATTTACTAAGGACTTCTCTTTATTAGCAAAAGAAAAAATGACTTCAATGCCATTAGTTGTTGCTAAAGAAGGTACTACTTTAGATGAAGCAGCTGATGTAATGCATGCTAATAAAATTGAAAAGTTACCAATTGTAGGTGAGAACGATAAATTAATTGGTCTTATTACAATTAAAGACATTAATAAAAAAAGAGAATACCCAAATGCAAATAAAGATGAATTTGGAAGATTAAGAGTTGGTGCTGCAATTGGTGTAGGACAAATGGATAGAGCTAAAGCACTAGTTGAAGTTGGTGTTGATGTATTAGTTCTTGATTCTGCTCATGGTCATTCAAAAGGTATTTTAGATAGTGTAAAAGCTATTAAAGCTGAATTAGATGTAGAAGTAATTGCTGGAAATGTAGCAACTGCTGAAGCAACTGAAGATTTAATCAAAGCTGGTGCTGATGCTGTTAAAGTAGGTATTGGACCAGGTTCTATTTGTACAACAAGAATTGTTGCAGGTGTTGGTGTTCCTCAAATTTCTGCAATTGATGAGTGTGCAGCAGCTGGAGCTAAACATGGTGTTCCAGTTATCGCTGATGGTGGTATTAAATATTCAGGTGATGTTGCAAAAGCATTAGCAGTTGGAGCATCTGCTTGTATGATGGGTTCTGCATTAGCAGGTACTGAGGAATCTCCTGGTGAAGTTATATTATTCCAAGGAAGAAAATTCAAATCATACAGAGGTATGGGATCAATTGGTGCTATGACAAAAGGAAGTAATGATAGATATTTCCAAGAAGGAACAGCAGCTGATAAACTAGTACCTGAGGGAATTGAAGGTAGAGTAGCGTACAGAGGAAGTGTAAAAGATATCATTCATCAAATGATTGGTGGATTAAGAGCTTCTATGGGTTACTTAGGTTCTAAAGACATTCCAACATTCCAAGAAAAAGCTGAATTTGTAGAAATTACATCTGCTGGACTTAAAGAGTCTCACGTGCATGATGTTACTATTACTAACGAAGCTCCAAACTACCACGTATAAAAAATTAAAGTAAAGCGTCAATTTTTCGCTTTACTCTGCGTTGAAGAAGAAAATTAAATGCTCACGTACTTGATGTACGCTGCGCTTAAATTTACTTCTTCGCCTTGATTAAAACAAAAACTTAACACTTTCTTTTAATTTTTGCTTAACTAATTAGTTACTTGGATTTTGTGAAAAATCATGTGTAACTGCAAAATTGTTTATATGTTCTTCAAGTGCTAGTTTATACTCTTTTACAAAGTATTCCATAATATTTTCTTTTTCTTCTAGCATGTGTTCTGCACTATCAAATGAAGTACATGCCATATATGTTGTAAATCTTGTAGAACCATACATAAGTGCGGCACTTACTTCGCCTAAAGTATTACCTCTTTCTAATTGTTGATTTGCAGTTGCTATGTATTCATCGGCTCTTTGTAAAAATTCTGTTGTTTTTTCGCTCATAAATTTTCCTATTTTTATTTGGATTATAGTCAAATAATGGTTATAAAAAAGAAAAATGGGAAAAATATTTTTACCAAAATGAATAAATGTAAATTAAATGAACAAAGTTAACTAATAAATAGGCCTATTTAAGTGTTTATTGAAAGAAAAAATAAAACTTATTGTTTAAAATCTTCAATAGTTGCAAAAAAACGCTATAATGGCGAAAATATAAGGATATATATGCCAAAAGGTAAAAAAACAGTTATAAAAGAAATCAAATTATTAGAAAATAATGAGATCTTAATAAACGGTAGAGAGTATGTAATTTTAGAAACTACAGAAGATATTCAAACAGCTAAGACTATGAAAGTATCTTCAAATGGAAATAGAATACTAAGGTTTGATGATGAAAGTAAAAAAGCTAGAATTGATTTAAAAAGATCTATTGATATTTATAAAATTACTTTCAAAGATGGAAGAAGAGCAAAACAGTTTAGTAAAAGTAAAGACAAAAAGTTAATCTTACCAATTGATGGTAATGAGATTGTTTCAACTGCTAATTCATTTATTGAAGCACGTTCTTATGTTTCAAAGTTTCAAGATAAAAAAAGCAAAACTTATGATAAAAAAGTAGGTGTTAGTGTTTTTTATTTATTTGAAGAATAAAAAATTTTAAAAATTTTCTAATATCTATACCTATTTACTTTACTATTTTTATTTATAAATGGTACTATTATCTATAAAAAAGGAAGTTTATATGTTAGATAAAATAAAAAAATATTATAAATTAGCTAAACAAAAAGATGTTGATGGGTATTTAATCAAACTTGGAGTATTAGGAGTTATTATTGGTATTGTATTTTCTATTCCAATAGTAAAAGAAATATTCGTATGGTTTATTTTATTTGGTATATGTATAAAACTTTATAATTTTACTGAAAAGATTGAACATAATATAGTTCCTTATGATTTCAATAGAATTTTACCTCCTCCACCTAAAAAAGAAGAGTAATTAATCTATGTTTTTATATAGATTTTACTACAATACCAAACTTTAAAAAATAAGGTTAATAAATGTCTGGAAAAGAATTAAATATATCAAGTGTAAAAACTACAAAGGGCGATAAACTTGCAAAGCAAGGCAATCAAAATAAAAACGCTACAAGAGTTGCTTTTTCACAAGATAAAAACAAAGATGAACAAATAGTAAATGCAAGAAAAAGTGTAAATGGACAACTTGCAAAGAAAAAAGCAAAAAGAAAAGCTGCAAAAGCTTCTAGAAAAAAAAGTAAAAAATAGCGATAAATCTGCGAAAAAGTTTTGATACTCTTCTTTTAAAGGATGAGTATGAAAACAATGACATGTAAAGAACTTGGTGGAGCTTGTGATGAGAAATTTACTGCTAATAGTTTCGATGAAATAGGAAGACTTAGTAAAGAGCATACAAAACATATGTTTGATAAAAGAGACTTAGCTCATTTAGAAGCGATAAAACAAATGAATGAACTTATGAAAGATAAAACTGCATTTATCCAATGGTTACACTCAAAAAAAGAAACATTTGATAAACTACCTAACAACTAGTATTTAAACATATATATTGTAAACTTTATAAAAATTTTAAGATATAAAAGTGGAACTATATGTTTAAAAAAATAGAAAATCAAATAAATGAGTTTACAAGTGGCATCAAAGAAGCAAAAGGTTGTGATGAGCTTATGGTTTACATGAACAGCAGTTATGTATCTAGTATAAAGCTTTTGATGTTTGCATCAAGCAGTTTTTCTTTATATGCTAGACTTCTACTATTTTTTATTATTGCAAATGGTGGTTTATTAATGTTTACATCTATTGGGGCTTTACCTTTGGATTTTACACCTTTTTTAGTTGTTACTTTTGCTTTAGTAGCTATGATGGTTTTCTATACTTCTCACTTTAAAAAGATACTAACTTCAAGTATAGAAGGGGTAAAAACTAAGATGAAAAGCTAAATTAAGTACTTTATTTTTAATTTACTCATGTAATTGTTTTATCTTAGGTGTTATTAACTACTTTTTTTATACAATCACACAAAAAGAAATCAAGGAAATTGAATATGAATTTAATGTTATTTGGTGCACCAGGTGCAGGAAAAGGTACACAAGCAAAATTTTTAATTGAAAAATATGACATCCCTCAAATCTCAACAGGTGATATTTTAAGAGCTGCTATTGCAGATAAAACTGAAATGGGTATGGAAGCTAAGAAATTTATGGATGAGGGTCAATTAGTACCTGATTCAACTATTATTGGTATTATTAAAGATAGACTTGCTGAAGATGATTGTAAAAAAGGTTTTATCCTTGATGGTTTCCCAAGAACATTACCACAAGCTGAAGCTTTAAATGCTTTAATGAATGATATGGGAATTGCTTTAGATAAGGTTATTTCTTTAAATGTTCCAGATGAATTAATTGTAGAAAGAATTACTGGAAGAAGAACATCTAAAGTAACTGGTAAAATCTACCACATGAAATTTAACCCACCAACTGATGAAAAAGAAGAAGATTTAATCCAAAGAGCTGATGATACAGAAGAAACTGTAACAAAAAGATTATCAGCATATCATGATCAAACTGCTCCATTAATTGATTTTTATACTAACATGGGTGTTATTGTAGAACTTGATGGTACAAAAGATGTATCAGAAGTAACTGCTGATATGTTTGCTGCTATTGAGAAGTAATTTCTCAAAATTTATTAGAAGTTGAGAATTCTCAACTTCTATAAACCTCTTTTATAATTAAAAACCCTTTAAATTAAAAAAGTAAATTTATTTTGACTATATTCATGCTATAAAACTTCTGTATTATTCTGTTTTTAAAAAACAGGAGTGTTAAAATGAACATAGTAAAAGATGATGTAGAAGAAAAAGTAATTCAAAAACTAAAAAATATTCAAGATATTGAACTGCCTATAAGTATCTATGATTTAGGACTTATTTATAAAACAGATGTTGAACTTAAAGATGATAACATTTATGTAAATATAGAAACAACAATGATAAATTCTAGATGTAATAGTACTTACTCTTTTAGTGAAGAGATTGTAAATAATATAAAAAGTATAGATGAAGTTGATGATTGTAATGTAAAGTTTGTTTATTCACCAAAGTGGGATGTATCTATGATTTCACCAAAGGGAATAGAGCAGTTAAATTGTGCTAATGCCAAGGGTATGTAATATCTAAAACAAAAAAGAAGAGAGTCTAAAGAGAGTTATTTATCTCATCTAACTCAAAATTAGTTTTCTTCTTTAGTTCATCTATTTTTTTGATAAGCTCTTCTTGGGAAGTAAAGTCATATTTTTTACAAATAGCTTCTATTAAAGCAAAACGTGTTTCTTTTGAATTATCAATTTTTGATTTATCTTGTTCTTTTTGAATATTGTTTCTTTTCGTTATGACGTTCTTTAGGTATAAATCAACAGCTTTTGAGTTTAACTCATCTTCTACCATAAAAATATCAACATTTTTCAGTATCTCTTCAACTTTTTGTTTTAATTGCTCAAAACTATATTTTGTTTTGTCACTTATAAGGGCTGCAATTTTTTCATCTACTAAGTTAAGTGGGTCTGTATTCATAATCATCCATTAAAAAAAATATTTTTGATTTTAGCATAATTAGGATTATTGCTATATTTCTTTTTTTCTTTCGCTATAAATATCTGATAAAATTTATATAAACTAAAGCAAAAGGATTTATGATGAAAAAAATATTTATATTTTTACTAATTAGTCTTTGTTTATGGGCCAATGAACAATCAAAGTTTATAAGAGATAAGAATATAGTTTATGATAAAGAATTGAAACTTTATTGGCAAGATGACAAAAGTGTAGAAACAAATAAATATACTTTAGAAAATTCTATAAAATATTGTAAAGATTTAAATTTAAACTCTTATACTAACTGGCGATTGCCAACTTACAAAGAGTTACTTAGTATTGGTGATTATGAGGTTTATAAACCAACACTAAATGAAACATTTAAACATAGTGCCTCTGGTCACTTTTGGTCTATTATATATAAAAGAGTAGCTTTTGGTAAAGAGTGGAAACCTATAAAAGACTTCTATGTAAAAAGGATATATTTTAGCGATGGATACTCTTATGACAATGATAGAACAGGAAAGGCATATGTAAGATGCGTAAGAGAAAAGAAAAACTCTAAATAATTTCAAATTAAATTTAATAAAGTCAATTTTATACAAGAAGTAAAAACTATATTGTGCTATATTAAATAAAAAGGAAGTTCTATGAATAAAATATTTACTAAAATCTATTCAAGTGAAAAGCTTCCTTTTATGCAACTTCGATATTCAAATTCAAATAAACACTATAAAAAGCACTTTCACTCTTCTTTTTCTTTGGGAATAAATAAAGAGGGGATTAGTGTTTATTCAAATCAAAATAAGAAGTTTATTCTTGATAAAAATAGACTTAGTATCATGAATCCATATGAGGTTCATTCTTGTAATTCTTGTGGGAATACTTTAAATAAATATTATATGATGTATCTAGATACTTCTTGGTGTACAAAAATACAAAATATTATAAACAATAATATAGAAGATTTTGTAGCAGTAGATAAAAAACTATTAGAATCAAAAGAGTTCTATAATAGATTCTTAGATTTGTGCGAGTTTATTTATGAAAATAATAGCATAGAAGAAAAGGAAAATGAATTAATTGAGTTTTTCTTAGACTTTTTTGGCTTGTATTTAAAAGAAGATGAAGTAAAAGCCAAAGATGAGAACTTTGAAACAATTAAGGCTTTTATACATGAGAACTATAAAGAAAATATTACTTTAAAAGATTTATCAGATAAGTTTGATTTAAATGAGTACTATATAATTAGACTTTTCAAAAAACATCTCAATATCACACCCCATTCATATCTTTTAAATTTAAGAGTAAACCATGCAAGAGTATGTTTAAAAGAGGGAATGAGTATAGTAGAAACTGCACTAGAGTGTGGTTTTTATGACCAAAGTCATCTACACAGAAACTTTTTAAACTTTGTAGCCACAACTCCAAAAGAGTACCAACTCAATTTCGTACAATAAAAAAGTTTTCATTTATTATAAACTCTCTTAAATTTAAAATTTAGGAATTTTTATGAGTATATCTTTTTTTATATCTATGCTTTCATTTTGTATAGTATTGTCAATCTCTCCAGGCCCTGTAAATGCAATGATTGTTACATCAGGTTTAAATAATGGCTTTAGAAAAACTTTTTCATTTATTTCAGGTGCAACTATTGGTTTTACTCTTTTACTTTTATCCATTGCATTTACATATGAAAAGTTTTTAATCTCATCAAATAATCAATTTCTTTTGTTTTTAGAAATATTTGGAAGTTTATTTATCATTTATATGGGATATAAAATAGCAAGTACTTCAATGCTTGATTTAAGTGTCAAAGAGAGTAAAACCTTGAAGTTTTATGAAGGCTTTTTATTGCAGTGGCTAAATCCCAAAGCATGGCTTGCTTGTTTAGCCGGTGTTTCTATGTTTGTAAACTCACAAATAACACTTGTTATCTTTGTAATAATGTACTTTGTAGTTTGTTATGTATGTTTGAGTTTATGGGGTATTTTAGGTCATAAGGCAAGTATATTTTTTGATACAGCTCTTAAAGTAAAAGTTTTTAATATGAGTATGGGTATTTTACTGATTATAAGTGCATCTGTTTTGCTACTAAATAATATCTAAATGTTTTTTGTATAAAATGTATTTATGATTAAAAAGACATTATATACAACACTATTTTTAGCATCATCTTTATATGCAGGTTTTCAAGAAATAAAAATTGGAAAGATTGATAGATACTATCAAGATAAAATAAATGAAAGACAATTAAAAACAATCTTAGATGAAATAGAAGAGCACTTTGAGTCAAAACTTGGTTTTGATGTATTTGATTACTCTTCTATGGGAAAACCTATAGATATTCTTTATGTAAAACCATCAAGTATGGAAAGAAGAATAAACAGAGCCATGGATAGATTTGAAAGAAAAAAGGAAAAAATTCAAAGCTATCAAGATGAGTTTGAAACAAAAAAAGTTCAAATTGATAAGCAAACAAAAGTTTATAAAATCTTAGAAAATGAAGTAAATGAAAAAACAGAAGAATTAAATAAATACATCAAAAAAATAAATCAAAGAAGAAATGTATCCCAAGAAGAGTATAAAAAAATACAAACTTATGTAAAAGCAAAAAAAGTAGTTATAAACCAAAAATTAAAAGAGCTAAGGGGTGAACAAAGAGCCTTAAAAAGATTAGTAAATAGTTTTAATAATAAAGTTCATTTATACAATACTCATACTCAAAATTATTATAATCTTGCAAATGAAATTGAGTCTTTAAATAGAGGTTTTAAAAAAGTAAAAGGTCAAGCAATAGGAGTAAAACAAACAGTTTTAAAAACCTATGTAAAAGATGGAGTTACCATAAAAGAAAAAACAGTAACAAATAGTATGAATAAAATAGAGATTTATGGTTTTGAAAGTCTTAGCGAACTAAAAGCTATATTAGCCCATGAAATAGCTCACTTAGTAGGTATTCCTCATATACAAGAGCAGGGTGCTTTACTAAACCCTATCTTGCAAAAAAATCAAAAGCAGAATTTAAATCTAACTTATGATGATATTTTGAACTTTAAAGAGCACTTCTAATTTTTATTAAATTATAAGTTCACCTTTTGGTGTAGCTCTTACTTCTTCTATTTTGAAACATTCGTTTGCTGTATTTCTTGGAGAAGTTTCTAGGTATTTTTCTACAACTTTATGGATTGTAGTTAATTCTTCTTTTTCAAATAGTTCTTCATCAAACTCTTCTTCCATTTTGATAAATTTTAATTCAATAAACTTGTCATTTGCTTTTACTTCAATATCTATGTAATCTAATAACTCTTGAATTAAAAAAAGTCTTGGATCTTCCTCATCTAAGTCTTCTTCATTTGCGATTATGTCAAACAATTCACTTAAGATTACAGGCTCAGGGTTTCTTGAGTCTTTAATATACTCTTCATTAAAAATCTTATTTCCACAATGATTTGAATGGTTAAAATCCATTAAAAAAAGCATTATTGATAGTTTTTTATCATTTAGATGTTTTACTTGCTTATGTAACATATATAAAATTACATTTGCAACTTTAGTCATATCTATATTCAAATAGTTTCCTTTGTTTAAATTAAATGAAGTATACAATATTTATGGTATATAATAGATAATAAAAAAAGGCGTAAAATGAAAATAAAACTATATTATGATAAAGATTGTCCTTTCTGTAAAAAATACGCTCAAATTTTAAAGTTAAAACAAAATCATGAAGTTAGCATTTTTAATGCAAGAGAAAGTCAAGAAGATATTTTATTTTTTAAAGAAAAAGGCTTTGATATAAATGAAGGATTTATTATTTATATAGATGAAAAAGAGATTTTACAAGGAAGTGAAGCTGTTATATTTTTAGATAAATTAAGTGAAAAAAGATTGTTTTTAGTAGATACTTGGTTTTTTAAAAAGATTGCTTATCCAATAATAAAGCAAATAAGAAAAGCAATTTTATTAATACTTGGGAAGAACCCAAATATTAAGTTTTAGATTTGATAATCAGGTGTATTATCATCCCAATCAAAGATAAAACACATAGGTAATTTATCTCTTTTATTTAAGTACTTAGCTGTGATAACACCACTTACAAAAATAGAAATAATTGCAAGAGCAGAAGCTAAAGCTAAAGTAGAAAGTCCTGTAAGACCTTGACCTACAGTACATCCAATACATAGAACACCACCAGTACCCATAAGTGCTCCACCGAACATATTGTATTTTGATCTATTTATATTTTGGTTTGCAGTACATCCAAAGCTATATTGTCTATTTATTTTAGACATAGCAAATGCTCCTAAAACAACACCAATTACAATAGCAATACTAAAAGTAAGAACATTTACTTGATAGAAACTAAATAACTCAAAAGTCTTAGCAGTAGGATAGATAAATGTAATACCATTTAACTCAATCATTCTTTCAATACTATCTTCACCCATAACTCCTGTTACATACCAAGAAGCAGAGATTAAAAGTCCAATTAGAACACCATCTACTAAACTTATAAGTCTTTTTGTTTTTTTGATTATAAATGCTAAGATTAAAACTAAAACACCAACTACAAAGTACACATTCATAGTTACATTTCCTATCATAGCAGACCATTCAAGTAAAGTTTCATTTTTTGTAATAGGTGAAAATATATCATTTAGAAGACCATTAGCAGTAGCAAAAGCAAAAATACCTATAAATACTAAAGCTATAAGAGCATTTGGGTCACCTTGTGCAAACTTTATAAGTTGTCTATTCCCACAACCATCAGCTATCATCATACCAGCACCAAATAAAGCTCCACCTAGTATGATAGAGAAGTAGTTTATATTATCTCTATAGTAGTTTGAGTCTGTTAAATCTATTTCAAAATAACTGGCAACTATAGTAGTTGAAATAATAGCAACTATCATAGCCATGATTACAGAGGAACCTCTTTTTGTAGATTTTGTTAGCATATAGTCTTTGATTGAACCACTAAAACAAAACTGTTTTTTTTGAGCGATTGCTCCAAAGGCTAAACCTATTACTAAACCTAGTATATTTATTATTTCGTATACTTCAAAATCCATCTTAAACCTCTTGGTTTTCTATTCTCATATCTTCAAGTCCATCTAAAATATCAAGTGCTTGATCTTCTGTTAGAGTTTTGTTTTCTATGTCTAAAACAACATCATCAAAGTACTGTTTTACTTGATTGATATACTCTAACTCCTCTTTTAAAACTTTTGCATCTTTTTTACTAGCAGTTTTTATATTTGTTTCTAACTCATTTATAGTTTCTTTTATTTCTACTAGTACATCAGTTTTTAATAGTTCATCTAATTTTTTTATATTACTCATGTATGTCCTTTTTTTGGAATTATATCTAAATCTATATAAATAAGTTATTGTAATAAATATTATAAGTAAGTAAAAGTAAATAAGTTTTTGTTAATTGTTTTGTAAGGGTGTAAAAAAGTAAAACCCCAAAACTTGGGGTTTTAATAAATTAGATAATTGTATTAATAGTAATAGAGAAGTTTAATTCTTGTCCTGCTAAAGGATGGTTAAAATCAACTACGATTTCATTTTCTCTGATTTCATCAACTACAACTTGAATTGGTTGACCATTTTCACCTTGACCTTGTAATGGCATACCAACTTCTAGTTGCATATCACCAAATTGTTCTTTTGGTAAGGCTTGTTTTGCTTCAGCGTTATACTCACCATAAGCTTCTGCTGCTGGAACTGTAACTTCTTTTGAGTCACCTTCGTTCATTTCATTGATTCTTGATTCTAAACCAGGGATTAATTGACCAATTCCAAAAGTGAATTCTAAAGGATCTTTACCAATATTGCTATCAACTACCTCTCCGTTTACTTTTAATTCGTAATTCATTGTTACTACTTGATTTTCTTGTATAGCCATATTGACTCTCCTTTATTTAATATTTGAACATGGTAACAAAGATAAAGTAACACTAACCTAAAACAAATTGTTATTTTTTGTGATTTTGTACTGTACTTGGAATCGTATTCCCACTTGCTTGGTGCATTAAAGCTTCTTTATTATTTTTATAAAATTCTCTAACTTTATTTGCTAAGTGTATTTTAGTATCAATATCAATTAAGCCTTTATCATTTATACAAGATACTAAGGCTTCTACTAAAGGCTTTTGAATTACTGGAACTTTGTCTTTCCATGAATCTAATAAGGCTTTATTTATAAACTTAGGAAGTGAACCCATAATACCTGCATCATTTTGATTATGTACTAAAAGTCCAGATGTTGTTCCTCTATCAAGTGTTAGAACTTGAAATAAGTATAAAGTGTGATAATCTAACTGTTTTTTAATATCTTGAACACTAAATAACTCTCTTTGCTTTATTGCTTCATCTAGTATTTGTACATAAGTATCTATGATACCTTCTCCAAAACTCATAGCAAAGTCATAATCAGCTTTTTTATCATCAGTTTTATAGTTTTCTAAATAAAAGTGACTAACTCCTCTATGTCTATCAAGTGCTGGAATAAAAAAGTATTTCTCACCTTGTTTTACACCTTCTTCATATTTCTCTTCTGAAAGTTCTTTTAATGCTGTTTCAAATTTTTGTTTATCATTTTCATCTTCTATACTTGGATTTAAATCAGCCATTACTCTCCAATATGAGTGACCATCTCTTAAACATGTAAGTGATATATGTATATGTATTGATGGAAGCTTTGGATTATTTGGATGAATGATAGTTGAAATAGCTGTTGCACTTTGCAATTTTTTGTCTTCCATATCATCATAGTGAACCTGAGATACATTGATACTTGCAGTATTAAATAAAGCTTTATCTCTAGCCTCAAATCTACTTCCCCCACCGTGAGAGCCTTCATCTCTTAGCCATAAAACTTCTTCAAAATTTTTGTTTTCACCATATTTTTTACTTAAATCATTTAATTTATTTGCAAATCTTTCTTGTAAAGTTCGAACTAGTATATAAGCTTCTTTAGCTTCTTGTGAGCTTGCCATAATCATATTCATAAAATAAAACCTTCAAATTTTTTCCGTATTGTAACATATGAGAATAAAAGTTTATTAAGAAAGTTTATATATCTTTAGTTATACTTCCGAAAATTTAAAAAAGGAAATTTTTTGAATATAGGAATTTATATTTATGAAGATGCAGAGGTTCTGGATTTTAGTGGACCTTTTGAAGTTTTTTCAACAGCATCAAGATTTTTAGATGAAAAAGAAAAATTCAATGTTTTTTTAATAGGACAAGATAATAAAGTAGTAAAGGCAAGAGGTGGTTTTGATGTATTTCCTCACTACTGTTTTGCTGATGCTCCTGCTTTAGATGTTTTGATAGTTGTAGGTGGGGTTCATACAAAAGAGCTTGAAAAAAAAGAGGTTATTACTTGGATAAAAGATAAAGCAAAAGAGTGTAAACATATAGCTTCTGTTTGTACAGGTGCTTTTTTACTTGCAAAGGCAAAAGTTTTAAAGAAACAAAAAGTTACAACACACCATGAAGATATAAAAGATTTAAGAAAACAGTTCCCAAAACTTGAAGTAGTTGAAAATACTAGGTGGGTAGAAGAAGACAATATCATCACATCAGCTGGTATTAGTGCTGGAATTGATATGAGTTTATATCTAGTAAGTAAAATAAAAAACAAAAAACTAGCAAATAAAACAGCCAAACAAATGGAATTTGACTGGAAAATAAAATAGGAAAACAATTGAAAGATTTAATAAAAGCTTTACCAAAAGCAGAACTACATCTACATATTGAAGGTTCACTTGAACCTGAACTAATGTTTGAATTATCAAAAAGAAATAATATCAAAATACCATATAAAACAGTAGAAGAAGTAAAAGCTGCATATAACTTCACAAACTTACAAAGTTTTTTAGACATATATTATGCAGGTGCAAATGTACTTATAACAAAGCAAGATTTTTATGATATGACTTGGGAATATATATTAAAATGTAAAGAAGACAATGTAATTCATACAGAAATATTTTTTGATCCACAAACTCATACACAAAGAGGAATAGCTTTTGAAACTGTAATAAGCGGAATAAAAGAGGCTTTAGATGAGGCTAAAAAGCAGTTTGGTATTACATCTGAGATAATCATGTGTTTTTTAAGACATTTATCACAAGAAGAGGCTTTTGAAACTCTAAATCAGTCATTAGCTTATAAAAATAATATTATAGGTGTTGGGCTTGATTCATCAGAGCTTGGAAATCCTCCTAAAAAGTTTGAAGAGGTTTTCAAAAAAGCAAAAAATGAAGGCTTTAAACTAGTAGCTCATGCAGGAGAAGAGGGTGATGTATCTTATATAGAAGATGCTCTTGATTTATTACAAATACAAAGAATAGACCATGGAGTTCAAGCTATAAATAGTGAAACTCTAATGAAAAGATTAAAAGATGAGCAAATACCTCTTACGGTTTGCCCAAACTCAAATATAGAACTAAAAGTATTTGAAAACTATAAAGAACATAATATAAAAGAGCTTTTAGACTTTGGACTTAATATCACAGTAAACTCAGATGACCCTGCTTATTTTAAAGGATATATGAATCAAAACTTTTATAATCTATGTGATAATCTACCTTTAAGTAAAGAAGATATTATAAAGCTTGTAAAAAACTCTTTTAAAAGTGCTTTTATAAGTGATAAGTTAAAAGAAGAGTATTTAAAACAAATTGATGAGGTAGCAAAGGAGTTTTTATAATGGAAGAGCTTTTAAACTATATAAAAGTAAATGAACTAATTCATACAAGTGGACAGCCAAGACAAGAACAGTTTGAAAAGCTAAAAGAAGAAGAATTTGAAGTAATAATAAATATAGCCTTATGTGATTCTTCTGATGCTTTAGAAAATGAAGATAAAATTGTAAGTGATTTAGGAATGACATATATTCATTTGCCAGTTGATTTTGAAGAGCCTAAACTTAGTGACTTAAAGTTATTTATTAATATTTTACAGTCATTAGGAGCAAATAAGGTTTTAGTTCATTGTGCTAAAAATTATAGAGTTAGTGCTTTTATATATGTATATCATAAGTATATACTTCAAACGCCATTTGATAATATAGATTTATCTATGTTTGAGGAGTGGAGTCCAAATAAAACATGGCAATCATTAATGAAAGTTGATTACGAAGAGTTAAAAAAGGCTCTTTAATTAAATATAACTAAACCAAATTCTTATATTATTTTTGCTAATATAAATAGGATTAAAATATAAAGTATATTAAAGAAGATGGATAGAATTTGAGAATAGAGACTAAAACTGAGAAATTTGATGAACCTTTACATTTAGAAAGTGGTAGGATTTTGGAGTCTTTTGAGTTGGTATATGAGACTTACGGAGAGCTAAATGAGGATAAATCAAATGTTATTGTAATTTGTCATGCCCTAGCAGGTTCACACCATGCAGCGGGAAGATACGCAAATGAAGCAAAGCCTGGATGGTGGGATAAGTTTATAGGTGATGGTAAGGTAATTGATACTACAAAATACTTTGTTATTTGTTCAAATAACATAGGAAGTACTTTTGGGTCTACGAACCCTTTGAGTATTGATCCCTCAACAGGAAAAGAGTATAGATTTAAGTTTCCTATACTTACTATTTCAGATGTTGTAAGAGCTCAAATGAAGCTTTATGATAGACTTGGAATTGAAAAAGCAGTTGCTGTTATAGGTGGTTCTATGGGTGGAATGCAAGCACTTTGTTATTCTATAGAACAACCTGATTTTACAGATACAGTTATAGCCATGGCAACAACAGCTTATACAAGACCTTGGGCAATTGCTATAAATAAAATAGCAATAGAATCAATCAGACATGACCCAGCTTTCAAAGATGGTTTTTATGACCCTGATGATTTACAAGCTCAAGGTTTACCAGGATTAGCAATAGGAAGAATGGCAGGATTAATAGCATATTTAAGTCCAGAATTATTTAATAGTAAGTTTGGTAGAGAGTATGCTAGAACAGATGGTTTATATGAACTATTTGGTAGATTTGAAGTTGAGAGATACTTAGAGTATAATTCATATAGTTTTCCTAAGGTTTTTGATCCTCTATCATATCTTTATATCTGTAAGACAATGAATATTTTTGATGCAGGAAGAAATAAAGATAAACTAGAAGACTCTTTTGATAAGGTAAAGTGTAATTTACATCTTATATCTTTCAAAGATGATATGCTTTTCTTTCCAGAAGAGATGGAAGAAATAAGAGATATTATGATAAAACTTGGAAAGCAAGATCAAATAACATATAAAATGGTTGATAGTCAATCAGGACATGATTCATTCTTAGTTGAGGTTGAAAAGTTTGAAGACCATGTAAGAGATATTTTAAAAGGAAAATAATAAATGAGCGAAGAAATAAAAGAAGAAAAACTAGTATTTGAAGACAAAATCATAAAAGCAAAAAATCTTTTAGATAAACTTTCAAATCCAGAAATCACACTAAGTGATTCACTAGACGTATACAAAAATGGAATGAAAGAGCTAGAAGAGGCTCAAAAGCTTTTAGATGAAGCAAAACTTATCTTCACTACTGAAAATAAAAACTAATATATAACTTATAATATTATTATAAAAACTTAGATAAACTTCTTCTTTATAGGAGGAGTTTATGAGTATAAAAAAACTAGAAAATATAGATAAACCAAGGGAAAAACTTCTAAAACTAGGAAGCCAAAATCTTAAAGATTATGAGCTTTTAGCAGTTTTACTTGGAAGTGGTGTAAAAAACAAAGATGTGATAACACTTTCAAAAGAGATAATCAAACTCTTTGAAGATGACTTTGAAAACTTGGATTTAGAAAAGCTTCTTTTAGTTCATGGATTAGGAAATGCAAAAGCTTGTCAAATAGTAAGTGCAATAGAGTTATCAAAAAGATACCTTATAAAAAACAATAAAGTAAAAATCTCTTCTTCAAAACAAGTCTATGAAGAGCTAAGAAAATATCATCACAAACAGCAAGAGTACTTTTTAACACTTTATCTTGATGGAGCAAATCATCTAGTAGATACAAAAGTCATAAGCATAGGCACTCTAAACCAAAGTCTAGTTCATCCAAGGGAAGTCTTTTCTTATGCCATAGAAAAAAGATGTGCAAGTATCATAGTAGCTCACAATCACCCAAGTGGTATTTTAAAACCAAGCAACGAAGATATAAACATAACAAAAAGACTGCAAGACTCTGCAAAAATACTAGGAATAGAACTCCTTGATCATGTGATATTCACAAAAGAGGGCTTTTATAGTTTTCAAGAAGAGGGGATTTTATGTTAAAAGTATCATATTTTATCAAGCTAACTAAAAAGTTATAGTAAAATAATTTTTATAAATTATATAAGGATTTTAAGCCTATGGGCGAAGAGAATAAAAAGAGATTAGAACAACAGCTTTGGAATATAGCAAATGAACTTAGAGGAAAGATGGATGCAGATGATTTTAGAGACTATATCCTAGGTTTTATTTTCTATAAGTACCTTTCTGAAAAGATGGAAAACTACGCAAATGCTGAACTAGAAGAAGATAACTTAACATACACACAACTAGATGAAAAAGACCCATATCATCAAGAACTATTAGAAGCTCTAAAAGAGTACTCTATAGAATCACTTGGATTTTTCCTAAAACCAAATGAACTTTTCTCTCAAATTGCTCTTAGAGGAAATGGCGATACAAACAATTTTATTTTAGATGATTTAACACAAATACTAAGACATATAGAGTCATCAACTATGGGTAGTGAGAGTGAAGAGGATTTTGAACATCTATTTTCTGATTTAGATTTAAGCTCACAAAAACTTGGACGAAGTGAAGAGCAGAAAAATACTCTTATCTCAAAAGTGCTTTATCACTTGGACAATATCGACTTTGAACTAAAAAACCATGATAGAGATGTATTAGGTGATGCTTATGAGTATTTAATAGCACAGTTTGCAGCGGGAGCTGGTAAAAAAGCAGGGGAGTTTTATACTCCTCAACAAGTATCAAAAATATTAGCTCAAATAGTAACACTAGGAAAAGATAAACTAAAATCAGTATATGACCCAACTTGTGGTTCTGGTTCACTACTTTTAAGAGTTGCAAAAGAGGTAAAAGATGTAGCTGATTTCTACGGTCAAGAGAGAAACCCAACTACATATAACCTTGCTCGTATGAATATGATTATGCATGATGTTCACTATCGAAAGTTTGACATCAAGCAAGAAGATACCCTAGAGCATCCACAGCATATAGACAAGAAGTTTGAAGCAATAGTTGCTAACCCACCATTTTCCGCCCAATGGTCGGCAAATCCACTTCACCTAGGTGATGATAGATTTTCTCAATACGGTAAACTAGCACCCAAAACAAAAGCAGATTTTGCTTTTGTACAGCATATGATACACCATCTTGATGATATGGGTACGATGGCTCTAGTACTTCCTCACGGAGTGCTTTTCAGAGGTGCAGCAGAAGGTCACATAAGAAAGTACTTAATCGAAGATAGAAACTATCTTGATGCAGTTATTGGACTGCCTGCAAATATCTTTTATGGTACTTCCATTCCTACGTGTATTTTAGTATTTAAAAAGTGTAGAGAATCAAGTGATGAGGTACTTTTTATAGACTCTTCAAAGCATTTTGAAAAGGCAAAGAATCAAAACTACCTAAGAGATGAAGATATAGAAAAAATAGTATCTACATATAGTAAGAGAATCCAAGAAGATAAATACTCATACAAAGCAACACTTGATGAGATAAAAGAAAATGACTACAATCTAAATATTCCAAGATATGTAGATACCTTTGAAGAAGAAGAGCCTATAGATATAGATAATGTAAGTAGTGAACTAAAGCAATTAGAACTTGATATGAAAACTACTGATAAAATAATTCAGGGCTTTTGTGATGAGCTTGGAATAGCTACGCCATGTTAGATCAGGAGCATAAAATGCAGATAGATAAAACAGATTTGGATAAATATAAATCTTGGCTTGAATCTTTGAAAGAAAAGTTTCAATCCTCTCAAATAAAAGCTTCAATACAAGTAAATTCTACTTTACTAGAATATTACTGGAATTTAGCTGGTGAGATAATTGAAAAAGAGAAAAGTCATAAGTGGGGAACTGGTTTTTTAAAACAGTTAAGTTCTGATCTTATGAAAGAGTTTCCTGATGTAAAGGGTTTTTCATATCGAAATATTAGATATATAAAACAATGGTATCTATTTTGGCAACAAGCTGTTGCCAATTTGGAAAGTGAAATTTGGCAACAGCTTGTTGCCAGATTATTTCTGATACCTTGGGGACATAACTTAGTTATCATATCTAAGAGTAAAAGTATAGATGAAGCGATATATTATGTTAATAATACTATTAAAAATGGTATAAGTAGAACAGTTTTAGTTCATCAAATGGAAACAAATCTTTATAGTAGAGAAGCAAAAGCTTTAACAAACTTTTCTCAAACCTTACCAGATATGCAGTCTGATTTGGCAAGAGAGGTGACAAAAGATCCTTATGTATTCGATTTTTTAACTTTAAGTAAAGATTATCAAGAGAGAGAACTTAAAACAGTAGATTTTAAACCTGAGTTTGCTGGAAAACTAAACTTTTATATCTCAGCAGTAGATGGGGAACTAAAATCAAAAGAAGATAATCCAACTATAGGGATACTAATCTGCAAATCAAAAAATGATACAGTAGTAGAGTACTCTCTAAAAGATATTAATAAACCTATGGGAGTAAGTGAATATGAATTAACTCATGTACTTCCTGAAAATTTAAAATCATCATTGCCAACTATCGAAGAGATAGAAGCTGAATTGGAGATGTTAGATGAATAAAATACCACAACTTAGGTTTAAAGAGTTTAGTGGAGAGTGGGAAGAAACTAAGTTAAAAATAATAAGTAAAAAAATTGGAAGTGGAAGTACGCCAAGAGGTGGAGAAAAAGTTTATAAAACTTCTGGTATTCCATTTATTAGAAGTCAAAATGTAAATTATAATAAACTTATTTTAGATGATGTATCCTATATTGATGAAGAAACTCATTCTATTATGAAAAATAGTTCAGTAAGAGCAAATGATATATTATTGAATATTACTGGTGCTTCGATAGGAAGATCTTGTGTTGTGCCTTCTTCTTTTAATGAAGGTAATGTAAATCAGCACGTATGTATTATAAGATTAAAAGATAAATACATATCTAGTTTTTTACAGTCATTTTTATCTTCATATAATGGACAAAAACTTATTTTTCAAGGACAAACTGGAAGTGGTAGAGAAGGAATTAATTTTCAATCAATTGGTGCTTTTAAAATTAATTCACCTTCAAAACAAGAGCAAGAAAAAATTGCCTCTTTTTTGACTCAAGTTGATAGAAGAATAGAACAACTAACAAAAAAAGCAAAGCTACTAAGAGATTATAAAAAAGGCACAATGCAAAAGATATTTTCACAAGAGATAAGATTTAAAGATGAAAATGGAAAAGATTACCCTAATTGGGAAGAGAAATTACTTGGACAAATAGCAGATGTTAGAGATGGTACACACGATTCACCAAAATATTATGAAGAAGGATACCCTCTTATAACATCAAAAAACTTGTTACAAAATGGAAGTATTGATTTTGAAAATATTAATCTAATTTTGGAAGAAGATTTTAATAATATAAATAAGCGTTCGAAGGTAGATATTGGAGATATATTATTTGGTATGATTGGAACAATAGGAAACCCTGTTATCGTAAATCAAGATGGTTTTGCGATTAAAAATGTTGCATTAATAAAAGAGGTAGAACAATTATTAAACAAATTTTTAATTCATTATTTAAAAAGTACATTAATTGAAAAACAATTTTATGAACAAAATACTGGTGGAACTCAGAAGTTTATAGCATTAGGAGTTATTAGAAGTTTAAAAATAAAACTACCTTTTTTAGAAGAACAAACAAAAATAGCAAACTTCCTATCCTCAATTGACACAAAAATTGAACAAAACCAAAAAGCCTTAGAAAAAACAAAAGAGTTTAAAAAAGCACTATTACAACAGATGTTTGTGTAAAGAGATCAAAGTCAAAACAGAAAAAGGATATAAATATGGCTAAATGTTCAATAGAACATTGCAATTTAGATGTATATGAATCTGATAGTAAATGTATTTTGCATTGTCAAAAGCATGAATATTCTGTTGATTTTAATAAAATAGGTTTTTTAAAAGCTTTTTATGATGAATTAGTTAATTCAATCATTAGAGAATTAAGTAGTGATTATAGTGAACAAAAACTAAGCTTATATTTTAAAGATGAACTTGATGAGGCTGATAGTTATTCTGTTGATGAGTATATTAAAGAGGAAGTAATTGTTTTTAATAATATCTATTTCCCTCAAAGTAAAGAAATAGATAGTTTCGATTATACGAAAATCTTAAAGAGATTAGGACAAATTCATTTTAACTATTGTGAATTTTCTACTAGTTATTTGGATTTAGATTCAACTAAATGTTTCTTTCAAGATTGTAAGTTTCACAATGGTCTTTCTTTATCAAATATTCCAGTCTTAGAAAATGAATTAAATGTTTTATTTCAAAAGTGTGAGTTTGGTAATACTGTTAGTTCTTCTCCTTGGGATAAACAACTTGTTATTGATTCACCTTTATTTTCTGATTGTTCTTTTACAAAGATAAACTTTGATAATACTATTTTTAATGAAGCTATATTTAAAAACTCTAAAGATTTTGATGGAAGTATTAAAGAGTTGGAAATATATGATAGTGTTTTAAAAAAAGAGTTTGTTTTAGATTATCATAGTATAGATTCTTTAATTATAAGAGATACGCAGTTTCAAGAGCCTTTACATATGTATAAGTGTAGAAATATCAATGAACTCAATATTACCAATTCTTCTTTTGAAAAAAGTGTCGATTTCTATAATTCTAGTTTAGGAGCATTTTATACTTCTAATACTTTGTTTTCTGAATTTGTAAATTTTGAATATTGTGAATTTGGATTAGGTGAGGGTATAGAAGAGTACTTTAAAGCGAAGTTTGATTATACGACATTCAAATCATTTATAAATTTTAGAAATACTTTTTTCTATAGTGGTTTAGATTTGAGTCTGACAAATCTAAAAGAGAATCCAAACTTTTTAAATACAACCATTGATTATAAATATACAAATAAAGAAACATTTAGAATTATAAAAAACTCATTTGATAAAGTAGGGAATTTTTCAGATGCTAATAAGTTTTTTGCTAAAGAAATGCAAAAGGATTTAAATGAAACATTTTTCTTAGATAGTCCTGCCAAAAAGCTAATGTTATGGTTTAATCTTGGTATATCAAACTTTGGTCAGTTTTATTGGCTGCCTTTACTTTATATCATAGGATTTTCTTTTTTACTTAGTTTTATAAATTATGAAGAGTTAAAATGTTGTGAGATATTAAACCCCTTAGCTAAGACTTTACCTTTTGGTAGGTTTTTAGATGAAGGAAAAGAGTTTGTGCATCTTTTAGTATATATAGTTTATTCTGTCTTAATCTACCACTTTATTGTATCAGTAAAAAGAATGATAAAGAGATAGTTCATAGCTATATAAAATTTGTTTAAAAATAAATATTGTGTTATAATACTCAATATATTACGGAAAATTACGAGGAAAATATTATGGTAACATACACAGCAGATGAATTAATACCATCATCAGAATTAGCTAAGAAGTTTGGAACTTACCTTTCTCAAATCAAAGACCACTCTGTAGAGAAACTTGCAGTTTTAAAAAACAACAAAGTTGAAGCAGTGCTTATTTCAAAAGATGAATATGAAGTATTAAAAGAAGCACTAAAACAAGTAGAAGCTCAGCAGATTATGAACTCAATTCAAAATGGTTTAGATGATGTACAAAAAGCTAAAACAAAACCAATAGAAAAGTTATGGGATGAACTGTGACTATAGAGTATAGTGACAATTTTTTCAAAGAAGCAAAGAAACTATCCAAAAAATACAAACTTTTAAAAACTGATTTAAAAGAAGTAGTAAAAGGAATAGAAGAGAAAAAAGACTTAGGTGTATCACTTGGTTTTAATCTTTTTAAAAAAAGAGTTCCAAACTCTTCTATTCCTACTGGTAAAAGTGGTGGTTTTAGAGTTATTATCTATGAGCGAATTGAAGATAAAATAGTTTTAATATCAATATATTCGAAAACTCAAAAAGATACTTTAAGTGATGAAGAATTAAAAGCTATTTTAAAAGAGTATATGGAAAGCAAATGAGCATACAAAGCGAAGCAGTATTAGAAGAAAAACTTATCAAACAATTAGCCTCACAAGGCTTTGAAAATGTAAGTATCAAAGATGAAGAAGCCTTAGAAGCAAATCTAAAATCACAGCTAGAAAAGCACAATAAAACAACTTTCAGTCAAAGTGAATTTAAAAAGATACTAAATCACCTAGGAAAAGGCAATGTCTTTGAAAAAGCACAACTTTTAAGAGATAAGTTTGTATTACAAAAAGATGATGGCACAAAAGAGTATATAGAGTTTTTAGATTGTGAGTACTGGTGTCAAAATCTTTTTCAAGTTACAAATCAAATCAGTATAAATGGAACATACAAAAATAGATATGATGTAACACTTCTAATAAATGGACTTCCATTAGTTCAAATTGAACTAAAAAGAAGAGGCTTAGAGTTAAAAGAAGCTTTTAATCAAATTAATCGTTATCAAAAACACTCATATAGTGCAAATCATGGACTTTTTAACTTTGTACAAATCTTCATCATAAGCAATGGAGTAAATACAAAATATTATGCCAATAATAAAAAGCAAACCTTTAAACAAACTTTCTTTTGGGCAGATAGTGAAAATAAAAACATCAGAAATCTAGATGAGTTTACTACAGCCTTTTTAGAAAAGTGCCATATCTCAAAAATGATATGCAAGTATATAGTTTTAAATCAAACAGATAAAATACTTATGGTCTTAAGACCTTATCAATTTTATGCAGTAGAAGCAATAGTTGATAAAGTGCAAACTTCTAATAAAAACGGATATATCTGGCATACTACAGGAAGTGGTAAAACACTTACTTCTTTTAAAACTGCTCAAGTTTTGATGAAGCTTCCAAAAGTAGACAAGGTAGTCTTTGTAGTAGATAGAAAAGATTTAGATTATCAAACAACAAAAGAGTTCAATAGCTTTAGTCATGGAAGTGTTGATGGAACTGATAATACAAAAGCATTAGTAAAACAGTTTGGAGATGATACAAAACTAATAGTAACAACTATACAAAAACTAAACACAGCTATTAAGAAAGTAAGATATAGCGAAACTATGGAGAAACTAAAAGATAAGCACATCGTCTTTATCTTTGATGAGTGTCATAGAAGTCAGTTTGGAGAAACTCACCTAAATATAAATAAATACTTCCAAAACAATCAAATGATTGGATTTACTGGAACACCTATCTTTAAAGATAATTCAGCTTCAAATAAACTAGGTCGTAGAACTACAGCAGATCTTTTTGGAGAGAGACTTCATAGATATATAATCACAGATGCAATTTCAGATGAAAATGTATTGAAGTTTTCAGTTGAGTATGTGGGAAGATATAAAGAGAAAAAAGATAGTGCTACATATATAGATATGGAAGTAGAAGCCATAGATACAAAAGAGTTATTAGAAAGTGAGGATAGAGTTGAAAAGATAGTTGATTATATCTTAGCAAATCATGATAGAAAAACACATAGTAAAACCTATACAGCTATGATGACAGTAAGTTCTGTAGAAATGCTTATTAAATACTATGAAGCTTTTAGAGCAAAAGAGCACAAGCTAAAAATAGCTACTATTTTTTCTTATAGTGCAAATGAAGAAGATAAAGGTGCTGATGGTTTATATGAGAGTGATGGGGCACATATAGATGAAACACATATAAATAAACACAGTCGTGAAAAGCTAGATGAGTATATAAGTGATTACAATAAAATCTTTGGAACAAAACATAGTACAAAAGACTCACAAAGTTTTTATAACTATTATAATGACATTTCAAAAACAGTAAAAAGAGGTGAGATAGATATACTACTTGTAGTAAATATGTTCCTAACAGGTTTTGATAGTAAAAAATTAAATACTTTATATGTGGATAAAAACTTAAAACATCATGGACTTATACAAGCTTTTTCTAGAACAAATAGAATATTAGACGATAAAAAATCCCAAGGAAATATTATCTGTTTTAGAAATCTAAAAACTGCAACAGATGATGCAATAGCAATGTTTTCTAAAAAAGAAGCAAAAGATGAAATACTAATGGAACCATATGAAGAGTATGTATTAAAATTTAATAATGGTTTCATAAAGCTTTTAGGTATAGCCCCAAGTGTAAGCTCAGTAGATATGCTAATAAGCGAAGATGATAAGTTAGAATTTATCAAAGCTTTTAGGCAGTTGATTAGAGTTCTAAATATTCTAAAAGGATTTAGTGATTTTAAATGGTCTGATTTATCTATGAGCGAACAACTTTTTGAAGATTATAAATCTAAATACCTTGATATTTATGATAGGGTAAAAGCTGAACGTTTAGAGGGAGCTGAAAAAGTATCTATCTTGGAAGATGTTGATTTTGAATTGGAGCTTATTCATAAAGATGAGATAAATGTAAGTTATATTTTAAAACTATTAGCTCGATATAAAGATTCAGATGAAGAAGAACAAAAGAAACAAAAAGAAAATATCTTAAATATTCTTAGCAATAACCCACAGCTTAGAAGTAAAAAAGAACTTATCGAAAAGTTTATCAATGAAAATCTTATGAGTATAGATGAAGATAATATTGAAGATGAGTTTGAAAAGTATTGGGAAGAAGAAAAAGATACTGCATATGAAAAACTATGTAAAGAAGAAGACTTAAATTGTAAAGAAGTTAGAAAGTTAGTGGATAAATATATCTATGAACAGAAACTTCCTCTAAAAGATGATATAGCTCAAACATTAAAGTTCAAACCAAAGCTTTTGGAGAAAAAAAGAATTATTCCAAGAGTACTAGATAAAATAGTGAGTTTTGTTGAGATTTTTTATGATGATGTTGATACTGTTATAAGTATGCCAAAAGTTGGGGAAAATGATATAAATAACTATGAAGAAGAATTATTAGTAGCACAACCGAAACCAGAGTATAATTAGATTAACTAAACTAATTTACTCAAGAATATTTTGATGCAAGTCAAAGAAATTTAAACTAAATGTGTTATCATTACGTCATAATATAATTTTTATAAACTTTACTTATTTACTAAGGATTTAAACATGAGTGAAATTCATGAATTTTTTAACAGACAGATAAAACTATGGGGTGAGGAAACTCAAGACTCATTACAAAATAAAAAAGTAGCTATTATTGGTAGTGGGGGATTAGGTTGTACTTTAGGTATTGCTTTAGGTGCTTCTGGTATTGGTGAGTTTGCTTTTGTTGATTTTGATGAGGTTGGTGTTCACAATATTCACAGACAAATTGGTTTTAAAGTTGGTGATGATGGAAAGCCAAAATGTGAGGTTTTAAAAGAGTTAGTTGAGTCAAGATGTCCTTATACAAAAGTTACAGCTTACAATGAATCTTTTGATGAGTTTGCAAAAAGAGGTTTAGAGTTTGATTTAATTATTGATGCAACTGATAACCTACCAAGTAGAGCAGCTATAAATGAATACTGTATTCAAAACAATCAGCCTTGGATTTATGGTTCAGTTGAAGAATTCCATGGTCAAGTGTGTTTCTTTGAAAAAGCATCTTATGAAGCTGTATTTGTTGTAAATGATAGAAAACCAAATGGAATTGCTTGTCCTATTGTTATGCATATAGGTTCACTTCAAGCAAACTTAGCTATTAGATATTTAACTGGATTACCAGTAAAAAAAGATGTTTTATACTACCTTTCATTTGATGATGAAGGTGTTATTTCTACAAAGAAATTTAACTTACCAACAGCATAAACTATATAAAAATAGCATTATGAAAATATAATGCTATTTTTTCTCACAAAAAACTCTTATACATTTCGTGTAACCCTAGTTTAAGTCCTTTTTAGCTATACTTCCCAAATTTTATAAAAAAACATGTGGGGAATTTTTTATGCCAAAAAGAGAAGATATAAAATCTATTTTACTTATTGGTTCTGGACCAATCGTAATTGGACAAGCGTGTGAGTTTGACTACTCAGGTACACAAGCTACTAAAACGCTAAAAGAACTAGGATACAGAGTTGTTTTAATTAATTCAAATCCAGCTACGATCATGACTGATCCAGAATTTGCTGATAAAACTTATATTGAGCCTATTACAGAAGAAGTTGTTGCTAAAATTATTGAAAAAGAAAATATTGATGCAGTTTTACCTACTATGGGTGGACAAACAGCATTAAATGTTGCAACTACTATGTATGAAAAAGGAATGCTTGATGGTGTGCAGTTCCTTGGAGCTCATCCTGATGCAATTAAGAAAGGTGAAGATAGACATCTTTTCAACGAAGCTATGATTAAAATTGGTATGGATTTACCAAAATCTGCAAATGCTTATTCTGTTGATGAAGCAATGAAAAAAGCAAAAGAGATTGGTTTCCCAGTTATTTCAAGAGCTTCATTTACACTAGCTGGTGGTGGTTCAGGTGTTGCTTACAACATGGACGAGTTCAAAAAACTTGCTGAAGAGGGTATTGAAGCTTCTCCAATCAATGAGATTGAGATTATGGAATCTATGCTTGGTTGGAAAGAGTACGAGATGGAAGTTATCAGAGACAAAAAAGATAACTGTATTATCGTATGTTCTATCGAAAACTTAGACCCTATGGGAGTTCACACAGGTGACTCTACTACTATTGCTCCTGCATTAACTCTTACTGATAAAGAATACCAAGACATGAGAAATGCTTCTTTTGCAATTCTTAGAGAAATTGGTGTTGATACTGGTGGATCAAATGTACAGTTCTCTATTTGTCCAAATACAGGAAGAATGATTGTAATTGAAATGAACCCAAGAGTTTCTAGATCTTCTGCTTTAGCATCTAAAGCTACTGGTTATCCTATTGCTAAGGTAGCAACACTTCTTGCTGTTGGATTTACTTTAGATGAGATTACAAATGACATTACTGGAACTGCTGCTTCTTTTGAGCCTGTAATTGATTATGTTGTTACAAAGATTCCAAGATTTACTTTTGAAAAATTCCCTAAAGCAAACTCTACACTTACAACAGGTATGAAATCTGTAGGTGAGGTTATGGCTATTGGTAGAACATTTAATGAGTCTATGCAAAAAGCATTATGTTCTATGGAAACAGGTCTTGTAGGATTTGATCCAATTTGTGATGATTTAGAAAAAATCAAAGCAGAAATTAGAAGACCAAATGCTGATAGATTAAGATACTTAATGGACGGATACAGAAAAGGTCTTACAAATGAAGAGCTATTTGAATTATGTAATATTGATCCATGGTTCTTATCTAAATTTAGAGAAATCTACAACATAGAAACTTCTATGAGTGATGCTATTCTTACAAATGAAGAAGCGATGAGAGAAGCAAAAACAAATGGTTTCTCAGATGCTATGATAGCTTTACTTGTTGGTAAAACAGAAGAAGAAGTATATAGTGCTAGAAAAGCTTTAGATATTGACTTTGAATACAATGAAGTTGATACTTGTGCTGCTGAGTTTAAAGCACTTACACCATATCTTTACTCTTCAACAAATATTACAAAAATACCAAAAGTTGAAAAACAAGATGATAATAAAAAAGTATTAATCATCGGTGGTGGTCCAAATAGAATTGGACAAGGTATTGAGTTTGATTATTGTTGTGTACACGCATCATTTGCTTTAAATGAAATGGGTATCAAAACAATCATGTATAACTGTAATCCTGAAACTGTATCTACTGATTATGATACATCAGATGTATTATACTTTGAGCCAATTGATTTTGAACACGTAAGAGCTGTAATTGAGCAAGAGAATCCAGATGGTATTATTGTTCACTTTGGTGGTCAAACTCCTCTTAAATTAGCAAATGCTATTACAGATGTTGGTGGAAAGATTATTGGTACTACTGCTGAAGTTATTGATTTAGCTGAAGATAGAGAAAAATTCTCTACATTTGTAGAAAAAGCAGGATTATTACAACCTGATAATGGTACAGCAGTTGAAGTTGAACAAGCTATTGAAATTGCTGAGAGAATTGGATACCCAGTACTTGTTAGACCTTCATTCGTACTTGGTGGTAGAGGTATGAGAATTGTATATACAACTTCTGAATTAAGACAATATATGGATGAAGCTGTATCTGTTTCAAATGATGCACCTGTTCTTATTGATAAATTCTTAGATAGAGCAATTGAGCTTGATGTTGATTGTATTTGTGATGGTAAAGAAGTTTATATTGGTGGAATCATGCAGCATATTGAAGAAGCTGGTGTTCACTCAGGTGACTCTGCTTGTTCATTACCTCCTGTTTCAATTTCAGAAGAATTAATTAAACAATTAGAAGAAAAAACAAAAGCTATGGCACTTGGACTTGGTGTAGTAGGTCTTATGAATACACAGTATGCTATTCATAAAGGTGAAATCTACTTAATTGAAGTAAACCCAAGAGCATCTAGAACTGTACCGTTTGTATCAAAAGCTACTGGTATGCCTTTAGCGAAGATTGCAACTAGAGTTATGTGGGGTGAGAGCTTAAGAGATGCACTTGCTGTATATGATAAAGATATTGTTCATGAAGATAATGGTGTATTAAAACCTAAATTAAAAGGTCATATTGCTGTTAAAGAAGCTGTATTCCCATTTAATAAATTATCAGGTTCAGACCCAATCTTAACACCTGAAATGAAATCAACTGGTGAAGTTATGGGTATTTCTGATAACTTTGGTGAAGCATATGCAAAAGCACAAAGTGCTGCTAAAAATGGATTACCAACTGAAGGTAAAGTATTTATTTCATTATGTGATTTAGATAAAGAATTTGCTCCACAAATTGCAAAAGGTTTAGTCGATGAGGGATTCTCTGTAGTTGCTACAGGTGGAACTCACAAAGCTATTACTGATGCTGGTATTGAGTGTGAGAAAGTTCTTAAGATTTCTGAGGGTAGACCAAATATTACTGATGCTATTACAAATGGTGAAATTGCACTTGCATTTAATACATCAGATGGAAAAGAATCATCAAAAGATGATGGTAAAAATATCAGAAGAGCAGTATTAAAAGAAAATGTTCCTTATGGAACAACAGCTGCAACTGCTTTAGCTTGTATTGAAGCTATGAAAGCTCTTAAGAGTACTAATGGTGTAAATGTACAATCTATTCAGGAATTTTTAGCTGACTAATGAACTCATCATTAGTTTATTTAGTACAAACTGATACAACTGTAGGTTTCTCATGTTCTTCACATGAGAGGCTTTCAGATGTAAAGCAAAGACCACGAAGCAAAAAAATACTAAATACAGTTGATTCTTTTAAGACTTTAAATGAAAATACAAGAGTACCTAAAAAATTTAGGAAGCAAGTAAGAAGAGCTTCAAAAACTACATATATTTATCCAAATCTAAAGTCCTTTAGAGTTATAAATAAAGAGTCTTTATTTCATCCTTTTATATCAAAATTTAAGATACTTTATTCTACTTCTGCAAATCTTACTGGAAATAGTTTTGATGAAGAATTTGCTCTAAAAAATAGTGATATTATTGTAAATCAAAAAGATGGCTTTAGCGAAAAGGTTTCATCTTCAATTTATAAAATAAATAAATCAAAAATAGTTAAAATAAGATAAATAAAAGATAGCAAATGTTTTTACAAAGAGAAGAGGAATTAGAACTTTTAAATAAAGATTTTAACTTACCATATGCTTCTTTAGAGTTTATTATAGCAGCTAGAAATACAGGTAAAACAGCACTTATAAGTGAATACACAAAAGATAAAGAATACCTTTACATAGCAAACCATGAGATGATTTCTACACATTTTTTTACTTCCCTTGCAAATATTATTAGTAACTATTTTGATAATCAAGATTGTAAATTTAATTTTTCAAATTTTATTGAGGTTTTAGAGTTTTTAAGTAAACATAAAATCAATAAAAAGTTAGTGATAATATTTGATGATTTCCAAAATATACAAAAGTTAGATAAAACTGCACTTTTTGAGCTTCTTTCTTTTTGGAATAAATGCCTAAAAACTAAAAACATCCAATTAATAATCTCTTCTTCTTTACTCTTTGAAAATAAAGAATTAGAAAAGATAGAGAAAACAGCTACAAATATAATAAAGCTTGAGTACTTAAGCTTTAGTGCTTTAAAAACCTTTTTCCCAAATGTTAATAAATTAGATTTATTATATATATACTCTATTTTAGGGACTAGTA
This sequence comes from Arcobacter roscoffensis, assembly GCF_024267655.1. Lineage (NCBI taxonomy): Bacteria > Pseudomonadati > Campylobacterota > Epsilonproteobacteria > Campylobacterales > Arcobacteraceae > Arcobacter > Arcobacter roscoffensis. The sequence goes on from NZ_CP100595.1 coordinate 1,435,281, forward strand.
CTACAAATTTAAAGTATTACAACACTCAAAAAAGTTTTAGTGAAAATATCTATAATCTTTTTTTATCTTCAAATGCTTACCTTTTTGATTATGGAATAAGAGTCTTGAAAAGTGAGATTTCTGATATAGGAACATATTCTTCAATACTATACGCAATATCTTTAGGAAATACAAAAATAGGTGATATAGCAAGCTTTTTAGATATAAAATCAACTTATCTTTCAAGGTATATACAAAAGCTTCAAGATATGATGATCATCAAAAAAAGTATTCCTCTAGGCGAAGATACAAAAAGAAGTAAGTTTGGAAGATATGAAATAGTAGATAATACTTTAAACTTTTGGTTTTTATATATTTATCCAAATTTAGCTAAATTAAAATTTTCAAAAGTTGAAGATGTAAGTAAGCTAATAGAAGATGATTTTATATCAAAAACAGTTTTTAGAAACTATAAAAAGTGTATAAAAGAGTATATCTTTGAAAATAAAGATACTATTTTTGGATTTAAACCTAAAACTATTGGTTCTTGGTGGGATAATACTAGTACGATTGATTTAATAGCTTATGATAATATTAGCATTACATATGTACAAATTTTATGGGAAGATAAGGATATGGCAAAAATTTCTTATGGAAAACTAAAGCAAAACTCAGAAAAATTTAAATCTTCATTAGAAAAAAATTTCTTAATAATAACGAAAGAAACCTTCTTTAATGTCTTATAATTATGTTGTTTAACATAATAAAATATTTTTTCAAAAATACTTATATATAGACCTATAAAATACTATTATGTTTTAAAACATAATAAATAAATAAAAGATATCAGAAATTGCAAATAATTTAGATATAATTAACTAATAATGTATTAATTAGGAATAAATTATGGCAACAGATAATAAATATGTAAAGTATCAAAACAAAAGTGTTAAGATTGTAGATAAACCCCAACAGGGTGAAAATGTTTCAGTTTATGTAAGACCTGGGGATTTAGTTGATTTTAAAATTCCAGGTTATAACTTGGAAGATTTAGAGTATGAGTTAGTTGGTGGGGATATTGTAATTGATATTCCCAACCAAGGAACTTTTACTTTTGTTTCAATGGCTCTTATGGGCTACAACGACACACCACCAAGATTTGCTAGTAACTCTGGAAAACAGCTTAGCCTTGGTGATATTTTATCTGAAGTTGAAGAAATCAACTCCTTGCCTATTGATTCTTTAGTTTCAAATATCGATGTAAATATTCCTGATAATACAGCAAAAGAGAATGAAGAGGGTGATGAAACACAACAAAACCCTCAAACTGCACCACAAGTTATAATTCAAGAAGTTGAAGTTGCCCCTGAACAAGATCTTGAAGAAAAAACTGACGATAATGAATTTGAACTACCACCAGAACCAGCACCAGAAGTTGTAGAGGTTGTTTTTACAGATGATGCACAAGATAGTTCAAGTAGTAGTGAAACTTCAAAAACAGAGGGTGTTACGCCTACTTTAGAGTTTGATATAGATATTCAACATGTTAATGCAATTGATTCATCAGATGGTACAACACTTACTGTTCAAGGTGGTGGTGGTGTTGCTTATGGAAACTATTACCCATCTGAGAGTGATACAAATATAAGTAGTGATGTTTTAAACCAATCTCAAAAGGAGACTTTAGATTATTCAGCGATTACAGCAAGTCAGTATAGCAATGTAGTTATACATGCGGATGATAGCTCACTTTTTGATGCAAATAAAACTTCAAGAACTATTACGATTAAACCAAACCAAGGTACTGGTTTTGCTTTAGATAAAGTAGTAATTAGTGGAGATGATTTGCCAAGTGGTTTTGATGTTAAATATGCTACTAAATCAGGAAATACTTATACTTTAACAAAAGATAATCCTGATACAGATGAGATTGAAGGTTTTATCGTAGATGGAAGTGGAAATGCCTTGATTACTTTCTCGGTTGACACTACAAATGTAACTGTAAATGATATTGAAAATGCAACTTTAAAAATAGAAGCTACTTCAAAGTTTGATATAAATAATGTTTCAGAAGATAAAAAAGCAGATGTTGAAACACCTGTTCTGACTGAAATAAAAGCAGAAAATGAATATGGTTTAAATATAAAAGAGCTTCTTGAAAATCCTACTAAGTCAGATTATTACTACAACAAAGAGGCAGTTGATAGTGCGGGAAATGCCCTTCCTACAGGATTTGTTGTAACTGCAAATATAAATGACAATTTAATCAAAGGATCACAAACTTTAGATAATACAATCTATGGTGGAATAGCAAATGATACAGTAACAACTGGAAGTGGAAAAGACACTATTTATGGTAATACTGGCGAAGATATTATAGATTCAGGTTCAAATGATGATGTTATTGACTCAGGCGAAGATGATGATACTATAACTGCTGGTACTGGTAATGATACTATTAGTGCTGGAACTGGGAATGACACAATAGATGCAGGATCTGGAAATGATGAGATTTCATCAGGAAGTGGTGATGATACTATTATTCTAGGTTTAGGTGATGACTCTTTAGATGCAGGAAGTGGTATAGATACTATTGATTTTTCAAGTATTGATAATCAAAACAATATAGGTATTAATGCTAACTTAGAAACTGGAATTATCACAGGTGATGGAACAGATACTGTAAGTAATGTTGAAAATATTTTAGGTACACAAGATAATGATATTCTAACTGGTTCTAGTCTTGACAATGTTATAGATGGTAATGCTGGAGATGATACTATAGATGGGAAAGCAGGAAATGACACTATAGATGGTGGAGCAGGAAATGACACTATAAATGGTGGAGCAGGAGATGATAAACTAATAGGTTCATCTGGTAGTGATACAGTATCTTTTGAAAACAGTAATGTAGGTGTTACAGTTGATTTACAAAGTGATAGTGCAAATGATCAAATAGGTTCTGCTACAGGTCAGGGAACTGATATTTTAGAAGATTTTGAAAATATTATAGGTTCATCACAAAATGATAAACTAGAAGGTAATGATGAAGATAATAGTATCTCAGGACTAGATGGAAATGATGAATTAATAGGTCATGCCGGTAATGATATATTAGATGCAGGAGAAGGAGATAATACTCTTGATGGTGGAGAAGGTAATGATACTTTAATCTCTGGAAGTGGAGAAGATACTTTAAATGCAGGTGAAGGAAATGATAGTCTAAATTCTGGTGCAGGAAATGATGAAATTAATGCTGGAACTGGAAATGACAGTATCAACGCAGGAGCTGGAAATGATACTATAGTTGGTGGAGAAGGAAATGATATCATTGAAGGTGGTTTAGGAAATGACACAGTAGATTTCTCTAACTCTTCATCAGCTCAAATTGTAGATTTATTAAATGAACAGGCATCAGGTGGTGAAGGTCTTGATGATATTGTAGGTGTTGAAAATGTAATAGGTTCAAAATTCAATGATACTATCACAGGTGATAATGAAGACAATATTCTAGAGGGTGACAGAGGAGTTGACACTCTTGATGGTGGAATAGGAAATGACACTTTAAAAGGTGGAACAGAAGATGACTTACTTATTGGTGGACTAGGAGATGATACGCTTGATGGTGGAGATGGCTCTAGTGATACAGCTAGTTATGCCGATATTACATCAGGTGGGGTTGAAGTATCCTTAGAAACTACAGCTGCCCAAGATACAAAAAATGCAGGTACAGATACTTTAGTAAATATTGAAAATCTAACTGGTACAAGTTCTGATGATACATTAAGTGGAAATGCTCAAGATAATACACTTTTAGGTGGAGCAGGAAATGATACTTTATTTGCAAATGGAAGTTCAGCTTCTGGCTATGACTATTTAGATGGTGGAGCAGGAAATGATGACCTTGTAAGTTTTAGTAATTTAAATAGCTCAATTACTATTGATCTATCTTTAACAGATAAGCAAAACACAGGAACTCAAGATATTATTGTAAGAAATATTGAAAATGTAGAGGGAAGTTCTCAAAATGATTCAATAACTGGCTCAAATGCTTCAAATGATTTATATGGTTTAGATGGGGATGACTATATAGATGGAAATGGTGGAAATGACACTATTTATGGAGGAAATGATTCAGATACACTGTTAGGAAATAGTGGAAATGATGAACTTTATGGCGATGCAGGAAATGACACTCTTGAGGGTGGAGCAGGAGCTGATAAACTTGAAGGTGGGGCAGATAATGATACTTTAATAGGTGGTTCCGGAAATGATATTCTTGATGGTGGAGATGGAGTAGATTTAGTTGACTATTCTGATTCTAATGCTGTTAAATTAACACTTGCTAATACTGGTCTTGAAGCAACTGCAACAATTGGTTTAGAAGAAGATACTGTAAAAGATGTTGAAAATATCACAGGTTCAGAGTTTGCAGATACTTTAGGTGGAAATAATGAAAATAATGTAATTGATGGAAATAGTGGAAATGATACTTTACTTGCAAGTGATGGGAATGATACACTCACAGGAAATAGTGGAACAGATACTATAGATTATAGTGCAAGAAATAATAGCATTGAACTTACATTAGATTCAAATAACCCTGCATTTTTAAAAGAAAATGGAGTAAATAAAGATACTATTTTTCAAGTTGAAAATGTAATAGGTTCACAAACTGACGATACAATTACTGGTGATGAAAACAATAACATCATCAAAGGTCAAGAAGGTGATGATACTCTAGCTGGTGGTAAAGGTAATGATTATTTAGACGGTGGAGATGATATAGATACAGTTGATTATTCTTATATTGATAACATATTAACAGATAGCCAAGGTGTTAATGTTGATTTATCAAACAACAGAGGTGTTGACTTAAATAACAATAACATAGATACTTTAGAAAACATTGAAAATGTTACTGGTACAAAACATGATGATATTATTTCAGGAGATAGCCAAGACAATATTTTAGATGGTAAAGCAGGTGATGATACTTTAAAAGGTGGAGCTGGTGATGATAGCTTTATTGGTGGAGATGGAGTTGATACTGCTGATTATTCTGATGTAGATGAAAAACTATTTATTGATTTAAAATCTACTACACCAAGAGAGGTTTCTACTGGTCTAGGTATTGATTCTTTTGATTCAATTGAGGGTGTTTTAGGTGGTTCTAATGATGATACTTTAATAGGTACAAATACAGAAAATAACCTAGTTGGTAATGGTGGAAATGATACTTTAATTGGCTTTGGTGGAGATGATACTTTATCAGGTGGAGATGGAAATGACTGGGTTAGTTTTGGGTTCACATCAAATGATATTAAAGTTGATTTATCAGATAATGCAGCTCAAAATACAGGAGCAGGAAATCTAATAATTTCAGGTGTTGAAAACATTGAAGGAAGCTTTGGTGATGATACATTTACAGGAAATAGTGAAGATAATACTTTACAAGGTGGCTATGGAAATGACACTTTAATAGGAAAAGCTGGAAATGATGTATTAGATGGTGGAAGAAATCAAGACTCTCATACAATTAGAATTACTAATCCTTCAATAGCTGTGTCTTTTGTAATTGGAGCTGTTACTATATCTACAAGTGCTAGTGCAAATGAAGATACAATGTTAGATGCTTTAGTTGACGACTTTAACTCAAAAAATACAGATTTATCTTTAGGTAATTTAGTTCGAAATGGAAATGAATTATTACTTCAAACTACTCAAAATGTAAGTGGGCTTTCAAATGCTACTGATACTGCAAAAACTTTTATTGATACAGCTGATTACTCAACAAGTTCTGGTTTATCAATTGATGTTGATTTAGAGAGTGGAACAGCTGATTTAACAGATGGAACAACTGATACTTTAATAGATATAGAAAGAGTTGTTGGTACTTCTCAAGATGATAATATCAAAGGAGATAGCAAGGCTAATATTCTTGAAGGTCAAAACGGTGATGACACTATTTATGGTAGAGCTGGAAATGATACTATTTATGGACAAGATGGTAATGATTATCTTTTAGGTGGTGAAGGTGATGATACTATTTATGGTGGTGTAGGAAATGACACTATCTATGGAAATGAAGGAAATGATAATCTAAACGGTGGTCTTGGTGAAGATACTTTATCAGGTGGGTCAGGTGATGATAATATAAATGGTGATGCTGGAAATGATAAAGTAATAGCCAACTTTCAAGCTTCAAATTCTGACACAAACGATGTAAATGATGTAATTGATGGTGGAACAGGTATTGATACTATTGATTACAGTGGAACTGACTTTGATGGACATAAGATAAATGCAGATTTATCATCAGGTATTGTGTCAGTTCAAGATGGTGACCGTGATGAAATCTCAAACATTGAAAATGTTACAGGTACAAACTACAATGATGGAGATAATTCTACTATAGAAGATGTTATTGTTGGAGATGAAAATGATAATACTTTCAAAGGTGAAAAAGGTGATGATTCACTAAATGGTGCAGCTGGAAATGATGAACTTTATGGTGGAGAAGGTTTTGATAAGTTAGATGGTGGAGCTGGTGATGATAAGCTTTTTGGTGATGTTGGAAATGATACATTAATTGCCGGAAGTGGAACAGATGAACTTGATGGTGGACTTGGAGATGATACTTTAAGTAGTGGTTCAGGAGATAATTTACTTAATGGTAATCTAGGAGTTGATACAGCTGATTATAGTGGAAGTAAGGCTGTAAATGTTGATTTAAATATCACAACTTCACAAGATGTATTTTCTGATGGAACTTCAAATGATACTCTTTTATCAATAGAAAATGTTACAGGTTCTAGTGCAAATGATATAATCAAAGGAAATGCAGAAGATAACTCTTTATTTGGTTCAACTGGAAATGATACCTTAGTAGGAAATGCAGGAAATGATACTTTAAACGGTGGTGCAGGTCTTGAAGATGTAGCTGATTACTCTAATCAAACAAATGCAATTACTGTAAATTTAAAAACACCAGATTCAAATGGAAACCAAGTAACGAATGATGGGCAAGGTTCTTTTGATACTTTAGAAAATATAGAAATCATCAAAGCTTCACAAGGTAATGATAATTTAACAGGAAGTGATAACTCTGATACATTTATAGCAAATGAAGGAAATGATGTTATAGATGGTCAAGCTGGAGCTGATGTACTTGAAGGAAATGCCGGAAATGACACTTTTAAGGGTAGTGATAATGATGGGATTGACTCTATAGATGGTGGAGAGGATTTAGATACTTTAGATTATCAAAATATTTCAGGAGATATAGAAGTAACTTTAAATGGCTCAACTGAAGCTATTTTAAAGATTGATGGTGTTGATAATGACAGTATTAAAAATGTAGAAAATATTACAACAGGTAGTGGTGATGATACTATTACAGGTGATGATTTAAATAACACTATTATTACAAATGCAGGTGACGATAATGTTGAAGGTGGAAGAGGAAATGACTATTTAGATGGAGGTTCTAATACTTCTGTTGGTGATAGTGTAGATTACTCTTATTTAGATGATATTACAGCATATACAAGTGGTGTAAAAGCAGACTTATCAAATGAAACTGCAAGTGACTTAGATGGTGGTGATGCTGTTGGTACTGACATTTTAAAAAACTTTGAAAATGTTACTGGATCAAAAAATGATGATTCACTTATAGGAAATGATTCAGCTAATACACTTAGCGGAAATGCAGGTGATGATGTACTTGAAGGTAAAGACGGAGATGATTCACTTGATGGAGGTCTTGGAAAAGATACTTTAAAAGGTGGCGTTGGTGATGATATTTTAAATGGTGGTATTGGTGATGATATTGATACTGCTGATTTTTCTGATGCCACAGGAGATTTAAATATTGATTTAAATGCTTCTGGTGAAGTTGATGTTGGTGCTGGTTTAGGAAAAGATACTTTTATCTCTATTGAGGGTGCTATTGGTGGAGATTATGATGATACTATCAAAGGAACATCGCAGGCTAATACTCTAATAGGAAATAATGGAGATGATACTTTACTTGGTGGAGGAGCTTCATCTTCTTATGATTATATTGATGGTGGAAATGGTACAGATTTTGTAAGTTATAGTTATATTAAAGATGAAACACAAGATGTTACTATAAATCTTGGTTTAGAATACGATGGAGATGGACACTCTTATAATGACCCTGATGGAGATGTAGATACTTATCAAAATGCAGGTGCAGCTGGAAATTTATTTATCAAAAATGTTGAAAATCTTGAAGGTGGAGCAGGTGATGATACACTAATTGGAAATGACCAACAAAATAGATTAGTAGGTGGAGTTGGTGATGACTGGCTTATTGGAGGAACAAATAGTAATACTTTAATAGGTGGGCAGTCTGAGACTTTAGATAGTAAAGAGATTGATGAAACGAATAATGATGCTTTATCAGGTTTAGGTATTGATACTGTTGATTACTCAGGCATTACAAGTAGTATTGGAATAAATGCTAATATGAATGATGGAGATGATACATCAAGTCAAGCAGGAGAAGTTCAATATAATGCAAGTTCTGTAGATAAACTTTATGGTATTGAAAATATTAGAGCTTCAAAAAATGATGATGAAATCACAGGTGACATAGATGATAATGTTTCAAATACTTTTGAGGGTATGGGTGGAGCTGATGTTATCTCTGGTGGAGCAGGGGATGATACTATTTATGGTGCTTCATCTACTGATGACTTAACATCTACTGATGGTGCTGATACTTTGTATGGTGGAACTGGAAATGATGAACTTCATGGACAAACAGGAGATGATACTTTAATTGGTAATGAAGGCGATGATAACTTAATAGGAGGAGCTGGAAATGATACAGCTGACTACTCTTATTTAGATACAAGCTCAAATAGTGTAATTGCTGATTTTACTTCAAATACTGCTACTGTTTCAAATGGAACTGATACAGATACTTTCAATAGCATTGAAAATGTTACAGGAACAAAAAACAATGATACTTTCATCATGCAAAGTGGAAATGTATCAAATGTAATAAATGGTGGTGCAAATGGTATTGATACTATCGATTACTCAAACTACACAACAAATGGTATTGAAATCGATTTAAGTCTTACAGCTTCACAGGAAATTGTAGTAGGAGATTTTGACACAGTTGAGGGTATTGAAAATATTATAGGGTCTCAACTAAAAGATACTATCACAGGTAATGATGAAAATAATAACATAGACGGCCATGAGGGAAGTGACTCTATTATAAGTAGTGCAGGAACTGATACTCTTAATGGTGGAGTTGATGCTACATCAAATGATATTGATGTGGTTGATTATTCAAATCAAACTCAAAAAGTAGTATTAACTACACAAGCAGGAACTTCAAACTATACTGTAAATAAAACAGCTAGCTCATCTAGTGATTCTTTAACAAATATAGAAGAAGTTATAGGTTCATCGTATGATGATACTATGACAGGAGATAATCAAAAAGATGTATTTAAAAGTGGTTCTGGAAATGATGAACTAATAGGTAATGCAGGTGATGACTCATTATATGGAGAAGATGGTGATGATAAACTTATTGGCGGAACTGGAAATGATATTTTAGATGGAGGGGATAATACTTCTATTGGGGACACAGTTGATTATAGTTTAAGAACTGATGAGATTAAAGTTGACCTTACAAATAATGAAGCAATTATTGATACATCAAATGATGATACTTTTGGTGCAGGTGATGAACAAGATTCACTTTTAAATATAGAAAATATAGAAGCCACAGCAGGAAATGATACTTTAATAGGTAATAATTCAAACAATACTTTAATAGGTAATGCAGGCGATGATTTACTTGAAGGTGGAATGGGTGCTGATTATCTTACTGGAAACGCAGGTGATGATACTTTTACTTTCAAAACTTCTAGTGAAACAACAGGTGATTATATTGATGGTGGTGAAACAGATGAGACTGCAGGAGATAGAGTTGATTATAGTTCAGTAACTAATGGAGTTAACGTAACATTAGGAGAAGCAGGAATTGAAACTGATGTAATTATCTCAAATGTAAACGATCATCAAATAAAAGATATAGAGCATGTAGATGGAACTAATCAAAAAGATATTATTACTGGTAACTCAGAAGACAATACTTTAAAAGGTAATGATGATAATGATACATTAACAGGTAATGCAGGAAATGACGAACTTTATGGTGGAAATAATAACGATACATTATCTGGTGGAGCAGGAAATGATTTACTTGATGGTGGAGCTGGAAATGACACTGTAGATTACCAAAATGCAAGTGAAGATTTAGATGTAGATATTACAGATGGAACTAAGTTTATTAGTGCTTCACAAGGAACTGATACTTTTAAAGATATTGAAGGAATCATTGGTGGAAGTGGAAATGATAAACTTACAGGAAACACAGGAGCAAATACACTTATAGGAAATGATGGAGATGATACATTACTTGGAAATGGTGTAAGTACAGGTTCAGGAATTGATTATTTAGATGGTGGGGATAATACTACAAATGGTGGGGACTTTGTAAGCTTCTCTTATAGCTCAACTGGAATAAATGTAGATTTATCAACAACAGCCCAACAAGATACAGATGGTGTAAATGGTGCTGATTTAATTATAAAAAACATAGAAAATGTTGAGGGAAGTAATGGTAATGATATTATTACTGGAAATAGCTCAAACAATATCATAAAAGGTTTAGATGGAGCTGACTCTATAAATGCAAGTGCAGGAGATGACTATATTTATGGAGGAAATGAAACATCAGATACTTCTTTAGATGATATAGTTGATTATTCAGCTCAGTCTAAAAAAATAACTCTTACACAAAATTCAGGTAGTGCAGACTATACAGTTGATAAAGTAGCAGGAGGAACGGATACTTTAGATGGTATAGATACAGTTATTGCTACAAGCTACAATGATGAACTTACTGGAACGGATTCAAAAGATATTTTCATAGCAGGTGCAGGAAATGATGAACTTACAGGTAATGCAGGTGATGATACACTAAAAGCAGAAGATGGAAATGACATCTTGAAAGGTGGTCTAGGAGAAGATCTACTTGATGGTGGTGATGGAGTTGACAAAGTTGATTATAGTGATAGATTAAATGCTGTAAAAGTTGACTTAGAAAATGGACAAGCAACAGTTGATACACAAAATGATAATGACTTTGATATAGACGATGAAAATGATTCTGTTTTAAATATTGAAAATATTGATGCTACAAATTATGATGATTACTTAATAGGTGATGTAAATGTAAATACTATTGTAGGTAATGACGGAGATGACACTATTAGAGGTGGTGGTAGTGGAGATATTTTATATGGTAATGCAGGAGATGATACTTTTGAATTTACTTCAACTGCCGATGAATCAAGATTTGATGTAATTGATGGTGGCGAAGCAAATGAAGATAATGGAGGAGATACTCTTGATTATAGTTCTCTAACTTCAAAAGTTGATGTAGTATTAGGTGAAAGTGGAGTTACAACTGATGTTACTGTAGGAACAAGAACACAAGACCATGAAATAAAAGACATTGAAAATGTAAAGGGTACTAATTTAGGTGACAGCTTATTTGGTAATAGTGAAAACAACTCTTTATATGGTAATGATGGAGATGATACTTTAAGAGGTGGTGCTGGTGATGACTACCTTGATGGTGGGGCAGATAATGATACTGTAGATTATAGCCAAGCAAGCGAAGATTTAGATGTTGATATTGCTGATGGAACTAAATTTATTAGTACATCACAAGGAACGGATACATTCAAAGATATTGAAGGTGTTATTGGTGGTTTAGGTAATGATATTTTAAAAGGAAATGAAAAAGCAAATACACTTATTGGTAATGCAGGAAATGATACTTTATTTGCAAGAGGTACTACAACTGGAACTGACTATCTTGATGGTGGTGAGAATGCTGATGGAAGTATAAGTCTAACTGATGAAGATTATGTAAGTTATGCAGACAACGCAACAACTGGTGTAACACTTGATTTATCAAAAACTACAGCACAAGATACAAATGGTGATGGAAACAATGATTTAATCATTAAAAATATAGAAAATGCAGAGGGTTCAAACTTCAAAGATATTCTTACAGGTGATGACCAAGTAGGTGGGAATACTATAAAAGGTTTAGATGGCGATGATACTATAAATGCAAGTGCTGGGGATGATTATATAGATGGTGGAGCAAATAATGATCAAATGTCTTATGCAAGCCAAAATCAAAAAATCATTCTTACATCATCAGGAACTGACTATAGTGTAGATAAAGATATAGATGGAACAGATACTCTAACAAATATTGAAGAAGTTGTAGGGACAGACTATAAAGATACTATGACTGGTGGTGCAAATGATGATATCTTTGTTGCAGGAGATGAAGCTGATATTCTAAGAGGTGAAGCTGGAAATGACACTTTACAAGGTCAAGAAGGTGATGATTCACTTTATGGAGGAACTGGCGAGGATTTACTTGAAGGTGGAGCTGGTGCTGATACTTTAAGTGGTGAAGCTGGCGATGACAACATCCAAGGTGGAACAGGTGAAGATAAGATAGTAGCAAGCTACCAAGCCTCAGGGGATGATGCAGATAATGATAATGACATTATAGATGGTGGAAATGATACGGATACAATAGATTATAGTGGAAGTGAATTTGATAGTCATAAAATAAATGCAAACTTGTCAACAAATACAATCACAGCAGATGGAGCAGATAGTGATACTGTAACAAATGTAGAGAATATCATAGGAACAAATTATGATGATTCAGATACAAATACAATAGATGATATTATCATAGGAGATGATAAAGCTAATAGTATAAATGGTATGGCAGGAGATGACTCTTTAGTAGGAAATGAGAATGACGATATTATCCGAGGTGGAGCAGGATTTGATACTATAGATGGTGGAGCAGATAATGATACATTATACGGTGATGCTGGAAATGATTTAATTGAAGGTGGAACAGGAGAGGATTCACTATACGGAAATGCAGATGATGATGTACTAGATGGTGGAGATAATGATGACTACTTAGATGGTGGAGTAGGAAATGATACACTTAAAGGTGGAGCAGGAGATGATTCATTATTAGGTCAAGCAGGAGATGATACTTTATTTGCAAGTACAACTGAGGGATTAGATGAACTAAATGGTGGAACAGATACAGATACAGTTAGTTTCGAAGATGCAACAACAACTATAAATGTAGATTTATCAAATAGTTCAGCCCAAGATGTTGGTGGTACAGCAGATGATGATGTTATTTTAAATAGTATAGAAAATGTAATTGGTTCAAATCAAAAAGATACTATAAAAGGTGATTCAGAAGATAATTCACTATTTGGTGGAGTTGAGAATGATACCTTAATAGGAAATGCAGGAAATGATATTTTAGATGGTGGAGATGGACTTGAAGATATAGCTGATTACTCAAATCAAGCAAATGCAATAACTGTAAATCTAAAAACACCAGATGCAAATGGAAACCAAGTAACAAATGATGGACAAGGCTCTTTTGATGAGTTAAAAAATATAGAAATTATTAGTGCTTCACAAGGTGATGATAACTTAACAGGTAGTGATAATTCAGATACATTCTTAGGAAATGCCGGAGCAGATGTAATAAATGCAAATGGTGGAGATGATTCAATAGATGGTGGAGCAGGTGCAGATATAATCCATGGAAATGCAGGTGATGATACAATCACAGCAGGTGATAATAATGACACTATTTATGGGGATGAAGGCGATGACAACATCCAAGGTGGAACAGGTGAAGATAAGATAGTAGCAAGCTACCAAGCCTCAGGGGATGATGCAGATAATGATAATGACATTATAGATGGTGGAAATGATACGGATACAATAGATTATAGTGGAAGTGAATTTGATAGTCATAAAATAAATGCAAACTTGTCAACAAATACAATCACAGCAGATGGAGCAGATAGTGATACTGTAACAAATGTAGAGAATATCATAGGAACAAATTATGATGATACAGATACAAATACAATAGATGATATTATCATAGGAGATGATAAAGCTAATAGTATAAATGGTATGGCAGGAGATGACTCTTTAGTAGGAAATGAGAATGACGATATTATCCGAGGTGGAGCAGGATTTGATACTATAGATGGTGGAGCAGATAATGATACATTATACGGTGATGCCGGAAATGATTTAATTGAAGGTGGAACAGGAGAGGATTCACTATACGGAAATGCAGATGATGATGTACTAGATGGTGGAGATAATGATGACTACTTAGATGGTGGAGTAGGAAATGATACACTTAAAGGTGGCGCAGGTTCTAACTCATTAGTAGGAAATGATGGAATTGATACAGTTGATTACTCAGGTTCTAAAGCTGTAACAGTTGACTTATCTATTTTATCTTCACAAGATGTATTTGGTGATGGAACTCAAAATGATAAATTAAGCTCAATTGAAAATGTAACTGGTTCAACATCAAATGATGAAATAACTGGAAATGTTGAAGATAACTCATTATTTGGTTCAAGTGGAGATGATTCTTTAAAATCGAGTGCCGGGGATGATACTCTTGATGGTGGAGCTAATAATGATACAGTTGATTACTCAAATCAAACTCAAGAAATTATACTTACAACAAACACAGGTACAAATGAATATAGTGTAAATAAAGGCTCAAATGGAACTGATAGTGTAATCAACACTGAAACTATTATTGCTACAAACTTTGATGATACTATGACTGGTGATAGTTTAAAAGATGTATTTATCTCAAGAGGTGGAGATGATACTTTAAGAGGTAATGCAGGTGATGATACTTTAAGTGGTGAAGCAGGAGAAGATACTTTATTTGGTGGAACAGGAGATGATGAATTACTAGGTGGAGATGATAATGATAAGTTATCAGGTGATGCCGGTGATGATGTTATTGATGGTGGAGCTGGTAATGACATAATTACTGCAAATTTTCAAGCAAGTAATGAAGACCTTGATACTACAAATGATGCTATAGATGGTGGAGTTAACACTGATATAGTAGATTATAGTGGAAGTGATTTTGATGGTCACAAAATAAACGCAAATCTAACTACAGGTGATGTTACTGTTCAAGGTGGAGATAGCGATACTTTAACAGAGATTGAAAATATAAATGCTACTAACTACAATGATGGTGATAACAGTACTATTGAAGATGTTATTCTTGGAAATACTTCAGACAATACTATAAATGGTCTTGCAGGTGATGACTCTATTGATGGAGCAGCTGGTGAAGATGTTTTAAATGGTGGAGCAGGTTTTGATAAGTTATCAGGTGGAGCTGATAATGATGAGCTTTATGGAAATGATGGAAATGATACACTTGATGGTGGAAGTGGTGATGATTATTTAGATGGTGGACTAGGAGATGATACTTTTATAGGTGGAGCAGGTTCAAACTCTTTAATAGGAAACACAGGGGTTGACACAGTTGATTATTCTGGTTCTAAAGCTGTAACAGTTGACCTATCAGATAACACAGTTCAAAATGTATTTGGGGATAACTCTCAATTAGATACTTTAAACTCAATAGAAAATGTAATAGGTTCAAGCGAAGCTGATGTTATTACAGGAAGCAATAAAGATAATTCACTATTTGGTGCAGATGAAAATGATATTTTAAAATCAAGTGCTGGTAATGATATTTTAAATGGTGGAAATGGAACTGAAAATATTGCTGATTATTCAAATCAAAGTTCAGCTATAAATGTAAACTTAAATAATGCCCAACAAGTTACAAAAACAGCAGGTGGAAGTGATACTTTAGAAAATATCCAAATTATTCAAGGAACAGATGATGCAGATAACTTCATAGGTGATGGAACTTCAAACACTTTAAAAGGTGGAGATGGAAATGATATTATTGAAGGTAGAGGCTCAAATGATAGTCTTTACGGAGAAAATGATGATGACACAATCACAGGTGGAGCAGGTGATGACTATATAGATGGTGGAGCAGGAAATGATACTGCAAGCTATTTAGATGCCACAGGTTCTGGTGTTACGGTTGATTTATCAGATACAAATTCTCAAAATGTAGGTGGTAACTTAGGTAGTGATACTTTAGTTAGTATTGAAAACTTAGAGGGTTCAAACTTTGCTGATAGCCTAATTGGTGACAACCAAGGAAATGTTATCACAGGAAAAGATGGTGATGATGAAATCACAGGAAATGCAGGTGCTGATAGCCTTTATGGAAATGAAGGAAATGACACATTTATTCAAACAGTAGGACATACTACAGGTGATGTTATAAATGGTGGTAGTAATACAGATACTTCAAGAGGTAGTGATACTGTTGATTATAGTGCTTTAAGTGATGCAAATGGAATAAAAGTATCTTTAAATGACACAGGTGTAGCAGGGGTTACGGTTGCAAACTCTTCAAATGATCATCAATTATCTGACATTGAAAATATCATTGGTACATCAGGAACAGATACAATAGAAGGTGATAGTGCTGATAATATTTTAAATGCTAATAGTGGTACAAATGACACTATATCTTTTGAAAATGCTTCAAGTTCTGTTTATGTAAACTTAGGTTCGAGTATTTCAAGTGATATTACAGGTGATGGTACAGCTGATAATATCAATGCTACAACAGCAGTAGGAGCTACTACAGGAACTGATACTATTACAAATTTTGATGATGTAAAAGGTAGTGTAAATAGTGATACTATTGTAGGTGATAGTGGAGATAATACACTTGATGGTGGAGCAAATGATGATATTTTAGTTGGTGGTGAGGGTTCTGATAGCTTAATTGGTGGAACAGGAAATGATACTGTTTCATATGCTCTTGATACAGGCTCTGTTGATGTTAGTTTAAGAAATGTAATTGGTACAGATGGTTATGGAGATACAGATAGATATGATTCTATTGAAAATGTAATTGGTTCTTCAAACAATGATACTATTGAGGGTAATGTAAGTAACAATATCTTAGATGGTGGTGATGGAGTTGATACTTTAACTTATAAAAATGCTCTTGCAGGTGTTACTGTAAACTTAGGTCTTGAAACAAATAATACAGGTAGTGACGGAACAGATACTATCAAAAACTTTGAGAATTTAGAAGGTTCTAATTTAGCAGATAATTTAACAGGGGATGCAAATGCAAATACAATTTCAGGACTTAGTGGAAATGATGCAATTGATGGTGCAAATGGAAATGACTTCTTATATGGTGGTTTAGGAAATGACACTTTCACTGTAAACTTAGGCGATGGAAATGATATTATTGATGGTTATTTAGACTCTCAAACAGATACAGATGATAGCTCAAATAAAGATACAGTTGATTTTAGCTCTATTGGCGGAGCAAATTATGTAAATGCAGACCTATCAAATACAAGTACAGCAAATGCAATAGTTACAGATGGTACTACAGTAAATCAAAGTGATACTTTAAGAAATATAGAGAATATCACAGGTACAAACAATGATGATACTTTAATAGGAAATTCTGAGTCAAATATCCTTGATGGACAAGCAGGTGATGATGAAATCACAGGTAATGCAGGAGCTGATGAGCTTCAAGGTGGAGCAGGTGATGATACTTTTAAAGGTAGTGACTTCAAAGACGACATAATCAATGGTGGAAATACTGATGAAACAAGAGGAGATACAGTTGATTATAGTGCTGTAACTTCTGGTATTACAGTAAATTTAGAAGATAATGGTTCAAATACAGATGTAGAAGTTGGAGTTGATACTACGAATCACACAATAGCAAATATTGAGAATATCACAGGTTCAAATACAGCAGTAGATAACTTAACAGGAAATAGCTCTGTAAACACTATCTTAGGACTTGGTGGTGATGATGTTATAGATGGTGATGATGGTGATGACTTCTTAGATGGTGGAGCTGGTAATAATACAGTTGCCTTTACAAGTGTAAGTTCTGGTGTAAATGTAAATCTTTCAAGTAGTGATTATACATATAATAGTGAAACTTTAAGTGCAAATAGTGCCATCTCAACAGCAACTGATGCAGACTCAAATGGTACAAATGACACAGATACAATCAATAACTTTAGAAATCTTACAGGTTCTACTTATGATGATGTTTTAGTAGGAAATGGTGAGATTAATAACATCAATGGTGGTGATGGAAGAGATGTTATTGATGGACTTGGCGGAAATGATGTATTAGATGGAGCAGCTGGAAATGATAGCTTTATCATGGGTGCAAATGATGGTGAGGATATTGTAGATGGAGGTAGTGGTAGTAGAGATATTATTGATTACTCTTCACTAGCTTCAAATCAAGGAATAAATGTTTCATTAGATACAGATTCAAGTGTTACTGTAAATATTGCAAATGGTGAAAATGACTCTATTAAAAACATTGAAAATGTTATTGGTGGAGCAGGTGATGATAATATAGTAGGTGATGGACTTAAAAATACTATTATTGGTAATGCAGGTGCTGATACTATTGAAGGTGGAGCTTCTGCTGATACTATTGAAGGTGGAATCGGAGCTGATGACCTAAGAGGTGATAGTGGTGATGATCTTATCAAAGGTGGAGCTGATAATGACTTCATTAGAGGTGGTGATAATAACGACACACTTTATGGTGGAAATGCAACACATGATGAAGATACTATTGAGTCAAATACAGGTGATGATACTATAAATGGTGAAGCAGGTGTTGATATTATTTATGGTAGAGATGGTGATGATGAACTATCAGGTGGAGCTGATGATGATACACTTTATGGTGGAGTTGGAAGTGACCTTTTAAGTGGTGGCGATGGAAATGACACTATTGATGGTGGTGAAGGTGAAGAGACAAATGGTGGAGATACTATTGATTACTCTTCAAAATCTATTTTTGTAGATGTAAACCTTATGGATATAGATGCAAATGACTATGCAACTGCTTCACTTGGAACAGAAAACGATAAACTAAAAAATATAGAAAATATCACAGGTACAGTTGGTAATGATTATATTGGTGGAGATAATGACAACAATATAATTGATGGAAATATAGGTGATGATACACTAGTTGGTGCCAATGGTAATGATACATTAATTGGTGGTGATGGTGACGATACTTTTAAAGCTGGACTTGATGAAAATGGAGATAAAACTTTAGAAAGTGGTGATGATGGAGTTGATTATTATGATGGAGAAGAAGGACAAGAGGATAATAATGGAGATACATTAGATTACTCTGCTTTTGATAATACTCATAATATTAATGTAGACTTATCAATTACATCTGACACAGCAGGACTTACAGATGTTACAACAGTTAGTGTAAATAATGGTTCAAATGACTATATCAAAAATATAGAAAACATCACAGGAAGTGCTGGTGCTGATGTTATCAAAGGTGATTCAAGTGCTAATATTTTAGATGGTAGTGCAGGAAATGATACATTAAGTGGAGCAGGTGGAGCTGATACTTTAGAAGGTGGGGCTGGAATAAATAGAGCTGATTATTCAAATGCTGCTTCAAAAATAGTTGTTGATATGGAAAATGCAACAGAAGAAGTATCAAATGATGGTGATGGTTCATCTGATAATCTAAATAATATCCAAGAAATAGAAGCTACGAATGCAAATGATACTATTTATGGTTCATCAGCAGATGAGTTATTTATAGGTAATAATAATGATGATACTTTTATGGGTAGAGATGGAAATGACACTATATATGGTGGGTCAGAAGCTAGAGTAGATGACTCATCAGCTGATACTGTTTCTTATGAGTATTTAAATACAGGAAGCAAAAGTGTAACAGTTGATTTATCAAATGATACAGGAACAGCTGTTGTTGATGGAAGTGATACAGATACACTTTATGATATTGAAAATATCATTGGTGGTGATGGAAATGATGTTATTACAGGAAGTGATGCTTCAAATAATCTAAAAGGTGGTGATGGAAATGATACATTTATAGCAACAAGTGCAAATGATGGTGCTGATGTTATAGATGGTGGAGACCACACTACAGGTGATACAGTAGATTATAATGCTTTAGATTCAAACTCTATTACAGTTACTTTAGCTAATAGTGGAACTACAAGTGTTGATGTAAGTGGAGCAGGTGATGATGATACAATTTCAAATATTGAAAATGTAGTAGGAACACAATTAGGTGATAATATTACAGGTAATAATGCAAACAATACACTAGAAGGAAAAGAAGGTGCTGATGTTTTAGCAGGTGGTGCTGGAAACGATAGACTTGATGGTGGAGATGGTATTGATACTGCTGATTATTCAAGTGCAAATGCAGGAGTTACTGTTGATTTAGGTATTGATGGAACTGCTCAAACTATTGGGGCAGACCAAGGAAGTGATACTTTAGTTGATATTGAAAATGTTATTGGTTCAACTGATGATGATACATTTAAAACTGATTATTCAAATGATAATAACTTCAATGGTAACACAGGAAGTGATACAGTTGATTACAGTTCATTAGATGTTGATGATGCTACAGTTGATAAAGTAGTTGCTACTATGAGTGGAGCAACTATTACAGGTAGTTCTGCTACTACTCCTACAAGTGCAAATGATAGCTTTACTTCAATAGAAAATATCATAGCAAGTGATGGAAATGACACTTTAACAGGTGATGGAAATGCTAATACTTTAAAAGGTGGAGCAGGTGATGATATTATTGATGGTGCAGGTGGAAATGATAACATTGATGGTGGACTTAATACAGCTGTTGGTGATACTGTAAACTATTCAAGTTCATCAGAAGGTGTAAATGTTGATTTAAGTTTAGATGGTGTTGCACAGTTTATTAGTGCAAGTGCAGGAACAGATACTTTAAACTCAATTGAAAATGTAATAGGTTCAGCTCAAGCAGATACTTTTAAAGGTAATAATACAGTATCAAATACATTCAATGGCGGTATTACTGACCTTTCAAACCCAAATTCTGAAAATACAAGTGATGAAAATGATAAAGTAGATTATTCAGATTCTACAAATACAATTGTTGCAGATCTAACAGCTGGAACGGTAGTAATTGGTGGAAGTGTTACTGATAATTTAATCAATATTGAGCATGTTCAAGGAACTGATGGAAATGATACTTTTACAGGAAATGCCGATGATAACTCACTTATTGGTGGAGCTGGAAATGACAAGTTCTTAATCACAAGTGTAAATAATGGTGATGATGTAATAGAGGGTGATACAAATGCTGGAAATGATGGTCTAAGAGATGAGATAGATTATAGTGCTATTTCTAATACTTACTATTTAGATGCAGATTTATCAAACAATTCATTAGTAATAAAACAAACAAGTGATGATAGCTCTGTTGATAGTGATACTGTAAGAAATATTGAAGATATAACGGGAACTGCTGGGGAAGATACTATAAGAGGTAATACTTCTAAAAATATTTTAAGTGGTGCAAATGGAACTGATACTATTTATGGTGAAGCAGGTGATGATGTAATAAATGGTGGAGATAATACAGATAATGCTACTTCTTCAACTACTTATGAGTACTTAGATGGTGGAGAAGGTGCTGATACTATTTATGGTGGAGCTGGAAATGACTCTATTGTTGGTGGGTCTGATGATGGAAAAGATACATTATACGGTGAAGCAGGAAATGACATCATTCAAGCAGGTTCAGGTGTAGATAAAATTTATGGTGGAGCTGATGATGACTCTATTCGAGGTGATGCTGGTGAAGATTTAATCTATGGGGGAAGTGGAGCTGATAGTATTTCAGGTGGAAGTGAAGCTGATATTATTCATGGTGGAGATACATTAAATAGCAACGATGATGGTGATGACATTATAAATGGAGATGATGGAGCTGATACTATTTATGGTGGATATGGAAATGACACTATAAGTGGTGGAGCTAACAATGATGAAATTTATGGTGGTATTTCTGGAAATACAGACTATGATAATGCTATTTATGGTGATAATGATACTGTAACTTATGAAAACGCTACAAATGGCGTAACTGTTGATTTTGTAAATAATCAAGCAACAGGTGAAGGAACTGATACTTTATATGGAATTGAAAATGCTATAGGTTCAGCCTTTGATGATACATTTGTTTCAAAACTTGATGTTTCAAATAAATTTGATGGTAACTCAGGAAATGAAACAAATGGAGATAGCATCTCTTATGAAAATGTAAATGTAGATACAAATGATGAAGCAAATGACAAAGTAGTTGTAAATCTATCAGGAACACAAGATTCAGATGGATATTTTGAAGCACAGATTTACCAAGATGGAGCACTTACTACAACTGACTATTTAAAAGATATTGAAAATGTAACAGGTAGTGCAGGTGATGATACTTTAACAGGAGATAGTGATAGTAATACCCTGAAAGGTTTAGCTGGAGATGACTTATTAAGTGGGCAAGAATCTAATAACTATCTTGATGGTGGAGCTGGAAGTGATACTGTAACATATGAAGATAAATCAGTTTCAGTAACAGTTGACTTTAAAAATAATGAAGCTTCAACTTCTACACAAATAGATACTTTAGTGAGTATTGAAAACGCTATTGGTGGCTCAGCAAAAGATACATTTATTATGAATGAAGATAATGTTGATAACACTATAAATGGTAATAATGAAGAAGATACAATCTCTTATGCTAACTACACATCAAATGGTGTAAATGTAAATTTAAGTACAACACTTGCTCAAACAGTAGTTGATAATGTAAGTGATGATGATATTGATACTATTTCAAATATTGAACATGTAATAGGAACTTCAAATGATGATGAATTTATAGGTTCAGTTTTAGCCAACTCAATAAGCGCTGGTGCTGGAAATGATACAATTATTGCTGGTGTTGATGTAGATAATAATGGAACAATTGATTCTTGGAGCGATGACGGAGCTGATTATTTTGATGGTGGAGCAGGTACACAAGATTGGCTTGATTACTCTATAATAGAAAATGACGGTGGCAACAATGGTATTTCACTTACTTTAGATAGTGCAAATCCTGAAAATGTGACTGTAAAAGGTGCTTCAACTGATACTATTTTAAATATCGAAAATATCAAAGGTACACAAGATGCTGACTCAATTAAAGGTGATGTTCAAAACAACTCTTTACTTGGGAATGATGGAGACGATATTTTAGAAGGTGAGGGTGGAGCTGATAGACTTTATGGTGGAGCTGACAATGATACTTTACTAGGTGGAGCAGGTGATGATACACTTATGGGAGAAGCTGGAGATGATTCATTAACAGGAAGTTTAGGAAGTGATAAAATCTATGGTGGTGATGACAACTCTGATAGTGGAGTTGATACAGTAGATTATACAAATGCCTTAGAGACTTTAACTATTGATTTAGACTTAACTGCAACTGGTGGTTTAAATTCTGATGGTTCTATTGAAGGAAAATCAGTAGGTTCTACAGGAGCACAAGGACAAGGTATAGATGAACTTTATGGAATAGAAAATATTATAGGTTCAAACTTTGCAAATGATACTATTTATGGAAATAGTTCTAAAAATGTTATTACAAGTCAAGCTGATGATGATTTTATTGAAGCTAGAGATGGTGCAGATACTGTAATTGCAGGAGATGGAGATGATACTATTGTTTCTACAAGTGCAAATGATGGAGTTGATTATTATGATGGTGGAAGTAACAATGATACAGTTGATTACTCAGCTTTAGGTTCAACAAATGCAATTAGTGTTGATTTAAGTGCTAGTGCAACTCATGATTTTGATGGAGTTGGTGGAAATGACTCTTGGGAAGTAAGTATTGCAAATGGTGATAATGACATCATAAAAGATGTTGAAAATATCATAGGTGGAGCAGGTGATGATACTATCCTTGCAAATAGTGCTGTAAATGAACTTCAAGGTGGAGCAGGAGCTGATACTTTATCTGGTAATGATGGTATTGATACTATTTATGGATTTACAAAAGGACAAAGTGAATCAAGTGTAGAGTATGATACAGTTACATATAGCTACTTAACTTCAAAATCAGCTGTTATTGACTTAACTGCTGGAACTGCAACTATAGATGCAAATGATAGTGATACACTTATAAGTATTGAAAATGCAATTGGTGGAAGCCTAAAAGATACAATCACAGGTAATTCACAAATTAATACTCTTCAAGGAGCAGGGGGAGATGATACTTTTGTAAGCTCAACTGCAAATGACTTTATTTATGGGGGAACTTTAAATACATCTGGTGTTCACACAGATAGTCATACTACTGGGGATATGATTGATTATAGTAATACTTTAAATGCTAATAATAGATTGGTTTTAGATTTATCAACTACAAGTAGTGATGGAACAAACTCTTATAGCGAAGCTAATATTTTATTAAATAGTGATGATTCAAGTGTTTATACTGATAGATTATATGATATAGAAAACGTAAAAGCCACAGATAACAATGATGAATTAACAGGAAATGTTTCAGATAATACACTTATTGGTAATGCAGGAAATGATACTCTTCAAGGAAAAGCAGGAGCTGATAGGCTTGAAGGTTCAAGCGGAGATGACTTATTTATAGTTGATGATAGTGATATTACAAATAGTGGTGATGAGATAATCGGTGGAGCTGATTTTGATACAGTTGATTATAGTGGTATTACTGTAAGTGGTGTAACAGTTGATTTAGAATCAGGTTCAACTGTAACAGTTGATATAGCAGGACAAACACATACTTTAAATGGTATTGAGCATTTAATAGGAACAAACCAAACTGATACTTTAACAGGTGATGCAAATCTAAATAGAGTTCAAGGAATGGGCGGAGATGATGAAATCTTCGGTCAAGATGGTAGTGACTTCTTATATGGTGGAGCTCAAGAAGAAAATAGCGCAGGTTCAGGAAATGATACTATTGATGGTAAAGCAGGTGATGACTTCATTAGAGGTGGTGATGGAGATGATGATCTAAGAGGTGGTACAGGAAAAGATACTATTTATGGTGAAGATGGTGTTGATGTAATACGTGGAGAATCAGAAGATGATATTATCTATGGTGGAGCAAATGATGATGATATAAACGGTGGTTTAGGTGCAGATACAATCTATGCAGGAACTGGCGATGATGTTATTTCATTTGAACAAGCAGATAATAAAATTGATATAGTTTATGGTGGCGATGATGTATCTGATAGTGGAGTTGATACTGTTGATTATTCACAAGCTATTAAAGGTATGACAATTGATTTAGCAAATGGAAATGCCCAAGGAACTGCAAGTAGTGCTGACCAAGGTGATGACTTATTATATGGTATTGAAAATGTATTAGGTTCAAACTTAGAAGGTGATGTAATTAGAGGTAATGATGTTACAAATACTTTAAGTGGTAATGGTGAAAATGATACTTTATACGGTGAAGGTGGTGAGGATACACTACTTGGTGGAGCTGATAATGATGAATTACATGGTGGATTAGCAAATGATAGTATTGATGGTGAAGCTGGTGATGATGTAATTTACGGTGATGAGGGTGCTGATACTCTTATAGGTAGTGCAGGTGATGATACATTTATAGCTACTGCTTCAAATGATGGAAGTGATTCTATTATTGGTGGAAATGACAGTGATACAGTTGACTATAGTGTAATTGGTGCAGGAAATGATATTGTTGCAAATTTAGCTGCTAGTGGAGATACTACTGTTACATTTACATCAGGAGATAGTGACACTATAAAGGGTATTGAAAATATCATAGGTGGAGATGGAGATGACACTTTTACAGGAAGTGCTCTACAAAATACTTTAGATGGTTCAAATGGAACTGATGAAGTTAGATACGACTATGATAATGGGCAAGGTGTTAGTGTAGATTTACAAAACAACACAGCAACAGAAGCAGGTGGTGTTGTAGATACTTTAACATCTATTGAGAATGTACTAGGTTCTTCTTATGATGATGATTTTGTTACAGCAACAGGAGTTACAAATGTAATTGATGGTGGAACTGCTACAAATGAAACAAATGGTGATACTATTGATTATAGTTCAAGAAACTCATCAATTAATTTAACACTAAATACATCAACTTTAGCAACAGTAAATATTTCAGGTGATTCAAATGATCAAATTAGAAATATTGAAAATGTAAAAGGAAGTTCTACAGATGATACTATCACAGGAGACGCATCAGTAAATACTCTATTAGGTAATGCAGGTTCTGATACTTTAGATGGTGCAGGAAATGATGACTATTTAGATGGTGGAGCAGGAAATGACACTCTAATTGGTGGAGCAGGTGCAGATGAAATGTATGGTTCTGCTGGTAATGATGTATTTAAAGGTACAGATTTTACAGGTGATAGTATTGATGGTGGAAATGAAGATGATTCATCAAGAGGAAGTGATACTGTTGATTATAGTAATTTAGATACAACAGGTATGACTACAGGTGTATCTCTTACTTTAAATGACTCTACTTCTACAACTGTAACAGTTGATACAGATACAAATAATCATACTTTAGTAAATATTGAAAATGTTTACGGAACATCTTTAGCTGATAATATCACAGGTGATGCAGATGCAAATAGTATTTTAGGTAATGATGGAACTGACTATATAGATGGTGCTGCTGGAGATGATTATATTGAAGGTGGAGCTAACACGGGGATTGAGACACTAATAGGTGGGGAAGGACTAGATACTATTTATGGTGGAGAAGGTGTTGATCATATTATTGGTGGAAATGATGATGATAAACTATATGGTGATGAACAAAACGATACTTTAGATGGTGGAGCTGGAGTTGATACACTAGAAGGTGGTGCAGGTGATGATACTTTAATTGGTGGAGCTGGAAATGATAATCTTGTTGGTGGTAGTACAGGAGAGACTATAGGTGATACAGCTGATTATAGTAATGAAAGTTCAACTATTCAAGCAAATATTTCAAACTCTTTTGCAGTTGGTAGCTCAATTGGAACTGATACATTTAACTCAATTGAAAATATCACAGGTACTAATCTTGGTGGTGTTGGTGATGATATTACAGGTGATGGAAGAGATAATATTCTAAAAGGTTTAGCAGGTGATGATACTATCTCAGAACTAGCAGGTGATGATACTGTTGAAGGTGGAGCAGGTAATGACTATATTATTGCAGGAAGTGGTAATGATACTATTGATGGTGATGATACTGATGTTGGAACAACAGATGGTACTTCTGATACTTTAGATTACAACTCAATTTCAATAAATGATGATACAGGTGATACAAGAGATGTTGATGGAGCTGGTATTGATACAACTGGTGTTGATGCTTACTTAGGTATTGAAATTGATTTATCTGATGAAAATGCTCAAAGAATTCATAATGAGTATGGAACTGATACTATTACAAATATTGAAAATGTAATTGGTTCAAATAAAGGTGATTATATTTCAGGAAATGACTCTAATAATACTTTAGAGGGAAGATCAGGAAATGATTACCTAGTAGGACTTGATGGAGCTGATAAACTTATTGGTGGTAGTGGAGTTGATACAGTTGACTTTACAGCAGGAACACAAAAAGTTGTAGTTGATATGAACACATCTCAAACAGATGGAAGTAGTGATACTTATAGAGTTCAAAATGATGGATATGGAAATAAAGAGTTCTTAGATGGTGTAGAAAATATTATCACAGGTGATGGTGATGACACTATTTACGGTGATGCCTTATCAAATACAATTATTACAGGTGCAGGTAATGATATTATTAGAGGTGGAGCGGATGCTGATGTAATTGATGGTGGAGACAACCTAGATACAGCTGATTTCTCAGATTTAGCATATGGAGTTACTGTTGATTTAGATACAGATAATGATATTTCAAATGGTGCTGAGGGTACTGCTTTATCAAATGGAAAAACAGATACTCTAAGAAATATTGAAAATGTAATAGGAACAAATAGAGCAGATAATATCACAGGTGATGAAAATAACAATACTTTAGAAGGTGGAGCTGATAATGACACTTTCAAAGGTTTAGAAGGTCAAGATTATATTGATGGTGGTGATGGAACTGCTGATACTATAGACTTTAGTGATGGAACACAAGGTATAGATGTAGATTTAAGTGTAGCTCAAACATTAGGTAATACAGCAACTTATAGAGTTCAAGATGATGGTTTTGGAAACTCAGAATATATTGATGGTATTGAAAATATTATAGGTACAAATGAACAAGATGTTATCACAGGAGACTCAAACAACAACATTTTAGATGGTGGAGCAAATGATGATATTATCTCAGGTGGAGATGGTGCTGATACTTTAGTTGGACAATTAGGAGCTGATACATTTAAAGGTGGAGCTGGAGATGACTTTATTTATGGTAATGATTCATTGGTTTCAAGTGTAGATGCAAGTAGAGATGTAGTTGATTACTCAGATGCTTCAAATTCTATTTTATTAAATCTTTCTTCATCAGATAGTAATATAGAACTTTCAAGGGAAACATCAACTACGTTAGGTACTCAAACAGCTGTTGGTGAGGGTACGGATAGACTATATGATATTCAAGATGTAATTGGATCAAATCTTGCAGATACTATAGTTGGAGATGAAAATACAAACTCACTTCAAGGACAAGGTGGAAATGACTTACTTATAGGTTCAGGTGGAGCTGATGTAATAATAGGTGGAAATGATAATGATACTATTTTAGGTGGCTTAGATTCTGATGTTATTTATGGTGGTTCTTTAAGTGGAACTACACATACAGATAATGGAACTGATACAGTTGATTATAGTTATATTACAAGTACTACAGCTATTAATGCAGATTTATCACTGGATGATGGAGATAATGACACAAATAATGAGCAAGAAATCAAAGAAGTTGGAAATGCCACAAATGCTGATAGTGTTGAGGGTATTGAAAATATTATTGCCACAAAAAATAATGATACATTAAAAGGTAGTGATGATTACAATGAAATAAATGTACTTGATGGATATAAAGGAAATGACCTATTTATAGCTTCAAAAGGTGTAGATGAGTTTATAGGT
Organism: Arcobacter roscoffensis; assembly: GCF_024267655.1. Classification (NCBI taxonomy): domain Bacteria; kingdom Pseudomonadati; phylum Campylobacterota; class Epsilonproteobacteria; order Campylobacterales; family Arcobacteraceae; genus Arcobacter; species Arcobacter roscoffensis. Next base: position 1,464,351 of record NZ_CP100595.1, read on the forward strand.
GGAGATGGTATTGATACTTTAGACTTTAGTAATATTGATACAAATTCTTCTACTGTTACTTTAGATGATGATGGAAATGCAGTAATAGTTGATTTAGGTTTAGGGCAAGCAACAGATGATGGATACCAAAATGGTGGAACTGCTGTAGTTGATACAATCACAGATATTGAAGTTGTAATAGGAACAAATGGAGATGACCAGCTTACAGGAAGTAGTGAAGCTAATACTTTAAGAGGTGAAGACGGCGATGATACTATAGATGGAGGAGCTGGAATTGACTACCTTTTAGGTGGAGAAGATAATGACTCTATTTATGGTGGAGCAGAGGTTGATACTCTTTTAGGTGAAAATGGAAATGATGTTTTACAAGGTGGAACAGGAAACGACTCTATTTATGGTGGAGCTGGAAATGATGAAATAGATAAACTTCAAGGTGATGGTGATGATACTATTGATGCTGGAAGTGGAGATGATACTATTTACTCAGGTGAAGGTGATGACTCTATTACAGGTGGCGCTGATGTAGATACCTTAACTTATGAGCAAGTTACATCAAATGGTATTACAGTAAATCTTGGAAGTGGAGTTTCAAATGACTTTGGTACTATCACAAATGGAGCTAATACAGATACTTTAGGTGATCATATAGAAATCATCAAGGGTTCAACTCAAGATGATATTATTTTAGGATATAACGGAACTGATGAAGGAAGTGATTATGAGGACACTTTATACGGAAATGGTTCAGGAGATAGCATCTATGGTGGTATTGGAGATGATACACTATTTGGTGGAAATGGAATAGATACACTAAGAGGTCAAGCAGGAAATGACTCTATCAATGGTGGTTCAGGACAAGATACTATTGATTTTGCAGATGCAAACACAGGTGTTAGAGTTTATTTAGATAGCACTGATGAAGATAATAATGTAGTAAGTCATGAAGTAATGGAAGATGGTTTTGGAACACAAGATCAAGTTACAGAAGTTGAAAAAATCATTGGTTCTATTCATGCTGATACACTAAAAGGTGATGCAAATACTAACACTATTCAAGCTGGACTTGGTGATGATACAATTATTGCTACAAATGGTTCAGATGAAATAGATGGTGGTGGTAACACTACAGGTGCAGGTGGGGGAGACTGGCTTAGTTTCCAAGCTTTAGGAACAGCAGTTAATGCAGCTATGCAAAATGGAACTATTACAGGTGGTTTAGGTACTACAAATATTACAGAAATTGAAAACTTATATGGTACAACACTAAATGACTCATTAACAGGTGATGCAAACGATAACTCACTTGATGGAAATAGTGGCGATGATGTAATAGATGGTGGAGCAGGAGCTGACCACTTACTTGGAAATACAGGAAATGATACTTTAATAGGTGGAGATGGAATTGACACTTATGATGGTGGAGATGACAATGATACTATTAGTTTCTATAATGTAGGAGCTTCTGTAGATGTAGACTTATCAAGTTCAACTGTAAATGATGATGGTTATGGAAATACAGAATCAGGTGCTATAACAGATGTAGAAAATATCGTAGGTACATTAAACTATGCTGACAACTTAACAGGTGATAATCAAAATAACACTATTTATGGTTATGGTGGAAATGATGTATTAAATGGTTTAGATGGTTATGATACTATTTATGGTGGTACAGGACTAGATATTATAAATACAGGAACAGATAGTGGAACGGCTGCTGAAGATGTTGCTTTTGGTGGAGAAGGAATTGATACTTTAACTGGTGGATTAAGTGGTTCTGTATTATATGGTGATAGTGTAGGTGGAACAAATGTTGAAGTTGACTGGGCTGATTATTCAAGTGTAACAGGTAATGGTGTAATAATAGATTTAAGTCAGACAGTTGCTTATGACGCTGTTGATAATAATTTAGATGGTAACTATAATACAGTTGTAAACATAGATGATAACACACAAGTAGACTATATAACTCAAATCGAAAACCTAATAGGAACAAACCAAGTTGATACTCTTGGAGGAAATGGTGGAGATAATACTATTTATGCAGGAGATGGTGATGATACATTCCTTTTATCAGCAGGTGATGATACGCTTTATGGTGAAGATGGAAGTGATTGGCTAGATTTAACAAATAGATCAGTTGATATTAATCTTCAAAGTGGAAATTTCCAAAGTATTGAAAATATTATAGACTCAACATCATCAACAGGACAAAGAGATTTCTGGGGGACTAGTGGAAATAATATCTTTATTACATATGGTGGAAATGATTATGTAAGAGGAAGAGCTGGAAATGACTTATATGATTTAGGTGCTGGAAATGACTTAGCAAGAGCTGCTGGTGGTAGTGATACTATTATTGGTGGTGATGGAGAAGATGCTTTAGATTATAGAGAGTTTGAAGGTTCGAATGGAGTTATTTTTGACTCTACAAATATTCAATCAGTTGATGTTGATACAAATGGTGATGGAATTACAGATAGAACTGAAAACTTCTATGTTGTTACAAATGATAGTACAGGTGCAACAGATTATATCTTTGAAATTGAAAATATCTATACAGCAGATAACGCAACAAGAAATGATGATATTAAATTTGATGATAATGACAATGATATTAATACTTACAGAGGTAATGACCTTGTATGGGGTAGAGGTGGAGCTGATACTATCAACTTAGGTGATGGAAATGATTCTGCTAGAGGTGGTACAGGTTCTGATATTATTAATGGTGGAAATGGAATTGATATTATTTACGGTGGAGATGCCGAAGATATAGATGGTACAGAAGCAAATGCTGGTGAAGTAGGAAATGATACTTTAAATGGAGGAGCAGGAGCTGATACAATATATGGTGAAGCAGGAAACGATGATATAGATGGTGGAAGTGGAGCTGATAAACTATATGGTGGAGCAGGTGATGATGATATTGATGCAGGAACTGAAAATGATATAATTTATGGTGGAACAGGAAATGACAATATTTCAGGACAAGAAGGTCTTGACACAATTTACAATAACGACGGATCTGATATTATAGATGGTGGAACTGAAGTAGATGATCTGTTCTATGAAGGTGGAACACAAGGTGTTGTTGTAGAGCTAGATGGAACTTCTAATGCCTCTACTGATTCATATGGAAATACTGAAACTATTAGAAATATTGAAAATGTTACAGGTACAGCTTTTAATGATACATTTAGAGGAAATGACTCTGAAAATACTTTAGTTGGTGGAGATTTAGATGATACTTTTTATATCTCAATTGGTGATGATAAAATTCAAGGTGATAGTGGAAATGAAGATTTAATCGACTTCTCTGAAATAGTTATTGATGGAACAGCAAATGATGCAATAATTGATAATAATGTAGATTTAGAAGACCAAGACAATGCTGTATTTAGTGTAGGTGGAACACAATATAATCAATCTTTATTAGGTATTGAAAATGTAAATGGTAGTGATAAAGATGACAGAATTATTGGTACTAAAACAGTAAATATTGATAACACAATAAATGGACTTGAAGGTAATGACTCTATTGAAGGTTTAGCAGGAGATGATTATCTAACTGGTGGTGCTGGTGATGATACTATTGAAGGTGGTCTTGGTGATGATACTATGTTTGGTGGTGATGCTTCAACTGACACAAGTTCAAACGATTGGGTTGTTTATGATAGTTCATTAACAGGTGTAAAAATAAATATAGACTCAACAACAGCACATGATGGAATAGCTGCAAATACTGCAACAGGTGAAGGTAATGATACTTTAAGTGGTTTTGAAAATGTTATAGGTTCTACAAGTCAAGATACTATTTATGGTTCAGATGGAGTAAATGAACTTCAAGGTAATTCAGGTTCTGATAGTATTTATGGTTTAGATGGAGATGACACTATTTATGGTGATGCTGATAATGACTATATTGATGGTGGTATCGGAAATGATGAGTTATATGGTGGAACTGGTGATGATTCATTTGTTACAACTGCAGGAAACGATGATATAGATGGTGGAAGTGATAGTGACACAGTTGATTATAGTTCTGTAAATGCATCATTAAATGTTACATTAGGAGCTAGTGGAGATGCAACTGTAAATATTGATGGAACAGATACTTTAACTGGAATTGAAAACCTAAGAGGCTCAAATACTCAAGGGGATTCAATACAAGGTAATAGTGAGAACAACACTTTAGAAGGACTTGGAGGAGATGATACTCTAAGAGGTGAAGCAGGAGATGATAACCTTCAAGGTGGAGCTGGAAATGACAGAATCTTTGCAGGAAGTGGAGTTGATAATATTGATGGTGGAAACGACACAACTGGTGACTGGTTAGATTATAGTGATACATCAAATAATATTACAGTTAGTCTACATAATAAAACAGCTACTGGTGATGGAGATGATACTATTGACAATATCGAACATCTTCAAATGGGAAGTGGTGATGATAATGTTGAAGGTGATATTTATAACAATAGTTTAATTGGTGGAGCAGGAAATGACACACTTAACTTTACAAATGCTTCAAATGCAATAACTATAAATGTAACTAATAATGATGGTACATCAACTGGATTTGGTACAGATACATTTGAAAGTTTTGAGAACTTTGTAGGTTCAGCTCAAAGTGATACTTTAAATACATCAGCTATTGATAATATCACATTTAATGGTGCAGGAAATACTGACACTATTGATTATAATATTACAGATAATACAGATTTAACAGTAACTATTGATGGAACTAATCCTATAACTGTAAGTGATACTACAAACACAGATACACTGACAAGTGTTGAGGTTATCAAAACTGGAAATGGTAATGACACATATAACTATACAGGCTCTCCAAATATAGATACTCTTGATGCAGGAGCTGGTACAGATACTTTATCTCTATCAGGTAGTGTAGATTTAAGTGGTGTTACACTACTTAATTTTGAAGATATTTCAGTTGAAGATGGGAATACAGCAACAATAAGTGCAACAAACTTAGATGATGAAACACTTACAATAAATACGAATAGTACAGGTGTTTTAAATATTATCGCTACAGATACTCCAGCTGATCATGACTTTGATACAATTACTAAAGATGGAACTGGAACTATAAATCTAATAGTAAATCAAAGTGTTGATTTAACAGGACATGATATAAATGGAACAAATGACATAATAGATGGCATAGAAGTTACAAGTGGAGTTGTAACACTAAGTGAAACACAAGTTACAAGTGGAACAGTTGTAGTAAATGGAGCAGGAAGTGCAGTTGTTGAGGTAAGTGGTGATAGTGCTACAGATTTCACATCTATTTTAGCCTTAGATGATAATACAAATGAAACAATTCAGTTTACAGGAAACTCTACATTTACAGGGATTTTTGCAGATTCAAATATAGATATTAATTCAGGTGTTACAGTAATAACAACTGGTGATAAATTAGATGGCAAAACAACTACTATAACAGGTGCAGGAAACATGACAGTTAATGCTTCTGGTACAGTAGACTTAAGTTCAATTTCAAATAATATTAGTGGAGACTTTACAATCAATGACTCAGCTGGTGATGATAATATTACAGCAACAAATAGTGATGATATTATCAATGTAACAGGTGCAGGAAATGACGTGATTAGTGCACAAGCAGGTAGTGATACTATTACTATTGACCATGTTATTAGTAGTGTTGATGGTGGAAATGATAGTGATACATTAGTTATAACTACTGGTGCAGGTGTAATAGATATGAGTAGTTCAACAATTACATCTATTGAAACTATTACAGTAAATTCAGGTGCTACACTTCAAATCACAGATGATCAAGCAAATAACATTAATATAATCAATGGTGCAGGAACTATTGAAGTTTTAGTTGATAGTGATTCAAATATAGATTTAACTCACATGGGGACAAATACGAAAATAGTAACAGTTACAAATGATAGTAATTATACTGGTACTTTTGCAAATGGGACAACTATTCAGGTTAATGATGGAGCAACTTTAACATCTAATTACTCAAAATTAACTGGATTTACTGTAAATGAAACTGGAAGTACAGGTGAAGTTGAGATTGAAATAGCATCATCAAATTCAAATGCAGATTTATCAACAGTTACTGGTACAGCAGAACAAAGAGCAACTATTACACAAAGCCAAACTTTTACAGGTAATTTAAATGGTGTAATAACAACAATTAATGCTGTATCAGTAGTAGCTGCTGCTGATGTTGTAACAAATGAAACATTAAATCAAATAAGTGGTGGAACACTTACAGTAACAATCTCTGATGCTTTAGGTCAAAGAGATGCAGATTTAACAACAATTGGTGGAAATGCTTTAGATACTATTACTATAAATGATTCATTAACATTTACAGGTGTGTTAGATGATATAGTAACAACTACAGTGTTAGCAGGAAACACTTTAACTATTGCAGATACTATAGTTAATGGAAAAACAATTGATGGTTCAGGTAATGCAAATATTACAGTAAACTCTAACTCTTCAGTTGACTTTACTTCTGTAAATGTTGGTGGAACTGAGACTATTCAAATTACTGGTAATTCAACATTTACAGGTAATTTTGCTGATTCAAATATAGTTATTGACTCAGGAGTTACATTAAGTACAGCATTTAATAAACTAGATGGAAAAATTTCAGAATTAAGTGGAGATGGTAATTTAACAATAACTGATGCAAGTATCTCTGCTGCTAATACAGATTTATTAGCAGCTGCTATTAATGGAGTATTAAAAGCTACAATTACAACAGGAACAGTTGATGATACCTTAACAGCTATTACAAATGTAAATACTTCTGATGATATTACATTTACTACAAATGATACTAGTGTTGATGCTTCTAATTTAGTTGCATTAGATGCTAAAGTAGATACATTTGGAGTTGCTACTATTACAGATATTACGGAAGTTTATAATACAGCTAATTTAGCAAGTGTTGTAACTAATGCTTTAGCTATTGTTGATGGAAATGAAGATGTAACTATTACAGGTGGAGCAATTAGTGCAAGTGATACAAACACTATAGCAGGAGCTACAAGTGGAGCAGTTACAGCTACAATTGCAACTGGAGATGTTACAGTAACATATGATGCAATTAAAACAAATGTTAATACTAGTGATAATATTACATTTACTACAAATAGCACTACAGCTGATGCAACAGATTTAGTAGCATTAAATGCTTTAATTGATACAGCAAACTTTACTTCAATTAATACAATAACTGAATCATATAATACAGCTAGTTTAACAACTCAAATCAGTGATGCACTAGCAATTGTTCCAAACGCAGATGTAGAAATTACAGGTGGAACTATTAGCGTTTCAGATGCAAATACTATAGATGCATTAACAACAGGTGTTGTAACTACAAGTATTACAGAAACTGATGCGAGTACATTATCAACATTAACAGGTGTAAACAATGATTACACAGCAACTATAACTACATCAAGTGTAGATGCTTCAGTATTTAATGGTATTGCAAATATTGTTGATAACTTAACAGATGGTGGAGTTACTACATTAACTGAAAATGCTGCAGATTTTGCAGAAGTTAATAGTGCTTTAACTGGTGGAGTATTAAATGGTAATGAAGCTGTAAATATCACTGGTTCAATTAGTGCAACAAATATCAATACAGTATTAGGAAATACAAGTGGAGTTGTAACAGCTAATGTAAGCGCTGATACTGCTTCTAATTTAAATAGTTTATTATCAAGTGCAACACCAAGTGATGCTTTAGGTTTAACTATTACAAATTCAGCCACAGACGCAAGCGACTTAGTTGCACTAAATGCTAAAACAAATCAAACTATTGATGTTTCTTCTGTATCTTCAAGTATAAATGGTACATCATCAGAGTTAATTGATATTTATATTACTAATAATTCCCAATATACTGGATTAGGAAATGAAGATGTTGTAGTAGATAATACAGCAAGTGCAAGTGATACAAACACTATAGCAGGAGCTACAAGTGGAGCAGTTACAGCTACAATTGCAACTGGAGATGTTACAGTAACATATGATGCAATTAAAACAAATGTTAATACTAGTGATAATATTACATTTACTACAAATAGCACTACAGCTGATGCAACAGATTTAGTAGCATTAAATGCTTTAATTGATACAGCAAACTTTACTTCAATTAATACAATAACTGAATCATATAATACAGCTAGTTTAACAACTCAAATCAGTGATGCACTAGCAATTGTTCCAAACGCAGATGTAGAAATTACAGGTGGAACTATTAGCGTTTCAGATGCAAATACTATAGATGCATTAACAACAGGTGTTGTAACTACAAGTATTACAGAAACTGATGCGAGTACATTATCAACATTAACAGGTGTAAACAATGATTACACAGCAACTATAACTACATCAAGTGTAGATGCTTCAGTATTTAATGGTATTGCAAATATTGTTGATAACTTAACAGATGGTGGAGTTACTACATTAACTGAAAATGCTGCAGATTTTGCAGAAGTTAATAGTGCTTTAACTGGTGGAGTATTAAATGGTAATGAAGCTGTAAATATCACTGGTTCAATTAGTGCAACAAATATCAATACAGTATTAGGAAATACAAGTGGAGTTGTAACAGCTAATGTAAGCGCTGATACTGCTTCTAATTTAAATAGTTTATTATCAAGTGCAACACCAAGTGATGCTTTAGGTTTAACTATTACAAATTCAGCCACAGACGCAAGCGACTTAGTTGCACTAAATGCTAAAACAAATCAAACTATTGATGTTTCTTCTGTATCTTCAAGTATAAATGGTACATCATCAGAGTTAATTGATATTTATATTACTAATAATTCCCAATATACTGGATTAGGAAATGAAGATGTTGTAGTAGATAATACAGCAAGTGCAAGTGATACAAACACTATAGCAGGAGCTACAAGTGGAGCAGTTACAGCTACAATTGCAACTGGAGATGTTACAGTAACATATGATGCAATTAAAACAAATGTTAATACTAGTGATAATATTACATTTACTACAAATAGCACTACAGCTGATGCAACAGATTTAGTAGCATTAAATGCTTTAATTGATACAGCAAACTTTACTTCAATTAATACAATAACTGAATCATATAATACAGCTAGTTTAACAACTCAAATCAGTGATGCACTAGCAATTGTTCCAAACGCAGATGTAGAAATTACAGGTGGAACTATTAGCGTTTCAGATGCAAATACTATAGATGCATTAACAACAGGTGTTGTAACTACAAGTATTACAGAAACTGATGCGAGTACATTATCAACATTAACAGGTGTAAACAATGATTACACAGCAACTATAACTACATCAAGTGTAGATGCTTCAGTATTTAATGGTATTGCAAATATTGTTGATAACTTAACAGATGGTGGAGTTACTACATTAACTGAAAATGCTGCAGATTTTGCAGAAGTTAATAGTGCTTTAACTGGTGGAGTATTAAATGGTAATGAAGCTGTAAATATCACTGGTTCAATTAGTGCAACAAATATCAATACAGTATTAGGAAATACAAGTGGAGTTGTAACAGCTAATGTAAGCGCTGATACTGCTTCTAATTTAAATAGTTTATTATCAAGTGCAACACCAAGTGATGCTTTAGGTTTAACTATTACAAATTCAGCCACAGACGCAAGCGACTTAGTTGCACTAAATGCTAAAACAAATCAAACTATTGATGTTTCTTCTGTATCTTCAAGTATAAATGGTACATCATCAGAGTTAATTGATATTTATATTACTAATAATTCCCAATATACTGGATTAGGAAATGAAGATGTTGTAGTAGATAATACAGCAAGTGCAAGTGATGTAAATCAAATATTAACTGCAACAAGTGGCGTAGTAACTGCTACAGTAACAGCTGATACGGCATCTAATTTAGATACAGCATTAGTAAATGCAACTTCAAGTGATGCTTTAACAATTACTATAAATGGAATTACAGCTAATGCTTCTGATATTAACTCTCTTGATGGAAAAACATCAGTTGATTTAACTGTAAATGCTACAACACTTGAAGGTAATATTGATGATTTAAATACTACGTATAATTCTACAACTATTAATGGTTTAGGTAATGAAGATATTAATATTACAAATACAGGTACAGTTACAAGTACACAAATGAATGATATTTTAAGTGAAACATCAGGAACTATTTCATTAACTGGAAGTGGTTCATTAACTATTAATACAACAGCTGGTGATACATTAAACTTAGGATCTGTTAATAATGGTTTATCTGGAACATTAACAGTAAATGATTCAACAGGAAATGAAAATATTACTACAACAGCTGCTAATGACACAGTTAACTTAAGCTCTGGAAATGATATGGTTAATTTATCTGGCGGAAGTGATAATGTAAATATTGATACTATTGATTTAACAAATCTTGATAACATCGACTTTGGAGCAGGAGATAGTGATACTTTAACATTTAATGATTCAGGAACTATAACAGACTCACAGTTCACAAATATCTCGAATCTTGATAGGGTTGATTTTGCAAATGGAGCTGATACGGTTAGTTTAGGTAACGAAACAGCTCAAGCTATTGAAGGAACTTCTGATATTATTGATGGAAATGGTGGAAATGATGACTTCTCACTTGACTTTAGTAATTTAGATTCATTCTCTATTGATGGTGGGGCAGATAATGATGAAGTTAATTTAACTGGTAATACAGGAGCAGATATATCAAGTGACACTTTATTAGGGGATAATAATGACTTTAGTAATATTGAAAGTTTAGATTTAACAAATCTCACTTTAAATACTAGTGATTCTTCACAACATGAATTTGAATTAACTGATGATCTTATTAAGTCTTGGACAGAATCAGGAAATGATTTAACATTAAAATTAAAAGATATTAATCAAGCAGACAAAATCAAATTTACAGATAAAGATGGAAATGTATTTGATGGTGATACTAATACGATTTCAAATACTGCAACACAAACATATGAGTTAGATGATGTTGGAACAACACTAACAATTGATTTACAAAATATTATATAGTAATAGGGAGCATGATGAGTAAAATAGTTTATAATCCAAATATTTTTGAACAAGAAGATATTGACAAAGCAAAAAAAATCATCCTTACAAATGAGGGTGATTTAAAAAGTGAAGAAAGATGGGAAAAAGAGACACCTTTTATTGTAGATGATATTGTAGAAAAATTACAAATAAATGAAAACATGACTCTTTTAGATTTTGGTTGTGGTATTGGAAGAGTAGCAAAAGAGCTTATAGAAAAAACTTCTTGTAAAGTAATAGGGGTTGATATTTCAAGTTCTATGAGAGATATGGCAAAGAAGTATGTAAATAGCCAAAATTTTAAAGCTATATCTCCACAAGATTTAGAAGAGAATATAAAAAAAGGCTTTAGATTTGATGCTGCTTATAGTATTTGGGTTTTACAACACTGTCTAAGTCCTCAAATGGAAATTGATACAATCAAAAAAGCTTTAAAAAAAGATGCTTTATTTTATGTCTTAAACAATAAAATAAGTGCAGTTCCAACAAACAAAGGTTGGAAAAACAATGGAGTTAATATTCATGATATTTTAAAACTAAGATTTGAACAGCTTGATGAAAGTTCATTACCTATAGAAATAGCTGATGAGAAAATATCAAAACTTACTTTTATAAGTTTTCTTAAAAACTCAAAGGGTTTTAAAACTCTTTCATCAAATCAAGAAGTTATAAACTTAGCAAATCAGGCATTGCAAGAGTACAAAAAAGGAAACCTTGAAGCTTGTAAAAAGCTATATTTAAAAGTATTAGAGATTGAAGAAAACAATGAAGATGCCCTAGCAAACTTAGGAGTTATCTCAAAGGCTTTAGGAAATAGTAAGGAAGCCATAAACTACTATATAAAAGCAATAAAAATAAACCCTCATAATGCTTTGACATACAATAATCTAGGAAATGCTTTAAAAGACGTAAAAGATTATAAAAGAGCTATTCAAGCTTTTAGTGATTGTATAAAAAGAGATCCAAAAAACTTTAATGCATATAATAACTTAGGAATTACTTTTGAAGCATTAAAAGACTCAAATAAAGCGATTTGGGCATATAAAGAAGCTGTGAAAATAAATCCAAACTTTTCAAAAGCTGTAAATAATATTGGAGTAATACTTTATAAACAAGAAAAGTATGAAGAAGCAATACAAATATTTAAAATTGCACTAAATATTGATAAAAATTACCATGAGTTACATAGTAATATTGGAGCTTGTTTAAATAAACTAAAAAAGTACGATGAAGCTATTAAGTCTTTAGATTTAGCCATAGAAAAAGACCCAAAAAATGCGGGAGCTTATACAAATCTAGGAAATGTATATAATAAAATCCATGAGTATAAAAAAGCTGCAAAATTACATGAAAAGTCAATTGAGTTAGCACCAAATGGTGTAAATGCTTATAGTAATGTTGGAACTTCATATAAGTATTTAAACCAAGCAAATAAAGCAATTGAGTCATATAAAAAAGCAATTGAGCTTGACCCAAGTTTTGTAAATGCTCACTTTGATTTAGCAACTATGTATTTAGCTAAAGGTGATTATGAAAATGGTTTTAAAGAGTATGAGTATAGATTCCAAAAAGATGAAATGAAAGCTCATATCTTTAATAATAAAGATATTTTCTCAAAACCTATGTTTACAGGTAAAGAAGATATAAAAGATAAAACACTTTTAATTCACTCTGAGCAAGGGTTTGGGGATTCATTACAGTTTATTAGATTTATCTCTGATATTAAAGAAAAGTTTTCTTGTAAAATAGCTGTGAAATGTAGAGATGAACTAAAAGAGCTATTTAAGTGTTTAGAAGAAATTGATATTTTAACTGATAGAAGTGAAGATACACCTTCATTTGATTATCATTTACCTCTTATGAGTATGCCTTATATTTTAGGAATAAAAGATATAAAAGAACTAAAGCAAGACAAGGGATACTTAAAAGCAAAAAAAGATGATAACTTCAAAATAACAAAGAAAAAAGGAACTTTAAATATTGGAATTTGTTGGAGTGCTTCTGTAACAGGTGAGAGTTATGATGGAAAAGTTTTTGATTTAAGTTATTTAGAAAAGCTTGTAAAAAGTGAAAAAGTAAATGTATATTCACTTCAAGTGGGTCCTGAAAAAGAAGATATAAAAAAACTTGGCTTTGAAGATGATATTATAGATTTAACAGAGCAGCTAACAGACTTTTCTAAAACAGCAAGTTTGATAAATGAACTTGATTTAGTAATCTCATCTGATACATCAGTTGCTCATTTAACTGGTGCTTTAAATAAACCAGTTTGGGTTCCACTACAAAAAATACCTGATTGGAGATGGCAAAATAAAGGTGAAAAATCTTTATGGTATCCAAGTGCAAAACTATTCAGACAAAAAACAAATAGGGTTTGGGATAGCGTATTTCAGTCTATTTATGATAAACTTTTTTCTAATTTTAAAATAAAAGTTTAGTTATAGGTAGATAATTGGAAGAGACGTTAAATACAAACGAAAATATAGAAAATAATGATGAAATAAACCAAAGAGAAGAGTATCCTTTACTTTACTCTTTGAAATATATTTTAGACTTTTACTTTGGTGAAATATCTATTGATACAATCTTAAATCTTTGTGCTTCAACTTCAAATGGCTTTACTCCTGAAATAGCTATTGATGTAATTCAAGAAGTAGGTCTTAGTGCAGTTTCAAAAGATATAAGTGCCCTAGATATACCAAACCACTTTTTCCCATGTATTATTATTGATGAAAATGATAAACCTTACGTGTATCTAAAAAAAGATAGAGATATTTATCTTTTTGACCCAGTAACACAAAAACAAGTTCAAGAAGCACCTGTTTTTTTAAAAAACTTCAAAAAAGCAATATTAGTTTTTAGAAACCCAAGCAAAAAAGAGACTTTAGAAAAACCAAGAGACAAAAGTTGGTTTTGGAATCCTGTAAAAACATTTTGGAGATCTTATATTGAAGTTGGATTTTTAACACTTTTTATAAACATTTTTGCATTAGCTGTACCTTTGTTTACTATGAGTGTATATGATAGAGTTGTTCCAAATAATGCAACAGAAACACTATTTGTTTTAGCAAGTGGAGTTGTAATAATACTTCTTTTTGATGTATATTTTAAGAGTGTTAGAAATCATATAATAGAAAAAGTTGGTAAAAAACTTGGGGTTTACTTAGAAGAAGAACTTATGAAAAGAATGCTTACAATAAAGTCTGAGTATGATACGACACTGGTTGGTTCAAAAGCAAATCTTTTTAGGGAACTTGCTCAAATAAAAGACTTTTTTGCTACAAAATCAATCTTACAAGTAATCGACTTACCATTTTTCTTTATAGCTGTTTTTGTGATTTTTTTAATATCTCCAACAGTTGCAGCCGTTCCAATAGTAGTTGCAATTTTAATTGTAATATTTAATATTTTTATGCAAATACCAATTTCAAATTTAAGTAAAAAAAATGTAGAGAATATTCAAGCTAAAAATAGTTATTTAGTAGAGACTATTCAAGGTAGTGAGATTATTAAGCTATCAAATGCAACATCAACTAAACTATTTAATTGGAGAAATTTAGTTGCAGTAACAGAATCAATTACTCAAAAAATCCAATCTTTAAATGTATTTTCTATGAACTTATCTCAAACTGTTGTTCAGTTTGTAACTATGGCAGTTATCGTGGTTGGGGTATTTGAAATAGCTAATAAAAACTTAACAGTTGGGGGATTAATAGCTGTTACTATTTTAGCAAGCAGGGCAATGGTTCCTGTAATTCAAACTTCTATGATGGTTATTAAATTAAAAGAGATAAAAGAATCACTTAATAATATAAATGAGTTTTGGCATCTTCCTTTAGAAAATGAGAAAAAACCAGATATTGGTCTTGGTAAAATAAAAGGTGAAATTGAGTTTAAAGATGTTGAGTTCTTTTATAAAAATAGTAAATATCCATCACTTGCAGAGTGTAACTTAAAAATCCAGCCAGGAGAGAAAGTAGGTATTATAGGTCAAACTGGTGCTGGTAAAACTACATTTATGAGACTTCTAACTGGACTTGATAGTGCAACTAAAGGAAGTGTATATTTAGATAGTCATGAAATTTCTACAATACATCCTGTTGAAGTTAGACAAAATGTAGGTGTTATGCCTCAAGAGCCTTTCTTGTTCTCAGGAACATTAAAAGAAAACATCGAGTTATCAAACCCAATAAGTAAAGAAAAACTTATGTCGATTATAAAACTAACAGGTTTAGATGAGTTAGTAAAAAAATCAGGACAAGGTGATGCCTTGCAAGTAGGGGAAAGAGGAAATAACTTATCAGTAGGACAAAGACACTTAGTTGCCCTTGCAAGAGCAGTATTAAATGACCCTTCAATCGTTGTTTTAGATGAACCAACAACAGGTATGGATATAGGTTTAGAGAAAACTTTGATTAGTCATATTAAAAAACTTCTTGAAGAAAAAACATTGATTGTAATTACACATAGGTTTGCAGCCTTAGAGCTAGTAGATAGAGTTATTGTTTTAAACAATGGAAAAATAGTAGCAGATGGACCTAAAAATCAGGTTTTAGCTGCATTACAACAAAAGAAGTAGGGACTTATGGATAGTAGATTTTTTGAAGAAAGAAAATGGAATTATTATGTATCAGTTCTTCCTATAATGCTTTTTATAGTTTCTTTTGTAACCTGGGCATCTTTTAGTAATGTTGATGAAGTTGTAAGAGGAGTAGGAAAGGTTGTTCCCTCAAGTCAAACAAAAGTACTTCAAAACCTAGAAGGTGGGATTATCTCTTATATAAATGTAAATGAAGGTGAGACTGTAAAAAGAGGTCAAGTTATATATACTTTATCAAATGAGTTTTTTAAAGCCGATTTAAAATCAAAAGAGATTGACCTATTGGCTTTTAAAGCAAGTGAAATAAGACTAAAAGCTTTTATAAATGAAGAAGATAGTTTAAACTTTCCTGATGAATTTATAGAAAAAATACCTGATATAGTTGAAAATGAAAGAAGCCTTTTCAATGAAGACCAAATGAATGTAAAAAACAAAATAAATATTTACAAAGATAAGCTAAATCAAAAAAAGTTAAAACTAAATGAAGCTCAAAGAAAGTTTGAAAACCTTTCAATTGAGTTAAATTTAGCTCAGGTTAATATGAAGATTTTAGAGCAATTATATAAGAAAAATGCAGTTTCTAAAAAAGAGTATATTTCTGAATTATCAAAAAAACAAAACATCGTTACTAAGTTATCTGAAACAAGAAGTAGTATACCTATTATAAAAGAAGAAATCAGCGAAGCTAAAAAAAGAATTGAAGAAGTAAGATCTGAACAAAGAACAAAGTACTTAAATAAATACTCTACAATTAAAGCTGAAATAAATAAATTAATTGAAAAAAATAAGGCTAATACAGATAGAGAACTTAGAAAAGAAGTTATTTCTCCTGTGAATGGTATTGTAAATAAGTTATATTTCTATACATTAGGGGGAATTGTAAAACCAGGTGATAAAATGGCTGAAATAACTCCTCTTGAAGATGCTTTAACTATTGAAGCAAAAATAAAAACTTCTGATAGAGCCCTAGTTTGGGAAGGACAAACAGTTTCTATTGAAGTTACAGCTTATGATTTCTCTAAATATGGATTACTTGAAGGAAAACTTACATCAATTTCTGCTGATTCTTTTGAAGATAGAAATGGAAGTGTATATTATTTAGCAAAAATTAAAGCAGATACAAACCAATTTGCACCAGAACTTCCTATCTTACCTGGAATGGTAGCAAATGTAAATATACTTACAGGAAAGAAAACAATACTTGAATATATAATAAAACCATTAAAAGATATAAGAAAAAATGCACTAAGCGAACAATAATTCATTTTAGTTATTAAAAAGTCATATTAAATTTACTTTTTTAAAAGTTTACTTAGTGTAATATGTCTTTTTTATGTAGTATATGAGAGGTTTTAATGTTTAGTTTCTTCAAGTTTCTTCAAAATAGTATAAAAAATCTTAAACAAAATAAAGGTTTATGGTTTACTATTCTTGCCGTTCTTTCAATCACAGGTATTTTTCTTTCATTATATTTGTTAACACACATGACGCAAAATGCATCAAAAGAAGTGTATACAAATATTGCTTCATCATATGATAAGAACTTAAAAAATAAATTTTATGAAAAAGAGTTAGAATTTAAAAAGATACTTTTATCTGTAAATTCAAACACTACTTTAATCAACGAAGTGCAAACAAATGATTTAATTGCAGTTGGAAATAGTATAGGCTCTTATAACAAGAGCTTTAAAGATAGTGGTTTTGAAACACTACAACTTAGTTTCTATCCTGTGATTAATCAAGTAAATCAATATAGAAATAGTATTAACTCAGTTATAACTTCAAAAAATAAAGTTTTTGGATTAGAAGTTTTATTTGATGGAATATATTTAGTTTATATACAACCTATAATTTCAGAAGATAGAATAGTTGGTGTTCTTGAGTTAAAAGAAGAGTTACATGTATTTAAAGATGTATATACTAAAGAAGACTCTATTTTCATGTTTTTATTAGAAAGTAGAATGTTAAATAAATTATCAATTAATGCTAGAAACGGGAAATATAGAGAAGTAGTAAATGATTTATATGTAGAAGAGGCAAGATATGATGGTCAATTCTTTGCTAAAATCATTGAAAACGGTAAAGAAGAATTTGCAAATATGATGGATCTTAGTTATTCAGTTGATGATCAGTTCTATAGATCCGTACGAGAAATTTCTGATATTAATGGAAATGTAATTGGGGTTGTTTTAATTGGTCAAACAGTTGCAAACAGTGGATCTTTTGTAAATATCGTAGATAAAATGACAAAAACAGTAACAACAGTTGCCTTAGGTTTAGTTATTTCAATCTTACTATTTATGTTCTAAGAGGACTTTTATGAGACGTATTAAAATATTAAAGATTTACTTTATCTTTTTACTGTTTTTAGTTTTTTTAGTTTTTTCAAACATTCAATTAATTAGTACATTCTTTTTTGCAACATTAACTTTTAATGTTGCAATTTTAACTATATTTTCTATTGGTTTATTAGTTTTATATCAAGCAGCTATTAAACTTACAATGCTTTCAGGTACTTTTGGAATTTTAGCCTATAAAAAGGGTAAGGATTTAGAATTTTACCTTCAAGGAATTACAGGTGTATTTCCTGCTACTATTGCTCATATGTTTAACAAAAGAGCAAAAAGAGGTGTTCTTTACTTTACACAACATGAAGCAAAAGATGTAAGTGATTGGTTAACAGATCAATTTTTTAATCAAAAAGGTTATACAAACTTTTTCGTTGGAACATCATTAATGCTTGGACTTTTTGGTACTTTTACAGGATTATTAGTTGCTATTGATGAAATGGGTGCAATTATTTTATCTTTTGGTGGTGATGATATTGATCTAGGTGAAGTAATGACAAGTTTCTCAGGTCCTCTTGGTGGTATGTCAGTTGGATTTGCTTCATCATTATTTGGTGTTGCCTCAGCAGTTATCTTAAATGTAATGCAATATATTTTAACAAGAAACCAAGCAGCATTTTTACATGATGTTGAAGATTGGATGAAGGGTAAAATTATTGAGTCTCAATCATCAGAAGCTTTAGAAGAGAGTGGTTTACCTCAAGCTATGACTCAAACAGCAGCCTCAAGTGCAGTTGCAAATCCAGGAGCTGGATTTCTTGATGTATTTGTTGATACTATGGGTAGTTTTACTGAAAAACTTGACAAGTCTAATAAAAGCAATGAAGAGATATATAAAGTTATAAGTGATAATTTATCTTCAAGTAATAAAAATGATGAAAAAGAAACAATGCTTCTAGAAGATATAGTTAACAACTTAAGAGAATTAAATGTAAACCAGTTCTCAAATGCTTCAATGATGGAAGAGTCATTACAAGAGATTTCAAATGTAATTATGTCGGAGCATAGGACTATGAAAAAGAATTTAGAGTTACAAGAAGAGAGTAATAAAATTTTACTTGACTTAGTTAAAACCTTAAATACTAGAATTGATAAGCTAGAAAATAAATAGTGGAATTTGAATGAGCAGAAAATGTGAAGATGAATTTAATCCTTGGCCATCATTTGTTGATATTTTTTCATCAGTGATTTTAGTAATGTTACTTTTTCTATTAGTATTGCTAGTGAACCTTGGATATTATGCTCAATTTAAATTTAAAGTTTCTTATACAGGAACGATTACAACAGATGAATTGATCTTTAATAGCACGCCTTCACCTCTTCAAATAGAAGAAATAGTAAAAAAGAAAGAAGAACAAGACCAAGAGCAAAAAAAACAAACTCAAAATATACAAGAAATGAAACAAGAGATTGTTAGACTAAAGAAAATAATAGAAGAAAGAACAGTAAAAGCAATAGAAAAAAAAGAAGCAGAACTTGAATCAGGTGGAGTTGATGTAGCTGATGTAAAAGATGATGATAATGACTCTAAACAAGTACTTGTACAAAGTGAAGAGTACTTTATTATCACATATAAAGGAAATGAAATTTTCTTAGATAATAAAATTGCAAAAGATTTAAAAGCTTTTATTGCAGATGTTAAAAAGAAATATAATAATCATAAGATATTAATTACTGCTGCTGATGTTCAAGATCAAGCTAGTGCTACAGTTGCTAAACAAATATCTTTAGCAAGGTCTTTAGGAACAAGAAATCTTATTAGAAAGTTTGGTTACGAGAAAAAAGATGTAAGAATTGATCTTTTAGCTAGTACAGAAGTAAAAGAAGATATTAATAAACAAAATGGTTATTTAGTGATTAGGATAAAAAGATAGTGAAAAAGATATTTAGATATAGTTTAGTTTTATTAGCAACATCTTCTATGTTTAGTGCGCAAGATGAGCAAAATGTACAATTAACAAATAAAGATATTGCAAATGCTAATTTAAATCTTGAAGCTATAAAAAAGCTAAAAAGAGTAGAAGGAGTTAGTACTAATCTTGACTCTTTAGACAATGAAAGAAACCTAGCTACACTAGATAAACTAAAAGAAAAAGATAAGTATAAAGACGCAATTGATAGCTCAAATTATAAAAAAGTAAGATTAATTGATGTGGTCTTAGAAACTATTTCAAGAAGTGAAAATTTAAAAGCAAAAAGAGAAAAAGTAATTCAATATGAATTAAAAGTAAAAAGTGCTTTTGCGCAAAACTATCCTTCTGTTGATTTAGAGTATAACTATGGAAAAACTTATAAAAAACCAAGTGGTGATGAGAATCTTTTATATAAAAGATATAAAGATAATAACTACAGAATTGTATTAAGACAAAATCTTTATTCAGGTGGAAAGATTACAAATGATATTAACAATCTAGTTAAAAAACTAGAAGTTTCTCAAAATCAATACGAAATTACACTAGATGATGAAATAAAAAAAGCAATTAAGGCTTATTTCCAAGTTGTATTTGCAAATAGGTCTGTTTTAGTAAATGAAAGAAATATGAAGAAACTAAGAAAGATTCTTGATATTGTAACTGTAAAATACGACAATGGAGCAGCATCAATTGGAGATTTGACTTCTATTAAAGCAAGTGTAGCAAATGCTATGACAAAACTTGTAAAAGTTAAATCAAAATATATAGAGGCTTTAAGATATTATGAATATGTAGTTGGTTCAAGATTTGAAAAAACTCTTCCTTTTGAGAAAAGCTTTGATATAAAAATAGATGATTTTGATCAGCTTTATAAAAGAGCACTTGATAATAATAAAGAGTTAATAAACTATTATAAAACAATAGAAGCAGAAAAGTATAGAATTAGAAGTACTCAATCAGCATTCAAACCAACTGTTGATTTTGAAATGTCATATAAAAAAGTAAATGACAAAGAAGATATTGAAGAACATGAGTCATACTATAATGGAAAAGTTAAAGTAAAATATAATTTATACAATGGCGGTAAAGATCAAAATAAAGTACTAGAAGTAAATAGTGCTATTAGAGAGTTAAATTATAGATTAGAAGAAGAAAAGAAAAAGATAAAATGGAATTTATCTAAACTATATACTTCTGTGGATTCAGTTTCACAAGCTTTAAAAAGTACAGTTGAAGAAGTAATAGCTTCTAGAAAAATGATTAGTTCTTATTGGGATGCTTTTAAATTAGGTGAGCAAGACTTAGCTACTTTGCTTCAAGGACAAAGACAATTAAACTCAGCAGAAACAGAGCTTGTAAAGTTTGAACAACAACAAGCAACAGAGTTTTTTGATATCTTAGAAATTACTGGTGATATTGCTACTTTCTTTGAAATTGATCCTTCAAGTCAAAAGTTTATTGACTTTTCAAAAAGTGATTATATGGATACGATTTATCCAAAAGAGGGTGTTTCATCTCCTGGATTAAATTTTAAAGACTTAGAAAAAGAGAATAAAAAGACAGAAGAGAAAGAAAAAGAAGAAGAGATTGTTCCAAAGATTGAAAATATTATTGAGCCTGTAGTATCTCTAGAAGAAAAGATAAATGAATTTATAGAAAAGTTTAAGGCTTTTGATGAAAATAGCTATATGATTGAAATCGGCAATTTTAAAAACCTATTTGAATCTTTTTCTTTTATAAAAGAGAATAAACTTGAAGAAGATTCTTTAGCCTATGATGTTGTAAATGATTTAAAAATTCAAACTAAAATAGCCCATAATAATTTTGAGAATGAAGAATTAGCACAAGAGTATTTAGATACTCTAAAAGAAAAATTAGCAAATAAAACCCTAGCAATAAAAAAAGTTTCTCTTATAAAAGAAGAATACAATAAATATTTAGAGGGTCTTGAAATCCAAAAGCCAAAACCAGAAGTAAAAGTAAAGGTTAAAGTTGTTGAGAAGTATTTAAAGCCTAAAAAGAAAAAGAGTTTTACTGCTAATCAAGAGTTTAAAGAAAAGTTTTTAGCTTTAAACAATAATGAGTATACAATTAATGTAAGTACCTTTACAAAACTTTCAGATGTAAAAACTATCATAGAAAATAATGATATATACAAGAATAGTTTCTTTTTTAGAGCAGGAGATAATGGAGAGTTGATAAAATTAGTTTATGGTATTTTTGAAGACTATAAGCAAGCTCAAAACCATTTACAATTTACAGGAATAAAAGGTGAAAATATTTTCCCTGTAATTCAAAATAGTGCTTCTATTATCAAGCTTTACAATGAGAATAAAAAGTTTAATATTGTAAAAGAAGAAAAAGTTGAATATGAGTATGTAAATAAAAAAGACAAAAAAGTTAATAATGAGTTTGTATATAAAAAACCACTTGATTTAAAAGAACAAAAAGATTTTGTTAAAAAATATTTAGATGCTCCAAAAAACAACTTTACTTTAAATATTGCAGCTTTTGATACTATGGAATTAGCAAAAGAGTATGTAAATAAGAATGATATTGAGAATAAAACTATTTTAGTAATTTCTAATAGTGGTAAAATAATGGTTATGTATGGAATATACGATAGCTTTGAAGATGTAAAGTCAAAATTAGAAGAACTACCTGAGTTTATTA
Source organism: Arcobacter roscoffensis (assembly GCF_024267655.1). Classification (NCBI taxonomy): domain Bacteria; kingdom Pseudomonadati; phylum Campylobacterota; class Epsilonproteobacteria; order Campylobacterales; family Arcobacteraceae; genus Arcobacter; species Arcobacter roscoffensis. The sequence goes on from NZ_CP100595.1 coordinate 1,486,991, forward strand.
GAAGAAACAAACCAATTATTCAAAAAATCTTTAGAACACAAGAATCTTTTGTAAAAAATAATCTAAAAGAAAATAGATTAATTGAAGAACAAAGTACTAAAGAAGAGAGTATAAGTCAAGAAGAAACTAAACTAGAGAAGTTAACAAAAGCTTTAGTAGAAGCTAAACAATTAGCAAGTAAAAAGAAAGATTTAGAAGAGCAAAGAAAAACTAATGAAGAAGAACTTAAAAAGAATTTAGAAGAAAAAGCTAAACTTGAAGAAGAGAAGAAGCTAGCAGAACAAAAAGTACTTGAAGAGAAAAGACTTGCAGAAGAACAAGCAAAACTTGAAGCTCAAAAAATAGAGCAAGAAAAAATTGAAGAAGAGAAGAAATTAGCAGAACAAAAAGCACTTGAAGAGCAAAGACTTGCTGAAGAACAAGCAAAACTTGAAGCGCAAAGAAAAGAGCAAGAAAGAATTGAAAAAGAGAAGAAGCTAGCAGAACAAAAAGCACTTGAAGAGCAAAGACTTGCTGAAGAACAAGCAAAACTTGAAGCTCAAAAAATAGAGCAAGAAAAAATTGAAGAAGAGAAGAAGCTAGCAGAACAAAAAGCACTTGAAGAGCAAAGACTTGCAGAAGAACAAGCAAGACTTGAAGCTCAAAAAATAGAGCAAGAAAAAATTGAAGAAGAGAAGAAGCTAGCAGAACAAAAAGCACTTGAAGAGCAAAGACTAGCAGAAGAACAAGCTAAACTTGAAGCTCAAAGAAAAGAACAAGAAAGAATCGAAAAAGAGAAAAAACTAGTAGAACAAAAAGTTATCGAAGCTTCTGATAAAATACAAAGTAAGAAATTTACACTATTCTTAGATGAAATTGATAATTCAAAAGTTAAATGGTTTATCCATAGATTTGGATTAGATTTAAGTAAGGTAAATTTAGTTAAAAATGGAAGTAAAACCATTGTAAACTATGGCGATTTTACAAGTAATGAAGAAGCTTTAAAAGCAACAAATAGCATACATCCAAGACTTGATCCAAAAATTCAAGAAATAGGTAATAGATAATGAAAAAAACTATGAATAAATATACAAATAATAATATTAGAAATACTTCTATATTATCTGTAATATTTATTGTACTTTTTTTGTCTTCTTCTTATTTATTTTATAAAAACTATAAAGATAACTTAGTTGAAAGAACGAAGAACAGTTTTCAATTAAATTTAAACTATTTAAATAATTATTTTGAAGATAATATCTTAGTAAAAAGAGAAAACACTTTATTAGAAATTGATAAATCAGTTGATTTGAAACTATTTAAACAAATAAAAGTAGACTATAATAGGTTTATTTTTGATAAAAATTCTTTAGTTGATTCAGTAGCTAACTTTGATGATAAGTCATGGAAAATGACAGAAACATTAGTTGATGCTAATTTTGGCTTTATTCAAGAAGTTGAAGGAAGTTCATACTTTGAGTTTATTCCATCAAATAATTTTGAGCAAAACCAAGCTTTGCAAATTAGATTTCAACTTTATAAAAAAGGTGAAATTCAAAACTTTTTAACACAAATCAATTTTTCAAATTTAGAAATGAAAAAAACTATGGATGGAGACAAATTCTTTTCATTTGTAAGTACTTTAATTGATTTAGATTTTTCCTCAAAAGTATATGATTTAGTGATTGATGATATTAAAGTAGCTACAATTACTTATGGTTTAAACAGTTATTTTGTGAAAAAAGAGCTTCAAGATTTTTTATTAAAACTTATATTATTTACTTTTGTTATGACTTTTCCTATTATTTTCGTAATTGCTTTTTATCATAGATATGTATTTAAAAAGTATGTGAATGAACCTATTATTTATTTAAACAAACATCTTGATAAGATTATAAATAATAAGTTTGCAACTATAGAAAAAAATAAGTTTGAGGGAACACCTCAAATTGTAGAACTTACACAAAAAGTATCTAAAATGTCATCTAAAATTGCAGCTTTAACAAATGAATTAAACATGAACAAAGAGTCTTTAGAACTTAAAGTTTCTACTGATACATTAACAGGATTACCAAATAAAAAGATATTTGATTTTGATTTAAAAAATATGTTTATTACTTCAACTTCTGGATATGTATTTATTATAAAAATTGATGGCTTAGCAACAATTAGTAAAAAACATGATAGTGGGTATATAAATAACTTTATTGAACACTATTCAAGTGTAATAAAAAATACAATTTATTCTCATAGTAAATCTGATAATAAAATCTATAGGTTTTATGGTTCTCAGTTTGCAGTTATTTCTAAAAATATTGATGATAAAGAAGCTCAAGAAATTTCACAAGCTTTAGTAGATGATATAGTAAGTAAGATGAGTTCAGGTTTTGATGTACCAGATGAATTAGTTCAAGTTGGTGCTACATCTATTGATTTATATGGAACAATTGAAAGTGTTTTAAATTCTGCAAATGAAGCTTATGATAAATCTAAACAATTAGGAAATAATAAAGCTTATATTATTACAGAGAAAGATGTTTCTAAAAATTATGAAAAAATAGATAGTAATGTAAAAGAAATCATATCTGAATCTAAATTTGATATTAGTTTTGTATTAGATACATATTCATTTGATAAACCTGATGAGATTATCATGAAAGAGTTAGCTCCACAATTATTTGATCATAATGGTGAGAAACTATTGATAGGTTCTTTTGTATCTGTTGCTGAAAAGCTTGGAGTTATCAAAGAGTTTGATAAGCAAGTTGTTGAAAAAGCAGTTGAATATATTAAAAACACAAACTGTAATTTTGAAATAGCAGTAAACTTATCTTTTAGCACTATTAAAGATAACTCTTTTATTAAATGGCTTGAAGAATACTCTTTAGAAAACAAAGAAGTTATTAATAAAGTTGTATTTAGTATTACTGCTTATAGTGCTTTTTTACATAAAATAGATTTTATTAGATTTGTAAATACATGTTCTGAAATGAACTTAAAAACAATTCTTAAGAGATACAAAAATGAAGACTATCCTTTAGAGCAGTTAGAAAAGTTAGCAATTACATATATAAGAATGCATAAAGATTATACTACAGGTTTTGCTAATGATGTAGTAAAAAAACATAAGGTAAAAAATACACTAATTTTCGGACAGCTAAACAATATAAATATTATCGCTGATAGTGTTAAATTAGATTTAGATTATGAATTATTAGATAGGTTAGGGGCTTATGGTACTAGTAAATAAAACAAAAATTCTGCAAATAGTATGCACTTTTACTATTGCTACTTTTTTTACTGCATGTGCAGTAAGTAATGAAAACTTAAATAAAGAAAAACCATATACAAAAAAAGTATATAAAAATATAAATAAAGATGCTGTATTGGAAGCTTCAAAAAAAGTATTTATGTATTCAGGAAATAGAGATTTCTTAATAGATTCATATAGAGATAGTATTTATGTTGTTAAACCAAAATTAGTAGTTAGACTTTTTAGTGCTTATACTACAGAAGATAAATGGGCTATATCAGTTGAAGAAAAAGATAAAACAACAAATGTAAAATTAAATATTAAAAGAATTGAAGCTTATGATGAAGATAATCCTATTTACTTTAAAAAGCCTTTATATAAGTTTTTCTGGAAAAGATTAGATTTTATGTTAGGATTAAATAAAGAGTGGCCAAAATGTGAGGATTATGTCTTAGGAGATTCTGCTTTATGTGATGGTGACCTTTGGGATACTATAACTCCAAATAAATATGATGTTTTGAAAAACATCTCATTTGATGATAAAATAAAAGTAAGAAATATTGATCAATACGGTGATGATATTTTAAGTAAAGATATTGAGTTAAGTGTAGATGAAGATACAAGTAAAGACATTCTATTAGATGATAAAGAAGAGAATTTAGATGAAGAAATAGATGAAAAAAATCTAAATATTATTGATGAAGAAATAGATAAATTAAATAAAGAAGTAAATGAAAATATAGACGCAACACTTGATAAAATAAAAGTAAACGAAGAAATGAAAGATAAAGAATAATAAAAGGCTTTAATATGTTAAAACTTTTGATTATATTAGGAATACTTTTTTCAAGCATAAATGCAATAACTTTTGAAGATGCTTCAAAAAGTTTGAAAGAAAAGAAGTATTTTCAAGCCTATGAAGAACTACTTATTTTAGCAGCAAACAATAGCTCTGATGCTCAATATAATCTAGGCTTGATGAATTATAAAGGTCTCGGAGTTGAAAAGAGCTATGAATTAGCAGCTTTTTGGTATGAAAAAGCAGCCAAAAACTCTAATATAAGAGCATTAAATAACTTAGCTCATATGTACTTTATGGGAAAGGGTGTTAAGAAAGATAAAACTAAAGCAAAAGAGTATTATTTATTAGCAGCCAAAAAAGGATATGCTCTTGCTCAATTAAATCTTGGAATGATTTATGAACTTTCACCAAAAGAAGAGAGTTTAAAACAAGCATATTTTTGGTATGAAAAAGCAGCAGTTCAAGGAGTGATTTTAGCTCAAAATAATTTAGCTTCTATGTATTACTATGGAAAAGGAATTCCAAAAGATATAAAAAAAGCTATTTACTGGTTTGAACAAGCAAGTAAAGCCAATAATGAGGTGGCTTTATTTAATCTAGGGGTAATTTATCTAGTAGGGGATGATACAGATAAAAATATTAATAGAGCTGTTAGTCTTTTAGAAAAATCAGCAGATAAAGGCAATGTAAAAGCGCAACTAAAAATTGCAGATGTGTATAGACTAGGTAATGATGTAAGTCAGAACTATACTAAAGCATTTAAATACTATGAAATGGCAGCTAATCAAGGAAGAACCAAAGCTATGTTTTATCTAGGCTTTTTTTATTACAATGGTCATGGAATAGCAAAGAATCGAAATGAGGCTACAATATGGCTTAGAAAAGCAAAAGCCTTAGGTCATAAAAGATCAGCTAACTTTTTAAAAGTCCATAATTTAGATTAAGCATAAATTTTAAGAATACTTCAATAATAATTTGAATATAATTGCAGTCTTCAAAATATGACCCCGTCGTCTAGCGGCCAAGGACCTTAGGATTTCCTCCTAAAGACGTGTGTTCGAATCACACTGGGGTCGCCAATTTCTACAATATTTCAAAATCTTCAAATTTCACATTTTAAATATAGCTTTTTTATATTAAATTAAGTTTTCTTTTATAGAATAAAGTAATATTTTATTACTAAAAGGATGAAAAATGAAAATGGATTACTATGACTCTTGTTACAGTTCAGGTTTAAGTTCTATGGATATTTTATCTCAGTTCAAGCTTCAAGGTATGTTTATTGTGGGTACTATTTTAACTAGTTCTTTTTTTGTGCTAGTTACTTAAATAGAAAAAGCCTTTATTTATATTCAGGCTCTTCTATTTTTTTGACATTTGGATTTAGTTCATCAATAATAGTGGCTTCTTCACCCACTTCTTTTTCTAAAATCCATGGTTCTCTAGCACTTAAAGTTTCATTACCTGATCTTACTGCAGTGTCTTCTAAGCTTAGACTTTTTAAAAGTCCTGCAATCATTATCATGATAATAATAGAAAAAGGAAGTGCAGCTGTAATTACTGCTGCTTGAAGTGTCTCTAAGCCACCTGCTATTATAAGTACACCAGTTAATAGTGTAAGAATTACTCCCCACAAGCCTCTATGAAGTGATGGAGGATTTGTTGAACCTGCTGATAATATTGTTGTGATTACAAGTGTTCCAGCATTTGCTGATGTTATTAAATATGTAGCAATTAGTACTATCATTAGAAATGACATTATATCTCCTAATTCACCCAAATTTAGATTATCAAGCATTGTAAAAAGTGCTCCTGATACATCATTGTTTACAGCTGTTACAATATCTTTTTGCATAAAAAGTTGTTCATAAAGTGCAGTCCCACCAAATAAACCAATCCAAATAATTGTAATTAAAGTTGGTGTTAGAAGTACTCCTGCAACAAACTCACCAAAGGTTCTTCCCCTAGAAATTCTTGCAATGAACATACCAACAAATGGCGACCATGCAATCCACCAACCCCAGAAGAAAACTGTCCACACAGCTTGCCAATTGGTATCATGAGTTACATTTGTATGAAAAGTAAGTCTTAAAATATTTTGTATATAATCACCTGTTGATTCTATTGTAAGACCTATTAAATATTGAGTTGGCCCAAAAATAAGTAAAAATCCTAATGCTATTATACTTAGCCAAAAGTTACCAACGGAAAGTAGTTTTACACCTTTATTAACACCTGATAATACTGAGACCGTAGCTATTAACATGATTATTACCATTACTATTATTTGTAAAGTTGTTGAAGTATTTATATTTAATACTTCTTTTAAACCTGAGTTCATTTGCTCAACTCCTAAACCAAGAGTTGTTGCAATACCAAAGATTGTACCAATAACTGCTAGGACATCTACAATATCACCAATTATTCCATCTGTATGACGACCTAAAATAGGGTATAATGCAGAACGAATAGTCAAAGGATAATCATGTCTAAAAGAAAAATATGCCATAGTAATAGCAATAAATGAAAATATTGCCCAACCATTTAAACCCCAGTGAAAGTATGTTAGACTCATACCTTTTATCGCAGCTTCAGGTGTCATAGCTGTACCTGTAAATGGATTTTCTTGAAACTGTATAATTGGTTGTGCTACTGACCAAAAAAGAATACCCACTCCTGTTCCTGCTGCAAAAAGCATAGAAACCCAAGAAAAGAAAGTAAATTCAGGTTGTTCTAAATCTCCACCTAATCTTATATTTTTATATCTTCCCATACCAAGCCAAATCATAAAAAAGAGTAAAAATGCAACTAAAAGTACATAATACCACTCTAAAAAAGGGTTTAAATACTCTCTAATTATTACAAAAAAATCTGCACTTTTTACAGGAAAATATCCAGTTAAAAATACTGCTAATAAAATCAAAAAAATTGTAATTAATGACATGTTTTTATTCATACCTTTAAAAAACCCAATATTTGCAATATTCATACTCTCTCCTAAAAATTTAATTATTATTTCTCCTAGCCTAACAAATGAATCTTAAATGGCATTTAATAAAGGCCGATTTTATAGAACTTTTTAAACCGATAATTAGATTTTTTTAGATAAAATCTTATAAATTTAGACTAAATGGATTTTATATGATAGTAAATATTACTTTACCAAATAACACATCTTACGATATTACGATTGATAAATTAAATGATATACATTTTGATACAAAAGTAGTTGTGGTTACTAACCCAACAGTTAGTGGTTTTCATCTTGATTACTTAAAAAAATACTTAAGTGCAAAAGAGTTAAGTGTTGTAACTATTCCTGATGGGGAAGAGTACAAAAATATGAGTACAATCGATATGATTTTAAATCATTGTTTTGAACATAGACTTGATAGAAAATCACTATTAGTTGCTTTTGGTGGTGGAGTAATTGGTGATATGACAGGTTTTGCCGCTTCTATTTATCAAAGAGGAATTAACTTTGTTCAAATTCCTACAACACTTCTTTCTCAAGTTGATGCAAGTGTTGGTGGTAAAACAGGTATAAATAATAAATATGGGAAAAATCTAATTGGGGCTTTTCATCAACCAAAAGCTGTTTTAATTGATCCAAGTATGTTAAAAACTTTACCAAAAAGAGAGTTTGGAGCAGGAGTAGCTGAAATAGTTAAAATGGCAGTTACTTTTAATAAAGACTTTTTTGAATGGTTAGAACAAAATGATTTAACAAGTGATGAGAATATAAAAATTGCCATTGCAAAATCTGTAGAAACAAAAGCTGATGTTGTATCAAAGGATGAAAAAGAACATGGTATAAGAGCAGCTCTTAATTATGGACATACTTTTGGGCATGTAATTGAAAATGAAACAAACTACAATACTTACTTACATGGAGAAGCTGTAGGTATTGGAATGGTTATGGCAAATAAACTAGCTGTTAAAGTTGGACTTATGAATGAAGAAGAAGCACTAAGAGTGAAAAATTTACTTGAAAAATATGACATTCCTACTTCATATAGTATAAAAGATGTGGAAGACTTCTATGAACACTTTTTCTTAGATAAAAAATCACTTGATAACAAAATCAAGTTTATTTTACCTAAAGGTTTAGGTGATTGTGTTATTACTGATGAAGTAAGTAAAAATGATGTTATTGAGGTTTTAAAGGAATTCTAAATTGATTAAAAAAATAGTATTATCTGCTTTATTTGTTTTTTCTTTTTCATTTGCACAAGAGAGTGTAATTTCAAATGATGTAATTGCCCCAGAAGATAAAGCAGTTGTTGATGAAATTGAACAAAAGATGATAAAACAAAGGTTTGATGCTGCTCAAAAAGAGCTTGAAGCAGAAAAAGCAAGAGAGTTAGCTGAGAAAAAAGCAAGAGAAATTAATATGCAAAATCTTGCTAAAATAAATGTTTTATTAGAAAAAATTAGAATAATCGATTTAGAATTAAAAGATAATATTTTATTAAAAAGATATTCAAACTATATTTCTTATAGTAAAATTTCAACGGAACTTGCAAATTTTAAAAAAGATCTACTACATAAGAAAAAAATTCAAAATGAAGAAAAACTATATCAATTACACAATAAGATAAAAGTAAAAGAGAATGAATTAGAGCTTATTAAAGAGTATAAAGGTTCACCTATTGGTGGACTTATTAATCCTCCTGAAATAGAAGAGTATCAAGAAATCACTAATCCTTTTGGAATTATAAATGCTTTATCTCATATCAAAAGACTTGAAGATAATAAAAAACAATTCAAAAACTTAGAAAAAGATATTGAAAATTTAGCTTTAAAACTTGATAGAGAACTTGTTTTATATTTAGAACTATTTAATTTAGATCAAAAAAGTATTTATAAAGATAAAATCACTTTCTTAGATAAACAGAAAAAAGATTTTAATATGGTTTTAGAGATTGTATCAACAACGCAAATTGTTTATACAAGAAAGATCGAACAAGTTATTTTAGAGATAAAAGACCAAATATCTCAACAAGTTCAGAAAATCATAATCATCTTAGCAATTATTGTTATTTTATGGTTAATTACATTTTTAGTAAAACTTACTCTTAAAAAGTACTTCTCTCAAAATGAGAGTTACTATATGACAAACAAAGTCATAAACTTTACAGTTGTATTTTTAGTAATTATGGTAATACTTTTTTCATACATAGATAATGTATCTTATGTAGTAACAATCTTAGGTTTCGCATCTGCGGGTATTGCTATTGCACTTAAAGATTGGTTTATGTCTATTTTTGGATGGATGGTTATTGTAACATCAGGTTCTATTCAAGTTGGGGATAGAATAAAAGTTACAAGAAATGGATTAGAAGTAGTTGGAGATGTTCTTGATATTTCTCTATTTAAAATTACAATTAGAGAAGATATTACTTACACTTCATATACAGTAAATAGAAGAACAGGTAGAATTTTCTTTATTCCAAATAACTATGTTTTCTCTGAAATGATTGCAAACTACACTCATGCAGGCCTTAGAACAGTTTGGGATGGTATTGATGTTACTATTACTTTTGATTCCAACCACAAAAAAGCCCAGAGAATTGTAAAAGATATTTTAAAACATTACTCAAAAGGATATACTGATATTACAAGAAAACAGTTATCTAAAATGAGAAGTAAATATCAGTTAAGAGCTACAGGCGTAGAACCAAGAGTGTTTACTTTTGCAGAAACACATGGTATGGTTATTTCAGGATGGTATCTTACGAATTCTTATGCTGCATTACAGCTAAGAAGTACTATGTCTCCTGAGATTATCAGTGCATTTATGAAAGAAGATGATATTCATATTGCATACCCAACTCAACAAATTAATATTAATAAAACAGATAATGCATACGGCGTTGCAGTTCATAAAAAGAATGTGCCAAGCGAATTAGAAGATGCAATTATTAAAAGATAAATTAAGGACAAATATTTAATGAATTTTTCAAGTGATAAACCAAAGGTATATTTTAAAACTTTTGGTTGTAGAACAAATGTATTTGATACTCAAGTTATGATGAGTAATTTAAAAGATTTTGAAATTACACAAAAAGAGAATGAAGCAGATGTTGTTATAATCAACTCTTGTACAGTTACAAATGGTGCTGATTCAACTGCAAGAGGATATATAAACTCTTTGAAGAAACTTCCAAAAGACCCAAGAGTTGTATTTACAGGTTGTGGTGTGTGGACAAAAGGTGAGAGCTTATTTGAAGAAAAAAAGGTTGACTCATTATTTGGACACTCTGAAAAAGAGAATATCAATGAACTTTTAAAGAAAGAAGAGAGATTTTTCCAAGCTGGGGATTTAGAACATATTGATGAAACAATAGTTGAAGAGTTTGTTGGAAAAAGTAGAGCCTTTATCAAAATTCAAGAGGGGTGTGACTTTAGATGTTCATATTGTATTATTCCTTATGTAAGAGGTGATGCAAGGTCTTATAGAGAAGATAAAATCTTAGAGCAAGTTACTACTTTAGCTGCAAATGGTTTTGGTGAGTTTATTTTAACAGGAACAAATGTCGGTTCATATGGTAAAAAACAACACACTTCTCTAGCAAAACTTTTAAAGAAAATGGCACAAATAAAAGGTGTTAGAAGAATTAGAATGGGAAGTATTGAACCTATTCAAATTGATGATGAATTTAAAGAAATCATTAATGAGCCATTTATGGCAAAACATCTTCATATTGCACTGCAACATACATCAAAAGATATGTTAAAGATAATGAACAGAAGAAATAAAGTATTATCTGATTTAGAACTTTTTGAGTTTTTAAAAGAAAATGGATATGCTTTGGGAACTGATTTTATAGTGGGTCATCCAGGTGAGACTGATGAGTTATGGAAAGAAGCTATGGAGAATCTTCATAAGTTCCCACTTACTCATGTTCATGCTTTTACTTACTCAAAAAGAGATGGAACTCCAAGTGCAACTATGAAACCTGAAATTAGAGGAGATGTTGCTAAAATACGTTATAACGAATTGACAAGTATTATTGAACAGAAAAATCTTGACTTTAGACAAAACAACAAGCAAAGACTTGAAGTTTTAATAGAACAAGAGAAAAATGGAAAATATATTGGGCTTGATCAATTCTTCAATCAAATAGAAGTTGAATCTCCTGTTGATATAGTTGGAGATTGGATTTTCATAGATGACTATGAAGCAAAGGCTGATAAAAATGTCGCAAAATTCAAATAAGATAGACAAAAATTTAGATAAAAACTTTAAGTTGATGGCAATTTCTGCCATCGTTCTTCTGATACTTTTTTTATATACAATCTACAAAAGTAGTGCTCACATACAAAATAGTTCATATTATTTAGGAATAGGTTTCTTATTCATACTTCTAGGTTTTGCACTTGTACTTAAATTTAATCAAGAAAAGGTTCGAGATTATATTCAAAGTAAAAGAGGTGGAAAGTCTATTAAAAATAGTGCTTTTAATGAAGAGTTAGTAAAATCAAGAGCACAAACTTCAAATGATATTTTAAATTCTGATATTCAAGCTGTAAGCTCAAATGTAACATTTAAAGATGTTGCAGGAATTTCTGAAATAAAAGAAGAACTTGAAGAAGTAGTTGATTTTTTAAATGAACCTAAGAAGTATTTAAAACATGGTATTAAACTACCAAAAGGTGTTTTACTTGTAGGACCTCCTGGTGTTGGTAAAACACTTATTGCAAGAGCAGTTGCAGGAGAGGCTGATGTACCTTTTTTCTATCAAAGTGGAGCTTCTTTTGTTCAGATTTATGTGGGGATGGGTGCAAAAAAAGTTAGAGAGCTTTTTGCAAAAGCAAAGCTTAGCGCACCTGCCATTGTATTTATTGATGAAATTGATGCAGTTGGAAAAGCAAGAAGTGGAAAATCAAATGATGAAAGAGAAGCTACTTTAAATGAGCTCTTAACTCAAATGGATGGATTTGAAGGTGATAGTGGTGTTATTGTAATTGCTGCAACTAATAAAATTGAAGTTTTAGATGATGCACTTTTAAGAGCTGGAAGATTTGATAGGAGAGTTCATGTTGGACTTCCAAATATTGAAGATAGAAAAAGAATTTTAGAACTATATCTAAAAGAAAAAAACCATGAAGTAAACATAGATAAATTAGCAAATGATACTACAGGATTTAGTTCAGCATCACTTGCTACACTTATTAATGAAGCTTTATTATGTATGATAAAAAGAGAAGCAAAAGTTTTAGATATGGATGATATTGAAGTTGCTAAAAATAAATTAGAGTTTGGAAAAAAGCAAATCAAAATCCTTGATGATAAACAAAAAGAGATTTTATCTATTTATCAAGCTTCAAAAGCATTTATTTCTAAATCAAAGGTAGCATTATTTGATGAAAGTGTCGAAAAACTTAATTCTACATATCCTTCATATCATGAATTATGTCAGAATATAAAAAGAGATTTAGCTGGTATTATTGGTGTTGAAGTGATTAAAAAAGAGAAATATGCCATAAATCATAAAGATTTAGAAAGTGCTTATTCAACGGCAAAAGATATTGTAGAAAAATATAAAATGAGTGGTTCAGTTGAAGAGTTGATTACAAATATCAAAAATGAATTAAGAGCTGACTTATCACATAATGCTGCAAATATCGAAAGATTAAAAAACATCATGTTAGAAAATGAGGTTATAAATGTTGAAGACATCTAAAAGTTTCTATTCAGGATTTTGTTTAGAAAATGAGCAAGAACTTTTTTCTGAGTATTTAATAGAAAATGATTTTACAATCTCAGGTTTTTCTTATGGGGCTATAAAAGCTTTTGAAGAAGCACTAAAAACTTCCTCAAGAGTTGATAAACTTCAACTTTTTTCACCTGCTTTTTTTCAAACACAAGATAAAAAGTTCAAAAGAATGCAATTAATGTTTTTTAAAAAAGATGCACAAGCTTATTGTGATAATTTTTTAGAAAATATTGCATATCCACAAAAAAAAGACACATCTAAATATTTTAAATTAGGTACTTACGAAGAGCTTGAAGAACTTTTAATGTATGAGTGGTGTGAGGAAAAGCTTCAAGTACTTTTAGACAAAGGTGTAAAGATTGAAGTTTATCTTGGTCAAAAAGATAAGATTATTGATTCAAAAAAAGCAAATGATTTTTTTAAAGATTATGCAACAGTATATTATATAAAAGAAAAAGGACATATTTTATGAGTGAAAAACAAATAGCAAAAATAGGAATTATTACAGCATCTGATAGAGCTAGTAAAGGAATTTATGAAGATATTAGTGGAAAAGCTATTGAAGAGACAATGAATGATTATTTAACATCACCCTGGGAACCTGTATACAGATGTATTGAAGATGATCAAAAAACTATTGAAGATACTATGAAAGATTTAGTTGATAATCAGGGCTGTTGTTTAGTAGTAACAACAGGAGGAACTGGACCTGCTGCAAGAGATGTAACACCAGAAGCTACTGAAGCTGTATGTGATAGAATGATGCCAGGTTTTGGAGAACTTATGAGAGCTGAGTCTTTAAAGTTTGTACCAACTGCAATTTTATCAAGACAAACAGCAGGATTAAGAGGAAGTTCATTGATTGTAAATTTGCCAGGTAAACCAAAATCAATTAGAGAATGTTTAGATGCTGTATTTCCTGCGATTCCATATTGTATCGATTTGATGGAAGGACCTTTTTTAGAGTGTAATGAAGAGGTAATAAAGCCTTTTAGACCAAAAAAGAAGTAAATTATATGTAAAATGTACATATAATGTACTTATTATGTATAAATAATGTTATAAGATTTTTTTATGTTACTATAGGTAATTTTTTACCATAGTGAGTACAATTTTTATACACTTTCTTTTGTTATTTGCACATTTGTTCATTACAATGTAAATAACAGTTAAAAAAGAAAGGATTAAATTGAAAAAAATAGCTATAGCATTAGTATTAGCACTAGCTACATTTTTTGTAGCTAGTTATGCGTTTAACACGCAACATGCAACTCTACTTGGAATTATTACATTTCTTGTTGCATTATGGACAAATGAGGCATTGCCTTTAGGTGTAGTATCACTATTTCCTATACTGCTTTTCCCAGCATTTGATATTATGAGTACGAACGCAACTACAGTGAACTACTCTAAGTCTATTATTTTTCTATTTTTAGGTGGTTTTATGATTGCTATTGCAACACAAAAGACCAATTTACATAAATATGTTTCAAATAAGTTATTGACACTTTTCCCAAATACACCAAGGGGAGTTTTATTTTCACTTTCAATAACTTCAGCATTTTTAAGTTCTCTTATTTCAAATACAACAACAGCACTTTTACTTATTCCAATTGCTATGTTCTTAACAGATGATTTAAGATTAAAAATGAGATTAGTACTTGCAATTGCTTATGGTGCAAGTATTGGCGGTATTGTTACACCTATTGGAACACCTCCAAATTTAATTCTTTTAGGATTTATGGAACAACAATCTATTGAAGCTATTCCATTTGTTAAATGGATTTTCTTAACAGGACCATTAGCATTTATTATGTTGTTAATTATTCCATTTGTTTTATCTCTTGGTGTAAATAACTTAAAGTTTGATACACATTTAGAAGATAGAGAGCATTTAAGTTCTGAACAAAGAAGACTTTTATATATTTTAGGTTCATTAGTGGTTTTACTTCTAGTAAACTCTAAAATTGAGCCATATTATTCAGGTCTTGGTATCAATGAAAAAGGTATTTTACTTGCTTATGGATTGTTAATGTTCATGCCAAAGATTGGTTTCTTAACTTGGGATGATACAAAAAAGATTCCTTATGAAATTATCTTCTTATTTGGTGCAGGTTTTTCTATTGCTGCAGCCTTCTCATCAACAGGTCTTGCAGGTGAAATAGCAAACTATTTATTACAACTTACTAACTTACCAGTGGTATTCTTGATAATCTTAGTTGCAACACTGATTACATTTACAACAGAAGTTACATCAAATACAGCATTGATTTCAATTGCTTTACCTATTATTTATTCTTTAAGTCAGGTAGCAAATATTGACACTACACTTATTTTATTTGTAGCTACTATTTGTGCTTCTTACGCCTTTATGCTTCCAATTGCAACTCCTCCAAATGCAATTGCAATGAGTAGTGGTGCTGTAAAAGTAAAAGATATGGCTAGATTTGGTATTGTATTTAATATCTTTGGTATTATTTGTATTACTACAATAGCTTTAGTTTACTGGCAGTATTATTTATAATAAAAGTATTATAGCCTTTTGGCTATAATGCGCCCATGCAAAATATATTAAAAAAATTAGATTTAACAGACTATATAGAATCTTTTTCTAAGCTTTTAGCTAGAGAAAAATCAATCATCTTAGAAGGGGATATAAACCTTCACTTCAAACTTATAAACGAACTTTCAAACTATGATATAAATGAACCAAAAAAAGTTGAAAATTTAGACAATCAGCTAGTTCACTTACAAAAACAAGGTATTTTAAAAGTATATGAGATTTATGAGTTTATAAAAATCATCAAGTACTTCAACTATTTAAGAAGATTTAACTTTGAGGGAAAACTTCAAGAGTGGATAGATAAGATTATCATACCTAAAGATGTAAATGAAGTTTGTAATTACTTTGATGAAAAATCAAACTTAAAACATGGTGTAAGTGATGACTTTGATAGAGTAAATGAAGCTATCAAAAAAAATAAAGAACAAATCAAACAAAGCCTTTATAAATCAATAAACAATAGTAATCTAAGAACATATCTTGTAGATACTCAAGTTCACTATGTAAATGGCGAGGAGTGTTTACTTGTAAGAGGTGGATTTAATCATGTATTAAAAGCTTCTGTTTTAGATAGATCAAATTCAGGTTTTTTCTATGTACTACCTCATAGTGTAAGCTCACTTAAGCAATCACAAAATGATTTATTAAATAAAAAAGAAGAAATCTTATTAAAAGTTTGTAAACAAATAAGCTCAATATTTGAAAAAAACTTAATGTTTTTAAAGTTTATTAACAAAGAGTTTGATAGATTTGATCACTATCAAGCAAGAATTTTCTTTGCAAAAATGGATGATAAAAACTTTATTTTACCATCAAAGAAAAAAGAGAATAAACTAGTAAACTTTGCTCACCCAGCACTACATGATGCAAAACCTATAAGTATTGATTTTACTAAATCTGTAGTTATGATTACAGGGGTAAATGCAGGGGGTAAAACTATGATGTTAAAATCAATTTTATCAGCAGTGCTTTTATCAAAGTATTTATTACCATACAAAGCTTCAAAAGAGACACAAATAGGAAGCTTCAAAAATATCAATGCTGTTTTAGATGACCCTCAAAGTGTAAAAAATGATATTTCAACATTTGCTGGAAGAATGGTAGAGTTTTCAAAACTATTTAGTGCAAAAAATGCAATAGTTGGTGTTGATGAAATTGAGTTAGGTACCGATTCAGATGAAGCAGCAAGTTTATTTAAAGTAATAATTGAAGACTTAATGAAAAGAGATATTAAAGTAATTATTACAACTCACCATAAAAGACTAGCTGCACTTATGGCTTCAAATGATGATGTTGAATTAATAGCCGCACTTTATGATGAAGAGAACCAACAACCAACTTATGAATTTTTACAAGGAACTATTGGTAAGTCTTATGCTTTTGAAACAGCAAGTAGATATGGTATTCCTCAAAATGTAGTTAAAAAAGCAAAAGAGGTTTATGGAGAGGATAAAGATAGATTAAATGAACTTATTGAAAGAAGTAGTGATTTAGAGCGAGAATATAAACTAAAAATTGCAAAACTTGATGATGAGATTGATAATATGCAAAGATTATCAAGAAATTTAAAAGAGCAAAAAGAGACTTTAGATGAGCAAATTTATTCTGAAAAATCAAAACTTCACAAAGAGTATAAAGATGCAAGAGAAGAGGCTAAAAAAGCTATAAAAGCTAAGATGGTAAGAGAAGGTCATCAGCATTTAAATACTTCCCATAAAAAAGCTAGCGAAATAAAAACTAATAAAGTAGTTGATTCTGTTGAGCTTAAAGTAGGGGATAGAGTAAAATATAGAACAACAAAAGGTACACTTATTTCTATAAAAGGGAAAAAAGCCTTTATTGAAAATGATATGGGTATGAAAGTACAAGTTAAACTTGAAGACTTACAAAGAAGTGGAAATCCTCCAAAGATAAAAACACCTCCTAAAAAAGCAACAGTAAATGTTCAAAAACCAGATAGTGGTCATGTAAAACTTGACTTACATGGGCAAAGATCAGATGAAGCCATAGATAATCTAGATAAATTTTTATCAGATGCACTAATAGCAGGATTTGATGAAGTTTTAGTTTATCATGGAATAGGAACTGGAAAACTATCTTACGCTGTTAAAAAGTTTTTAGACTCTCATCCCAAAGTTGCTGGATATACAGATGCACACCCAAGTCAAGGTGGTTTTGGAGCTAAGGTTATTAGGCTTTAAAAAACTAGTACTATTATAGTACTACTTTTAACTATACTTCCTTTATAAATTTTAAAGGATGTATAATGTTTGATAATATAGTTTTTGATGTAATCTTTGGATTACTTTTTATAAGTGGAATAGTTGCTGCATTACCTTATAGTTTTTGGGCAGCAGTACATGTAGATAGTAGTGAAGACAAGAACTAAGCTCTACTACTAGTCTTTATTTTAATAAAATTAGTGATTTGATGGCACAATTTATTCTCTCATCTAAATCACTTATATCATCTTCCATATAATCAGTTTGTATTTTATATACTTGTGTATCATTTAAAATAAACTCTAATACAATATAACCAGCATAAACCTTACAGCTATCACCTTTTTTTCTTTTATCTTCTCTATCATTTTCGTAAATATAGAATTTAATATCTACTTTATCTTTAAGTTTTTCATCTGTTTCTTTGTATGTATTAAGTACTTTAATGATTCTATTATTAATATCAGCATTTGATATTTTGTTTTCTAGATTACTTTTCATAAACTTTGAATAATCAATATATCCATCAATATTAACTGAGCCATTTTCTATAAGTTTAATAGTTTTAGAGATATTTGCTTCTGTGTTTATCTTGTCAAAAGTGATAGTCTTATTTTGACAAGGAACTCTTTTTAGATTTTTCGAGGAAGTTTTATCTATTTGAGTAAATACACCATAAAAAAGAAACCCTAATAAAAGTATTATAATTAATATAAATCCATTTTTCATAAGTTATCCTTATAATTTTGATATAAATTAAAAGAATAATATCAGATTATTATAAATATGTCAAATGACATATTTATAAGTTTAAGTTATAGTATTTTATTTTGCTTGTGAGATTTTTAAGTCTATGTTTGAAGTTTTTTTACTTTGAGTTTTCACTTTTATTTTATCACTTATGATGATTTGAGAAGCTTTGATTTTTTTAGTTTTAGTAAGATATTCTTTTATATTTAAAACTCTATTTTTAGCCATTTTTTCTAAATCTTTTTTAGAAATATTTTGCTTAGAGATCAAGTTTTTTTCTAGATAATTACTATATTCTTTTTGATTCAGTTTTCCATCTTTTGTAAAGCTTTTTTTAGAGCTTAACTTTTTGTCAAACTTTTTATACATAGACATCATAACTTCTAAATATCTTTTTTCATAATCTCTTATTTGGTCGTTTGGTATTTTTGTTTTGATTTGTTTTTCAAAGCTTGCTTTTTTCATTGCATACATGTCTTTAGTTTCATCATACGAGCCTACTAGTTTTAAAGCTAAGTTTGGTCTTTTATTTAGGATTTTAGATATTTTATCAAGTGTTTCTTTTTGTATTGGAGTGATTTCACTTTTTGCAAAATCAAAGTTTACACTTTTTATTTCATCTTCATCAAATCCAAACATAGCACCTAAAAGAGAGAAGGGAGCTGTAATAGCTTTTGTAATAAGATTTGTAAAGGCTTTCCATACTACTGAACCTATTTGGAATTTTGGATCATCTACATTTCCTGATACTGGAATATCTAAATCAATAACTCCGTTCGAGTCTTCAAGTAAAGCTATTGCTAAACCAAGAGGAAGTGAAACTGCATCATCACTTTTTACATCTTTACCTAGCTCTATTTTAGTAATAACAATTGAGTTTTTGGCATCTAAATCTGACTTTTGGATATTGTATTTTAAATCTAAATCTAGTTTACCACTATCTAACTCTTTTCCTATAAATTTAGAAGTATAAGGAGTGAAGTTTTTCATAGAGATATTTTTAAATACCATATTTACATCTGTAAGTATTTTTATATCATTTGGATTTACAACACCTGTAATCTTTGTTGTTCCATACTTATCAACAACTCCATTTACTTTTAGTCTTGTTTTACTTGCTTTTGTTGTATCTAGCTCTGATATTTGACCATTTAGTTTTGACACAGTTGTTTTAAAAGGAAGTGGTAAGCTTTTGTCTTCAAAAGCTAAAGAAGCATTTTTGATATTTACAGGGCCTATGTTTAGTTTTGCATTGCTTTTAGCTTTTGGTTCTTTCTCTTGCTTCACAACTTTTTTTGATTTTGTAGAACTAGAACTCTTTTTAGGAAGCGATATAGAAACTTTTGGGTTTATGATATCTGTACTTGCAACACTTAAAAGACCGTTTGTATAGCTTTTTATGTCTTTTACTAAAACATCTATATTTGAAGTATTTATTTTAGTTTTTTCTTTTGTATTGTAGATACTTAGGTTTGGCTCATTTAGTCTTAGTTGTTTAACTCTTATTAGTTTTGCGTTTTTGCTAATACCATTTAAACTTAACTCAATATTTCTTGCGTTTATTTGGCTATTTGATTTTTGGTTTGCAAGTTTGATTGATGGTTTTGCTATTTTTGCTTTTGATACGCTGATATTTTCACCATTTAGATTTATGCTATTTATATCAAGACCTAAGTTATTGATATTTATTTTTTGTTTTTCTCTTGCTTGATTTAAGGCTATTGATTTAATCATCGAGTTTATAGAATTTACTGATGTCTTACCATCTGCTACTTTTATATTGCTTAGGTTTATAGAAGCTTTATTTGTATTTATATACATTGCATTTTTTCTATCTTTTAGTGATAAACTCTCTTTTGTGATACCTAGTTTATCTATAGCTATTTTATTATCAATTAAAGCTAAGTCATTTAGTTTGATATTCAAATTTTTTGTATCTACATTAAGTCTATTTTTCTTATCTACAAATGAAAGCTTTGGATTGTTTAATGTAAGGTTATTTAAATCTATTTTTGAATCTTTTATATTGATGCTATTTGTATTAAAAGAAAAATTTGGATTTTTAACTTCTAAGTTATTTATAGTATCTTTGAAATTTAAACTAGCATTTGCTAATTTGATATTTGATACATTTACTTTCCAGTTATTTGGTTTTGATTCTTTCTTTTTTTCTTCTTTTTTATCGTTTGTATTTACTAATTTTGTGATATTTAGACCATCTTTATTTTGTAGTAAATTTATAATAGGTTTTGATAAAGTCACATCTGATACTTTTAGGTCTTCATTTTTAAGATTTAAATCAACTCTTTTAATATCAAAACTATCTAGTTTGAATATATCTTGTTTTTGGCTGTTAATATTTAGATTTGATAGTTTTAGTTTATCTGTAAAAAGCTCTAGGTTAAACTCATCTTTTGTAGTAATATCAAAGTTTACAATAGTATCAAACTTTGCTTTTTTATCAAGTGTGAAGTTTAACATCTCTTTTTCATACTCTAAAAGTTTTGCAAGTTCTAGGTTTTCTAAAGAGGCTTTACCATACATAGTAAAAGGTTCTAATCTAAAAGCACCTTTGATTAAAAGTTTTGCATTTTCATTTATTTTTAGAGAAAAGTTATTTGATGAAAGAGGGTTTTCAAAACTACCTAAATCATATAATTCATAGTTTATATTATCTAAAGTAAGTAAAAATGGCTTTTTATCTTTTATTTTTGTATAGTTGATTTTAGAGTCAACAAGTGAGATTTTAGATACTAAGAACTTAATATCATTTTCACTTTTTGTTTCTTCTTGTTTTTTTGGCTCTTCTTTTTTCTCTTTTAGAAGTTTTGTAAGATTTATAGTTCCATCTTTTTGCTGTACTACATCGATAAAAGCGTTTTTAAGTAAAACATTTTCTACATTTACATGTAGATTAAAAAGTGACTTAAAGCCACCAAAATCAAATGCAAACTCTTCAAAAGAAACAGTTGGCTTTTCATAGTCTCCCAGTCTAAAATCATGTATTTTTGCATGAAATGTAAAGGGATTAAAGTCTACTTTTTTAACATGGGACTTTAGTGTTAAAGTTTTATCAAGATTCTTTACTAGTTGGTCTTCAACGACATAAGGAATTAGTTTAAAACCTACAGTTACATAAATACTTAGTGATATTACTATTGTATAGAAAATTTTATCAAATCTACTCATAATTATTACCTTTTTTTGCTCATAATTTTTTGGCAATTTTAATTATTATAGCAAAATAAATCACAATTTCGCTACAATCCCATTATATATAAAAGGAATTAAATGACAGTTATAGAACTATTTCAAAAATTATTAAGATTTAAGTCAGTTACTCCTGATGATGATGGAGCATTTGATTTTATAGAAGAGTATTTAGGTGATACATGGGAATGTATAAGTGTTGATATGGAAGGCGTAAAAAATAGATTTTATTATAAAAAATTCAATGACAATCCACAACACTTATGTTTTGCAGGACATATAGATGTAGTACCTCCTGGTGAGGGTTGGGATGTAGATCCTTTTGCTGCTGATATTATCGATGGTGTTATCACAGCACGTGGAACACAAGATATGAAAAGTGGTGATGCAGCGTTTTTATATGCTTGTAAACACGCCGTTGATTTTGATGGGACACTTAGTATTCTTATGACTTCTGATGAAGAGGGTGAGGGAACATACGGAACTATCAAAATGCTTGAGCATTTAAAGGCTATAAACTTCATACCTCAATATGCAGTTGTAGCAGAGCCAACATGTGAAGATGTATTTGGTGATGCTATAAAAGTAGGAAGAAGAGGAAGTATCAACGGATACATCACTATCAAAGGAAAGCAAGGTCACGCAGCATACCCTGAGAAGTGTATAAATCCAGTACATAACTTCGCTCATGTTTTACCAAAAATAGCAGGACATAACCTAGATGATGGAGATGAATACTTCGCACCATCAAAGATGGTAATGACTGATATAAGAGGTGGTATGGAAGTTACAAATGTAACACCAAATGAGTTAAAACTTATGTTCAATGTAAGAAATTCAACAAACACTACAAGAGAATCAGTAGAAGAGTTTATTCATGAAAATCTAAAAGGTTTAGAGTATGACTTTAAAACTACACAAGGCTCTTTTCCATTTGTAACAAACAAAGAATCAAAAGTAGTAAAAGCCATGGAAAACTCAATAAAAGAAATCACAGGAGTTACTACAAAACACTCAACAGCAGGTGGTACAAGTGATGCCAGATACTTCGGAAGCTTTGGAATAGAAGCTATAGAGTTTGGAGTAATCAACGACACAATCCATAGTGTAGGTGAGAGAACAACAGTAAAAGAAGTAGAAGACTTAACAGCTGTTTATGTGGACTTGATTAAGAAGTTTTAATCTCTTCACTTGGAAACTACTAAAAGGTAAGAATTTAATTTCTTACCTTTTTTTATAGCTAAAAATTTATAACAACAAAAAAATTGTCAAAGCTATTGACAACAAAAAAATTGTCAGTTATAATAACAACAAAAAAGTTGTCAAAGGAAAATTCATGAAAAATTGTGTTGGTCAAGCAGTAAGAGGAAATGATTTTTGGGATAGAAATAGTGAAATATCAATTATCTGGAATAAAATAGATAGTGGTAGTCATATATTACTAGCTGCTCCAAGAAGAGTTGGTAAGACATCAATTATGTTTAATTTGCTTGATAATCCAAAAGATGATTACATCGTTATGTATATCGATACTGAATCAGCAGATAATGAAAATGAATTTTGGCAAAAATTATTCAATGCTTTACAAGAAGAAGATTTTGTAAATAAATTAAAATCATATTCAAATACATTATTTGAAAAAATAAAAAATATAAGAATTGATAAAATATCAACATCTGGAGTTACTTTTGGGGATGGTGAAACTTTAGATTATTCTGAAGCATTTGAAAAAATGATTAAAGATTTAGATACTAATAAAAAGCTAATTATTATGATTGATGAATTTGCTCAAACTGTAGAAAATATAATTAAATATGAAGATACAATAAGTGCTATAAAGTTTATAAAAAGACATAGAGAACTAAGACAAAATCAAAAAATATCAAGTAAAGTATCATTTATTTATGCAGGTTCTATTGGATTAGAAAGTGTAGTTTCAAAGTTAAATGGAATGAAACATATAAATGACCTAAATAGTATAAAAGTTAATCCTCTTAGTTTTATTGAGAGTAAGCAATTTATTAGTGTGTTAGTATCTAATCTTGAATTAAAATTAGATGATACCGTAATAAATGAGTTTCTAAAAAGAGTTGAATGGTATATACCTTTTTATATACAACTAATCATTCAAGAAATTAAAACAATAACAATCGAAGATAATGTTAATGAGGTAACAGTTGAAATACTTGATAAAGCTATTAATAATGCATTAAATCATAGAAATCATTTTGAGCACTGGAGAAGTAAATTAAAAGAAGCATTAGGTATAAATGAATTTAAATTTACAAAAGAAATGTTAAATCATATATCAGAAAATAATATAATGGAATCGTTAGATATTATTAATATAGGTGTTAAATATGATTTAGATGATGATGAAGTAAAAGAAATTATTCATTCGCTTATTCATGATGGTTACATTAACAATAATGATAATCCAAAAGAATATAGATTTAATTCTCCTATTTTAAAAATGTGGTGGTACAAAAATGTTGCAAATTAATAGTTCAAGATATAAGTATACTCCAGATGAAATGCCAGAAGATGAATTTTTAAAAAGATTTGTAGTTAGAGAAAAAGTATTTGAAGAGATATTCAAAGATATTAAAGCTTCTGATTATGAGGTGGCAAATCAACATTTTATCATAGTTGGGCAAAGAGGTCAGGGTAAAACCACACTCTTAAGAAAGATTTTAATAGAAACAAAAAAAGATAAAAACTTATCTAAGTTTTTAATTCCCGTAAAATTTGCAGAAGAACAATATCAAATTAGGTCTTTATCTCGATTATGGGAAGAAGTAGCTGACTATCTCCAATCTATGTATGAAGATATATTTCCAAATATTTTAGACGATATGGAAGAGTTTTTTGAAGATGAAGATTATGAACTAAAAGCATTTTCATATTTTGAAAAACATATCAAAAAAGAAAATAAAAAACTATTAATTCTTGTAGATAATATAGATGAATTAATAGGCAAGTTTTCCCAAAAAGAGCAAAGACGATTTAGAGAGATACTTTTAACTTCTTCATCTTTTAGAATTATTGGTGGTTCAACTAAAATGCTTGAACAACATTATGATTATAGTAAACCTTTTTATGAGTTTTTCAAAATAGTTAAACTTAAAGGTTTTAATTCAGAAGAGAGTAAAAAGTTTTTATTATCTTATGCAAATACGGAAGAAAAGAAAAAAATAAAAGAAGTTATAGAAAATACTCCAGAAAGATTAGAAGTAATCAGACAATTAACAGGTGGAGTTCCTAGAACCTTAGTAATGTTATTTGATATATTTTTAGATGAAGAGGGAACGGCTTTTGATGATTTACTCAAAATTCTTGATGAAGTTACACCACTTTACAAACATAGAATGGATGATTTACCAGACCAGTTACAAGAAATAGTACACACAATTGCTATAAATTGGGATGGCATGTACACAAAAGAGATAGCAAAAAAAACTAGAATGGAAAGCAAAGCTATTTCAGCTCAACTTAAAAAACTTGAAAAATACGAAATTATTGAATCAGAATCTATAGGGAAAAATAAGATATATAAAATCAAAGAAAGGTTTTTTAATATTTGGTATCTTATGAGATTTGGTAGAAAAAAAGATAGACAAAGAGTTGAATGGTTAATTGCATTTTTAAACTCTTGGTGTACTAAGGAAGAATTAGAATTTAGAGCTATTTCTCTAACACAAAGAATTAAAGAAAAAGATTTAAATCCAAATTATGTCTACTATATGTCTGAAGCTTTGAGATTTTGTAATTTAAATATAGAAATAGATATTAATTTAAAAATGAATAGCAGAGAATATTTTAAAAAAATAGAATCTAGTTATTTAAATGAGTTATCTTCATCTGATAACGAAATCGGTGTTATTAGTAGGCAACTTGCTAATGATGGCGAAGTTGGGAAAGCAGTAGTTTTATTGGAAAAATCTAAAAGAAAAAGTCCTTTTTTATTGTGGCAACTTTCAGAATTTTATATCATATTAGGTAGGTATAACGAAGCAACAGAATTAACTAAAGAACTTGCAAACAAATTGGGTTTAATGAAGATGGGATATCTTTATTTATACGCAGAATTATTATTTGAATGTGATAAATTTAATAGCTGTGTTTTGGAAATTAAGAAGTTTTTACCTTTTTGTGAAGATTCAGTTATATTAGAAATTTTAACAAAATACATAATAAAACTAAGTTCAAAAAAACAGTATAATTTAGCAAAAGAATTACTTGAATTAAAAGAATATAATTTAAAAGAAAAATTAAAACCAATATGGTTTGCTCTTATGAAACTTATGCAAGATGAATATCCAAATGAATATAAAAAGATGGGTGCTGAGTTAGAGAGTAGTGTTAATGAAGTATTAGAAGAAATAGAAAAGCTGAGAGATGAAAATAATTAACTACGATAATAAATATAAAAAAGATATTCCAAATTCTTTTATCATTTAAAATCTCCATTGATTTAAATAGTATTAACTAAGCTTTAATTTAAAAATAACTTCTATTAATATAATTTTGGATAAATGATAAGGTTACTTTACATTTTTGCTAAAATATTTCAAAATGATAACTAGTTTTATCATTTTGAATTAAAATACGTTAGGAAATACAATTGAAATCAATAAAAGCTATACGAAAAACATTACTTCTTTTCTTTTTTATATCTACAGCATTATTTGCCAATAACAAAGTAGGATTTACTACTTTTGATGTTTACTCAAAACATAGAAACTCTGATATAAAAACTATGGTTTTTTATCCAAGTTCTGATGAAGAAGAGTTTATTTTAGGTCAACACAAACTTTTTGTATCTCAAAGCCTTGCTTTAAATGGGGCTTTAAAAAAGGACAAGTATCCTTTGATTTTTTTATCTCATGGAGGGCTTAGAAGTGCTTCTAATCAGATAGATTGGTTAGCAAAAGCTTTAGCCCAAAAAGGTTTTATAGTTTTGCTTACTAGAAATAAACTTGATAAAAAAACTTCTTTTTATGAGCCTTGGTTAAGAGCAAATGATATCCATATATCTTTTGAAAAGCTAAAAGAGACTGAAAAATTTAAAGATAGTATTGATTATGAAAACATCAATTCTGTGGGTTTTTTACTTGGATCTACTAGTTTTGCTTTATCTTCATCTGCTAAGTTAAATCTTGAATCATATAAAAACCAGTGTTTAAATACTCAAAGTTTAGATTGTACTTGGTATGAAGAAAATGATATTGATTTAAAGTCTTTTGATGTGGAGTTTATAAAAGACATAAAAGTCTCAATACCAAGTAAAAAAGCAGTTTTATTTGATATGGAATATTCAAATATGTTTGATAAAAATAGCTTAGAAGATAGTATGACAGATTTTTCATTTATAAATTTATCAAATCAAAAAGTATTAGACAATAGTCATTTTAAAGATAGTTTTACATATGAAAAGATAAAAAACTCAAATGTCTTTAGTTCTTTTTCTCTATGTACTAAAAAAGGAAAGATGATATTAAAAGGTACAAAAGAAAATCCAAATCTCTGTTATGAAGAGAAAGTTAGTAAAGAGTTGATTCATCAAGATATAATAGATACAATAGTGAGTATTTTAAAATGAAGTCATTTACTATAAAACCTTATGAAGAAAAATACATAAAAGAAGTAGCAAATCTTTTTACAAACACAGTTCATAATATAAATAAAAAAGATTATACAGAAGAGCAGTTAGATGCTTGGGCTAGTAAAAATATAGATTTAAAAACATGGAAAAATAGGCTTAAAACTTCAAATACTTATTTATGTATGCTTGAAGATGAAATAGTAGGTTTTTATATTTATGAAGATGATTATATTGATTGTTTTTATGTTCATCATGAGTATCAAGGTCTAAAAATAGGGAGGTTTATGATAGAACAGATATTTAAAAATGCAGATAATCATGGTATTAAACTATTGAGAGTTGATGCAAGTATTACAGCAAAACCTTTTTTTGAGAGGTTTGGTTTTAAAGAAGTAAAAGAAAATCATATAAAAAGACAAAATCAAACTCTTATAAACTATTCTATGATAAAAGATATGAGTAATTAAAAGGAAAAAGATTGAAACTAAAAATACCTGAAACTCAAAGCTTCTCATATTTGAACTATATTCAAAAAGAGCCACAAAACAAAAACGAAGTTTTATTAGAGTCAAATGTTTTAATACTTGTAATAAAAGGTACAAAAATTCTTCATCTAAATGATAAAGATATTTATGTGGATGAAAATCAGTTTTTATTTCTAAAAAGTGGAACTTATGTGATGAGTGAAGTTTTAGATGAGTATTATGAAGCTATGTTATTTTTTTATGAAGACTCTACGCTATTAGATTTTATATCAAAATATAATATATCTTTCAAAGATGAAGACTCAAAAGAAACGGACATATTAAGTTTTAAAAAGACACAAGAGCTTAGTATTGTTATGAACTCTACTTTTAATTATGTAAAGACTTTAAAAACAACAAATAAAGAAATCATAAAACTAAAACTAGAAGAGGCTTTTTTAAATATATTAACTAGCAAATACTCAACTGAATTTAAAAGCTTTTTACACTCAATCTACAAAGACAACTATTTCAAATCTTTTATAGAAAACAATTTTTCTTATGAAGACAATATTTTAGACCTAGCGTATGCTTTAAAAATGAGCGATATATCTTTTAGGCAGAAATTTAAAGAGGTTTATAAAACTACACCTAAAAAATGGCAAACAAAAAAAAGACTACAAAGAGCAAAGATACTTTTAGAAAATAGTGATAAAAATGTAAGTGAAATCTGTATACAGTGTGGCTTTGATAACTTATCTTGGTTTATACAAGTTTTTAAAAAAGAGTACAACTTAACTCCAAAACAAATAAAAAACAACAAAAATTAGTTTTTTTCTAGTACTTTTTTATAACATTTTAGTTTATAATAACACTATCTTACAAAAAGGAAAAATATGAAAAAGATATTATTAGTATTAGCTTTTAGTTTTATCTCACTATTTGCTGATAATTTTACTTTAAAAAGTGATACTTTAAAAGGGCAACTTACAAAAACTCAAGAGTTTAACGGTTTTGGATGTACAGGTGAAAACATCTCTCCACATCTTTCATGGGAAAATGCACCAAAAGGTACAAAATCTTTTGCTGTAACTGTTTATGATCCAGATGCTCCTACTGGTTCTGGTTGGTGGCATTGGTTAGTTTTTGATATTCCAAAAGATACTATGAGCTTAGAAAAAGATTTTGGTTCAAAAGAGCATAAAGATATAGTTCAAAGTGTTACAAACTATGGAAAAAGTGGATTTGGTGGAGCTTGCCCTCCAAAAGGTGATAAAGCTCATAGATATGTTTTCACAGTTTATGCTTTAGACACAGATAAATTAGGTTTAGACAAAAATACAAACCCTGCAATTGTAGGTTACTACTTAAATAACCACGCAATAGCAAAAGCTTCACTAATCTCATACTATAAAAGATAATATATCGCCTTTTGGGCGATGTATTTAAGACTTCAATCAAATATCAAATTCTTTTTATATTCTTTTGCTACTATTACATAAATAAAAATAAAAGAGAAATATGAAAGTTAAATACTTAGAAAAATTCTATGTAGCAGGTATTACTACAAGAACAAACAACGAAACTGAACTAAACGAAGAACAAGGAAAGATTCCAGATTTATGGCAAAAATATGTTGATGACAATATTGAATCAAAAACATTTAATAAAGCTAAAAGTTTTGCAATGTACGGGCTTTATAACAAATATGAAAGTGATGTAAATTCTGACTATGATTATACAGTAGGAGTAGAAGTTACTAAACCAAAAAATGCAATCACTATTGAAAAAGATAGATACTTAGTATTTACAAAAAAAGGTGAATTACCTGATGTTGTAATAGATGCTTGGCATGATGTTTGGAACTATTTTAGCTCAGAAGAGTGTGAATATGAAAGAGCATACAATTTTGACTTTGAAAAATATGAAGAAGATGAGCAAATAGAGATTTATATTTCTATAAAATAAAGGTTTAAAATGAAAACTATAGGACTACTTGGTGGCATGAGTTGGGAAAGTACAGCTTTATATTATAAACAAATCAACGAAGAAGTTAAAAAACAACTCGGTGGTTTACATAGTGCTAAGGTAGTTGTCTATAGCGTGGATTTTGATGAGATAGAAAAACTGCAACACTTAGGTAAGTGGGATGAAACAGCAGATATATTAAGTGAAGCTGCACAAAATATCCAAAATGCAGGGGCTGACTTTTTGCTTATTTGTACAAACACCATGCATAAAGTAGCTCCTATTATCCAAGAAAATATAAGTATTCCTATTTTGCATATAGCAAATGCAACTGGTAAAAAACTTCAAGAAGAAGGTATTAAAAAAGTAGGGCTTTTAGGTACAGCTTTTACTATGGAGCAAGATTTTTATAAAAATACAATACAAACAAATTTTGATATTGAAGTAATAGTTCCAAATAAAGAGGAAATAAAAACTATTCACAAAATCATTTACGAAGAGTTATGTTTAGGAAAAATAAAAGAAGACTCAAAAGTACAGTACTTAAACATAATTGATTCACTAAAAAATAGAGGTGCCCAAGGAGTTATCTTAGGTTGTACAGAAATAGGAATGTTAGTATCGCAAGAAGATACAGATGTAAAACTATATGATACTACAAGTATACATGCACTAGAGGCTGTAAATGAGGCCTTAAAAAAGAGTTAATATGCACTATTTAGAAAGACTAAAAGATATAGAAGCTGAATTTTTAGAACAATATCCTAAAGGCTTTAAGGATGAGTACTTTTTCCCTACAATGAAAAAGTTTAAACCTGAAAAGCTTGAAGAGTTTGCAAAAGAGGCTTTGAAAAAAGAGAACTTTTCAAACCCAAACTTGATAGTAGAAAACTTTTATAAAGTTATACAAAAATCAGTTATGGTATCGCTGTTTGATAAACTAAAACTAAAAGATGCACTAGCAACTTTAAACTCATATGAAAAAGATATGTTAAGTATTGAGATTTATGAGCTTTTATATGGTAATAAAAAAGAAGGTTTTGAAGGTTTAGTTGAGTTTTTAGCTGAATATAGACTGGCAAAGTGGACGATAATAAGTGTAGTGCCTTATTATCTAAATAGAAAAAAAGAGTATTTTATAAAACCAACAACTACAAAAAATATCATAAAATACTTTGATTTAAAAGATGTAATATATAAACCAAAACCTAGTTATGAGTTTTATGAAAGATTTTCAAAACATTTAAATGATATGAAAAAAAATGTAGATTCTTCTGTAAAATTTGACAATGCAGTATTTACAGGTTTTTTAAGAATAGCTATAGAAATGGGCGAAGAATAAAAGGAAAAGATATGCAAGATTTACCAAGTTGTCCAAAATGTAATTGTGAATACACATATGAAGATGGAAGTTTAATCATCTGTCCTGAATGTACACATGAGTTTACAAAAGAAGATTTAGAAGAAAAAGAGTTTACTGTAAAAGACGCAAATGGTGCAATACTAAGAGCAGGGGATGATGTAACTGTAATAAAAGACCTAAAAATCAAAGGTAGCTCTTCTGTAGTAAAAGTTGGTACAAAAATAAAAAATATTAGATTAGTTGATAGTGCTGATAATCATAATATCGATTGTAAGATACCAAAAATTGGAGCTATTAAAATAACTCCAAAATATGTAAAAAAGTCTTAGCCTATTTCTTCTACGAAATAGCGTCCTTTTTTCTCTTTGATATGAAGTTTAGTATCAAAGATTTCTGATAAGTTTTGACTTGTTAGTATTTCTTTTTTCTTACCACTTTTATAGATAGAGTTTTTATGTATAAGTGCGATGTTCTCAATCTCTTCAAAAATTTCTTCTAGATGATGAGTTACTAAAATAATAGAGCAGTTTTTAGATAGCTTTTTTAACATAGCTATAAAATTTATTTGAGCTTTTATATCTAGCCCAACAGTAGGCTCATCTAAAATAAATGCTTTTGGTTCATGTATTAAAGCTCTAGCAACTATACATTTTCTAAGCTCACCTGTAGACATAGCAGCGACTTTTTTTCCTTTTAGATGTTCTATTTGTAAGAACTTCATAACTTCTTGTGCTTTTTGGTGTTGCTCATCAGTAAAATCTTGATGAGAGAATATCCCAATAGAGCTATAATATCCACTAAGTGTTACTTCATAAGCACTTAAGTATGACCCTGATATTGAGAAAAAATTATGTAAATCGTTAGTTATAATTCCCAGCTGTTTCTTTAGCTCAAAAATAGAATAATTACTTTTCCCTAAAATCTCTTTTTTAAACTTATTTGTTCTTCTTGGGTGAAGTTCTGATTGTATTATCTTCATCAAAGTTGATTTTCCAGAACCATTAGCACCAAGTATTGCCCAATGCTCATTTTCTTTAATCTTTAATGTTATATCTTTAAGTACTATCTTTTCGTTATAACCTACATTAATATTTTCAAAATCTATTATATTCATAATAACTCCAATTAAAAGCAAATTTTATCTTAAAAAACTTAACCAAAAATATTCTAATGGATATAAAAAAACTATAGTTATTAGTGCAAGTAAAAGTATGATTTTTAACATATCTCTTTGTTTTATTTGTGATAATGCAAGCCCTACAGCTAAAGGTGGGGCTTGAAATGGAAAAAATACATTTGAAAAAGCTGCTATTTGCATCATAAATACTTCATTTAAACTAAAAGCACTTACATCACTTAACTGTTGGGCAATTGGTGTAAAAATAGCTGGAATTGTTGGTTGTGTGATGACTATACCGCTAAAAGACATAAAAGATGTAATACTTATATAGTTTAAAATCTCTAAATCAAAAGGTTCGTATTGATTAACCAAAGAGTTTAGAGCATTTTCAAAAAAGTCATTATTAGCTACAATTGAACCTAAACTAATAATAGCTACTACATATATCAAAGAAGAAAAGTTGATACTATTAAAATCTTTGGCTTTAATGATATTTATCGTAGGAAATGCTAAAAATAATACTCCTATTATAGCTATAATACTTGGTGAAATTTGATGAATAAAATCACTCATCCATAATATAAGCATGATAAAAATAGTAGCTAAAACAATTTTTTCATTTTTTGTAAAGTCTTGTATCTCTTCTTTTTCTAATTTATTTTTTAGTTCATCTTTAAAGAAATAGTAAACTAAAGATACAATAATTATATTTTTTATAAATCCAAGAACTAAAAAGTTTGCTATAAAATAGTAAGAAAAAAGTAGTTCATAATCATATATTTCTTTTGTTAGTCCTGCAAGTATCATATTTGGTACATTTGCAGGTAAAATAGTAAATGCAGGCAATGAAGTACATAAAATAAAAGTCAAGATAATTCCTGTAAAACCTTTGTCTTCTTTTTGAAATCCTAAACTAGAAGCTAGTGCAATAGCTAAAGGCACAACTAAAACAATTCTTACTACACTAGAGGGCATAATAAAACTAAATAAAACAGCAAAAATAGATATATAAATTAAAAGCTTTAAATAAGTAAGATTTTTTATATTTGAAAATAGATTTGTAAACCTTAGAGTTAAATTTGTATTTTTTATAGCAGTAGCTATTAGCATACCTGCAAAAACCAACCAAAATGCTCCTGATGAAAAACCTGAGAAAATCACATCTTTACTAGCTAGAGAAAAAGCAAGTGCTGTAAATAAAAAAATCAAAGAACTAAAATATAAGGGTACTAGATTTGAAGCCCAATATATAATAGTTGTAATAATTAAACTAAGTAATATTAAGTCTTTTTGCTCCTCTATAAAGCTAAATAATCCTAGATAAATAAAATTAGGTATAAAAATAAATAAAATAGTTTTAAACATAAAATTCCTTTTGTTTTTAAAGAATATTACTATTTAAATAAACTTTTGTATTGTAATATTTTGAACATATTCTAAATATTTTTATATTTTGTAGGTGTTATACCGTGATATTTTTTAAACTCTTTAGTAAAATGAGATTGATCATAAAAGCCACACTCTAGTGCTAATTGTGACAAGCTTTCATAGTTTGTTAAGAGTTTTGTAGCTTTTGAAACTCGTAAAAAGTTTATAAAAGTTTGAGGAGTTAATCCTATAGACTTTGAAAAAATTCTATGA
This sequence comes from Arcobacter roscoffensis, assembly GCF_024267655.1. Lineage (NCBI taxonomy): Bacteria > Pseudomonadati > Campylobacterota > Epsilonproteobacteria > Campylobacterales > Arcobacteraceae > Arcobacter > Arcobacter roscoffensis. The sequence goes on from NZ_CP100595.1 coordinate 1,520,654, forward strand.
AAATAGTATGGGTTCATGTTCATAACTTTTGCCATATCATAAAAGCTTAACTCTTTTAAATCATATTTTTCTTCTTTAAAAAATTTAAATAACTCTTCAAATCTTTCATTTTTAATGGTTTTGATTTTTTCTTTATAGGTCATGTACTTTTCACAAAATAGGGTGATGAAGTCTATGATGTGATTGTCAAAGATTTTTTCATAAGTTAAAGTATCTCTTATGATTTTTTCTAAATAAGTAGCTAAATCATCATCTTTTATAAAGTATTCTTTAAAAGTAAAGTTACTTTTATTACAAATACTTTTTGCAATCTCTTCAAAGAAATCTTTAGGGATAAAACAAGTAAGAAACTGCCATTTATTATCAATATTTAGTGTTTTACATGAGTGTACAGTATTTGGGGGAATAAGACATATCATTCCTTTAGTAACTTCAAAATCTTGATTGTCCATATTAAAATAGTTTTTACCATCTAAACAAATTCCTATCATGTATTTATCATCATGTATATGCTTTGCAAAGTTATGCTTTTTATGTATAAATTTAAATATCAATTTATGTTCTTGAAAAGATAGCTCTTTCATTACTGAATTTTTTAGCATAAGTTTCCTAGCGTTTTTTATTTTCTAATGATTTTCGTATTCTACTTAAGTGAGTAGGGGATATACCAAGATATGAAGCTACATGATATTGTGAAAGTCTTGGTAATATATGTGCAAATTCATCTAAAAATCTTTCATATCTAAGTTTTGCATCTTCTAAAACCAAAGCATAAGTATTATGGTCTTTTTGTAGTATCCAGTGTTTTTCTAAATATAAAATATGATACATTTTTAGGTCACTTGATTCTTTTAAAAGTTCTCTATACTTATTATGTTTAATATCAACAACAATAGAGTCTTCTAAAGCTTGAACACAAGCATTTACTTCACTATTTGTAAGAAGTGCAACCATTGGTCCATAAAATCTTGTTTCCCAAAAAAAGTTTTTTGTATACTCTTCACCTTGTTCATTTATACTAAATGTTCTAAATAAACCTTTATAAACAAATGATATTTCATTTACCTCATCATATAAATCATAGGCGTATTCACCTTTTTTGATACTTCTAATAGTGCAAATTTCTTTAAATTTATTCCAAGTTTCATTTGAGATAGTGAAGTATGAGTTTAATGTTTTATTTAAACTTTTTAATATTTCTTCTTCATTCATTTTGAAATATTAGCTAAAAAATCAACCTATGTAAATGACAAAAAATTTTACTTCTTATAAACTATAAATAAAAAAGGAAATTTATGAATCAAAATATACAAGCTCATATATTGGTATTTACAGCCACAATACTAGTTGCACTATCTTTTATAATCTCAGGAAAACTATCTGGCATAATAGATCCAATCTCTTTAACTCTAGGAAGGTTTGTTTTAGCTTTTATAAGTTTACTACCTATTATTTTAATAGTAAAAAAATATAGAGTAAAAATAAAAAAAAGTTTTATAAAAGGGCTTAAAATAAGCTTCTTTTATAGTTTGTATTTTATTTTACTTTTTAAAGCTTTAGAAGATACAACAGCTTTAAACACAGCAACACTATTTACTTTAGTTCCTTTAATTACTGCAATATTAGCAAACTTTATTTTTAAAGATAAACTAAATATTTTAAAGTTATTTATATATTTTATGGGAATGATAGGTACTACTATAGTTATCTTTGATGGAGATATTCAAAGATTAATAAACTTAAGTTTTAACAATGGAGATATTATATTTTTATTTGGTGTTTTATCTATGGCTTTGTATTCAATAAGTGCAAAATTCTTTTATGAAAAAGAGGATGAAGTATTAAGTATTACTTTAATGACATTATTTGGTGGGATTATTTGGATGAGCATTGCTTTAGTAGCATTAGATATTCCTTTGCAGTGGGAAAAACTTGAAGGTGAAAACTTTTGGTATATGGTATATTTAAGTATAGGCGCTACTTTGATTACTGTTTTTTTATATCAAAAATCAACTGTTATTTTAGGACCTAATAAACTTATGGCTTATGTATATTTAAATCCTGCCATTGTTGCTTTTTTGATGTATATTATGGAGAATCAAAAAATAAATATTAATACTTTTTTTGGTATTTTACTATCAATTTTTGCTACTATTATATTATTGAAAAAAAGTAAAGAAATAAAATAAAAAGGTTTAGTTATGATATATGGAACAGCCTGGAAAAAAGAAGAGACATCAAGACTAGTTGAGCAAGCACTTCTTTGTGGCTTCAAAGCTGTTGATACAGCATGCCAGCCAAGACATTATAGAGAGGACTTAGTAGGAGTTGGTTTAGAAAATGCCTATAAAAATGGTATAAAAAGAGAAGATATTTTTATTCAAACAAAGTTTACTCCAATAAATGGGCAAGATGAAAACAATATGCCTTATTTAGCTTCTGATGATATTTTAATACAATTAGAGAAATCTTTTTTAAAATCTAAAGAGAATTTGAAAACTGATTACATTGATTCTTATATTTTACATTCTCCTTTTGGACCAATAGAAGATTTGGTAAAAGTTTTTAAAACTATGGGAGAGTTCGTACAGTGCGGACAAGTAGGGCAAATAGGAATTAGCAATTGTTATGATTTAAATTTACTTATTTATTTATATGATGTATTAGAAGTAAAACCAAAAGTTGTACAAAATAGATTTTATAAAGATAGTGATTATGATAAACAAATAAGAGAGTTTTGTAGACAAAAAGATATTACATACCAAAGCTTTTGGTCACTTACAGCAAATCCACATCTTTTAAGTTCCAAAGAAGTACAGTCTTTAGCAATAAAATATGATAAAACAGTTCCTCAAATTTTTTATAGATTTTTAAATCAAATGGGAATAACTCCTTTAAATGGAACAACATCAAAAATTCATATGCAAGAGGATTTAGAAATATCTAATTTTAGTTTAGAAGAAGAGGAAGTAAAAGAGATAAACTCTTTACTATAGAAATAAGTACTTATAAAAGTACTTATTTTTTAGTTTTTCCATTTTATTTTTGGAGGAGTATATGTATTTATTTTTTCAATTAATTCTTCTACAGTAGAAGTTTTTATAAGCATATTAGAGTACTCTTTTTTCATAAAACCTTCTTGACACATATTGTCAATCATAGTAAATAAACTATCATAAAAGCCATTTGTATTATAAAATGCACAAGGTTTATTGTGATATCCAAGTTGAGCCCAAGTCCAAACTTCAAATATCTCTTCAAAAGTACCAATTCCACCTGGAAGTGCTACAAAAGCATCTGCCATATCAGCCATTGCTGCTTTTCTTTCATGCATATCTTTTACTATTTTAAGTTCAGTGATTCCTTTATGACCAAGCTCTTTATCTTGTAAATCCTCAGGTATAACTCCATAAACTTTTCCACCATTTTGCATTGCAGTTGAAGCTATAACTCCCATAAGACCAACATTTCCACCACCATAGACTATATCTATATTATTAAGTGCTAAATATTTGCTAAGTTGTTTTGCTGCATCAGAATAAACTTCCTTATTTCCAATACTCGAGCCACAAAATACTGCTATTTTCATTGCCAATTCCTTAATTTTTAAATTAAACTACTTTAACGCTTGTTAGGTTAAAAAAGCATTAATATTTAAAGAAAAAGTAGTTTATAAAGAATATGATTATTAAAATAATATTGACATTATAGAATAATTGTATTATAATTTTACCAAACAACCGTTTGGGAAAAATAATGGCAACAAAAAAAACATCAAGAGAAGAGATTTTACAAAAAGCTATTGCACTCTTTAAAAAAAGAGGTTATTCAAATACTTCAATAGCAAATATTGCCCAGCAATGTGGTTTAATAAAAGGTAGTCTTTATCATCACTTTAAAAGTAAAGATGAAATAGGTTTGGAATCATTAAAGTACATACATGAGTATTTTGATAAAAATGTTTATAAAATCGCCTATGATGATACTTTAAATAGCAAAGATAAAATCAAACTATTTGTAAAAAAAGTTGATGATTATTTTTTAAATAGTGAAGGAGGTTGTTTATTAGGTAATTTAGCTTTAGAAGTATCAAATGAAAATGAAGAGTTTAAAAAGCATATAAAAAAATATTTTTTAGCTTGGGAAGATGCTTTGTTTAATATATTAAAAGATAAATATACCCATGAAGAAGCTAGAAGTCTAGCAAGAGAGTATGTTTCTTTAACACAAGGGGCTATAATGCTTATGAATCTATATGAAGATAATAAAGACTATTTAAAAGTAGGTCAAAAAATCATTAATTTAATTTAATGATTTTTTTTAACTAATTTAATCAAACAATCGTTTGGTTGTATGGGAGAAAAAATGAATTATATAAAAAAATTTAAAGGACAGGGAGTAGCTCTTCCTGATAGTACACATGTAAAAGAGGTTTTATTTGCATTTATAGGTGGCTTTATAGCAATTAGTATTATAGGTTATATGACAAAAAGTTTTGATAATTTATTGGTATTAGGATCTTTTGGAGCCTCATGTGTACTTATTTTTGCTTATGATAAAAGCCCTTTTTCTCAGCCAAGAAATGTAATTTTTGGCCATTTAATAGCTACATTTATAGGTCTGTTTTTCTTTCACTTTATATCACAAGAGTGGTGGAGTATGGCCTTGGCTTTAGCTACTGCAATTTCTGCAATGATATTAACAAAAACTGTTCATCCACCAGCTGGTTCAAATCCTCTAATTGTTTTTTTATTAGCGGCAAATTGGGATTACTTAATATTTCCAACATTAATTGGCTCTATAATCTTAGTTGTAACAGCATTGTTTTATATAAATTTACATAAAAACAGAAATTATCCACAGTATTGGTAGGAAAAGATGAGTATATTTACAAAAGAACATAATGATTTAAGAGAAAAACATAATACTAAAAATAAGTTTGAATACTATTTTGACAATATAGTAAAAGATGAAATTGATGAGTCTTTAGCTAATTATTTGGAATCTTTAGAGTATTTCTTTTTTGCAACATCAAATATAAATGGAAATACAAATGTAAACTTTAAAGGGAAAAAGTCTAAATATTTAATAAAAGTACTCGATGAAAAAACATTTATTTTTCCTGATTATTTTGGAAATGGAATATTTCATGGTGCAGGAGATATTTTAAGTAATCCAAATGTTGGACTATTATGTATTGATTTTTCAAATGATAAAAGAGTCAAAATATCAGGAACAGCAGAAATAATAGATAATAAAAAAGAACTTTTAAAATATATGGATTTGTTTGATTCTTATGATATTCAAAGAGTTATTGAAATAAGAGTAAACTATATAATACCTAATTGCTCGAATAATTTAAGTATAGTAAGAGAAAGTATTTTGAAAGATTGTAACTAGTAGAAATTCTACTAGTTATTTTACTTCTATTCCGTAAGACTGAAGCATTTGAACCCAGTTTACTTTGTTTCCATCTTTATCAAAAACAGCTGGTGTTCCTTGAACTCCTAGTTCTTGTCCTATTGCGATTTGTTTATCAAGTTTAGCTTCTAAACTTTTAAGCTTTTTTGCATCAATTTTTCTATTTTTAAAGGCAGGTGTATCTTTTGTAGTGTTTACCATAGCATTAACTTTATCTTTATATGAGTCTTGACTCATAACATAAAGAGAAATATCTCTAGCGTTAGCATGGAAATCTAAAGGAAAATAAAATACATTTATTTTTACTTTATCTTCTACTTGAGCTAAGTATGACTCAAACTTTTTACAATAAGGACACTCTGGATCTGTAAATAAATAGTATTCATCATTTCCTTTTCCAAAAGTAAAGGCTTGGTTTCCTTTTGCTATTGATAAGTCAGCTGGAACTGATAGTTTTGCACCAGTTTTAGTATCCATAACATCACCTGCAATTAAGTATTTTTTGTCTTTAGTTAAATAAATCTCATCAATCTTACCTCTAACATTTACTTTTAAAAGGTATAAGCTTTCTGTGTCATAAGCTTTATTAACTTTAATATTTACACCTTTAAAAAGATCTAAGTTTTCAATTTTTTTGATTTCATCTTTATTAAGTTCTGTTGCTGCATTTAGTCCTGTTGTTAAGGCTAATGCTAATAGTAAGTTTCTTGCTGTTTTTATCATATATTTTATCCTATAAAAAAATTTACCAAATCATACAATGTTTATGTTTAGTATTTATAAAAACAATAGTATAAAATATGAAATTTTTTTATATTTAAGTAAAACTTATAATTTATTATATAAGTATACTTATAATATATGTAGTTAAAAATGAGAAGATTATTCCATATCCAACTATAGCAGTACTAAGTCTTGGTGCAAGTCCCGCCATAGAAGCTATAGCTCCTGCTGTTATCATTGGAGCCATTCCTGCTTCAAAAATTGAAGTTTTTCCTGCAAGATTATACCAATCAAATAAAATACAAATTCCATAAGCTATAAGTGGTGCTAAAATAAGTTTTATTAAAAGAGCAATACTTAAAGGTTGTAAATCATCTTTTGGTAGTTTAAATTGAAGTTGTAAACCAACAGCGACAAGTGCAACTGGCACTAAGGTATTTGCAAATTTAGTTAAAACTTCTGTAATTAGAGGATTAAACTCTTGACCAAGTAGGGCAAGGGCAAACATTAAAGCAATAAATGAGGGAAATGTAACTATTTTCTTGACTATAACTTTTGGATGGATATTTCCACTTGAACTATAATAAGCAGTCACAAAAGTACCATAGGCAGCTAAGGCTAAAAAAGTACCTAGTTGGTCATATATAAGAACATAAGGTAAAGATTCTGAGCCTAAATATAACTCTATAATTGGAATACCCATAATAGAACTATTAGTTAAAATTGCTACTAAAAGTAAACTTCCAGTAACTTCTCTTGACCATGATAAAACTTTTGAAAAAAATAGAACAATAATTGCAGATATTCCCATAACAAGCCATGCAATAATAGTAGGGATTAAAACATCAAATGAAAATGTAAGTTTGGGAACTTGCAAAAGAATTATTGCAGGTAAGGGAATGTAAATAATGTATTTATTTAAAATATTAGAGGTTTCTTGTGGAAATATTTTAAACCTTTGTAAAACATATCCAACAAGAATTGCTATTGCTATTAAAGCAAAGTTTGCCATTATTTCTTAAAGCCAATTTTTTGTGAAATAGCTACTTCGCAACAAGCACCATCTTCTGTAATCTCTCCATGTTCTTGGGCATAAGATATTCCCCATTCGTACATCTCTTTTAGTACAGGTCTTAACCTTTTCCCTGCATCAGTTAAAGAATATACAACTTTTGGAGGCACTTCTGGAAAAACTTCTCTATTTATTATATTTTTTTCTTCTAATTCTTTTAGCTTTACAGTTAGAGTTTTCTGTGTTATTTCAGGAATACTCTCATGCAGGTCTTTAAATCTCTTGTCTTTTTCTAATAAGTGCCAGATAATAGATAGTTTCCATCTATCATTAAAAATATCTAAAGTTACTGCAACTGAACACTTATATTCTTTATCATTTACTATATACATAATTAAAAATCCTTTTTCTAAAGATTATTATATCATAAATATATTTAATTCCATTACTTACCTAAAGTAAAGTAAGAAACATTTAAGTTTGTTAAGTCTATAATTTTCAGTAACAAAAGATTTTAGGAGTTATTATGAAAAAAAGTTTTTTAGATGCAATGAAGTTTAGACATGCTTGTAAAGTATTTGATGAAAATAAAAAAATATCAGCAGAAGATTTTGATTATATATTAGAAACTGGAAGATTAAGTCCAAGTTCATTTGGTTTTGAGCCATGGCAGTTTTTAGTAGTTCAAAATGAAAACTTAAGAGAAAAATTAAAAGAGTTTACATGGGGAGGGCAAGGACAGTTACCTACTTGTAGTCATTATGTAATTATCCTTTCTAGAAAAAAAGGCTCAATGGTTTATAACAGCAAATATATTACACATATGATGAAAGATATTCAAAAGTTACCTGAAGAGATTGTTGAATTAAAAGGTGGCTTTTACGAGAACTTCCAAAAAACAGATTTTAGCTTAATAGATGATGATAGAGCAATGTTTGATTGGGCAACTAAACAAACATACATCGCCTTAGGAAATATGATGACAGGTGCAGCTTATATTGGTGTTGATTCATGTCCTATTGAAGGTTTTGATATGGAAAAAATGACAAACTTTTTAGAAGAGGATTTAAATATAGATACAGAAGAGTTTGGCGTATCTTGTATGCTTGCTTTTGGATATAGAAAAGAAGATCCAAGAGGGAAAACTAGACAAGATATTAATGATATTGCAAAATGGTATAAGTAAGGAAAATTATGTGTAATACAAAACAAAATAGTAAAGATTTAGCGTACGCATTGTTAAGGTTAGCAATGGGTGTAAATATGTTTGTTCATGGTTTGGTAAGACTTCCAAAACTTGAAGCTTTTAACACTTGGATGCTAGGGTATTTTCAGGACACTTTTTTACCAGAGTTTTTAGTGAATATCATGTCTTATACAATTCCTTTTGTTGAATTAGCAGTTGGGGTTTTACTTATTTTAGGTTTATTTACAAGACAAGCATTATTAGCAGGTGCTTTACTTATGGTGGTTCTATTATTTGGAGCTTGTTTAAAAGAAAATTGGGAATGGGCTGCATTTCAAATGATTTATGCAATTTTCTTCTTTATGCTTTCATACTTTATTGAATTAAATAAAGTTTCAATTGATAAGTTAAGAGGAAAATGTGATTGTGAGGAGAATAAATAATGAAAAAGATTTTAATATCGTCGTTTTTAGTTGTTTCAGCATTAGTTGCGAACAAGGTAGAAGTTGTAAAAACTGTTGCGGTTTTTGATGAAAGACCTGCAAATTTAACTGTATCAAATGAAGGTAGAATGTTTGTATCGATTCATCCATTGATTAATCCAACTACTAAATTAATCGAATTAACTGCAATAGGAAGTAAAAACATATATCCAAATAAAGAGTATTCATTTGGAAAAGACTCAACTATTGGTGCAACTATTGCTGTAAAAGCTGATAGTAATGGTAATCTTTGGGTATTAGATTTAGGAAAGAAACAGTTCGTAGTATGGGATATTGAAAAAAACAGATTAAAAAATACTATAAAAATTCCTTCAAATGTTCTTACAAAAGCTAGTTTCTTACAAGATTTTGTTTTAGATGAAAAAAGAAACAGAGCAATTATTGCAGATATGACACAAGGTGATTTAAAAAGTAAACCAGAACCTGCTTTTATTGTAGTTGATACAAAAACAGGTCTTTCAAAAAGATTTGCTCAAAGTCATAAGTCAATGATGCCTGATTTTGAAGGTGGATTTGCTTTAAATCCAATAGCAATTGATCCAGGGTTTAATTGGGTTTATTATGGTGCAATTCATGGTAAAAAAGTATATAGAGTTCCTGCAAGCAGTTTTGATAGTGAAGAAAATGTAATAAAAAATATCAAAGAGTATGGGCCAAAATCATATAGTGATGGAATTGCAGCTGATAAAAATCAGAATGTTTATATTACTGATATTGAAAAACAAGCTATTGGGGTATCAAATAAAAATGGGTATAAAATAATTGCTAAATTACCACAAAATCAAACATGGCCTGATGGTTTAGCTGTTGCAAATGATGGATATGTTTATGGAACGGTTAACCAACTTGATAAAACAGCAGCTTTAAATAATGGAAAAGAAGAGGGTGTTCCTCCATATCTAATAGTTAAAACTAAACTGGAAAAATAATGGAAAAGATTGTAGTTCTTGCAAAATTAAGAATCAAAAAGAAATTTGCTAATGAAGTTTATAATGAATTAATAAGTTTACATAATAATACTAAAAAGTTTGACGAGGGTTGTATTCAGTATGATTTACATAAAAACCCAGATGAAGAAAATTCATTTGTTTTTGTGGAAACATGGGAGTCTTTAACTGCTTTGACTAAACATGAAAAAAAAGAGCATTTTGTTTCATTTATTGAAAGTGTAGAAGGCAAACTTGAGAGTTTAGATATTTCTAAACTAATTAAGATAGATATTAAAAATAAGGATTAAGTTATGAAAAATATATTTGAATCATATGATATGAAAGATATTCATGTAAAAAATAGAGTTTTAATGGCACCAATGACAAGATCGAGAACTATAACAGGTGAAGTTCCAACTTCAATGAATGCTGAATATTATGCACAAAGAGCAAGTGCTGGTATTATTGTGGCTGAGGCTACACAAGTATCTAAACAAGGTCAAGGTTACGCAGATACACCTGGTATTTATACAAAAGAACAAATTGAAGGTTGGAAAAAAGTTACAAAAGCTGTACATGATGAAGGTGGAAAGATAATATTACAACTTTGGCATGTTGGAAGAGTATCAAGCTCAAAAGTAAATGGACTACAGCCAATTGCACCATCAGCACTTATTGCAAAAGATACACCTGTTTATGTATTTGATACATCTGAAAGTAAAGATGCAACAATGATTCCAGTTGAGCAACCAAGAGAAATGACTAAGGAAGATATATCTCAGGCTATTCAAGAATTTGTAATAGGTGCAAAAAATGCAATTGAAGCAGGTTTTGATGGTGTTGAAATCCATGGAGCAAATGGATATTTAATTGACCAATTCTTAAGAAGTAATTCAAATATTAGAGAAGATAATTACGGTGGAAGTAAAGAAAATAGAATAAACTTTTTACTTGAAGTAACTAAAGCTGTGATAGCAGAAATAGGTGCAGAAAAAACTGGTGTGAGATTATCTCCATTTATTAAGTTTAAAGATATGGATGATCCTGAAATGCTAGATACTTTTATGATAGCTGCAAAAGAACTAAATAAACTAGACATTTTATATATTCATTTATGTGAAGCAGATTGGGATGATGCTCCTGAAATCCCACAAAGTTTCAGAGAAGAATTAAGAAGAAACTTTAAAAACACAATAATTGCAACTGGTGGTTATACATTAGAAAGAGCTAATGATGTAATAAGAAAAGATTTAGTTGATTTAGTTGGTTTTGGGAGATATTTTATTCCAAATCCTGATTTAGTTAGTAGACTAGAAAATAGTTATCCCTTAGCTGAAATAAAAGATTCTCATACTCTTTTTGGTGGTAGAGATGAGTTTGGATATAGTGATTACCCGAATTATAATGCATAATAGCTAAGTATCAATTATTATTGTTCATATAAAAATGGATGATGAAAGGAACTATTTATGAAAAAGGTATATTTTAAAGTAATTAGTATTTTTCCTATAGCAATTTCAGTTGGTTTTATGACTTTTATTACCGCTTGGTTTTGTTTATATATGGGATGGACAGTTTGGCTTTCATTTTTAAGTTGGGCTTTATATTTTCTTCATGGAGGTACAGCACAAAAAGGTTTAAGTGCTTTTGTATCTTTTCTTTATGGGATAATTTTAGCTCAGTTCGCAATATGGTATATAGAGTTTTTATTCAGTATTACACAGCAAGAAGCTTGGTGGAATGACTATATTATTCCTTCATCCGTTTTTATAGTTGCTGCTATAATAACTTTAACAATGAGAATAAATGAAAGCTGGGCTTCATTTATTCCTGCTGTATATATAGGAACAGTTTTTAGATTTGCATTTATTGATTTATCACTTGCAAACGAAAATATAAATAAAATTGTTCCTGATTTAGTATTCCCAATATTATTTGGGCTTGTTATTGGTTGGTGTACAGTAACACTATTGGTTTTTCTTGATAAAGTTGGACTTTCACAATGGCATAGAAGATGGGAAGTTGAATAAATACTTACCTAAAGTAAAGTAAGTGAAATTTAAGTTGAGTAGTTTTATAATTATTGAAAAATTTGGAGATAATATGAAAAAAGAACAGTTTTTAGAGGCAATGGATTTTAGACATGCGTGTAAAGTATTTGATGAGACAAAAAAGATTTCTGATGAAGATATGAATTTTATTTTAGAAGTAGCTAGAAAGTCTCCTTCTTCTTTTGGTATGGAACCATGGAAGTTTTTAGTTATTACAAATGAAGAGTTAAAAGCAAAAATCAGACCTGCTTGTTGGAATCAAGTACAAATCACATCTTGTTCACATTTAGTTGTTGTTTTGGCTGCAATTGAAGGTGTTAAACCAGAATCAGGAATTCCAAAAAGAAAATTTGGAAGAAGAGAGATGCCACAAGAAAAACTTGATTTTTATTTAAATCTATACGCAGATCATTTAAAACAGACATTAGCAACAGATGAAAATATCTATAGCTGGACAGCAAGACAAACATATATTGCTTTAGGTAATATTATGACAGCAGCTGCTAGCATAGGTATTGATTCTTGTCCAATTGAAGGATTTGAAAAAGATAAACTTGATGAAATTTTAGAATTAGATACTACAAAATATCAAACATCAATGGTTTTACCTTTCGGATATAGAATAAATGAGCAATCAACTCAACAAAGAGAAAAAATAGAAGATATAGTTGAATTTATAGATTAAAAAAGAGCACCTTTTACAAAATGATACTTTAGTAACACTATTTATAACTATACTAAAGAAAAAGTAAAAGGTGCAATTATGTCTGACAATAAAATTTTATTAAATAGTATAGTTGAAGCGGCTATTTCAAAAGTAAAAGAAAAAAAAGTAGAAGATAAGCTTAACATCTTTGAAAACATAGATACATCTGTCGAAGTTAATGCAAATAAAAATGAATTGCTTGATACTCTTTCTACATTATTGCAAGCTTCGATTAACAATTGTAAAAACTCTCAAAACAATAAAATAAATATTTATGTAAGTGTTTATTCAAAAGAAGATAAAAAGTATATTCTTATTGAAGATAATGCAAAATCACCAAAAAATAAAGTCTTTAAAGAGAATAATGATATGTTTAAAAATATCTCTATTGAAAATACACCAGATGGTTTAAAATGCAAAATTGAATTTAATAACTAAATGATACGTTTATGATACGATTATGTATTATAATAAATCAAATAAAATAATAAATAGGACTTAAGATGAATAGTATATTTATAAACACCACTAATAGTATAAAACCTAAGTCGGTATTAATAATAAGTAATGAAGAAAACTTAATCTCAAAGATTAAAGAATTTGAAGAAGATACACTTTTTAAAGTTTCTTTTTTTGAAATGAATAAGTTCAATTTGATTTATGATAAATTGTCATTATTTGATTTAGTAGTATTTGACAACAGAATAAATAGTAATATTAAAGAGTTTACAGATATATTCGAAAGTAATTTTTCTTATAAATTTAATATACCTATTATACTGCTTGAAAATGAAGCAAATGAAGATCAAATTATGTATAAGAACTCAAATGTGTATTCAGTTTTCTTTGAACCAATTAAACCTTTAGAGCTTGTACTAAATATAAAACTATTTTTAAACTTCCAAAATCAAAATAAAAAAATTGAGTTTGAAAAAGGCTATTATTTTGATGTTGCAAGGGATGAACTGTTTTGTGATAGAAGAGTTATAAGACTTACAAGAACAGAAAAAAATTTAGTTAAACTTTTAATAGAAAGAAAAAATCAATTAGTTACATATGAGACAATTGAGAGAATAGTTTGGAAAAACAAGAACTTTTCTAAATACTCTTTAAGAAATATCATTAAACATATTAGAGAAAAAACACATAATTCTCTAATCAAGAACTCTTCAAATAGAGGTTATGTGGTAAATACTTTATAAGAATTTTTGAGACCGTTAAATATTCCGTGTCAACATAGTTCTGATAGGAGAAATCCTATCAGAACTAAACTTAAATTTTAAGCTCATCGTCTAATCTACCCTCGAAGAATATAGCTAGTTGTGAGAGGGTCAGATTCCAGTTCCATATCGGCATATTCCATTTTTTTGTAGCATTTTGTATTCCCATATAAAGTAATTTCAACAATAGCACTTGAAAATTCAAGTGTAATGTTTGATTTACCTGTTGATGGTATAAAAGAGAAAAATGCTTGGATTACACTTTAGTATATGATCAAAATTCTAATGGATATATTGAATTAAGAATACTAATTATAGTTTTATTATTTGCAATATCATTAAAATTGATGTTATAGAAAGGACTATAAGATTGTAGTCCTTTCTATATGGTATTGTTTGGTTTAGATTAATTTTCAATTAAACTTTAATTTTAAATATTTTTGTATTTGGGCTATTAATTCTAAAATAATATATGCTGCATATCCTCCTATGGAACTCCCTAATGAACAAATAATTGTGACGGTAAATGAATTCTTAAAAAAATAACTTGTTGTATATCCATCTTCTATTAATACAAAAAAATATCCTAAATGAGTTATCTCAAATATAGCAAACATAAAAAAACAAGAGTATATTAGTAAACTAAATGGACGGTCAACTTTTTTGTTTTCTATAGATTTGATATGGTACACTTTTTTACAATTATTAAGATAGCCTAAACTACATAAGTATGCTTTACCATAAACATATAACATTACGAAAAATAATATTGCTCCTACAACAACAATACTATAGTTATAAATAAACCTGACTTTATTAGCAATACCTGTAGAGTTTGCAAGTTCTGCAGCTCTATCAATATTTCTCAGATAATCATTAAACATATGAGATAGAGAAAATAAATATTCATTACTTGCTACCATCTCATCTGATATAAAAATTAAAGGTATAAACATTAACCCTGCAATAATTATGTAAAAATATCTTTGAAAATATCTTTCTGCCATTAATGTATCTTTATTAAATTCATATTCTTTCATATTATACCTCTACCATGAATTAATTTCATCTTTGTAATCGCTAAATGCACTATCATAAAAATCTTCTCCCATTTTTTCTATTCTTGTTTTCCGAAAGAACATCATTCGCAATAAGTGATTCTACTTCTGCTTCTAAAGCAGCTTCAGTTAGTTGTTTGATAAGTGGTGCTAAGAGACCATCTTTACCAGTAAGATTGTTACCACTTTTAAATTGTTCTAAAACTTCATTAAAGTCAAACTCTATTTTTTCTTCCATTGTCAATCTTTGATATTATTTTATCAGATTGACACGAAATTTCTAACACTCCCGAATTTTAATAAACAAGTATTATTTAAAAAGCTTGATTTTAAATAATACTCCATCTTCGTGGTTTTCTACACTTAACTCACCATTTGAGTGTTTTTCAATAATACTTTTACATATATATAAACCAAGTCCTGTGCCATTTTTACTTGTTTTTGTAGTAAAGTAGGGTGTAAAAATTTTAGCAAGAATATCACTTGAAATTCCCCCTGCATTATCTTTTATATATATTATTTGAAAACTATCTTTTTCATCAAAAGAGATATTTATTTTAGCTTCTTTAATATCTCTTTCTAGAAAAGCGTCTTTTGAGTTATTTAAAATATTTATTAAAACTTGCAAAAGTTCATTTTTATGCAAATATAAAGCTGAATATTTTTTATTTTCTACAATAATCTTGATATTTTGATTTTCAAAAGACTTTCCAATCATTTTAATAGTATCTTCTACTAAAGATAGAGTTGTTACAGGAGTTTGCTCTTTTTGCGGTTCAAAGAAGTTTCTAAAGTCATCAATTGTTTTAGACATATATTGTAAATAATTATTGATTTCATCGGCTTTTTCTTCTACTAGTTCATTTGTTAAATTATTCATTTTGACTTTCATTTTAAGTCTTGTAGCAATACTTGCAATGGTATTTAAAGGTTGTCTCCATTGGTGAGCAATAACTGAAATCATCTCACCCATTGCAGCTAATTTTGATTGTTCAATTAGCATATCTTCTTTTTCTTTTATTTCGCTCATATCTAAAACAGATACCATTTTACACTTTTTGTTGTTTAAGGAAATGGATTTTATTTTAATAATTGCTGGAATAATGGTAGCATCTTTTGTAATAAGAGATATTTCTTGAAATGTTCTACTATTATATTTAATAAACTTTTTATTTGATGTTGGAATTAGTATACCCGTTGCTAGATTACCAATTAGCTCTTCTTCTTTTTCGTAATGCAGTATATTTATTAAGGATTTATTTACATTTTTTATAAATCCATCTTCAATTATTATGATACCCTCAATAGTATTATCCAATATATTTCGTAACTCTAAGGAAATTGTTTTATTTTCTTCCATATATAATTCCTTTATAATCTAAATGTATTATAATACATATAATGTTTTATTGTATTAAAAGGGACAAGATAAATGATTGATTATATACTTTTAGAAAAATATTCAAAAGACATAAATGTATTATTTGTTGAAGATGACGAGTTTATCAGAAAAGAAACAAAAGAGTTACTAGAAGATATTTTTCAAAAAAATATTACTATTGCAGTTGATGGTAAAGACGGTTTTGAAAAATATATGAATTACTATAATGAAAATAAAAAATATTTTGATTTGGTAATTACAGATATAAAGATGCCTAATATGGACGGTATTGAGTTAACAAAACTTATTTATAATCAACATGAAAATCAATCTTTGATTGTATTATCTGCTCATAATGAGTCAGAATATCTAATGCAACTTATAAACTTAGGAATTTCCCAGTTTATTTTAAAACCTATAGATTTTGATAATTTTGTGGAAGTTATTTATAAAGTTTCAAAAGATATTTATTTAGATGATAAGTCAGCTCAATCTGATATTTTAGAAAACCCAATGTTAAAACTATCTAAGAGTTTAACATGGGATAAACAAAATAAACAACTATTAAATAATGAAGAACTTGTAAAACTTACAAAAAAAGAGTATCTACTTTTTGATTTATTATTGAAAGTGCCTGAAAAAACTTGCACTAATGAAGAAATACTAAGCTATTTATGGCAAGATGACGATGATAAGTCACCTGATATTACAAATTTAAAAAATATAATCTCAAGACTAAGAAAAAAAGTTCCTGAGCTTAGAATCGAAAATATTTATAGTTTAGGGTATAGAATAAATACTCTACCATAAACTATTTTACTACGGGAGCAAAAGCTTTTGTTCCTACATTTATTTTTGAGCCAATTTTTAGACCTTGAAGCTCTTGATTACTTAAAACTACCTCAACAAGTTGTTGCCCTATACTTATAATAGCAATATTCACTACATCAATTTTTATAATATCAAGTATTTCTCCCTCAAAAGAGAATTTTTGAGAACCTTGAGTTTTTAATAGTACATCTTTAGGTTTTCCATCATTTAAAACTTCACCATTTTCAAGTAAAATCACTCTATTACTTAGTTTATATATTTCCCTTGGTTCATGACTAACCATAATAGTTGTAGTATTAAACTCTTTATGAAGGCTTAAAATTTCATCTTGTAAACTATTTCTCATTTTTGGATCAAGCGCGGATAGGGGTTCATCAAGTAATAAAAGCTTTGGTTTATTCATCATAGCTCTACAGATACTAAGTCTTTGCTTTTGACCTCCACTTAAGCTATTTGGGTATCTATTAATAAGATTTTTTAAATCACATAGTTCAAGTAGTTTAAAAGCTAAATCTTTATCTTTTTTTACATAAAGTAGATTTTGTAAAACACTCATATTTTCAAATAGGGCATAGTCTTGAAAAACAAAACCAATATCTCTTTTTTGAACTGCTAAATTAGTTTTATCATCTAGCCATGTAACGCTATTTACTTCAATATTGCCATTTGCACTCTCTAAACCTGCAAGTATTCTAAGTAAAGTTGTTTTACCACTACCACTTTTACCAGTAAGAGCAATAAAATCACCTTTTTGTATCTGCAAGTTTACGTCTAGGTTTATGTCACCTATTTGTCCATGAAGACTTTTTTGAATATCAATTTTAATCATATAAAACTCTTTTTTTGCTTATTGTTAAATATATATACCCCTAAAAGCACTACAAAACTAAGAACTAACATAATAGCACTATATACATGAGCCATATCATAATCTAAGATTTCTACAAACTCATATATAGCCACAGATGCAACCTTAGTTTCACCTGGTATGCTTCCTCCTATCATCAAAACCACACCAAACTCTCCAACTGTGTGGGCAAATGTTACTATAAGAGCTGTTAGAAGTGAGGGTTTGATATTTGGTAGGGCTACTTTAAATAGGGTAGTTAGTTTACTTTTACCACTTATATAACTTGCTTCTAACATATTTTTATTTAGGTTTTCAAAACCACTTTGTAGGGGTTGAACCATAAAAGGTAGGCTATAAAAACAACTAGCTATTACTAAGCCTGTAAAATTAAATACAAGCTGTATTCCAAAAGTCTCTTCAAAGAAAGCTCCTATATATGAATTGCTTGATAAACTCCAAAGTATATAAAAGCCAATAACAGAAGGTGGTAAAACAATTGGCAAGGCTGTTAATGCTTCAATAAAAGGTTTTACCTTAGAGTTACTTTGACTAAGCCACCATGATAAGGGCAGAGCAAGTATAAACAAAATAACAGTTGTAATAAATGCTAGTTTAAAAGAGATATAAAAAGGTGTTAATTCTATACTTGATAGTAATTCAAACATTATAAGACCTCTTTTATTGATATTTCACTTGCTTTTATTAAGACTATTACTTCATCATCTTTTTTTAATCCCATCTTCAAAGATGCACTACTTGTTATAATAGCTTCTTGAATATCTCCACTTAGGTTTAAACGAACTGAACTTAATAGCTTTCCATTTTCAACTGATTGTATTTTTGCTTTTATTTGATTACTACAGCTAAGCTCTCCTGAGAACTTTTTTGCTAAAGTTATGTGAGTTGATTTAATACATAAGGCTACTTTTGTTCCTACTTTGATACTATCATCTAGTTCTAAACTTAGCATTTTTAAAGTATTTCCATGAAAATTAAATTCTACAAGATGTATAATTTCTTCCTTTTGTATACTTTTTACTACTGCTTTTAACATATACAAACTCCTATTTTACTATATATCCGTAGTTTTCTAAAATACTCTTAGCTTCTTTTGAGAACAAGAAATTATAGAACTTTTTAGCTTCTTTTTTATTTTTACTATTTTTTAAAATAATAGCCCCTTGCTTTATAGAAGTATATAGTTTCGGGTTAATGTGTATATAGTTTAATCCTTCTTTATACTTAGACATTTTTGGACTATAAAGCATAGATTTTGCGATAAAACCAATATTTGCAGCTGTAAATGTATATGAAAGAGTTTGTGAAATAGACTCACCATATACAAACTTTTTTTGAAGTTCATTTAAAAGCTTTGTATTTTCCAAAACTTCAAATGAGGCTTGACCATAAGGAGCAGTTTTTGGATTAGCTATTGCTATATGTTTAATATCTTGATTTTTTAATAAAGCTAAGCCTTTAGAAAAGTCTTGTTTTTTCTTTGAAAACAAAGATAATGAGCCTCTTGCATAAACTCTTGGAGTATTTAAAGCTAAGCCATCTTTGTATAAAGCTTGGGGATACTTCATATTTGCAGACATGAAAACATCATAAGGTGCATTGTTTTTAATCTGCGCTGTTAATTTACCACTACTTCCTAAAGTAATATTTACTTTAGTATTAGGATTTGTTTTTATAAACTCTTTTTTTAACTCTTTGATTGCATAAGATACATTTGCAGCAAGGGCTATATTTAAGGTATTTGCATATAAACCACATGAAAGTAAAGCAATACTTGCTAGAATCTTTTTCATTTATTTACCCACCATAATATCATTTGATTTTATATAGGCATATACAGCTTTCCCTACTTCAAGCCTCAGG
This sequence comes from Arcobacter roscoffensis, assembly GCF_024267655.1. Classification (NCBI taxonomy): domain Bacteria; kingdom Pseudomonadati; phylum Campylobacterota; class Epsilonproteobacteria; order Campylobacterales; family Arcobacteraceae; genus Arcobacter; species Arcobacter roscoffensis. The sequence continues at coordinate 1,540,406 of NZ_CP100595.1, forward strand.
TTCTTAACAGCCCCTGTTGTAATAATAGATGTAATAGTCTCATTTTCACTAATATCAATAGTAACTTCACTATTTGTAGAGTTTTTTGTGATATCTTTGATAATACCTTTTATTTTATTTCTGGCACTTATTGCTATATCACTACTTGTAGATAAAAGTATATTATTTGAGTTAAAAATAGCTATTACTTCGTCATCTTTTTTTATATCTAAAGACTGTAGGGCATCATATGTAATATTTGCAAAAAGTTCATGGTCACTTTTAGGGACTATTATTATATTTGCATTTACTTCATTTGATACTATTTTATCAACTCTTCCTATTATTTGATTTCTCGCACTTATTTGCATTGCTAGTCTTCCTATTGTTTTAAATGTTCCTGTATCTATGTTTGTTAGTTCATTTAACTTTTCCATAAATCTTTTTTGTTCTTCTTTTAAAAGTAAGTAAGTATTGATAATACTTTCCCCATATGAAGTAAGAGCAGTTCCTCCACCACCTTTTCCTCCTGTCTCTTTTGATACAAGAGCTTTAGCTGATAAGTTATTCATACTATCTATTGCATCCCATGCTGTTTTATAACTCATAGGAACAGCTTTTGCAGCTTTTGATATTGAACCATGTTCTTTAATAGCAAGTAGTAAATCTATTCTTTTTTCTAATAAAAAAGGCTGGTCAAATAACTCTAAAGTTAAGTTTGATGATATATTCACTTTATTCCTTATATACTTAATTATATAGCGTTTGTAAAATATTAGCGTTGTATACCTTAGTATACAATGAAAGCTTTTTACTCCTATACGGTGTTTGTTAAATAGTAAGTAGAGTTTAGTACTTTACAAAGACTGTTTTTGCATTGATATATGCTATAAAAGCTCTGTTTTGTACTTATGTGTAAAAGTTTATCTTACAAAATGAAAGATTTTTTATGATTTAAACAAATTTTTTTATTCCTATACGCTAAATGTAAAATTGTAAGTAGGGTATAAAGTAATACATCTATAAAAACTTTAATATATTTTTATTTTCTAAAATGAATAAAATTTCATTTTCACTTCACTTATAGTTCATTTAGCTCTTATATCATTACAGCAACAAAACAAAAAAGGATTACAAATGATGAATAAGAAAATGTTAGTTAGTTTAGGATTAGTAACTTTAATACCACTTGCTATTTTTGCAAGTAGTGATAGATATGATTTTGATGATAAAAGAAATTCTAATTATCTAAAAGAAAAAGGTATAAATTTTATTTTTGAGGGAAGATTAGATGAAAAACCAATGAATAGTCTAAATGGTAAATGGATAATTTCAGGTAAAACTGTTATTGTTGATGATTCTACTATAATTAAACAAGAGAAAAAAGTATTTAGAACTGGTGATGAAATTGAGATTTCAGGTATAAGATCAAATGGAAGTATAAAAGCAATTACTTTAAAACAAGATGATTAATAGCTGTTTGTATAAGATTTTATAGTATATATAAATAAACAAATGTAAAAGATATGTATATATTGTTAACTAATTTATTTTTAGGCAATATATACATATTTGTAAGAAAGAGGATAAATGAAAATTTTATTAGTTGAAGACAATCCAAATATATATGATTTTTTAAAAAAAGCATTAGAGCAAGATTTTTATGCCGTTGATATAGCAACAGATGGAAAAGAGGGTTTTTACTTAGCTACAGTGAATAAATATGATTTAATTATCCTAGATGTTATGCTTCCATTTATGAGTGGATTTGAATTATGTAAACAGTTAAGAGAGTATAAAATTGATACACCTATACTTATGCTAACAGCAAAAGATGACAGTGAAGATATAGTAAATGGTCTTGATAGTGGGGCTGATGACTATTTGACGAAACCTTTTATTTTAAAAGAATTACAAGCTAGAATAAGAGCAATGCTTAGAAGAAAAACTTCTAATACAAGTGTTTTAAAATATAAGGATTTACAACTAGATACTATAAAAAAGTCTGTGTATAGAAATAAAACAAAGATAGATTTAACTGCTAAAGAGTTTTCCATATTAGAGTTGTTAGTTCGAAATGAAAACAAAGTTGTAAGTGATTCTATGATAATCGAGCATGTGTGGGATATGAACTATTCAAATGCTTCTAATTTAGTAAAAGTTTATATTTACAGACTAAGAAATAAAATAGACAAAAGCTTTGAGGAAGCCTATATACATAATATAAAAAATACAGGATATACATTAAAATGAAATCTATAAAATTTAAACTATTTACAGCATTTAGTCTTGCACTATTTTTGATACTGTTTTTCTTATCAATTTTTTCTATACATTTTTTTACACAAAATCAAGAAAATGAAGCCATAAGCAAAGTAGAGAAAAATTTAATTATTGTTAATCAAACTTTAGCTTCAAATAAAAGATTGGATTTACTCTATTCTCAGTTAGACTTAAAAGAGCAATTTCTTTTTATCTTTAAAGACAATAAGTTAGTATTTACAAATGAGTCTGAACATGAAACAAAAGAGATATTAGAAGAGTTAAGACAAATAAACTTTTCATCTTCAAACTTCATAAAAGTTGATGATTTTGTAGTTTCTAAAAATAAATACAATGAGTTTAGTGTTTATATGGGTATTGAAGATGATTATATTGAAGAAAGAAACGAAGCTATTATAAGTAGTATAATTACAATGAACAGTATTATCTTTGTGGTATTTATAGCTTTTATATATTTTATTATAAATAAAACTATTAGACCTTTAAAAGATATTTTAAATGATGTAAAAAATCTTCAAAAAGGAAATGATTTATCTAAAAGACTTAAATCAAATAATACAAAAGATGAATTTGAGCAGTTAACAAACTCTTTTAATGAAATGCTTGAAAATATAGAAAAGAGTGTGGAGAATATAAAACAGTTTTCTTCAGATGCTTCTCATGAGCTTAAAACGCCTCTTACTATTATTCAAGGAGAAATTGAGCTTGCAAAAAGTAAAGATCTAAAACAAGATGAATTTTATGAAGTTTTAAACAAGTTAGATATAGAACAAAAAAAGCTACAAGACATAATAAGAAACTTTTTACTTTTAGCAAGATTGGATAAAGAGGCTATTAAAAAAGAGAAGTGCTTTTTAGATACTTTAGTTTTTGAGTGTATTGAAACAAATTTAGATATCTTAGAGAAAAAAGGCTTAGAGCTAAAACTTGATATACAAGAAGCCTTAGAAGTAAACTCTAGTAAGAAGTATTTATCTATTGTAATAAACAATCTTTTATCAAATGCTATTAAATACACAAATGAAGGCTCTATTAGTATTAAAGCAAATAAAAATGAGCATTTTACTTTTTTTGAAATAAGCGATACAGGAATAGGTATGGATAAAAAAGATACTTCTATGATTTTTGAAAGATTTTATAGAGTAGATAAAGCAAGAAGTGATTTCAAAGATGGAATAGGTATTGGTTTATCAATTGTAAAAAGAGTTTGTGAGAGATTTAATATTTCCATAAAAGTTGAAAGTAAACTTGAAAAAGGAAGTAAATTTTCACTTAGATTTACTAATTTTCATTAAAGATTTTTTTGATATAGTTAGGCATTTTAAATAAGGAATACAAATGGCTATTAAAAAAGATCAATTAGTAACTATGACATTTGAATTAAAAGTAGATGATAGAATAATAGAAAGTAATATGGGTGAGAAGCCAATGACATTTGCTTTTGGTTCAGGACAATTATTAGCAGGTTTTGAAGAATTAATTGAAGATATAAATGAAGGTGAAACAAGAACTGTTACTGTAAAAAGTGATAAAGCTTATGGCCCTTATGATGAAACTTTAAATGAAAAAGTTCCAGCAGGTGAATTTGAAGGTATTGATTTACAAATAGGTATGATTTTAGAAGGTGAAGCTCAAGATGGCTCAGTTTTAAAAGCAACTGTTACAGATGTTACAAAAGATGAGGTAACTGTGGATTATAATCATCCCTTAGCAGGAAAAGATTTAACATTTAAAGTATTTATTGAAAAAATCGTTTAATTAACTCATATAAAAATCTTATAAGGTAGATAGTGTTTTAAATACTATTCATACCTTATTTATTCTTTTTTACTCTACACTAAACTTAAAAATCTTATGTTATAATTGCGCTTATATAAAAAGATAAGGTATTTAAATAATGGAAATGTCGAAAGATAAGACACAAAAATTTGTAGTAAAGTTCTTCCCAGAAATTATGGTAAAAGGAACAAAAGCAAAAAGACAAATGGTTGGACAGCTTTATAATAACCTACAAACGGTACTTCATAAAATAGATGAAAAAATCACAGTAAAAAAATTTTCAGACAAAATGGAAATAACTTGTGTAAATGAACTTATAGAACAAGTAAGACAAAGACTTAAAGATACTCCTGGTGTTGAGTTGATTTTAGAAGTATTACAATTTGAAAATGTGACTACAATTGATGAAATAAAAATAAAAGCAAATGAGTTAATGTCTCATGAAATTAAAGATAAAACTTTTGTTGTAAGAGTTAAAAGAAGTGGAACACATGAATTTAAATCAACAGATATAGAACAAACTGTTGGTGGATATATGTTAGCTCATAATGAAACAAAAGGTGTAGATTTAAGAAATGCTGAGGTAACTATAAATATTGAGCTTGTAAATAATCAGTTAAATATAGTAACTAAAAAATATAGAGGTTTATCAGGTTTCCCTATTGGTAGCCAAAATTCTATTTTATCTTTAATGTCAGGTGGTTTTGACTCAACTGTTGCTTCATACCTTACGATGAAAAGAGGAATTAAAACTCACTTTATTTTCTTTAATCTTGGTGGAATTGCTCATGAGATTGGAGTTAAACAAGTAGCATATTATTTATGGAATAAATTTGGTTCTTCTCATAGAGTTACTTTTACTTCTGTTCCTTTTGATGATGTTGTAACTGAAATTTTTAAGTCAACTAGTGAGCCTTATATGGGTGTTACACTAAAAAGACTTATGGTTATGGCTGCTGAAAAAATAGCTGATGAAATGAAGATCGATGCTTTACTTACAGGTGAGAGTGTGGCACAGGTTTCAAGTCAAACTTTAAGAAACCTAGCTTTAATTGATAAAGTTTCAAATAAGCTAATTTTAAGACCCTTATCTACTATGAATAAACCTGATATTATAGAAATATCTACAAAAATAGGTACTACAAGATTTGCTGAGAGTATGCCTGAGTATTGTGGTGTTATTTCAAAAAGTCCAGTAACACATGGTTCATTTGACAGAATGGAAAAAGAAGCTAGAGCTTTTAATTATGAAGTTTTAGATAAAGCTGTAGAAGATGCTGTTGTAGTAAATGTTGATGAGATAGATGATGATGTAAATGAAATAGGTCAAATTGATGTTGTTTCAGATTTATCAACTGGAAATTACACTGTAATTGATATTAGACAAAGCGATGATTGCATTGAGACTAGTGTTGAGACGTTAAAAATACCATTTTATAAATTAAAATCACAATTTAGAAAACTACCTCAAGATAAAGAGTACTTATTTTATTGTGACAAAGGAATTTTAAGTCAATTACATGCACAGTTTTTAAGAGATGCAGAGGGTTTAAATAACATAAAAGTTTACAGACCTGAGAAAAACAACTAATAAAACAAAAGAGTTTAATACTCTTTTTGTTTAAATAATCTGTCTTTAAGCCTTAAAATAGGCAATCTAATAAGAAATAAAGCAAATAAAAACTAAAATTTAGTATATATAAAAAAAGGTGAAAAATGACAAGTTTATCTGCAGTTGAGAACTGGCTAAAAGAGCACTCAATTGAGAATTATACAATTTCAGATGATTTATATATTACTGTTCATGGTAGTGTGAATTTAAATGAAAAAATTAGAGAAAAAAGACTTCCTGTAAAATTTAAATTAGTAAATGGTTATTTTGATATAAGTAATAACCATTTAGAAGCTCTTGATGGTTGTCCTGAAAAAGTTGGAAAAGACTTTAATTGTTCTAAAAACAATTTAGAGTCACTACTTGGTGCTCCTGTAAAAGTAGGAGACTTTGACTGTTCTTATAATAAATTAGTTAACCTTTCTTATTGTCCAAAAGAAGTTATAGGTTTTTTTAATTGTTCAAACAATCAACTAACATCTGTAAAAGGAAGTCCAAGAACAATAAAGGGCTATTTTAGATGTGAACACAATAAAATAGAATCCCTAAAAGGTGGACCTAAATATATTGATGCATATTTTGATTGTTCTCATAACTATATCAAAGATTTACATGGTGGACCAATTACAGTTGTTCAAGACTATATTTGTAATGGAAATCTTTTAAAAAGTTTAGATGGTATTGCTGATACTATTGGTTGGGATGTAAGAACTGATGTTAGATTAAATAAACTTGCAAATAGTTATAATGAAGAAGAGAAGTTTTGGAAATATAAGGGAAAAGATGTAGTTTCACATGTATATAAACCCTTAGTTGCTTTATGTAATAAAGAAGATATAAGCAGATGGCTTGCTAAACATGATATAAAAAGTTTTGAAATATTACCAAACAATTCAGTAAATGTAAAAGGTAGTGTAAAACTATCTGATAAACTAGCAAACCTTTCAAAACTTCCACTTAGTTTTAACGAAGTGGAAGGGGATTTTGATATTAGTAATAATGAACTTATCTCTCTTGAAGGTTGTCCTAAGGTTGTTCATGGAGACTTTCTAGCTTTTAAAAATGAATTAGCTTCTTTAAAAGGTGGACCTAAAGAAGTTACAGGTAGTTTCATAATTCTTAAAAACAATATAAGCTCACTTAAGTTTTCCCCATCTATTGTAAAAGAAGACTATATTTGCTCTCATAATCCTTTGAAAGACTTAGATGGAATCAATACAGTTGAGGGATCGATATTTACAGGTGTTTTTATTCCACATGTAAAAGCCCAAAAATATGTTTATAATTCAGTTACTACATATAAATATGCAGGTGAGGGTATTACAGAATACTTAGATAAGGTCTATGTAACTTTAACAGAAGAAGAAAAAGTTTATGAAAGAACAAAAGCAAATCTAAAAAGTGCTATTACAAGACTAATTGAAAGTGACAGTTTAAAAAAAGAGATGATAAACGACACTTTAATAAGAAATCTAGAAAAGTATCATTTAGATGATTTAAAACATAAAGTCTTACTTATTAAAAATCCAAAGCCAAGAACTAAAGAAGAACTAACAGAAAGTGATGTTTTAAAAATGGCATTTGAAGTGGAATTATAGATTTAAGCAATCTTAATTTCATCTTCTGATCTACCTATGTAATAGCCTTGTGAATAATCAATTCCCATTGATTTCACATAATCAAAAAGTTCTTTACTTTCCACATACTCAGCAATTGTTTTAATATTTAAATTATCACATAAGAATTTAAGTGTTCCTATTAAAAGTTGTCTTTTGGAATTTTTATCTAAACCTATTATTAAAGATCCATCAATTTTAAGAAAATCAATATAATCACTTAGTTTTACTATGTACTCATAATTTGAATATCCGCTTCCAAAATCATCGATTGCTATTTGACATCCATACTCTTTAGCTTTTTTTATGAAAAAGAAAAAGTTTTCATAATTATCAATAGCTTCTGTTTCAACTATTTCTAATACTAATCTATCTTTTATATCATACTCTTTAATTTTATTAAAAAGATGTTTTCTAATTTTTTTATCAGAAATATCTTCGATACTTAAGTTTATTGAAAACTGTATATCTTTTTTATCTTTAAAATACTCAAAAGATTTATCAATTACTATCATTGTTAGCTTTTTATATTTTTTTGTTTCCTTTGCAATATCTAAAAATTCACCTGGAAAGATTAGTTTATCATCAATTTTAAGTCTTATTAGTGTTTCATATTTATCAATACAGTTTTTATTATTGTTATAAATAGCTTGAAATTGCACTATTACATTATCATTTTCTATTGCTTTTTTTATTTTATTTACCATCAAGATATTTTCTTGATTAATTTGAATATTTTTCTTTTCTGTATTATCATAAATATTAATATCTACTTTTTCTTTTAAGGCATCACTTAAAGCAATCTCAGCTTCCTTTAGCTCTTCTATGCTGTTATTTAACTTTTCTGTATTACTTACAGCTATTGTACTATTTACTAAGACTTCAAAATTTCCATTTATAACTTGAAAAGATTCATTTTCTAATCTATAATGTATGTTATCCAAAGAGCTTAATAGCTTTGATTTTGTTTTAAAATGATATTTAAATGCAAAAGTTGCTTTTGATATTTTGTATAGTTTTGAAAATGAATTTTTATACTCGAATTGTTTTAAAAATAAGGCTGATTCTTTTATTAGCTCTTCTGCTATTTTGAAACCGTAAGCATCTTGAACTTTATCATAATTATCTATATGAATAAGTATAATAATAGAATCTTCAAATTTTTTTCTATTTAAATCATGAAATAAGCAAGCTCTATTTGGAAGTTGCGTAATTGGATCTGTAATAGCTTGTGTGTGTATCTTACCTTTTAGTTTTTCAGGAATACTTGCAAAATAAAAAATTAATGGTAAAAGAATAAATGATATAGCTATTAATATAGCGTAAATAGAGTATTCATTCTCTTTTTGTTCATTTAATAAAGCAGTAAATTTTGATTTTAGGATTAATTTTAATCCTTGTCCTGTATTTAGGTTTGATATTTTTTTACTATAATAATCATTATTTTTCATCTCTAAATTTGAAATAATCTCTTTTGCATTTTCTAGACCAAATTCATCATTTAATAAATAAGTTTTAAAGCTATTTGACAAAATACCTTTTTTATCATCAGGATGCAGGATAAACCTTTGTTTATTATCTATAAGATAAATATCATATAAAGTACTTTTTCTGATAGTGTTAAATAAAGTTTCTAAATTGATACTAAATACAACAAAGCCATTTTTCTTATCATCTTTATCATATACAGGTGTTGCTAGTCTAAGTAAAGATACCTTTGGTAAAACTTCTTTTCCAAACTCTCTTCGTAAATCAATCTTTGAGATACCTACATTATCTTTTGTAAGATTTATAAATCTATGAAAGTAATATCTATTTGCTTTATTTTGTAATAAGTTATTAGGAGTAATTATTGATGGATTATTTCTTAAGTTGTAATCTCTTCTGATTTTTACTTTTTCATAGCCATCTTTATCAATATATCTTAATTGAAAACTATTTTCAAAGGAGTTATTTAGTGTTAGAAAGGTTTCTTTAACAGTCTCTTCATTTTTATTTGAAGTTATATATTCTATTAAATTTTTGTTTTTTGACAAAGATATTAAAGCATTTTCATATTTTTCAAAATACTCATGTATTAGTTCTTCATGTGTCTTGAACTTTTCTTCTATTTTTAAAGATGAAATTGTTTTAATATTAGTTTTATCTTTAATCTCAGAAAAATATCCAATTATAAACAATGAAAACATCACACCTATCATATATAATATGATATATGTAGTTCTATAGTTGATTTTTTGCATTTAGATCCTAAATATTTGTATTTACGAAGTATACAAATAAATAGTATCAAAATAATATCATATTCACATGAAAAAAATTTTATAATGATAAAGGCAATTCTATTGTGAAAACAGCTCCTTCAAATTTTTCATTATTATACTCATATCTGCTATTTTTTACTTTTACTTTTCCACACATTGAATCATGGATGATTTTATACACAATATTTAAACCTAAGCCAACTCCATGTGATTTATGTTTTGTTGTAAAATAAGGTTCAAAAACTTTATTTACAAACTCTGTTTTAATACCACCTGCATTATCTTTTATAAGTATTTCAATTCTATTATTTTCAAGTTTTTTTGTTTCAATAAAAATATACTTAGGAGTGTTTAGTTTTCCTAGCGCATCATTTGAATTTCTTACTATATTTACTATTGCTTGAAATAAGCTATTTGGTAAGTTTTCTAAGACTATATCATCATCTAAATTCATGATTACATCAATATTATTTTTTGATAAGATGTAATCTTCACATTCAATACATTTTCTTATAGTTTCACTTAAGTTAAAGTTTATAAGTTTTTCTTTGTTTGTATAATCTCTAAATGATTCAATAGTATTTGATAGATCTTGTGTAGTTTTCATTATCATATCAATATTTTTTTTCATATCTTCTTTTTTCATAAGACCTAAATCAATATTTAAATGCATCCCAGAAGCACATGTTGATATAACTGATAGAGGCTGTCTCCATTGGTGGGCAATATTTCCTATCATCTCTCCTAGTGCAGCCATTTTACTTTGTTCAATTAGCTCAAGTTGTTGTTTTTCAATTCTTTCTTTTAATTGTATCTCTTTTTGTAAAACTTGATATAAGTCATCATTTACAGCTTGTAGTTGTTTGTTTTTTATAATTACTTCTATATAAAGTTTTAGTTTATTGATAAATTGATGATTGTCTATAGGTTTTGTTAGGTAGTCAATAGCACCAATCTCAAAACCTTTTTGCTTGAATTCTTCTTCTTTAAATGCTGCTGTTAAAAATATAATAGGAATGTTTTGTGTTTTAGGATTTGATTTTAGATATTTTGCTGTATCAAAACCATCAAGTCCTGGCATTTGTATATCTAAAATAATAATATCAACATTAGTTTTATATGTGACTTTTAGTGCATCTTCTCCGCTAGAAGCTAGTAATAGGTTTATATTTTCTAGATATTCATCTATTAAATATTGTAAGGATACTCTATTTGCTTCTACATCATCAACTACTAATACTGTTATATCTTCTTTCATATTTTCCTCTTATATATTTTATTTTTTTCATCAATTGTTACATAGTTTAAATTATTGTTTAAAGATTCACTCTCACCTAAAACTAAAAAGCCATAAGAGTCAAGAGAGTCTTTAAATAAATCAAAAATTCTGTTTTTCAAATCTTTATCAAAATAGATTAAGACATTTCTACAAAAAATTAATTGAAACTCGTTAAGTTTTGAATCAAGGGCTAAATTGTGTTTAAAAAACAAAATTTTATCTTTGATACTTTCATCTATTTCTACAAAATCATCATGACTTATAAAGTACTTACTAAAGCTTTGATTGCCACCTGCTTGGTAATAGTGCTTTAAAAATCTTTCATAACTCTCTTTTGAATAAAGTCCATTCTTTGCATTTTCTAAAATCACATCATTTAAATCAGTTGCATAAATCAAACTTCTATCAAGTAATCCTAATTCTTTTAAGAAAATTGCAATAGAGTAGGGTTCTTCACCACTACTGCAACCTGCACACCAGATTTTTATATCTAAATAACTATCAAGTTTTGGAAGGATTTCTTCTTTTAATAATTTGAATACTTTAGGGTTTCTATAAAAAGTGGTAATATTAACAGAAATATTTAAAAATAAATCTTTAAATACACTTTTATTATTTAAAACTATTTCTTGAAACTCTTTAAAGTTTTTAGGTTTTAAATTTGAATAAAAAAGATGTATTCTTCTTTTTATATGATTTTCATTGTATCCACTATAGTCATAGCCATATTTCTCATAAACTTTTTTTAAAAATATTTTTATATCTTTTTTATCAAAAAAATCATCATCTATATTAAACTTAATATAATTAACAAGTTGTTCTAAATCTAAAACTTCATCATAAAGTTTAGTGGCAATTGCATTTTCAAGCATAGCTTTTGCTTCACACTCTTTTGGGTTTTCTATTAAAACTGTTGAGCCATTTTTACTCAAAGATTCTAAACTATCACTACCATCAGCCCCATATCCACAAACTAAAACAGCAAGTAGGGTGTTTTTATATTCATTTGATAATGACTCAAAACTAGTACTAATAGATGGTCTTGAAAAGTTTCGTTTTTCTTCATCTGTTAAGAAAATAAAATTACCAGCAACTATCATATGTTTGCCAGCTGGGGCACAATAAATTGTATTTGACTCAACTTTCATATCAGATTTTGCTTCTACTACATTATAATCATTTGTATATTTTTGTAGTATCTCATTTAAATGAGTTTTCTTATCTGGTTTTTGATGCATGATAATAAAAATTGAAACTTGCGATTTTGGTAAAGCTTTTATAATTTCTATAAATTTAGCCAAACTTCCAGCACTTCCACCGATTGCTATATATTGTAAATTTAATGTCTTGGGTTTGTCATTATATACATCTTTATATTTTAATGTAAAACCAAGATTCATTAAATATGTTTTTAGAGTTGTTTCATTTGTAAAAATATCAATTTTATCAACTCTTTTTTTTAGTTCAATTATCAACTCTTTTGGTATCATTTGAATATTTAGAAAATTTAGTTCAATTTTTTTGCTATCACTATCAAAGTAGTTTATTAAGGTTTTTATATCCTCTTTTTTTATTTTTTGAACTATGATTTTTAATACATCCTCATGTCTTTGTGCAACTACATTCATCTATGTTTTTTAGTACTCCAAACTTTTATTAAATTTCCTAAAATATTTAAATCAATTGGCTTTGACATATAATCATCAGCTCCAAGACTAATACATTTTTCTCTGTCTTCTTTCATGGCTTTTGCAGTTACAGCAATAATTGGGATATGTTTTAAGCTATCATCTTCTCTAATTCTCTCCATTGCTTCATAACCATCCATTACAGGCATCATAATATCCATTAAAATTAAATCAACTTTATCATTTTGCTTTAAAAATTCAATGGCTTCTTGTCCATTAAATGCTGTAAAAGTATTAGCTTCAAATTCTTTTAATGCAGCGTCTAAAACAAAAATATTTTTTATATCATCATCAACTATTAAAATATTTGTATCTTTTAAATCTATGGCATCAAAAATTTCATTGTTTGATTCTTCCGGCTCTTCTTCTCTATGTAAAAATAGATTGATTTCATTTAAAATTCTTTCATTTGAATTTGCTGTTTTAATAATAATACTATTACTATATTCTTGAAGTTTGATTTTATCTTCATAAGAAATATCTCTTCCAGTATAAATAATAATTGGAAGATTAGGATGATTATTTTTAATAAATTCACATACTTCATAACCACTTCCATCCATAAGTCCTAAATCAACTACAACCGTATCATAAAGCTCTTTTTTTACTTCTTCAATAGCTTGTGAAGCTGTCTTAACACCTTTTATATTTACACCCTCACCAACAAGTTCAATTAAAGCTTCTCTTTGTACTTCATCATCTTCAACAATAAGTAAGTCTTTGATTTTTTTCTCTTGAAAAGAATCAATTGAAGAAATTACACTATTAATATCTCCATCATATACAGGTTTCTGTAAGTAACCAATTGCACCTAGTTCTAATGTTTCTTTGTTCTTATCTTTTGAAGATATAATGTGAACAGGTATATTTTTTGTATGAGCTTGAGATTTTAATTGTTTTAATACATCAATTCCATCCATATCAGGAAGAGTTAAATCTAGTAAAACCCCTTTAATATTATAGTTTTTGATTAAGTCTAAACCAGAAGCTCCATCATAAGCAACAAGTACAAAGTTATTGTCTTTTTTAATTTCTTCATAAACAATATCAGCAAAGGCTTCATCATCATCGATAACTAAATAAGCTTCATCATTTGTATTTATAATGTTTCTATCATCATTAGCTACTTTTTTAGAATTGTTAGTTAAATCTTTTTTTGTCTTTTCATTGCTTTGAAGTTTAAAACTTCCTTCATCTTCAAATACAGATTTTGTACTATTTACACTTTCTAAGTTAGGTAAATCAATACTAAAGTTACTTCCTTTTTCCTCTTTTGATTCTAAAGAGATATAACCACCAAGTAGTTTTGCTAATTCTCTTGAAATAGATAAGCCAAGTCCAGTACCACCATATTGTCTACTTGTACCACCATCTGCTTGTGTAAAGGCTTTGAATATATCTTCTTGCTTGTTAAGAGGTATTCCAATTCCTGTATCAATTACATTAATTCTAAATTCTTGTGAAAGATCTGACGATGGCTCTATTTTTACAGTAATAGAACCTTCTTTTGTAAATTTGAAAGCATTTGAAATAAGGTTTCTTAAAATCTGTAGGATTCTATCTTTATCATTATGTATAATGCTATTATACTCATCAATAACATTAAACTCTAAACCTTTGTCATTTGCAGTAAAGTCAAAAGTATCTTTTAAATGAGATAATAAATCTTTACTAGAGAAGTTATCTACTATCACTTCCATTTTTCCAGACTCAACTTTTGATAAATCTAAAATATCATTAATAAGTCTTAATAAATCATTTCCTGAATCAAAAATAGTTTTTGCTTTTTTAATATCATCATTATTTAAAGATTTTTTACTATTTTTTTGAAGTAGTGATGAAAGTAGAATAATAGAGTTTAGAGGTGTTCTTAACTCATGACTCATATTTGCCAAAAATTCAGATTTGTATTTACCTGATTTTGTTAATTCATCAGCTTTTTTCTCTATTTCTTTTTTTGTTTCTTCTAGTTGTTGATTTTGAAGTTTTAAGTTTTGCTCAGAAATTTTTAGCTGTTGCTGCTGTTCTTCCATGTTGGCATTTGCTTCTTCTAATTGTTGTTGTTGCTCTTCCATATTTGCGTTTGCTTCTTCAAGTTGAACTTGTTGTTCTTCCATTTGAGCATTTGCTTCTTGAAGTTCTAATTGTTGTTTTTCTAATCTATCATTTGCAACTTTTGTATTTTCAAGTAGTTTTTGTACTTTGTTAGCTTGAATAGATGTAGCTAATGAAATACAAATAGCCTTAGTAATATTTGATAAAAACTCTAAAGTCTGTTTGTTGAATTCATTAAATGAACCTAGTTCAATAACTCCAAATAGTTCGTCATTATAAATCAAAGGAAAAGTATAAGTGTTATATGAGGCTTGAGTTACAGTTCCAGTTGTGATTAGGTTTTCATCTTTTTTGATATTTTTAAGTAAAATGGCTTCTTTTTGAAAGGCAACTTGTCCTATTACCCCTTGTTTTAAGTCAAATGAAGTTGATAATTCATCTCTTATTACATGGGCATAACTTGCATATTGTTGAAGTTTTTGTTTATCTTCTTCATAAAAATAAAATACACCAACACCTGCATTTATATAGTTACTTATAAACTTAATAGACTCATTACTAACATCATTTACAGATTTTAAATTCATTAGTATTTGATTTAGTTGAGTTACCCCATCTTTAATCCAAGCTTCAATATCACTTTTTTCAATATTTTCTCTTGTTTTTTCAATACCTTTGTTTACAGCATTACTCATAATACCAATTTCATCATTTGAATCACTATTAAGAAGTTTAACTTCATGTGTCTCTTGATTTAAAAACTTGAAGAAGTTTAGTAATCCATCTTGAAAACTACTTAATGAGTTGATTATATATTTTTGAATTACTAAGTAAAGTAAAATCATTATAATTAAAAAAGATACAAGTGTAATTATAATCATTGTATTTCTTAATTCATTTGGTTTTTTTAATATATCTTCTAAATTAATTTCAGAAATCACTGCCCATCTTAATTCTTCGTCTATATCAAAGTTTGTATATGAAGATAAAACCTTATTTCCTAGGTAATCTGTAATTACTTTAGTTCCTGTATTTCCTCTTAAAGCTTCTTTTGCTGCAATTGTGTCAACTCTACCACTTTGAGGATATTTTAAAGAGTTTTCTAAAGAGTGAGTTTTAGGAGACAAAAAACTATCACTTCTCATATGTAAGTCATCACCTACAAGATAATCTTCATGTGAACTTACATAACCACTTCTATATTTCATAATAGCTTGAATATTTTCATTATCTATTTTATAAACTAAAACTGATTTAAATTGATCCTTTATGTAAACAGGTGCTGCGATAAACATACTTGGTTCACCATTCCTAGGTTCATATGCACTCATATCATAAAATACAACTCTTTTGTATTTTTTAACTTTTTGCCAAATTTTTGCAAGACCACTTTTTCTAAACTCACCATTTGCTAGATTTGCACCAAAATCGTTTCTTTTTCCAAAAGTATATAGAACATGCCCTGATTCAGCAGAGATTACATATACATCATCAAAAGGATATGTATCAGTATAACTTTTATAAAAAGCATCCCATTTTGGAAGTAACTCCTTTACTTTTTTATTATTTACTGGAAATTTACTATAAGGGTCTATGTCTAATTCTTCTTGAACAGCTAAAAACTCTTTTGTTAAATCTTTAGAGAAACTAGTTTTTGTTAAAAGATATATTTGTTTTTTATATAGTTTAAAAATATCTTCAAGTTGTTTAATCTTTGAATCTCTGACCGATGTTAATTGTGAATACTTTGATTCTATTAATGTTTCTTTCATTTGATTTATTGAAACAATACCAAGTGTTGAAGCTAAAATTAGAAGTGATAAACCAATAAGAATTATTAGTTTAAGTTTGATAGAAATATTTTTCATTAATGTAACTCTTTAATTTGTTATTATAATAATTATAACGTAAGTTAAATAATAAACTATTTGATTGGTATCAAGAGTTTATTAATATTACTTCTAAAATTATTTTTTTATAAAAATAACAAATTTTTTAGTATAAATTATCCATCAGCTTTAATTAGATATAATCGCCACATATTACAGATTTGGAGTTAATTTTATATGGTACAAGTAGTAAATTTAAAAAAAGCATTCGGAGCAAGAGTGCTTTTTCAAGACATTAATCTTAAACTAGATACAGGGAAAAGATATGGTCTAATTGGTGCAAATGGTGCTGGTAAGACTACATTTCTTAAGATTTTAGCAGGTATTGAAGATGCAACAGAGGGTGAAGTTCAAGTTCAAAATGGTAAAAAAGTAGGAACACTAGAGCAAAATCAGTTTGCATACGAAGAGCATACATTATTTGATACAGTATTATTAGGTAATAAAAGACTATATGATGCAATCAAAGAAAAAGAAGAGTTATATATGAGTCCTGAGTTTACTGATGAAGTAAACAACAGATTAGCAGAATTAGAAATTGTTTGTGTTGAAGAAGACCCAACATATGAATATGATGTAAAGATTACAAAAATCTTAGAAGATTTAGGTTTTCCAGCTTCTCAACAAACTGATTTAATGTCTACATTAACAGGTGGAGATAAATTTAAGGTTTTATTAGCACAAGTTTTATATCCAAAACCTGATGTTTTATTCCTAGATGAGCCTACGAATAACCTTGATATTGAAACTATTGGATGGTTAGAAAACCAGTTACAACACCATGATGGTACTATGGTAGTTATTTCTCACGATAGACACTTTTTAAATGCAGTTTGTACTCATATCCTAGATGTAGATTTTAAGAAAATTAGAGAATTTACAGGTACTTATGATGATTGGTACATTGCTTCAACAGTATTAGCAAAACAAGCTCAAACTGATATGAATAAAAAACAAAAAGAAAAAGAAGAACTAGAAAAATTCATTGCTAGATTCTCAGCAAATGCATCAAAAGCAAAACAAGCTACTTCAAGACAAAAACAACTTGATAAATTAGATGTTGGTACTATTGAAGTTTCTTCAAGAAGAGACCCATCTATTATCTTTAAACAAAAAAGAGAAGTTGGTAAAGAATTATTAATAGTTAAAAATATTTCTAAATCTTATGATGGTCAAACAGTATTAAATGACATTTCATTTACAGTTGAAAAGGGTGATAAAATTGCATTAATAGGACCAAATGGTATTGGTAAAACTACTTTATGTGAAATTATTGTTCAAAATGTTGAACCTGATAGTGGTGATGTTCATTGGGGAGCAACTATTCAAAATGGTTACTTCCCTCAAAATGCCACTGATTTAATTTCAGGAGATATTACACTTTATGATTGGTTAAGATCATTTGATAGAGATGCTGATATTAATGAAATTAGAAACTGTTTAGGAAGAATGTTATTTAATGGTCAAGAACAAGAGAAAAAAGTTCAGTCTTGTTCAGGGGGAGAAAAACATAGAATGTTCTTATCTAAAATTATGTTAGAGCAACCAAACTTTATGGTTTTAGATGAGCCAACAAACCACTTAGACTTAGAAGCAATTATTGCTTTAGGTGAAGGTTTACTTGAGTATCCAGGTTCTGTAGTTTGTGTATCACACGATAGGGAATTATTAGATGCATATGCAAATAGAATTATTGAGATTCAAGAAGATGGTTCGATTGTTGATTTCAAAGGAACTTATGAAGATTATATAGAATCAAAAAAGGCTTAATGCCTTTTTCGATATTTGTATTATAAAAAAAGGGGATAGATTTTAATCTATCCCCTTTTTTATTTCTTTGAATAATCAAGACTATTTAGCGTGTCTTGATTCCATTCTGATTTCTCTTCTTTTAATAGCGTCGTTATATCTTCTTTTATCATCTTCAGTTTGTAAATCAAGTTTTGGTACAGGTGTTGGTTTTCCATTTTCATCTACTGAAATCATTGTAAAGTAACATACATTTGTATTTTTAATTGTATGGTCTTTAATGTCTTCTGAAATTACTTTAATACCAATTTCCATTGATGTTCTACCTGTGTAGTTTACTGATGCATGGAAAGTAACAAGAGAACCTATTTTTATTGGATTTTTAAATAATACCATATCAACTGATAATGTTACTGCATACATTCCTGTATATCTAGCAGCACAAGCATATGCAACATGATCAAGCATTTTTAAAATTTCACCACCATGTACATTTTTTCCAGAAAAGTTTGCTTTATCTGGAGTCATTAACATTGTCATTGTTAAAGATTTTTCTCTTTTTACTTCTTCGCTCATTTGTAACCTCTATAATTAATTATTGTCAAATTTTGATTTATTATAAAATAAAAGCGTAGTATAAACATAGCAATTTCCAATTTTATGTATATAGTTTTTAAAACTATATAAAAAAGTAACATTTTTACTCTCAAACTTTATTTTTTCTTATGTTTACGACTTATTAGTGTTAATTATTGTAACACTAAAACTCTAGAAAAAAATACTAAAATGTATTAAAATGATATTAATTTAATACTATTCAATGTTATAATAATCTAAGAAAAAGGATTAGAAATGTCATTTAAATATAGATTTATTGTCTCTTTTGTACTTTTAGAAATATTTTTTATTTTATTAATCGTAACAGTAAACTTCATTGCAATAAATAATTCTTCAAATAAATTAACAAATCAAAATATTCAATCAAATATTACTTTTATGGATGAGCTATTAAAAATTCCACTAAGTATTTATGATATAGCAACTATTGATAACTTAATATTAAAAGCAACGAATTTAAGTTATGTTAATTCAATTGTAGTATTAGATTTTCAAAATAAGATTCTTTCAAAAGATTATAATTTTAAGCATTTAAAACTTGATGAGTTTATAAATAAAAATGAGTCTTTTTCTTTTGAAAAAGATAATGAATTTTATGAAATTAAAATAGAAAAAATAAAAGAAGAGGAACAACTTCTTGGTACGATGTATATCGTTTTTGACACAAGTGAAAATAAACACTTTATTTCAAAAAATAAAAACAATACAATTATGATCATATTAGTTGAGATATTTTTATCAACATTTTTATCGTTTATAATTGGTTCTAAGATTACAAATAAACTAACAAGACTTTCAGAAGTAGCTGAGCAAATCGGTAAAAATAAAAACCCAGAAATTCCTTATAAAACATCTAAAGATGAGATGGGTATTCTTGCAAAATCTCTTAATAAAATGCAAGAAGATTTAATTCAAAGAAGTGATAAGTTAAAAGAATTGGCAGTAACACTAAATAAACAGAAAAATGAATTAATACAAGCACATAAAGCCAAAGATGCTTTTTTGGCAAATATGAGTCATGAATTAAAAACACCACTAAATTCAATAAATGTAATATCTGCAATTATGATGAAGAATAAACAAAATAGACTTGATGAAGAGTATCAAAAGAACATGACAGTTATAAATAGATGTGGAAAAGACTTACTGTACTTAATCAATGATATTTTAGATATTTCAAAGCTAGAAGCAAAAGAGATAAAACTTGATTTTACTAAAGTGAGCTTATGTGAATTTATAGGTGAAATTGAAGATATGTTTAGACCTCAAGCAAATGAGAAAAACCTTGAGTTTATTGTTTCTTGTGATAAAAGTATTGATTTTGTATCTATTGACAAAAATAGAGTTAATCAAATCATAAAAAATCTTTTAAGTAATGCTTTAAAATTTACAAGTAAAGGTAAAATCGAACTAATTGTTAGAAATAAAAACAATGAGTTTTTAGAAATTCTAGTAAAAGATGAGGGTATAGGAATTGCACAAAATAAATTAGAGCATATATTTGATAGGTTTAAACAAGCTGATTCAACAACTACAAGAAAATTTGGGGGAACTGGACTTGGCTTAGCAATTAGTAAAGAATTATCTAATTTAATGGGTGGAGATATAAGTGTTGAGAGTCAAGAAAATATTGGAACAACTTTCATAGCAACTATAAGTATACAAAATAGTTTTAATTCTTTAGAAACAACAAGGCAAGTAGTTGTAGATGAAAAGTCAAAAGAGTTCTCTATGAATGTTGGCGTAATACAGACTGAAACTAAAATAAATGACATTTATATATTGAATAACGATCCTGTGGCATTTTTAGGTATTGTTATTGAGTTAAATAAAGACTTCAAAGTAAAACAAGCTACAAATATTGAAAAATTTAAAGAATTAATCAATGATATAAAAGATGAAGACTTGGTAATTTTAAGTTTAGATAATACAAATATTGATGAAGTAAAAAGTTTAGATTTAAATAATACGGTAGTTGTTTGTGAGGATTTAAAACTAAGTGAAAATTTAGATAAGCCATATGAAAAACTTTTTGAAAAGAACTCTTTGTTAAAAGAGAATTTATTAACATATATTAAGGATAAAGCATGAAAAAATTTACTATATTAATTATTGATGATATTGAAGATAATATTTATACTTTGAAATTTTTGTTAAATAGTAATTTTGAAGATTTACAGATTCTAGAAGCAAACAGTGCAAAAGATGCTATTTTTCTGATAATGCAAAATGATGTGGATTTGATTTTAAGTGATATTCAAATGCCTGAAATTGATGGCTTTGAGTTAGTAGAATATCTTCAATCCGTACCCTCTACAAGTCAAATACCTATAGTTTTAATTACTGGTATTTATCATGATGATATATATAAAAAAAGAGCATTCTCTCTTTCAAATGAAGTGGTTGATTTTATTAGTAAGCCAATTGATGATGAGATTTTATGTCAGAAACTAAGAGTTTATATTAAGATTTTTGAAGAAAAAAAGATTACTAAAGAAAATTTACTACAAAAAGATAGATTAATAAAAGACCATAATAAAGTAAATAGTATGCTTGATAATTTAGATAATATAAATGAAGATTTACAAGGTATTATAAAACATAGTGATGAATACAAAAAGTTAATGGAAGAAGAGGATTTACTAATAGATTTAGAAGAGGTAGTAGCAAAAAATAAATCTTAGCAAAACTAGAGATTAAATCATCTCTAGCATTTGCTCTTCTGTGAGTGTTGATACTTTTAAATCAACAGCTTTGTCGTATTTACTACCAGCATCTTCACCATAAATTAAATAATCAGTTTTTTTAGACACAGATGAACTTACTTTTGCACCTAAGGCTTCTAGCTCTTTTTTTATTAACCCTCGTGATCTACTCATTGTTCCTGTTAAAACTACTGTTTTACCTTTGAAGTTATTCTCTTGTATTTCTACTTTTTCTTCAACTGTAGGCTGAATTATTTCAAGAAGTTTTAAAACAAGTTCTTTATTCACATGCATAAACTCAACAAATGATTTTGCCATTTGCTCTCCAATACCATCTAAAGCAATTAATGAATCAATATCAATATTTACAACATTTAAACCAAACTCTAAACAAATTTGTTTTGATGCAACTTCACCTATATGCTCAATTCCTAAAGCATTTATAACTCTGTGAAGTTCAACACCTTTTGTATTTTTGATAGAGTTTAATAGATTATTTATTTTTTTATCTTTAAATCCTTCTAGGTCTGCTAAGTTCTCATATTCTAATGAATATAAATCTAAAATATCATAGATTTTCTTTTCTCTTACAAGTTGTTCAACTATCTTAATTCCAAGTCCATCTATATTCATACAGTTTTTACTAGCAAAATAGATAATAGAATTAGTAACAATACTTGGACAATCTAAGTTTTGACACTTAATTAAAGTACCTTCATCTAAAAGTTCACTATCACATTTAGGACAATTTGTAGGTCTTTGTATCTCTTCTTGACTTCCATCTCTTCTATCATGAAAGACCTTTGTAATCTTTGGAATAATATCACCACTTTTGATAATAATTACTTCATCATTTATTCTTAAGTCAAGTCTTTGAATCTCATCATAGTTATGTAAACTAGCTCTTTCAACCATACTTCCATCTATATGCGTTGGCTCTACTACTGCAACTGGAGTTATAACTCCTGTTCTTCCTACTTGTTGAATAATATCTTTGATTTTTGTTGTTTTTTCAACTGCTGGGAATTTATAAGCACATGACCATCTAGGAAATTTTACTGTATATCCTAATTCTTGTTGAGTTTCTATATCGTTTATTTTTACAACCATACCATCAAGCATCATTTCAATACTATCTCTTTGTTTGATTATTTCGTGATAAATTTCTTCAATTCCATCAACTGTAGATGTAATCGTTTGTAAAGGAGGTTTCGCAAATCCAAGAGAATAAATATAGTTCATAAGCTCTGATGTTTTATCAAAATCAAGTGAGTTCTCACCTACACCCCAAACGTTAAAAAATAGTTTTCTCTTAGCTGTGATACTTGGATCTAGTTGTCTTAAGCTTCCTGAAGCTGCATTTCTAGGATTTGCAAAAGGTGCTTCTTCATTTTTAAGTCTTAATTCATTTATTTTTTCAAAGTCTGCTTTTTTAATTACAATTTCACCTCTTATTTCTAAAAGTCCTTTTTCTTCTATTTGAAGTGGAATAGAATGAATTGTTTTTACATTGTTTGTAACATCTTCTCCAATACTACCATCACCTCTTGTAATGGCTTGTTTTAAAAAACCATTTTCATAAATAAGATTTAAACTAGCTCCATCAAATTTTGGTTCACAATAGAATTCTAAATTAGTATTTACTTTTTTAGCTCTATTTATCCAATCTTCTAATTCTTTTGTATCAAATACATCTTCTTGTGACCACATTCTGCTTAAATGATTTGCTTTTACAAAGCCATCTAAAACCATACCACCAACTCTTTTATTTGGAGAATTTGGATGGGATAGGCTTGGATTTTCTTGCTCATAAGCTAAACACAATCTAGCTAATTTATCATACTCTTCATCTGTAGCTACTGGATTGTCTTCAACATAATAAGAATAAGCCCATTTTATAAGTTTGTCAATATTTAAATCATATTCATTTTTAGTCATTATATCTCTTTGAAAATTTTTTCGTATTCTACCAAAAAATAGATTATTTAAAAGAAATATGAATTTTTATAAAAATAATACCTTTTTGATACTATTTATGATTATTATATTATAAAGGATTTATTATGAAAAATATGACTCTTATATTAATAATTTTATTTTCAACTAAAGTTTTCTGTAAAGAGACCGTTACAGTTTACTCATATCACAAAGTTGAACCTATAGTACTAAATAAATTAGATAGTTTATCTTTTGATTATGATTTTATAGTAAAAGTAGTTCCTAAAAATAGATTAGATTATATTCTTAAACCATGGAAAGAGAATGAGTGCAAGGATTATGTTAGAAGATGTTATCCTAATTGGATAGTTTTAAATAGCAAACCATTTTCATTTAATGAGTTTGAAAAAGATAAATTTTTACATAAACAATTAGCTTTTGAGAATAAAAAATATATAATAACTAATATTAATAACAGAAAAATAATCCAATTGTTTAATAATTTGGATGTAAAAGAGTAAATTATGGGAAAACAAACAATTGTTAAAAATTTTAGACATACAATAGGTTTTTTACTATTTAAAAAAATATTTTTAGCATATTTACTATTTGTTGTACTATTTACAAGTTTTCAGATTTATACTGAGTATAACTTTGCAAAAAAATTAATCAAAAAAGATTTAATAAACACAGAACAGTCTTTTAAAACTGTATTAGCTAAAACAGTTTGGGTTTTTGATAAAAAGAAAATTGATGAACAAGTACAAGCTATTATAGATGCAAAAACAGTAAAGGGAATAGTAATTCTTACACCTTTTAATGAATTTATTTCAGTAAAAGGAAAAATTTTGCCAAAATTCTCAAAAATTGATAAATTTGTTTTTGAAAACACTACACTAGAAAATATAGAATATGATACAAACTTGATTAGTCATAGTTTTGAACTAAAAAACTTCGAGAATAAATCTGAAGAAGTTTTAGGAACAGTAACTCTTTTTGTTCCCAAAAATCAAATAGCTGAACTAACACAAGAAGCAATATCATTGATTTTAATAAATGTTATTGTTTCAGCTTTAATGTTATGGTTTTTATTTATATATTTTGCGAATAAACTTTTAACTGAACCTTTAAATAAAATGATTGAAGCTACAAATGATTATGATGTTCAAGAATTCAATGAGATTAATATAGAATTTGATGATAAAAAACACAATGAACTAAATACTCTAGCTCAAACATTCAATCAAATGTCAAGAAGAATTAATGAAGCATATATAAATATGAAACAGCTTACGATGATTCAAGATAAGCAAAAACATGATTTAGAAAATGCCAATAAATATAAAACAGATTTTCTTGCAAATATGAGTCATGAACTTAAAACACCACTTAATTCTATAAATGTAATTTCTTCTGTAATGATGAAAAACAAAGATGATAGTTTAGATCAAAAGCAAGTTCAAAATTTAAAAATCATAAATAACTGTGGTAATGACTTATTATTCTTGATAAATGATGTTTTAGATATTTCAAAACTTGAAGCAGGGGAGTTGACTTTAGATTATACTCAAGTGAATATGTGTGATTTGATGCATAGTATTAAAGATATGTTTGCCCCTCAAGTTCAAGAGAAAAATTTAGAATTTGTATTTAATTGTGATAGTAATATAGGGGATGTTTATACAGATCCAAATAGAGTAAAACAAATAATAAAAAATTTACTTAGTAATGCCTTAAAATTTGTAAAAAATGGTGAAGTTAAACTATTAGTAAAAGATAGTGAAAATAGTGTTGAGATTTTAGTTAAAGACTCAGGTATAGGAATAGCTCAAGAAAAACTAGACCATATTTTTGATAGATTTAAACAAGCTGATGGAAGCACTACAAGAAAGTATGGAGGTACAGGACTTGGTTTATCTATTTGTAAAGAGCTTTTAGTATTACTTGGAGGTGACATCTCTGTGAAAAGTAAAGTAGATGTGGGAAGTATATTTAGAGTTCTAATTCCTAAAAACAAAGAAAAAGTTCAAGCAAATACTATAGCAAATGATGAAGTAAGTTTAATGAGTGTTGAAAAAAATATAAATAACAAAATCTTACTTTTAAATAATGACCCAGTTACGTATTTAAGTATTGTAGTTGAACTTAACAAAGTTTATGAGGTTACGCAAGTAACGAAAGCTTCTGATTTCATAAAAGTAGATAATACTGATGAGTTTAGCTTAACTATATTGGATATTAGTAAATTAAACGAAAATGAAATAAATAAAACTTTATCTAATGTAAATAATAATATAGTTATTGTCTATGAAAATAATTTAAGTAACTTAGTAAAAGAAAAAGGTTTTGATTCATTTAAAAAACCTTTTGACAAAGAAAGTTTTATAGAATTTATAAATAATAAAAAGGTTTAATATGAGTAAATTTTCAGTATTAATAGTAGATGATGTTCAAGATAATATCTATTCTTTAAAACTTATAATTGAAGACAATTTTGATGTTGATATTTATAGTGCTTTAAGTGCCACGGAAGCTATGGAATTACTTATGAAAACAAAGGTTGATTTGATTTTAAGTGATATTCAAATGCCAGATATTGATGGTTTTCAATTTGCCCAGTATTTAAAGTCTGTTGATTCAACTAAAAACATACCAATTATATTTATCACAGGGATCTATGATAAAGACGCTTATCAAAAAAAAGGTTATGAAATAGGTGCTGTTGAGTATATCTCAAAACCTATTGATGAAAATCTTTTAACAGCTAAATTAAAGGTTTATATTGATTTATTTGAAGATAAAAAAAGAGATACAAATGAACTTTCAAAAAAAGAAGAGATATTAATACATCAGTCAAAAATGGCAACAATGGGTGAAATGATAGGCGTTATTGCTCATCAATTAAAACAGCCTTTAAATAATATGTCTTTATATTGTTCTGATGTAAAAGATTCATATAAACATGGGGAAATTGATGATAACTTTATAGAAGAGTTTGACAAAAATACAAAAGATCAGATTGTTTTTATGAGTGAAACTATAAATGACTTTATAAACTTTTTTAATCCCAATAAGACTAAAAAATCTTTCACAATAAAATCTGCAATGGACAAAACTATAAAACTACTTGATAAACAATTGGTAAATAATAATATTGATTTAAAAGTTCATTTAGGTGAAGAAACAGCTTTTGGAGTAGAAACAGAACTTGAACAAGTTTTTTTAAACTTAATAACAAACGCTAAAGATGCTTTTGTAGAAAGAGAAATTCAAAATAGACAAATAGCTATAACTTCTATGACAAGAGATAAGTATAGTATAGTTATTATTGAAGATAATGCAGGTGGAATAAAAGAAGATAACCTTGATAAAATCTTTGACCCATACTACACAACAAAAGATTATGGTACAGGCACTGGTCTTTATATGGTAAAACTTGTAATCAAAAGTAGTTTTGGTGGGGATTTAAAAATTCAAAATGGTAAACATGGGGCAAAATTTATAATCGTAGTTCCTAAAAGCAAAATAGCCTAAAAATAGGGCTATTTAAAGTGTTTATTTTTTACTGTTCCAAAATTGTACCAGTATTGTTCTATGCATTAAAATAGCTACCTCTAGTCTTTTCATCATTTTTTATGTATTTTGCATAAAATGATAAAGTTATATTTGCATTTTTGTGACCTAACATATTTGATACCCATAAAATATCTTCTCCATTAGATATCATTAATGAAGCAAAAGTATGCCTCATTTGATACAAGTTTCTATATTCGATATCTAATTCTTTTAAAGCTTTTTTCCAATAAACAATTGATAGTTTATTAGCACTATGAAATGGCTTTTTAAACTTTGTATTAAAAAGATATTCTGAATCAGTTTTATATTTTAAATGACTATTTAAATAGGGTAATAAAACATTTATTATATCAACATCTCTAATACTAGATTTTGTTTTAGGAGTACTATCCTTACCTCGATTTCTAGTTGCTCTTACATAAATTGTTTTATTTTCAAAATCAATATTTTCCCATTTTAAGGCTAAAATCTCTCCAGTTCTCATACCTGTAAAAAAACCTATTGCAAAATAAGCTCTTACTTTTGAAGGCAAAGTATTTAATATACTAAATATTTCCTCTTTTGAAAAAGGTTTAACCTTTTGTAAGAGTTCAGAAGAAGGGGATTTTATCAAAGTTAAAGGGTTTTTATTAATAATCTCATCTCTAAAGGCATCTTGTAAAATGCCATGAAATACTACTCTAATATTAGATACATATTTAGGAGAAAACTTTTTTAATAAATCATTTTGCCATAATGTAAGTTCACTAACTTTTAGTGAAGTTATTTTCTTCTTTCCAAAATAGGGCAATATATGATATTTAATTACATAATCATAATTAATACGTGTTTGTTCTTTTCTACTACTTGAATGCATCTTCAAACTAATATCAATCATTTCTTTAACAGTTGGAACAGTTTTGTTTTCAAAGAACTCACCACTATGTACCTTTAAAAGCATTTGTGGAATTATTTGTGTGTCAGCTAATTTTCTATTAGCTTTACTATCTTCTATATTTAGTGATTTTTTAATCACTTTACCATCTAAACTAAACCTTACCCAAAGTTTTTTCCCTCTAGTGTAAAGTTTAGGTTGTGTCATTTTAATCATGTGTTTCTCCTTTTGAAAAACACCTTGATTTTAATACTTCTAAACGATTTAATTTTACTATAATTCATATTAAATCTTTAATAACATTATTAGCTATTTCTTTTGCATTCATTTTTGTTAATGTATGCATAACCCAGTTATCTAGTTCTAACTTATCAAACAAAACTCTACCAGCCTTTTTATAGTAGTGTTTACCTTCAATTAAATAGTTGTCTTTTAGTTTATGGATATGCTCTTTTGAATATCCAAGATAATAAGATGCTTCTTTTGTATTTAGCCATCTTTTCTCACTATTAATCTTTTGTTCTAATATATTTAATTTTTCTAATACTTCATTTATTTTTTCTAAATTCTCAAATGGTATATTCATTGTTTTAATTCTCCTTTGATTATCTGTTTAAGGGAGGGAGTAAATCCCTCAACGCTGTATATACTTTTTAAAAAAGTATCAAAAACCTTGTGCCTCATTTGGTGTAATATCTAATACTAAATTCCTCTTTGTAGCTTCATTTAAAGCAACATAGTAAATATGCTTATCTCTTGAAGATAAATGTTTCTTCTCTTTTGTCTTATCAAGATAAACAAGTAAGTCATAATCTTGTAATTTAGATACTGTTTCAGTTCTAAGAGGTTTGATTAAATTTCCATCTTCTAATAATCTAAGATTTTCAATTTGACCATCTTTATTTATAATCTCTACTTCAGTATATCTTTTCCTTAACTCTTTATTTGTTGTAGTTTTATTTAATGACTCTTTTGCATCTTTGTATAGCTCATCTAAAAAGTTTGAATCAATATTTAAATTGTTTATAAATGCTTTTCTAATTAAGGCTATATACTCTAATTTGAACTTATAATCATCATATATTGAAATAGCTCTTTTAACTCTACTTAGAGGTAATTGTATTTGTAAAAAATCTTCTAAGTAATATTCACTCTTTATTTCTTCCCAAATAGCTAAAGTATTAGCTCTATGCTTGTTGTTATGTTCAATTGCTTTATTTGATAAAGAGTTAATATCTATTAGTCTAATATCTTCCATAGAAGCTTTAAATAGATTTACTGCATTAGAGAATAAATCTTCAATAGTAAAGATATTAAAAGTTTTTAAATATGCTCTATGTAACTCAAACTCAACATTAAAAATCTCATCTTCAATATTAAAGTCATTATTTAAAAAGTATTCAAACATCAAATCTTTTTTCTTAGACTTTTTTAATTCTTCTTTTTTATTATATAGTCTTAGTTTAAAAGGCTCTTTTCCTACATATAGAGTTTGCACTTTTGAAGCATTGCCAATTTCACTAATTGTTGAGTATTGTTTTTTTCTTGTACTAAACATCTCTTTTGTAACAAAGCTAAAATCATATTGAATAAAACAGTTTAAATCTGCTCTTGTAATTGGATTGAATCCAGTTGTATATTCTTTTAGAAGTTCAACATTAATAAACTCAACTAGTGATTTAATACCTATAGTATAAATTCCTATACCTTGTAGTTGCACTCTAATATCATTTAAACCTCTGTTTTTATATCTATCTTTAAAACCTATTTTAAAGAATTCATTTATATCTTTAAACCAATGAAAGCCTTCTGCTTTTCCTAAAAAGTTTAAAGGTGTATCGTTTATGTTTATAATTATGTCATTGTTCTCAAACTCAACATCTTTTTTTTCAAACTTACCTTTTATTTCTTCTACTTGGTCTAATATTTCAAGATATAAATCATCATAATTTTCATTTGATTCACAGAAGTAATAAAGTGAATCAATACCAAATAATTTTTTTACTTTACTCATTTATTCCCTCTTTATGACGTATAGAACGGGGTATTACTATAAACCCCGAACATAAATTTATTTTTTTGTCACGAATAAGAAAAAACACAGAAGGCTCTCTGTGTTCTTTTCTTATTCTTAGACACCATAGAATGAATGTTTTTCTGAAATTATTCCTACTGGAATTTCAACTTCTTTATTAACCTTATCTTTGTATAAAGGTATTTTTCCATCAGGAATAGAGATAGTATGAAGTTCTTTTACAATTGAACCATTAGCTCTTTTATTTTCCACTAGAACTTGAACTTTTGCTTTTGTATCTATTTCTAAACCTTCTTTATTTTTATACTTACTCTTGTCGATTATATTAAGTAGTATTCCATTGATTTTTAACATTTTTTACCCTTTTAGGATTATCTATTTATTAAAATAGAAAGTTAGTAAACGTCTTTACTGTTATATAAATTTATATGACTTATTTGGTCAATTGATAAGGGAAGTTTAATTTATTTTAATTTTTTAAGAAAGTGATTCTCACTAGTAATTGACTAGTGAGTTTATAAGTCTTTAAATATAGGATGTTGTTTATAGTTTCTTTTTGTTCTAAACTCTAATATTTCTAAATTATTGAAGGTATCTTTTAGTTGAGTTTCTTTTTTTAAATGATTTACATTTAAATTAGATTTAAATTCATAATCAAAGAATGAGTCCATTAGTGTATTGATATATTCAATTAAACTTTTATCTTTAATAGTTTCTTTTAAATTTAATGAATTACTTATAAAAGTATTGTTTTTATAAAAAGAAATACAATAAATTTGACAGCTTTTAAATATATGGGTATCTTCTAATTTTGTAGCAGAGTTTAAATAGGTTTGTTGATTTAAAATAACATTAACTAATTTTCTCTCATCGCCAATAAATTTAGGATTTCCTATATTTATACCTTGATACATTACTCTTATATCTAGTGGCTGATTTAGAAAATCTTCATATAATGTAACCATTAAATTTGACTCTTTACTATCATTGAAGTTTTGATATTCTTTAAATGTTTTTAATCTTGGAGTAATTGCATCTTTCACAATAGGGTGCGTTGTTTTAGCAATGCCTTTCTTTATAAAATCTTTTTCTTCCTCCAGATTATTTAAAATTTTTAAAGCATCTAAATGTTCAAATATCTTATTTAACAAAATTGTTAATCTATATAAAACTTTTTTTTCATTTATAATACATTGTTTGTCAAACAAAGCAAGTTCTTTTAATACTTCTGATTCTTGTTCTTTAAAGTTGTGATTATATTGATTTAGAGTATTAGTAAAAACTTTTTCTCTTTGTTTGTCATTTTTTATTATGCATATAGTTTGAGTTATTTTAAACTCTTTAATCATGTTATTCAAAAAAGAAGAAAAGTCTATTTCATTTTCAAATTCTTTTATCATATTTTCTAAATAGTTAATAAATGCACTTTCCATATCTTTTGTTTTTTTTAATTCATTATTAAAATCTTCAATTATTTTTTTTATTGTCAAAAGCAACCTTTAAATGATTTATTGTATTATAGTATTTTTATATTTAATTAAAATATTCTAATATAATTGTTAAATGTATTATTTAATAAAATAAATAAATTAAGGAAACAAATGTCAAGACAAGTAAAGATAAAAGTAAGTTTTACAGTAAAAAACAAAGTAAAAGTCCAAACAAAAGAAATTGAAGTTCCAGTAGATGCAATTAAAAAGAAAGATGATTGTAAAAAATATCTTACTATTCATGAGTACGATGTTGATGAAGTTATGAGTTATCAAGAAATAAAATAGTTTAGTGAAAAGGAAGATAAGAAATGTATATTGAAGAATTATATGAATTAACTATATGGTTTACTGATGAAGTAATTGAGAAAAAAGTATTAGATAAATATAGTCAGTTATTGAATAAATTAAAACAAAATTTACAGAATAATAGTATTGCTTATGATTTAGAAAGAACAAATTTATTTAATAGTTTAAAGGAAATAGATACTAGTTTATTAAATGATGAGCAAAAAAAGTTTTTAGATAGAATAAATGTCTTCAACAAATTAAGTTCTTTAGGTGTAAAAGAAATAGAAAATATATTATTTAAAAATTCACTAGATATTAAAACTGCCACAAGTAAATTAAATGAATTAATTACAGAATTAAATAAAGGGTCTCAAAAAATTAGAAATATAAAAACGGGATTAGATGGGATAGTTGAAGTAGAAGATAAAATTAAAGATAAAACAATTATTAGATTAATTTTTGATAATGAAGCAAGTATTAATAATGTGACGAACTTAAAAAATTGGTCTAATGAATGGTATGAAATATCACGTGGAATAGCAATGATGCACGATGAAGCACCAGAGTCTATAGAGGTTATAGGAGCTAAAAAAGGTTCTATAATAATAGAATTGGCTACTGTAGCTTTAATAACAGGAACAATATCAAAAATTATTTATGAGATATTGAAAGTTATAGAAAAAGTTTATGATATAAGAAAAAAAGCAGAAGAAATAAAGGCATTGAAATTAAATAATCAACAAATAGAAAAAGATTTAGAGAATGAAGCTAGTCACGTTGAGGAAGTAGCAATTGAAGATATAGTAGACTTGATAATTAAAAAAACAGAAAAATCTGATGGAGATAAAAAAAATGCTTTGAGAAAATCAATAACTAATTTATTTAAATTTATGAATAAAGGTGGAAAAATAGAATTTAGTTTACCTCAAAAAATCGATAATAATGAAAGTGAAAAAATAATAGTCATAGTTAAACAAAGATAACTATAAGATAAAATTATTTTCATTGTATCTTGTAATTAGGCAAAAATAGTGTTATTTTACAGGCTCTTATTGGGGAATTCATATTTATAGAAATTTATGGTTTTTATATCTTTTTTTCATTTCCACATCAAGCGTGCTATTATGAATAATAGTTTATATATTATTTTATCAATATACTTATTAAAAATTAATGTTCCAAATATGTTCCAATTAAGTAAATGTTTTACGAGTTTAATTTAAATATTAATGTTTAGAAGTCTTAAAACAAGGTGTTTTATAGTTTTTTAATTTATTTTAGTAAAATTTATAATCGTAGTTCCTAAAAGTAAGCCTTAAAGCTTACTTTTCAAAGCTCTCGTCATATTTTCTTAACTGGGCTTCTCTTACTTCTACTAAATTAAGTAGATCATCAACTCTTGTTTGTTTAATTTCTATTTTTTCTTGAAGTTTTTCAATTTCTGCTTTTGCACTTACAAGCTCTTTTGATAATTCATTGTATTTTTTAACACCTTTTTCTCTTTCTTCTTTTGAATTTGAAATAATAGCTTTAAGATCTTCAATTTCACTATTTTTAACTTTTAAGTTCTTAATAACTTTATCATCTAAACCTAACATTTCATTTTCATAATACTCTATCTGAGTTCTTTGGTCTAGATATTTTTGTTTAGTAGTTTTTAGTTCATTTTCTAAATAAGATATTCTATTTTCATATGCTTTTAGATTATTTGAAGATTGAGCAACTTGCAAATTTTTTTCTTTTATATTCGTAATAAGCTTTTTTTGAAATTCTCTTTTTTGATTTACTTCTTCAGTTGATATAAAACCAATAGAAATATACTCTTCCTTTTCATTTGCTGTTTTAAATATGGTTGATCTTATATAAATTACTTCACCATTTTTATCTTCAAACTTTAAATCTTTTTTCCAAGTTTTATCAGTCTTCACTGTTTTCCATAAATCAAGAAGAATATTTTTATCAATGTTTTTACTTATTAAAGTATGAAAGTTTTTTTCTATTAACTCTTCTTTAGAATAGGCAATAGTATCACTAAATAGTCTATTAGTGTAAGTTATATCACCTTTTGAATCCATTTTAAAAATTGTAGCTACATTATCAATTACTTTTAAGTACTCTTTTAATTCAATATTTTTTTCTTCTATTAATTTTTCAAAATATTTCTTTTCACATACTTTTTGTATTTTTTCAACTACATCTTCAATATCCACAGGCTTTAAAGCATAATAAGAAGCATTTAGAGATATGGCCTTTAAAAGATATTCCGTTTCAGACCTAGCTGTTGTGAAAATAATAGGTATTGAATCATTTTTTTCTCTAATTTTTTCAAGCATTTCTATACCATTTAGTTGTGGCATATTTATATCACTTAAAATCAAATCAATCTTTGAGTTTTCAAGCAATTTGTCTTCTTGGTACTTCTGTAAGCCTTCTAAACCATTTTTGGCGACAATTACTTCTTTAAATAACCTATTTAAAACCTTTTCAAGCTGTTTTCTTGCTATCTCTTCATCTTCAACATATAATATAGTTAGATTTTTTAAAAATTCTTTATTAAACATGATTAAACCTTTATATAATAGTAATACAAATTACATAAAAGAATTATAATTATATAGATTTTTTTAAAACAAATGAAAAGATAAAATAATTTATCAAAACTTTATAATAAAAGCGATATTATAAATGATAATATTAAAATAACATAAATGTTGTTTTTTGGAGAATTACATGCCAATTATAGATAATCTTCTTTTTTACAAGCAAGTATTTGATAAATTACAAGTAAGTATTATTGTAATAAATACAAATACTGGTAATATTACAGATGTAAATGAAAGAGCATCAAAACTTTTAAAAATGCCTTGTGAAGAAATAAAAGGTATGCATTATTCTCAAATACATCCAAATAGCAATAACTTGCTTTTTGATGAATTTCTAAATGAAACTATTCAAAAACTTTTAAATGAAAAAAAAGTAGAGGATTTTGAACATTTTATTATAGATTCAAATAAAAAAATTATCCCCATAGAAATCTCTTTTAATCTAATCAATATAGAAGAAAAAAACTATTTAGTTTTAATGATTAAAGATTTGAGACTAAGAAAACAAAGAGAGAATTTAATCAACTACTACAATAAAGCTCTAGAAAAGTCTTCGAGTTTTCTAGCTTTAGTAGATAAAAACTATAAGTATTTATCAGTAAATGACTACTATTCAAAAGTTTTTGGTATGAAAAAAGAGAAGTTTATAGGTAAGTCTATGTCTTTTATTTTTGGTGAAGAGTATTTTAATGAAATAATAAAAGAAAAATTTGATAAAGCTTTAAATGGTGAGTCAATAGAGTTCAACACAACTGTTGATATTAATAAAAAAACACACTATTTACAAGTATATTATGAACCATATTATAATAGTGAAAAACATATAGAAAGTGTTGTAGTTCATGTTTATGATATGACTAGATTTAAAGAGTATGAAGATGATAATCTAAAAAAAGAAAAACTTCTAATACAGCAATCAAAAATGGCATCTATGGGTGAAATGCTTGAAAATATTGCTCATCAATGGAGACAGCCTTTATCAGTTATTTCTACTTGTACAAGCGGAATAATGCTTCAAAAAGAGTTTGATACTTTGACTGATGAGATTTTAAATGAATCCTTATCAAATATAATGAATACAACAAATTATTTATCTAGTACAATTGATGATTTTAAAAACTTTTTTGAAAGAGATAAGCAAAAAATTGTTTTTAATGTTTCATCAATTATAAATAAAACACTAGATTTAGTTGAGATGAGTTTAAGTAGTAATGATATAGATTTAATAAAAGATTTAGATGAAACAATCGATATTGAAAACTATAAAAACGAATTAATGCAAGTTTTATTAAATATTGTAAACAATGCAAAAGATGCCTTAATTATAAATAAGCAAGGCTATGAAAACAAAAAACTTATTAAGATTTCTTTGTATAGAAAAGATGACAAAACAGTAATAGAAATTTTAGATAATGCAAATGGTGTACCAGAAGAGATTCAAGAAAAGATTTTTGAGCCATATTTTACTACAAAACACCAAAGTCAAGGAACGGGAATAGGGCTTTTTATGACAAGAGAAATTGTTGCAAAACATATGGAAG
Organism: Arcobacter roscoffensis; assembly: GCF_024267655.1. Lineage (NCBI taxonomy): Bacteria > Pseudomonadati > Campylobacterota > Epsilonproteobacteria > Campylobacterales > Arcobacteraceae > Arcobacter > Arcobacter roscoffensis. The sequence continues at coordinate 1,576,270 of NZ_CP100595.1, forward strand.
GTGAAATTAGTATTGAAAATATTAAATTTACCTTTGAAAAAGAAGAACAGTTCGGTGCTTTATTTAGAATTGTAATTTAAATGATAGAATGAAATTTTTAGGAGAGATTAATGAGTTATCTAGATATATGTGTGATTGGCTGGAACTTAAATGTAATGATGTTCTTAATAAACTTCTTTTTGGCAATAAGAGTAATTTTTGCCCAAGATAGAGATAGACTACAAGAGGAAAGCTTGGTATTAAAAGAGCTTAAAGAAGAAATGGATAACTACTATCCATATAGAACCCAAACTACCATTATTACTTATTTAGTGCCTTTTACAGCATTTTTTAGAATGAGTCTAAGATTTATGGAAATGTTTTTTTTCTTTCAAAAAAATAGAGGTTCAAAGATGTTTGACTATATGGTATATAAGTACACAACTGAAATTAATAAGGCTAAGAATAACCAATAGTAGGGGATTTTAAGTGAAGTGTATTAATAGACTTCTTTTCTATGTGCTATACGAATTAAAGTGATTAATAGGATATTATTTTCTTTATAGTATATTATTCTATAGTCACCTGCACGTTTTCTAAACTTGCCTTTATGTTTACCTTTTAGAGCTTTATCGTTTGTAAAAATACCTTCTTGTAAATCTTTTATTTTATTTGCTATTATTTGTCTTGATTCCTGATTAAGCTTCATAAACTCTTTTTGAGATGCTTTAACAAATGCAATTTTATACATCTATACCAGCTTTTTTAAATACATCTTCCATTGAAAGCACTTCCATAGATCCTTTTTTAACTTCATCTATTCTTTGATCACTTATCATTTCATCTAGAGTATCAAAATAACTACTAATCGCTTTTTCTATTAAATAAGTTCTTGTTCTATCTAATTCAGAAGCATATTCATCAAGGTTTGATAATAACTCTTCATCTAATCTAATATTAATTGCTTTTTTCATTTGACTACCTTTGTCTATATATGTAGATACATTTTACTACATTAATTTTATTTTGTCAATTTCTCTAAGTTTTTGTTATAATATTTTTTAATTTACAATATAGGAAATAAATATAATATATGAATAATCTAAAAGCACAATTCGAAGGCTTTTATAATACGCCTGCTTTGTTTGAAACTCTAAATGATATTAGACAATTTGAATTTGAAGCAATTGAATATAAAAAACATGATTATGCAAAATTTGAGATTTTACAAAAACTTCCTTTGGGAAAAAGAGTAGAGTACTTTTTTGAAGAGTATATAAAACTATCAAATCGTTATAACCTAATATACAAGAATATCCAAGTAATTGAGAATAAAAATACCTTAGGAGAACTAGACTTCATACTGTTTGATAAAAAAACACAGCTGTATTTACATACAGAGCTTGTTTATAAGTTTTATTTGTATGATAATAGTTTCAACGAGGAAATAAACAGATATATAGGCCCTAATAGAGATGATACATTACTTAAAAAGCTAGAAAAACTAAAAACAAAACAATTTCCTTTACTTTTTAGAGATGAAACAAAAAACTATATAGATATTGATTTAAAGAATGTTTTTCAAAACAGTTGTTTTAAAGCAAATATATTTTTACCTTACAAAAAAGATGTAAAAACATCTTTAATAAATAAATCTTGCATTAAAGGCTTTCATATTAATATAATTGAGTTTTTAAAATTACCTGAATTTAAAGAGTATAAATATTTTTTACCCCATAGATATGATTGGATTTTAGATGCTTCTTCAAGTACTACTTGGAAAAATTATGGTGAAATACAAGAAGAGATTCAAGTCTTTTTAGACTTGAAAAAATCTCCTTTAGTTTGGTTAAAAAGTCAAACTGATTATAAAGTGTTTTTTATCACTTGGTGGTAGATTACTTATAAATCTCTTCAACAATCTTTTTTACAACTTCATAAACATTTTCAACAGACTTTATTGATACTTGCTCTTTTCTTGAGTGTGGAAAGTTTATAGTAGGACCTATTGAAGCTACTTTCAAGTGAGGGTATTTATCTTTAAAGATTGCACACTCTAATCCTGCATGAATAGCTTCTAGTGAGGCTTGAGGGTTAATAGTTTGATATATATCTAATACTTTTGAAGTAAACTCATTTACATCAGGTTTCCAAGCAGGGTATTTCCCATCTGTTCTTACACTAAAACCATGTTCATTTAAAATATTTGTTGTTTCTTCTTTTATAGCTGCTAACTCATTATTTGCCATTGATCTTGCACTAAATTCAATTTTAATACTATCAATTGTTGTTGATATGATTGCAATATTTATAGAGTTTTGAACTACATTTAACTCTTCATTTGTAGAAATAACCCCTTGTTTAAAATCATAGATGAAATCAATCACCTTATCATCAAATACACTTAAATGCTCACTTTGAGTATCTATTTTAGTAATCTTCATATTTTCATGACTAGCAATTGGTTCACAGCTACAAGCTACAATAGCTTTTGCATTTACTGGAATAGAGTTTATTCTCTCTCCACCATTAAAATCTAAAAGCTTTGCATTTGCTTCTTTTATAGTTTTTGCTACTAGCTTTATGGCATTTGGGATATTTTTATCAATATCAACACCACTATGACCACCTTGAAGCTTAGCTATACTTATCTCATACAAATCAAGTTTTTCAGTATTAGGAAGAATCTTTTTATTTGAATTTACAGCAAAAATATCTACTCCACCTGCACAACCTATACAAACTTCACCTTCTTCTTCACTATCAAGGTTTAGCATATAAGGAGCGTTTATTTCTAACTCTAAGTTATTTGCACCAATCAAACCTATTTCTTCATCAGATGTAAATAAATACTCAGCATCAACTCCATCATACATAAGGTTTATCATATATGAACAACCAATACCATTATCACTTCCAAGAGTAGAGTTCTTTGCACTTAAAATATCATCATTCTGAATGATTTGAGGAACACAATTATCTTCTAAACATACTATGTCATAGTGAGATTGAAATACTATTTTTGCTTGTGAATTTTCTTTTTTACATAAAATATTATTATATTTATCTACTAAACATTCATATCCTAAATCTAGCGATATTTTTTTCATGTAGTTTATAAATGCTTCATGAGTTTTTGAACATCTTGGAATTGCAGTGATTTCTTTAAAAATTTCTATAACTTTACTCATATTACACCTTAAATTTTTTAGGTGATTATAACAAAATAAGCTAGGGAAGAGTTTAAAGTAGGGGGAGTTAAATATATAAACTAAGAGTAAAAACTCTTAGTTTGTTTTATTAGTTTGTACAGAAATAGGATCTTTCATATTTCTGTTTTTATATGCTAAGGCAATTGTAATAAATACCATAGAAACTACATAGTAAACCCATGTAGGAATTGGTACAGGATCACCTGTTGCATATGAGTGCATACCTGATAAGTAGAAGTTTACTCCAAAGTATGTCATTAAAATTGTTGCAAATGCTAAAAGTGAAGCAGTTGAGAATGCAAATGGATTGTTAAGTGGTTTAACAAATCTCATGTGGATTACAAAAACATAAGTTATGATTGATACATAAGCCCAAGTCTCTTTTGGATCCCATCCCCAATATCTACCCCAAGATTCATTTGCCCAAATACCACCAAGGAAGTTACCAATTGTAATAAATGTAACACCGACAATTAAAGCTATTTCATTAATAGCAGTGATATTTTTAATAGTCTCATCTAAATGAGGTCTATTTTTTCTAAAGATAAACATAATTAATGACATAAATCCTAAGATAGCTCCAAGTCCAAAGAATCCATATGAAGCTGTTAGAATTGATACGTGAATTGTTAACCAATAAGATTTAAGTACAGGAACAAGATTTGTAATTTGTGGATCAATTCCTGTTAAGTGAGCTGTAAACATAAATATACCAGCAACAATAACAGCAGCACTTAATGCAAGAAGTGATTTTCTAAAGAAAACAACACCTGCAAATATAGCTGACCAAGATATATATAGAAGTGATTCATATGTATCTGACCATGGTGCATGACCTGAAATAACCCATCTAAATCCCATTCCAAAAGTATGTGTAGCAAATAACAATGCTAATACAATAAAGAAGAAGAATGTAGTTTTTCTTGGTTTAATATTAGGATTAAATACTACAACAAATGCTACTATTAACATAATTAAACCAGTTAAAACATATGCAAGTGTAAGTTTTAAGAAGATATCTAATTCATTAAATAAAATCTCATTACTAACTTCTGAGTCACTTAACATAACTTCTTTACCAATCTTTTCTTGGTAAAGTTTAATCATATCAAGGAATTTGTCTGCTTGTTCCCAATCACTTTGAATAACAGAGTTAATAAACCCTCTCGTCATAAGTTCAGCTGCTCTTCCACTTTTTTCTTCAAAAGTTTCCATAGCCTCTAATGGTGCATGCCATGTATTTGCTTTATCTTCTGGTTCTGGGAAGATTCTAAATAAGTTACCATTAAAAGTTGCATATGTGATATTAAGTCTTTCATCAAGTCTTACAATATCTTTTTCATATGTTCCTCTATCTTGAGGTTTAGTAATAGCAGCTTTTTCAGCTTCTTTATTTAAAATATATTTACCATCAATAAAAACTTCTGTAAAAGCAATATGTTTTCTACTTTCATCAATACCTAAAAACTTTTTTAATTTAGGAGTTTTTACTTTAATAAGTCTAATATCTCTCCACATTTCAGGTCTTGTTAGCATACCTAAAACGATTTGGTCTGCATTCATTCCAAATAATGATTTTCTACCACTTAATTTAAGAAGGATTTCTCTATTTAGTGTAGATATAGGTTTCATTCTTCCACCTTGACTTTGTGTCACAAGTTTAGAGAACTTATCAGCTGTTGCTTTTGATTCTTCTTTAAATTTCTTTAAATAAGCAACTGTATCTTGAGCTTTTACTTCGTCTTCCATAACTCTTTCTTCAGCGTGTAATGAAGTTGAAGCAAAAGCAAACATACAGGCAATTGCAATAGAAGCTACATTTCTTTGAGCTACATATTTAGTTAATTTCCAAAATCTTGATTTTTTGTCAAATAGATTCATAACTAAACCAAGTGTCAGTAAGAAGTAACCAAAGTAAGTAGGCCATTTTCCTGGGTCATTATTTACAGATAAAACAGTACCTGTTTCATCAGGGAAATATGAACTTTGGAAGAATAAGAAGTTTCCTTCATGTAGTGTTCTATTCATAAAAATCCTATAATCATACTCTTTATTATCTTTGATAACTGTAACTTCAGATGCATAAGATGAAGGTGCATTACTACCTGGGTATCTGTCAAGCTGAAAGTCATTTAATTTAATAGCAAATGGTAAGAATAGTGTTTTAGAACCATAAGATAAAGTTACTGTTGTATCACCAAATACTAGGTCTCTTTTTAAACCTCTTTGTCCTCTTTGTCCTGGAAGCTTAATAGTTTGTGTTTTACCATCAATTGTTACATCAACGCTTAAAAGTCCCATTTTAGCAGTACCTTTTTTTGCTAAAAGGTAATCTTTATATTTTACATTTACTTTTTTATCATCACTATATAAAATAGTGTGTTCAAAGTCATTAACAAATTTTAGTAAAGATGTAAACTCTTTTTGGTACTCTTTGTAGTAAGTTGTACCATTTTCTTTAATAGATATTTGTAAGTAAGGCTCTAGTGAACTCATTCTGTTTTCAGTAGTTCCTTCTTTAATTTGCATAATTCCTTCATAACCTGCATATCTTGTAATACCAGCAGCAATTAATATAACTACAAATGATGTGTGAAATATAAATCTAGCTTTACTTTTCCACATTTTATATTTAAAAATAATACCTGTTAGATTTATTGTAGTTAATACTAGTATTGCTTCATACCAAATATGATTATAAACTAATACTCTTGCAGAAGATGTATCAAAATCATTTTCAATAAATGTAGCATAACCAGCTCCAATTGCTAATATAGCTAATAAGATAAGTGTAGTCTTAAAGGAAAATAAGACATTTGTTCCTTTCAAAAAAAATCCTTTCTGTTTTAATTAATGAATGAATTATATTGTTAAGTAGTTAACTATAAGTTAACTAAAAATGAAAATAAATTCATATTTTATTTCATTTGGAAGTATAACAAAAGATTAATTTGTTTGACTTGATTTAAGACAATATTTTACTTATTATTCCTATAATAACGCTATGAATTTAGAAGAATTACAAAAAAAGAAAGACGATTGCAGAAATTGGAAAAATGTTCAGCCTTGGTTTGAGCAATTAAATAAAGCACGAGAGATAAAAACGAAAGAGCTTTTTGTTGATTATGGAGATTGGTTTACTATTGGAAAAAGAGAAAACCTTACTCAAGAAGAGTATAATCTAATCGAAGAAACAGCAAAAAAACTTATTCCTTGGAGAAAAGGGCCTTTTAATCTTTTTGGTTTAGAAATAGATAGCGAATGGCAAAGTAATATAAAATACAATCTAATTAGACCTCACTTTAATTTAAAAGACAAAGTTGTTGCAGATATTGGTTGTAATAATGGATATTATATGTTTAGAATGCTTGAGGATAAACCAAAAAGACTTATTGGTTTTGATCCTAGTGCTTTAACCTTACATCAATTTGAGTTTATAAATCACTTTGTTAAATCAGAAATAGTTTATGAAATGCTTGGGGTTGAACACTTAGAGTATTATAATCATCAATTTGACTTTATTTTTATGCTTGGTGTTTTATATCATAGACCAGATCCTGTAGGAACTTTAAAGTCATTAGCAAGAGGCTTAAACTCAAAAGGTGAAATATTAATTGATACTTTTATGATTGATGGAGAAGAAGAGCTTTGTCTAACACCAAATAAAAGATATTCAAAAATACCAAATATTTATTTTATACCAACAATTCCTGCACTTACAAACTGGCTTCTTAGAGCTGGATTTGAAAATATTGAAGTTATTGCAACAACAGTTACAACAAATGAAGAGCAAAGAAAAACAAAATGGTCTTTTGATCAAAGCTTAGAAGATTTTTTAGATCCAAATGATAGTAGTAAAACTATTGAGGGTTATCCTGCACCTAAAAGAGTATATGTAAAAGCTAGAAAAGTACAATAGACTTAAAAAAGTTCTATTGTATCTTCTTCTGAGAGTTCAGCATAGTCAAAAAACTGACTCCTCCCATTATTTTTTGCTTCATATAAAGCAATATCAGCATTTTTTATAGCATCTGTAATTGTTTCACTAGAATCTGTTTTAAAAGTTTCAAGTCCTATGCAAATAGTTTTTTTCAAAGTTTGCTTTGTAATTGGATTAACTTCAATCTCTACTTTTGCAAAACCTTCAATTATTTTTTTAGCAATATCTTCTATTTGCCATTTTGCTGTATTACTTAAAATAGTTACTAAAAATTCATCAGCATTAAGTCTAGCAACCATATCAAATTCATTTATATTTGTATGGATTATTTTTGCAAGCTCTACTAAAACTTGATCTGAGATGTCATAATCAAATTCATCTATTACAGCTTTAAAATGATCAACACCAATCATAAGAAAATATATCTCTTCTCTTGTATTATTTGAAATAGTAAGATGTTTATTTAAGTTTTCAATTAAATAGTTTCTATTATAAACTTTAGTAACTGAATCAATAGATGAAGACTCTATAAAGTTTTTCTTTAGAATACCATTTTGAATAATAGGTGAGATTTGAAAAAATGCAGCTTCAATAGTATCATATTTAGCTTGCAGTACTTGATAGTGAACATTTGAAGTGGCACTAAAAGATACTGTTGCATTAAGATTAGTATGAGTATTTATAATAAAAAAGTAAGCTCTATCATCATCAAGATAGAATTCTTTCCCTTTTACTAAAATCTCTTCTTTTGTATTTGAGCTTATATCAATTAGAGAAAATGTTAGATTATCAACACAAAAAAATTTGTTTAACCAGTCATAAATATCTTCAGCCATTTGAACAATATTTGTTGAATACTGTAGTTGCTCGTATAAATTATAAATACTAACTAAAGATTTGTAGCTTTCTTCATTTTTCTTTGAGTCTTTTATTAGTTCTAAAATCTTCTCTTTCATAATTTAAACCTTAAAATAAGTCAATTGTATTGGTATCTTCTTGTGTATACGTAAAAAATTGACTTCTACCTTTATTTTTTGCTTCATATAAAGCAATATCAGATTTTCTAAAAATTTCATCCATTGATGAAGCATCATCAGGGAAAATTGCTATACCACAACAAACTGTCTTTTTTAGAGTTTGCTTAGTTTGTTCGTTTACTAATACTTCTTTTTGTGCAAATGCTTCAATAATTTTTTGGGCTATCATTGAAGCATTTTCATTATCTTGAATGTTCATTAAAATTACTAAAAATTCATCTGAATCAATTCTTAAAATAATATCAGATGTTCTTAAAGTCTCTTTTAATACATCTGATAAAGCAATAAGTACTTTATCACCTATATTGTAATCAAACTCATCAATTACAGCTTTAAATTGATCAATACCAAATTTTAAAAAACCTAAAGTATTTTTTTCTCTAATTGATAAACTTAATAATTTCTCTGCATAGTTTTCTAAATAGTGTCTATTATATAAACCTGTTAAACTATCAATCAAACTTAAATCTTTTAAAGTATCTTTTAAAAGCTTATTATATAGTGTCTGAGAAAAGGCTTGAAGAGCAAGATTAATCACAAATCTATTCTCAATTATATTTTTATCGTCATTTGATGAAACTATAACTCTAATCTTTGTATATTCACTTTGAATTAATTCAAATACACAGTTCTCATGCTCTATTAGTTTATTTGAAGATTTGTAAAGAATATCTTCTCTATCCTCTTCGCTTGTATCAAGTAGAGTAATCTCAATATCATCAACATTGAATTTTGTTTTTAAATACTCTAATACTTCTACATAAAACTGTTCTAAAGTTCTTACAAGTTTTAAGTTTTCATTCTCATTTACTATATTTTCACAAACTTGACTCATCTATATTTACCCTTATAATATAATATATCTTTCCCATTGTGCTAAGGAATCTAACTCAGCTATTAGTGTAGTTTTATCACCATGTCCAGGGTAAATATGAAAATTTGTATTTTCCCAAGAAAGTATCTTATTAATACTTTGTTTCATTTGTGCTGCATTTGACATTGGAAAGTCAAATCTTCCAATAGTACCTTTAAATATAAAATCACCTGTAAATAAATGTTCATTAATTTGAATTGCAGAACATCCTGGCGTATGTCCAGGGAAATGATGAAATTTAATTTTAACACCTGCAATCTCAAACTCTTGGTCTGGTTCAACTTCAATATCAGCAATTGAAGAGGGCATTCCAAGTCCATAAGGATCTGTAGTTAATAAAAAACAGTCATCTTTTGGTGTATATAATTTTACATTGTATTCATTTTTAACTTCTGTATTTGACCATACATGATCAAAATGTCCATGAGTGTTTAAAACTGCGACAGGATTTGTTACATTTTGTTTTATCCATCTTGCTGCATCTACTCCTGGATCAATAATTATATCTTTATCATCTATTGTTACTATATAACAATTAGTCTGATAATCGCCCATTGGCTGTACTTTTATATCCATTTTAAAGCCTTTTCGCTAAAATATTATCATTATATCATAAAAGAGGTTATACGTGAATTATTTTTCTACATTAGAGCAGGTTTTATTAGCAAATAATCCAAAAGATAAGATTGAAAAGTTCAAATCTTTTTATAAAAACTTTATAAATAACAATTTTACTTTTGAAAAAGATTATATACCCTATGAACTTAAAGAGCCATCATATATAAGTTTTTTAAAGATTGTTAAACCAACATCTTTACCTAAAATAAAAAACTTTAAATCCATAGAAGGTAAACAATATTTATTACATACAATCTTACATATCGAATATAGTGCAATTGATTTAGCACTTGATGCAGCACTTAGATACAAAGACTTACCCCTAGAATACTATAAAGATTGGTTAGAGGTTGCAGATGATGAGATTAGACATTTTTTAATGTTAGAGGAGTTACTAGCAGAAATAGGTGGTAAATATGGTGACTTTGCCGTGCATAAAAATTTATTTGAAGCTATGGAGACAACACCTGAATTTTTAAGAAGAATGGCAGCAGTTCCAAGATATCTTGAAGCAAATGGTTTAGATCAAAATCCAAAAATAATGGAAAAGCTAAAATCAAATAATGATCCATTTAATAGAAAAATACTTGATGTTTTAAATATTATTTTAGAAGAAGAAGTTGATCATGTAACAAAAGGCGATGTTTGGTTTAAATACGCATGTGATTTAGAAAATGTACCTTATGATTCTACTTATTTACAAATAATAGAAGAAGTTTTTCCAGGGTCAACAAAAAGAAAAATGGATTTAAACTTTGAAGCTAGAAAAAAAGCTGGCTTTTCTTGCGAACTTTTAAAAACTTTATCTAAAAAAGAAGATTGTAATTAAACTGTAATTATCTAATCTAACTACCATAAATACTGCTATTAAACAAATTTAACTTTTAGCTTGTCTATACAAGACTTACAACTTGTATAGACAACTTGTAATCATTGTGTAATTTATGTGCTTTATACTTCCAACATCAAGCTTGTGTAGACAAGTTAAAAGGCAGTTAAAGTGAAGAAAGTTACAAAACCTACATATATAAAACTTTATGAACAAATATTAAAAAGTATTGAATCCAAAGAGTACAATGTAAGTGAAAAACTACCATCAGAAAATGAATTAGCTAAACAGTTTGATGTAAATAGACATACTGTAAGACAAGCTTTATCTTTATTAAAAGACAAAGGGTTTATTTACACAAAAAGAGGAAAAGGAAACTTTATATCAAATATAAAAGTTCCTTATTCAATTACTGATAAAAGCTCTTACTCTTCAAAAATATTAGATTTAGGTTACGAGCCAAAAACAAAACTTTTAAGTGCCAATATTGTTGAACCAAGCGAAGATGTAATAAATAACTTAGGATTAAGTAAGAAATTAAAAGTTATAGAGTTGAAACTTTTAAGATATGCAAATGATTTGCCTATTTCTGTTTCATATTCTTATTTTGATGCATTTATTTATAGAGAGATTATTAACAACTTAGATATGGAGCCTTTCTCTTTATATAAAATTTTAAATAAATGTTATCCAAATTTAGAAATTAGGAAAGTTTCAACTGTATTTGAATCTTTAGTTTCAACAAAAGAGTTTAGCAAACTACTCATGATGCCTTCAAATTCACCAATTTTAGCAGCTAGTACTTTATCAAAAGACCAAGATGGAAATTTTGTTGAATATGGAACATCATATTTTAGAGCCGATACTTGTAAAATCAAAGTAGATTTAATTTAATTAGGAGATTAATAGTGATAAAGATGAAAAACCTAACATTAGGTTATAAAAAAGAAGAAATCTTAAAAAATGTGGACTTTAAAGTAAAAGAGGGTGAATTTATTGGAATCATTGGACCTAGTGGTGCTGGTAAATCAACACTTTTAATGTCAGTTACTGGTGGAATAAAAGTTTTTGATGGAAAGTTTGAAGTTTTAGATTTTGATTTAAATAATATCAAGAAAAAGAACTTAGTTAAATTAAGAGAACAAGTTGGAGTTATTTTTCAAGGCTATAACCTAGTTGATAGAATTTCTGTACTTGATAATGTAATTAGTGGAATGTTAAAAGAAATCCCTCTAACAAGAGCAATAATAAAACTATATAAGAAAAAGGAGTTAAAAAAAGCAAAAGAGTATATGGACATTGTTGATATTACAAAACATTCGATGAAAAGGTGTGATGAACTTTCGGGAGGACAAAGACAAAGAGTTGCAATAGCTAGAGCTTTAGCCGCAGAACCAAAGATCATTTTAGCTGATGAACCTGTATCTGCTCTTGATCCAAAAAGTGCAAAAAAGGTTATGGAGATTTTAAGGAAGGTAAACAAAACTTACGGGGTAACTGTAATTGCGAACCTTCATCATTTAGAGTATGCCAAAGAGTATTGTGACCGAATCGTTGGAGTAAACGATGGTCAAGTTGTCTTTGACGATAAGAGTGAGTTGCTAACTGAAAAGTTAGTTGAAAAAATCTACACAAACAACTAGTGTAAAACAAAAATTAAATTAGGAAATAAAATGAAATTAATTAAAAAACTTACAGTAGCTTCTATAGCTTTAGGATTAGCATCAACATCAATGTTTGCACAAGAAAAATGGCCAGAAAAAATTACTTTTGGTGTAATACCTGTAGCTGGTTCAACTTCTATGAAAGAAAACTTCGGACCTTTAACTGATTATTTATCAAAATCATTAGGTATTAAAGTTGAGATGAAATTAGCTGGAGATTACACAGGTGTAATTACAGGAATGCAACATAAACATATTGATGTAGCTTATTTAGGACCAAAATCTTATGTTGAAGCTGCAAAAAGAGCTAATGCTGAAGCTTTAGTTGTAGAAGTTGATGGGGAATCAGGGCTTCCAGGATATAGAGGTACGATTATTACTAAAAAAGGAAGCGGCTTAAAAAGTTTAGCTGACTTAAAAGGTAAAACTTGGGCATTCACATCATCTCAATCTACATCAGGAACTTTAGTTCCAACAGTGATGTTCTCAAAAGCTGGAATTAACCCTCAAGAATATTTTTCTAAAGTAGTTTATTCAGGTGGTCATGAGGCTTCTATTTTAACAGTAAAAGCTGGAAGAATTGATGCAGCTTCTACTAATAATTTAGATTTTAATAGAGGATTAGGAAAACACTGGGAAAAAGATCAATTTAATGTTATCTGGACTTCAGATTTAATTCCAGGAGCTCCTGTTGCTGCAAGAGCTGATTTACCAACATCACTTAAAATGGCTTTAAAAGGTGCATTTTTATCTTACAACGACCCTAAAGGTTTAGAAAAACTAAAAAACAAAGGTTTTGTTAAAGGTGATGACTCTGTTTATGATTCTGTAAGAGAATTAATCGAACTAAAAAATAAGTTAAAAAATAAATAATTAAAAAAAGTAAGCGTTCTACGCTTACTTAAATAAGGATAATAAAATGAATGTAGAAGAGCTAAAAGCTAAAAGTAGTCCCTTTTCTTTTGGGAAATCAGCAGTAATTGTAATTTTTTTACTTGTTCTAATTCAAAGTTGGAATGACACAGAAATGAGTTTTTCTTCACTTTATGAGGGTGCTGGTTATATGTCTGAGTATATTGCTGGTAATCCAAGTATTGAAGGAAGTGGATTTTTCCCACCAAATTTAAATAGTGCTGATTTAATGGTTTATGTATGGTCAATGATAGAGACTATTCAAATGGCAGTTGTTGCATTGTTTATATCTATAGTAGTGGCAGTTCCATTATCATATATGAGTTCAAGAAATATCTTAAATATTTTAATTCCAGGTAAAACTCCAATTCATGAGTTCATAAAAAAAGTGATATATGGAAGTGCTACCTTTGTTGCAAATGTTTTTAGATCAATCAATGAAATTGTATGGGCATTGATTTTTGTAAGTGCAGTTGGTCTTGGACCAATGGCAGGTATTTTAGCATTAGGTGTGCATACAGCAGGTGTTTTATCAAAGCTTTTAAGTGAGGGAAATGAGTCAATAGACCCAGGTCCGGTAGAAGCTTTAACTACAACAGGTGCTGGATTTTTTAAAGTATTAGTTTATGCGGTTATCCCACAAACAATGCCTCATTTTGTTTCTATGGCTTTATATAGATTTGAAAGTGATGTAAGAGCAGCTTCAATTCTTGGATTTGTTGGTGCTGGTGGTATTGGTTTTTATCTGTTCGACAAGATGAGAGCTTTTGAAAATGGTGATGTATGTTCAATCATTATCATTATTGTTTTAACTGTTTGGATACTTGACAAAATTAGTGCAATGATTAGAAAAAGGTTTATTTAATGAAAAGAGAAGATATTAATAATTTAGCACAATTAGTGCAATTAGAAAAATTAGAAAAATTATATAAAGAGATTGATAAAGACAATAAGGTTCAAGTTTTAACACCTCCTACAGAGCAAACACTTTTAGTTCCTGTAAGAGATCCTATTTCAAATAGTGATTTTTATGCAGGAGAGGTATTAGTAACTTCTACTATTGTACAAGTAAATGATACTAAAGGTTGGTCGATGGTTATGGATACAAATGAGAGTTTATCTCTTTATACAGCAGTTATTGATGCTGCTTTTGAAGCAGATATTTTTAAAGAGAAAATAGTAACTATTTTAGAAGAAGCAAAGAGTCAAGATAGTTTAAATAAAGAGAAAATAAATCAAAAAGTAAACGCTACTAGAGTTTCTTTTGATTTAATGTAAGGGAATATTAGATGAATACTGTTGATATAGAAAAACTAAATAGAGATAACTTTAAATCAATGATGAATGCTTTATCAATGCCAGGTAAGATTGAGAAAATTCAACCTTTATTTGAATCAAATTTGTTGGCAATTGCAAACACACTTTTATACTCAGAAGTTAGCTTTTATTATGAAGGGAATGAAGAGTTTAATTTAATTGAAGCAATTACAAATTCACAAAATGATCAAGCTGATAATGCAGATTATATTTTTTGTGATGAACTAAATGAGTATTTATTCAATAAAGGAAAAGTTGGAACATCAAAAGACCCTGAATACTCTTCTACATTTGTTTTTAAGTGTAAAGATTTTAATGGCTTAGAAGTTAAATTGACAGGACCGGGAATAGATGGAAGTAAAAAGGTTAACTTACCAATTGACAAATCTTTTGTTGAGTTTTTTAATGAAAAGAACTCTTACTATCCACTTGGAAATGAAGTATTCTTTTTAAGTCAAGAAGGCGAGATTACAGCAATTTCAAGAACTACAAAAATGGAGGTTTTATAAAATGGCTTATTATGCAATAAAAGGTGGAGAAGAAGCTATTAAAAACTCTCTTGATTTTTATGGTGATATTACAAAAGAATCAGAAAAGTTAGATGATAAAGATTTAATTGAGGGTTTAACTTATTCTATTGATAGAGTAATTAGTGAAGGGTCTTTATATACTAAAAAATTAGCAGCACAAGCTATAAAAAGAAGTGCAGGGGATTTACTTAATGCCTCATTTTTCTTAAGAGCTCATAGAAGTTCTTGTCAAAGAATTGGAATTGCTAAAACTGTTGATATAAATGATATGAGATTAACAAGAAGAATTTCATCAGCGTTTAAAGACATTGAAGGTGGTCAATTACTTGGGCCTTCAAATGATTATGAAATTAAACTTTTAGTTGATTTAGAAAATATCGAAACAAATATTGAAGAGTATTCTACAAAAGATAATATTATCAAATCAGCAATGTCCCCTTTAAGAGAAGATAATCTTATCAAAATCCTTCCAAAAGAAGATAAGCCTTGGGATATTACTAGAAGTTATCCAACTGAGCCTTATCCAAGAAGTGCTGTTTTACAAGTAATGGCAAGAGCTGAAACAGGTTCTCTTTTATGTGTTGGATATACAACGATGAGAGGTTATGGTGATATTCACCCAACAATTGGTGATTTGAGAATTGGTGAGCTTGATATTGAGTTTACTCATCCATTTACAAAAAATGAAGTTAAAGTTGGAAGTATTGAAGCCACTGCTGTTGAATGTGTAGGTACATTTAATCAAGATGAAGATGGAGATACAAAACTTACAACAGGTTTTGGTTTTTGTTTTGGAAAAAATGAAACAAAAGCTATTTCTATGTCTATGATAGATTTATCACTTTACAATACTCACTATTCTGTGGGTGGTGAACATATTATTGCAGCTGATTTTGACATGATTATGCACCACTTAGATGGGATTGAGTCATTTGGTATGACAAATCACTTTAAATTACCACACTATGTGACATTCCAAACTGATTATCAAATCTTTAAATCAGCACAAAAATATACAGATGATAAGAAAGAAGAAGAAAAAGGACTTGCAAAATGAGATATGCATTTTTAGATGAAGAAGCAAAAAAAGAGATTAGAAGATCTATTTTAAAAGCTATTGCAATTCCTGGATATATTGTAGGTTTTGCATCAAGAGAACTTCCAGTTGCTCGTGGTTGGGGTACTGGTGGATTACAAGTAACACTTGCGATAATAAATGAAGAAGATACTTTAAAAGTAATTGACCAAGGTTGTGATGGAAGTGTAAATGCTGTAAATATTAGAAATTTTATTAAATCAGTTACAAAAGTTAATACAACAACTAAAACACTTGATGCAAGTATAATTCAAACAAGACACAGAGTTCCTGAGATTGACTTACAAGAAGGTCAAACTTTAGTTTATCAAGTACCAATGCCTGATATTTTAGAAACTGTTGAGCCAAATATATCAAAAGCTAAGCTTTTACATGCAAATGCAGACTACTCTAAGTTATGGGTTTTATTATATGAAGATACATCAATGTATGGAGATTCAAGAATATCAAATAGATATCCTGTAATGGTAAATGATAGATATGCAATGGATCCAAGTCCAATTCCAAAATATGATACACCAAAGCTTAATGATTGCAAAGCTTTACAACTTTTTGGAGCAGGAAGGGAAAAAAAGATTTATGCTATTCCTCCTTATACAAAAGTAGAGCCTTTAAAATTTGAAGATAGAGAGTTTAAAGTAGAGAACTTTGATGGAAAAGCTTGTGCTAGATGTGGAAGTGTTCATAGCTTCTTAGATGAAGTTTATGATGATGAGGGTAAAGCAACATATTATTGTAATGATACAGATTATTGTGATACGCAAAAAGAAAAACAAGGAAATAACTAATGATACTAGATATGAGAAATGTCTCTAAGGTTTTTGGAAAATTTTGTCCAAAATGTTTAGAAACAACAGGCGCAGATTTTAATAGCTCTATTTGTCCTACTTGTAAAAGTGTTGTTGGGGTTAATGATGTAAATTTAACACTTGCAAACGGAGAGGTTTTAGGAATAGTTGGTGAAAGTGGTAGTGGTAAATCAACACTTTTACAATTAATATATCAAGACCAAAAAGCCTCACTTGGTGAGATTTTTGTAAGAGATTTTGTAGGAAGAGATGGAAAAAGAAAAAATATTTTAGATGCAAATTTAAATGAACTATCTTTTTTGCGAAACTCTTTAATGTCAATGATTTATCAAAACCCAAGACTAGGGCTTAACTATAACTTTTCAGCAGGTGGAAACATAGCTGAAAAAGTTATCATGAGTGGAAATAAAAAATATGATGAGATTAGAGATAGAGCCTTATACTTTTTAGATAAAACTGAGATTCCTACAAGTAGAATTGATGCTTATCCTGAATACTTTTCAGGTGGACAACAACAAAGAATTCAAATTTCTAAAGCCTTATCAAGTAATCCAAAAATCTTATTACTTGATGAGCCAACAACTGGTCTTGATTTATCAGTTCAAGCAAAGATTCTTGATTTAATCAAAGAATTACAGCATGAAATTGGTTTTGCCATGGTAGTTGTATCACATGATTTAGGAGTTATAAAACACTTAACAGATATTACAGTTGTTATGAAAAATGGACAAATAGTTGAAAGAGGATTAACAGATCAAATCTTAGAAGATCCTCAGCACCCATATACACAGTTATTAGTTTCATCAATACTTTAAGGATAAAAAGAAATGACACGATTAGAAGTAAAAGATTTAGATAAAACTTTTAAAGTACATACTCAAGGAAGTATTGAAGTTAAGGGTTTCGAAAATATTGGTTTTGATGTTAAACAAGGTGAGTTTTTATCACTTTTTGGTCCAAGTGGAGCAGGTAAGTCATCAATCTTAAAAACATTATTTAGAACATATACTACTACAAAAGGGAATATTGTATTTCATAGAGATAATGGAAATAAGATTGATATTGCAACTGCAACTGAGAGTGAGATTTTAGAGCTTAGAAAGTCTGAAATCGGTTATGTATCACAGTTTTTACAAATATTACCAAGAATTAGTGCAGTTGATGTTGTAGCTCAACAGCTAATAGTAAAAGGTGAAAGTGAAGAAGTATCAAGAAACAAAGCAAAAGAAATGTTAGATTATTTATCTATTAGAGAAGAGCTATTTGACTTGTCACCATTGACTTTTTCAGGTGGTGAGCAACAAAGAGTAAATATCGCAAAAGGTATTATTGCTCCCAAAAGCTTGCTTTTACTTGATGAACCAACTGCTTCACTGGATAAAACAAATACTATGAAAGTAGTAGAGAAGTTAAAAGAACTAAAAACACAAGGTGTTGCAATGGTTGGGATTTTTCACGACCTTGAAGCAATGGAAATGATAAGTGATAAGATTTATAAATTAGAGAGAGTTCAATAATGGAAACAATTTTAAGAAGTAAAAATGTATTAATAAACGAAGAGTTTGTTCCTGCTGATGTGGTAATAAAAGGTGAATTTATAGAAAGAATTGATGAGTATGAAAAAAATGAAGTAGCAGTTGATTTAGGTGATAAAAAAATTGCTCCTGGTATTGTAGATTTACACTCAGATGCTATTGAAAAAGAGATTGAACCAAGACATGGGGCTACTTTTCCAGTAGAACTTGCTGTTGCTGAACTTGATAAAAAGCTATCAATGGCAGGTGTTACAACAATGTTTCATGCTATTGGTTTTGAAGAAAATCCAAAGAAAAAAAGAAGTATTGATTTAGCAATATCTCAAATAGAAGAGATTAACAAAGCAAATGACAAACACTTGGGAGTTGATAACTATGTTCATGCAAGATTTGAGTTAAGTTGTGATGAAGCAGTTGAGCCTATCAAAGAAGTAATCTCAAAAGGTATGGTAAAACTTGTTTCTCTTATGGATCACTCACCTGGGCAAGGTCAATTTAAATCTTTAGAGTCTTTCAAAACTTACTATAGTGCTTATTATGGCTTAGATGATAATGAGGTTCAAGAAGTAGTTGATAAAAAATTAAACAAAAATGAAGATAAGATTAATGATTTAATTTCTTTTACAAAAAAACATGACTTAACACTTTTAAGCCATGATGATGATTGTATTGAGAAACTTGATGGACTACTTAATTTAGGTGTTCAAATTTCTGAATTCCCACTTGATTTAGAAGTAGCAAAATATGCTGTTTCAAATGGAATTGCAACAGGTATGGGAGCTCCAAATATTGTAAGAGGTGGATCTCAAAGTGGTAATATTGCAGCTATTGAACTGGTAAAAGAGGGTGTTTGTAAGTATCTTTGTTCTGATTACCACCCAACATCTATGCTTCAAGCAGTATATAGAATGAAAGAAGATGCAAATCTTGATATAGCAAAAGGTTTCTCAATGGTAACTTCAACTCCTGCAGCATACGCTAACTTAGAGGATAGAGGTGAGATAAAGGAAGGAAAAAGAGCTGATATTATTGTAGTTGATGATACACATATCCCAAAAGTAGTGCTTACTTTAAAAGATGGTGATTCAATTTACAATGGCATTAGAGGCTTTAAATTATAAGGATTAAAAATGGTTACAATTTATAGAAGTATTTTACACCTAGAGGTTAAATACAATGACAAAAATAGAAAATCATAATCCTGAACCAAAGGTAGTATTAGGGAGAAAACCATTTATTTTCCCTAATGCGATTATTGAAAACTGTGAATTTGGCGAATATACGGAGATTAGAGATTTTGTAAACATCACCCATTCTTCAATGGATGACTATTCTTATGTATGTGAATATTCTCAAATTACCAACACTACTATAGGTAAATTTGCAAATATCGCTTCAAATGTGCGAATAAACCCAGGGTTTCACCCTTATGAAATGCCTTGTCAACACCACTTTATGTACAGAAGAGAAATGTATGGTTTTGGTGATGATGATAAAGCATTTTTTAACTATAGAGACATGCAAAAAGTAAACATAGGTCATGATGTTTGGATAGGTCATGGGGCTGTTATTATGCCAGGAGTTAAGATAGGAAATGGTGCAATTATTGGATCAAATGCTGTTGTAACCAAAGATGTACCCTCATATGCTATAGTAGCAGGTGTAAGTGCTAAAGTACTTAAGTATAGATTCTCAAAAGATATAATAAAAGCATTAGAGGAAATCTCATGGTGGGATTGGACTCATGATGAGATAAAAGAGCAAATTGAAGACTTAAAAGATATTAGAGAGTTTATATATAAATATTCAAAATAAGAAGGTTACATGGATACAAAAATAGTTTTAATAGTAGGACCAAGTGGAGTTGGTAAAGACACTTTGTTGAAAAGTGCAAGAAAAGAGTTAAAAGGTGAAGTTAATTTCGTAAGAAGATATATAACTAGAAAGCCTGATAAAAACGAAAAAAACTATTTCCTTGATGATTTTGCATTTGAGATATTAAAACATAATAGTTTTTTTGCCTCAACTTGGAATGCTCATGGAAACTACTATGGCATTGCTAAAAATTCTATTAAAAACAAGGTAAATGTTATCTCTATTTCAAGATCAAAGATTTCTGATTTTGAAAAATTGTATGATAAGGTTTACACTATTAATATAACTGTTCCTAAAGAAGAGTTAAGAAATAGACTATTACTAAGAAAAAGAGAATCAATTGAAGAGATTGAGAAAAGACTAAATAGAAGTTATGAAAAAATTGAAGCTAAAAAATTGATTGAGTTTGACAATAGTAAAGATATTGAGGAAAGCTCAAAAGAGTTTATAAATTTAATAAAAAAGTTATCACTTGAATAAAAAAATAAAAGTAGCAACTTTTAATATTTGGAAAAATGATGGTGATTTCCCCACTAGAATATATAAGTTAAATGATGAGCTAAGACAAAAAAACTTTGATATTATTTGTTTACAAGAAGACTATGAATCAAAAGAGTTTTCAAGTGGTAAACACCTAAATAAAAGCTTGGATTTTAACTATATATCTACAAGAACAAGAACAAAAAAAAGAGATAATAAACTAAGCAGTTCTAACCTTACTATACTTTCAAAATACAAAATAAAGTTAATAGATGAGATTTTCTTTGAAAAGAATGAAAAAGAAGAAAGAGCTTGTCAAATAATCCAAGTAGAAGTAAAAACAAAAAAAATACTTCTTGTTAATACTCATTTATCTCATATAAGTTCAAAACATAGAATCAAACAAATAAAAGCTATCTTAAATGCAATAAAACAGTATTATTCTTTTTATGATGTAACTATGTTTTGTGGCGATTTAAATGCTTTTCCAAATTCAAAAGAAATCCAACTTATAAAAGAAAATGGCTTTTATGATGATAATGTTCAGTTCAGCCATAAAGATGGAGTTATTATAGACTACATTTTTTATAAAAGTGATGAAAATATAAAAGTTTCATCTAAAATAGTTTTAAAAGATTATAGTGATCACTACTGCTTACTTAGTACTTTGAGATTTAAATAAAGAGAAAAAATGAATATATTTGAAAAGATTATAGAAAAAATATTTATAAAAGGAACAGCTAAATCTGTAATAGGTTTAGGTATTACTACAACAATTGGATATGGTACTTTATACTACTCTATATCCATTATGAGTGAAGAAATTTCAAGTTATTTTACATGGTCTAAGTCATTTATCTTTGGTATTTTATCACTAGGTATTTTACTTGGAGGATTGATAGCTCCTATAGTTGGTAAAATACTTGATAAACATGGGGCAAGATGGATTATGAGTTTTGGCTCACTTTTTTGTGCTTTGGGCTTAGTACTTTTAGCATATGTGCAAACAAAATTTCAATTTATCTTTGCCATACTGTTTTTGGAAATGGTTTCTGTTTTGGTTTTATATGAAGCTGCTTTTGTAGCTTTCTCTCAACTTGCAGGTGTAAAAGCTAGACTTCCTATCGTTCAGATTACACTTATGGCAGGTTTTGCATCTACCATATTTTGGCCCTTGATTACTTATTTACTTACTGTTTTTACTTGGAGAGAAGTTTATCAATTGCTTGCGCTATTTCATATCTTTATAGCTTTGCCTATTCACTTTTTTGTTTTAAAACCAAATATGCTTTTAGATAATAGTTTATTTGAAGATAAAAACTTCACTGATTGTATCTGTCTAGAAGGTAAACAAAAGAAGAATTCTTTGATTGTTTTAGCAATAGCTTTTTCACTTTTAGCAATACCTATTACGGCTATGCAAACACAATTTTTAGCTATCTTTAAAGGTTTTGGTATGGAGGCTGCAACTACTGTAGCTCTTGGTGCTTTAATAGGTCCTTCACAAGTTGTAGCCAGAGTTACAGAACTTAGTTTTGCAAAAAGAATATCACCATTATTTACAGCTATTTCTTCAACTTTTTTGATGTTTTTTGGTTTAATAGCTTTAATTCTTAGTGGTTATGATTATTTAGTAGCTTTATTGTTTGTGCTATTATATGGAGCAGGACAAGGACTAAGTGACATAGTAAGAGGAACACTTCCTTTATATCTTTTTGGAAATGATGGTTATGGTAAAACTATAGGAAAACTAAACCTTTTCAGACTAATAGTTACCTCAATGGTTCCTTTTGGTTTTGCTTTTGTTTTAGAAAACTTTGGAGTTAAGATAGCTACAATAGGACTAATAAGTGTGACTTTAATAGCAGTGCTATTACTGCTAAGTATAAAAAATAGTGTAAAAGGAGTAAAAATTGAAGCTTGAATTTCTAGGAACTGCTGATAGTGCAGGCTTTCCAGTACATAATTGCCAATGTATGGTATGTACATATCACAGAGACAAAGGACTAAAAAATCTATCAACAAGTGTATATATCAAAGTAGATAATAATGTAATACTTTTAGATGCAGGAATAGAAGATATATCAAATATCTTTGATGGAAATGATATAAAAGCTGTATTTCTTACTCACTTTCATGCTGATCATTGTCTAGGGCTTTTAAGACTAAGACACTCAGCTCAAAAAATCAACTGTTTTCACCCAAAAGATGAAAATGGTTTTTCTGATTTGTTTAAACATAAACACTCAATATGTTATAACGAAATAGAAGAGTTCAAAACTCAAACCATCGATGATATAAGCTTTACAACTATTCCTTTAAAACATTCAAAAAACACTTTTGGTTATCTAATAAAAACAAAAAACAAAACCATAGCATACCTAACAGACTGTTCAGGAATAGCAAAAAATAGCCTAGATTTTCTAAAATCACAAAAAATAGACCTAGCTTTCATAGATGCTTGCTATGATGAAAGAAAAGAAGTAGGAAACCACCTAAACTACAATCAAGCAAGTGATATATTAGATGAACTAAAAGTAAAAGAGGGTTATTTGATGCACATCTCGCATACAACTTTAGAGTATATATTAAAAAATAAAGTAAAATTGAAGTATAAGTATGTGAAAACTGGGGATGAGTTTTATTTAGGCTAATGATATAATATTCATAGTATATTATGTTATAATAATATTAAAACATAGGAAATTTCAACTTGCAAAGATCTTATTATTCAAATAATATCAATAAATTTACTAAAGAAGACACAAACAAGATTCTTGGTGAACTAGCAAGATATCATAATCATGCTTTAGAAGATTTACAGAAAAATGCTTGGATAAGACAAATAAAGTTACTAAAACAAGTATTTTTTACTTATACTCATGGATATATTTTTTTTGAATTTGCAATTCCAAGAATGGGAAAGCGTGTCGATAATGTTATTATTATCAATGATTCAATTTTTGTTATTGAATTTAAAGTTGGCTCAACAACATATGACAATAATGCAATAGAGCAAGTTATAGACTATTCACAAGACTTAAAAAACTTTCATGAAGGCAGTCATACTCAAAAGTTATTTCCCATACTTATTGCAACTGAAGCAAAAAGTTTTGAAAATAAAATTGAGCAATTACAAGATAAACTATATAAACCATTACTAGCTAATAAAAATTCTTTTTTTAATGTCATAGAAGAATGTTTAAATTTAAGACAAGAATATAATATATGTCCATTGTCTTGGAAAGACTCAATATATAAACCAACACCAACTATAATTGAAGCAGCTAAAGCATTATATAAAGGTCATAATGTTCAAGAAATTTCAAGATCAGATTCTGGTGCTATTAATTTGTCCATTACAACAAATAAAATTAACCAAATTATAAATAGTTCAAAAAAAACAAATGAGAAATCAATTTGTTTTATTACAGGTGTTCCTGGTGCAGGAAAAACACTTGCAGGCCTAAATATTGCAAATGAAAGAATGAATATTGATAAAAAGGAACATGCAGTTTTTTTATCAGGAAATGGGCCATTAGTTGACGTATTAAGAGAAGCTCTCACAAGAGATGAAGTTAACAATGCAAAAAAGAAAGGGCAAAAGCTAACAAAAAAAGAAGCTGCAATTAAAACACATGCTTTTATTCAAAACATTCACCATTTTAGGGATGACTCATTAGTTACAGATAAAGCACCTATTGAAAAAGTAGTAGTATTTGATGAAGCTCAAAGAGCTTGGGATCAAGAACAAACCAGTTCTTTTATGAAAAGAAAAAAAGGGCAAGATAATTTTGAGTCATCAGAACCGAGGTTTTTAATTGATGTAATGAATAGGCATCAAGATTGGTGTACAATAATTTGCTTAATAGGTGGTGGACAAGAGATAAATACGGGTGAGGCAGGATTAGAAGAATGGATTAGTTCGTTGAAAAATCATTTTCAAGATTGGAATATATATTTATCAAATTCAATAGTAGAAGATAAAAACTACTTGAAAGATAATACATTAAAAGAGTGGTTAAAAGAAAATACTAATATAAATAAAAACTTACACCTATCTGTTTCAGTTAGATCTTTTCGCTCAGAAAAACTATCTGATTTTGTTCACTCTATTTTAGATATTAACACAACAAAGGCTACGAGATTATATAATAACTTTTTAAAAAATGATTATCCTATATTGGTCACAAGAGATTTCGAGAAAGCAAAAAAATGGTTAAAATCAAAAGTAATTGGAAGTGAAAGAAGTGGTGTAGTTACTTCATCTGGGGCATATCGTTTAAGGCCATTTGGTATAAATGTAAAAAACCAGATTGATGCCCCAGTTTGGTTCTTAAATAATAAAGATGATATTAGGTCTTCATACTTCAATGAAGAAGTTGCAACTGAATTTGATATTCAAGGACTAGAACTTGATTGGACATGTGTATGCTGGGATGGAGATTTTTATTTTCATAACAACCAATGGGTATTTAGAAAATTTAAGGGTACAAAATGGCAGAATATCAATAAAGAAATAATAAAAAGTTATTTATTAAATGCATATAGAGTTTTGCTAACTAGAGCTAGGCAAGGAATGATAATATTTATACCTTATGGATCAATAGATGACAAAACACGATTACCAGAATTTTATGATGAAACATTTAATTACATAAAAAGAATTGGGATAGAAGAGATATAAAAATGTTCGAATGTACTTAATCAAATTATTTTACTAACTCATCTCCCAAAGCCTTAGCACTTAGAAAACTTCCTTCTAAGTTTGCTTTCTCGAAGTAGTCTCCACAAAAAGCTAAATCTTTTTCATTATTTAGGTAGTACTTACTTTTAAGTCCTTCTTTTACAGTTGCATATTTCCAAAGATGTGAAATATGGTATATGGATTTAGGTAGTTTTGTTTTTTGGAAATAGTCTATATAGTTGTATATTTGTACTCCTAAATCTTCTTTATTTTTGTCATTGTTATTTGTAGAAAAGCTTTCATTTGAATGAAATACATAACTTGAAAAATCTTTGTAGTCGTATTTTTCACTATTGTTTACTACTTTTTTAAAGAATTGCGAGCTATATAAATCTTCATTTATTTTGAACTCATTATCATCATGAAGTATAAGTGTTGCTATTGAATTGTATTTTACTTTTGATAAATCATCGGCTATTTTATCATCTATTTGTATATCCATTTCTAAAACTTGTGGGGCTGGAATAGTTAATATAAGTAAATCAAAAGCTTCATAACATTTTGACTTTTCATCATACAAATACCATAAAGACTCTTTTTTTATGCACTTTGTTATCTTTGTTTGTTTTATTAAATCTTTTTTATTTATCATTGAAGAACAAAATTTATTTATACCATTTGTAGGGAAGTATTTGTTTTTCTCTTTTCTTAATATGCCTTTTCTTTCAAATCTATTTGCAAAGTAAATAAAGTCAGGTTCTTTAGTTTCAAAGTAGGGTGTACCATGATCTACAAACTTATCACCAATATATTTAGTACTTAGTCTTCCTCCACATCCTCTTGATTTTTCAAAAATTTTAATATCATGATTTTCTTTTCTAAATCTATTATATAAGTAGCATCCACTAAAACCTGCTCCAATTATAGCTATGTTCATAATACTTCCCTTACTTGTATATTATTCTTGCAAGTGCAAAAACAAATAGACCTATTGCTATTTCTTTGTAATCTTTATCTAAAAGAAGAATAAAAATTGAACTTATCATCAAAGACAAAGATACGAACTTTGGTTTTAGATACTCTTTTACTTCTTTTGTTAGGTACTCCAACTGATTTTGTGAAACTTGTACTTCAAGATCACCTTCACTTGCTTGTTTTAAAGTTGATTTTAAATCTTTGATTGTAAAAGGTATATCTTTTATTTCATCGATGATAGTTTCAACTATTGAGTCTTTTGCTCCAAGAGCTTTTGGAAGATTATCTCTTAAGATAGGTAGAATATCTTTTACACCATTGAAGTTTTCAATATATGTAGTTCCAAGACCTTCGATAATAGCACTAACTCTTAAGATATATATCGCATCACTTGGAAGTTTAAAAGGCATATTTCTAGTGCTTTCTAAAACTTCAAAAGCTAGTTCTTGCATAGATTCACTATCAAGATTATCATTTGAGAAAATATCAAACATCTTACTTGTAAACTCTGCAAGTTCACTTGTAGGGGCTTCATAGGCAATAGTCCCAAGTCTTTTACTCGCACTAATATATAGTTCATAGTCTTGTTCATTTGCAGCTTTTATAAGCTCAATAATTGCAACTCTTTTATTATTTGGTACTGTTTTTACCATACCAAAATCGAGCATAGTTATATTTCCCTCTTTTGTAATAAGAATATTTCCAGGATGAGGATCAGCGTGAAAATAACCTTTTATTAACATTTGAGTTGTATAGAAGCTTACTAAGTTTGCGATAATCTTGTTAAAATCTATATTATATTTAAGTATTGATTTTTTATCATCAAACCTAAAGCCTTCTTCATAGCTCATAACAAGAGCATCATCACTACAGTATTGCTCGTAAGGTTTTGGAAAGCCTATATTTTCATCTTTATAAGTGTGAGAAAACTTTTTTAAGTTTTGAAGCTCTGTTGTTAAACTTACTTCTTGTCTTATCATAGATGAAAACTCTACAATTACAGCTTCTATTGAGTTTTTTGTATAATGTGAAAATAGGGGTTTGAATATTTTATTAAAAAAAGAGATGATATTTATATCAGCAATAACTCTTTGTTTTATTCCCTCACGTCTAAGTTTTACAGCAACTTTTTGTCCATCTTTTAATTTTGCAATATGTACTTGTCCTATGGATGCAGAAGCAATAGCTTTTTTGTCAAATTTCTTAAAAGGAGTATTTGAAAATGCTCTTTCAAATACCCTTTGGAAACTGTCATCTGACATTGTTGGAAGTTGGTCGTGAAGTTCTCTTAATTCACTTAAGTAATCTTCACTAAAAAAATCAGCCCTAGTTGCCAGAACTTGAGCCAATTTTATGAAACTAGCGCCTAAGCTTATAGTAGTGTTTTTTAAGCCTTTAGGGTCAAGAGGTTTGATCCACATAAAACTCTCTTTTTTCTTAATAACTAAATAAACAGTCATTAAAAACCTAAAGACTTTATAGACTCTTTTAGGTGAGTAGAGTTTCAGTTTAGAGAAAAAAGTGTCTATTTTAGATCCTTTTTTAATTTCTCTAAATCTTTTTTAGTTACAAGTCCAAGTTCATTAATAGCTTCTTTTAAACTATCTTTGATATGTTTTTTAAACTTCTCTTCTTCGTCTTGTCCCTTTTTCTCCAAAGATTCTATAAAGCCTTTAACATCAGATGAATCAATCTTACCTTTTTCTTCAAGTTTTTTTAGTTCATCTTCAACTTTATCTTTAATAACAGCTGTTGCACCCAAACCTGTAAAAATTAACTCTTTTAACATCTTAAGTCCTTTTTTTATTTATTTTATACTAAAAGCAGTGCCTTTAGTATAAAAAAATTGTCATTTCATGAATAGCTATATTACCATGGACCTTGAAATCTATCTGGTTTATGATGAACTTTTGTTTTATGTTTTGTAGCTCTTCCATGAACTCTTTTTCTCCATCTTTTAAAACCATCTTTACTTAGTAATTTTTTCATTCTTTTTTTGACTTGATTTTCTGTAAGTCCGTATTGAAGGTATATTGCATCAAAAGTTGTTCTGTCTTGCCAAGCCATTTCTATTAGTCTGTTATCATCAAATTCTTGCATATCACTTTCTAACTCTTTAGGCTTTTTAGGTTTGTGAAGTTTTTTATAGTACATATATTAATCCTGAATAGTCCATATAAATTTTGAAGCATCAAACTTTAACGCTGGAAGTTTTGCTAAAATATTATTTTTAGTTTCATCACTTATAGTTTTTGTTCTTGATAATATCCATAAATATTCTCTATTTGGTGATCCAACAAGTGCATATTTATACTCTTCATCAAGCATTAAAACCCAATAATCCCCATAAAATGGCCTAAAGAAACTAACTCTTAGTTTACTATTTGTTTCGTCAACTGCATATGCAACACCAGTTGCCTCAGTTTTTTCACCTGTTTTTATTTGAGTACAAGAGTTTATTACTTTTATATCGCCATTATCTTTTAAAGAATAGTTTGCTTTTACATTTTTACAACCTTCTTCAAATCTATGCTCGAACCTTGCTATTTCATACCAAGTTCCAAGATATTTTTGTATGTCAACTTTATTTACTGTCTCTAAAGGAGGATTTTTTGAACTACATCCAAAAAATAAAAATGCAGTAACTAAAAGAATTAATATATTTTTCATGCTTGCCCTTTTTGTTTTTATTTTATATAATATATAAACTCTTTAGTAGGCTCAAAATGTAAGTTCATATCTTAAGATTTACTTAGACTTATATTTGGACGAGGTTTGTTTTAGTGGTGCAATTACACGACTAAAACTACAAAAAGCCTTTGTAGGCTAAATATGAAGATTTACTATGTTTTATTAGTATTTAAAACTATAAAAAGGTTGTGTTTTGTTCACATCAAATATAAATGAATTAAATTTCTTAGCAAATATCAAAAAAGACAATATTAGTAGTAAAAATGAAGAGTTTTTAAAAGAAGTTAAAAACTCATTAGATAAAGACTTTAAAACAGATAAAACAACTAGTCTTAGTTTTGAAAATATAAAAAATATTTCACTTGAAGAAATAGAGTATCTTTTTGAAAATGAAGAAGATAAACAAATAGCAAAAAACTTAAGACTAGCGACACTTTTTTCAAATGATGAAAATTTATCAAAAGCTATGTTTAATACAGTACTTGGTAAACCTTTTAATATGGGCTTTACTTTTTTATCAACTAAATATGAAGATAAACACAATTATTTTTCATCACAAAATTCAAATAGCAGTTTAAGTGACTTACTACATAAAAGTGCAAGTTACAAAATAAATAATGAAAACTTTAAAACAACTGATAAAATACCCCAAGAGCAACTTGATGAAATCTTACTTGAGATAAACTCTTTTTCTTTTTTAGATACATTAAGCAGTTCTTATAAAAACCAATATGATACTTACAAAGATGAAAATAATGATTATTCATTTTTGTACAATGACTACTATTTACAATATGAACAACTAAAACAAGAGTATAAAAATGTTCAAAACCAAAATACAAATTTTATAAAGCAGTTTTAAATAGTTTTAAATAAATTCTGTCATATACTTTCTATAAAGTAGGGGAACATAGTTTTTTTGACATTTTTCATTTTTTCGCTCATCTATACTTACAGCTTTGAAAAAGGTATTCCATAAGTTTTGAAACATTTGTTCGTCATCAGAAACCTTTGGTTCTTCAAAATCTAAAACTTCTTTTACTCCAATATAATAATCATTTTTTATGAAAGCCACTTTTCTATTTATATCATGTATTATGTACTTTTGATTATTTAACCTTTTAAAAAAATGCTTACCTAAAAAATATACTACATTAAATTTTGTTTCAATTTTTGCATATAAAGTTCCATCTTCTAGCTCTTCAAACCTCGTAAAACCAGTCATTTTATGTACGTGTCTAAATAATTCTTTTTGTAGATTATCTATATAAAAAACTGAAGAATTGTTTATATTAAAAAGTTCACTTTTGTTTTTAAAGCCATAAATAACAAATGCTAAAAGTTCTAATTCAAACTCTTTTGTGTCACACATAAATGTATTAATAATTTTTTCATAAGACTTTTTATCAAATTTTTCTTCAATTGCTTTTAGTACTTTTAGGGCATTTTCTTCATCTGTTTTTATGAGTTTTATCTCTTCTAAAATCAAGGTTTTAGGTTCACTTCTTAATATTTTATTAGGTTTATACTTTTTATAAAACACCTCATATACAAGACTTAAAAAGCCTTCAAAACTTCCATCATATTGTAAAATCATCTTATATCTCACCTGTTATAGCACTATAATCCATATCAAATAAACTTGCTTGAATTATCTTTTTTTTAGGTGGTTTTACTATTGCTTGTTTAATATCTTCTTTGTAAAAAGCTACATCTTTTTGGTATTTTCCTTTACAAGTTATGAAATATCTAGCTCTTTTTAGAGATATTTTTAGCTTCTTCAAATCCTCAAAATCTAAACTTTTAAATCTTCTAGCTTTTAGTATTTTAAATACACCTCTTACCCCAATACCTGGAATTCTTAAAAGTTCATCCTTGCTTACTTTGTTTATTTCCATAGGAAAATACTGTAGATTTTGTAAAGCCCAAAATGTCTTTGGGTCAACATCTTCATCTAAGTTTGGATTTTGCTCATCTACTATCTCATCCCAAGTAAAGTCATAAAATCTCAAAAGCCAATCAGCTTGATATAGTCTATGTTCCCTAAGTAATGGTGGTTTTGTTATAATAGCAGGTAGATTTTTGTCATCATTTACTGGAATATATGCACTATAATACACTCTTTTTAACAAAGCTTTATCATATAAAACTGAGCTTAGTTTTAATATATCTTTATCACTCTCAGGAGTAGCACCAACTATTAGTTGTGTGCTCATTCCTATGGGTTTTGTATCTTTTTCTAGGCTTATATCTCTTGCATATTTTAAAGGCTGTAGTACTTTTTCTTTTGTTTTATTTGGAGCTAAAAGCTTTAAAGATTTATTACTTGGTAGTTCTATATTTGAACTTACTCTATTTGCTAAGGATACTACTTCACGTATTAGCTCATCACAAGAACCAGGGATTAGTTTCACATGGATATAACCATTAAACTTATACTCAAATCTTAGTATTTTTAAAGCCCTTAGTATTAGATTCATAGTATGGTCTTCATCTTTTACAATTCCAGAACTTAAAAAAAGACCTTCTATATAGTTTCTTTTATAAAAGTTTATAGTTATGTCTGCAAGCTGTCTTGGAGTAAAAGCTTCTCTTCTTATGTCATTTGATTTTCTATTTATACAGTATGAGCAGTCATAAATACAATGATTTGTAAATAAGACTTTAAGTAATGATACACATCTTCCATCCGCTGTATAAGTATGACAAATTCCGCTTTTATGAGTAGCTCCTAATTCACCTGTTTTATAGTTACTATCACTTCCACTTGAACTACATGAAACATCATATTTTGCCGAATCTGCTAAGACTTCCATCTTTTTGTATATACTATTTTTCATTTTGCAATTTTAGTATAAAAAACTACATACACTTAAAAATATTTCAAATTGTAATATAATATTTTCAATACCTATTTCTTAATTATTTATAGAAATTGACATGAAATTTGTAAGTTTCACTATTCAAATAGTGTATTTTTTATTCTATAATACATAAATTAAAAAATTAAAGGAAATTTCTATGAGTTTTACATACGATTATTATAACCCAACAACTATTCACTTTGGAAAAGGAAAAATTGAAGCTATAACTAAACATATCCCAAAAGACAATAAAGTCTTGATAGTTTACGGTGGTGGTTCTATCAAAAAAAATGGAGTTTACGACCAAGTTGTAAAAGCACTTGAATCTTATGAATTCTTTGAGTTTAGTGGAGTTGAAGCAAATCCAACTTATGAGACTATGAACAAAGCAGTTGAAGTAATAAAAGAAAATAACATCGATTTTGTACTTGCTGTTGGTGGTGGTTCTGTTATAGATGGATGTAAGTATTTAATTGCTGCTTCACAATATGAAGGTGATGCATGGGACTTTTTAGATGGAAGTGCTCAAGTTGAAAAAGCTTTACCCTTAGGTGTTGTTTTAACTTTAGCAGCAACTGGGAGCGAATCAAATACAGGTGCAGTTCTTACAAAAAGAGAAACAAATGAAAAAAGATT
The DNA here is from genome assembly GCF_024267655.1 of Arcobacter roscoffensis. Taxonomy (NCBI): domain Bacteria; kingdom Pseudomonadati; phylum Campylobacterota; class Epsilonproteobacteria; order Campylobacterales; family Arcobacteraceae; genus Arcobacter; species Arcobacter roscoffensis. Next base: position 1,608,830 of record NZ_CP100595.1, read on the forward strand.
TTTCCACTCAGTTTTATCATTTCCAAAATTTGCAGTTTTAGATCCAAGTGTTATGGCTTCGTTAAGTGATAAGCAACTTGCAAATGGCTTAGTTGATGCTTTTGTTCATACATGTGAGCAGTATATTACAAAAGCAAATACATCACTTTTACATGATGGTTATGCTCAAACTATTTTAAAAGGCTTAGTAACACTAGCTAATGACTGGGAAAATAGAAGAGAACTAGTTTGGTTAGAAAACTTAATGCTTCTAGCAAATCAAGCCTTAAATGGTTTTATCGGAACTGGTGTAACACAAGATTGGGCTACACACTTTATAGGACATGAATTAACAGCTTATTATGGAATAGATCATGCAAGAACACTTGCAATTGTTCAACCTTCACTTTTAAGAGTGTTAAAAGAAGATAAAAAAGACAAAATCCTAAAAATGGGAACAGAGGTTTTTAATATAAATGAAGATGAAGAAGCTGTTATTAAAGCTATTGAAAACCTATATGAAAAAGTAGGGATTTCAACAAATCTAAATGATTATGAAATTGATGATAAAGTGATTGAAAATGTACTTTCAGGACTTAAAATACATGGAATGACAGCTATTGGTGAAAATGCTAATATCACACTAGAAACAAGTGAAAAAATCTTAAAAATGTCTATGAAGTAGATTCTGTAAAATAAATTCTTGCCTAAAGAGCTATTTTAGCCTCTTTAGGTGGATATCCAAAATACTTTTTAAAATCTTTTGAAAACTGTGATACTGACTCATATCCAACTGCATAAGCTGTATTATTAACTTGCATATTCTTCTGTTCTATAAAATCTTTTGCTTTGTTTAATCTGATTTTTTTAATATATTGAAGGGGAGAATAAGATGTGATATTTTTAAAGTGAGTATGAAAAGATGAAACACTCATATCCTCTTGCTTTGCTAAAGTAGGAATGTCTAAAGGTTGATTAAAATTATCATGAATACTTTTTAAAGATTTTGATATTTTAGCTTCTTGTTTTTGTTTTAAAAACATTTTATGTAAAAAATGAGAATTACTATTTGTGGCAATTCTGTAGTACAATTCTTTTAAAATTGACTCACCTAAAATAGCTGATTCTTCTTTTGATTTAAGTGTTTTTAAAAGTCTTAAAACTATATCCTCTATTTGAGGAGTTACACTATCTTGAAATACTCCCATTTGTATTGTCTTACAGTTCTTAGCTTCTTGGTTACTAAGTGATGAAATAATATCAAACATCATCTTTTTATCAATATCAATGGCTAAGCAAATAAAAGGCTCTTCTTTTGAAGCATAAGTCTCACACTCAAAAGGAAGACTAATAGGAACTACTAAATAGTTATCTTTGTTGTACTCAAAACTCTTATTTGGTAAATATCCAAGTTTCTTACCTTGCAGTACTAAAATCAAACAAAACTCATAAGTTAATGGTTGTCTTTTTGAATAATCAATTGTCTTAAAAAGTTTCACGCTATTTATATTTGTTTGATTTATTAACTCATTTTTAATAAGTTTATTTGCTTCTTGTAATATTTCTTTATTCATTTGTAAATATTAATCCTTAAATGTATCTCTAATTTTTAGAAAATCATCTAAATTATCAAAGAAAATATCTATAAGCTTTGGATCGAAATGCTTAGCTTTTTCTTCTTTAAATAATTTAAATATCTTTTCATCTTCCCAAGCTTTTTTATAGCACCTATCACTACCTAATGCATCAAATACATCTGCTAAAGCTGTAATTCTTCCATAAATATGTATTTCCTCACCTTTTAAACCATTAGGGTAGCCTGTACCATCCCACTTTTCGTGGTGTTGTAATGATACTATGGCAGCTGTTCTTAAAAGAGGTCTTGGTGAATGTTTTAACATATCATAGCCTAGTTTCGCATGTGTATTCATTATTTTTCTTTCATTATCATCAAATCTACCAGGTTTATTTAAAATAGAATCAGGAATAGCAACTTTTCCTATATCGTGCATAGGGCTTGCTTGTTTTAAAAGTTCAGCTTCTTTTTTACCTAAACCATATTTTAAAGCTAATAGTTTAGAATATTCAGCAACTCTTTTTACATGATTTCCTGTTTCTTTACTTCTACTTTCACCAATTGAGCCCATTGTAAAAACAACTTCTTTTTGAGTGTTTTCAATCTCATTATTTAAACTTCTTATTTCTTCTAAGCCTTTATTTACTTCATCTTCAATTTGTTCAAAACTCATAACTACATTCTTGTTAACTTTTATTGATAATATTAAAATAAATAATACTGTAAGAACTAAAATAAATAGCACAGTATAATAAAATTTATCAATAAAACTTTCAGATAATCTATCAATATTGTTTTTAGTTTCATTTAAAAGTTTTGTATTTTTATCTACAATAGAAAATATTTCATTTTCTAAAAAGAGTTCTTTGTTTTTAATCTCATTTAATTGTATTGAGTATAACCCAATCATCTTTGCAGTTTTGTAGTACTCATTAACTAAGTGATTGTTATCAATAAAACTTAATTCATTTAGCTTTTCAATTTCTTTTAACCACTTATTTAAATACCTTGAATTTTTATGTTGAAAAAGTGTTTCTTTACTATAATATTTTATATTAGATAAAGTTTTGTAACTTTTTATATCTTTACGCTTTTCAATAATTCTTTCAATCTTATTTCTTTGAAGATTTTCATTTGGGTATTTTTTAGCAAAAAGATTTGTAAGCTCAATCTTTTTTGTTTGTATCTTGATAATTTCATCAAAATATTTTTCAATTGTTTTTTCGCTCTTTGAGATTTTTTCAAGATTGATTTTTATTTCATCATATTTATGAATATCTTTTATGAAGTTGTCTATAAAGTCTTTAGTAGTGTCGTTTTTAAATATATCTAGTATCTCTTCAAATTGAAGTTCAAAGCTTACAAAGTCATTTTTGATTTTTTTGATTTCATTTATTGTTTTAGTATTTAGTAAGTCTTTTACTAAACTATTCATTTTATGTTGCGTATAAACTAAATTTGAGATATTACTCTTTGTTTCATTATTTTCTTTTACTTGATAAAGAGTTAAACTATTAATCATAAATATTACTATTATTGAGAAAATAATTATTAAAAAACTAAACTTTACTTTTTTCTTTATATTCATCACTTAACCTTTAAAATATATTTTAACTATTGTTCCAGTATTTACTTCACTTGTTAACTTGATACTTCCATTGTGGATTTTTACTATTTTTTTACAAATAGCCATTCCAAGTCCTGTTCCACCTGAATTTTTGTTTCTACTTTTATCTGTTCTGTAAAACTCTTCAAATATTCTTTCTTGTTCATCTTTAGCAATTCCAATGCCACTATCCTCAACGCTAATTACAGTTGAGTCATTTTCTTTATAGCAAGAAATCTTTACAATACTTTTTTCAAAACTAAAATTAATAGCATTTTTAATTAGATTTTTAACAGCTATTTTCAATAAAGATGCATGACCTTTGATTTGACTCATATTAGTAATATTTGTTTTTAGTTGTATATTTTTTGACAGGGCATAAGACTTTAACTCTTCCACAGATTCCAAGGTAATTTCATCAAGATATATATCAGTATAATTATCAGAAATTGCAGTGTCATTTTTCGCTAAAAATAGTAAATCATCAATAGTATTTTGAATTCTAAGTACTTCATCTAAACATACTTCTAAACTGTTTTTGTACTCTTCCTTATCTCTATCTTTTCGAAGAGCTATTTCTATTTCACCTCTTATAATCGTAAGTGGAGTTTTAAGTTCATGGGATGCATCACTACTAAACTGATTTATTTTTTTAAATGATATTTCCAATCTTTGAAGCAAGTTATTTATTTCATCAATTAATAAATCAACTTCATCATTACTATGAAGTTTTTTGACTCTTTGTGATAAATCAGAAGCATTTATTGATTTTAGACTATTTAGTATTTCTTCTATGGGTTTAAATGATTTATATATTAAAAAATATCCCCCAGTAATAGAGAAAACAAGAACAATTGGTATTATAAAAATAAGTATATAAAAAAGATTTTCAAGGGTTGAATTTAGTATCTTATAATCTGTAGCAACTTGTAGAATATACTCTTTATTTTTTATATTAAATACAATGTTTCCTACTATATAGTCGTTTAACTCTTTAAAAACAATTTTATCTTTTTGTAATTCATCTTGAAAAACTTTTATATTTGATGGGAAACTAGTAGTATTGATTATTTTTTTGTCTCTGTTGTTTTCAACTAATCTTATATATAAAGGAGAAAAGTTATACTCTTTTTCTTCATTATATAAATCAAACTGAAGATTAGACTCGTGGTCTAATATATCATCTACAACATCCAAAATTATAACTTTTAAAGAAGTTTGCATTTTATCTAAAGTCGAAATTTTAAGGGTTTTATAGATTGATAAAGATAGTACAATCAAGATTATAAATTGAATTATTATATTATAAAATAAAAGCTTTTTCTTTATTGATAGATTAGTCATCACTTATTTTAAACCCCATTCCTCTTACTGTTTTAATAAGTTTTTTCTCAAAAGGTTTGTCTATTTTATTTCTTAATCTATAAATATATACATTTATGATATTACTTATATTACTATCTTCCATATTACTTAATGAAGATAAAATAACACTTTCCGATAAGACCTTATTTTTGTTTCTAACTAAATATTCTAGTAAAGAAAACTCCTTAGCTGTTAATTCTATTTTTTTACCCGCTCTTTGTATATTTTTTGTTAGTAAATCAAGTTGTAAATCATCAATAGCAAGTAAAGTTGTTTGAGTTTCAGTCTTAAGTCTTAATTGAACTCTAATTCGAGCTAAAAGTTCATTAAAAGAAAAAGGTTTAGGAAGATAATCATTAGCACCAATATCAAGACCTTTTATCGTATCTTCTGTGCTATTTTTTGCAGTAAGCATAATAATTGGGGTGTTAATATTTTGTGTTCTTAATGTTTTACAAACTTCAATGCCATCTTTTATAGGAAGCATTATATCAAGCAATATCACATCATAATCATTTACAGAAGCTAAGTAAATTCCTTCTTCGCCATCTAAACAATAATCAACACTATAAGACTCTTCTTCAAGACCTTTTTTCAAAAAATTTACTATTTTTATATCATCTTCAACTATTAAAACTTTCATAAATATCCTAATTCTTTTTAGTTATAAAAATTATATTATAAAAATATGAATATAAAATGAATACTATTAATAAATAAGATTTATTAGGCTTATTTCACTATCAGCTTTGTATCTAAAATCAACTCCCCAAGTACCGATTCCTTTATTTACATAAATTGCAGTTTTATCTATATAATGAAGTCCATATAAAAAAGGCTGGAACAATTTTACAATATAATGAAAAGGGTATATTTGACCACCATGGGTATGTCCACATAAAAATAGATCTATATAATTTTTTGTAGCATATTCATAATCCTTTGGTTGGTGAGCTAGAAGAATAGAGTTTTCATATTTACTAAGAGTATTTAATAGTTTTTCTTCATCTCTTTTTATTCTAAAAAATTTTGAAAATCTATCACTTAATCCACCAATAGCAATTTCCTTATCTTTAAAATCAATAAATTCAATCTTATTATCTAAAAAAGTTATTTGACTTAATATGTTCTTTAATTCATCTAGGCCATAAAATAAATCATGATTACCACTTATAAAATAAGCATTTCTTAGAGTATTTAACAATAATAACTTATCTTTTATTTTTGATACTTTACAATCTATAATATCACCTGTAATAAATAGTACATCATATTTAGTTTTTTGACATAAATCTATTAATTTTTCAATATAAAATATATCGGTTTTTGTATCTATATGTAAATCACTTAAATGTAGTATTTTAAAACCATCTAAAGCTAGTTTCTCTACTTTTATATCTAATTTATTAATTGTATTTGTTTTCATATAATTACATATCGCTAAATTTAAAATTATATTTAATATCAATTTTATTTCTTACTGCTAAAAAAAGTAGTGTAGGGGGTTCTAAATTATAATCTGTTAAATTAATACTAAAAACTCCATCAAAGAAAACTTTGTTGTTTGATTTTGATATTTTTGTTAATGCTTTTACTTTTCTACTTACTTTATTTAGAGATATAAAACCTTCAATCATATAATTGTCTTTATCAATTTTTCTTACATTAATAAAATCAAAACTTATTTTTGGGTTAATCTTTGATTTTAATAAGTCATACATATTTTTATCTCTACTAGAATCCTCACTTTCCAAATCAATACTATTTATCCAAATTGTTCCTTTGATATTTGAAAAATCATTTTCATACTGTAAGTTTGTATATATTTTTTTTGTTTTAGGATCTATATTTTTATCCCCAAATATTTCTGTATGAGCTATTACTTCTCCATTTTCTAGTACTAATTTATTTGCAGTAAGTGCAGTAATAGCAAATAAAACTAATAATATTAATTTATACATTTTTTCTCCTTTATTGATATATTATAAGAACTTAAAACTTTTAGAAGTGATATCAAAAATATAATTGGCACATATAAAATCAAGTTTTCTAAAGCTACTAAAAGTCCTAACCCAGAGGCTATCCAACCTATAAAAATCATATAAATGCAAATAGTTCTAAAATCTTTTTTTATTATTCCTCTTAAAATAGCCACATTGTAATATGAAATAACAAAAGGATAAACTATTCCTAGTAAAGCAGCTTCTTGCAAGAAAAATAGTAAATAACTTAGTGCGAAAAGTAAGATGACAAATATCTCATTTTCAAACTTTTCAAATTTAAATGTAAAAGCAGCTAATACACCTACTATATGAAATACAATAATTTCTAAAGTAAATCCATCTCTCCAAATTGAAATACTAGCATCCCTAGAAAGAGTTTCAAATAGTGCAGAGTCTATAAAAACCCAAAGAGTCATTGAATACAATGAGTATGAATAGCTTGGCAAACTTTTCATTTTTTCATTATCTTTTATAAATAGAACACTTATTAAACAAACCAAAGAAAAAATGATTGCAATAAACTGTCTATCTGAAGGCTCTATTATAAAAAGTGCTGTACCTAAAGTATAAGATAAAGCTAAAGCAAATGCCAATTGAAGCGTTGAACTTTCTTTTATTTTCTCAATTATCAAAGGGGCTAATCCTCCAACACTTAATCCAAGTAAAAAAAGTAAGACTTTTGAAAAATCTGGATAAGCTAAACTAACACTAAATTGTAATAGCAATAACAAAACTATTTTATTTTTAGAAGATAACTTAATAAAATAAACTAAAATCGAACCAATAATCCCTCCTATAGCTATTGGTGATATTGCATAAATGTTCGATGAGAGATATTCAACAATTCCTGTTTGGGCTATTAATAAATAAAAGCTTAATTCAAAAGATATAAATATACTTAAAGCAATTTTTGAAAACATGAAAACTCCTTTTTGTAAAAAATTATGAAAAACAGCACTGAAAAAGATAAGTCAAAAACTGTAATAAAAAGTGCTTCATAAGATAAACTTCCATTTAAATATAAAGCAAAAAACATAGAACTAACAAAAATTCTAATAATTGCAGTAAGTAAAGTAAACTCATATTGAGATTTTTTAGAAATAAAAGCAAAATAGTGGATTATTCCTGTAGTAAAAACAAAAATAAAAACAATGTACTCATAACTATTTGAAAATTTAAAACCTAGTAAAGGATATAAATAACTTCCAAGAAAAATTAAAATAATTCCAGTTGAACCATCACTTAAAGCTCCTAATAGATTATACTTTTGTAAAGAGTTTAGCTTTAAATCTAGTTTTATTAGTTTAAAAAAAGATATAAATACTACTATTCCAAATAGAGTTCTTAAACTCCATAATATTTCTATATCACCTTTAATAACACCTGCTTGTACAAATCCTGATATACTTAAAACTAAAAATATCCCAAGAATTCCATACAAATAATACTTGTAAAACTTTATATCTTTTAAACTATTTATATGATTTGATAAAATTGCAAAAGTCATAAATAAAATTGAGACTCCCATTGCAACATGGGCATGAGCTACAATCAAATCATTTCTATGAAATAACCATCTAAACTCTGGAATAAAAAGAATATTTCCCTCAATATCCACAAACAAAAAGGCTAATATAGATATCAATAAAACATATTTAGGTGTTTTTGATATATGTGCATCTTGAAACCATCTATAAAGTAAAGGTATATATAAAAATGTTAGATATTGTAAAAACCATTCTTGCTCATATGTTAGTGAAGCAACAAAACTTCTATAAAGTACAGATAAAATATAAAAAACAAATGGAATTATCCAAAAAATATGCCATCTTGCATTAAAATTACCTTTATGAAGAAGTTTGATTATAAGATAATAAATAGGAATTAAAGCAAAACTCATACCTAAAGTATTATCGCCATGTGGTCCACTTATAGTACTTTCTACTTGACCTATTATTGGATTCATTAATATCAAAAGGCAAAATGGTGCTATTATTACAATTGCTAAAGATACTTTAATCCATAATGGTTTAACTTCATAAAGTTTTATATATTCATATAAAGCTAAAGCATAAAAAACTCCACTTACAGCCAAGATAAAATTTAGTTCATAAGGGAAGTCATAAAAAGCTAAATCTCTAGTATTTCCTAAAACTAAACTACTTATCATAAAAACTAAAAATATATACCAAAAAATTGAATAAAGCCCTAAATATCTAAGTCCTTTATCACTTTTAATTCCATCTTTATTTATAAGTAAAAATGGTAAATAAGAAAGCATTAAAGGAATAAAACCATATAACATCAATGAAATATGTAATGATCTTACATTTGATGGTAATAAGGTATTAGAATTAATAGAAAATCCTAATAAATTAATAGAATATACTATTCCAAAAAATATCCCTAAAAAAAGAAAAATCAAAGAGATTTTGAAGTTTTGATTTATGAAACTACTGAATTTGTCCATCTTTCACCTCAATTATTCTATTTGATAATTGTGCAAGACTCTTATCGTGCGTAGCAACTATTACTGTGATTCCTTCTTTTGATAACTCTTGAAATAGTTTAAAAACATTTAAAGAGTTTTTTGAATCTAAATTACCAGTTGGTTCATCTGCAAAAAGAACTTTTGGTTTATTTATAAGTGCTCTTGCTATTGCAACTCTTTGTCTTTGTCCTCCTGATATTTCATTTGGAAATTTATTTAGAAGCTCCCTAATATCTAATAAATTAAAAAGTTCACTTATTTCTTTATCACTTGCTTTTTCATTAGCTATTTTTATATTTTCAGCATTTGTAAGATAGTTTATTAAATAGTGAAATTGGAAAATAAAGCCAATATTATCTTTTCTAAATTTATCTATATTTTTTATTTCTCTATATTTTTTATTTTCAAAAAATAGTTCGCCACTTTTTTCTTTTAAAAGTGTTGATAAAATTGAAAGTAGGGTAGTTTTACCACTTCCACTCTCACCAATAATAGATATAAATTCACCTTTTTTAATACTTAGATTTATATTTTTTAAGGCCAAATCACCATTATAATCATGAGAAAAGTTTTTTGCTTCTATTATCATATTTTATCTCCTTGCATTAAAATTATTGGATCAATTTTAGATACATTTAAAGCAGGGATTATTGAGCCAATTACAGCCATTAAAATTGAACAGATAAATAGTGTAAGGCTTAAAGAACTACTTAAATGTGCATTGATATATCCATGAAATAGCTCAAATTTTTCAATCATCAGAAGAAATATATTTGCTATAAAAAATGCAGAAATAAAACTAATAAAGCCCAAAATGGCTGTTTCTAAAACTATTTGATTAATAATTCTTCCCGTTGAAATTCCAATAGCCTTTTTTATTCCAAATTCACTTTTTCTTTGATTTACAGTAATACTCATAATACTTACAACACTTAAAAGTCCCATACAAAAAGCTACCGATGAAATAAGCTTAGAAGAAGTTCTGATAATTTCAAATTGGTTATAATTATCTACAAAGCTATTTGTAGATTTAACTTCAATATCGTTTGATAAGTCTTGTGTATTTTTTATTATGAAATCTATATCTTTTTGAATATTTGTATTTACTAAAAGAAATGAAGCTGATTTATTAAAGATTTTAGAAGCTTGATTTATATTTAATACAACTCCACCATTTTCAAAACCAATTTCACTTCTAAATACTCCAGAAATTTTGTACGTATCTTTTGAAATTTGAATACTGTTTTTATTTTTTAAAGAATCATATATAGATTTTCCTACTAAAACTTCATTATCTTTTGGATATGAACCTTTTATTAGTGTATAGTTTGAAAATCTATTTTTTGTTACTCCATATACAGCTACAATTGGTAGTTCTTCAACAGGACTTGCCCCAACAACAACAGCTGATACTTTTTTAACTCCATCAAACTCTTCTATTTTATGAATAAGATTTATATCTACATTTGAAAAAAATGTATCAGAAATCTTTGCTTGAGTTATTATAATATCTCCATCATTTTTAAGCATAGAAGAGTACATATAAATAATGCCATTTGATATTGAACTAATTAAAAAAATAGAACAAATACTAAGGCTTAAACTAAATAATATTAGTAAGGTTTTAAGTTTATTAGCTTTTAAAGCTTTTAAAGCAGTTCGCATATATCTCCTTTTCATTATAGGAAATATAGCTGCAATTGATGAATTAAATATGAATAGGGTATGAACTTTTATTCATAAAAAAGAGTTTTTAGGTATTCTTCTGCTGTTTTTAAATGTTCATGTAGTTTATCTTCTGACATTCTATTTAAAAGAGATATTTGCATTTTCATTCTAGGATTATCTTTGAAAAGATGTGAGTATTTATATAAAAATCTCCAATATAAAGCATCAACTATTTTACACCAAGGCTCTTTTTTTGAGTAATCACTCATCTTTATAAGATAATTAGAACTTGCTATATATGGCTTAGTAGTTATACTTCCACCATCACTAAAACCACTCATTCCATAGACATTTCCAAGCATTACCCAATCGTAAGCATCTATATAGTTTTGCATAAAATACTCATAGACATCATTTGGCCTTATTTCTAAAAGTAAAAAGATATTACCTAAAATCATAAGTCTTTCTATATGATGAGCATAGGCTGTTTTGTCTACTTTTTTTATTACATCATCCAGTATATCTATTCCACTTTTTCCATCAATAATTGCTTTTGGCATTGAGTTTTTAAATTCAAAAAAATTAGAGTTTCGCAATCTCACACCATCATCTTCATAGATTTTTAGCATAAACTCTCTCCAACCAATAATCTGTCTTATAAATCCTTCTTTGGCATTATATGGAGCATGTGCATTTTTTATTTTTTCAATTACATAGTTTAAATCAAGTAAACCTATATTTAAACTGCTTGAGATATTTGAGTGGAAAAGATAAATAAGATTAGTATTTTTTGTAATTGCATCTTGGTAGTTTCCAAAGTTGTCAAATTTTTCTTTTACAAAATACTCAAGTTGTAATCTAGCTTCATCAAAAGAAATAGGGTAATTAAAATCTTCACAAACACCTACAGTATCAAACTTTTGACAATACTCTTTTGCTTCATTTATATAGTCATTTTCATAAGATAGTGTTGCAGGAATAAATATATCTTTTGGAAGTTTCTTTCTATTATCACTATCAAAACTATATTTCCCGTATAAAGGTTTTCCGTTTTCCATAAATATATCAAGCTCTTTTCTTCTGTGCATATAAAAATGGTGTAGAAACTTACTTTTATCATCAGGATGTAAAAAGTTTGGATTTTTAATAGTATGTATATTTTCAAAATTCTTATAAACTTTCTTTTCTAAATAATCATCAAAAAGTTCATATATAAAAATTTCATTAGTTTTGTATTTTTCTAAATAGCTTTCATCCTCAAAATACTCAACATCAAAAGCATTTTGTTTTAAATAATTTTCATAAAACTTCATAGAGGCTCTATGAAGTACTAACTTTTGAATATGAAATTTATATTGAGTAAAAAATAAAGGCTCTTCTATTAAAACTATTTTTTTGTTTTTTAAAATATCAGTATTTTCAAATAACTGATGAGGATAGATTAAAAAAATATCCATTAAAATATTCTTCTTATAGGTTCAGGGGATGGCTTAGCAAAATAGTAACCTTGTGCATAATCTACACCTAGTTTTTTTACCATTTCTAACTCTTCTAGTGTTTCAACACCCTCGGCTAATATTTGAATATTGTTATCAATAGATATTGATTTTAAAGCTTTATAAACTGATTGTTTAAGCTCATTTGTATCAATACCATCTATTATATTTCTATCAACTTTTATAATATCAGGTTTTATATCAATAATCATATTTAAAGAAGAGTATCCCTCTCCAACATCATCTAAGGCAATTTTGAAGCCTTGTTCTCTATAGTAGTTTAAGATTTGTTTTAAATGCACTTTATCTTGTACATTTTCAGTTTCAACTACTTCAAAAACAATGTTTCTAGGGTCAAGTTCTAGTTGTTTAGCCCATTTAACTGTACTTTGCAAACAAAATTTTGGGTCATAAATAGCTGTTGGTAAAAAGTTTATAAAAACTTTTGAGTTTATTTTTTTTACTGCTGCTGTTTTAAGTGCAGACTCACGACAAAGTTTATCTAGTCTAAAGTTTGTATCATTTCTATTTGACTTTTCAAAAAGATCATTTGGATACATCAAGTCACCATTTGGTAAAACACCTCTTGTCAAACATTCATAGGCATGTATTTTATTTGTTTTCATATCAATTATTGGTTGAAAATGCGTAGTTAAAGTCTCACTTTCTAGTATCTCAAAAAAGCTATTATCTTTAATGAAATTTAGATAAATATTTAAAGGCTTAGCTTTTAAAACAGAAGTAATAGATAAAAGCTCATTAGTAGTTTCAACAAATATTTTTATCTCAGCTTGCTCAAATTGAGTGAAATTCTCATCAAAAAACTCTACTTGATTTTCAAAAAAAGTTCTAGCATCATCTATATCAATACTGCAAATATGTTCTTTAAGTCTTAGATTATTCTTATCTTTTAAAAGAATCTTACACTTATGTAATAACTCTGGAACTACAGTTATAAAGTGAATTGTTGCTTTTTCATTTTTTATACAAAAATTTTCATTACATTTACAGCTCATATTTTATCCTTATGGTGCTAATCTATTTACTTCCCAAGAATTATCTTCTTTTCTTTTATACTCAAACCTATCATGTAATCTATCTTTTCCACCTTGCCAAAACTCTATTGTTTCAGGGACTACTTTATATCCACCCCAAAAAGAAGGGAAGGGTACTTCTCCTTTTGAAAACTTATTTTTTATCTCATCAAACTTTGCTTCAAGTAAGCTTCTTGAACTAATAACCTCACTTTGATGTGATACCCAAGCTCCAAGTTGACTACCTTTAGGTCTTGATAAAAAGTATTTCATAGAATCAGTTTTACTGATTTTTTCAATTCTTCCTTCCATCTTTACCTGTCGCTCTAAACCTAACCAAGCAAAGTGAATAGCTCCATATGGGTTTTCATCTATTTGCACTGCTTTTTTGCTTTTATAGTTTGAGAAAAATACAAAACCATCTGTATCAAAGGTTTTAAGTAGAACAGTTCTAATTGAAGGTTTCATATCATTTCCAACTGTAGATAAGCTCATAGCATTTGGCTCTATAAGATTTGCATCTATTGCTTGGTTGAACCATATCTCAAACTGTTTAAAAGGGCATTCATCTAAATCTTTAAAATCTAAACCCTTTGTCATATACTCTTGTCTCATTTTTGATAAATCAAACATTATCAAGCCTTATTGTTTAATTATAGTGATTACTAGCTCACCTACTGTAAAACCAAACTTTTTCATCTTTGAGTGGTTTATAATAACTCCATCTTCTTGTAAATGTAACCAATCTTTCACATCTATATTGATAGTTGAATCATTGTAAGGAACTTCCATTGTATAGTCTATCATTACTGTGTTACCATTTGACTTAAGTATACCTTGCCCTACAATATCAGAAGCAGTTCCTATATATTCATTTTTATTTTTTGAAGGTATTAGAGTCCACACTCTTCTTTGTTTTTCACCGTTATTATAAACAAAATATTCATCTAAAGTTCCAACTCCATCTTCATCCCATGAACCAATCATCTTAGCCTTAAAAGATTTGATTATCTTTCCACTTCTATCTTTTACTAGTCCATATGCTTTTAGTTCCCCATTGAAATAATCTTTTACTACAAATTTAGGGCTTGTTTCATTAAAGTCTTCAAGTTTCATAGCTCCACATCCTGTAAAAAGAAGTACAATAAATAGTACAACTAATAGATTTTTTGTTTTCATGCAACTAAACCTTTATTTAGGTGCATATTTTGATCTCTTGTAAATACTACTTGAACAAGATTTACATTTCTTGTTAAAAAAGCAGCCTCACAATAATTTAAATACATTTTCCACATTCTAATAAAATAATCATCAAAGCCTAAGGCTTTTATCTCTTTAATTCTAGTATTAAAATTTTCATACCAAATATTTAAAGTTTTTGCATAATCTTCTGTAAACTCTTCCATATGTAAAAGATTTAGTCTTGTATGTTTGCTTGTGCTTTTTAAAATTCTTGATACACTTGGAAGATGTCCACCTGGGAAGATATATTTTTGAATAAAGTCAGTTCCTTTAGAATAAGATTCATATCTATTATCAGGCATTGTGATAATTTGTAGCGCTAAAACTCCACTTGGTTTAAGTAAGGCTTCACATTTTTTAAAGAAAATATCAAAATACTCTTTACCTACTGCTTCAAACATCTCAACTGCAATGATTGCATCATATTTACCCTCTAAATCTCTATAGTCTTTTAAGAAAATATCAATACTCTCTTCAATTTTATTCTCTTTAAACTTTTTCTCACATAATTTTTTTTGTTCACTACTTAAAGTTACAGTTGTTACTTTACACTTTCTTTCTTTTGCTAAGTGCATTGCCATAGATCCCCAACCAGAACCAATTTCAAGTACTCTATCACCTTCTTTGATATTTAATTTATTTGCTAAGTGAGATATTTTTCTTTTTTGAGCCTCATAAAGTGATTCATTTGGATTTTCAAAAATAGCTGCTGAGTACATCATAGTTTCATCTAAAAATAGTTTATAGAAGTCATTTGATAAATCATAATGCTCTGAGATATTTTTTCTAGAGTTTTTCTTTGAGTTTTTTCTTAAAAGATGTTTTACTTTATTAAAATGAGGTAAGATATTGATAAAGAAATTGTTTTTATCATGCTCACTTTTTACACCTAAATCATCAGAGTTTATCAAAGCTAACTCAATAAGTTTTGTTAAATCATTTGTTTCAAAATCCTCATCCATATAACTCTCAGCAAAGCCAACATCACCATATAAAGCTATTTTTGAAAAAAAACTATAGTTATTTAGTTTTAAAAATACTTCTTTTTCTTCCTTATTACCATAATGATTTATCTCGTTGTTTGGAAATTGTACTTTTAAATTTCCTTCTTTTAATTTTGAAAAAAAAGAGTGTCCAAATTTATGCCATACCTTTTTCATTTTAATATCTCCTTTTTGTATCTATATCTTCTATACTATTAAACTTCAAGCCCTTTTTATAAAGTTTCAAGGATTGCCATAAAGTCCTTGTCACAACAAAAAAAGTTAAAAAAGTGTGCTTTAAAAATAGTTTTATAATATTTTTATTAGTGAACTCTAAAGGTGTCCCACTAAAAGATGCTGTTAGCATTTTTTTCTTTTCTTCAAATAAATCTATTTTTAAAGCCACGTTTGATTTGTCATATCTAAATAAAAAACTATAATCCCCATCTCTTTTAAAAAAAGGTGATACATACATATCTTTTGGAATCTCACCTCTATAAAGGTTATGTCCTCTATGAGTTAGTTTAACAGGATAAATAACTCTTCCTCCATTATAATTATGAACTTCTGCAAGTATATAATCTAGCTCTTCATTTTTATTAAATATTAAAAGTAAACTAATAGGATTAAATACAAAATTTAAAATTCTAGGAAGAGTTATAAATCTAAGCTTATGGGGTTTTTGAATGTCAAATTTTTCTAAAAGTTCATCAACGTTTTCTAAAAAATTTTCTTGTTTCCCAAAATGATCTTTGCTTTTAAAAGAAAAAAGATTGAGTTTATTATATGAGAATAGTTTAGTTTTTAACTCTTCTAAACTATTTGTATCAATATCAAGCATAAAAAATTTATACTTAAAATCATGAGCTTTTGGAAGAAATCTTTTATGGTAGATTACTCCATCATAAAATTGATGTGCACTCATAGTTCACATCCAAACATTGAAGCTATAGTATTTGCACTCCAAAGTCCATCTTCATGAAAACCGTATCGCCAATAAGCTCCTGCATAATAAGTGTTGTTTATACCGTTTATTTCATCTCTTCTTTTTTGAGCCTCAATTGCTTTTTTATCAAACTGCGGATGAGAATATGAAATTCTCTCAATTATTTCATCTACACTATCTATTTCATTTAATGACACAAAATAGTCTTTATTTGTTTTTAGATTTTGTAGAGTATTAATCCAATATGATAAAGTAATCGAGTTATCGTTCTTTTTATCTGTTTTATAATTCCATGCAGCATAAATATCTTTATTTGGATATAAAACTTTTCTGTCAGTATGAAGTAGGGCGTCATTTTTTTTGTATTTAAAACAATCTAAAACTTCTTTTTCATTTTCACTTGCATCATCCAAAAGCTCTAGTGCATCAGGAGCGTGCATTGCAAATACAACTTTATCATAGATTTTAGTTTCATCATTTTCAAAAGTTATAAATACTCCATCTGCTTTTCTTTCAACTTTTTTGATATTTGAGTTTAAGAAAATTTGACCAGAGATTTTTTCTTTGATTTTATTTACATAATTTACACTACCATTTGATACAGTGAGCCATTGATGATGAGTAGTTACACCTAATAATCCGTGATTTTTAAAAAACTGTAAAAATGTTCTTGCAGGAAAGTCATTCATCTTATCACTTGGTGTTGACCAAATAGATGCACCCATAGGAATAATGTATCTTTCTTTAAAAGCTTCTCCATACTCTTTTAGGTAATCACCTAAATCTTTATCCAAATCTTTACTGTTAGTTTCTAAATCTTTATTTGCTTTTTTATTAAACTTCATTATGTCATTTATCATAGAGTAGTGAGAAAGATTAAAAAGGTTTTTTTTCTGAAAAAACAGACCACCTATAGAGTTTCCATTGTAAGCTATGTTTTCATTTTTATCCCAGAAACCAAAACTCATATCACTTTTTTCTATTTTAACATCAAGCTTTTCAAAAAGTTTTGTTAAAAGAGGATATGTTTCATGATTGAAAACTAAAAAGCCTGTATCAACTCCAAATTTCTTACCATCTTCTTCAACTTGTGTAGTTCTTGCATGACCACCAAGTCTATGCTCTTTTTCATATAAATCTACATGATGTCTTTGGCTTAGAAGATAAGCACTACCTAAACCGCTAATTCCTGCTCCTAGTACTGCTATTTTCATTTGTATCTTCCTTTTTCATCTTGTTTTGTGTAAATTAAACTATTTACATTTATATAATCACTTAAAAAATCTATGATTTTCTTTTGTTCTTCTTTTGCCATAAATGGCTTTCTGTTCATAATCCATAAATTTTCTAAATCATCATCTGCAACAACTGCACTTTTATAATTGTTTAGGTAAATCACATTGTATTTTTTTGAAAAAATCCAAAAGTAGGTCATTTTCATACTTGACATAGAATCATCATCCAAAGCTTTTGCAATACCTGAATACTCTATTAGTTTTCCACCTATTTGATTTTCAAAACATCTGTTGAATACTTTATATTTGTTAGTATCTATTAAAGAGTATTCAACAGTTGAGGCTATACAGTTTTCTTGAAAACTGTTGTGTGTACGAGCAATCTCATACCAAATTCCACTAAAAGATTTAGGGTCAACAAATTGGACTGACTTTAAAGGCTTTGAATGTAATAATGAGAACATAGCTAAAATAATAAATAATTTTACACTCATATTGACACCTAAATGTTTTAGTAAGGTAATATTAACAGCTATTAATTACTTTTAATAGCTGTTTTTTGTCACTTTATAAAAAACTATTATTTTTTATATTTTAAAAGAAGAGTAATTGCAAATATTTTAAGAATTACTGGTAAGATTGAGTAAAGTAAAGCTAAAATGCTCAAAGAAAAACTGCTAGGGTTTACAGTATTAAAAGATACTAGCTCTAAAGATACAAAAGTAATAGCAACACTTAAAGCTAATGCTAGTTTTGTAAACATCGCCCAAAAACCAAAAAGTGTTCCTGAGATTTCATTTCCTATTTTTTTTGAACTTTGCGCTAAATCTGCTTGAATAGAAGAGGGTAGAGCCATATCAGCTCCCAAACAAATACCTGTAAAAAATGTAATAAAAGCAAACTTTATATACTCACCTTCGTTTATAAAAGGAGTAAAACAAAAGAAAAAAGAAGCTACTATCATAGATATAATCCATGTTTTCTTTTTAGATATTTTTTTTGATAAATTAAGCCAAAATGGAACAGCAATAATTGCACTTATAAAATATAAAAGTAATAAAGCTCCGGTAAATTGTGGTGTTTGCAAGTAGTGCTGTACATAAAATAAAAAAAGAGTTGCTGGAATTGCATTTGCTAAATTATTTATCAAAAAAGCTAAAAATAGTCTTTTGGCTTCTTTAAATTCATTATAAAAAAGTTTCAATGAATTTAAAAAACTAATATTATTTAATTCTAATGTAGGCTCTTTTATACCAAAAAGAAAAATAGCTAATATACAAGGAAGTAAAAAAGCAAGTAAATAAAATATAAGCTCTAAACTTTTACTTGAATCATCAGATACACCCAGCAGAAATGGAAGTAATAAAACTAAAAGCACTCCAATTATTGCAAAAACTTCTCTACTAAAAGAGAGTTTAGAGTTATGAAAACTATTTTTACCCAAGACAGCATTTAGTGCAAGATAAGGAATATTTAGTAAACTCCAAGCAATATAAGTAATAACTGAAAATAAAATCAAAGATAAAGTAGGGTAGTTTTCAAAGGGGTTTACTAAAAAATAAAAGCCAAAAACTAAAAGAATAGAACCAAATAAAATCAAACTTTTTTTACTAAAGTATTTATCACAAGCTCTCCCAATAAATGGATCAGCTATCATATCTAAAACTCTTGCAATAAATAAAGTTATTCCTACAAGTGCTGTATTTAGACCAATTGATTCAACATAATATGTGGGAAGATATATATACAAAGGCATTCCTAATATTGCTATTGGAATAGCTAAACTACCATATATTAAAACCCCTTTATTATTCATGCTTTTATCTTATTTTTTATAAAGCGTAAAATTGACTTTAATACAGGTACTTTTTCATAAATATTTGAAGCAGCATCCCAATAATCAATATGTGATACAACTTTTAAGTCTTCATTTAATTCAATTCTACTAACTCCTGTAAAACTCTCTACATCTTTACAATTTTTGTATTTAAATATAAAGTTCCATTGTAAATATGCAATATTTTTATTTTCTACTATCTCTTTTACAATAAACCTTGGTTCATCTAGTGATTTATACATATGGTCAAAAATATTATATATTGAGTTTATTCCTTTTGTTTTTTGAAAAGGGTCTTCAAAATATATATCTTCACTAAAAATATCTTCGTACTCTTGTATAGATATATCTTTATTTAAATTTTCAAAAAATAAAGCATAGTTTTGTATATGTTTTGAATAATTCATTTTAACAATCCTTTTGTAATTGCTAAAGAAATTTTATAAGGTAGAATATTTAATAAATACAAGAAAAATGAAAGTTTAAATGGAAACTTTATTTCAAACTTATATCCTTTATCTAAATTATGAAAAATCTTAAGTGCTGCTGTTTTACTACTCATTAGTTGAGGCATATCAAAATTGTTTTTATTTGTAAGTCTAGTTTTGACAAATCCATGATTTATTATTTGAAGTTCAATATTTTTCTTTAGAAGTTCAGGCTGAATAGCTTGTGCAAAATTTACGAGTGCAGCTTTACTAGATCCATAAGCACCTGCATTTGGTAAACCAAAATAGCTTGATAAACTTGCATTAAAAACTAATTTTCCAAAACCTTGATTCTCAAATTTTGGTGTAATGATATTTGTAAGTCTTACAGCTCCTAAATAATTTATATCTGTCATTTTTTCAAAATCTTCTATATTTAAACTATCTAAGGGTGAAACTTCATAAACCCCTGCATTAAAAATACATACATCAAGGTAGTTTAATTTTTTCCATACACATAAAGCTGCTTCATTTATAGATGAACTATTTTGAACATCTATATCTTTTAAAAATAAAGTTTGTTTAAAAGATGACTTTAAACTATTTAGCTCATGAGAGTGTTTTGTATCTCTAGAACTAGCTACTACTGTATAGCCATTTTGTAAATATAATTTTGTAAGCTCATAGCCAATGCCACTACTTGCACCAATTATCCATATATTTTTAGACATAATAAATCCTTTATTTAAAAAGACTTGTATAATAAGCAGCTTTATTAACAACTAAATCTTTATTGCTCCAAATGTCATTTATAACTGATACCATATCAGGCTCAAAATGCATTAAAGTTTTCACACTATTAGTATTAATTCCACCAATAACACATACAGGAATATCTAGTTTTTCTTTTGCTTTTTTGATAATATCAACAGGCACGATGTTTGATTGAGGTTTAGTTTTTGAGTTGAAAAAAGAGCCAAAAGCTACATAATTAGCACCTTCATCTTGCATTTTTTTAGCAAGTTTAACATCTCCATAACAAGAAACACCAATTATTCCTTTAAAGTTTTTTCTTATTTTTTTAAAATCTTTATGATCACTTTTTCCTACATGTAAACCATCACAAGATAGTTTTATAGCTAAATCAATTCTATCATTTAAAATAAAAGTAGCATTGTAGTAAACACATAGTTTTTGAAGCTGCTTTATTTTTTCAATCAGTTCTTCATCACTACTTTTTTTATCTCTTAATTGAACTATTTTAGCTCCACCAACTAATGCTTTTTTAATATCATCATAAATAGTTTCATCAGAAGTTAGTTCATCATCACTAATAACATATAAACCTTTTAACATTTTAAGCCTTTTAAATTATGTTTTATAGGTCCATTGCCTTTTCCTAAATTTGGGGCATTTACTATTGCTTCATAGATATACTCTTTTGCTTCTTTTATTACAGCTTTTAAGTCATCATCGTAAGATAAAAGTGTTGCAATTGCTGCACTATATGAACATCCTGTACCATGAGTGTTTAAATCACTTGCTCTTTTACTTTGAAAATACTCTAGTTTCCCATCACTTGTTTTTAGCACATCTACTGCAAAGTCTTCATTATCTTCTATATCTTTAAATAAAATATTTGTTCCATAATTTTCACAAGATAAAATATCTTCAATATGCTCAACACCAAAAAACTCTTTTGCTTCATATCTATTTGGTGTAATAAGTGTGGCAAAAGAAAATAGTTGTTTTAAGCTTTCAATACAATCATCATCTAAAAGTTTTGAGTTTGCTCTTGATATTGCAACTGGGTCTAAAACCACAGGAATCTGTAAATCTTTTATATACTCTTTTACAACTTCAATTAAATCTTGTGAGCCTAACATACCTATTTTTACTGCTTTTATATCAAAATCACTGTTTACTGAGTCTATTTGTTCTTTAACAAAATTAGGCTCTAATGGAACTACACCTTGAACACCTAAAGTATTTTGAGCAGTAATTGCTGTAATTGCTGTAGTCATAAAGCCATTGTGATAAAGTGAACTTTTTATGTCAGCTTGTATTCCTGCTCCACCACCACTGTCACTACCAGCAATTGATAAAATAGTATTCATATTAGAATCCTTTTATTATTGTATGGTGTTAGTTTAGCTTTATAATTTAATTTTTTGTATTTGTAATTTGTTAGTTAATAAAATAGTAAGTTTTAATTACTTACTATTTTGAAGGAAAAATCGCTACTTTTAAAATAGCTTTAAAGGCATCATTTTTATTAGTTGTAGAAATGTCACTTGATATTTTATGCTCTGATAGTTTACCTTGCAAAGTTTGTAAAACATGCCAAAATCTTTCATTAAAAGGCACTTCTATATGTTTTATTTCATGCTCTAAAATAAGCTCAACAATTGTCTCAATACAATGAAAATAAAAGATTTTATTTCTAGCTCTTTGTATTTTGTATTCTCTCATTATTTTTAGGTTATTTATGAAAGCTTCTTTTTCAATATCGCTCAAAGAACTTCTATTTTGAACATCATTTTCTTCTTCATCTAAATGCTCTAAATATGAATCAATTTCTTTATTCATGTTATTTTCAATATTTGGATGAAATTTCAAAATAAGATTTAATATCTCATTTGCTCTTAATCTTTCTTCTTTTAGTTCATGAGAATAGTTTGTTTTTCTTTTATAGTCATGATCAAAAGCTTCTAAAAGCTCAGCTGCATACTTTAAGTATTTAAATTTATCTTCTTTACCATCTTTAAAGGTAATACCATGTTCACTGATAATTGGTTTTAAGCCTGCATATTCTAGTTTCATATTAATTCCTTATATTACTTAATTTTATCAAATAAAAATAAAAGCTTAATAAAATTATATTTTGTTATAATCCGCTCATGCAAAAATCTATCACAAATCAAAATCAAGAAAATATTAAAGGTATTATCTTTATGGTATCAGCTGTATTGATTTTACCATTTAGTGACTCCATCGCAAAATGGCTATCAAGCTCATATACAACCATACAAATAGCATGGTTACGATTTCTTATTCAAGCTATAATACTTATAATATTATCTTTTAGTCTAAAATATAAAATAACAGGTTTTCATAAAAAATTTATTTTAGTAAGTATTTATATTAGTTCATCTATTGTCTTTTTATTTTGGGGATTAAAGTATCTTCCTTTAGCAAATAATATAGCACTATTTTTTATAGAACCCCTTGTTTTAACACTTTTAAGTGTTTTAATACTAAAAGAAAAACTTCAAAAAAATCATATAATTGCAGTAATCATAGGACTTATAGGTACTTTAATAATCATAAGACCAAACTGGTCCGCTTATGGTATGGCTTCTATTTTCCCCATAGTATCAGCTATTTTTTATGCCTTATATTTAATTACATTAAGACAGGTTTCTACTAAAACAAATAGTAAAAGTTTACAGTTTTATATTGGTGTAATTTCAACTATTCTTTTAAGTGTTATTATAGTTGTTTGTGAACTTTTAAATATAGATTCATTTGGTTTTAAACAAATAGATTTTAATGATTGGTGGTTGATACTTCTTTTAGGTGTTATAACTACAATAGTTCAATTATTAGTTTCTAAAGCTTTCTTTTACTCTAAGGCTTCAAGTTTAGCTTCATTTCAATACTTAGAGATTATAAGTGCTTCAATTTTAGGATGGCTTATATTTAAACATATACCCGATATGTTAACAATTATAGGTGCGATAATTGTTATTTCCTCTGGATTATATCTTATAAGCCATGAAAGAAAGAACTCTAAAACATAGAAGTTTAAATTTATTAAACTTCTTGTTTTTTTGTTTCTTCTAATTCTTTATAATATGTACCATGTAAAATAGCCATCTCTTCTTCCTCTTTATAACCATTTATAATACTAGCAATTGCTCCTTTTATAGCAAATATAGACATATAAATATGAGTAAAAAATAGTGCTGTCATTGCAAGCCCTACAATATTATGTATGATAATACAAAGTCTTAGCATTTCAATTTTTGTTAATCCAAACATTGTTAAAACTGCTAAATTTAAATCTTGAACATATAAAGTTGCACCTGTGAATATCATAACTAAACCACCAAGAGTACAAACCCAAAACCACATTTTCTGACCTGCATTAAACTTTCCTGCTGGAACTGGTTTTTTCTCTTTAGATAAATAACCTCCTAAAATCATAAACCATTTAATATCCTCAGCTGTAAAAAGCATATTTTTAAGCCACATTAAAAACATAGGTACTACACTTATCATAAATAAAACAGTAGATACAGCATGGAGTTCCTTACAAGCTTTAACAAACTCTCCTCCACCAAAAGTAGAACCAAACATCATAATAATACCTGTTGGAATGATTATAATAAAAGAAACAGCGGCAATTCCATGTATTATTCTATTAAAAAGAGTAAACACATAATACTTTTTACCATCATGCTTAAACTTTTTTGGTCCAACTATTAAGTAATGAACTAAAAAAACTAAAGGAACTACTACCAAAATAAAAAGATAAGCGTTTTCAAAAAGTCTTGTTTGTAAGAAAACAAAAAGATCACCTAAATGACTATTACCTGTTTGCTCTTGACTAAGCATGTTTGTAATAATCTCTTGATTTTGCACGCTAACTGTAGTATATGCAAATAGCGAGCCAACTAAAGTAACAATTAACAAAAATATTTTTTTCATAATGTGTCTCCAATATAAATATGAAGAAATTATTACCTTGAAGAGTGACTTTAATATGACATTTTAAATTTTAGTAAATTTTATTTTACTATTAGACTTTTTTAGGTTTATTTAATATAGCTATTTGGAAATCTTAAAATAAAAAAAGGAAAAAATATTTTCCTTTTTTTTATTAAAATTTAGCGTTTGGAATAGGGTGGTTTTCGACAACAAAATCAATATCTTTATCACCTCTACCACTTAGATTTACTAAAATTGTTTGATCTTTTGGAAGCTGCTTTGCTAACTGCATAGCAAAACCTACTGCATGAGCTGATTCTAAAGCAGGAATTATTCCTTCAAGTTGTGATAACTTATAAAAAGCATCAATAGCTTGTGTATCATTACAAAGTCCAACCTTTGTTCTTCCTATATCATTTAAATGTGCTTGTTCAGGTCCAACAGATGGATAATCAATTCCTGAAGCAATAGAATAAACAGGAGCAGGTTCACCTTTTTCATCTTTTAGCATTACTGAATTAAAACCATGCATAACACCTTCACTACCATATGTTAAAGAAGCAGAGTGTTCACCAAGCTTTTCACCTTTGCCCATAGGTTCAACTCCATAAAGTTCTACTTCCTTATCATCAATGAAGCCTGCAAAAATTCCCATTGCATTAGATCCACCACCAACACAAGCAACTACATTATTAGGTAAATTATCTTCATGTTCAAAAAACTGCTCACGTGATTCAATTCCGATAATACTTTGGAAATCTCTAACCATCATTGGAAAAGGATGAGGACCAACAACTGAACCAATACAGTAGATTGCTGTATCTGCTTGAGAAACATAAGATTCAAAAGCAGAATCAACAGCTTCTTTTAGTGTTCTTAAACCATGTGTTGCAGGAACAACCTTAGCTCCTAGAATTTTCATTCTAACTACATTTGGATGTTCTTTTGCAATATCAACTTCACCCATATGTATTTCACACTCTAAACCAAAATAAGCAGCAGCAGTTGCTAAAGCAACTCCATGTTGACCAGCACCAGTTTCTGCAATAACTTTTTTAAAGCCCATATGTTTAGCTAAAATAACTTCAGCCATACAATGATTAAGTTTATGAGCCCCAGAATGATTTAAATCTTCTCTTTTTAAATAAATCTTAGCTCCACCACAGTGAGTTGTCAAGTTTTTTGCATAAGTAATAGGAGTTGGTCTTCCTTGAAAATGCTTTCTTACATATTTTAACTCTTCTATAAATGCAGGTGAGTTTTTTATTTCTTCATATGCTTTTGTAATATCTGCAAATGGTTTTTCTAACATTGGAGGAATAAATGATCCTCCAAATCTTCCAAAATAACCATTTTCATCAGGATGTGATTCTAAATAAGATTTACCCATAAATTGCTTCCTTTTGTCTTTAATAAGCGTAATAAAATGGCAAACATTATATTCTATAAGTTTTTAATCTCTTATGAAAGTGGTAGTTTAATACTTACTTTTGCACATTTATTGAAGTTCTTTTCTTGGAAAACATAAGAGATATTTTCAATTTTGATTTCACCACTTAAACTCTCACTAATAATCTTATGGGTCATATACAATCCAAGACCAGTACCTTGACTTTTATGTTTTGTAGTAAAGTATGGTTCAAAAACTCTATCAATAATTTCAGGATTAATACCACCTGCATTATCAATTATTTCTATAATTGCGTAATTATTTTCCATAAATGTATTAATCTTAATAAACCTATCATCAAAATCTTTATCTTTTAAGGCATCTTTTGAGTTATTGATTATATTTAATAAGGCTTGATTTAATTCATTTTCAAAAGAGTTTAAATCAATCTGTTTATCCAAACTAAGTTCAATATCAATAAAATTATTTGTAAATGAACTTTTTACAATATTTAAAAGTTTTTCTATAGTTGAGCTAAGATTAAATAACATTTTTGTTTTATCAGTTTTTAAATAGTTTTGAAAATCATCAATAGTTTGAGATAAAAACATAGTTGTTTGTGAAATATTATCAATTGTGTCATTAAAAGTTTTATCATCAAGTTGATCAAACTCTTTTTGTAATTTCATACCAGTTGCAGCTGTTGATATAAAACTTAAAGGTTGCCTCCATTGATGAGCAATATTTCCAATCATTTCACCTAAACTTGCCATTTTTGATTGTTGAATAATTAACTGTTCTTTGTCTTTAATCTCACTCATATCAATGACTGAAACAATATCACAATTCTCTTCTTTAAAAAGAATTGTTTTTGACTTTAGTAAAATAGGGAAGGTTTTATTATTTCTTTTAACAGCTCTTAGCTCATAAGTTTTTGTTTTTGCTTCACTTATTATACTTTTCAAATCTTTTTTGTCATTAACTTTAAAAAGTGAATCAAAATCTATTTTATGTAAATGTTTCTTGTTTATATTAAACATTCTTAAAGCTTCAATGTTTGAAAATAGAATCTTATTTCCTTTAATAATAAATATTCCCTCAATAGTTAAATTAATCAAGGCTCTAAAGTTTTCCACTGTATTTTCAAGTTCTTTTTGTGTTTTCTTTAAATTATTCTGATAATTTAAAAGTTGCTTATTTTTATAAAGTATAATTACTATTATGATTAATAAAGGTAAGAAGTACTTCCATAAAACAGAGTAATCAAAAGCTTGTGTATACTCCAACTTTGACCACTTTTCATAGATTTCTCTTTTTTCATCAGGGGTCATTGTTTTTAGAACTTTATTTATGATTGATTGAAGTACTTCATAATCATCTCTTATCATCATTTGCAAATCAAAGTTTATTCCCGTACTTCCAGATATTTTTATATTGCTATAGGCATATTTCCTTATATTGTGAGCTAATATAGGCATTGATTCAACTAAAGCATCTATTTTTCCATTTGATAAAAGCTCTAAACCATGTTGTACATTTTTAAGTAATACAAATTTCATATTTGGATATGCTTCTTTTAATAGTTTATGAGCAGTATAGTTCTCACCAACTCCAACTCTTTTATTAAGTAAATATGAACCATCCGGAATATAATTACTTTCTTGTAAAGTAGCTATTCCTAAAGGTGCTTTAAAATATATATCCGTAAATATCGAATACTTTTGTCTATCACTAGTTTTTGAAGTTGTAATGATAATATCATTTCTTTTATTTTTTATATCATCCAAGGCTTCTGTAAAATTACTTTTAAAATTTAGATTTACTTTTAATTTAGACTTTTTAACTACATATTGCCAAAAGTCAAAACCTAAACCATAGGCTTTACCATTTTCTTCAAAACTCATAGGAGCCCAATTATCTGTGTAGGCTACATTTACTATCTTATTATCTATAAACTCTTGTTCTTGTCTAGTAAAATGAATCTCTTTTGAAATATTTAACCATTTATCATTTAAAGCATCTAATTCACTTTGAGAAATCAAATCCATTGATTTATTTACAATAGTTACTAATTGTTCTTTATTTTTATTTACTCCCATAAAAAGTTTATTGTTATAATCTTTTAGTTTAACTTCTGCGGTACTTTTTAAGCTAGCTGAATACTCTTTATTTAAATAGTAAGTTCCTATAAGCTTATTTTGAATTGTAGCATCTGCAATATTGTTTTTTATAGCATTAAAAACTTCTTTTAAACTATCAAATTCAAGTAGTTTAATATTTGGAAAATTTTTCTTTATTGTAGAAGATAATGCCCAGCCTTTTACCATAGCTACTTTTTTTTCATCTAAATCATCAATATTTACAATATCTGTTGTGTAATTATTTGTAATTAAAATAAGCTCTTGATTTAAAAACTCTTTTGTATAGAATAAAAACTCTTCTCTTTCTTTTTTATAGGCTATAACTGGTAATAAGTCAATCTCTTTATTTTTAAATTTTTCCATTAAAATAGGCCACTTATCACTTATAAATATAGGCTCTATACCGATTTTAGAAAATAAAAGTTTCACATAATCAATAACAAAACCTCTTGGTTTAGCATTTTGATAGTAGTCATATGGAATCCAATCTAACTCATTTGCAATATATATTTTTTTATTTTTATCTATAAAGTTCTTTTCTTCATTTGTAAAAAAACTAACCTGAATATGTTTATCATTTTCTATCCATTTTGAATAAATTAAATTTTTTTCATCTATAGTTATTAAATCTAGTGATTTGTCAATTATTGATTTTAATATAGAAGAGTCTTTTTTTGTTGCCATGAAAAGTTCATTGTGTTTATTAAGTAAAAACTGTGCTTTAATACCACTGATATTATGTTTTTTCATTAAATATTGCACTAAAGCAACATTTGAAATAAAAGCATCAGCTTTATTTAAGATTACAGCATCTATTGCAGATAAAATATCTTTCACATAATAAATTTCAATATTAGGATAGTTGTTTTTTATAAAGGTTTCTTGAGCGTAACCTCTAGGTATTGCTATTTTTTTGCCATTTAGTTCTTCCAAAGAACTAAAACTTTTTTTACTACTATATAAATAATCTCTTATGCTAATATAACTTTTTTTTGTGTATTCTAAGTATTCTTCTCTTTTTTTATTTTTAAATAAAACAGGTAATAAATCTATTTTTTTATTTTTTGCTAATTCTAATAGTTCATTCCATGTGTAACCATAGTTATATCTAAATTTAAGACCACTTTTTTTCTCTATTAAATCTAAATAGTCTTTTGCTATGCCTTTATAAACTCCATTTTCAACAAAATCAAAAGGAGGCCAATCTTCTTCAACACCTACATCAATTATTGAATTGTTTTTTATATATTTCAACTCTTCTTGATTAAAAATAAGAGTTTTTTCAATAGTAGAACTTTCAATATTGTGTGAAAATAGGGTAGTTATGAAAATAAAAAATAAAAAAATGTATCTATACATCAAGTAACCTTATTATAGTAATAATGATATATTATACTATAACAAGGTTTATAATAAAGTAAGTATTTTATGTCCTAGCTAAACCAATTTTTAACTTTATCAAACATATTTTCAAAGCTTGATTCATGTGGCTTACTCTCTACTCCAAAACTCTCTTGTAGTTTTTCAAGTAATTCTTTTTGCTCAGAAGTTAATGCTTTTGGGTATTCAATTTTAATTTGTACTATTAAATCCCCTTGTCCATATCCTTGAACAGATTTAACACCTTCACCTCTAAATTTAAACTGTTGTTTATCTTTAGCACCAGCTGGAATTTCTAATTCTAATTCACCTCTAAGTCCTGGAACTTTTATTTTATCTCCAAGGGCAACTTGTGTAAAGAAAATAGGTGCTTCAAGATAAATATCATCATCATTTCTAACAAAATGTGAATCTTCTTTTACGCTTACTTGTAAATATAAATCTCCTCTTGAACCATCAGGAGCAATATTACCTTTATTTGAAACTCTAATTCTCATTCCATCATTTACACCCTCAGGTATATCAACTTTAAATGAGTCTTTAACTTCATCATATCCAGTACCACCACATGATTTACATGATGCGCTAGGTGCTTGACCAGTCCCTTGACATGTTGGACATGTTTGAGCAAATGTCATAAATCCTTGTCTAGTATGAACTTGACCTTGTCCAGCACAAGTTTTACAAGTTGAAAGTTTTCCATCTTTAGCACCTGTACCCTTACAAGGTTTACAAGCAGTTTTATATGTATAATCTATCTCTTTATTACAACCAAAAATAGCTTCATTGAATTCAAGTCTTACTTCAACTGCAATATCTAAATTATAGTTGTAAGTTTTTCTTTGTCTTCTTGAGCCACCGCCACCAAAAGCAGAACCAAACATCTCTTCAAAAACAGAACTTAAATCATCAAAACCACCAGAGAAGCCTCCACCTTGGCCATGACCTTCTAGTCCTTGTTTACCATATCTATCATAAATTGATCTTTTTTCTTCATCACTTAGAACCTGGTATGCCTCATTTACAGCTTTAAACTTCTCTTCTGCTTCATTATCATCAGGGTTTTTATCTGGGTGATACTTCATAGCCATTTTTCTGTAAGCTTTTTTTATTTCGCTTTTTTGTGCATTTGTACTTACTTCTAATATTTCATAATAATCTAATTCAGTCAATTAAATATCTCCTAAATAATTTTTTCTATTTGTTACATCTGCGCGATTTTATCTAAAATATTATAAAAATAAGATATAATTCGCTTATGAAAAAAGGATTAGAAAAATTTTATGAATTAGTTGAGGCTTTTGAGTCTCTTCCGACTATTGGTAAAAAGTCAGCTTTAAGATTGGCATATCATGTTGTAATGAATGATAATTATTGTGGTATTAAAATTGCCCATAGTATTGAAAATGCTTTAAAAAATATAACAAAATGTGTTAAATGTGGTTCTATGAGCGAACATGAAATATGTGAGTTTTGCTTAGATGATTCAAGGGATAATACAAAACTATGTATTGTTCAAAGTGCTAAAGATATATTTATTATTGAAGATTCTAAACAATTTGATGGAAAATACTTTGTAATTGAAGAGTTAGATCAAGAAGCAATTGATGCTTTAAATAGATTTGTTCTTGAAAATGAAGTTGAAATGGTTTTGTTTGCTATAACACCATCAATTGCAAATGATGCTTTTATTTTGTTTATTGAAGATAAATTAAAAGATAAAAATATTCAGTTTTCAAAAATAGCTCAAGGTGTTCCAACCGGTGTTAGTTTAGAAAACGTAGATATTTTATCTCTATCAAAAGCTATACAAAGTAGGGTGGAAGTTTAAACTCTTCCTTCCTCTTTGTTCCAAGTAGCATAAAGTTCCTCAGCTGCTGAGATTTCTTTAGGAGAGGCTTTTCTTCTACAAGACATGTACCCTTTAGAACCATCACATGACTCAAATGGATATACTGTTGCATATACCCAATAATACCCACCTGATTTTGTAGCGTTCTTTACATACCCTGTCCAAATTTCACCTCTTTGTACTGTGTCCCATAATGACTTAAATGCCTTACTTGGCATATCCTTATGTCTTACCATACTATGAGGTTTTCCTAATAGCTCTTCTATTGAATACTCTGCTATACTACAAAAATCACTATTGGCAAATCTTATTATTCCCTTTGCATCCGTCTCACTTACTAAAAACGCATAATCATCTAATACTGTTTCTTGTCCTGCTGCCATATCTTACCCCTAAAACTTTTTGCTCTTAGCATCTTCAACTAATAAATTAGCCATCTGTGACACTTCGTTTGAAATACTTGTTGTTTGATTTGCTTCGTTTGCATTCTCTTGTGTAACTCTATCAAGCATTGTTACTGCATCATTAATCTGCTCAATTCCACTCATTTGCTCTTTTGAAGAATTACTAACATCTTCAATAATAGAAATAGTTTCATTAATATGATTGTTTAATGTTTCATATCCATTAATCATCTCATCTGAAATCTTTTTACCTGAATTTGCTTTTTCATTTGCATCTTCAACTAAAACTTTAATATCCTTAGCAGCCTCAGCTGATCTAGCTGCAAGATTTCTAACTTCTTGAGCAACAACAGCAAAACCTTTACCAGCTTCACCAGCAGTAGCAGCTTCAACAGCAGCATTTAGTGAAAGGATATTTGTTTGGAAAGCAATTTGGTCAATAATAGTAATAGCTTCGTTAATAGAAGATACCTTAGTATTAATTTCCTCCATAGAAGAAGCAGTTTGAGAAGCTAAAGTTCTACCATTAGAAACAGCACCTCTAACAGTATTACCTAAATCAGCCATTTTAGAAGCATTGTTAGCATTATTTCTAGTAATAGAAGTAATTTCTTCTAAAGAAGCAGAAGTTTGCTCTAGTGATGCTGCTTGTTCATTTGCTTTAGTAGAAAGGTTATGCATTGAGTTTCTCATGATTGATGAGTTTTGCTCTAACTTTTGTCCATTTTCTAGGTTTGTTTGGGCATGATTAGATAAGGCATCACCTAAAGTATTAATACTAGTCATTACTTCAAGCATATTATCTCTGATATCAAATGGAATATCAATTTTTTTTGTAAAATCATCATTTGCATAAGCAGTAGATGTCTCTTTGATACTATTCATATTTCTTTCTAAAACATCTAACATCTGATTTAGTGATTTTCTTAAAGCACTAACCATAAAGTTTTTAGAATCAGATTTAACTCTACATTTAAAGATACCTTGTTCTACTTTATTAAGTGTCAAAATAATTTCACCTAATACTTTCATATCTTCTTTTCTCATAGCATCAAAAGTGTCATAATAGTCATTCATTTCATGAAGAATTAAACCTATCTCATCATTTTTTATATATTTTGCTTTTTCAACTGTATTTGATCTCATAAAAGTAAAGTTTACAATATCACCCATATACTTTTTAAATCTATTAATACCACCAAGAATTCTGTTTTTTGCTGCATTTGTTGTATAAAAAATCAGCAATCCAAAAACAATATTTATAGCTATAATTGCTATCATATCAGATGCTGTATAAATCGCCATTATACTTATACATGCAAATCCTATTTGAGTTAATATCATATTAACCCAAAGCCTCTTATTGGTACTCATGTTTGTAAACATTATTTTGCCTTTTATTCTAATTACTAGTTCATTATTTTTGCTCTTCATTATTATTATAGTAAATATTTGATAAAATGACTACATGAAAAAAAGAATTATTTGTCAAAAATGTGTAAATTATTTTGTTACATGGGAACAGGGTAGACCCCATGGTTGTAAGGCTTATGGCTTTAAATCTAAGATTATACCCTCTATGGTTGTAAAAAACTCAAGTGGTTTTGAATGTAACTTTTATCAACAAAAAAACCTTAAATGATTATTTATAACTATGCAAATCACATAAAAAGTATACTTTTTATATAAAATCTATTATTCATTGAATTTTAGATACTATTACAAAAATAAATACAACTATATATTATTAGGAGACAAGTTTGTTATATAAAGACTTAAAAGACAGCATAAAATCATTGGGATTTTTATCAATTGAAGATTTTGTGCAATACATCGGTGTAACACCATCTGATGTTTTAGAATGGGAAGAAAAAGATCAAGTACCATATACTATATCTTTAATTATTCATTTACTAAAAGGTGAAAAAGAATTACCAAATAATACAACTCTAGATAATTTAGTAGAAGAGTGTTTACCTTTAGCTGAACTATTAGAAGAAGCTTCATCTTTTCCTCATAAATTAGAAGAAATGTTTTTATTACAAAAAGAGCTTAATGACTCTACGAATGGTAAAAACTGGGAGCTAGGAAGAAACAAGTTTGGCAAAGAAATAAACTGGCTTAGATGTATTCATATGGAAGTTGCTGAACTTATAGACTCAACTCCATGGAAACACTGGAAAAATATCAATTCTGAACCAGATATGAAGAATATACATGTAGAATTAGTTGATATTTGGCACTTTTTAATGTCATATATTTTACAAGAAACAAATGTTCCTAAGGCTGTATCTTTAGTAAATACTCATTGCATTTATGAAGCTGTTGTTGATGTAGATGTAAGGGTTATGGTGAAAGAAGCAGAAAAACTATCTTACATAGCTTTAGCAATTGAAACAAATAACATGCCTTCATTTAGTGGTGTTGAAAGATTTATTGATCAATTCTTTAGATGTTGTAAGGTATCAGGTTTATCATTTACTTGGCTTCAAAAACTTTACATTGGAAAAAACTGTTTAAATAAATTTAGACAAGACAATGGATATAAAGAAGGAACATATATAAAAGAATGGAATGGAAAAGAAGATAATGTAATCATGGTTTCACATTTAGAAACAATGGATAATGTTAGCTTTGAAATTTTATATAATAAACTTGAAGAGTCTTATAGCAAATGTAAATAATTTTATAGCTAAAAAGGGTTTCCCTTTTTAGCTATAATCATTTTTATAATCTACATAATGTCCAGCGTGTTTAATTAAACCTTCAACATCCTCATCCGTTAGCTGTTTTACAACTTTTGCAGGACTTCCCATAATTAAACTTTTAGGTGGGAACTTTTTACCTGATGTAACTAAAGAATTAGCTCCAACAATTGAACCCTCACCAATTACAGCATCATCAAGAATAGTAGCACTCATACCAATCAAACAATTATCTTCAATTTTACAACCATGAAGCATTACTTTGTGCCCAATAGTAACATTATCACCAATAATCGTAGAAGTATGTGTATCTGTATGAATCATAGATAAATCTTGAACATTTGTATTTTTACCAATTCTAACTTTATTTACATCTGATCTAATTACACATTGAAACCACACAGAAGAGTTCTCACCAATTACTACATCACCAATTATATCAGCACTTGGAGCTACCCAAGCAGATGAATCAATTTGAGGATAGTGCTCTTTAAATTTTAATATCATATTGCTTCCTAAATTTTTTAGGATTATTATAACTTGTGATTTTTAAAAATGCAAATAAGTTTTACTTATTTGCACTATATTTTAAAATTATTGGTTTACTATAATTTGGAACATCATCATATGTAAATATTGCATAATATTTATCAATATCCATTGCTCCAAAATCATCATAAGTATAAACATCTTTACCTGCATAAAGCTTTTGCCCATCATAAGAAGAGTAAGGAGCTCTAAATGGATTTTTAATGACCTTTACTCCTACAAAATCAATATCTACTGGATTTTCCCATGTGATTTTCACTTTTCCATTATCTTCAAATATTTTTGCATTTTTAACTTGAGCTAGTGGACTTCTTCGCTTAGGGATATGCTCTATTATAAGTTTTGGAGAAAGTGAAATATTTTTAATTTCCCAAGAAACTTTTTTGTCTTTCAATACTTTTTTAGATGAAGTAGGCTTTAAAACAAAAGATACATTTGTTTTATCCTTTACCTTTTCATTTAAAATTTTCTCTGAGAATGTATCAAACATAAAGTATTGAGTCTGATTATTCTTAAGCTCAGTTGCACTTACATCATAACCTATATTTTGGATAATCTCTCTATTTGCAATGCTCTCATAAGATTTTTCTATATTGTCATCTACAAATTCTATATGAAATCTGATATCATCTTTTATGTATATTTTTGTTGAGTTCAACTCAAAGTATGCTTTTGTAATCATACTGCTTTCATAAGGAGGCAAAGAGGCTAAATTAAACTCAAAAGTAGAATATATTTTTGATCCATTTTCATCAAAACCTGCTGTTATTTCATCGTCTTTTATTTCATTTTTACTTATTGTATGAACATTTGTTGGATATAAAGCTGTAATTTCAGGTTTTAAAGTATATGTTAGTTCAAGTCTTGGCCTATAAGGTAAACCAAAACCAAATTTCCCATAACCTATATCCCATTGCATCATTTGTCTTGATCTTCCAATTCTAAGCTCTTTTGGACCTTCAACTCTTAAAATGATTTTATTATCATGAATAGATTTCTTAAGGAATTCACACTCCATTGCTGATAATTCCCAAGTTCTCCAAATACCTTGAGTTAATTGATGAGATTGAGTAGGTCTTCCTATATATTTAATAAGTTTCATGTTTTCAACATCATCAAAATCAGTAATATCACCCATTTGTGTTTGATCAACAATTGCCACATTCCACTCACCATATTTTTCAATAGTAGTTGAAACTCTATTTATTGGGTATAAATTAAATTCAGCATGTTTAATCATTGCGCTTTGAGGTAATGAGTTTACATTTATGGTAATTACAGCATATGAAACACCTTTATTCTCATCAACACCAACAAATAATGAGTTAACACCAAAATGTTTGGCATTGTCATTGATATTTTCAGATACATAACCTGTTTCATTTTTACTAGCGTAATATGTTCTGCTAAACTCATCATATTCTAAATTTGTTTTTATTTTAACTTGTGGACAATAGGGTGATTTGATACCTGTTTTACTATTTACAGCTCTTATATTATAGTAATAATCTTTATTTGAAAAAAGATTAATATCATTAAATTCTAAGTTTTGTGTTCTAGCAATTAGATTATTATCATTACAAAAAGATTTATCTTTTAAACTTCTATATATTTCAAAAAATACATTTTCTTGCTTTTCATACTCCCATTTAAGGTTTACATGGGAAGAACCAATTTCAACTACTTCAAAAGATTCCACTCTTTTTAAAGCAAAATCACTATAATTTGGAACTTCTGATACTGTACTTAGTAATGCAGGAATATGTTCTCTTAAATGCTCGTTCATATCATCCATATAATCACTTATATTTCTAGTACCAACTTCCACTACTGTTGAAATAATACCCTTTGAATAGTAAAATTCTCTACCACTTCCAGAAATAAGCTTCGCAGGAGGTTTTCCTTGATGAATACCATATTCTCTTCCAGATATTTTTCTAATTTCTTCTGCCATATTTGCACATATTGTATTCATGTCTGTCGTATCAATTGTATCTTCGTGCCTAAAATCATGAGCAGGGAAAAATACATTTCCTTGAGAATGGTAATCTAAAGCAATAGTTATATTTTCATGGCTTTCTACAAAATCTTTTAAAGCTTTTGTTTCTGGCTCTGAAAAAGGCTGTGGACCACCATATACATTTGATGTAGTAAGACTTGATTTTATAAAACCAATAGGAAAGTTTCTATTTAAATCAAC
Organism: Arcobacter roscoffensis; assembly: GCF_024267655.1. Taxonomy (NCBI): domain Bacteria; kingdom Pseudomonadati; phylum Campylobacterota; class Epsilonproteobacteria; order Campylobacterales; family Arcobacteraceae; genus Arcobacter; species Arcobacter roscoffensis. The sequence goes on from NZ_CP100595.1 coordinate 1,646,053, forward strand.
TCCATAAGTTCCATCAGCGTTTACACGTCTATTTTTTCTCCAGAAAGAAAAATGATTTCTTGAATACTCATATCCATCAGGATTTGCACAAGGAACCATATAAATAGTTGTATTTTCTAAATATGACCTAATTTTAGGGTCACTTTCATAATTTTCTAAAACATAATTTGCAAACTCTATAGCCAATTCATGTCCAACCCATTCTCTTGCATGTATAGTTCCTGTATAAAATAATGCAGGTCTAGAAGAAGCGGTTTTAATATCTTTAGAAATTGTAATAACATTTATATCTCTTTTTTCCCACGTTTGTCCTATAGAGTCCAAACTAAAATAAAGAGGATATTTTTTTTGTAATTCTTTAAATATATCAGTTGACTGAGTATATGATCTATAAAGTTGTTTCAACTTATTCTCCTATTTTTAATCTAGACTTTAACTGAACTAGTTTATTCTTTCCTATTCCATCAATCTGCTTTAATTCATCTATTGTAGTAAAGCCATCAATAGTATCTCTAAAGTCTAAGATAATTTTTGCTAACTTTGAGCCTATACCTTTGATTTTTCTTAAAGTATCAACATCAGCACTATTTATATCAATTCTCATATCATCAATATTATCATCCCATACTTTTAAAAGCTGTTCATCTATTGACTCTAATTCTAATAAATCACTAGTATCAGTTACAATATTTTCTTTTAAATACTCATGTATTTCTAATGCAAGTTCTTCTTCCATACCATGTAAAGTCATAATATCAGTTAATGAAGCACAATTTAAATTTATTTTATCAAGGCTAAATTCATTTTTTAAAGGCTTATTGTTTAATTCTTTTTTTATTGGTAGGTCTTTTGGATTAATAGAAGCAGGATAATCTAAATCATTTGACTGTTCAGTAATTTCCATATCAAAATCATCTTTTGGATCATTTATGTACCAAGTTCCATCACAAGAAGGCTTATATTTGCTAAAACCAATATGTCTCATAGTTCTTAGTAATGATGAATCAATTTTTCCTAACTCTTCCCATGAGAATAGGGGAACATGTGGCATACCAAATCTTCCATTTGAGAAGTCCCACATTAAGTATTGACCAATCCAATCTCTAATATAAGGGAAGGCTGCAAAAGCTGTTGCACACTCTAATATATAAGGTTTATCAGTTTTAGCACAAATAGCAATATCACAAGCCCAATATTCTGCTTTTGCTGCTTTACTTGCTTCTACTGCTAATTCTAAGGCATTCATAGGTACATTTTCATATGACATTGAACCACCCTGAGAAGTATTTGTAATCCATTCACCTTCTCCTGAAAATCTCCAAAATGCACAAATTGGTTTATGTCCTATTAACATAACTCTTAAATCCCCTGAATATTTTAAATCAATCGCATCTTGAGTATAAATAGGACTATATTTTTTCTCATCTAATAGTTTTTTCGCTTCTTTATAAGTATCAGCTTTATGCACATAATATCCACCATAATTTGATGGCCCATATGATCTTTTAATAATTTGAGGATATGAAGCTTTATTTTTTAAGTAGTTAAAACCTTTTTTATTATCATAAAAAATTTTAGTTTTTGGAATACTAAGATTGTTTTTCTCACAAAATAGTGTTACATTCTCTTTTGATTTGTTTGAGAACTGTGTTTGAAGTGATGGCACAAACCTAACATGTGGCAACTCTTTAGATATTTCTACAAAAGTATCATAAGCAGTTGCAGGTATATTACCAATTAGAATATCAATCTTCTTTTTTTTAACCTCTTTAATAAATCTTTCTTTATCATTTTTCCAGTGATATACAACTTCTTCAATTTTATCAGGCCAACCTTTGAAATTTGAATGATCAAAGAATCTTAAAACATAATCAAGATATAAAAATCCTAACTTTGGTAATTTCTGCATTTTCTCCCCTTATTTTTTTGTTTTTTTATCAATTAAGTTTGCGATTAACTCTATTTTTTTATCGTTAAAATCAAGTCCAAGTTTTTCTTGTTCTGGTGTTGCAAAAGCTGGAATTCCATTTACTTCTAAAACAATATATTCTTCTTTTTTTCTATCATAGATAATATCAACACCTGCAATATCAAGTCCTGTAACTTTAACAGCTTTTAGTGCCAAATTGATTACATCATCATTTGGTTCTCTAACAAAAACACTTCCTCCACTGGTAATATTTGTTTTCCAACTACCTTCACTTGCTTTTCTACCATAGCAAGCAACATATTGACCATCTACAATATCAACTCTATAATCAGTATTATCATAATCAATAAATTTTTCAACATAAAAGTATCTTAAATCCATTTGATTCAAAAATGGAATTAACATGTCTAAAGTTTCACGATTTTCTATTTTTGTAAGACCAACTCCACCCCAACCGTCAGTTGGTTTGTATACCATCTTACTCCATTTTTTCATTATTTCTTGAAGATGGTGTGTGTCATCTCTATGACAAAGCTTATAATCTGCTGTTTGAATCTTATTGCGTCTTAAAAGAAAAGATGTATGAAATTTGTCTTCTGTTAATTCAAATGCATCGTAAGAATTAATCATAGGTATCACATGATTTAAAGCTTTATACAAATACATTTGATATTGAGTTTGTTCACCCGCATTATAAGAAAAGAATAAGTCTAATTTATCAAGTTTTATACCGTCGTATAATATGTGCCCATTCTTTGCTATTGCATTTCTTAAGTTTATATCAGCAATAACATCTATATCTCTTTGTTTAAGTTGCTTAATTAGTTTTTCTTGTATCTTATCTCCACCACCATTTTGGTATAACCACATACCAATCTTTCTATTCCCCATAGTACCCCTTCTATATAGTTAATTATTATTTTGATAATAATCTAAAATTTCTGTCATCATTTGTATTCTTTGCTCAAATGAACTTTTAAGTGCTCGCTCTTTTAATGTATGATCACCATAGCCATATGGACCAAAACCATCAAGTGTTATAACTCCACAATTAGAAACTATATTTGCATCACTAACTCCACCTCTATGCTCTTTTGGAATTTTTAGTTTTGTTAGTTCTTCTAGAAACTTTAAATAATCTAATTGTTCTTGGTTTTCTTCCATTACATCTCTTTGAATTATTCCATCAAGATGACAAGCAGAACCTTTTACAAAACTAGTATTTGAAATTTCTTCTACAGCTTTGATAACTCTTTGTTTTTCACTTTTCTTATCAAACCTAAATTCAAACATCATTTCAAAATGAGGTGAAACTGTATTTATCCCAATTCCTCCCTCACATTTTCCAACATTGATTATAGTTCCTTTATTTATATCCATAAGTTCACTATATTTTTGAAGTTTGATAGCCCCTTCTAAGTTTGCATTTATTCCTTTTTCATAAGAAGTCCCTGCATGTGCTGCTTTCCCGTCAATTTTTACTATATATCTTCCAACACCTTTTCTTGATGTTACAAGTTCTAAATTTTTACCTGCTGCTTCAAAAACAAAACAATAATCATAATTTTTTGCAATACTAGAACTTACTTCTTTTGAATCATCACTTCCTGTTTCCTCATCACTAACAAGTAAAAAATCAATATTAAAGATTTGTCCATTTTTTTCATATATATTCCGTAAAGCTTGTAAGGCAACAATATTGCCACCTTTCATATCACAAACTCCAGGACCATATATCCAATTATCATCTTCATCCCATTTTTCAAAATAGTCTTGAGGAAATACTGTGTCATTGTGACCAAGCAGAAGTATTTTTTTGCCAGTTTTTTTTGTGGATTTAAATAAAAGATGGTCACCTATGAACTCTCTTTTATATGTAGTTGTTGAAAACCCAATATTTTCAAGCCATGTTTTCATTTGTAAACCAACCTTATCTACACCACTTTTATTTGTAGTATAAGAGTTAATTTTTACTATTTTCTTAAGATCTTCTAAATAGTTCATTTTTTCACTTTTTTGGATTATATAAATACACATAAAATTATATCCTAAAAAAGTTACATTTTGGATACTATGAAAAAATAGTTTTTAGATTTAATTTGTAGAAAAAAAAAGGCATTGTAAAAAATGCCTTTTTTTTGAGTAATATAAATATTATTTATTTATATTTTTATAAATGATAGTATTTCTTGTTTTCACCAGAAATTATAAATCTTAGTGCATTAAGTCTAATAAATCCTTCTGCATCTTTTTGATTATATACTTCATCTTCTTCAAAAGTAGAGTGAGCTTCTGAGAATAAAGATTTTTTAGAATCTCTTCCTACAACGATAACATTACCTTTGTAAAGTTTTAATTTTACTGTTCCCTCAACATTTTCTTGAGTTTTATCAATAGCAGATTGCAGCATTTCTCTCTCAGGAGAGAACCAATATCCTTGATAAATTAACTTAGCATATTTAGGCATTAATTCATCTTTTAAATGAGCAGCTTCTCTATCTAAAGTAATTGATTCAATTGCTCTATGAGCTTTTAACATGATAGTTCCACCTGGAGTTTCATAACAACCTCTAGCTTTCATTCCAACATATCTATTTTCAACAATATCAATTCTTCCAATACCATGTTTATTTCCATAGTTATTTAAAGTTTCTAAGATAGTTGCAGGTGACAACTCTTCACCATTAATTGAAATTGGGTCACCATTTTTATATCCAATTGTAATATACTCAGGTTCATCAGGTGCTTTTTCAGGAGAGTTAGTCCATAACCACATAGATTCCTCAGGTTCTGCATTTGGATCTTCTAAAGATAAACCTTCATAAGAAATATGAAGTAAGTTTGCATCCATAGAGTATGGAGAAATAGCTGGGTTACCATCTTCATCAATATGTTTTTGGTCAATTTCAATACCATGTTTAGCAGCATATGCTAATAATTTTTCTCTTGAATTTAAGTCCCATTCTCTCCATGGAGCAATTACTGTAATATCTGGGTTTAATCCTAAGTATCCAAGTTCAAATCTAACTTGGTCATTACCTTTTCCTGTAGCACCATGAGATACAGCATCTGCACCCATTTTATTTGCAATCTCTATTTGCTTTTTAGCAATAAGTGGTCTTGCAATTGATGTTCCTAATAAATATTCACCTTCATAAATTGCATTTGCTCTAAACATTGGGAATACATAATCTTTTACAAACTCTTCTTTGATATCTAAAATAAAAATATTTTCAGGTTTAATTCCACAAGCTAAAGCTTTTTCTCTTGCAGGTTCAACTTCTTCACCTTGACCTAGATCAGCAGTAAAAGTAATAACTTCAGCATTATACTCATCTTGAAGCCATTTTAAAATAGTAGATGTATCTAGCCCACCACTATAAGCTAATACAACTTTTTTAACATCTTTTTTACTCATTTAATTTATCCTATGATTTCATATAAATTTTAAGCATATATTATATCTAAATGTAACTATAAAATAATTTAAACATATTATTAACCTTTACTTAATACATAATATATAAAAAGCACTTTTAATAATAATTAGATATAATCACTCTTATGAGAATAGATAAATTTTTAAATGCAGTAAATATTACAAAAAGAAGAGCAGTTGCTGAGGATATGCTTGAACATAAAGTTGTTTTTATAAACAATCAAGCTGTTAAAAAAGCAAAAGAGGTTAAAGTAGGGGACTTAATTGAAATTAAATACCTTGAAAAAAGTGACAAATTTGAAGTATTACAAATACCTACTTCAAAATCTACACCTAAATCTAAAATGGAAGAGTACGTAAAGAAAATAGAAGGATAAATATGTTTAATAGTGCAAAATTAAAATTTGATGATATTTTTGAAAATAGGTTACCACAAGAAGAAGTAAGAGACTATTTAATTGAACTTTACGAAAGAGGTGAAACAGCAGCTGAAATTGCAGGAGCTGCGAGTGCTATGAGAGATCATTTGATACCACTTCCTGTTCACTATAGTATTAAAGAGAAGCTAATTGACAATTGTGGTACAGGAGGAGATAAGTCTAACTCTTTTAATATTTCTACAACAGTATCAATTTTATTAGCTGCTTGTGGTTCATATGTAGCAAAACATGGAAATAGAAGTATTACAAGTAAAAGTGGTAGTGCAGATATGCTTGAAGCCTTAGGTATTAACTTAGAAATGTCATTAGAAAATTCAGCAAAAATGCTAGAAGATGCAAACTTTTGTTTTATGTTTGCACAAAAACATCATCCAGCAATGAAATACATAATGCCTATTAGAAAGTCAATACCACATAGAACTATCTTTAATATCCTAGGTCCTTTATCAAATCCAGCAACAGTTTCAAAGCAACTTATAGGTGTATTTGATAAAACTTATATAAATAAGATTGCTTACGCTTTAGATATGCTTGATACTAAAAGATCAATTATTGTTTCTTCAAAAGATGGAATGGATGAAGTATCTATTTCTGATATTTCTTATGCTACTTCTTTAATAAATGGTAAAATTGAAGACTTTGAAATTGACCCAGAAATATTTGGACTTAAATTAGCACCAAAAGAGTATATAGTTGGTGGTGATGAAAAAGAGAATGCTTTAACAACAAAAGCTATTTTAAGTGATGAAATAATAGGGCCTAAGCTTGATATAGTACTTATTAATGCCGCTGTTGCTTTAGTAGTTGATGAAAAAGCAAGGGATATAAAAGAAGGTATTGAAATTGCAAGAAATGCTATAAAAAGTGGAAAAACAAAAGAAAAGCTAGAAGAGCTTATTAAAATATCAAATCAATTAAACTAAGTGAAATAAAATTGGCAAAAGAGTTTGAACTAAAAGAAAATGAATTAGAAATACTAATTTCATACTTAAAAGCAATCTTAAACAACAAAGATTGTATCGTAATACTAAGAGGTGACTTAGCAAGTGGTAAAACTACACTAGTTAAAAACTATGTGAAAAGCTTAGGTATAGATGACTTAGTAACATCTCCTACATTTTCAATTCAATCAATTTACTCAAATGAAATATTTCACTATGATGTTTATAATAAAACATTAGAAGAATTTATTTCACTGGGAATGCTAGAAGAGTTTGAAAAACAAGGACTTCACTTTGTAGAGTGGGGAGATAAAAAACTTCAAGAAATACTAAATGATTATGGTTATGAAGTTTTAGTAATAAACATAGATAAAAAAGACAACAAGAGGTTATATACAATTGAATCATAAACTACATATAAAAGATATAACAAAAACTATTAAAAAAACGCAAATATTACATGGCATTTCCCTAGAAGTAAAATCAGGAGAAATTATTGGTTTATTAGGGCCAAATGGTGCAGGTAAAACTACAACTTTCTATACAGTTTGTGGATTAGTAAAACCAAGTTCTGGTGATGTTTACTTTGATGACAAAGAAATAACTCATCTTCCTTTACATAAAAGAGCTTTAAAAGGAATAGGTTATTTGCCTCAAGAGTCATCTATTTTTAAAGACTTATCGGTTGAAGATAATCTTATGCTTGCAGCGCAAATTGTAACTGATGATAAGGAAGAACAACACAAAAGAGTAGAAGAACTACTTGAAGTATTTAATATTGAACCTATTCGTCAAAGAAAAGGTGTATCATTATCAGGAGGAGAGAGAAGAAGAACTGAAATTGCAAGAGCTCTTGTTTCTCATCCAAAATTCTTATTACTAGATGAACCTTTTGCTGGTGTTGACCCAATTGCGGTAAAAGATATACAAGAAATTATTTCACAATTAACAAAGATAAATATTGGTGTTTTAATTACAGATCATAATGTAAGAGAGACTTTACAAATTTGTGATAGAGCATATGTTATGAAAGCTGGTGCATTACTTGCAAGTGGTACTAGTGAAGAAATAAGAAATGACGATAAGGTAAGAGAACACTACTTAGGTGAAGATTTTAACTTCTAAAGTTAAATCTTCTTAGTGTACTATTACTTTATTTCTACCAGTTCTTTTAGCTTCATATAAAGCTTCATCAGTTCTTGCTAAAAGAGTGTTTTCATCATCTCCATCTTTTAAAGAAGCAATACCAAAACTAGCTGTCAATCTTAAATTTTTAGAACTAAAATCTTTGTCTTCTATAGCAGCTCTTATTTTCTCAGCCACATTCAAAGATCCTTCTGATGAAGTTTCAGGAAGTAAGATCAAAAACTCTTCTCCACCCCATCTAACAACAATATCATGTTCTCTTACATTGCCTAAAACAACTTGAGCAATATCTTTTAAAACCTCATCGCCTATTTGGTGGCCATGAGTGTCATTTATATTTTTAAAGAAATCTAAATCAAAGATTATTAAAGATAAATCATTTTTATATCTAAAACCTCTTCTTATTTCTTTTCCATATATTTCTTTAAACTTATTTCTATTGTTAAGTCCCGTTAAAGAGTCATGGCTTGCTTGATATTCTAAAAGGTTTGATTTCTCTTTTAACTCTGTAATATCTGTAAGTGACAATACAAAATAATTATCTTTTTCATCATAATTATCAATATTTACGGTAAAAATTCTTTCTTCATTATTTGAATTTTTTATTTTTACAACTCTATCTATCTCAGGAAGTTTTTTAATATAACTTATCCAACACTCTTGTTTTTGTAATAAGTCTTTTGTAATAAAACCATACTCTTCTTGAAATAAATCATAAATATTTACAGTTTTAGAACTAAACTCTTCAATGTCACTAACATTAAAAAATTCTAAGAATCTTTTATTTACATTGGTTAAGCTATTATTATTTGTAACTACTACTATATTATCTTGAGCATCAAGTATTGATTTTAGTTTTTGAACTTCTTGTTCTACTCTTGACTCTAAAGAAACATTTAATTGCTCTAACTCTCTTTTTAATAAAATAGGCTCAATCGCTTTTATCATACTCTCAACTAACTGATATAAATCAATAGGTTTCATAGCATAAGTATTAACACCAACATCTATAGCTCTTTTTAAAAAGTTAGGGTCATTGTGGGCACTTGTAATTACTATTGGTATTTCTTTGTTGATTTCCTTGATTCGTGTACACATTTCAAGACCATCCATTTTTGGCATGTTAATATCAGATACAATTAAATCAATAGCTGATGAGTTTTCTTTAAAAGTTTCTAAGCCTTCTAAACCATTTGCAGCTGTATATACTTTTTTTACCAATGAACCTAAAAGCTTCGCAGTAAACTCTCTTACATCATTTTCATCTTCCACATATAAAACAGAGATGTTTTCTAAAATCTCTTTATTCATTGTTTTCTCCTGTAAACTCATACAAATTAGGTTCGGCTATTGGTGCTGAAAAATAATAACCTTGTGAAAAATCAGTTCCCAACTCTTTTGTAATATTAAAGATTTCTTCATTCTCTACAAATTCTGCAATTGTTTTTAAGTTTAAATTCTTAGCAAATTCTACTATAGTTTTAGTAATTTTAAAAGAGTTTTCATCAACTGCAATATTTTTAATCAATGAAGCATCGATTTTTAAATAATCAACATTCATTTTCAATAAGTGTTCAAAATTAGAATAACCACTACCAAAGTCATCAATAGCTACTTTACATCCTAAAGCTTTTATCTCATCAACAAAGTTAATTAATAATTCGTAATTTTTAACATTCTCATCTTCTAGAATTTCAAATACAACCTTATTTGAAACATTATATTTTTTTATTTTTTCTTTTATAAAATCTAAAAAATCTGGGTCTTCTATATCTTCATATGAAATATTCACAGAAAATTCAAAGGGTAAATCAGAAAACTTTTTAAAAGATTTTTCTATTACTATTTTTGTAAGTTTTGTATATTGATTAGATTTTTTAGATATATCTAGAAAGAAAAATGGAGATATTACTTTTCCATCTTCATCAATCAGTCTAACTAAACACTCATACTTATCAACCTTCATTGTCTTATTATTTATAAGAGGTTGATAAAATACTACAATCTTATCATTATTAAATGCAGTTTTTAGCTTCTTTGACCATAGCATGTTATTTTCATACTCTTGAAATTTATCTAACTCATCATAAAATACTAAATAGTCTTTATGGTCTTTTTTTGCACTTTGTAATGCAATATCAGCAGTAATAAGCTTATTGTTTTTATTTGAAAAAGAAATACCAGCTGTGATTCTTACATCAATTTCATATTGTTCATAATAGAAAACTTTTTTATAAATCTCTTCTGAAATATTCTGAACTATTTCTAAAAACTTATCTTGCTCTAAATTTGTATTTGTTATACAATAAGTATCAGCTGGGAATTTATATAGGCTTAATTGTTTATAATCTTTAATACAACTATAAATCAACTCACCTACACCTTTTAATATATCATCACCGATTCTATGACCAAAGAAATCATTTATCTCTTTAAATGAATTTATATCAAAAATTGAAATTGCATCTAGGTTTAGTTTATTTTGTTGTAAGCTATCAATTAGTTTAGCTCTATTTGGTAAAGAAGTTAAATTATCTGTATATAAAAGATTAAATAAATCATTTTTATATTTTATTTCATGGGAAATATCATTTAGTAAAATTATATTTGTATGATTGTGGGCAAGGTAGATTTTTTGTATTGTAAAATACTTTTTCGCACCTTCATAAATAATACATACCTTATTATCTTCTTTTTCTGTTTTTTCTAACCAGCTATCATCACCTTTTTGAATACACTCGTTTTCATTTTCAAAGATATTAGAAATTTTTATATATTTTCCATTTATTTCATCTTCATTTTGACAAGATGTTAATTGATTAAAATATTGATTTGAGAAAATTACATTTTCCCCATCTGTTAAAAATAGTGGATTATTAATATTATTTATTATAGAACTTGATAATTCTTGCTCTTTTTTTATTTGAATATCTTTTACATGTAAACTATTATAGTTTTCAAGTTTAAAATATAATTCATCATAATCAACAGGACTTAATAAATAATCATAATCTTTTTTCGATCTTTCATTCTCACAAATAAGTAAAATTGCAATATTTAATTGCTTACATCTTTGTGTTATTTGTTCATAATTACTAATGTTTGTATTTAATACAAGTAAATTTTTATTCTCTAAATTAAAAAGAACTTCTTTACTATTAGTAGAATAATTAATTGTTATATCACTAGTATATTTTTTAATGTGCTGATTAAACCCTAAATAGTCTTCAAGGTTCATATCAGCTATTAAGACACTAAAATGCATTCTTTACCTTAATGTTATCAGTTTTCATAGTTTTACATAAAAATGCTTTAAAATTACTTTTACAGCAATAGTTCCAGTAAAGCTATAATTTAAAAATTATTTATTAAATATTTTAAGTGCATTGTTTAAATCTTCTTGTGTATCAATACCAAAAGATTTAGACTCAACTTGAACCATTGCAATTTTATTACCATTATCTATTGCTCTTAACTGCTCTAACTTTTCTACTGCTTCAAGTTTTGATGGATTTAATTCACAAAATGCATTTAAAGATTTCTTTGTAAATCCATAAATACCTAAATGTCCATAGTAACTAGAGTTATCATAGTGATCTCTGTGATATGGAACTTTTGCTCTTGAGAAATATATTGCATTTTCTAACTCATCTAATACAACTTTTACATGATTTGGATCATCTGCAAGTTCTGAACTGATTTTTTTATAACAAGAAGTAATCATAATGTCTTCATTATTTTCAATTACATCTTTTACTCTATTAATTACAGCTTCTACAACTTGTGTTTCAATAAAAGGTTCATCTGCTTGAACATTTACAATTACTTCATTCTCATCTAAATTTAGTTTATTTACAGCTTCATTAATTCTATCTGTTCCACTTTGATGCTCACTTGATGTCATAACAGCATCAAATCCATGCTCTTTTGCAAGATCAATTACTTCTTGTGAATCAGTTGCAATTACAACCGTGTCTAATGTACTTACTTGCTTTGCAGTCTTTATAACCATAGGTAAGCCCATAATATCAACTAATATTTTATTTTCAAATCTACTAGAGTTTAATCTTGCAGGTATAATAATCATTTTAATTCCTTATCTTGTAAAACCTTATTTTTAGTGTATATATTATAATATAATATCTTTAAATACGACTATGAAAGAAGAAATTAATGAAAAAAACTATTACTGTTATTGATACATTTGGATTTTTATTTAGATCTTATTATGCTTTACCCCCTTTAAAATCGAAAACTGGTTTTCCAACAGGACTTTTAACTGGTTTTATGAATTTTGTTTCAAATATAGGTAAAGATTTTCAAACAGACTACTTAGTTTTCGCTCTTGATGCTAAAGGTGATACCTTTAGAAGTGAAATATACCCTGAATATAAGTCACATAGACCTGATGTACCACAAGACTTATTAGCGCAACTTCCTGTTGCAATTGATTGGATTGAAAAGATGGGCTTTAAAACTGCCATTAGAACAGGTTTTGAAGCAGATGATATTATTGCTTCTATTGCTCATGATGCAAAACAAAAAGATTTAGAAGTTAGAATTGTCTCTCACGATAAAGATTTATACCAACTAATAGAAGATGATTCTATTTATCTTTTTGACCCTATTAAAAAAGTTGTTATAAACGAAGAAAACTGTTATTCAAAATATGGTGTTAGACCTAATCAATTTACAGATTATCAATCACTATTAGGTGATAGTGCCGATAATGTTCCAGGAGTTAAAGGAGTAGGTGCTAAAACAGCAGAAGCTTTAATAAAAGAGTATGGAACACTAGATAATATTTATGCTAATTTAGAAAACATTGAAAAGAAAAGATGGAAAACACTTCTTACTGATGGAAAAGAAATGGCATTTGTATCAAAGCAATTAGTTACACTTAGTCAAGATTGCCATTGTATTGACAATCTTGAAGAGTTTAACTTACCAGAAGAAAATCCGATTTTAAAAATAGCTCATATTTTAGATGAATATGATATGAATAGAATTATTGATAGAGTAAATAAAAATGGCTTAAACTACAAAACTAAAATACCAGAACCAAAAGTAAAAGAAAACTATGAATATGTTTTATTAGATAATGAAGATAAACTTTTTGAAGTAATTAACTCAATACCTAAAGATACAATTGTAGCTTTTGATACAGAAACAACAGATGTAGATGCTAAAAATGCAAAAATTGTAGGTTTTTCTTTTGCATATGAAACAAACAAAGCTTATTATGTACCTATTTCACACTTTTATTTAGGGGTAGGGGAGCAAATAAGTTTAGAAGCTTCAAAAAAAGCTATTGAAAAACTTAATGACTTTAAACTTGTTTTACAAAACTACAAATATGATTATGTAATCGTAAAAGAAAATTTAGGAATACAATTAAGCCTTTATGCTGATACTATGATTTTATCATGGCTTTTAAATACTGCTGAAAAGATAGGGCTTGATTATCAAGTTGATAAATATTTTGATCACAAGATGATAGCTTATAAAGATGTTGTAAAAAAAGGTGAAAACTTCTCAAATGTAAATATAAATGAAGCTTGTAATTATGCAGCTGAAGATGCACTTATGACTTTAAAACTATTTAATAAACAACTAGAATTATTTAAAGATGAAGAAAATACTGAACTTTTAGATATTGCTTTTAAGTATGAATTTGATTTCATAAAAGTATTAGCAAATATGGAAGACAATGGTATTAAAATTGACTCAGACGTTCTAAAAGAGTTAAAAGAGAAAAATAGTATACACATTAATGAATTAACTATAAAAATATATGAATTAGCTGGTACTGAATTTAATATAAACTCTCCAAAACAATTAGGTGTAATATTATTTGAAACATTAGAGCTACCAGTAATTAAAAAAACAAAATCAGGATACAGCACAAATGAAGTAGTTTTACATAAACTAGAAGACCAACATGCTATTGTTCCATTACTTTTAGAGTATAGAGAAGCATATAAACTACAATCAACATATTTAGAACCACTTTTTAAACTTGCATTAGAAAATAAAGATAGTAAAATTCATACTTCATTTTTACATACAGGAACAGCAACAGGAAGATTAAGTTCAAAAAATCCAAATTTACAAAATATTCCTGTAAGAAGTAAAGTAGGTAAGCAAATAAGAAAAGCATTTATTCCTCAAGATGGTTACAAATTAGTAGGTATTGATTATTCTCAAATTGAACTAAGACTTCTTGCCCACTTTAGTGAAGATGAAGCCTTAGTAGAAGCTTTTAGTCATAACTTAGATATTCATAGACAAACAGCTGTTAAAATTTTTGGTGAAGAAGAAGCTGATGCAAAAAGATCAATTGCTAAATCAATTAACTTTGGATTACTATATGGAATGGGAAGTAAAAAACTAGGTGATACTTTAGGAATTCCATCAAAAGAAGCAAAAGTATATATCGAATCATATTTTGAAGCTTTTAAAGATGTAAAAGACTATTTAAAATCAATAGAAGATTTTGCATATGAAAATGGTTTTGTTGAAACTTTAGTTAAAAGAAAAAGACTTTTTGATTTTAATTCAGCAAATGGAATGCAAAAAGCTGCTTATTTAAGGGAGTCTGTAAATACACTTTTTCAAGGAAGTGCAGCAGATTTAATTAAATTATCAATGCTTGAAATATTTAAAAAATATGAAAGTAATGAAGACATACGAATGTTATTACAGATACATGATGAACTTATTTTTGAAATAAAAGAAGAGAAAATAGAAAAAATAACTTCAGATTTAGAACAAATCATGGAAAATATTTACAAATTAAAAATACCTCTAAAAGTGTCAGTATGCGTTGGGGAGTCGTGGCAAGACTTGAAATAATCTTAATTCTTACTTAATTTTATGCATTTTATAACTTTTATTTTGACATGTAAAGAAATATTTGTTATTATTATGTTGAAAAAATTAATACATAAAGAGTAATAACATGTTAAAGACAGTAAGAAATATAAGAAAACTATACAACGCTAAGTTACTTTTTATTAGTGCTGATGAAAATGTACATCAGACTATAGAAAATGAATTTGATGATTATTTCAAAGAATTGAAAATTGCGAAAAATTTAATTGAAGCTATAAAGTTAGCTACTTCGAGTACTTATGATATGGCTGTTATTGATACAAATATTGAAGGTGTATCTTTCTCTGAACTTTGTACTGAGTTATCAGAGGTTGCACCTACTTTACCAAAGATTGTAATTTCTGATTCTGATGAAAATGAAAACATTGTTACAGCTATTAATAATGGTGCCTATACTTTTTTATCTAAGCCTTTAAGAGCAAAAGATATTAAATTAGCAGTTATTATGTGTCTTAACCAAACAAAAAGAGGGGATAAAATAGAGTTTGATCATGGTATTTATTTTGATGAATATAGAGATCAATTCTTTAAAGCTGGTGGAGTTCTAATTGAATTTACTAGACTTGAAAAGTCATTCTTAAAACTTTTGATTGCTAAAAGAAATGAAGTCGTTGATTATGATATGATAAAAGAAGTTGTTTGGAAAGGTAAAGATATGTCTATTTACACTATGAGAAATATTGTAAATAAAGTTAGACAAAAAACTTATTATGAAATAGTAAAAAATCACTCTAACAAGGGTTACACAATAGATAATCTTAAAAAATAAGATTATCTATTTACAAACGTTAATAAAAAAGTTATAATATGCATGAAGAACTTATAGTATCAAAAGAAGAGTTGATCAAACTTTTCGAAGAAGAAACCATCAAGGATACAGGAAAAGGCTGGCTTATGGAAGATAAGGAAGTGGATATTATAGCTTTACATGAAGTTGACCCCAAATTCCTACAAGATGTCACCAAGGCAAAGTTCTACAAATTAATTCAAAAAGGTAATAAATAATGTCGCATTGTCCATACTGCAAAAAGAAAATTGCTATGAGCAAAGCTTTTTGTTCAAGAAGCTGTAAAGAGAACTATTTTCAATTAATAGCTATACAAATTCCAAAACCATTCTTAAAAAGAATTTTTGTATTTTGTACACCAGAACAAAGAGAAGCTGAAATAGAAAATTTTGCTAATAGACATGGATGGAGATTAGATTTATTAAAAAAGAAAATAGATGAACTAGCAATACAAAGTGGTTATATCGAAGAGAATAATTAAAACTATTCTCTTCGATTCTTTTTTATTTAATATTTAAATTGTCTCTTTTTAAAACTACATAAATAACTATACAAATCAGTGTAAATAAACCTGAAATAAGCATTCCCATAGTTAGCCAATTGCTATATATGAAACCTAACTGAACATCAGGCTGTCTATAAAACTCTGCTATAATTCTCATAATAGAGTAAAGAACTCCATACATCAAGGCTAGTTGCCCATCAAATGATTTTCTATTTCTAAAATAAACTAAAATAGCAAATACAACAATTCCCTCTAAGAATGCTTCATATAACTGAGAAGGATGTCTTAAAACACCATCTACATAAATACCCCAAGGAACATCAGTAGCTCTTCCCACTAACTCTTGATTTACAAAATTCCCAATTCTTCCAAATACATAAGCAGCTGAAATACCCAATACAGAAATATCAGCTAAAAACCAAAAAGACACTTTGTTTCTTCTTGTAAATAAATAAGAAGCAATGATAAATCCTATAAATGCACCATGATAACTCATACCAGCAATTCCCACAAATTCACCATTAGCAAAGGGGTTAAAAATTTGCCATGGATGAGTTAAGTAATATGAAGTATTTGGGTCATAAAATAAAATATAGCCTAGTCTAGCACCTAAAATAACACCTATTTCTACCCACCAAATATATGAATCAAAAAGATCATTTGATATAGAAAGCTTATCTCTTTTAATAAACCACTTAGCCACAAAAATAGCTGAAAGTAGAGCAAGGGCATACATTATTCCATACCAGTGTACAGAAATCCCTGCAACATTAAATGCTACAGGGTCAAAATTTGAGTATATGTTTTGCCACTCTTGCATTACTAGTCTAATGCCTCAGCGATTAACTCAATTGGGTTTTTAAATACTACTTCTTGTACATCTGCTTGATGTAAAGAGTTTGTTATTTGCATTCTACATGCACTACACTCAGCACTTACGATTTGAGCTTTTGTATCTTTAATCATTGCTGCTTTTGGAGCGCCTGCTGCTTTTGCAAACTCATATTTTTCAGTTTGCATAGTAACACCACCAAATCCACAACATCTATTTGAATCACTCATTTCAGTTAAAACATAATTTTGTTTTAATAAAGTTCTTGGTTCTTCCCATACACCTTGCATCTTTTTAGCATGACAAGGATCATGATAAGTTACAACATCTTCCATTTTTTTGTCAGATTTAGCAAGCATATCTTTAAGTTCTGTATTGTTTTCTAACCACTTAGTAGCCATAAATACTTTTTTAGAAATCTTTTGTGCTCTTGCTTTCCATTCAGGTTGATCATGTAAGTAATGTTCCCAATCTTGATTAATCATTGCAGAACAAGTTGCTTCAGGAATAATAATTGCATCGACTTCATCAATCCATGATTCAAAGTACTCAATATTATATTTAGTTAAATAATCAACTGTATCAAATGCTCCTGTAAAATATGCAGGTGCACCACAACACTTTTGTTTCTTTGGAATAAATATATCAAGCTCAAGTTTCTTTAAAATCTTAACTAAAGAATCCCCTGTTGCAGTATAAGTATAATTACTCATACATCCAATAAAGATTGCAACCTTTCCTTTTTTGTTTTCTTCTTGCTTTTTATGTTTTGCAAAAATATTCTCTGGATATTTTCTTAAGAAACTTCTCATATCTGCAAAAGGTAAAGCTCTATCTTTTTTTACAATTGGAAGTGAAAATCTAGGAAGTGCAGACTCTTTAGCTTTATCTATTTTTAAAGCACATGTTTGGAACATCCAACCTAAAGATGATAATAAGTCCATAGTTTTTCTATGTCTTAAAAGATAAAAGAAAAATCTTTTATACCAAGCAATACCATATTTTTTTGCAATATCACTTCTTACTTGTTCAATCACCATATCCGTAGGTAAATCGTTAGGACATGCCTCAACACAGTTTGTACATAAAAAACATGATTCAAAAATATCTTTTGCATTTTGATCAAGCTCTAAATTACCATCTTCATATGCACCTAATAAATCAATAAATCCTCTTGGACTTGTTGCTTCATCTTGGTTTATATTAAAAATAGTACAAACAGGTTTACATTTACCACACTTAACACAATCATCAGCGATTGCGTTATAATTAAATTTATTAATTTTTGACACTTTTATTACCTTATTTGATTTAAAATTTATAATATTTAATATAATAAGCTGTGCAATATACAATAAATAGTGTTAAGAGTACATAAATAGTAGCGCCAACATCGCATTTATGAGGCATTAATAAAACCTTCTTTTTTAATATATTTTTTCAATAATTATCATAAATTTTTAAAGAAATATTTGATAATCTAAAGAATAAATACTAGGAGTTTAAATGAATTTTTTAGAAAATTTTAAAAATAAAAACTTGATAATAGCTCATAGAGGCTTTAGAGATTTTTATGTTGAAAACTCATTAGATGCACTAATAAACTCCTCAAAAAATAGTGATTTTATTGAACTTGATATTCAATTTACAAAAGATTACACTGCTATCATTCATCATGATGAAACCTTGGAGAGAATGTCTAATATACATATGTATCAAAATTATAAGGATTTAAAACCTTGGTATATAAAAGATTTTAATTATAAAGAAATAGAAAACTTAGATATAAAAGGTACTAACATTTCAACTCTAGAAGAGTTTTTAGAAATTGCTAAAAAAAAAGATATATATTTTAATCTAGAAATAAAACAAATGTCAAAAGATACAAATAAAATAGAAGCAATTGATATTATAATAAATCTTATTGAAAAATATGATTGTTCTAAATATGTACTTTTTTCATCTTTTAATCATGAGTATTTAAAGCTTATCAATAAATATAATAAAAAGTATTCAATTGCTGTACTTGATGAAAATATAAAAAGAGAAAAACTTCTTTCATATCTAAAAGATTTAAATGCTCAAACCTACAATATAAATAAAGAATTAGTAGATGAAACCCTTATTAGAAAATTAAAAAAAGAAGGAATTGAAACTTTAGTTTACACAATAAATGATAAAAAGATTATTGACAAGTTATTTAAAAAAGGAGTTAAGGGAGTCTTTACAGACTACCCTTATGAATGATTCAAAAACTAAATAGTTTTTGAGAATCTTCTTTTATCTTCTGGTATTTTATTTAAATAAGCATCAAAAGGCATACAAATATTTCTAATTAACATTGTTCCTGTTTGGCTTACTTGAATTTTATCTTCTGTAATTTCAACAAGTTGAGCTTGAACAAACTCTTCTAAAGCTTCAATTGCATCATTAAAATACTCATTAAAATTAACATTGAACTCATTTTCAACTCTTTTGATATTTAAAGAGAAATTACTCATAAGCTCCATAATTACAAATTGTCTTAACTGATCATCATCAGATAATCTATAACCTTTAAATACTGGTAAGTCTCCATTATCTAAAGCTTGTTCATATGATGGAATATCTTTAAAGTTTTGAGAGTAGTAATCAACTCCATTTCCAATAGATGTTAAACCAATTCCAATTAAATCAGCTCCACCTTTTGTAGTATATCCTTGGAAGTTTCTATGTAACTCACCTTTTTCAATAGCCTTAAATAGTTCATCCTCTGGTTTTGCGAAGTGATCCATACCAACCATTTTATAGCCATTTGATGTAAAGAAATCAATTGTGTCTTTTAGCATTTCTAATTTTTCTTCTGGTTGTGGGAAAGTAGTCTCATCAAACTTTCTCATAGTCTTCATTAACCAAGGAACATGAGCATAATTAAATACTGCAAATCTATCAGTATCTAAAGTAATCATCTTCTCTAAAGTCTTTTTAAAACTCTCTCTTGTTTGATGAGGAAGTCCATAAATTAAATCTGTGTTAACAGAATGAATTCCAGCTTCTCTTGCAATTTTAATTACATTTTGAGTCAATTCAAAAGGTTGAATTCTATGAATTGTTTTTTGAACAGTCTCATCCAAATCTTGTACACCAAAACTTAATCTATTACAACCACCAGCTTTTAATACATCCATATGCTCTTGTGTAAAAAATCTTGGGTCAACTTCACATGAAACTTCTGCATCATCTGAAAAATTTGGAAATATCTCTTTTACTGCATTTATTACTTCTTCAAGTTGAGAAGGAGAGAAAAAAGTAGGAGTTCCTCCTCCAAAATGCATTTGAGTTACTTCTCTTTTTGTATTAAGGTGATTTTTTAAGATACTAAGTTCTTTTTTTAAGTACTGTATATATCTTACTTTTTTATCCTCTTTAGATGTAAAAATAGTATTACATCCACAAAAATAACAAGCACTTCTACAAAATGGCATATGTATATATAAAGATATTGCTCTATCATCACTTTGATTAGAGTAGTACTCTTTTAAATCATCTTGAGTAAACTCTTCACTAAACTCAGGAGCCGTAGGATATGAAGTATATCTAGGTCCTGGTCTTGAATACTTTTTAAATTTAGAAAAATCAATCATTAAACGTTTCTTTGTTTATCTAGCCAAACCATTACACCTTTTTGTGCATGTAGCCTGTTTTCAGCTTCTTGGAATACTAAACTTTTTTCAGATTCAAATACTTCTTCACTTACTTCATAACCTCTATAAGCAGGTAAACAGTGTAAGAAAATTGCTTTATCATCAGCAATATTCATCATTGCATTATCTACCATGTAACCTTCAAACTCTTTTACTTTTTGTTCCTTTTCATCTTCTTGACCCATAGAAACCCAAGTATCAGTAGTAACAACAGTTGCATCTTTTACAGCTGCTTTAGGGTCATTGCTAATAACAATCTTAGCACCAGACTCTTTTGCAGCTTCTAATGCAACTTCTAAAATCTTTTCATCAACTTCATAACCTTTTGGTGTAGCAATTCTAAGTTCAAAACCTAGTTTTGCAGCCATATTTAGCCATGAATGCGCAAGATTATTACCATCACCAACATAAGCAACAACAAGATTTTCTTCTAATCCTGCTTCTTGAATAGTCATGTAATCAGCCATTAATTGTACTGGGTGATACTCATTTGTAAGTCCATTAATTACAGGAACCTTTGAATGATGTGCAAACTCTTCAAGTTTACTTTGTTCAAATGTTCTAATCATTACCATATCAACCATTCTAGATATCACTCTTGAAGTATCGCTCATAGGCTCGCCTCTACCTAATTGAATATCATTTGATGAAAGAAATAATCCTACACCACCTAGTTGATAAATACCTGTTTCAAAAGAGACTCTTGTTCTAGTAGAACTTTTCTCAAAAATCATACCCAAAGTTTGTTTTGGCATATAATCTTTAAACTCTCTTCTTTTTGTCTCTTCTTTGATTTGTTTAGCCAAATCAAGAATTTCTAGGATTTCATCCTTAGTGTAGTCTGCTAATGTTAAGAAATGTCTCATAATAATTCCTCTGTAAATTAATAAAAAGGAACATTCTATTTAATTATGGATTATTTTTTACTTAAGAAATTTATATTTTTAATACATATAAGATTATATAGCACCTAAAATAGGGCTATATAATTTTTAAAGAAAATTACTTTTGAAGTAAAAGCTCACAAGCTTCTTTTGCGTGGTATGTGATAATTAAGTTTGCACCAGCTCTTTTAAATGAAAGAAGTGTTTCCATCATTACTCTTTCATAATCAATAAGTCCAGCAGCCCCAGCATGTTTAAGCATAGCATACTCACCACTTACATTATAAACACAAAGTGGTGTATTTGAATTATTTCTAATATCTCTAATAACATCCATGTAAGATAGAGCTGGTTTTACCATAAGTATATCTGCCCCTTGTTTCTCATCTTCAAGTGACTCTTCAATAGCTTCTAATCTATTAGCAGGATTCATTTGATAAGTTCTTCTATCTCCAAATGAAGGTGTTGATTCAGCAACATCTCTAAAAGGTCCATAATATGCACTTGCAAACTTAGTTGAATATGCCATAATTGGTAAATTTTCATAACCATTTTCGTCTAATGCTTTTCTTAATGTACCAATAATTCCATCCATCATTCCAGATGGTGCTATCATATCAACGCCTGCTTTTGCATGTACTATTACTTGTTGTGCTGATATTTCTAATGTTTTATCGTTATCAACTGTTTGAGTCTTTGGATCTAAAATCCCACAATGTCCATGATCTGTATACTCACAAAAACATAAGTCTGTAACAATAAACATTTCAGGGAATTTCTCTTTTATTGCTCTTATAGTTCTTGCTATAATACTCTCATCACATAAACACTCACTTCCCACAGAATCTTTAGTATCAGGAATTGCAAATAATATTATAGATTTTAGATTAATACTTATTAAGTACTCACACTCTTTTAAAATCTCATCAATTGACATTTGAAATACACCTGGCATTGATGAAACTTCTGTTTTAATTCCTTCGCCTTCTCTTACAAATAATGGATATATAAAATCATCAGTTGAAAGCTTTGTTTCTTCTACTAAACCTCTTAAAGTTTCATTTATTCTTAGTCTTCTAAATCGTTTAAACATTCTATTTACCTCTTTTGGTTATAATCTCGAATTCTAACAATATAAGGTTTAAAGATAAATGAATATAATACAATCAAATATAGCTAATCTACCTACAAAACATGGAAAGTTTAGAATAAAAGCTTATAAACAAGATAATCAAGAACACCTAGCTATCATGAGTGAGAATTTTGAAGAATTAGAATCTCCCTATGTTAGAATTCATTCAGAATGTCTAACAGGTGATACACTTGGCAGCTTAAAATGTGACTGTCAAAATCAATTAAATTTAGCACTAGATTTTATATCAAAGCAGGGTGGCCTAGTAATCTACCATAGACAAGAGGGAAGAAATATAGGTTTATTAAACAAAGTAAATGCCTATTGTTTACAAGATCAAGGAAGAAATACAATTGAAGCAAATATTGAGCTTGGTTTTGGTGAAGATGATAGAGATTATTCCGTAGTAAAATATATATTTAATGACTTAGATATCAAAAAGATAAAACTTATTACAAATAATCCAAAAAAAATAGATTATGTAGAGAACTTAGGAATTGAAATTGTAAAAAGAATTCCAGCAATTACAAAAACTAATATATATAATGAACACTATTTAAAAACAAAAAAAGATCAAATGGGACACATGCTTTGATAGATTTAAAACAATTATGCCAATCAAACAACTTAGATTTTGATGATAAATTTTATGAAGATTGTGAAGTTTTCACAAAACTTTTAAGACAATGGGGACAAGTTCATAACTTAACAGGAAGTCTTGCAATAGATGATATAAATGAGAATATTCTAGACTCAGTATATCCTTTAAGTTTTATTGAAAATCATGAAAGTTTTGCAGATATAGGAACAGGTGCTGGTTATCCAGGTCTTATTTTAGCAATGGCCAGAAGAGATATAAAAGCTTATTTAATAGAACCAAGAGTTAAAAGAGTATCTTTTTTAAACTTCGTAAAAGCTAGTTTAAAACTTGAAAACTTAACAGTTATATGCAATAGAGTAGAAAAAGTTGAAGATTTAAATGTTGATTTAATAACTTCAAGAGCAGTTACAAACACTAACTTACTTTTAGATATTACAAACAATATCAAAGAAGAAAATAGTTCATATCTTTTTTACAAAGGTTCCCTTGTTCAAGAAGAAATAGAACAAGCAAAAGTAAATAACTATACACTTGTAAATAGAAAAGATAGAAACTATTTATATATAAAAGGTAAATAATGATTTTCAAAATTCTAGCAATACTAATAGTACTTTTTTTGGTTTACTTAATCTTCTTTAAAAAAGGAAGAGAAAAAGATATAGTTCAAGCAAAAAAAGATGAAAAAATCTCTGATGAAATGGTAGAATGCCCAACTTGTAAAACATATGTTTCTCAAAATGAAGCTATCTTAAGTAATGGAAAATTCTACTGCTCAGAAGAGTGTTTAAATAATAAATAGGATTAACAATGATACTAATAGGTGATAAACTAGTTCCTTTCGAAAATATTTCGAAAATCAATCAAATAAATGAGATAGAAAATACAAAAAGTAATAGTACTCTTTCATTTGGTTACAACGAAGACTTACTTAAATATACTTATGAAAATGAGTTAAATAGTGCTGTAAAAGTTAATTCAATTAAAGAAGCGATTTATGCAAATGCTTTAAATGCAAAATATATTCTTGCTCAAAAGTCATTAGCTAAACAAATTCAAAAGGTAGCAGAAAACTATATGTTTGACTCAAAAGTTTTGGCAATTATTGAATCTAATGAAGAATTAGAAGAAATAGCCACTTTTGAAATAGATGGAATTATTTACAACTCAATAATTGAATAAAAAATAACTAACCAAAAAATAAGCAAACATTAGATAACATAATTACCTTTTATATAAACAATATAGGCAAAAATATGAAAGAAATATTAGATATCGTAATTCTTATTATGTTCGTAATTATGGTTGCATTATTTATAATCAACTTTAACAAACAACAAATAAAGAAATACAAAGATAAAATAGAAAATAAAGATGACAAGACTTCTAATAAGGAAACAATAGATGAATAAACCATTATTAATAGAGATTGGTGTTGAAGAATTACCAGCAATTCCATTTTTAAAAGAGTTAGCAAACATTGAGAAAAAATGGACTGACATTTTAGAAAAGAATAGATTATTATGTGATTTTGAATTTTTCTATACACCAAGAAGATTAGTATTATGGCATAGAGAGTTTCAAGTAAAACAAGAAGATTCAGTTCAAGAAATGTTCGGAGCTCCTGTAAAGATAGCATTTAAAGATGGTGAACCAACTGGTGCTGCTTTAGGTTTTGCAAAAAAATGTGGTGTAAGTGTAGATGAATTAGATAAAATCGATCAAGGAAGAGGGGAAGTTTTATACTTCAAAAAAGAAGTAACTGGAACAAACTCAGCTGATTTATTAAATGATATGGTAAATGAATTTATCTCTTCTTTAAATTTTGGAAAATCAATGAGATGGGCTTCAAGAACAGATAGCTTTATTAGACCTATTAGATCATTATCAATTATGCTAGGTGAACAAGTAGTTGAGGGTGAACTTTATGGAGTTAAATCTTCTAACTTTGCTTTTGCACATAGAATGGTTTCTTATGAACCTTTCACATTTGATTTTGCAGGAGATTATTTCTGTAAACTTGATAAAAATGGAGTTATTTTATATCCAGATGAAAGAAGAAAAATCATCTTAGATCAAATGAGAGAGATTGAGCATAGAGATGGTGTTAAAATTGAAATAGATAAAGATTTACTAGAAGAAGTTGTTGCTATTACAGAATATCCAACTGCTTTAATTGGTAAATTTGACGAAGAGTTTTTAGAGTTACCAGAAGAAGTAATTGTAACTTCTATGAAAGAACACCAAAGATATTTTGCTGTTTATAAAGATGACAAATTAACAAACAACTTTATTGTTGTATCAAACTCTAAAACTAATGACTTTGGTTACATTATTGAAGGTAATGAAAAAGTATTAAGACCAAGACTTGCAGATGGTATGTTCTTCTGGAAAAATGATATTAATAATGGGCTTTCAAATGAAGGACTTAAAAAGCTTACATTTGTAGAAGGTTTAGGTTCTATGTATGAGAAGTGTGAAAGAGAAGCAAAAATTGCATCTTACTTAGCCAATACATTTGAAGTAGAACAAAAAGATCTTATAGAAAAAGCTGTAATGTTAAGTAAAGCAGACTTAATGTCTGAAATGGTATTTGAATTTACAGAACTTCAAGGTCTTATGGGATACTACTATGCAAAACTTGCAGGAGAAGATGAACTAGTATACACTGCACTTAAAGAGCAGTATTTACCAGATGGTGAAGACTCTGACTTACCATCAAATAAATTTTCATCAATAATAGCATTAGCTTATAAACTTGATAACTTAATGGGATTATTTAGTGTTGGTAAAATCCCAACTGGTTCAAAAGATCCATTTGGATTAAGAAGAGCTGCTGCTGGTATTGTAAAAATTTCAATGGAACATGAATTATCAGTTGATTTAGATAAAATCATTGATGCATTAGCATCTAATTACCCAGGATTAGATAAAGCTCAATTAGTTGAATTCTTCAATGAAAGACTATTTAAAATTTTTGATGTAAACCCATCTGTATTAAAAGCAGTTTTAGGTTCAGGGGAAACTGATATATTTAAAATCTCTAAAAAACTTTGTGCATTAAACCCAATTGTTCAAAGTGATAATTTCAAAGAATACTCTACAACATTTAAAAGAGTTGCAAATATCATCAAAGATATAGATGTAAACTCTGAACTAACTGTTAATGACTCTTTATTAGAAGATGATGCAGAAAAAGAATTGTATTTAGCATTTACAACAGTTGTATCAAAAGAGTATCAATGTTATGAAGACCAAGTAGAGGCTTTATTTGATTTAAAATCACAATTAGATAACTTCTTTGACAATGTATATGTAAATCATGAAGATGAAGCTATCAAAACAAATAGAAAAAATATCATAGGTAAAGTTTACCAAGAATTTAGAAAAATTGCTGATATTAAAGAAATTACTATCTAATAAAATATGAATAGACTTAGCTCTATTCATATAAAATAAATAACTAATCACACTTTTAAAAATTATTAATCCCTAAACTACTCAAATCTTGCTTTTAGTACTTTTGTAGTACACTTTTACTTTAAAAAACTTATAATAAGGAAATATATAGTGAAGAAAATTTTAATAGCAACTTCCTTAGTAGCGACTGCTTTATTTTTTAATGGTTGTGAAGAGAAACAAAATAAAATCAATAGATATATTCAAAACTGGACAGGTGTAAATGGAGTTCTTGAAGTTTATGCAGGAGAAAAACTAGTAAAGAGATTCATAAAAATTGATAAACTTTCAACAGCTGTTGCAACAGAAGGAAAGAACCATAGACCATATAGATTTGGATATGGAATACTTGATCAGAATTTAAACTTTAAAAAAGATGCAAATGAGAGTAAAGTATATTTTGAGTTTTCTGATTACTCTACAAACTATATTTTCTTTGAAAATCCAAACCCATAAAAAAGAAGGACAAAATGAAAAGAATTCTATTAATTACAATTACATCTATTTTTATCTTTTCAGGTTGTGCAACTTGGGAAGGGGTTAAAGAAGATAGTTCAAAAGCTTGGAGTGCTACAAAAAAAGGAAGCAAGCATGTTTATGAAGGAACAAAAGAAGCAATACACGAAGCCACTGAATAGCTTAAGTTATATTTTGGGGAAATCCCCAAAATATGTACAAAGTATAATAGAAAAAAATCGCGCTTTTTGAATAATTGTTAGTATGTATTATAAAGTTTACTTTGTGAAATTTAATGGAGCTGGTGAAGGGACTTGAACCCCCGACCTGCTGATTACAAATCAGCTGCTCTAGCCAACTGAGCTACACCAGCTTCCAAAAATAAAAAGATTATTCAACATGTGAATAATGGTGTCAAGAGAGAGACTTGAACTCTCGACCTCCGGCTTATGAGACCAGCGCTCTAGCCAGCTGAGCTACCTTGACATATTGGCTAAATTGGTTGCGGAAATAGGATTTGAACCTATGACCTTCGGGTTATGAGCCCGACGAGCTACCGAGCTGCTCTATTCCGCGAACTAATATTTTAAGACACTTAAATGGATGGGGTAGAGGGATTCGAACCCCCGAATAACGATACCAAAAACCGTTGCCTTACCACTTGGCGATACCCCATTTTTTAAGTGACGAAATTATAGTGGAAATTATAATATTTGTCAAGAGGTTTTAGAAAAAATTTTGAAATTTCTGATATAATATATTATAAATTAAATAAATTATTGAAAAGAAGAGACATGAACGCAATACAAAGAGTAAAAGAAGCAATTGAAGAAATACAAAAAGGAAATATGGTCATCATGCTTGATGATGAAGATAGAGAAAATGAAGGTGATTTAGTTTATTCAGCAGCATTAAGTACTCCTGAAAAAGTAAACTTTATGGCAACTCATGCAAAAGGTCTAATCTGTGTATCGGTTACAAAAGAGACTGCAAATAAATTAGAGTTAAATCCTATGGTTAATTCTAATACATCTTCATACGAAACAGCATTTACAGTTTCAGTTGATGCAGCAGATGCAGCAACAGGAATCAGTGCAGGTGAAAGAGATGACACAATAAAAATTTTAGCAAACCCAATAGCCAAGGCTACTGAACTTGTAAGACCTGGTCATATATTTCCATTAATTGCAAAAGATGGTGGAGTTTTAGTTAGAACAGGTCATACAGAAGGAAGCGTTGACTTATGTAAACTTGCAGGACTAAACGGAGAAGCTGTAATTTGTGAAATTATGAAAGAAGATGGAACAATGGCAAGAAGAGATGATTTAGATATTTTTGCCCAAAAACACAATATGAAACAAATTTATATTTCTGACTTAGTTGAGTATAGATTATCTCATGAAAAACTTGTAGAAGAAATATCTAGTGAAGAAACTAACTTCTTAGGGACTAGTGCTAAGAAAAAAGAGTTTAAAGACCATTTAGGAAATGTACATACAGCAATCTTATTAGGTGATCAAAATGAAATTAGTCATGTGAAATTTCATACAATTTTACCTGATATAGAGTTATTCTTAAAAGATGAAAAGCTAAATTCTATGTTAAAAACAATAAACTTTTTACAATCAAAAGGTGGAGTTCTAATTTTCTTATCAGACGAGAAAAAAAGAGAAACTCAAAAAGATTATGGAATAGGGGCTCAAATACTAAACAGCTTAAATATTAAGCAAATAAAACTTATGACAAGTGGAGGGAAACACTCTTTTGTTGGACTTCAAGGTTTTGGTTTAGAAATTGTTGAAGAAATTCAAATAGAGTGTTAAACTCTATTTGAAATAGTAGGAATTTAAACTAAACCTGCTGCTGATTTAATTAAATCTAATGTTTTTTGAGGAATCACTAAATCATTAGATAATTTATCTTCATTCTCTTTATAATATTTTGACTCTAAAATTATATTAATTTTATCTTCATATTTTTGAATAACAGTTTCTTGTGTATCTCTATCTTCAATATCTAAGAATTGTCTAGGCTCTTGGTTTGATACTCTTGCAAGTCTATATTCAAAAAGAGATCTATTATCAAAATCTTCATTAAATCTATTACAAATAGTTTGATAAACATCATTTAATTCTGCTTCATACTTTCTGTAAATAGTTCCAGCACTATCATTTAATGCTCTTGTAAAGTTGTCATAATCAACAAATAGGGATTTTAAAGTCTCTTCATCTAAAGAGTCTTCTTCAACATTATACTTCTTTGATAACAAGTGCTTGCAACAATAATAAACAACTTCTTTTTCTGTATTTTTAATGTCAGCTAAAAATTCTGATAATTTCATATATTTCTCCTATTTAATTTAATGAAAAAAAGGAGTGAAAATTTTCACTCCTTTTGACAGTAAATTTTTAATAGTAGAATTATACCTTATAATAATGGTCCTGCAGCTGTGAAATCATATTCACTTTCTAAAGTTAAGTATTTTTTAAAGTTTTCTATATACATGGCTGCTAATTTTTTCTTAGTTTCATCATATGAAGCTTTATCTTCCCATGTGTTTCTAGGATTTAATACTTCTGTATCAACACCATCTAAAGTTTTTG
Organism: Arcobacter roscoffensis; assembly: GCF_024267655.1. NCBI lineage: Bacteria > Pseudomonadati > Campylobacterota > Epsilonproteobacteria > Campylobacterales > Arcobacteraceae > Arcobacter > Arcobacter roscoffensis. The sequence continues at coordinate 1,675,782 of NZ_CP100595.1, forward strand.
GAATAGATAAATTAAATACTGGTAATGTTTCAAATTCAGAGTTTTCAATAGAACCATCTAAAATTCCATTAATACAAGCTCTTGTATTTCTAATACTCATTCTTGAACCAACACCATATGGACCACCAGTCCATCCAGTATTAACTAAATAAACATTAACATTGTGTTTATCAATTTTTTGTCCTAGTAACTCTGCATATTTAGTAGGGTTAAGAGGTAAAAAAGCCTCTCCGAAACAAGATGAGAAAGTAGCAACTGGTTCAGTAATACCTCTTTCAGTACCTGCAACTTTTGCAGTATATCCACTTAAGAAGTAATACATAGCTTGTTGTTTATCAAGTTTTGCAACTGGAGGTAAAACACCAAATGCGTCTGCACATAAGAAGATGATATTTGTAGGATGTCCACCTCTCATATCAGGAGTATGATTTTCAATATGATCTAATGGGTAAGATACTCTTGTATTCTCTGTTTTAGATCCATCTGAATAATCAACTACTCCATTTTCATCTGCAACAACATTTTCTAAAATTGCACCTTTTTTAATTGCACCAAAAATTTCAGGTTCTGATTCTGCATCTAAGTTAATAACTTTTGCATAACAACCACCTTCAAAATTAAAGATACCATTATCATCCCAACCATGTTCATCATCACCAATTAAAGCTCTATTAGGATCTGTAGATAAAGTAGTTTTTCCTGTACCAGATAAACCAAAGAATAATGCAGTATCACCATCTTTACCAATATTTGCAGAACAGTGCATAGGAAGTTTACCTTCTAATGGAAGCCAGTAGTTCATCATTGAGAACACACCTTTTTTCATCTCACCAGCATACCAAGTACCACCAATGATTGCAGTGTTTTCTTCAACATTAAATACTACATAAACTTCTGAGTGTAAACCATGACTTGCATAAGACATATCACAAGTTTTACAAGAATTATAAACTGTAAAATCTGGTTCAAAGTTGTCAAGTTCTTCTTGAGTTTGAGGAACAATAAACATATTTTGAATAAAATGCGCTTGCCATGCTACTTCTGTAATAAATCTAACAGATTTTCTAGAATCTAATGAAGCTCCACAATAAACATCAGTAACATATAAATCTTTATTACTTAATTGCTTTTTAGAGTTTTTTAATAAATCTTCATAAACTTCAGATGAAACCTTTTGATTTATATCTCCCCAAGCAATATATTTATTTGAAGGATCTTGATTCACAAAGAATTTGTCCTTTGGACTTCTTCCTGTGAAAATACCAGTATCAACCATTAAAGCACCAGTTGAAGAAACTTTCGCACCTTCATTTGCTACTGCATCTTTAATTAAAGAATCTACATTAAGATTCCTTTTAACTTCACCTACATTTTCTAGACCTAAAGCGTCTTTAATTTCAGACATAATTTAACTTTCCTACTATATAAAATTTTTTATTTTAACTTTTTATTTAAATATTGATATTAGTATACCAGCTGCTACTGCTGAACCAATAACTCCTGCAACGTTTGGACCCATCGCATTCATTAATAGAACGTTTGATGAGTCATATTTTTGACCTTCTTTACTTACAACTCTTGCCGCCATTGGCACAGCTGAAACTCCAGCTGCACCAATTAGAGGATTGATTTTATTGTCTTTAGGCATGAATAAATTCATAACCTTAGCCATAAGAACACCCATTGCAGTACCTGCAGCGAATGCTAATAATCCAATTGCCATAATTCCTAATGTTTCACCAACTAAGAATTGCTCAGCAGCAAGTTTTGAACCAACACCTAATCCTAAGAAAATAGTAACAACATTAATTAATGAGTTTTGCATAGTATCTGAAAGTCTATCTACAACTCCAGATTCTTTACAAAAGTTACCAAAACAAAATGCACCGATTAATGGAGCTGCATCTGGTAAAATTAATAATGTTAATACTACAACAACTATTGGGAAGATGATTTTTTCTGTTTTAGAAACTCTTCTAACAGATTTCATTCTAATCTTTCTTTCCTCTAAAGTTGTCAATGCTCTCATAATAGGAGGTTGAATTACTGGAACTAATGCCATATATGAATATGCAGCAACGGCGATAGCTCCAAGTAATTCAGGTGCAAGTGCAGTTGCAATAAAGATTGATGTTGGACCATCAGCCCCACCAATAATTGAAATTGCAGCAGCTTGTTCTAATGAAAATTCAATTCCTGGAACTAATTGTGATAATACAATTGCTGCAACTAGTGATCCAAAAATACCAAATTGCGCTGCACCACCTAGTAATGCAGTTTTTGGATTAGACAACAATGGTCCAAAATCCGTCATAGCTCCAACACCCATAAAAATTAAAAGAGGGAAGAAACCATTTGAAATACCCATGTCATAGATAATTCCTAACATTCCATCTGCACCTGCAATTTCTGCAATTGGAATATTTGCTAAAATACCACCAAATCCGATAGGAATTAATAGTAATGGTTCAAAACCTTTTTTAATTGCTAAATAGAAAAGAATTAAACAAATTATAATCATTATAACTCTACCAAAGCTTTGTGCGAACTTTGTTAATTCTTCTCCATGTGGTCCCTTAAGACCTGGTTGAGGGTCAATAATTGCTTTAAGACCTGTTGTATTATAAAATGACTGAATTAAATCAGACATAGACTTAGAGTGATACTCTTGCTTCTCAACAGCACTTTCAACAGGTGCAGTTGCAGCTAGTGCGTTTGTAGAAAATACACTTAAAATTGTAAACAGTAGGATAAATAGACTTTTTTTCATTTCAACTCCAATACAATTAGCCAATAATAGCTAATGTTTGTCCTTCATCTACTGCTTCGTTAGCACCAACAGTTATTTTACTTATAGTTCCAGCAACTGGAGCATTAATATCAATCTCCATTTTCATAGCTTCTAAGATCATGATTTTTTGATCTTTTTCAACTTTTTCACCTTCATTTACTAAGATTTTCCATACATTACCATTAACAGTTGCAGGAACATCAGTAGCTTCACCACTTGTAGATACTGATGATGAAACATCCGATGAATTATTTGAAGCAGGTGTTACTTGAATATCAGCATCACCCTCAGCAATACTTACATTAAATTTTTGTCCATCTACTACTACAGTATAGTTTCCAGTTGCATTAGCCATTGAATTTTCTCCTTGAGTTGTTTCATTTTTTCTAACATTTAATGGTGAATCACCTTTTAAGAATGCGATTCCTTTTTCATCACAAGCTGCTGCAATGAAAATATTTTCTTCTGAAGCTTCTAAACCTTCCATTTCTAATCTTTGCTTCCAAACAGAGATTTTTTTCTTTTCGTCTCTATCAGCAATATCTAGTGGATTTTCACTTGTTGGTTCCATCTTTAGTTTTTCAGCAGCTAAAGCAACAATTTCAGCATCTGGTTCAACAGGTGTTTTACCAAAATATCCAAGTACCATTTTTCCGTAACCTGGTGCTATTTGTTTCCATGGTCCAAACATAACATTTGCATATGCTTGTTGCCAATAGAATTGAGAAACAGGTGTAACAGAAGTTCCATATCCACCTTTTTCTACTACTTCTCTCATAGCTTTAATAACTTCTGGGAATTTATCTAAAGTTCCATTATCTCTCATCATTTGAGTGTTTGCAGTTAATGCTCCACCTGGCATAGGCGAGAATGGAATTAAAGGTGATACTTGAGTTGCTTCTGGTGGCATGAAATAATCACCTAAACAATCAGTTAATACTTCTTGATATTTTAATACTTTTTCAATGTCTAAACCACCTAAGTCGTAGTTTTTACCTTTTACAGCATGTAACATTGTTAAAATATCTGGTTGAGAAGTTCCACCTGAAACAGGAGATGCAGCTAAATCAATTCCATCTGCACCAGCTTCTAATGCTGCTAAATAACAAGCAACTGAAACACCAGCTGTTTCATGTGTGTGAAGTCTAATATGTGTATCATTACCAACTAGCTTTCTTGCCATTTGGATAGTTTCATATACTTTTTGAGGAGATGAAGTTCCTGATGCATCTTTGAAACAGATTGAATCGTGAGGAACTCCACTATCTAAGATCTGTCTTAATGTTTTTTCATAGAAAGGAACATCATGAGCACCTTCACATCCAGGAGGTAAGTCCATTAATGTAACAACAACTTCATGGTTTAAGCCATATTTTTTGATACATTCAGCTGAGTACTCTAAGTTTTGTACATCATTTAAAGCATCAAAATTTCTGATAGTTGTTGTTCCATGTTTTGCGAACATTTTTGCATGTAAATCAACAAGTTCTCTTGAACCTGTATCTAACATTACTGTATTAATACCTCTTGCTAAGGTTTGTAGATTTGCATCTGGACCAACAATTTCTCTGAATTTGTCCATCATTTCAAATGCATTTTCTTGTAAGTAGAAGAATAAAGATTGGAATCTTGCTCCTCCACCAAACTCAAAGTGAGTTATACCAGCATCTTTCGCAGCTTCAACAGCAGGAAAGAAATCTTCCATTAAAACTCTACCTCCAAAGACAGACTGAAATCCATCTCTAAAAGTAGTATCCATAACATCGATATACTTTTTAGCCATTATAAATTAACCTTTTAGATTTTTGTGATGTTGAACTGCAGCGATAATAGCAGCCGTCTTTGCAGAATTGTTAGATGCAGATGAACCAACTGGTTTATTTGCCGTAGGTTTCTTTTCCTTTTCAGGAAAATACTTTGTAATTAAAGCCGCTTGTGCTTTTAGCACGAAAATTAAAATTACTAAAAATGAGAATACAACTCCCATTCCCAGTAACATGAACTTTAGTGCTTCTGTGACTAAGTTTACTTCCATAATACTCTCCGTGGTTACCACCATGTAATTATTATTGTAATAATATATAAAAGTACCTTTATTAACATTTATACTTATCTTTTATTTGTATTAAATTTATAAATTTTTCAATATTCAGCAGATTATAATACTTTATCACCAAATTTATAAATCAATATGTCAAGTTTTTGAAAAAAATTAAGAAGATTATCTTTTGTTTTTACAATTTTCATTGCCATAATGCATCCTTTTTAAATAAATATTTCAAATTTTATAATATTTTTAATAAACTCTTGAAAAATATTTCATTTTGTAATATAATTATGTAACTAGTATGTAATAGGAGTTAAAATGTTAGATGTAAGTGAAATTATCGACAAATTAAAAGATATTATAAGTGCAGATGGCAAAAATGGGAAAGTATTTGATAAAGATGTAGCTAACTCTCTTGAATTAAGTCAAGCAAACTTTGCTACTATGAAGAATAGAGGAAAGATTCCTTATCAAAATATTTTAAACTTTTGTGCTATTAAAAAAATCTCAATCAACTGGTTACTATACAACCAAAATCCTGACTCACTTGTAGATTCTACAGATAAGTATTGGATAAAATACTTTCCATCAGTAAATGTAAGTGCAGGTGGAGGAGCATATGATGCACAAGACAACTATGAATCTTTAGAAGTACCTCCATATTTTATTGAGATGTTAGGTGGTAAAGAAAACCTTAAAAATATAGATGCAATAAATGTAGTAGGGGATTCTATGGAACCAACACTAAATGACGAAAACATCATATTTGTTGATAAAACAAGAAATGACCCATCAAGGGATGGAATATTTGCTTTTACTACTAATCATGGCTTATTCGTAAAAAGAATACAAAAAAGAGTTGATGGAAATTTTGATATTATTTCTGATAATAAAGACTATCCCTCTCAAGTACTAAGTACAAACGATATTCAAGTAGTAGGAAAAGTAATAAGTTCTTTTGGGATGGTTTATTAAAGTTATACCTAGAAAAGCGAAGCTTGCTTTTCTAGTTTTTGTAAAGCTTTTGAAATATCATCATATTTAAAACCAATTATGTATGCAGCATTAAAACTGTTTTCCTTAAGTGCTTTTTTTAATTCATCCATAGTTTTAACAATAGTTTGCTTTGAACCTAAATTAGAATTATATTTAGACGTTAAGTATAAAGTCTTTGCATATGTAAATCTATTTTTTAAATAATTTATTTCATTTTTTACAAGAGAATTATCATTTTGAGTAATAATAAACTTATCACTTTTCCCAAACTCAATTATTTCCAAAGACTTATCTAAAAAAAGTGGTTTAAAATATTTGAATGTCTTTAATTTACTTAAATCAAGCTCTAAATCCAAGAAGTCATAAACACTTAAAAAATCAGTTATATAAATCTTTGATAATCTAAGTTTTGAGAAATAAATATTTTTATACGTAAATGAAACTTCAAATAATGAGTGTTCTACTAAGTTTTCATAACTTAAGTTATTTTTGTTGAATAAGTTAACATTTGGATAAATTTTTTCTAATAATTCTTTGTCTTTTGATATTAATATATCATTATCTTGAATATCATCAATATTTTTAATAAAATCATTTAAATCATTAGATAAAAACTTTAGATTTTTTGAAGAACTATTTGAATACAACTTCAATAAACCATATGTAGCACTATTGCAAATATATGCTTGTAATGAATAATTAGCTAACTTAAATCTTATAAGTTGAATGAGAGATAAATCAATGTCAAGAACTTTTATCCAAGCAATTTCTTTATCGATAATTGGATGAACTTCTTGAGTTACAATAGCAAAAGCTCCATTTTCAACAGCTAAAGGTATATCATTTATAGTTTTAGCTATAAATAAATCTCCTTCATTAACTTTTGTAGGATCTGTTTTAAATGAATAAATAAATGAGATTGACGGAGAGTTTAAAAGTCTTCCGTCAATTATATCTATTAATGATGATATTTGCACTAGCTTATTTTTGTTCCTGATTTTTTAGGAGCTTCTGGTCTTATTAAAGATAAACCATTCTCATCTTTAGCAGCCATTAACATACCCTCAGAAAGCATACCCATTAATTTTGCTGGTTTTAAGTTAGCAACTACACAAGCTTGAGTACCTACTAATTCTTCTGCTGAATAAAACTCTTTAATTCCTGCTAAAATTTGTCTATTTTTTTCTTCACCTACATCAACTTGTAGTTTTAAAAGTTTTTTAGACTTTGGAACTTCTTGGGCTTCTACAATAGTTCCGATTTTTAAAGTTGTTTCAAAGAACTTATCAATTGTAATTAAATTATCAGGTTCTTCAGTTTTCTCTTCTTTTTTAGATTCAGATTTTTTTTCAACTTCATTTTTAGAAACTTCAGCTGGTTTCGCTTGTTCTAATAAAATCTCTTCAATTCTTGGGAATAGTTGAGATACCTTTGTAATAACTGTATCATCAAGTAATTCTTTATTTTTGATAAGTTTAATATAGTTTTGCGTAGAAATTTCTACACCTAAAGAGTCTGCAATTTTAGCAATTTTTTCTGGCATTACAGAGTCTAAAAGTAGGGCAACTCTAGCCATGATATTAGTAATTAATGCTACTAATGCCATTGCTTCATCTTCCTTACCTTCTTTCATTTTAGCCCAAGGCTCGTAGTCACCAATCGCTTTATTTGCAATTGTTAATACTTTCCAAATGTCTTCTAAGTATCTATTGATTTGCATATTATATAAATACTCTTCAATATTTTCTAAAATTGCTTCAACTTCTTCTATCTCTTTTTTATGGAATTTTTCTACATCTTTTGATGTAATTTTAAAATCAAAATATTTTCCAGACATTCCAGATATTCTATTTAAAAGATTTCCTAAATCATTTCCTAAATCAGAATTTATTCTATCCATTAAAGCTTTTTGTGAAAAGTCTCCATCTTGACCAAATGGTACTTCTCTTAACATAAAGTATCTAAATGCATCTAAACCATATGCATCTGCTACTTCTTTAGGATTAACAACATTACCTTTAGATTTAGACATTTTTTCACCATCTCTTGTCCACCAACCATGGGCTGCAATATGCTTAGGTAATGGTAAATCTAAAGACATTAAAAATGCTGGCCAGTAAATTGAGTGGAATCTTAAAATATCTTTTCCTACTAAATGAGTACTTGCTGGCCAATGATTCATGTTCTTTTCATCTCCGCCATAACCTAATGCAGTAATATAGTTCATTAAAGCATCTAACCAAACATACATTACATGTCTTGGTTCGTTCATAGACTCAGGTAGTTTTACTCCCCAGTCAAACGAAGTTCTAGAAATAGATAAATCTTTTAATCCACCTTTAACAAAATTCATAATTTCATTTTTCTTACTTCTTGGTAAAATACAATCTTCATTTTGTTCATACCATTCTATTAGTTTATCTTCATACTTAGATAATTTAAAGAAATAGCTCTCTTCTTTTACAATTGATGTAGGTCTTCCACAGTCTGGACAAAATTGCTCATCTACTAACTGTTTTTCAGTAAAGAATGTCTCACATGATACACAGTAAAAACCTTCGTATTCACCTTTGTAAATATCACCTTTATTGTACATTGTTTCAAATGCTTTTTGAACACCTATTTTATGTTCATCATCAGTTGTTCTAATGAATTTGTCATAAGTGATATCAAAATCATCCCATAATGTTTTAAATTTACCAGAAACTTCATCAGCATACTCTTGAGGAGATCTACCTCTTTGCTCAGCACTTTGAGCGATTTTTTGACCATGCTCATCTGTTCCTGTTAGAAAATAAGTATTTGCACCTGTTAATCTTGAATATCTAGCTAGCATGTCAGCAATAATTGTTGTATATGCATGACCTATGTGTGCCACATCATTTACATAATAAATTGGTGTTGTTATATATACATTTTTACAAGATTCTTCCATTCTTTACCTCTTTTATAGTTTATAATAATTTTAAAATTCAAATCCACCGCCAGAGCCCTTATTCATTGACTCATAAACAGTAATTACATATCTTTTTCTAAGTTCACAATCAAAAAATTGATCACATGGTGTACAAGATTTTAAGCTTTTAGACTCTTGGCAAGTTTTAAGCTCTTGAAGTTTTTGATCAAGCTTTATTTGCCACTCGTCAATAACAATCTCATTTTGATTATCCATTGTTTTTATATACTTCTAATACTCTATTTATCTCTGTCTTAGATCCGAAGAAACATGGTGTTGTATCATGAATATGTGTTGTTTCAACTTCTAATGCTCTTTTAAATCCATCAACTGCACCACCATTTGCTTTTTCATAAGTGTAAGCAAATGGGAAAACTTCGAATAATTGTCTTAATTTACCTTTTGGTCTATCAGTAGTTCCAGGATAAGAGAATAATCCTCCACCTTTTAATAGAATTTGATGTAAATCAGGAACCATTCCACCTGAATATCTTAATCTATATCCATCTTGGAAAATATCATCAATCATCTGCTTATGGTAAGGTGCCCAACAGTTTTGAGTAGATCCAGGGGCATTTAACTTACCTTTTTCATTTAAAACTATATTTTGAATAAATTCAAACTTACCTTTTAACAATCTATACATTTTTACATCATCAGTCGCAACTACCATTTCAACTCTTGGACCAAATACCACATATATAGATGCTACAATATTTTGTGCATTGAACTCATTTTTATAAATACCATAAATCGAACCAACAGATAAATTAACATCAACCAAAGATGAACCATCTAATGGATCATAAGCGATTAAATATTCACCATCTTCATTTAAATCTACAATCTCTTCCTGCTCTTCTGAAACAATAGCTTTAATACTTGGAATTTGTTTGAAAATATTTTCAATTATAACATCACTTGCGATATCGAGTTTTAATTGTGTATCACCTGTTGAATTTTCTTGTTCACTTTTACCTGTATCACCTGTTTCAATAAGGTCTTTGATTTTTATACTTGCTTCTTCAATTGCTTTAATTATATCTTGCATTATTACACTCTTTTTGCGTTTTTATCAATCCACGAAATTATCTCTTCTGGATTGTTTAAATCTAATTTATAAATATTAGTAGGGATTTTATCTTTATCAATAGTATCATCACAAGCTATTGCATCTGTACAAGGGAAATAAGATTCTTCTAATTTATTTCTGAAAATAGATATTCTTGGAAGTTCTAGTGTTTTTAAGCCTTCCACAAACAAATAGTCAAATTCATCAAACAAACTAATTATTTCATCAACAGAAGATGTCTGTTTTTTAAATACTGTAGTTCTATTGGGACTTACAACTGCAACATTTGCACCTGTTTGACTAAATTTGTATGAATCTTTTCCTTCAATATCAAAAGTAGCTTTATCCTTTGGATCATGTTTTATAATACAAACTTTAAAGCCTTTAGCCTGAAGGGCTTCTGATAGCTTAACAATAACAGTAGTTTTTCCACTATTTGATGGGCCAGATAAAGCCACCACTAATCTTTTATTATTCATAGTGGGGATTTTATCTAAATTGTAGTTAAAGTATATTTAGATTAGATCATTTTTCATTTAAGGCGTAGTTATTAATAATGAGTTGAGCTAAACCATCTATTTTTCCTAGATGTGGTAAGACTTCAATATTTGCATTTTTATATAACTCTTTGATTTTATCAATCTCATTTGGAATATCAACTTTTACATGTTTTCCTTTTGCTAAAAAATAGGGTAGTATCTTAATTTTTCCACTTGGATTATTTTTAATACAAGAGTCTAATGATTCAAAAATACTAGGCTCGGCTAATTCTAAATAAGCATATTTTACATCAAAACTATCATCACTTAAATCTTTAATACTTTTTGCAAATTTTATAATTTCTTCATTTGATTCTTTAAGTCTGCTTCCATGAGCAATAACTAATAATGTATTCATATTTTTCCTTTTTGAAATAATACAATATTTTTTTGAAGATTTATATATAAAATATGTTAGTTAATTTCTATTTTAGATATTTAAAGTAAAATTACTTTTCATATAAACTTGGAGAAAACATGTATAAATCTATACTTTTAGCAGCGGTATCAACAATATTTGTTGGTTGTTCTTCTACTAGTGCTTTAGCATACTTTAAAGCTGATGAACAAAAAGCCAGAGCTGTACAACATACAAAAAAAGCCGATATTATAAAAAATGATGAACAAAAAGTACTATTTTGGGCTACATATTTAAATAATATAAAAAAACTTGAAAATGAAACATTTATAATCACAACTTATTTTATAGATGAAAAAAATCAGGACTTTGAAGCATATAATTATGACTTAAAATTAAATGAAAAGTTTAAAGCTGTAAGTTTTGAGGAAATAAAAGAAAATAGTAAATATAGCTCAATTTTAGAAAGTAGAGCTTGGGGAAAACATTATCTAGTTAAGTTTGAAACTTTAAAAAAAGAAACAAACCTAACTTTAGAGCTTTCTGATAGTGCCACTAAGGCGCAGTTAAAGTTTGAAAAATAGAAGATAAACTCTTCTTATTTTTCTTATTTAAATAGTTATTGTAAATATAATAGTTTGCAAGAACTTTTTTCCCATATCTTCTAGTTTCATTATAAGAAATTAGTTCTATACTTAAAAATGGTTCATACTTTTTATTTATTTTACTAAATAAACCTCTTCTAAATTGTTTTCTAGTATATCCAGGGCCTCCATTATAAGCATAAGCTATAAATAATGGATTATTATCAAATTGTCTTTTTAAAGTCTCCAAATGCTTATTTGCAAACTTTATATTTATAGAAGGAACAAACTGCTCATAAATATTATAAGGTATATCAAGCTGTTTAGCTAAAGCTTTTGATAAAAATGGCATTATTTGCATCATTCCTTGTGCAGTTGCAAAAGAAATAGAAGAGGGTATAAATCTACTCTCTTGTCTTCCTAAAGCATAAATATATACTTGATTTTCTAAACTATATTTTTTTACTTCATCCATATACGGTGTAATAAAATATTGTTCTTTATAGTTAGCATACTTTTCAAGCAAATATGCCATATGAGGTTTAGTATCTTCATTTGTGAATATCTCGTTTTGATACTTTAAAAGTTTTTCTTTATCTAAACCTTTTTTTATATCATCTAAAACGTTTATCCAATCAAATTGATTGCTAATATCAAAAGATGTTTCTTTATTAACTACTTCTAGGTCATAAAAAACATTATCGATTTTTTTATCTAAAAGTTCTTTTGCATATAATGAATAAATATTCACATCCCAACTATTACTTAATTGTTCTAAAATTTCTTTATTTTTAGTAACTAAATACTCCCAAAAAAGTACTTTATCTTTATCCATTCTAAAATATGCTTTTTTAGAAGCTTTTGAAAGATAACTTAAAGCTATATCTTCTTTTTTATGAGCTAAAGCATTCATTGATAAAAAGAAAAGTGTTTGATGACTTAAAAGTTTGTTGTCTTCAACTTCAAATAGTGATTTTTGAATATATTTATATTTAGGATTAGGAACAGTGTATCTAATAAATTTGTTAAAATCTTTCTCCAGTGATAGCTTATGAATAAACTCTTTTGGCATTGGATGATTTAACTCTTTTAGTCTATACTCTTCACCCACATCAAAAAAGATTCGATAATATCTATGTGGATATGTTTTTAAAATCTCTAAAAAAGGTTGATTTGCAGCTATTATTTCTAAATCATTCATCAAAGTAGGGTATTTTGAAACTCTTCTTACAGCTTCTTTTACATAAGATGTTGGAAGTTTAGTTGCTTCTTTTAAAGTAAGTCCTAAAGCTAAACACCTATCTTCTTCTAAAAAAAGTTCTTTACTTGTTGCTCTATAACATTTTAAATCTTCTATAGGAATTTTATCACTATATTTTTTATATGCTTTATTTACTCTACTTGATTTTCTTTTTGCTAAGTCATAAGCCTTTTTAGCTTCTTCATCTGAAATATTATTTTGATTTAAATATTGAATTATAAAAAAATCTCTGGCATAAGACTCAGGCTTTTCCTCAAGCCAAGAAAGAGTAGGTTTAAAATCTTTTTTTAGAAATGTTGTTTCATTAGCAGTTAATGAAGCAGAAGTAAGTGTGAAAAAACAAATTAGTGAAGTTGCTAGCCTTTTCATAATTAAAAGGCTAGACTTTTTAGGAATGTTTCTAAGAAAATTAAAGCAAATATTAAAATTATAGGTGCTAAATCCATTCCTCCAAAAACTGTAGGAATATATTTTCTCACAAGTGCATAAGCAGGTTCTGTTAATCTATATAACATTTGAACTACTGGATTATAAGGGTCTGGTTTAACCCATGATAAAATAGCTGAAATAATAATTACCCATTTGTATAAAAAAATAATCCCTAAAACAACTGTAAAAATTGAAGCTAAAAGTGCATCTATCATTTTGCAATTTCTCCTATATAGTTTTTAATTAAAGGATAAATATTCTCTAATTTAGAATAATCATCTTGAGCTGTTAAAATAAAACTTAAAGGCTTCTGTAAAGACTCATCTTTAAAACCTGTTTTTTCTGATACATATTTTACTAAATCTTCAAAGTTTTCAAAGAAAGGTGCGTCTTGTACACAAAGTTTGATTTCAACAAACTCTTTTTCATAACCTTCATAAGTTACTTTTTGAGCAAAAACAGTATCAAGTTTTGTTTTTACTTCTTTTATAGTAGAAAAGTCTTCTAAAAATATTTTTCCAAGTTTCCCTAAATCAGTATCAGCATAACCTAAAATCTTAGATAATCTCATATCATCTAAAGCAGCTAAGTGCTTTTTATTTATTTGTTTTAATTTATCCATATCAAAAGATAAAGTTTCTTTTGAAATTTTTGTAATATCTAACCACTCAATTGCTTCTTCTAATGAGAAAATCTCTTTTGGTGTTTTATTTCCTAAAAGTACTATATAGTTTGCAATAGCACTAGGAAGAAAACCTTCCTCAATTAAAGATTTAACTGATATTTCATCTGCATTATCAATAGTAGTTAAATGAACATAATCTATCTTTTTATCATAAGATAGAGATTTCCTTACATGAATTTGATTAGCAGTAGAATCTAAATGCTTTTCGTCTCTAATAACAGTTGAAATATCCATAATCATATCATCAACTGCACAAGCATAATCATATGTTGGTGTTTTATCATGATTTAAAATAATAAAAGAGTTCATCTCCAAAGGTTTAATTTTAAAATCACCTTGTAATAAATCAGTAAATCTAATACTTGCATTTGCTTCTTTAATTCTTACAGTAAAAGGTGCATTTGTATTTAAAACTGTTTCATCTGATAAAGTTTCACAGAACCCATCATATTTAAAAGGCTTTCCAGCTTTTTTAGCTTCTTCTTTTAACTCATCAAGCTTTACATCTCCACAAAAACAAGCAAAAGCTTTTTTTTGAGCCATAAGTTGCATTGCCATTTTTTGATGATATTTTAAAGAGTCACTTTGATGAGCAGCTCTTGAATAATCAATTGAGAAAAGACTTAAAAGCTCTAAAATTTCCTTGTCTTTTCCTTCAACTATCTTATCTTTTTCAATATCTTCAATTCTTACAGTTAAACCTTCATTCTTTTGTTTTGAAACAATATAATTATAAATAGCAACTCTTAAATCACTAATATTCATACTTCTTGTTGGGCTAGGTGCAAATCTTAACAAATCTATTTCCTTACTATTGCAAAAGTCAATTTATTAATCTCATCATGAGATTTGATATATTCATTTAAATCTTCAACTTTTAAGTTTTGAATCTTCTCTAACTCTTTTTTAGAATAATCAGTAGGTAAACCTCTATAATAAAGAGTAAAGGCTCTGTTTAATCTTTGAGCTAATGTCTCACTTCTTAAAGGCTCACTTCCAGTTAAAAAGTTTTTTGCAGCTTCTAATTCTTCAGCTGTAACACCTTTTTTAACAAAATCTTTTACAATAGAAGCTACTAATTCTTTTGCTTCATTTGCAGTTTCATTTTTAGTTTGTAAGTATCCTGTAAAGTAAGAGTGTGATTTATTAACTGAAATATACCCATAAGCACTATACGCTAATCCTCTTTTTACTCTAATTTCTTCCATAAGTCTTGAACCAAAACCAGAACCACCTAAAATAAATGATGCTACTTTTGCCATATAAGAGTCTTTGTCTTTTGTTTCAACATCATAAGAACTTCCAAAATAAATGTAAGCTTGTTGAGTATCTTTTAAAACTATTTCTTCTTTTTGTTTTGATTTGAATTTAATTTTATCAAGTGATGGTTTTTCACCTTTTTTAAGTGTTTTTAAAAGTGGTTTGATTAATTTTTTAAACTCTTCATAATCAAAATCTCCACCTGCAACAATAATTAATTTATTTAAAACCAAGGTTTCATTTAAAAACTCTTTAATATCATCTAGTTTAATTTTAGAAATAGAGTCAATAGTCCCAGAACTTGGGTTTTGTAGAGATGTATTTTCAAATAAAGTAGACTTTAAAAGATTTCTAGCTGTATAATCAAAATCATTCTCTTTTCTTTTTAATGCTCCAATTTGTATAGTTTTTAACTTATCTAAAACATTATCACTATAGTTTGGAGAACTTAAAAGTTGTGTCAATAAATCAATAGATTTATTACTTACATCTTTTATATTAGATAACTCAATTACAAATGTTTCAAAACCATTTGAAGTACTTAGTGAAATAGCATTTTCTTCTAGCTTTTGTGCAAACTTTGTAGAACCTAAGTCTTTTGTTCCTTCATTTAAAAGCTTTGAAGAAAGACTTACTAATCCATTTTTTTCTTTATCTTGAATATATCCTGAATCTTGAAAAACTAATTGTAAGTTTAGCGTTGGTAAACTTTTTTGTTCTTCAAAAATTACAGGTACTTTAATATCATCTATTTTTATATGCTTTATTACTGCACTCATTAAACTCCCTTGTATAATCATTGTTGCTAATAAAAGTTTTGAAAATTTCATTAGACTTAATACCTTTCAAGTATCTCATATGCAGTATTTCTTTTTGCTGGTTTTTCTTCAACATCTTTAATCAATCTAATCATCTCATCTTGATTCATTCTGTTTGCTGCCCCAGCTGCTTTTACTACATTTTCTTCCATCATTGTACTACCTAGGTCATTAGCTCCAAATCTTAAAGCCATTTGTCCTATATATGACCCTTGCGTAACCCAAGAACTTTGCATATTTCTAAAATTATCTAAATAAAGTCTTGAAACTGCTAATAATCTTAAATATCTATTAGATGATTGAGGTTTTATATCTGGTTGCTCTTTTGCAAGTTGTGTATTTTGACCTTGGAAAGACCACATAATAAAGGCTCTAAATCCACCTGTTTCATCTTGTAGTTTTCTAAGCATTTCCCAGTGTTCTATAATCTCTTCATCTGTTTCAACTGTACCGAACATCATAGTAGCAGTTGTTTTCATACCAATTGAGTGAGCAAGTCTATGTATTTCTAACCACTCTTCTGAGTCCATTTTATTTGGTGCAATTATATCTCTTACTCTATCAGATAATATCTCAGCTCCAGCTCCTGGAATTGAACTTAAACCCTTAGCTTGTAATCTTTTTAAAACTTCAAGTTTTGATATTTTTGATACTCTTGCAATAAAATGAATTTCAATAGCTGAAAAACCATGAATAGTAATTTGAGGGTATTTTGTATGAATATGCTCAACTAACTCTTCATAATAATCAATCTTTAATTTTGGATGAACCCCACCTTGGAATAGGATTTGTGTTCCACCAATTTCAAGTAATTCATCAATTTTTTCATCAATTTCATCAAATTTTAATACATATGAATCATCATCTCTTCCATGTCTATAAAATGCACAGAATTTACAATCAACCCAACATACATTTGTATAGTTAATATTTCTATCAACTATAAATGTAGTTACTTTATTTGGGTGTAGTTGATCTTTTTTTAAAGACGCTAATTCACCTAACTCTAAAAGTGAAGCATTTTTAATTAAATCTAATGCTTCTTCATTTGATATTCTTCTATTTATAATATCTTTATCTATTTTGTTTTCAAATTTTTTAACCATTAAAAACTAGCTCCTAGTGAGAATTCAAATGATGAAGTCTCATCTCCTTCTTCATCATCAAGTGGTTGTGCAAAGATTAACTGTAAAGGTCCAACAGGTGAAATCCACTCAAGTAAGGCACCTGTACTTGATCTTTTTACATCAGTAAAATCATCAACACCAGTCATACCATAATCATAAAATACTCCCCATCTCATTTTTGCACTATCTGATAGTGGGAAGTTTAATTCTAAAGAGTTCGTCCATAATCTCTTATATGGTGTTTCCTTAATACCTTCATCATTATTTGGACCAAAAGCATAAGATTTGTAACCTCTAAGTGATCTTACACCACCCATATATAATGAATCACCTGGATTTAACTGACCTAAATCAGCTAATACTTTCATTTGTGTTTTAAATCTAAAAATCCAATCAAGTTCAGTCATATCTTCAATAGAGTGGAAATATTTAAATGAAGTAGTTGATTTTAAATATTCTGAATCTCCACCAACACCTGCAAACTCTAAAGATGAAGACATTTTATAACCTTCTCTTGGT
This sequence comes from Arcobacter roscoffensis, assembly GCF_024267655.1. NCBI lineage: Bacteria > Pseudomonadati > Campylobacterota > Epsilonproteobacteria > Campylobacterales > Arcobacteraceae > Arcobacter > Arcobacter roscoffensis. The sequence continues at coordinate 1,693,224 of NZ_CP100595.1, forward strand.
ACATAAAAATCATCTGTATTATCAAAGTTTAGATATGGAGTAATTGAACTTGTAATATACTCAGCATCTTGATAATACTTAGGATTATTATTTTTAAAAGTATCATCATATTGATAATCTTCTTCAATAGTATCAAGTCTGTATCTTAATCCAACATACATATCTCTTACAACTTCTTTTCCAACTGAAACAGAGAAACCTAAAGAGTTTTTATCTAAATCATAAGTATCTCTTGTGATTTCATCATCACTATTATGAATTTCAAATTCACCATTATATTCACTATCATTAATGGCTGGGTTTTTAACGTTAAACGAGAACTTACTTCTAGTTGCAGATAAATCAGCATTTACTCCAACACCAATCCCTGAACCAAAAATACTTGAGTCACTAACAGAAGCATTAATCATAAGTTTATCATATGAACCATATCCACCACCAACAATAAGTGAACCTGTAGAAGTTTCAACTACTTTAACAAGTAAATCTATTTTATCTTCTGATACTCTTTTCTCTTCGATTTTTACATCATCAAAACTTCTTGTTCTTCTAAGTTTTGAAATAGAGTCTTTTAAATCAGTTGCATTATATAAATCACCTGGTGCTAAATATACATTTCTTCTGATAACTCTATCTAAAGTTCTAGTATTTCCAGAAATTTTTACATCATTTATATAAACTTTATTTCCTGGAATCACATTAAATACTACATCAACTGTAGCGTCTTTTGTGTTTTCCTTAATATCGAACTTAACTTGTGCAAAAGCATAACCTTGATTTGCAACTTGTGTTTTTATAAAATCTTGGTCAGCTCTTAATTTTTTGATATTAAAAGTGTTTCCAACAATTAAATCTAAATTTTCTTGAAGATATTTAGGATCTACAATAGTAGAGTCTACATAGATTTTTATATCATTCGTAGTATATTTTTGTCCCTCTGTAATAAAGAAGTCAAGATTAGCTTGATTTGAAGCAAAATCAATATTTAAATATGGTTTTTTAACTTGTGCATCTAAATAACCATTTTCAAAATATAATTCATTTATTCTTCTAGAATCAAATTTAAGTTCATCAACTTTTACTTCACCACTATTTTGACCAAACCACCATGAAGCAAACTCTTTTTCATTATTTGCTGTTACATCTTCAAAGTCATCCCCATCAAGTTTGTCAGAACCATAATAGTTGGCTTTTTTAATGATAATCTCATCACCCTTATTTACATTATAAGTAACTTTTACAGAGTTTTCATTTAATTTTTCTGTATCTATCTCAACAACAGAGTTTATATACCCTTCGCTTTCTAGAAGATCAAGAATTACTTTCTTACCTTCTTCTAGTCTTTGCTTAGTATACATAACACCTTTTTTAACTTTCATGAAATCCTTCATGATTTCAATTTCGTCTTCTCTTGTTTTATAACCTTTAATTTCAACCTTTGCGATGGAAGGTTTTTCATTAAAGACTAATTCAACATTTCCGTTATTATTAAAGACAACTATATCATCAAAATAACCGAAGTCATAAAACTTTTTTATAGCATTATTTAACTTTTCATTATCAAGTTTGTCACCAGCTTTAAAACCTAAAGTTTCATTTACGATTTTAGGCGATATTTTATTCAAATTTTTATATTCAATAGATTTTATCGTGTTTGCACAAAGTGCTGTTGCACACGCTAAAGAAAATAGTACTGCTTTATTTTTCACGACTTTCCTTAATTTCTTAATAAGGCAATAATATAGCTAAATATAGATTATATGAATATTAAGATATAATCTCGAAATTATTATAAGAAAAGGTACAAATTTGAATATAGGAATTGTTGGTTTAGGACTAATGGGTGGTTCGTTTGCAAAGGCTGTAAAAAGATATGCAATAGCCACAAAGGTATACGGTTATGCAAGAAGTGAAAAATCTAAAAAAGAAATAGCAGAATTAAACCTTGTAGATGAGTTAGTAGATATAAAAACTCTAAAAGAAAAGTGTGATTTAATTGTTTTAGCCATTCCAGTTGATAATATAATCTCTATTATCCCAGAATTTTTAGATATTAAAGATACTACAACAATTATGGATTTGGGATCAACTAAAGATTTTATTGTTAAAAATATTCCAGAATCTATTAGACAAAATTTTATAGCAGCCCATCCAATGACAGGTACAGAAAAATCTGGACCAAAAGCTGCTATTGATGATTTATATGAAGGTAAGACTGTAGTTTTATGTAATCTTGAAGACAATGAAAACATACATGTAAATAGAGCCTTTAAAGTTTTTCAAGCAATTGGCATGAGAATTGTTGTTATGGATTCTGATGAACATGATATACATGCTTGTTATATGTCTCATTTACCACATGCTATTTCATATTCATTAGCAAATACAGTAATGGGACATGAAGATCCAAAATCTATTATAGCTCTTGCTGCTGGTGGATTTAAAGATATGAGTAGAATTGCAAAATCTAGTCCTGATATGTGGACTGATATTTTTAAACAAAATAGAGAAAATCTTTTAAAATCTATAGATTTATTTGAAGACCATATGAAAAAAGTAAGAACGATGGTTGAAGAAGAAGATTATGATGATTTAAAAGAGTGGATGAAAAAAGCAAATAGTTTACATGAGATACTTTAAAAGTATCTCATAATCTTTTACTAGTTTATACTATTTATAGCTTCTTGTACTTTTATTGCTTGATGATGTTCTTTTACATCATGACATCTAATAATAGAAGCGCCATTTTTTATAGATTCTAAATGAATAGCTAAAGTTCCCGGAAGTCTTTGCTCAATAGAAGAGGGTGTTATCATATCAATCATTGATTTTCTACTTGCACCTATTAAAAGTTCATATCCAAAATGTTTAAAATGTTCTAAATCATTTAACAAAGTTAAATTATGTTCTAAAGTTTTACCAAATCCAATACCTACATCTAAAACAATATCATTTATACCAAAAGATTTTGCTTTTTGTATTTGATTTTTAAAATACGCATCTAAATCTAATATAATATTTTCATACTCAGGATTTTCTTGCATTACTTTTGGGTCATTTTGCATATGCATTATTACAACTTGAGCATTATATGAAGCACTTATTTTACATACCTCATCATTTGCTAAACCTGTAATATCATTTACTATTTTAAAACCCTTATTTAATACATAATCAATAACTAAAGGCTCATAAGAATCAATTGAAAAATCTACCTTTTCATAATACTTATTTTCATAAATAGTATCTACAATATCTTTTAGTCTCTCAAGTTCTACTTTTGGCTCAACAGGAAGACTTCCAGGTCTTGAAGAAACTGCACCTATATCTATGATATTTGCTCCATCTTCAATCATTGATTCTATTTTTTGACTAGCTTGTTTTGAACAAAATCTACTATCTTTAAAAAAAGAGTCTTCATTTGCATTTAGAACTCCCATAATTTTAGTTTTATAATTATTCTCTTTTATATACTCTTTTAAACTCTTAGCTAAATCTTTTAAGCCAAAAGGCTGAGCTAATTCTTTTCTAGCTAAAAGTTCAAAGTGTTTTGTAGTACCAAGTAAAATACCATCAACATATTTTTCCTTTGCAGTTATCACACCAGTTGGAACTGCTAAATCAGCACCAATAGATAAAGCATCTTGTTTTAAAATATTAGCAGCACCCACATGCATTTGTTTTATATACAAAGTATGAAGTTTTGCTTTTTTAGAAAGTATATTTATACCACCTTTATCACAGTTTAATTGTGTAAAAAGTTTTTTTGCGTCATTTATTGATATCTTGTATGTTTGCATACAAATCCCTTTAAAAAGATTTTTTTTGTTTTGATAAAGATAAAAGTAGGGTAGTTAAAACATTTATAGGTCTAGCATTTAGCTCTATTAATTTTATTGATTTTGAAAATATATTTAATTGAGATTCATCTAATAACAAATTTTGATCTTTTACTTTAAGTAAAATTGACTCTATCAAATCTTTTGCTTCATTTTTAGATATTTTTTGATTTTGTTTTAAAAAGTTATATATATCTTTTAAATCTAGTTTTGCTATATCTAAAGATGATACCTCTTTAAAAGTAGATGTTTTTAAATATTTATAAGGCATCCTAGAATAAATTGTAGGTAGTATTGATGACTTTGAAGTTGTTATTAAAATAAAAACTACATTTTTAGGTGGTTCTTCCAAAACTTTTAATAAAGAGTTTTGTGCTTCATTTCTAAATGATGAACCACATAAAAATATATATTTTTTTTCATTTGAAGCTATATAGGCTTCTTTTATAGCAAGATTAGCTTGAGCAATTAAAAACTCATCTTTCTCCTCATTTTTTATAATCCTAACTAAGTGTTTTGGATAAAAAGGAATTAATTCACTTAATGTTGTTTCTAAATCATTTACAACAAGTATAGTCGAGTTTTCAATTATTTGCGTAATCATCTATTAATGCTCCACATTTATCTGAGCAAATAGTGCGGCACTAACTGTTTTATTATAAAGTCTAAACATTTGTAATAATTTCATATCTAAAGCTTCATCAGTACTTCTAAGGTTAAAAGCATCTTGTTTTTCTTCATCAAATAACCATAAAAAAGAGTTCTTTGAAACCTTTGGAATAATAGCTCTTGGATCTTGACTCTTTCCAATATACCAAAATACATATCCATTTGGAAATGAGATATTTAACATATCTTTTATATAAGCTATATCATCATCTGATTTTATATTATCTATATATTTGTAAAATGATTTAAAATCATAAAAAGGTAAAAATGGTCTATTTAGTTTAGGTGAGTTTATATGAGTTAAACTATACTCTAAAAACCATTCTCTCTCCTTATCCGTTAAGACAATAACTGAACATCCTTTTTCTAGAAGATTCACGATATTCTTAGATACTAAAGGTGTCCATTCATATTTTTTTTCTTCCAACCAAGGAGAGATAAGTCTATCTTCCCTGATTGAATCAACTGTCCAGTTTAAAAACTCTTGCACTGTTATTTATCCAGTTCGTATGCTTCATGTAAAGATCTAACAGCTAATTCTGCATATTTCTCTTCAATAATCATTGAGATTTTAATCTCAGAAGTTGAGATGATTCTTATATTGATGTTTTCGTTTGCTAATGTAGAGAATGCCTTAGATGCAACTCCTGTATGAGATTTCATACCAACACCTACAATTGAAACTTTACAAATAGCATCATTATAATCAATATTTTTTGCATCATTCTTAAACTTTTCCATTACTTTTTTACAAGCTTCAAAATCAGTAGTAGGAATAGTAAAATCTAAATCTGTTGAACCATCAACACCAACTGTTTGAACTATCATATCTACATTAATATTATTATCTGCAAGTGAAGTAAAAATAGATGCTGCAATTCCTGGTTTATCTGTTACACCATACATTCCTACTCTTATTTGGTTTTTGTCTAAAGCAATACCACTTACAACTGGTTTTTCCATAATATTCTCTTCCTTTGTTATTAATGTACCTTCAACTTCTGGTGTGAAGCTACTTCTTGATACTAAATTTACATTTAATTTTTTTGCCATCTCAACTGATCTGTTTTGTAAAACCTTTGCACCTAAAGATGCTAACTCTAACATTTCATCATATGAAATTTTATCAAGCTTTTTAGCTTTTGGTTCAATTCTAGGATCAGTAGTATAAATACCATCTACATCAGTATAAATCTCACATACATCAGCTTCAATAGCCCCTGCAATTGCAACAGCAGTTAAATCACTTCCACCTCTACCTAAAGTAGAAACTCTGTTTGTATCTTGTGCTACACCTTGGAAACCTGCAACAATAATTACATTACCTTCACTAATTGCATCTTTCATACCATCAGTATTTATTAATTCAATTCTAGCTTTAGTATGTGCATTATCTGTAACAATACCTGCTTGTCTACCACTCATAGAACAAGCCTTATACCCTTGTTCATTTAAAGCAATTGATAGTAATGCAGAGGTAACTCTTTCACCTGAACTTAAAAGCATATCCATTTCATCTGATTTTGGGTCATTTGAAAATGTATTAGCATACTCAATTAATTTGTTAGTCTCTCCACTCATTGCTGAAACAACAGCAATTACATCATGACCTTCATCTTTAATTTTTTTTATAATATTCGCAACGTTTTGAATTCTTTCAAGTGTTCCTACACTTGTTCCACCAAACTTAAGTACTTTTAACATCTAATTCATTATCCTTCTTAAATATAACCTTCGTTTCTAAAATATTTTAAAACCTGTTTATAAACAGTACGTTTAAAAAATGTTATATAATCGTATATATTTTTTGTTGGTACAAATTTATACTCACTAAACTCAGGTATTTCTGTGTTAATGTTTATTTTTGCACCTTTTTTTAGCTTTACTAAAAAATATTTTTGTATCTGACCATCATAAGGCTGCATTTTCTTTGCAATTGCAGGAGGAAACTCATAAGATACCCATTTTGGATACTCTGCAATAATCTCTACTTCTCTTGTGCCAATTTCTTCTTCTAGTTCTCTGTATAGAGCCTCTTTAGCACTCTCTCCATCATCTATTCCACCTTGAGGAAATTGCCATGCATTTTCCACATCAGTTCTTGAAGCAATAAAAATTTCACATGTATGAGGGTATTTTGCTGATAGTACAATTGCTGCTACGTTAGGTCTAAAGTTTTTGTTCTCATTATTTGTTTTTTTTTCGTTTTTATCAGTCATAAATATATTTTCCCTTATAATTAGCCCGATATTATATAATTACTAGGATTAAAAATTGCTTTTATACATACATATACCATTTTGTGATAGTAAGTGCTTCTATTGTGCTTTCAACTCCTATACAGATAGGTTTCATTTAAAACAGCAGTACATGCAGGCTTTAAAAAAACAATTAAAACATGAGTTACAAAATTATGTTGAGAAAAATAATAAAGAAATAGAAACTGTTTTCATTGGAGGAGGAACTCCATCAACAATAAAATTCCATGAGTACGAAGAGGTTTTTGAATTAATAAAACCTTACTTAAAAAAAGATGCTGAGATTACAACAGAAGCAAACCCAAACTCTGCTTCTTTTGATTGGCAAAAAGGTATGTTTGATTTAGGAGTTACTAGAATAAGTTTTGGTGTACAAAGTTTTCATCAAGATAAACTAAAATTCCTAGGTCGTTCGCATAACAGTAAAAGTGCTATAAAAGCTATACAAAATGCCAATTGTATAGGTTTTAATGGCATTAACTGCGATATAATATATGGTGTTCAAGGTGATACTTTATCTTCAATGAAAGAGGATTTTGATACTGCTTTTAGCTTACCTATTACACACTTAAGTGCTTACTCTTTAACTATAGAAGAAGGTACAAAATTCTTTGATAGAAGTAGTGTAAAAATTGATGATGAAGAGCTATCAAAAGAGATTTTTGATTATATTCATACTAAAGGTTTTACTCAATATGAAATCTCAAATTTTGCAAGAGCTAAAGAGTTTGAGTCAAAACATAATTATGGATACTGGGAACATAAAGAGTATTTAGGAATTGGTGCAGGTGCAGTTGGTTACTATGAAAATAATAGAAGATATCCAACAAAAAGTATAGAAGAGTATATAGAAAATCCTTTAAATATAGAACTTGAAGAGTTAAATTTAGAAGATATTAAAACAGAAAAGACACTTTTAGGTTTTAGATGTTCAAATGGAGTTGACTTATCAATTTTTAATGAAAAAGAACTTGAAAAGATAGAAGATTTAATAGAATATGAAAAAATAGAAAAAATTGATAATAGAATCTACAATAAAGAGTTTTTACTATCTGATGAGTTAGCTTTATATATTTTAGGCTAATAAAAACTCTTTTTACTATAATTACAGTTTTAAAGGATTTAAAAACTATGACAATAAAAGAAACAATTAAAAAACAATCTTCTAGGCTAAAGTATGTAACACATATACCTGCTAAAGAAGTAGAGATTTTAATGATGCATTTATTAGATAAAAACACTATTTGGCTTCATTTAAATTATAATCAAGAGTTTACAAAAGAAAAAGAGTTAGAAAAACTAATAAAAAAAAGAGAAACAAACTATCCAATAGAGTATCTTATAAATAAAGCTACTTTTTATGGTGAAAACTTTTTGGTAAAAGAAGGGGTTTTAATTCCAAGACCTGAAACAGAAATATTAGTAGAAAATGCCGTTGAAATCATAAAAAAAGAAAATAGAGCATTTAAAGTATTAGAAATAGGAACAGGTTCTGGGATTATTTCTGTAATGTTAGCTTTATTAATAGAAGATATTTCAATAATTGCTGTAGATATAAATGAAAAAGCAATTGAACTAGCAAAACAAAATGCAAAGAAGCATAATGTTGAGCATAAAATAGAGTTTAGACTAAGTAACTTATATGAAAAAGTAAATGAAGATATTGATATGACAATATCAAATCCACCATATATAGCAGATGACTATAAACTGCCAGAAAATGTAAAGTTTGAACCATCAAATGCATTATTTGGAGGGAAAGTTGGAGATGAACTTCTTAAAGATATTATAGACGAAACCTATGAAAGAAAAATAAAATACCTTTTATGTGAAATGGGTTATGATCAAAAGAAACCCTTAGAAGAGTATTTCAAAAAGTTTGATATTAAAAAGTATAGCTTCTATCAAGACTATGAAAAGTTTGATAGAGGTTTTACTGTACAATTTAAAAAATAAAAGGAGATTAAATGTTTAAAGATTTTAATTTAGAAAATTTAGAAAATTCAAAAGATATATTACAAGAACTATTAGATGAAAGTAGAGTAAAAATAAATGAGCTTTTAAATATAAAAGAAAAAACATATGAAAATTTTGTTACACCATATCAAGAAGCAGGGGAGAGAATAAATGATTTTCTAACTCCTATTTTTCATATTGATTCTGTAAAGAACTCAGAAATAACAAGAAGAGTGTACGAAGAATGTCTTCCGATTATCTCAAAATATGAAACTGAGATAAGTCAAAATGAAAAGATTTATACAGCTTTAAAAGATATACAGTCTAAAGAAAAAAGTATGTTAAATAGTATACAAAATAAAGTACTAGAAAATGAAATAAGAGACTTTAAACTTTCTGGTTGTCATTTAGATAATAACAAAAAGAAAAGATTAGAAGAGTTGAATTTAAAGCTTAGTGAACTATCACAAAGCTTCTCACACAATCTTTTAGATGCAACAAATTCATGGGAAATGATAATTGAGGATTTTGAAGATGTTAAAGAGATTCCTAAATCAGATTTAGAATTAGCAAAGTTTGAAGAAGAAGGAAAAACTAAATATAAATTTACTTTACAAATTCCATCTTACTTAGCATATATTACATATGGTACTTCTAGAGAGAAAAGAGAAGAGATCTATAAAGCTTATTGTACAAGAGCTCCTCAGAATGGAAAAATCATAGAAGAAATCTTAAAACTAAAAGATGAAAAAGTTAAAATCTTAGGTTTTAATTGTTATGCCCAATACTCGCTATCAACTAAAATGGCTAAAACAGAAGATGAAGTTGTATCTTTCTTAGAAGAGTTAGGTCATAAAGGAAAAGCTAAAGCAACAGAAGAGTTAGAAGAGATTAAACAAATAGCTTTTGAAGATGGTTTAGAAAAAGAAGATTTTAGATCATCAGATATGGCTTACTATTCTGAAAAGTTAAAGAAAGCTAAATACGATTTAGATGAAGAGTATTATAGACCATATTTTGAACAAGAATCTGTTTTAAATGGTTTCTTTGACTTCTTAAATAAAATCTTTGATATTAAATTTGAAAAAGTAGAGGCACCTGCTTGGGATGAAAAAGTTAGAGTTTATAATATTAGCTCAAATGGTAAATTAAGTTCTAGAATCTATTTAGATTTAGAAGCAAGAAAAGATAAAAGAGGTGGTGCTTGGATGAATAACTGGCATTCACACTATACTGATTCAAAAGGTATTACACATCTTCCAACAGCTTATATAGTATGTAATTTCCCACAATCAACAGAAACAACACCTTCACTTCTTAGACATTCAGATGTTGTTACACTATTTCATGAGATGGGTCATGCCCTACATCACTTATTAAGTGAAGTAACTGAAGCTTATGTAAGTGGTATTTCTGGTGTTGCTTGGGATACAGTAGAGTTTCCATCTCAATTTTTAGAGTATTTCTCTTATGATAAAGATATATTAAAACTATTTGCAAAACACTATGAAACAAAAGAAGTTTTAGATGATGCAGCAATTGAAAGAATTATAAAAGCAAAAAATTTCCAATCTTCTTTATCTTTAGTTAGACAAATTGAGTTTGCACTGTTTGATTTTAAACTATATCAAAAGTTATACAAAACAGAAGAAGAAGTTCAAGAAGTATTAGATAATGTAAGAAAAGAATTTGCAGCAATAACACCTCCTTCATACAATAAATTCCAAAATGGTTTTTCTCATATTTTTGCTGGTGGATACGCTGCTGGGTATTATTCATACAAATGGGCTGAAGTTTTAAGTGCTGATGCATTTTATATGTTTATTGATTCAGGAAATGTATTCAATAAAGACTTAGCAGTTAAATATAAAGATACAATATTAAGTAAGGGTGGATCAAAAAATATGGATGAATTATTCTTTGATTTTGCACAAAGACAAGCAAGTGTTGATTCTTTATTAAAAATTGATGGAATTATTAGCTAAAATTTGCAATAATACACTTTTAATTATAATACAAACAAGGATTTTATAACAATGACAAATGCAGAGACAATTTCAAAATTAAATAATGCTTTAAATACACTAATAAAAGCATATGAAGAACTTCAAAATGATAATGATGGTTTAAAAGACAGAATAACTGAATTAGAGGATGAAGTTCTTGAATTAGAGTCTGCTAAAGAGGATTTAGAGCTACAAAAGATGGAGTTAGAAAGCAACCTAGAAGAGTTTAATGAAAATAAAGAGAAAGATAACTCTAATATTTCATCAATGCTTGGAAAGATTGAGTCTTTATTAAATTCAGATAATGCTGCTGAAGATGAGAATAAGAACAGTTCAAATCAAAATGAGAAAAAAGATGAGAACAAAAATTCAAACCAACATAGCAATAACACCAATAATCACAACAACAACTTTAACAAACAAAATCAAAATAGCAATCACAACAATCAAAATGCTAAAAACCATGAGAAAAAAGAAGAGGGCGAAGATGATAGTGCATTAAACTCGTTTGATAATCTTGGTTTAAAAGTTGAAGAACGTAAAGAAAATGACTCTAATGACAATAAAATTGATTTGAATAGAATGGCATCATTGTTAAATGGATTTAATAACTAGACTGAAAAGATAATATGACAATACTATTAAATAAAAATTCTTTGTATAATACTTTTGGAGTCGATGACTTCAACTGCCTTGAAGATGCTGTAAACAATATGGCACCTTCAATGGTAGAGTACTATTTATCGGACTTAAGTCAATATAGTGAAGATGCTTATTTAAATAAATCTCAAATAGAAAAAAGTGTTTACTTAGGGGATTATAGCCTATACATAGATTACAGTGATAATGTATATTTAGAGTTAGACAATCAAAAAGAAAATCCTTGTGATACAGGAAGTTTTTGGTAATAAACAATAGGCTTAGTAGTTTACTAACTACGGCAAATATAATAGTTTGGAAATTATAGTTTCCAAAAGTAAAATATAAATTTAAAGGTATAGTGTGAAATATCCATTAGATTGTGAAGCAACATTTAGTGATACATATTTGTTTTGGTTATCAAGGTTTATTAGAAGCAAAATCACAAGCTTATCAAATAGACAAGTAAAAGACAAAGATAGACTAGCTCAAATTCTAAAGGAGCTTATAAAAGGTTTTAAATCTATTGAGGATTTAAAGATAACAATAAAAGAAGTAAGAAATATTGGTATCAATAGTATTCATGTATATTACATACCTTTGGAGAAACTATATAAGTTCATGATTAGCTTTGGTGCTTCATCTATGAAAGAAATTGATGAAGAGTTATTAAGTGACTTTCTAGCAACTGAAACAAGTACACTATCTGATGCAACAAAGAAAAACTACAGAATAGCTCTTGTTACTTTCTTTGGCTATATAGATAAACAAAATGAAGAAAATGATAATTATGTATATAGATATGGTATTGAGCTTAAAAATTGGGGTGGTTTATCAGGAAAAAGTGGTACTAAACTGCCCTCGTTTATGCAAAAAGAAGAAGTTCAAAGATTTATTGAAGGTATAAATGATTACCCATTTAGTGCAAAGATTGCTGCTAGAAATAGACTTGTAATTAAAACTATCCTCTATACAGGAATAAGAGTTAGTGAAGCTATAAACATTGATTTAAAAGATTTCAATAAAGATGGGGATGCTTATATCATCCAAGTTAGAGGAAAAGGTAATAAACCAAGAGTTGTTATGATAAAAGAAAATATCATAAAAAAAGAGCTTGAGGAATGGTTTAGTGTAAAATGCTGTACAAACAATCTTTTATTTTGTAATCAAAAAGGAAAAGCTTTAAGTCAAGCATATATAAGTAGTATTGTTGAAAAAATACTTTTAAGTGTAGGTATTAGAAAAGAAAAAAATGGGGCTCATATGCTAAGACATACTTTTGCCACCCTACTTTACCAAAAAAACAAAGACTTAATTCTTGTACAAGAATCACTTGGTCACGCAGATATTAATACATCTAGAATTTATACTCATTTTGATAAAGATAAGTTAGAGAAGACTACTGATATTTTTTAAAGCTGCTATTTAATAAGAGTCATGTATTTTTAACTCTTATTAAATCACTAAAATGTTTAACACTATTTCTTCCATTATTTTTTACATAATATAAAGCTTCATCTGCATCTTTTATCATATTATCTAAGAACTCTTGAGTATTTATTTGTTTTGAAGGTTTAAAAGTTGTTAAACCACAACTTATAGTTTGATTTTTAATTTTTCCAATTTCATGGTTTTGTATATAAAGTCTTATTCTTTCAATAGCTATAATAGCTTCTTCTTTTCCTGTTTGGGGCATAAGCACTATAAATTCTTCTCCACCATATCTAGCAAGGATATCACTTCCTCTACAAGTATCAAGAAATATATCTGAAACAGCTTTTAATAACTCATCACCTTGAGCATGACCATATGTATCATTTATTTTCTTAAAAAAATCCAAATCAAGTAAAGCTAAGCTCAATGAAGTTTCATCTCTTTTTGCTAGTTCTATTACATATTTAGCATTTTTTGTAAAACCTCTTCTATTTAGAAGTTTAGTTAAGTAATCTTCATAAGCCTTTTTATAAAGTTTTTTATTAGCATCTTCTATATCTTTTTTCTCATCTAATTTTTTCCTAAGTTCCATAATAACTGTTAAATCATTATGTGCTCCTAACATTCTTATTGCTTTTCCATTCTCATCTCTAATAGCCATACCTCTACATCTAATCCAAACTGTAGAACCATTTTTATGTTTATATCTTACTATTTGATCATATTCATGATTTGGATCTTCTAAATGTTTATTAAAATTTTCAGTAGCTATTTTTAAATCTTCCTCAAATATGATATCTTGCCACTGTGAAGATTTATGCTCCATAGAACTAGGGTCATAACCTAATACTTTCCAAAACTTTGGACTCATCCATTCATCTTCAGGGTTTTGTAAATCCCAATACCAAATTCCATCTAAACTTGATTCTTGAATAAATTCAAAAATAGAATTATCTTTTTTTATTAAATCATATAATTCTTGCTTTAAATAGTTCTCTTCTTTCAATAATAAATCCTATATAAATAACAGTCTATATAACAATAACAAATTAATGTTTTAAAAATAATTAAATAGTGAAGAAAAAGAAGATTATCTTCTTCTTCCTTTTGAGTACTCAACAATATATTGAGCTATTTCATTTAAGTGGATTATGTCTTTTACTGCACCTGCTTGGATTGCTTTCATAGGCATTCCAAAAACAACACAAGACTCTTTATTTTGAGCAACCGTATAAGCCCCATTGTCAAACATATCTTTCATAGCAATAGAGCCATCATCTCCCATTCCTGTCATCATAACACCCATTGCAGATGAACCAACACTATTGTTTACAGACCTAAAAAGTACGTCAACACTTGGTTTATGTTGACTAACTTTTACTGTATCTAAAAGCTTTGTTTTATAATTTCCGCCAACTTTTTCTATTGTTAGGTGCATATTTCCAGGAGCTAAATAAGCATATCCTCTCTCAAGAATTTCTCCATCTTTTGCTTCATGTACATTTACTTGTGAGTTGTCATTAAGTCTATGAGCAAAGGAGTTTGAAAAACCATAAGGAATGTGTTGTGTTATCACTATAGGTGGTAAACCACTTGGTAAATCCCTAAATACTTTTAATAATGACTCAACTCCACCTGTAGATGATCCAATAGCAATTACCTTACTTCCTGGCATTAAAGCAGGTTTTGAAGGTATTACTTCATTAGGATGAACCTTATGATGTACTTCAATTTTTGATGTTTTAACCTGCTTTAGAGCTTTTGGTTTTTTTAATGTATATCTTTTTAGTAAGAAAGTAAGATTTAAAAGTGTATCTTTAATTCTTGAATGAAAAGAAACCATTGATTCACCAGCTTCAGGTTTTGGCACAAATCCAACAGCACCATCATCAAAAATGTCATTACCTCTAACCCCCTCACCTGAAACTACAACAGCAGGCATAGGGTGAAGTCTCATAAGATTTCTTAAAAAAGTAACTCCATCCATTTTTGGCATATTAATATCAATAGTAACTAAATCTGGTTCATATTGTTTAATCTTTTCTCTTGCATCATAAGCATCTACTGCTGTTGCAATAACTTCAAATTCATCAATTGAATCTATCATATCTTTTATAACTCTTCTCATAGAAGGAGAGTCATCAATAATCAAAACTGTATACACTTTTTTCTATCCTTTAGAAAAGATCAATTTCCATTTCTGGTTCAGCCTCTTTCTCAGAACCAAATAAATCAACACCACCAACGTATTCTTTGATAACTGGTGCTTTCGTAATTTCTTTTTGTAATGATTGCTCTTCACTAGCAATTTTACTATCTGTCTCAGTTTTCTGAGTAACTTTTATAAATGTTTGAAATTCATCTGCTAAAAGAATTAATCTACCGTGTTCACCTCTTGTATGTTCACTAATAAGCTTAAACCCCTCAGACTTACAAAAGTCTTTTGCAAACTCTACATTTCTATGTCCTATAGATAAAGAAGACATATTTAGTTGCATAATATCAGCACCACCTGATATTTTTGCAACCATGTTGTTTTTTGAACAGCCAAGTTTATACATCTCATTTAGCATTGCTTCAACAGAATATAAACCATATTTCATATCATCATTTGTATTATTTGTAGTTGGTAATAAAAAATGATTCATTGCTTTAATTTTTTTTACTTTATCAAAAAACATAATTGCAACACAAGAACCAAGAAGTGTTTTAAAAGCAATATTCTCAATATCACTTCCAACTGCAAACTCACCACCTATTACAGTATGAGTTAATAAACCTTTTGTTTTTTGAGTAAATCTAACAGCAGAAGTTTTTTCTATACTACCATCTTTATGACCAATTACAATCAATTTATTTCCTTTTCTTTTACGAAAATATTTTGTCCAACTCTACTTACATAATTAATTAAATCTTGAGGATTTTCTGAATGCCCTAAATATAAAGTTCCACCAATCTTTAAATGTCTAAAAAGTTTTTTTAGTATGTTATTTTGATCTTCTGCTGAAAAATAAATCAATACATTTCTACAAAAAATAACATCAAACTGATTGTTTTGATAAGGGTATGAATTATCATTTAGATTCATTACTTTAAAAGTAATCATCTTTTTTAATTCATCTTTAACTTTTATTAAAACTTCTTCACCTGCAAGGTTTTTTTGAACTCTTCTTTTAAAATATTTTTGTGGTTTAATCCAATTTGGAAACTCTTTTGAAGATTTAGAAAATCTATATATTCCATTTGCAGCATATTGTAAAACATTTGTATCAATGTCTGTAGCAACAATTGAAGCATCAATATATTTTCCAAGTTCTTCTTTTGTTTCTAAAACAGTCATTGCCATAGAATAAGGTTCTTCACCAGTAGAAGATGCAGAACAATACATTTGTATCTTTCCACCCTCTTTTGCTAATTTAGGAAGAACTCTATCCTTTAAATCTAAGAAATGAAAATCTTCTCTGAAAAAATGCGTCTTATTTGTTGTAAAAGAGTTTATAAACTCTGTAACGTAACTTCCACTTTCAACTAAATCCAAAAGATCCATAATATCACCTTGATATTTTGAATCTCTTTTTAATTTATCAATTCTATTTGATATCATTATATCTTTATTGTCTGCTAGGGTAATCCCTGTCAGAGAATAAAGAAGTTTTTTTATTCTATTATGAGCATCTTGTGTAGTATACTTTTTCATTTAGACTATTTCTTATGAAGCTTTTCTTGCGAAGCTCATGTCTTTTTCTCTTTTTATCTGTGCATTGATAATACCAACAACATCTAAAATAAGACCAATACTTCCATCCCCTCTAACAGTAGCAGCTCCAATTCCTTGAACACTTCTAAAGTTTTTATCTAAAGGTTTTACAACAACTTGGTGTTGATTTAAAAATTCATCAATAGATAATGCAACTTTAGTATTACTTGATTTAACAACAATTAACATACCTTCTTCAAGTTTGTCAAAGCTTTTCGTAATCCCAAATAAATCATGAAGTCTAACAACAGGAATAAATTCTTCTCTTAACATTAATAAATCTTGAGTACCATCACCAATTTTTTTAATCATATCAGCACTTGGTTGTAGTGATTCAACAATTGAACTTAATGGTAAAATATACTTTTTATCTCCAACGGCAATATCAAGACCATCAAGAATAGCAAGTGTAAGAGGTAACATAATTGTAATTGTTGTACCAACACCAACGCTAGTATCTAATTCAATTGCTCCACCTAATTTATGAATATTTGTTCTAACAACATCCATACCAACACCTCTACCTGAAATGTCAGTGATTTCATCTGCTGTTGAAACACCAGCACCAAATACAAGCATTGCTTTTTCTTTGTCATTCATACTTTTAAATTGGTTCTCATCAATTTGACCATTGTCTAAAGCTTTTAAAGCAACTTTTTCAGCATTAATTCCTCTACCATCATCTTCTATAGTAATAATCATTTGCCCATTTGCTTGTTCTGCTGAAATAGTAATAGAACCTACTTCTGATTTACCAGACTCAACTCTTTGCTCAGTTGTTTCAAGTCCATGATCAAGAGAGTTTCTAATAATATGCATTAAAGGATCAGTTAATCCCTCAATCATTGCTTTATCAATCTCAACATTATCACCATAATGAATAAACTCAACTTTTTTACCAAGTTTTCTTGAAATATCTCTAACAACTTTTGGGAACTTAGAGTATATTGATTCCATTGGTACCATTCTAATACTCATAATTGAATCTTGCATATCTCTAATATGTCTTTCTAAAAGTTCTAATCGCTCTAAAACAGAATTTCTAGTTTTAGCACCTTCAATTGTAGTTGCAAATTGAGTTAACATAGCGTTTGTAATTACTAGATCCCCAACATTATTCATAAGTAAATCAATCTTATCAAGGTTTACTCTAATATTACTACTTGCAGCAGATTTTTTTGCACCCTCTTTTTGATCTCTTGGTTTTCTCGTTGGTCTATCTTTTTTAGGCTCACTTGCTACTGGTGTAGACTCTTTGTTTTCAACTTCAACAGTTTTGGCTACTTCTTTTTTAGGTTCTACTTTTGCAACTTCAGCAGTTTTTACTGGCTCTTCTTTTTGCTCAACACTATTAGTTTCCATAACTGAATCAGGAGTAATAGATGGTACATCATCAAAGAAACCAAAATCTTCTCTGTCATCATTTGTGTCAACCATATCTTCTTGAGAGTCATCCATACTTTCAGCTAATTCTTCCAGTTCATCATCAAAGAAACCATAATTCTTATGTGCTTCATCAATTGAATCATCTTCAAAAATACCATAAGCATTACTATTTTTTTGTTCATTTAAGTCATCATCAAAAAATCCAATATTGTCATTATCAATTTCTATATGATCTACTGATTTAATCTCTTCTTTTGGTTCTTCTTTTGCAACTTGAACTTCTTGAACTTTTGGTTCTTCTTTTGCAACAGGAGCATTCCCACTTGAATATGCTCTAATCTCTTCTAAAAGATCAGTTGTCATATCAGTAAATGTATCCTTAGTTAAATCTTCTGCAACCTCTAAGTCAAGAATTTCTCTCATTACATCTAAACCATCAATAAGAGTACTTGCCATTTCTGGAATAAACTCTATTTCGTGATTCCTTAATTTGTCCATCATGTTCTCAACATCATGAGTAAATTCAGCAAACTTAGTCAACTCTACAGATGCACCACTACCTTTTAGTGTATGTACATCTCTAAACAGTTGACCCATTTCATCATCAGTTAAAGAACCATTAGTTTCAGCTTCTAATAATACATTATCTGCTGATTCAAAAAGCTCTTCTGCTTCTTCTAGAAACATTTCTCTATATTTAGAAATATCAAATGACATGATAACCCCTTTTTTATTATCTACTTAAAACTATATTTACAGCTTTTAGTAATTGATCTGGAACAAATGGCTTAACAATCCAACCTGTTGCGCCAGCTGCCTTTCCTTTTGCTTTCATTTCATCGCTTCTTTCAGTTGTCAGAACTAAAATAGGCTTTTTAGAATATTGTGGAAGTTTTCTTAACTCACCAATAAGTGTTAAACCATCCATATTTGGCATGTTAACATCTGTGATAATTAAATCAAACTCATCAGCCTTAGCTTTTGCCAAACCATCAACACCATCGATACCTTCATTTAATGCATAGTTAAGCATATCTCTTAGCATAGTAGAATCATCTACAATTAAAAGCTTAGCCATTATAAAACCCCTTAGTTTTTTAAAAAAATTATTTTTACTATACTATCGTAAGAAATATTAATGTAAGTTTATAATTTAAATAATTCTTACTATATTACATGTGAATAACAAACTTTAGCCTATATTGCTATCTCATCGTTTTATATTATATCACAAAATTTATAAATAACAAACATTGAGTGTTACTTTTTATTACTATTAGGGTAAGATTTAAAATTATTTATTTTGAAAGTGATAAAAAGACCTAAGTCTTTTTATCTTAAAGAGAAGCAGCTGATAGTTCGATTCTATCTTTTTTAACGTTTAACACTTTGATTTCTACATTATCTCCAACTGAGAATACATCAGAAACATTATTTACTCTTTGCTTAGAGATTTTAGAAATATGTAATAATCCCTCTC
The DNA here is from genome assembly GCF_024267655.1 of Arcobacter roscoffensis. Classification (NCBI taxonomy): domain Bacteria; kingdom Pseudomonadati; phylum Campylobacterota; class Epsilonproteobacteria; order Campylobacterales; family Arcobacteraceae; genus Arcobacter; species Arcobacter roscoffensis. Next base: position 1,712,648 of record NZ_CP100595.1, read on the forward strand.
CACCTTTTGGTAAAGATACAAAGGCACCAAAGTCAACGATTCTTTCAACTTTACCAGTTAAAATATCTTCTGGTTTATATAAGTCTTCAAAGTTTATACTTTTAGTCTCTTTTCTTGAAGTGGCATTGTTAGAAATTGTTTTAATATGTTCACAAGCATCTAAAACATTCTGTTTAGATTCACCACTTACTTTTACATTTCCAGAATTTCTATCTAAATCAATAGCAACAGAGAATTTTTCAATAATCTCTTTAATTGTTGCACCAGCTTTTCCAATAACTACCATCATTTTACTAGGGTCAATTGCAAATTGCTCAACTAAAGGTAAGGCTTCACTTGGAACAATTTGCTCTGCTGCTTCTTCCATGATTGCTAGAATATGTTCTCTTCCCTCTTTTGCTTGAAGTAATGCTTCTTTTAATACTGAAAGTTCAATTCCTCCAAGTTTTATATCCATTTGAAGTGCAGTAATACCATCTTTTGTACCTGCTACTTTAAAGTCCATATCTCCATCATGATCTTCTAAGCCCATAATATCAGTAAGAACTGAATACTCATCACCTTCAACAACCATACCCATTGCAACACCTGCAACTAAATCAGATATAGGAACACCTGCTGCTTTAAGTGCCAATGAACCACCACAAACAGTTGCCATTGAAGAAGAACCATTTGATTCTAAAATTTCTGAAACTAATCTAACTGTTTCAGTATAATCTTTATCAATAGTAGATTCAAGTGCTTTTTTACCTAGGTTACCATGACCTAGCTCTCTTCTTCCTACACCAAACATTGGTTTTGCTTCACCTACTGAGAAACCAGGGAAGTTATAATGAACCATAAAGTTTTCCATTGAAGTAGACTTTTCAGTTAAAACTTCATACATTTGCCCATCTTTAGAACCAGCTATTGTTCCAACAACTAAAGCTTGAGTTTCACCTCTTGTAAATAAACAAGATGAGTGAGCAGATGGTAAAATATTAGTATCAATAGAAATAGGTCTTACATCTTTAAGTCCTCTTCCATCAGCTCTAACTTTTTCTTTTACAATCATATCTCTTACTAGTTCTCTTTTTACAATTGAAACTGCTTCATAAACTACCTTGTATTCAATCTCTTTTGCTAGGCAATTTTCATCTTGGGAAATTAGTTTTGCAACATCTTTTAACTCAGTAGCTCTTTCACTTTTTGCAAGCTTTTTAATAGCTTCTTTAATATTTGAAGAGTAGTTATCTCTAACATATTCAATTACTTCTTCATCTATTGTAAATTTAACTAATTCAACTTCTTTTAGTGGTTTACAAACACTTTCAAAACCATCTTCATAAGTTTTATTTGCTTCATGTAAAGCTTTCTGTGCAACAGCAATTGCTTCTACTAACTCTTCTTCACAAATTTCATTAGCATTATGTACTTTTGTAAATGCTTCTATATCTACTTCAACTAATTGAGCACTTGAAATTGATTTCATTTCAATCATAAGCAACTCGTCTTTTGAACCAGCTACATATAAATCTAATGATGAATCTTCTAATTGAGTTGATGTTGGATTAACAACATATTCACCTTCGATTTTACCAATTCTTACACCACATACAGATTTTTTAATAGGAAGATTAGAAGTATATAAAGCAGCATTTGCAGCGTTAAGAGCTAGCATTTGTAAATCAACATCTTTATCAGCACTTAATACCATAACAGTAATAGTTGTAGGATAAACATAACCTTTAGGGAATAATGGTCTTAAACTTCTATCAATAACTCTTGAAGTTAAAGTTTCAAATTCACTTGGTTTTGCTTCTCTTTTTATAAACCCACCTGGAAGCTTTGCTGATGCATATGTTTTTTCAACATATTGTACAGTCAAAGGAGTAAAATCCTCTTCCACTGGGTTATCAAATTCACTTACTACTGTAGCTAAAACTACTGCCTTACCTAATTTTGCTAAAACAGATCCATTTGCCTGTTTAGCTACTTTGTCAAATTCAAAAATCTCTTCTTTTTCATTTAGTTCAAATTCACATACTGTTGACATACTTACTTTATCCTTTATTTATTTTTTCTAATTCTTCAAATGCTACATCATTTAGACTATCATAATAAAAGTCAATTGATATGAAATGATTAAGTTTTTTTACATAATATAAATCATCTGCAATTGATTCAATTGTCTGAATACTAGCAGTTGGTAAAATAGGAGTTGCTACTGAAATAGATTTAGCCCCTAAATTAATTGCTGTTTTTATACATGCCATCATTGTAAGACCTGTATTAATTCCTTCATCTACAATTAAAACATTTTTGTATTTTAAATCAGCAATTTGCTTACCATGCCTTAATCTACTTACTTTATTTAAAACTATATTTTCATAAATTTGTTTAGATTTTGCATAAATATAATCTAAACTAATATCAAAACTTTTTACTAACTCTTCATGTATAACAACTTCTTCATGCTCAGTTACAATAGCAATTTCGCACTCATCATTTGCAGGTGCTTCTATTTTTTCACTAATCATTATATCAAGTTTCGCATTTAATGTATCTGCTATAACTTTTGCAACTTCAAAACCACCGCAAGAACTAGATATAACTGTCCAATTTTCTAACTTCATTTTATCAATTGGCATTACATCTAATAATCTATATGCTGCAACTTCTCTATTTTTAAAATAGATACTATTCTCAGGATTCATTACTATCCTTGAATTTATACTTTTGCTTAATTCCACCAAGAGGTTTAAGCTCTAAGTTTATATATAAAATATTTTGTCTAATACCTTCACTATTGCTACTAGTAGAAGGTATTACTTCTTTTTCATACTTTAAGGCTAAAGCCCAACATCTATCATAAATATCAAAGCCAATACCTTGCTTATTTCGTAAACTATCTTTTATATTATAGTTTTCATAATAAGAGATTTTATAGTCATTTGATATATCATATGAAGTATTAATCCTAAAAGATTCCAGCTCTTCTTTATTTGAATTCTTTGTATCTTTTGACTTATAATAACCTAAAGATAAATCAAAATCTTCATACTTATAAGTTAAGCTTGAAGTATTTTCAGTAAAATGTTTATCTTCTACATTATAGATAATTTTATTAGTTATAGTTCCATTAGAATAATTGTACTTAACAAAATTTTCTAAATCCATAAATTTTGGATCATTATTTTCATCATATAAAATTGATTGTGATAATTTATGATTTACTATTTGCTTTAAACCCTCTTTTTCATATAAAGATTGATTCAATTTAAGCTTAATATTCTTTTTTCCCTGAGCAATAGGGAAAGATGCTAGTTCTTCACCTTTTAAACTATCTTTATCAACTGTTATATCGTATAAGTCTCCATCTTTTTGAATATTCTTTGGATATGAGTACTTAGCACTTAAGTTTACTGTATGTAAATAATTTGTATAAGGCTTAATTAAATCTGTTCCTATTGTAATAGATGATTCATTTTGAACTAAAGTACCATTATCATATGAAGTGTCTGTATTAGAGTATTGATATTTACTAATAGTACTTTTGTTTTCTAAAGTTAAATATAAGAAATCATCTAAAAAATATGTATTATAACTAATAGGAAGAGTTAATTCATAAATTTGAGCATTAATCTTTTTTTGTCTTTCATAATTAATAGCTTTCGCATCAACAGAATAAATTAAATTTTTTATACCTAAATCTTTATTATATGAGTGTAATTGAATTTGAGGTAATTCTTGAAGTGTTGTATCATTTGAATCTAAATCTGTATCAATATAATATCTTGAGTATAGTCCCCCATAGTATTCAGGAGTATTATAAAAGTAGTTTAATTTTGATTCAACTTTTTTTTCAGTAGAAATCACATCTTCTTCATTTTCAACAGTTCTATATTCAATATCATTTAACCAGTTTATAGATGCATATAAACCATCTTGATGAGATTCATTCTTAGAAAAAAGTTTTGTTCTTTCATAATCAATACTCCACCCATAGTGTTTTTCATTTTTTAAATCAAACTCTTTTCTATACTCATCTTTTTCTTCAAAGTATCCAGTTTTTAATTTTAATAATGAATATGGTGAATCAGCTAATCTATAATAAGCATAAAGTCCAGAACCTCTATTTGTTCTTAACTGTGGTATTAATTCAAAATCATAATTTTGAGCAGGTGCAAAATAAATAGGTTGAGAATAATATCCTCCATCGTTTTTTGAATATCCAATTGTAGGAGTTAAAAGTCCTGTTCTTCTTGTTTTATCTGTTGGGAAACCAAGATAAGGACTATAAAATACAGGAACATCTTTTATATATAATCTAGTATTATAAGCATGTAACCATTTATCTTCTGTATCATATGAAGCAGATGAAACTTTTATGCTCCATACAGGGTCAACACAATCACATGATGAGATTATTGAACTTTCAAGCTCAATTTCAGTTTTATTTTTTTTAGATGATTTAGAGTTTATCCATAAGTTACTCTCTTTTTCCATTAGTAATACAGGTGTTTGTTCATAAGAGTCATCATTTACATCTAAAAAAGCATAATTACTTTGTGTTTGTATTCTATTGTCTTTTAAAATTAAAACATTATCAAAAAGCTCAAAGGTCTCTTTTTCTTTATCATATATTATTTTGTCAGCTGTAATGTAGTAGTTTTTAGAAAAAACCACAACATCACCATTTGCAATAACTGTACTATTTTTAGTATCAACATTTTTTGCAAGAAGTTGAAATTTTTCATTATTCAACTCTTTAGAGTAAGAAAGAGTTGATAATAAAATTAATGGAGCAACTACACTTCTAAACATTTACAACCAATGTTTTACCAGTATAATCATGAAATGTTCTTTTTCCATCATTAAAAAATGCAATAATGAATCCAATATATACAAACCACTCAGAGAATACTCTACCTATTGCTCTTAATAAAGATGAGAAGATAGATATTCTTCCTAAAGTATTATAATCAATTACTCTAATTTTTGTAATAATTTTTCCTATTGTTGCACCATAATACCACACAAAAAAAGTATGATATACAACCTTTAACATTATCAAAGGTCCTACAATCTCTACTTTCATTAAATAAACCATTGATTCCATGCTATTGCCTGCATTAGTGATCTTATCCCAAAACATAGCGATTACTAAAAAAGTAACAAGTAAATCATCAATCACAAATGCCATAGCTCTTGAACTAAGTGTTGCTAATTGAAGATCTTGTGAGCTGTTATTTTGCATTATAAATCTCTATTTTAAAGCTTGATAAGCAATATCTGATCTACATTTCTTTCCAGCAAAGTGAACATAACCACATAAATCATATGCTCTGTCTCTTGCTTCTTGAATTGAGTTACCAAAACCAACACAAAGTAGCACTCTACCACCTGTAGCCATTAGTTTACCATCTTCTTCCGACACACCTGCATAAGAAATATGTGAATTAGCTTTTAACTCATCATCAATAATTTCATCAACGATTATTTCAGCAGGTTTAGACGATGAATAAGGATAATTTTCACTTGCCATTACAACAGCAACACCATATTCATTTTTAATTTTAATATCTAATTTATCAAGTTGCTTTGTAGCACCTTTATAAAATAAATCTGATACAGGAGTTTCTAATAAAGGCATTAAAATCTCACATTCAGGATCACCAAATCTTACGTTATATTCTAAAATAATTGGCTCACCATTTACAACCATAACCCCAATAAATAAAACACCTTCAAAAGGAGCACCTTCTTGTTTCATACCTTCTAAAGTTGGTTTAATTACTCTCTCTTCTACTTTTTTATAAATATCGTCATTTACTAAAGGAGTTGGAGCATAAGCACCCATTCCACCTGTATTAGGCCCAGTATCACCATCTCCTACTCTTTTATGATCTTGAGCAGCTGGTAGTACTTTGTAGTTCTCACCATCACAAATAGCAAAGATTGATAATTCATATCCATCTAAATACTCTTCAACTACGATAGAAGTTCCTGCATCACCAAAAGATGAACCATTTAACATATCAGATGCTGCTTGTTTAGCTTCTTCATGTGACTGTGCAATAATTACACCTTTTCCTGCACATAAACCATCAGCTTTAACAACTACTGGGATACTCATAGTATCAATAAAATCATGAGCCTCTTTTTCATTTGTAGTTTCTATAAATGCTGCTGTTGGTATTTTGTACTTTTTAAGAATATTTTTCATATATACTTTTGAACCTTCTAAGGCAGCTGCTGCTTTACTTGGTCCAAATACAGTTAAGTCATTTTCTTTAAATATATCAACAACACCATCTACTAATGGAGCTTCTGGTCCTACAATTGTTAAATCAATAGAATTATCTTTTGCCCATTGTGCTAATTCGTTATAATCTTTTATATTTATATTTGTACCTAATTGCGAAGTTGCACCATTTCCTGGCATGAAAAATAAGTTGTGAGCATTTTCTTTATATATTGCTAATCCAATAGAGTATTCTCTACCACCACTTCCTAGTATCAATATATTCACGATAATTCCTTGTATTATTAGTTTTTTTAGTTTAAATTTAAGTTCTCCAAGCAGCCGTTAACCATCAAATGGCCCACAAAAAGCCAATAACTGCACATAAGAATCTCACTTCAGGAGCGAAAATACCAAAAGGCAAATGCTGCACACCATGAAATTACAATTACACGCAAAAATACAGTATCGGACCCTCAACGATGGAAAATCCCGAACTGCTTAGATATTCTTATTTTAGCAAAACTTATTAAATTTGAGTTTAAATCTATAACTTTAAAGCTACTTTTATACACTCTTCTACAGAAGTTTTAGAACTTACATAAGCATTTATATTAAAAGGCATGTATTTTAATGTGGTTTTTCCAATAACAACTGCATCAAAACTCTCATCCCAATCAAAATTTTTGAAAAAACACTCTACACTTGAAGGAGATGTGAAAATAATAACGCTATTTTTTTCAAGATTGTTTTTTATTTTATTACATGATGTTTTATAAACTATCTCATCATCAATATCGATAGAATTTTCCTTTAGTATCTCAACTAAGCTAGAAACTGTTTTTTCAGCTTTTAAGTATAAAACTTTTTTGTTTTTTAAAAGGGGTGTTAATTCATTTGCAAAATCATTTCCATGACCAGACTCTCCTATGAAAGCTATATTGCCACCAACTTTTTCTAAAACCTTTGCTGTTTTTGGTGCTATTACATAAGAGGGGATTTCTTTATATTTGTCTGAAAAACTATCTAATGAATAAATAGCATTTTTTGAAGTAAAAATCAAAGCGTCATATTTTGAAAAGTTTATGTCTTTTTTAATAAAATCAATTTTAAATACTTCAAGGTTTTCAACACCTTCAAACTTTAAATTATTTAGCAAGTATATTTTTCTATGCATTTTTTAACTCTAACTCTTGTGTAAAATTTATAGCTTCATCTATATTATGATAAAGCTTACTATCTTTAAATTTTTTATTTATATCAACTTTTGAAATAGCTCTTCTATGGGCATACTTTAAAACAAATATAGTTTTTATATTTTTATCTCTTAATTTTTCAATTAAATCTTCAATCATAAAAATTGCCGATATATCCAAGTAAAATACACTTTTTAAATCTAAAATTACATATTTTACATCTTTTAATTTCTCAATTTTTTTATCTAAAACAGAGGCTGTTCCAAAAAATAAAGAACCGTTAATCTTGATAACTTCTATTTTTTTACTATCTAAATCAATATCAAAAGAAGTTTGAGCTCTTTGTGTCTTGATTTTAGTATTTTTTGATACTTGATATACAGCTAAAATTGAAGCTATTGTAATACCAACACCAACCGCCATAATCAAATCAACAAATACTGTTAATAAAAATACAGTAATCATAATTAGTAAATCTTGCCTTTTTACTTGTGGCAAGATTTTAATAAACCTATAATCTAAAATATCAAAACCAACTTTTATCAAAATTCCAGATAAAACTGCAAGGGGAATTTGTGAAGCTAAGGGTGCAAGTAACAAAACTATTAAAAGTAAGGTAATAGAATGAACCATTCCAGAAACTTTAGATGTTCCTCCACTATTAATATTTATAACCGTTCTCATAGTTGCACCTGCACCTGGAATTGCTCCAACAAAGGAACATAAACTATTTCCTATACCTTGAGCTATTAACTCTTTTTTTGAATTATGTTTTGTTTTTGTCATTGAATCAGCAACTAAAGAAGTAAGTAAAGAATCAATAGAACCTAATAGGGCTAATGTTATAGCTAAAGTTAATATAGTATCTAGTTTACTTAGATCAAAAGAAAAAGGCATTATAACCTCAGGTAAGCCCATAGGGATTTCACCTATTTTATCTATTTGCAAACCAAGATAAAAACTAAGAAACGTTACAAAAACAAGAGCAATTAAAGCTGTTGGTATTTTATTTGAAATTACTTTAGGGGTAAAAAACATTATTGCTAAAGTTATAGAAGCCACTAAAAAGGAGTCATAATCTATATTTTTTAAAGTATTAAAAATTTCACTTAATGTCATAATCACTGAACTTTGTGATTCTACTCCTAAAAAAGGATTTATTTGCAGTATTATAATTATAAGCCCTACTCCACTCATAAATCCAGAAATCACAGGATAAGGTATATATTTTATCCATTTACCAATACCTACAATTCCAAAAGAAATTTGTATCAAACCAGATAAAAGAATAATACTCATAACAGAAGATAAATCATTGGGAAATGTTGCAATAGCAGTTGCAGTGATAACTGTCATAGGACCAGTTGGCCCTGAGATTTGAGTTGAAGTTCCTCCAAAAAATGCAGCAAAAAAACCTAAGATAATTGCTCCATACAAACCAGCAATTGCACCGGCACCACTAGCAACACCAAAGGCTAAGGCTAAAGGAAGTGCTACAATTGCAGCTGTGATTCCAGCAAATATATTGTTTTTTATCGCATTCAAAAGAACTCCTATTTTGTTTAGTTACTCTCTTCTAGATATTCCTCATCACCTATTTTATCGTTTTTACCTCTTGCAATTAAATGAATAGGTGTACCTTCAAAGTTGAAATTATCTCTTAAGAAGTTAATTAAGTATCTTTTATAAGAGAAGTGAAGCATTCTAGGTTTATTCATAACTAATGCAATTTTTGGTGGTTGAGCACTAAATTGAGTAGCATAATAAATTCTAAGATAATTACCGGCTGGACTTGGAAGTGCATGTCTAATAACTGCTTGTTCAATTACTCTATTTAAAGCAGATGTTGGAATTCTTCTAGTGTAGTTCTCATGAACCTCAATAATCTTATCTTTTAATCTCTCAACTGATCTTCCAGTTTTTGCAGAAATTGCAATAATTGGTGCATATTCTAAGAATCTAAATCTTCTTCTAACTTCAGTTTCAAGCTTTTGGAATGTATCCATGTTTTCATCCCATTTATTTAGAACTATAATAGTTCCTAAACCATATTGATCAACTAAACCAGCAATTTTTTCATCTAAATCACTAAAGGCAGTAGAAGCATCAAGTACAACTAAAGCAACATTTGCTTTTTCTAACATATCTTTAGTTCTCATTAAGGCAAACTTCTCAATACCTTCGATTTTACCTCTTCTTCTAAGACCTGCTGTATCAACAAAAGTAACATTTTTATTTTGATATTCAAAAGATTCATCAACAGGGTCAATAGTTGTACCTGCAACTTCTGAAACAACAGATCTTTCTTCACCAATAATTGCATTTAAAGTAGATGATTTTCCAACATTAACTTTACCAATAATAGCTACTTTGATGTTTTTCTCATCAATTTCTTCTCTTTTTGATTTTTCACTATCATCATCTTCTAAAGCTTGTTCTAACTTTGCTTTTTCTTCTTCGCTTAATTCTGGTTCAACAACTGGTGGTAAATGATTATATATCCATTCGAAAAGTGTTTTAGTACCTCTGTTATGAGATACTGAAATTCCAAATAAATTTTCATCAGAAATTCCAAACTCAAAGAATTCCCATAATCTTTCATTCTCTTTGTCATTATCTATTTTATTTACAACTAAAGCAAGCTCTTTACCTAAAGCTTGAAGCTCATAAAATAATTCTTTATCCTTTTCATCAGGTATTCTTTTACCATCTACCATAAAAAGTATTATATCAGCCTCTTTTGCAGTCTCAATAGCTTTTCTTTTTACATTAGAGAAGATCGCATCATTAGTTTCATCAATACCACCAGTATCTAACATCATAGCACATCTATCAAATACTTCAATCTCATGTTTTCTAATATCTCTTGTTGTACCTGCTAAATCTGATACAATAGCAATTCTTTGTTTTGCAATTCTATTAAAAAGTGAAGATTTACCTACATTTGGTTGACCAATTAGTGCAATTTTTTTTAGTTCAGTATTCATTAGTATGAACTCCTATATTTTTTGTATAAATAAAAAAAGGCATTAGCCAGGGCTAATACCTCTTTTCTAAAGGGGAAAAAAGGATTAATATAATCCAAATTTACCTTCTTCTTTAGTTTTGTAAAGTACTCTCATGTTATCATCTTTATCATAGAATACTTTAAATTGTGCATCAGAACCTTTAAGGTCTTGTAATGCTTCTTCAATATCTATTGGTTTGTATGAAGTTAATCTTACAGGTGCAATCTCATCTTCAAATTTTTCTAATTCGATAGCAATTTGATCTTCAATTACTTGCGACTCAACTTCAGTAAGTTTTGTAGCTTTGTGACCTGTTATTTTGTCATGGTGTCTTCTTAAAACTTTTGATACTCTATCTACTGCAATATCAACTGCTGCATATAAATCTTTATCTTTTTGTTTTACAACAATAGTATCTAAATGAGCTACGTTTAGTGTAAACTCAAAAGTAAATGCTTTTTTCCCATGTTTTTCATCTTGTGAAATAATCGAATTAACAGAAATAATATCTAAGTTATATTTTTTGAAAATTTCTACAGAGCTATTTATATAATCTTTAATTGGCTCAGTTAAATCTAAATGTCTTCCTACAATACTTGTATTCATAACAAACTCCTTAATAATAATTTATTTATTCTAACATAAATAAAATAAAAAGTGAGCCTGCTACAATCAAGTCATACAATAAAAATATTGGCTTATACTAAAATTTCTCTATTTCCTTTAGTATTTGCTTCTGAAAGTACTCCTGTTTGCTCTAATTGTTCTACAATTGTAGCAGCTCTGTTATATCCAATTCTAAGTTTTCTTTGTATATATGAGATTGAAGTCTTTTTATCAGTTAAAACAACTTGTTTTGCATCTTCATATAATTCATCTAAATCTCCAAGTTCTGCATCGGATGAAGTTGCACCTAAACTTGATGAATTAGAATCTTTAATAAAGTTCATATCATATTCTACTTCTCTTTGAGCTTTTAAGAATTCAACAACTTCTTCAATCTCTTCTTCTTTTGACCAAGGAGCATGAATTCTTACAAGACCAGAAGTTCCAGGAGGAGTAAATAACATATCTCCTCTTCCAAGTAAAGACTCTGCACCCATTGAATCAAGAATAATTTTAGAATCTACTTTTTGACCTACTTTATAAGATAGTCTACTTGGTAAATTTGCTTTAATTAATCCTGTTACTACATCAACAGATGGTCTTTGAGTAGCAACTATTAAGTGAATACCTGCTGCTCTTGCCATTTGAGCAAGTCTTGCAATTGAATATTCAACATCTTTACCACTTGTCATCATAAGGTCAGCTAACTCATCAATAACAACAACAATGTATGGCATTTTATCATGGCCATGTTTTAATGCTTTTTCATTGAAGTTTTCAATATTCTTTGTTTTTGTTTGAGACATTAAAGTATATCTTCTCTCCATCTCACTTACCATATTCGATAAAGCATTAATTGCATCCCCGGCTTTTGTAATAACAGGTGTTAATAAATGTGGAATGTCATTATACATAGAAAACTCTAGCATCTTAGGATCAATCATCACAAGCTTTAAAGTATCTGGTGAATTCTTATACAGAAGAGATAAAATCATTGAGTTAATACCAACAGACTTACCAGAACCAGTTGTTCCTGCAATAAGTAAGTGAGGAAGCTTTTTTAAATCTGTAACAAAAGGTTTACCAACTATGTCTTTTCCTAAAATCATTGTTAAAGGTGATTTTGCATTTTGGAAAAGTTCACTGTCTAACATCTCTCTTAAGAAAATAATTTGACTATCTTCATTTGGAACTTCAATACCAACTACATCTTTTCCAGGAATTGGAGCTTGAATTCTGATAGTTTGAGCTTTAAGTGCCATTGCTAAATCATCTTGAAGATTTAATATTTTTGAAACTTTTACATTTGGTGCTGGTTTAAACTCAAAAGTAGTTACAACTGGACCTGTATAAGTTCTTACAACATCACCTTCAATTTTAAACATTGAAAGTTTATCTAATAAATCACAGATTTTTTGATCAATTACACTTTCAGAAACTTTAGATTTATTATCTTTTGGTCCTTTTTGGAAAAATTTTGTTGGAGGAAGTTTAAAATCTTTTGGTTTTTCTGTTTGACCTAATTCGATATCATCTAATAACTTTCTATTCTCTTCTAATTCATCTACAATTACACTGTGTTGCTCAGGTGAAGCTTGTACTTCTGGAATTTCTTCTTTTAATTCTTGATTATTATCTATATCTTGTATTACTTCTTCATGCTTATTTGAAAAAGTTGTATTTGTTTGAAGGTTTAAAGTTTCATCTTTAACTTCTTCTATTACTTCATACATATCAGGTTTTATAGCAAACTCATTTGATTCATTTTGCTGTAAATCTTTTTCTAGTGTAATTTCTGCAACATTACCTGTTTCTGTTACTCTTACTTTTTGTTCTTTTCTTTTTGTTCTTCTTTGATTTTCTATTTTTTTAGCATTATTAGTTGATTCTTTTAATTTAAGTCTATTTTTTAAATTCTTAACCTTGCTAAAATCAACTTCACTATTTTCAAATGCAACCATAAAAGATATTACATATCCTACAATTACAAAAATAAATAGCCCTGCCCTACCAATAAAAGGACTTAATGTATCAATTAAAATATTTCCTATTTTTCCACTGTATTCACCTTCAACTAGTAAAGCTTGAAGAGTTAAAGATACAAATAAAATAAGTAAAACAACAGAAATATTAACAACAAAATCTTTTAAATCAAAATCTTTTTTGAAATTTACTACATATAAAGTATAAATAAATAAAAATAAATATATATATCCCAAAAAGCCGAAATAATCCAATGAGTAAGTAGCAAAAGTAGAGCCAAATTGCCCTACAATTTCTTTGCTACTAAAAAATGTAGCATATTCAAAATATACTAAGATAAATAATACAATTAGTGAAATAATTTTTTTAGCTATTTTATATCCCTTACTTTAATAATTTTGCAATTCTACCCTGTAATCTTAACCATTGTTTATGGTCCATTAAAGGGAAACCTGCCCAAGACTTTTTAGGTTCCGTAATTGATTTAGTTACTCCACCACGTGCTGCAATTGTTGTAAATGGTGCGATTTCTAAGTGACCTGCTGTTGCACTTTGACCACCCATGATTACATATTGACCAAGAGTAGTTGAACCTGAAAGTCCAACTTGACCTGTAAGAATACAACCTCTTGATAATTTACAATTATGTCCTATATGAACTAGATTATCAATTCTTACACCATCTTCAATAATAGTAGATTTAAATACTGCCCTATCAATAGTACAGTTTGCACCAATTTCTACATCATTTCCAATTTCTACATTTCCGTTTTGATAGATTTTAATATATTTTCCATCTTTTGTATTTGCAAAACCAAAACCATCACTTCCAATAACAGTTCCTGCATGAATAATACAATCACTTCCAATATTACAATCTCTATAAATAGTAGTATTTGGATGTAAAACTGTGTTATTACCAATATTTACATTATCACCAATATAAGCACCTGCCATAATAGTACAGTCTTTACCAACTGATGAACCTTTTCCAATATAAACATTTGGCATAACTTTTGTACCATCACCAATTGATGGCTTTGCACCTTCAACTTCAATTATATTTGGTGCAAAAAGTTTACTAGTTTTTGCTAAAAATAAGTAAGGCTCATCACAAACTAAAGCTATAGTACCACTTGGAACACTTGAAGCATGTTCTTGTTTTACTAAAACTGCTGCTGCTTTTGTATTTTGTAAATCTTTTATGTATTTTTTGTTTTCTAAGAAAGTTAATTCATTTTCATTTGAGTCTTTAAGAGTATTTAATCCAGATATTTCAATCTTACTATCACACTCTAACTCTAAAGTTTTTGCTATTTCTTGTAGTGTCATAAGTATCCTTATAGAGTTATATAGTAAAAAAAGATAAGAGAAGTTTCTCTTATCTTTCCATTGCTACAATACCACTTCTTACTACTTCAAGTGGATTGAATTTTTGCATAATTTTAATAAAGTTCATGATTCTAGAACTAGAATCAGTTGCGGATACAATAATAGCTTCATCTGTAACATTTTGAATAGAACCATGATAAGCTCTAGCAATTACATCAATATCAGATAAATTATTATCAATTGAAAACTTCATTATTACTGTATCTTTTTCAATTACATTTTTATGTTCATTTACTTTTAATACAGGAATTAATTTATTTAATTGCTTTACAATTTGATCAATAATTCTTTTATCTCCAGTTGTAACAATTGTCATTCTTGAATATTCACTTTCTTCAATTGGAGCTACTGTTAAAGAGTCAATATTATAACCTCTTGCAGAGAATAATCCAACTATTCTTGATAAAACACTGTTTTCATTCATTACAATGACAGAAATAACCTGTCTTGTAGTTTCAGTGTCATAATAGTGATTAAAATTATTCATTACTTAGCTCCTTCAATTAAAGTCATTTCATTTAAGGCATGACCGTTTGGTACCATTGGAAGTACATCTTCATCTCTTGCTACTACAACATCAATCATTGCAGGTTTTTTCTTCTCAATTGCATCTTTAAGTGCAGCATCAAACTCTTCTTTTGTTGTAACTCTATATCCAACTCCACCAAAAGCTTCCACAAGCTTGATAAAGTCAGGTTGCATAGATAAATCTGTTTCCGATAATCTATTTTCATAGAACATAGTTTGCCACTGTCTTACCATACCAAGGTAGTTATTATTTAAAATAATATTAATTACTGGTAAATCACTCTCTACACATGTCATAAGTTCTTGAATATTCATAAGAATTGAACCATCACCTGTAAAGTTAACAGATACCTTATCTGTATCTTTAAAAGCTCTTGCTACACCCATTGCAGCTGGTAATCCGAATCCCATAGTTCCTAAACCACCAGAAGTTATCCATTGTCTAGGATAAGCAAATGGATAAAACTGAGCTGTCCACATTTGGTGTTGTCCAACATCTGTAGAAACAATAGCTCTTTCACCTAGTAACTGTCCAACTCTTTCAATTGGCCATTGTGGTTTAATAACTTCATTTGAGTCATTGTATCTTAATGGCTCTTTTTCTCTATATTCTGTTAATAATTCAACCCAGTTTGAATAATCATTGAATTCTGCTTCATTAGAAGCTTCAATCATTGCTTCAACTGTAAGTTTTAAATCTCCAACAATTGGATAATCAGGTGTAACTAGTTTTCCAATACTTGTAGGGTCAATATCAACATGAATAACCTTTGCTTTTGCAGCAAATTGATCAAGTCTTCCAGTTACTCTATCATCAAATCTTGCACCAAGTGAGATTAATAAATCTGTCTCATAAGCAGCCATATTTGCTGCAAATTCACCATGCATACCTAACATACCAAAGAATAATGGATTATCATGACCCATTACTCCTCTTGCCATTAATGTCTCAACAGCTGGAATATTTGCTTTTTTAGCAAACTCTCTAATCTCATATCCACAATTTGAAAGTACAGCTCCTCCACCAATATATAATAAAGGCTTTTTAGCTTTTGATATAGCCGTCATTGCCTTTTTTAATTGCCTTTTGTTGTAATTAACAGTTGGCTTATAAGTTGGCAAATGAAGCTTCGTTGGATAATTAAAATTAGAAATTTCTGCTGTGATATCTTTTGGGATATCAACATGTACTGGACCTGGTCTTCCAGTACTTGCTATATGGAATGCTTCATTTATAATTCTTGGTAAATCATCAATATCATTTACTAAATAATTGTGTTTAGTACATGGTCTTGAAATACCAACAGCGTCTATTTCTTGAAAGCCATCAGTTCCAATAATCGTAGTTGGAACCTGCCCTGAAATAACAACCAAAGGAATAGAATCCATGTAAGCATCAGCTAAACCAGTTACTGCATTTGTAAAACCAGGACCTGATGTTACAATAGCAACACCAACTTTACCAGTTGATCTTGCATAACCTTGTGCAGCTATAATTGATGCTTGTTCATGTCTATTTAATATATGTTCAAAGTAATTTTGCTTGTATATTTCATCGTAGACGTTCATAATAGCGCCTCCAGGGTATCCAAATACTACTTCTACCCCTTCTTGATGTAATGATTCTACAACCATTTTTGCGCCCGTCATTTTCATATCATTTCTCCGTTTTAAGTTAAAGGAGATATTATATAGAAAATTATATTAATTAACCTTTAGATAAAAAAACCTAAATGATTTGTTTTATAATTTTTTTAGCTAAGTTTAAATATAATTTAAGGATAAAATAAATAGTAAGGAGTAATTATGGAAGTAAATAATATTAACAATAATATTAGTACCCTAAATAATGCCCCGTTATCCCCTCAAACAGGTAGAACTCAACAAAGTGAAAAAATTGAGAATGTAGAAAATGCATCCCTTGTTTTATCAGTTAATCAGTACAACCAAAAAAGAGATGAGTTATCGCTAAATATACAAAGCATAAATGAAGGGCTTGCTATTACAAAAATCTCTGAAAATTCCCTAGAAAAACAACAAGATTTTTTATCAAATATTCAAGATAAACTTCAAAAAGTTGAAAATGGTGAATTTGAAGCAAGAGATAAAAATGATATTAAACAAGATATAAATGAAGATTTAAAAAACTTCAATCAATTAGCTTATGAAACAAAGTTTAATAATCAAACACTTTTAAGCAAAGAATCAACAGATGAAAATACTACTATTGAAATAAATACAAGTAATAATAACTTTTCTATTGAAAGACCAAATACTCCTCAATTAGCAAATGATATTTTTGGGGAATTAAATGAAGCAAATCTAAATAGTCTTCCAGATTTACAAAGAGTTTCAAAACAAGTAGAAGAAGCATCAAGACAACTTCAAGCAGTTACTTCTGAATTTACTGAATTTGGAAACAAATTAGAAAGTAGCGCAAAAGAAAATATAGTTGAGCAACAAAATCTTTACAATCAAAATAAATCAAATCAATTAAGAGATTTTGGTAAAGAATCAACAGATTTTAATAAAACAAATGTAAATGCAAATGCAGGATATTTAGCAGCTTCACAAGCAAATATCGTTCAAGAGCAAAGTGTAAGACTTTTATCTTAAGTCTTACACTTTAAACAAGCATTTATAGCAACACCCTCTCTTAAACCATCATCTAAAACTATTGATTCACTTTTTCCTAAAACCTCATAAATTGCTTGATATATGAATATACCTACTTCAATAAATTCAACTCTTCCTCGACCAACAAGTTTTGTAATCTCTTCTTTTGAAGAATTAGAAAGCAGTGTCAAACAAGTTTGTAAATCATCTAAATTTACAATAGTTCCATTTACTACATCTTTATCATAAGAGAAAAAATCTTGTCCTAGCTTTACAGCAGCAACAGTTGTCGGAGTTCCTGCTGTTGCTACAAATGTATAATCATCTAGGTTTATTTCTAAAGAGTCTAAATACTTCTTAATCTCTTTTTTTCTTTTTTCTAAATCAGAATTTAAGGCATGATAATGTAAATACTCTTGTGTCATAGTTACAATACCAAAATCAAAACTATGCGACTTATATGTATCATTATTATTTACTATTATTTCAGTTGATCCTCCACCAATATCTAATAAAATAAATTTTGATGAGTTAATCTTTTCTCTTTTTAGTGCATATTTTACAGCAAGAAGTGTTAGTCTTGCTTCTTCTTTCCCATCAATAATTGTGAAATCTACACCTGTTTCATCTTTAAAATATTTTAATACTTCTTGATTATTCTTAGCTTTTCTCATAGCCGCAGTTGTAACAGCAACTGCCTTTTTTGTATCATAGTTCACAATTTCTACAGATTTATTTATAGCCTCTATTACTCTTTGCATGGCATCTTTTGAGATTCTGTTAGTTTCAACTAAGCCATCAGCCATACCAACTACTTCATTATATTCTGCAAGAATCTTTTCATTTCTACAATCATATTTCAAAACTCTAAATGAGTTTGAACCTAGATCTATACTTACTACTTCATTCATCTATTCTACTACTTAAGGATGTGGGATTTTTACTTTTGAATTTAGTAAAAATCCTATTACAATCATAAGTACTAAAACTATAGTTTCATTTATAAAACCTGTTAAATACACAAGGTATGTAAGCCATAATAAAATTGCTCCAAGTGGTGTAGGAACTCCTGTGAAATACTTTGATACTTCACCCTCATTTGAGTTTATATTAAATTGAATTAATCTTCTAAGTCCTGAGATAACATAGTACACAAATGCAAATACTACTAAAACAGTATTTAGTTCTAACTCTTTTGTATCTATAACTGCAAAATAAATATACATAGTTGGAACAATAACAAAAGACAAGAAGTCAGCATAAGAATCTAACTGAATACCAAACTCTGTTGATAAGTTATACTTTCTTGCAATTTTTCCATCAATAATATCAAAACCTCCTGCAAGCCATGCAAAAAGTGCAGCTGCAAAAAACTCTTGATGAGTTAAAAAATAAATGGCAAATATTCCTGCTGCGATATTAAAAAATGTCACAATATTTGCTAAGTTGAAATGATTGTTTTTATTAAACAAAAATGTCATTGTTTTCCTTTATAAATATGGTATTTATTTCTACCACTCTGTTTTGATTTGTATAAACACTCATCTGCTAATCTATATAATTTATTAGCTGATATATAGCTATTTGGTTCATAAACAATAGCACCAATAGATACAGATACAACATCAAGTATACTACTACCTTTATGTTCTATACCTAAATCAACTATTCTTTTATTGATGTCTTCCAAACAGCTTTGTAAAGTAGTTTCATCTATATCAAATAAAACTACACCAAACTCTTCACCACCTAATCTAAATACAAACTCATATTTTTGATTAAAATAATCTTTTAAAGTATTAGCTACTTTTTTTAATGTCTCATCACCTAAGTCATGTCCATAAGTGTCATTGTACTGTTTAAAAAAGTCAATATCTAAAATAATAAATGCACACTGCCAACTATTTGCATTTGCGATAAAAGGCATATTATCAAAAATAGTATCAAAATATTTTCTATTATATAGTTTTGTCATACCATCTGTAATAGAATCAATTTTATACTTTTTATTTAAAATTCTTAATTGATTATCTTTTTTTACCACTTGTAAGATAATAAAACCAATCAATCCAAAGGATAAAACTATAATTGATATTACACTATAAAGTAAATAGTTTTTCATACTTTGGTAATCTTGTAAAAAAAGCTTACGTTGCTTGAAAGCCATTTGTGTTTCATACTCTATTAAGTAATCAATCTTTTTTACAATATTTTTAAATATATGAAGTTTATTTACTCTAAAAGTATCTTTTATAGATTTGTCTACACTATTTACTACTTCTTTTTCTTTAGCATTTTTATATGAACTAAAATAATACTCCCACTCTTTTTCTATTATGTTTTGTTCTTTTTTAAAATCACAAACATATCTAAGTGTTCTACAAGATATAATCTTCCTATAATTATCCTGAATTTTTTCTAACTTTACAACTGGTATAAAGTTTCCAAAATATATATTATCAATTTGTTTTTTTAATTTGTCTATTTGAGAATTAAATATTAGTGAAGCTGTAATTAAAGCAAACATTACAATAAAAACTAACATTATCAATTTAAAAGTAACTGATTTAAAAAAATTATATTTCATTGCATTATTTTATTAAAAAAATCATTTAACTAAGATTAAGTACATCTTAGGTATCATCGCGAATTAATACAAACACAAAGGTTTCAAATTTGTTAAATATAAAAGATACTTTTATAGGAAAAAATCCTAAAAGTGATATTCTATCAGGACTTGTAGTTGCAGTTGCATTAGTACCTGAAGCTATTGCTTTCTCATTTATTGCCCAAGTTAGTCCTATTGTTGGTCTATATGCTGCGTTTATTCTTGGATTAATTACTGCTTTAATGGGTGGAAAGCCTGGTATGATTTCTGGTGCTACTGGTGCGGTTGCTATTGTTTTAGTTGGTGTTAGTATTGCATCAAAAGAGATTTTAATTGCTCAAGGACTAACAGGTGATGCCCTATCATTTGGAATAATTCAGTATATTACACTTACAGGTATTGTTGCAGGAACTATACAAATTCTAATTGGTCTATTCAAAATGGGTAAATTTATTCGTTTAGTACCACAACCAGCTCTTCATGGATTTGTAAATGGTCTTGCTGTTGTTATTGCAACTAGTCAATTCAAATTTTTAGATGGTGCAGGTATGATTATGTATGCTATCATCATTGGAACTATGGCTATTATGTACTTTTTACCTAAGTTTACAGCAGCGATTCCAGGTGGTTTAGTTGCTATCATTCTATTTACACTTGGAGTTTATATTACAGGAGCTGATACTAAACTTGTAGGTGATTTAGCAAACTTAACTGAGTTTAAAGGTTTATTGCCACAATTTCATATACCAGATGTAATTTTAGACTTTGATGCGTTTATGCTTGTACTTCCTTATGCCGTTATTGTTGCACTTGTTGGTGTAATTGAGTCATTATTAACTTTATCAGTTTTAGATGAGATTAGTAATACAAGAGGTAGTGCAAACCAAGAATGTATTGCGCAAGGTACAGGAAATATTACTTGTGGTTTCTTTGGTGCTATGCCAGGATGTGCAATGATTGGTCAATCAATCATCAACTATACATCAGGAGGATTAGGTAGATTATCAGGGGTTGTGGCTTCTCTTGGACTTATTTTATTAGTTGCTACATTAACTGATCTTTTAAATGTAATTCCCGTTGCTATTTTAGTTGGTATTATGTTTATGGTTTCTATTGGTACATTTGAGTGGAGTTCTTTTGCAAGAATTACAAAAATGCCAAAAAGTGATGCTTTTGTACTTGTAACAGTAACTGGTATTACAATTGTTGAAGACTTAGCAATTGCGGTTATTTCAGGTGTAATAATTTCAGCCTTAGTATTTGCTTGGAATCATGCAAAAGTTACTGCTAAAAAACACCTTGAAGAAGATGGTTCAAAAGTATATGAATTTGATGGACCTTTATTTTTTGGAAGTGTTACTTCATTTAACGAAAACTTTGATATTGAAAATGACCCTGAAAATATTGTATTAGACTTTAAAGACGCTAGAGTTATGGATATATCAGGAGTTGAAGCTATTGATGCAATTACAAAAAAATATGCTGAAGCAAATAAAAAACTTGTAATTAGACACTTAAGTAAAGATTGTAAAAAGATTCTTAAAAATGCTGGACAATTCTGTACATATGAAGAAGATGATCCAAACTACAAAGTTGCAATTAACTACTAAATATTATTCTTTAAATTAAGCCCCAAATATTGGGGCTTTTTTCTTCTTATTTACATGCTTACAAAAATTAGGTAAAATTAACTCATATATAAATTGAGGTGCATCATGGAAATTTTTGATAGATATCAATCTGCCTCTTCTATAAATCAACAAATAGCTGTTAAAAAAGCAGAACTTGCAGCAATTGATAAAAAAGAGGAGCAAAAGTCAACATTTGAAAAAACTGATACTGTTAATATTGGTGATAAAAACTATGATGAAAATGATTACCAAAGAGTATTAGAAAAGTTCAAAAGAGTTGATTCTCAAACAAGAGCCCATGAACAACAACATGCAAGCCTTGGAGATACAAAAGGTGCTATTTCTTATAACTATCAAACTGGACCGGATGGTAAACTTTATGTAACTGGTGGACACGTAAGACTTGACACCTCACTACCTCAAGATGAAGATGCTGCCCTTGCAAAACTTGAAAAACTTTCAAAATCAGCAGGAGCACCAAGTGAATTAAGTAGTGCAGATGCTTCAATAGCAAGAGCTGCGAACTTAAATAAAATGCTTATTTTAAGCAGACAAGAAGAACAAGGAGTAAATGATGCAAATAACAAACAGCAATAGTTTAAATGGTATGCTAGCAGCACAAGCTCAAGTAACACAAACAGCTTCAAACCTAGCTCAGGTTGCAAATATCACAGGTGATCCAGCAACTCAAGAAGTTACAGCTGATTTTATAAATAGTATTGTAAATCAAATTCCTCAAGTGATTGCTTATGAAGCAAATGCTCAAGGAATCATCACACAACAACAAGTAACAGATTCTCTGTTAGATATAAAGGCCTAAATAAATGAGTAAAATAAATGTAGTTTGTCCATCATGTTTAAAAGTAAATGCAATTCCAAAAAAAGATTCATATAGTAAAGCAAATTGTGGTTCATGTAAAAACTCACTACTTGAAACACATCCTATTGAGCTAAATGAAGAAAACTTTGATCATGTTATAGTAAACTCTGATATTCCTGTAATTGTAGACTTTTGGGCACCTTGGTGTGGTCCATGTAAGATGATGGCTCCTATTTTCAATGAAACAGCAACAAAATATCCCCTAAAAGCTTTATTTGTAAAAGTAAATACCCAAGAACATCAAGCTTTAGGTGCGAAGTATGGCATTAGATCAATTCCAACACTTGTAGTTTATAAAGCAGGAAGTGAAGTAAAAAGAGTTAGTGGAGCACTTGATCCAATTAGACTTTCAAATTTAGTAAACGAGAATTTATAAAAACTAAGAGTTAGTTTTTATAAATTTATTAAACTCTTTTAGCTGTGTTTCATTAAAGACTACAACACCATTTTCTTCAAGAAGCCTTGCAGTTAAACCTTTTCCTTCAACTAAAGTACCATTGAAATTCCCATCATATATTTTTTCGTTTCCACAAGATGGAGATTTTGATTTAAGTAGTGCAACTTTAATATCTTCATTTTGACAAAGATCTAAAGCATTTTTAGCCCCAAGTAAAAAGTTGATTGTTACATCATTTTGCTCTTTTGTTAATACTTTAAAAGGCTTATTAGAACTTACAAGTTCTGCTGGTTCTCTAGGAGTAGTTAATCCTCCTGATACTTCAGGACAAAATGAATAGATTTCATTATCACATAAAATATCCATAAACAACTCTTTTTGAGAGAATGTAAAAGAAGCACCCATAGCAATTGATGAGTTACCTCCGTCATACCTTACATCCTCACCTAATAAACATGAAGAAATAAGAAGCTTCATATATTAAGCTTCCTCATCAATAGGATCAATTCTATCTAATTCATCATTTGTAAAGAATGTTGATAGTTGAATATTATTGAATGCTGCTTTCATAGATACAAATATTTGTGGATTATCTTCTTCTAATTGAGCTAATAACTCTTTAGTTTTTGCTCTAGCATATGGCATTTTAACATCAAATCTAAGACCTGGACAAGCTTCATCACCAATAACGCTAATTTCATTACTATCAGCAAAGGCTCTTAGTTGTCTTTCTCTACAAAAGATTAAAGGTCTTATAACTTCTAAACCATTTTCTGCTTTATAAACAGGAGGCATAGATCTCATAGTTCCATTATAAAAGAAGTTCATAAAAAATGACTCCATTGCATCATCTAAGTGATGTCCTAAGGCAACTTTATTGTATCCTTGCTCTAATGCAGTAGAATAAAGATAACCTCTTCTCATTCTTGAGAAAAATGAACAAAAAGATGAATTCTTTCTGATTTTTTCCCCTGCTAATTCAAAGATTTCTGTATCAACTATTTCATGGTCAATTCCATGTTCCTTACAATGATCAGCTAAAAACTGTACTTGCTCACCCATACCATAAGTTACAGTTACAGCTTTAAACTCAAAGTTGTATGGAGCAACACTTTGTAATCTTTTTAATGCATGAATTAATGTAGTTGAGTCTTTCCCACCAGAAAAACCAACTAATACTCTATCACCCTCTTTGATAAGGCTATATTCAGCATTTGTTTTCCCTACTAGTTTAGATATTTTTTTACTTAGTTCAATCAAGATATATATCCTACTTAAAAAATTTTTGCAAGTATATCGAAAAAGTTCTCAAATTTATGTTTTTTATCTATAAATTTTATATTAATTATATAAATTGTCTATATTTTACTAAATTTTTAGATAAAATCATTATAATTTCAGATACTTTCAAGCATTAGGAAAATAATACATGACACTAGAAGAACAAGAAGAGTTTAAACAAAAAATTGCCGAAACAATTTTGCCAATTGCTGTTAATATGACAGAAGAACAAATAAGAACAGTGATTTTAAATGTTTTAAAAGATAATGAAGAAATGAACCCTGCTTTTGGTGATATGCTATTTGAACAAATCATGATTCATAAATATAATTTGAACAATAAAAACACAAATAATTAATCTACTAATTCATTTGGTTTAAACCAAATTTATCAAATTTTAAATATGTGTCGTTATAATTTCGCCCCAAAAATAAATTTAAAGGCTTAAAAATAAGAATTACAGTTTCAGTAAAAGACTTAAAAATATTACAAGAACTTTGTAAAGACCATGGTCAAGCAGAACTATACAAAAAACTTCATTTAGAAGAAGAGAAATATCAAAAAAGTTTAACTGAAAAGAAAAGTAAAGCTACTAAAAAAGCTACTAAAACTAGACAAGAAACAGCTAAACGAAAGATTGAAGCTTCTGTAAATATGATGAGAATGTTTAATCAAAAAATTACAGTATACTCTGTGTCAAAAGAAGCACAGGTAAGCTACAACACTGCTTTAAAATACAAAGAATTTATAGAACAAAATGCAAAGTAATCTACTTTGCATTAAGTAACTATTTTTTATTTTTTGGTAATATTTCATTTACCTAAATTAGGAGAATGAAATGAGAGAATTTATAAGTTACGACAAATCTTTAGAAATACTAAATAATATTAAACTATCAAAACCTACAATACAAAAAGAGTTTTTAATCAATGCTATTGGAAAAGTAATAGCAAGTGATATTATAGCTGATCATAACTCACCTGAGTTTCCTACATCTGGAATGGATGGATATGCTATTAAACATGAAGACCAAGCTTTAAAAACAATCAAAATTATTGATAAAAATCCTGCTGGAACAGTAGTTGAATCAAAAGTAGAAACAGGTGTTTGTATCAAAACATTTACAGGTTCATTAATGCCTGAGGGTAGTGACACTTTAATACCTATTGAAAATGTAGAAGTAAATGGTGATGAAATCACAATCACAAAAGAAGTACCATTTGGTTTTGCTACAAGAGCAATTGGTGAAAACTATGCGAAAGATGAAGTTTTAATCAAAAAAGGAACTGTTGTTGGCTTTGCTGAAGTTGGAGTTTTAGCTTCTTTAAATATAGCTCAAATTCCTGTAGCTGTTAATCCTACAGTTGCTATTGCAAGTACTGGAAGTGAGATTTTAGATTTAGGTGAGATGCAAACAAACGATGCTCAAATTAGAAGTTCAAATCACTTAACAATCGAAGCTTTATGTAAAGAAGCAGGTGCGTCAACTGTTCAACTTGGTATTGTAAAAGATGATATAGATTCAATTACTGAGATGTTAGAAACTGCACTTTCAAAATCTGATATTGTTGTTACAACTGGTGGTGTATCTGTTGGAGATTATGACTTTGTACAAGATGTAATCAAAGATAAACTTCAAGCAGAAGTTTTATTTCATGGTGTAACAATTAAACCTGGTATGCATTTACTTGCTGCGGTTAAAGATGGTAAGACTATTATTGCTTTACCTGGATTTGCTTACTCTTCTACTGTTTGTGCTATTTTATATGTATTACCTCTTATCTACAAACTTAGAGGCTCAAATGAAAAGCTTCCAATAGTAAAAGCTAAAATACAGCAAGACTTCCCAAGAAAAATGCCTAAGACTGTATTTACAGCTTGTAATGTAGAATATATCAATGGTGAATATACTATTAACTTTGATGGTAAGAAAAAAGGAACAAGTGCTATTTTAACAAATATGCTTGAAAGCCCTGCTCTACTTATTCAAAAAGAAGATAGTGAAGATATTAAAAAAGGTGACTTAGTAGATATTTTACTTTTAAATGAACTAAAATAATAGTTCATTTAAAATCTTAAGAGCAACAAGATTTTGTTTGCTCTTTTTTTGAAAACTTGTCTTTAAATAGATGATAAAAAATCAAAAGTAAAACTGCAAGTGAAGCTAAACTCTCTACTAAAGAACTACCCTCATGCTGCATAGAAACTCTTAAAATCTCTAAATCATCAAAGAACATATCAAATACAATACCAAATAATAAAGCTAAAATAGAAATAGTTGATACATATATAATAAGTGAAGTTTTTCCAAGCATTTTATAAACAATACTCATAGTAACAGCACTAGTAGCGGGACCTGCTGTAAGGAAAATAAAAGCAGCACCACCACTCATACCTTGAAGCATTAAAGCAGCAGCTATTGGAAGTGAAGCCGTTGCACAAGTGTATAAAGGAATTGCAAAAAGCATTATTACAAAGTATGTTAAAAAGACATTATCAAAAAGCATACTACTATACTCTTTTGGAATAAAGGTGATGAATAAACTTCCTAAAATAAGACCTATAAGTAAAGCTTTTGCCATATCAGCAAAAAGAGTGCTATATGCATAAGTAAATACAGCTTTTATAGAAAAGCCTTTTTCATTTTCACTTGAGGAACTACAACAACTTGCTTCTTCTTTTTGCTCTTTTTTAATAGTAGTAGAGAAATTTTGAGCAAAATTTACTTTTGTTTCTTGATTAGTAGGTTTTACACTAAATGCAGGTTTTTCTTTCTGTTTTGATTCTTCTTTTTTTTCAAAAATATTTTGCACTAAACCAACACAAATAGCAATAATAATTGAAGATACTACCCTATATAAAGTAAAAACCAAACCAAATAAAGAAAAAGTAGCCAAGATAGAATCAACTCCCGTAATTGGAGTTGAGATCAAAAAGCTTTGAACTGAACCTTTACTAGCTCCTTCTTTTCTAAGTCCTTGTGCTAAAGGAATAACCGAACAAGAACATACAGGTAAAGGAATTCCAAATAAAGTAGCCTTTACAACTGAACTTGTAGAGTCTTTACCTAAATGAGAAGATACAAAATCTGAGGGAACTATTTGTTTTAAAATACCTGCAAAGAAAAGTCCTACTATTATATAAATAGCAAATGCATCTAATAGTGTTAAAAAATTTTGTGCGAATTCGTGTGCTAATTCCATTTTTTACTCTTCTTCTAATAAATTTTTATTATCAATTTGTTTTTTAGGTTTTACACCTAAGTCTATAAACTCTTGTGATCTTTTAAGTAGGTTTCCATTACCTGTTGATAATTTTTTCATTGCATTATCATAGGATTTTTGGGTTCTATTTATATGTGTTCCTACCTCTTCTAAATCTTTTACAAATAAAGCAAATTTATCATACAAATATCCAGCTTTTTTTGCAATAAGTAAAGCATTTTCATGCTGTTGTTCATTTCTCCAAATATTCTCAATTGTTCTTAGAGTAACAAATAAAGTAGAAGGAGATACTAACATGATATTATGTTCAAAAGCTAATTTAAATAGATTTTCTTCTTCAGTACTAGCAAGTAAAAAAGCCCCCTCAATAGGGATAAACAGTAAAACAAAATCCAAAGTTCTAACACCTTCAATATCTTCATATTTTTTAGAACTAAGACCTTTTATATGAGCTGTTACTGATTTAACTAACTCTTTTTTTGCAAAAGCTTTCTTAGTGTTATCTTCACTATTTGTATAATCGATATATGCTTTAAGTGATACTTTTGAATCTATAATAATATCTTTGTTTGAAGGCAAGTGAACTATAACATCAGGTCTTAATCTCTTTCCATGCTCATCAGTAAAAGAGCCTTGAGTTGAATACTCTTTTCCTTCTCTTAACCCTGTTTGCTCTAAGATTGAAGATAAAATCATTTCACCCCAATCCCCTTGGGC
Organism: Arcobacter roscoffensis; assembly: GCF_024267655.1. Lineage (NCBI taxonomy): Bacteria > Pseudomonadati > Campylobacterota > Epsilonproteobacteria > Campylobacterales > Arcobacteraceae > Arcobacter > Arcobacter roscoffensis. The sequence goes on from NZ_CP100595.1 coordinate 1,740,941, forward strand.
TTTGTTATCACCTTTTAGAGCTTTTGTAAGATTTACAGCATCTGTTGAGATTTGTTGGTTTAACTCTTTTAGATTTTTTATTTCTGTAAGCAATGAACTTCTTTGTTTTGTTTCTTCATTGTAAATATCATTTACTCTTTTTCCAAAAGAGTCTAACTGCTCTTTAAAAGGAGTTAATAACTGATTTAAAGTGACATTTGATTTTTTTTGGTTTTGTTCAAAAACCTTTGTTGCTAAAGACTCAAACTCTATTTTCATTTTTTCTTTAGACTCTTCAAGTAGATTTATTTTCTCATTAAAAGAGTCTTCTTTAATCTTGAACTCATTTGTTAAGTTTTCCAATCTTAACTCATAAGTTTCAATAAGATTTTCTTGAATTTGATCTGACTGATTTTGAATAGCTTTTATTTTATCTTCATAAAAAGAGCTTGTAAGTTCTATCTTTTCATTTGCAGTATTTATTTTTAGCAGTACTTCATCTTGCAAATTTTGAAGCTTGTCATTGTAATTTCGCTTCGTAAAATGCAAAATAGCCATAACTGCTAAAGTTATGGCTATTATACTTAAAATAAGTGTGAGTGTATTTATTTCAATAACACTATTCATCAATATTTAATTCCTCTTTTAAGGCATCTTTAGAGCTGTTGTGTACATCATATCCTAACTCTTTAAATCTCTCAACTAAAGGTGGGTGAGAGTAATAAAAGAAAATATAAATAGGATGAGATAAAGGAAATGATTTGTTTTCATTTGCAAGTTTTAAAAGTGCATTCACTAAGTCATTTTTAGATTGTAAATTTGAACCAAACTCATCTGCTGCGTACTCATTGTGTCTTGAAATAAGAGAAATAAGTGGCATTAAGAAAAATGATAGTATCGGTGAAAAAATCATAAAAATAGCTATTATTGCTGCTGGTTCTTGATTTAGTGATAAACCTAAGAATAACTCTTCTGGTAAATTACCAAAAATACCAAAGAAAACGAACATAACAACACCCATAATTCCAATATTCTTTAGAATATCTCCATTTTTAAAGTGTCCTAATTCATGTCCTAATACAGCTAAAAGCTCTCCATGTGTTAATTTTTCAACTAAAGTATCAAATAATACTACTCTTTTTGTACTTCCTAATCCACCAAAATAAGCATTTAGCCTATTGTCTCTTTTACTTGCATCTACTGAAAAAACACCTGAGCTTTTAAAGCCTACTTCATCAAGTAACTTTTCAATTTTACCTTCTAAGTCTTTGTCTTTTAAAGGCTCAAATTTATCAAACATTTTATCTCTAACTAAAGGATAAACCATATTTATGATAATAATCACAGCAAAAATAAAAGCAAAACCCCAAATCCACCATGATGGTAAGTTTTCGATGATAAGTGAAATACCTGCAATTACAATCGAACCAAATAATAAAAATAAAAATCCAGTTTTAAGAGTATCTTTTATAAATAGTGAACTCGTCATATTTGAGAAACCATATTTTTTATCTAATTTAAAAGTTTTGTATAAATCAAAAGGTAGAGTTAAAAGCCAATTTATGATTATAAATAAATCAATAAAAATAACAGCTTTCAGCCATGAAGACTCAACTGTAACTAATGAATCTAGAAAAGATAAACCAAAACCAATCCACATAAAGAAAATGATAAAGTCATAAAATGACGATACAATTGATAACTTTTCTTTCTCTATTGAGTAATTTGCAGCCTCATAATACTTGCTGCTATCTAAAATAATAGGCTCTAAATTTCTTGCATTTTTTACATAGCCTACTTGCATAAATGATGTGTATATATTTAAAGCAAAATATAAACAATATCCCATCACAAAAATCTCTAACACGTATAATCCTTCTAATGTATAAATATTATTTATATTACTATTTTATTGCTTTTAATTTAGTAAAGATATCTTTACTCATTATCAATATCTTCTGTATACACCTCTATTCTATTTCTTCCATTTCTTTTTGCTTCATATAGTGCTAAATCTGCTTTATGAAGTAAACTGTTTAAATCACTCTCATTTGAACTTAAAACACTAACCCCAATAGATACAGTGAATTTAACTCTTTTTTTATTAGTTGAGCAATACTCTAAAGCTTCGATTTCACTTCTTATATGCTCAGCTACTTTTTTTGCCCCTCTTATTGAGGTATTTGGTAAGATAGCTGCAAACTCTTCACCGCCAAGTCTACCAAAGACATCGCTTTTTCTAAGTAAGCCTTGTGTAGTTTGAGCCATAAGTTTTAAAATTTCATCTCCTATTTTATGACCATAATTATCGTTTATCAATTTAAACTTATCTATATCAATCATTAAAGTTGTAAGACTTTTCTTTTCTCTTCTGTTAAATGAAATCATTGGAGTACCTGACTCAAAGAAGCTTCTTCTATTTTTTACACCAGTAAGTGAATCTGTAGTAGCTAGGATGTTTAGTTTTACATTTATGTTGTTTAACTCTTTTGTTCTTTTATCAACTGCTGTTTCAAGAACCCTTTGATACTCTTTTAATCTTCGCTCTTGAGCATTTAGTTTAATAGCTTCTAAAACCATAAGTTCAAAGTCTACTTTTTTTAATGTTCTTGGAATAATCTTATATATTGAAGCTTCATTTATGATTTTTTCTAAGGCATCAGATCTTACAACGTCTTTGAAAATAATATTTTTTGTACTTGGAGAATTTTTATATAATTCTAAAAGAAAATCATCATAGCGTAAAGTAGAGTTATTGTTGCCGTTTATAGTTATAAGTATTTCATTTCCAGCGATTATATTATTGAAACAGCCTATAAGTGCTTGTTCGGCATTTATATAACTTTCAATTATATAATCACTATCAACTATTCGTGAGAGTTTGTTGTAAAGTTCATCTAGTATTTCAACATCATTATCTATGCAGGCTATTATATATCTCATCTTTTGCTCCAAAACTGAAATAGTAGCCAATTAAATTTTAAAACTAAATATAACTTTTAAAGTTTTTTTTGCCTTTAGTCAAACTTTTGTACAAACTTTTTTGACTTCTCAATTATTTTATTATCTCTTGTAAATAAAATAACCTCATAATTGTCTTTAAAAGAGTCTTTCGTCCAGTTCGTACTTCCTAAAACTAGAACTTTCTCATCAAAGATAGCTATTTTAGTGTGTAGTTTCTTATCAGCTATGATAGTTTTAATACCACTTTTTTTAAGCATTTTGTATATCTCATCATCTTTTTTCACTTTTGATTTGTCAAAAATAACTGTAATATTGATTTTTTCTTTTGATTTTTTCACTAACTGTTTTGCAAACTTTTTGTATGAAAAATTGTACATAGAAATATATATACTACTCTTTGATTCTTTTATCAAATCCACTATTTTATCTTTTGTTTTATCTGCATGCTTGGGTAAAAAGTAGATTTCATTTGTATCTTTTAATTCAAAAGCATCTTTTGAAAAGGCAAAACCACTAACTAAAACTAATAAAACTAAACATCTTAAAACAATACTATTTTTCATCATCTAAAACCTCGAACATCTCTTTTGGTATTTTTGTTGGTTTAAAGTTTTTTAAATAAGCTAGTTTAAATGAGCCTTTAAATAAAACTTCACCATCTCTTAAAACTTCTTGGTACATCACAACTGATGCAGCCTTTTTTTGCGTAAGTTTACAAGTAACAACTAAATCATCTCCAAATACAGCAGACTTTATATAATCAGCTTCCACATGTTTAACCACAAAAAACTCATCATCTTGATGAGGAGATAAACCTCTTTTGAAAAAAAGCTCAGACCTAGCTCTCTCACAAAACTTCAAATAGTTGGCATAATAAACAACCCCACCTACATCCGTGTCCTCATAATATACTTTTATATTTAGCACATAAACTTCCTAGTAATAATCTATAATTTTGTAATTATACATCTGTGTTTCTTTGATATATGTTTTATTTTAAGTTTTTAATTAATTTAGTTGAAATATAATGACAATAAATGAATATTTTAGTAGCAAAACTTCACACTAAAATAGAAATTTTAAAATTTGTCTGATTTTGTATTTAATCCACAAAAGACTATGACTTTGTTTATTAGAATAACTTAGATGAAATCATTATTTAGTATGTATAAAGAATCATATTTTTCTTAACTCAATTAAAATGTATTTATAAATGAATAGAATAACTATAGAGGTTTTATGAATATATGCCAACAAAAATATAGAATCTATGGATAAGTTTGAAGCAATTGTAGATAAGCTAAAAAGCCCTTAAAATAGCTACTGATAAAAACTAATTTAATTTCAAATAGTGTTATGTATTACAGAGAAACTGGATTTAAATGAAATTTATTCAAAAAAAAAATGAACACAACAAGATAGAATACAAATTGGAAATAATCAATAATTTAGAAAAACTAAATGAACAACAAATCAAATACATTTACCACATAACAGAAGCAGAAAAGCTAAAACAATAATCAAATAATATTTATATATGTTACATAATCCTGTAAAATATACAATTCAGACTATTATTATCTTGTTATTAATTCATTTTATTTTTATTTTATTTTTGTATTATACTAAAAAATTATTTTAGGATAAAAATGAATGATTTAAATAAAATTTTTGTAAATAGCAATATTAAAAATAACATACAAAATTTAAAAGCGAATATTGATTTAATAAAAATATTACTTGATAATAAAGATATTGTTCCTATAGATTATATTAATTCACTAAAAAGATTAGAAAGCATTTATTCTTGTATTAATACTTACATAATAAATGTAAATCCAGAATTAACTATATCTTCTAAGTTAAAGTCTAATTTAGAAAATATTAATACTTACATATTAGAAAGTACTAAAACATTAAATATCAAAGATGAAAATATTACTTTAAAATCACTTGAAGATGCAAATATAAACTTAGAAGAATGTTTAAAAATCTTTTATTTAAATTTCTTTGATAAATATATCGATATAGAAAATAAGAGAGAAATATTAGAAGCTTATAATGATATTATTAAAGACACTCCTGAAAAAAAATCATTATATACAGAAATAAAAGATGCAAAAACAAATATAGATAATATATATAAAGAATCATCAGATGTAAAAAGCGATATAAATACATTACATGATATAGTAATAAAAGATGCAGAAACAATAGCCCTTAAAAAAAATGACATTATTGAAAATCATGAAGCTATTAATGAAATAAATAATGATTTAGCTCAAATCTATGATGTTATTTCTATAGATGAAGAAAACAAAGATTCAATATATACGAAAATTAAAGAAATAAATAAAAGAGTTGAAGATTTTCATTATGAAGTTAGTAAAGCTTATGAAGAGATATTAGTAGATAAAGAAGAAAAAACATCTTATAAAACTTCAATCATTACAGCGAAAGAAGAAATAGAAAAATTCAAGAAAGAAACTAATGAACTTGTTGAATCTATAGAAGAAGAGACTATAAAGATAAACTCATTTTTTGATAAAATTTTTGGAAAAGAAAATGATGATGGAACAAGAAAAGGTGGATTAAGTAATAAAATTGATACATTAATAGAAAATTTTGAAAAATATAAAAATGAACAAGAAATTTATAATAAAGATATTAATAATAAAAGAGAAGATACTTATAATACTTTAAAAGATAAAATTGAAGATTTAATTGAAGGAGCAACTTCTGCTGGACTAGCAAAATCATATTCTGAAAAAAGAAAAGAATACCAAAATGGAATTAACAGTTGGAATTATCTTTTCATCATATTAGTATTTACAATTCCTATAATTGCTTATTTTTCAATTTATATTTTAAACAAAGATACCGATTTAACAATATCATTTTTAAAAACACTACCTTTAGTTTCTCCCATTGTTTGGTTTGCATGGTATGCTAGTAAAAGAAGAAATGAATATCATGTATTAATGCAAGAGTATGCCCATAAAGAAGCATTTACAATGTCATATAGTAGTTTTAAAAAGCAATTAAATGAATTAGGGGAGAAAGATGAAGAACTTATGAAACAGTTATTAAAAAAATCATTAGAAATAACATCTAGAAACCCTGTAGATTTTTTTGAAAAAGGTCACAATTCTCCTGCTGAAGAAACTTATGCAAAAATAAATAATAAATAGGCTATTGAATTGAATACTGTACTAAAATTTATAAAAAATTCTTTATTAGAGATTTTAGATAAGAAAGTCATATTTTCTTCTTTGATTTTATTTTTTACAATTTTAATGTTAAATGTATTTGATACTAATATACAAACATTTGACTGTACGATAAATGAAACATATTATGATAATTCTTACATTTGTGTTGTTGATTATCATTTAAACAATATAAGTGGAATACTTAGTGTTTTAGACCCAAAAGATACTACAGAAATAGATGAAATATTTTTAATCTTACTCTTCTATATAATAGGTGAAATAATTATTGTTTTAAATAAGTCTTTAACATTTGCATTTAATGAAAGAATAGTAACAAAAGGTATTTTTGAGATTAGTCCATATCTATTATCTATATTAATTGGAGCTTGTATTTCTTTTCCTTTTTTAGTGACTAATTTTATAGCAACTATAGTTATTCTTGTAATTTTGTTTATTTATTTTATAAATATGATATTTGTAATTTCAGGATCAAAAGATAAGTATGTAAAACTTATAGTACTTCATTATGAAAATCAGATTAAAGAACTAGAAAAGAAAAATAGAAAAGAAGAACTAGAAAAAGAATTAGAGGAACTAAAAGAAAATGAAAATCAAGATAAGTAAAATACTAATCTTACATTTGTTTTTTTATAATATTCTTCTTGCAGATTGTAGTACAACAAAATATAAGCATTTATTTGATGCTCCTAACTTTATAGTTAAAAATCCAAATATAGAGAAGATATGCTATGAAACACATATAGTATATTTTGATAAAAAAATGAAAGTTCCTTTATTAGTTGAATATAAAATATCAAAAGACAATATAAGCGATATTAAAAAAGGTCATTCAATTAGAAGAAGTTCAGTACCTTTTAAAGTAGAGAAAAACAAAAAAATATCTTAGAAGAAGAGCAATATCATCCTAATGAATATATAAGACAAGGAGTAGATAGAGGACATTTGCTTCCATATAATAATGCAGGTAAAGAGAAAGATGAAAAACAAGATATAAATAAAATGACTAACATTGCACCACAAAATAGAGGATTAAATACAGGATGTTGGAGAGTTAAAGAAATAAACTTATTAAAAGATTTTGAAAAAAACAAAAAAGATATTGTGATTACAGTTGGAATAAGTTTTCCCAAAGATGAAAAAAATTTAGAAAAAGTTGGAAACTTAAACTATCCTAAAAGTTTTTTTATGTTGATATAGATGAAAAAGACTTAGAGAGTGAGATTGGTATAGATATTTATCCAAATATATAGTATAATCCAAAATGGAGCAGAATATATTTTTATTTGCACTTATATTACCTATACTAATTGCAAAAAAAACTAAGTTTTCTATGATGTTATTTGATTTATCTTTTACTCTATAAAGTTTTGTGTTTCTTTTTAATGCTTGTTTGACTGTACTTCTAAAAAGTTTTTTCTAACTGCGTCCTATTGTGATCTTTTGCATAAAATTCTATAGGATTAGAAAGAAGAAATTTTTCGTTTGATTTTAATGTTTTAAGAGAGTAAGGTGATAATTCTAAATTCAATTATATTGCTTTAACTGATACTTTTTTATCTTTTATACCTTTAAGAAATGGGTTATTTGAAACAACTTTATTTTCCATTTTCTTTAATGTTTTTTTATCAACTGTTGGTAGTGGAGATTCTATGATTTTCCCATTTTTATTTATTCTAAATGACATTCAAACTCCTTTATTTATTTTTGCTAAATCATAACATAAATATTAATTATTCACAAAATTTTAAAGATATATATTTCTAAAAGCTAAATATGTTAAAATCCGTTTTTAGAATTTTACATATTTCAAGGTGGTTTTTTGTCTATTTTTGCGTTACAGTCTTTGGCTGGTGGGTTTCTAGATGAGGATTTAGAACATTTTAATAAATATTTCGATGATTGGTGTATTCAGTTTGATAGTTACGAAGACGCTTCTTTGATTGTGGAGACTTTGGAGAATCAAGAGGCTATTGATATAGTAGAGATTACGCCTTTGAGTTATCCTAAGTACTTTTTCAATGACCTTCAAGGAACTATTCATACTACTAGACAAATAGATGATAAGATAGTTTGTGTAGTTGAGCCATATATGGGAGCTAGTTTTAGGATTGCTGTTTGTGATTTAAATACAAAAAAAGTGAGATTATCAAAGACCCATTACAAAAACATCCCAAATGTTGAGAGTGCTTTTGCAAACTTTGGTGATTGATTATTAATCTATTTGTTTTAAGAAGAACAACTTACATGTGATACACCTGCTATATCAAAAAGATTAGCAGGTTTCAATCTATAGTATTTTTCTTCTATTTCTTTTGATTGCTCTGCGTATGGGTTTGTCATAACTTCTTGAAGTTCATGAATCAAACTGTAGTCATCTTCATTTGCTTTTTCATATGCAGGTACTAAAAACCACTCTCTTAGTGTGTATTTTGGGTTTATTTTTTTCATTTGTTTTGAAAGTTCTTCTTTTGATGAAGATGAGTCATTTATAGATAGTTTCCACTTTCCAAACCAGTTTTCCCATCTATCTTTTAAGTTTTTCTTATCATCAATACTTTTATAAAAACTTTTACTAAGAGCTTCTATATCTTTAGGAAGAGAAGATAACTCTCTAAAGAAAATAGTATAATCAACTGATGTTTCAATCATGAGTATTATCAACTCTTTAAACAGCGCTTCATCAAACTCTTGTATTCCTAGTTTGCTCGCCCACATTTTTTCCATTTCTTCTTGCATCTTATCTGTAAAGCTATTTTCAATTTGTTCTATATATTTTTGTGCTTCTTCATCTTCTGTTAGTAAAGGCTTTAGTGCTGTACAAAACATCTTAAAGTTTTGTTTTGCTGCTTCTGGCTGATTGAAGAAAGAAAAGTGAACTCCTCCACCAGTCCAAGGTTGATATCTAGGATAAAAGTTATCTATAAACCCAAAAGGACCATAATCAAGAGTAAAACCACCAACAGAACAGTTATCACTATTGAAATTGCCTTGACAATAACCTACTCTTATCCAGTTTGATATAAGTGAAGTGAGTCTATCTCTAAAACTTTTTGCAAAAAGAATTATTTTATCTTCTAGTGTTAAATCATTATTTATATCAGGATATTCTCTTTGTATTGCATGTAAAACTATTTGTTTTAACTCTTCTTTTGCTTCTGGATGTTCATGTTTTCTAGCTCGTCTTCCAAATAGTTCTAGTTGACCTACTCTTAAAAATGAAGGTGCAACTCTAGTTGATATAGCTATTTTCTCATCTATCATAACTTCAGGGTCTTTTGAGTAAGAGCCTTTTGTAAACCATGGTCTTTTCACAGTTTCCCTTTGTGAAGTATATAAACTCAGCGACCTAGAAGTAGAAATACCCAATTCATTCATATGTTCTTGTGCTAAAAACTCTCTTATACTAGATCGTAGAACGGCTCTTCCATCTGCACCTCTACAGTATGGAGTTCTTCCTCCACCTTTTAGTTGCATTTCCCATCTCTTATCATTTAAAACAGCTTCAAGGATAGAAATAGCTCTTCCATCTCCATATCCATTTCCTGTTTGAAAAGGACATTGTTGATAATACTCAGTGCCATAAATAGCTAAGGCATACCCACAAGCCCAACCTTCTTTTTTAAGACCTTCAGGTAGATTTGAAGTATCCGCTGAAAACATTTTCATAAAATCTTCATTTTTTGCAAGTTCATCATCAAATCCCAACTCTTCAAAAAACTTTTTGCTATGGGCTATGTACTTTGGTCGTTTGATAGGTGTAGGTTCTACTGGCACATAATGCCCACTAAAAACCTCTCTTGGATTGTGATTCTGTCCATCTTCACGTGCATCTGGGTCACAATTTAAAGTATTAACTAATGAATAATCTGCAAAATGTTGAAGTTCTTCTAGTGTTTCTATTTTTTTCATAATATATATTCTCTCTTGTATTTAATGTAATAAATAAATTTTTGTATTTTTTAAATTTTAATTTTCTATTGAGAAAAATTATCAAGTGAATTATACAGAGGTGTTTCTTTAAAAGGGATTGAAGTTTATATAAAAAGATTAAAAGAATAGGTTCTAAACCTATTCTTTTTAATTTCCACAGTTGATTTCTCTAATTCTATTCAATAAATGGAAAACATCATTGATGTTTTTCTCTATATTTTCAGTCACTGCAAAAATCTGTTCATTGTCATAATTTTCAGCATATAAGTCCACTGTATCTTGAACCATACTATGTACTCTATGGTGAGCTGCTTTTAAATCCTGCCACTCTTTTGTATTTGCAAAAGCCTCATTTTCGTTTGCATCTATCCATTTTCCTAGATTACACTCATGATGATTTTTTACTTTAAATTTAAAACCTTCTTTACACTCAGAGAAATTTGTATTTTTAAATACAATATGGTCTGATTTTAATTTATTTAAATCAAAAATCATATCTGTATTACAAATTCTTTTTTGGGCTTCTTTATCAAAACTTGTTTTATTTACTACAGCTTGAAGCTCTTGTGCAAGAGAAGTTGTATTTTCTGCCATTTGGCTAATACTTGAAGCAAGTGTTGCATTTTGCTGTGTAGCTTGATCAAGTGAATTAACTGTATCATTTATTTGATTCATAGCTAATTGCTGTTCTTTTGAAGCATTTGCCACGTCATTTATAAGTTCAATTGTAGAATTGATATTTTCATCAAGTTCATTATAACCACTAATCATTTCAGTAGTTACATTTTTTCCTGTTTTAGCTTTGTTTGTAGCACTTTCAACTAAGTCTTTTATCTCTTTTGCAGCCTCAGCACTTCTGTTTGCAAGATTTCTAACTTCTTGGGCAACTACTGCAAAGCCTTTTCCTGCCTCACCTGCAGTTGCTGCTTCAACTGCTGCATTAAGTGATAAGATATTTGTTTGAAAAGCAATTTGGTCAATAACTGAAATTGATTCATAAATATCTGTAACTTCATTACTTAACTCATCCATAGATTTTGAAGTTCTTGAAGCTAAGTCTCTTCCTTTGTCATTTGACTTGATTACACTTTGCGCATAATCAGCCATTTTAGAAGCATTTTGGCTACTTTTATTTACTGTTGCTGATACTTCTTCTATTGCTGCTGCTGTTTGTTCTAGTGAAGCTGCTTGAGTATTTGAAGAATCACTTAGTTTTCTAGATGAAAGTGTTAGTTCATTTGCACTTAAAGTTAAGTCTTTATTTGATTTGTCTATTAAACACATTACTTCATTGATAGTTGATTGTGTTACTTTTGTACCACTCATTAAAGAAGCAATTAACCCTGTAAGACCTTCAATATGAGGTATTTTATAGTCGTACTGCGCATTTGATAAAGCAACTAATGAATCAGATAAAATAATCAGATTTTTTTGTAAAGTTTTTATCATACTATTTATCTCAGTTACAAGTGAGTCTACTTCTTTTGAGTGAGCTGTTCCTTTGATTGTATCGTTTAACAATCCTGCATTTACTTTTTCAATAATAAGTTTTGTTTCTTCTATTACTAATTTATCTTGCTTAACACCATCTTGTATAAAGTCTAAATAAGAATTGAAACTTTGAACTAAATCACCTATTTCATCTTTTGAATTAATATCTATTTTTTCAGACTCTGATGAATTGTTTTTTCTAATTTCATCAATAGAATTTTTAAGTTTTAATATTGGAGAAAGTATATTCTTTTTGATATTAATAAGTGAAACAATCATACTTAAAATTAAAGCAATTACTAAAATAGTTAAAGCACTCCAAATAATAGAAGATGTATGTTCGACAGAATTCATAACCTTTTCAATTGGTCGGGCAGATACAGCTATTCCTAAAACTTTATCATTAAAATCTTTTACATCAACATATGAATAAAAGTATTTATCTGTGATTAGGTACTTATCTTGCTTTAACTTTGCAAAATCAATAGTTTTTGCATCCCTTAAAAAATCCTCATTTACAAACTTTTGAGAGATTACATAGTTTTTTAGTATTTTGTCATTTGGAATATTTGCAACAGAGAGTGAACTATCCATAAGTAATACAAAAGCATCGCCGATTTTATCAAAAGACTTTGCAACAGAGTTTATACCTTGCATAAATTCAAGTGAACCTAAATGATTTTTATTTGAATCAAACACAGGAACTACTGCTCTTATACTAAGTCCTGCTTTCCCCACTTCAAAAGTATTTACAGCATTTTGAGTACTATTAACTTTTACTACACTTGCTCTAAATGAGTTTAAATCATCGCCATATTTATCAAGTTTCCATGACCTTAAAAAAGAGTGGGAATCCTTCGTATGAACATGAACCTTTATATTTTTAAAAGGAGTAGAGTCTTTCATACTTTTTGATAAACTCTCTAATGCAGTTATTGCATATTCTCTTTCATTTAATTCTAATGCTTTTTTTATTTCACCATCATTTGAAATAGAAATAGCATTTGAAATACCCACATCAAACTTTGCTTGAATCTTAAGTTCTGATAGGTTTGTCAAATCTTTTTGAACACTATCATAAACTTCTAAAGTTAGGTTTTTCTTATAATAGTCTAAAACTATATAACCAACAACTAACATTAGTAAGGTAACTATAACAGTAATCAAAGAAGATTTTTTTGATATACTTAAGTTATTCATATATATCCTTTATTATTAAAAGTTATATATGATACTATTTTGCCTATTAATTTATGTTATATTTTGCAATTATTTACTATTAAATATAGTTATTTTTAAATATTTATAATCAAATATCTGTTATTATCAATTATACAAATAAAAAAGAAAAGTTAAGCTTATGAAAAATGATTTAAAAATAGTAGTTGTATTTTCATCCTTATTGATTATCTTATCAGTTTCAATGTCTTTTATAAATTTTATGGTTTCACTTGACTCCACACAAAAAGACTTAAAAGAGTATTCACTTCCATTATCTGTTGACAATATCTATTCTGAAATACAAACTCACATAATAAAACCAAACTTAGTATCTTCTATGATGGCCCATGATACTTTTGTAAAAGATTGGCTTTTAAATGAAGAAGAAAACAGTCAAAAAATAAAACGTTATTTACAAATGGTCAAAAACAAATACAGTATGTTTGTAGCATTTTTAGTATCAGAAGATACAAAAAACTACTATACACAAGATGGGCTTTTAGAAACCCTTGATAAAGACAATCCTGATAATCAATGGTTCTTTAAATTTAAAAACACCCAAACAAACCAAGAAATAAACTTAGATTATAATCAAGAGTTGGATAATTCTTTAATTATGTTTATAAATCATAAAATGATAGATGAAGATTATCAGCTAATAGGAGTTACAGGAATTGGACTTAAGATTTCTTATGTTGATGAAATGTTAAAACACTTTAGGCAAAACTATAATTTTTCAGTATATTTTGTAAATGAAGATGGGAAAGTAATTTTATCTGAAAGAAAAAACAATAATTTAAAGAACTTAACTGATATACCAGAACTTGCAAAACTAAAAGAACAAATAGTATCAAAAAAAGCAAATGTTATTGAGTATTCAAAAAATGATATGAAGTATCTTTTAAAAACAAAATATGTTCCAGAATTAGACCTTTATTTAATAGTTGAAGCAAAAATTGATGACTTTATGAATACAGAATATAATACATTTTATATAAATCTATTTATTTCTTTAATAGTTACTATAATTATTACGTTTATTATCATTTACAGTATTAAAGGCTTCAACAAAAGACTTGAGTACTTTGCAAATAATGACCCATTAACAAACCTTTTAAATAGAAGATCTTTCAATGATAATCTAAATACATTTACTAAATTATCAAAAAGAACTCAAAAACCAATATCTTTACTATTTTTAGATATTGATAACTTCAAAACTATAAATGACACTTTAGGACATAAAACAGGGGACGAAGTACTAAAAAGAGTATCAAGTATTTTAAGAGAAAACCTAAGACAAACAGATATAAAAAGTAGATGGGGTGGTGAAGAATTTATAATAGCTCTTATAAATACAGACTCTAAAGAAGCAACTGAAATAGCTCAAAAATTAAAAGAAAAACTTGAAAATGACTTAAGTCTTATAAAACTAGTAAACAAACCTATAACAGGAAGTTTTGGAGTTACTAAAATAAAAGCTGAAGAGAGTATAAGCTTGGCAATTGTAAGAGTTGATAATGCAATGTATGAAGCGAAAAAAAGCGGTAAAAATAAAGTTGTATTAAAATAAAAAAATGAAACCAAAAGGTTTCATTTTTTATCTAGCCCATAGGATATAAAATATCTTTTTGAACCTCTTCTATTTTTTTCATAAGTTCATCATCTATTTTAAAATCAAATGCCGCAAGTGATTCATCTACTTGACTTAGTGTTCTAGCACCTATGATAGTAGAAGCTACAAAATCAAAGTGTTTTGAGTAAGCAACCGCTAATGTTACAGGAGAGATTCCATAATCTTTTGCTAATTGCATATATCTTTTTGTTGCCTCAATTGTCTTTTCATTTACAAACCTATCAGCCATTGCTTGAACTCTTGGGCTTTTATTTTTGATATAAGCTGTAAATCTACATCCATCTGGATATAAACCATTGTTATATTTTCCTGCTAAAACTCCACCTGCAATTGGAGAGTATGGAAGAAGTGAAATATCTTCATTTTTACATACTGTTGCTAACTCATCTAAAAATCTTGGATTCAATAATGAAAAATTATTTTGTATTGATTCAAATCTAGCTAGTTTATTATTTTTTGCAGTTTCATTTGCTTTTGTAAGTCCATAAGCACTATCATTTGATGTTCCTATATATCTTACTTTTCCCTCTTTTACTAAATCATCAAAAGCTCTTAATGATTCTTCAATAGGCACTATTGTATCAGGCCAGTGCATTTGATATAAATCTATATAATCTGTATCAAGTTTTTTTAAACTCCCCTCAACTGCTCTTTTAATATGAAAAGAATCAATAGCAGTCAAGCCATGTCTAATAGGCGGTACAAACCAACCAGAAGCAGCCCCTGCAACTTTTGTAGCTAAAATAATAGAATCTCTATCTTTAGTTTTTAACCACTCACCTACCCACTGTTCTGTTATACCTGCTGTATTTGCTTTTGGTGGAACTGGATATATCTCTGCTGTATCATAAAAATTTATTCCATTATCATAAGCTTTATCCATTATTTTAAAAGCCTCTTCTTTTGATGTAGTAGAACCAAATGTCATTGTTCCCATACAAATAGAAGATACTCTAAGTCCACTTTTTCCTATATATCTAAAATCCATAATAATTCCTTCAAATCTTTAAAAATTGAACTTTATTATATCTTGAAAAGTTTAAACTACTCCATTATACAAATCTCTTTTTTTCTCATGTGAACTACTGTTTGAACTGCAACTAAAACTACAATACTAGTAGTAATCAAAGTAAAAATATAAGATAAATACTCATAAAAAACTACATTAGTTAGCTCATACATCAAAATTGTAGCTAAACTAATTGCTGCCATTGGAAAGGTAAATGCCCACCAAGAAATAAAAAACTTTATATTCATATAGTTTTTATACATCACAAAAACCAAAATAGTAAAAAATAGTCCTAAACTATAAAGTATATGAGCAAAGAAATCTAAACTAGCTGTTAATTTTATATAAGATATAAATCCTATTGCAGGAGGAGCTATAAGTATAAAAAGTGTTGGCATAAACTTTGCAGCAAATTGCTTATGAAAGATAATTCTATTTAATATAATTGAAAAAAGAATAATCCAAAAGAAAATACCAATTGAGTAATAAAAATATAGTATCGACTTATCAATAAATCCAACTCCTGCAATTGGAACTATTAAGTTTCCTACTATTGGTATAAACCATGCAGGGTTTGAATGTGCAATTTCAAGATTATTGTTTATCCAAAACTTGATTGTATAAAATGTAAAAAATATATGAACCAATGCCCCTACAAAAAATAAAATATTTGCAATATACATATCAATATGTCTAAAAAACATTGACAGAAGAAGTGTTGATATTGAAGAGGCTGCAAAAAAGTTTACTCTTATGGGATGAGATAATTCATGTTTTACTTCTTTTACATATAAAACTATTTTAAAAAAATATGTTAAAACTATAAGCAAAAAAAGTCCTGAAGTAAAAAGTCCAAGATAAAAACCTATTTCATAGGGAAAGTCAAAACTCACATTTAATTTTATAAAAACCATTGATAGCCCCATAAGTCCCATAACTGTAGCAAACATCATGATTGGGAAGAATTGAAGTCTATTTGAAGGAATTGCTTTAATTGATTCGCTATTTTGCATCTATTAAATCCTATTAAGAAAAATTTATTATAATTAGAAAAAAGTTAGGAAAATAAATGGCAAAGAGCAAAAAAGCAATCATAGACTTAAAAAAAATGAATCTATCTTTTGAAGAGAGAAATCATCATATTAAACTTTTAAGTTTCAAAACATCAACAATGACTATAGATGTAGAAGTATACGAAAAAGGTCAATTGTTAAAAAAAGATACAATTGTTTTTGCTCATCTACCAAAAAAGCTTAAAGCTAAACTAAATCCCCTATTCTAATCACAAATATAATTATAGCTTATTAATTTTAAATAAACTTTACCTATATATAAGTTTAGCTTATATCTATACTAAATAGTTTTCTATTTTTTTAAAGTTTGCCCTAAACATCGTATGTAAATAAGTCCCAAAAACATTCTCTTTTTTAAAGGCTGCGTCTTTTTCATATTCACCTTTTTTCTTATATAAAGTATATTCACCTTTTATATCACTTTTTACACTTGTATAATGAAAAGCATGTCCTGTAATACCTAAGTCATTATCATAGTATCCCATACGAACAAATCTTTTATTTAAAGTAAACTCTAAAGGTAACAAACCTAACATCTTTTTATCATCACAAGATTCACCTAAAACTATAAGACCAGCACACTCTCCATAAACTTTTTTTGTTTTTACATGCTCTTTTAGTGAAGCTTGGAAGTTTTTAGAGTTTTTATATTTATCATAAGCTTCTTTTGTTTCGATATAACCACCACAAATAAATACACTATTTGCATCACTTGGAATAATCTCATCATTTATACTACTTACTATACTTACTTTTGTAAAGTGCTCTTTTAAAAACTCTAAGTTGTCATGGTATAAAAATGAAAAGTTTTCATCGTAAACTACAGCTATATGTTTATCTTTTTTTTCTATTTTTTCAAAAGGATAGTTTATTTCTTGTTTTTTATATTCGCTAATCTCTTCAAGCTTTTGTAAGTCTATATTTTTAAGAACTTCTTTTGAAAGTTCTTCTATTTTTTCTTCATTACAATCTTTTAAATCTAAACCTAAATGAGTTGAACTCAATGACTCTAAATCTTTTTGAATAAATCCTAGACAAGCCACATCATCAAAATCTTTTTCAACTTGTTTTTTTATAAGCTCATAATGCCCTTGTGAAGAGACATGATTAAATACAACTGCATTTATAGTATTTTCTTTTTTATACTCTTTTAGCCCTTTTATAATAGCACTTAAAGTGATGTAAGAACCACTTGCATCTAAAATAAGAACCGTCGGAACATTTAAAAGCTTTGTAACATCATAAGCTGAAGAGTTTTTATCCATCCCATCATAAAAGCCCATAACACCTTCTAAAATAGAAAACTCTTTATTACTATATTGTGAAAACAACCATTGAACACCCTCTTGATTACAAATATTTGTATCAAGATTTATACTTGGTGTTTTTGAGATTTTTTCATGGAATTTTGGGTCTATAAAATCAGGTCCTATTTTAAAAGGTCTTACACTTTTTTTATAATGATAAAGTAAGGCTGTGGTAAGTATTGTTTTTCCTTGATTTGATGCAGTTGCACTAATACATAAAGCTTTGATAATCTATCCTTTTTATTATTTGTGAAATTTTACTATTTTTTCTTATTTACCTAACTTACAAAGAACCTTCAATTTGATATAATCCAAAAAAAGTTCAATAAGGAAATAAATGAAAATTGCCATTATTTCAGATATAAAATCAAATGTTTACGCACTAGAAGAAGTGATAAAAGATATAAAAGCAAAAGATATAGAAGTAGTTTTAAACCTAGGGGATATGTTTTACGGCCCACTAGAACCAAGAGCTACATATGAGCTAATAAGAGCAAATAAGTTTATAAATATCATGGGTGATGAAGATAGAAAAATACTTGAAGCTTCACTTGCACAACTTGAAGAAAATGATACCCTAAGATATGTTTATAATGATTTAGGAGAAGATGTTTTACACTGGATACAAGACTTAGCCTTTGAAAAAATCATAGGTGGGACTTATTATATGATTCATGGAACATATTTTGATGATACACAATATTTACTTGAAGATATAAAAGATGAACTGTTAGTTCCAAGACAAGATGAGCAAATCATAAAACTTACAGATGATATTGAAGCACCTTTTATTTTCTGTGGAAACTCTCACCTTCCAAACTACAAAAAATTAAATTCAGGACAAGTCACTATAAACCCAGGTTCAGTTGGACTGCAAGCCTTTAGTAAAAATGAACCAAAACATAAAATAGAAAACAACACGCCAAATGCTTCTTATATGATACTAAATATCGAAAATAATAAATTTTCAATGGATCATGTAAGAGTTGCTTATGATTATGAAAAAGCAGCCATTAAAGCTCAAGAAAATGGAAGAGATGACTGGGCTTATGCCCTTAGAACTGGTAAAGTAAAAGAAGCCTAATGAACTGGCTAGCTCATGTACTTTTATCAAAAAAAGATATAGATTTTCAAATAGGAAATTTTATAGCAGACCCATACAAAGCAAGACCTTGGGAAAATGCAAGTGATAATTTGAAAAATGGTATGCATACACATAAAATAATAGACTCCTATTCAGACAAACATGAAGCTTTTAAAAAAAGTAAAAAAAGACTAAAAGAAAAAGGCTTATTAAAAGGCATAATCATAGATTTTGTTTATGATTATTTGCTTACAAAAAACTGGGATAAATACTGCAATATAAAACTTAAAGATTTCAACCAAGAGTTTTATGAAAGAGCCTATATTCAAAAAGATAATTATCCTCTAAGAGCAAATCAAATAGTAGAAAATATGATAGCAAGAGATTTATTGAACTATAGCAGTTTTGCTCATTTAGAAAAAGCTTTTAAAAGACTTGACATGAGACTATCACCTAAACTTGCCCAAAGGGATAGTGCTATTTCATACTATGAAATTGTTTGTGAAAAGATAGATGAACTTGAAAAGGATTTTTTAGAGTTTTTTCCTGATTTAATAAAAAGAGTAAATGAAGAACTTAGAACTCTAGGAGAAGATAAACTAAATCATATAAAGATTTAGTTTCCTTCATTTGCTTTTTTATTTCTTTTTATAAGAAGATATACAAAAAATGGCGCTCCAATAAATGCTGTTACAACACCAATAGGAAGTGTAGAGGCTGTATTTAAATTTCTAGCTATTAAATCTGAAACAACTAAAAACACTCCTCCATAAAAAAATACAGGAAAGATTAGTTTGTCTGCACTTTGTTTATAAATAAGTTTGATTATATGAGGTACTACAAGTCCTATAAAACCAATAGGTCCCACAAAACTAATACAAATACCTACACATAAAGAAATGACTACAAGAAGTGTCAGATTTAGTTTATGTACATTAAGCCCTTTTAAAAATGCTGTATCATTAGAGATTAAAAGTAGTTTGATATTTGCTCTATTTACATAAATAGTAAAATACATAATCAAACTTGCAATAAGTACCCAAAAAGAGCTACTAAAACCAACTGTATCTAAACTTCCTAGAGTAAATCTCACAATTGAATAGTTTTGCTCTAAATCACTTAGATAAAAAACAAGCATTAAAGCTGATGAATAAAAATATGACAAGGCAATACCTATTAATAAAATAGAATTAGTAGATACAGCAATACTGTTATTGTTTATTCTTTTTGAGATGTAATATAAGATTATAATAGTTATTAAAGAGCCAAAAGATGATGAAACGGGAAGTATTATACTTGGAATAAATACTATTGAAATAGCGGTAAACAAAGTCGTACCACTTGCTATTCCTAAAGTATATGGTGTGATCAAAGCATTTTTAAAAATAATTTGAAAAATCAAACCACTCAAGGCTAAAACTCCACCTACTAATAGTGCTAAAAATACCCTTGAAACTCTTAACTCCCAAAATACTTTATACGTGATAGTTGAAGGATCAAATAGTTCATTTAGATTTAGTGTAATCTCTCCTAAAAATGGAGAAATCACTATAATAAAAAGTGATGATATAAATAATAGTTTTTTTATCATAAATTCACCACCAAATGTTTATCTAATTTTATAATTGAGTTATTATAAAACTTTTGAAGATTTTCATTTGAAAAAAACTCTTCATTAGAACCATAAAACTTTATTTGTCCATCTTTTAAGTATAAAACTTTAAATTTTAGAGCATATGCTAAGTCAAGATTATGAGTTATTACAATTTTCTGTTGTAAAAAATCAGATTTGAAAATATCATATACCTCTTTTAATCTCGTAATATCCAAGTTTGCAGTAAGTTCATCAAATATAGTAATCTTTGCATTATGCATAATCGCAGAACCAAGAAGTAAAAGCTGTTTTTCCCCAGAACTAAAAGCTTTACAAAATCTATTTTCTAATTTTTTTAAACTCAGTAATTCGATGATTTTATCTATCTGTGAGTTGTTGTCATTATTGTTGATTGCTGATAACTCTAAAAACTCTCTTAGAGTAATATACTCATCAAATATCTCAAGTTTTGGAGGAATATAGTTTATTAAAGATGCTCTTTTATCATCACTTATATCATTTATATTCACATCAAAAAGTTTAACTTCATCATTTTCAATTAGATTTGATAAAACTTTTGCAAGAGTTGATTTTCCTGCGCCATTTTGTCCTAAAATTATAAGATTTTCATTTTCATTTAGAGAAAATGAAATATCTTTTAAAATAGAACTATTATAGTTGTTTATTTCTAACATTTATTAATATCTTTTTAAAATCTTTTATAAAATAAATCACCCTATCACTAGGTATTCCTGCATAATCTTTTGCAATTAAATATATATTTTTATTTATACTTGCATTTACAGGAAGAGTTTTCCATGATTCTTCTAATCTTTTTTGTTCTTCCAAATTATCTTTAATTCTAGGGCTTAAAAGTATAATTATATCAGGATTCATATTTATAATCTTTTCTTTATTAACAACTGGTTGATTTGTACTAGTTGAGAAGTAAGCATTTCTGTTTCCTGAAGCCTTTATAACATCTTCAAAATATAAATTGTTTCCTGTAATATAAATCTGATTATTTAAATCTTTTCTAGGTCCGATAACTAATAATATTTTTTTATCATTGATTATATTGCTCAAATGTTTTATCTCATTGTCAATTTGAGATAAAAATTCATTTGCTTTTTCTTCTACTTTAAAATACTCACCTAAAGTTTTGATTGTATGCTTAATATCATCTAAAGTATTTGTTTTAAAAACCAAAGTTTTAACATCTAAAGCTTTTAAATCAGAAATAAGCTTTTGATTATAATCTTGTGCAATAACAACCGTTGGTTTAAAATTTAAGATTTTCTCTAATGACATAGTTGCATAACCACCTACTTTAGGTAAATCTTTTGATTCTTTTGGATAATTACTAAATAAAGTATTGGCAACTACATTTTTTCCTTGTCCTAAAGCAAAAACAATCTCATTTATTGAAGGAGTAAGAGTTATAATTCTCTCACTCCCAAATAAATTTATACATAAAAATAAAAGTATAAATGTGTATTTTTTCATGTTAGAACTTGTAATTTAAACCAACATAAAATGCTCTTGGTGAAGTAGCATAACCATTCGCTACTTGATAATATTTATTAAAGATATTATCAACCTTTAAATATGTTTTTAAATCATTTGAAATATCATAGTTTACAACAGAGTTCCAAACAGTATATCTTCCTGTTTGAATACCACCCTTATCTTTTTTATCATATCTAGTTCCTACATACTGACCATTTAAATTAATATGTGTTTTTTTAATACCATAATAATCTAATGATAAATTAACTAAATTTTTTGCTCTTCTTGCTAAATCTTTACCTTTTGCATCTTTTGCATCTAAATGAGTATAATTAATTCCTAAAAATAAATCTTCTAAAACATCTTTCTTATATGAAGCCTCATATCCTTCAATAGTTGATGTTCCCTTAATATTACTATATCCACTATCCCAACCAATTAAATCTTTAATTTTAGTCTTAAAATAAGTCACTTCAAAATTCTTATACCCTGCTGTTAAATCAAAAGCCTTTGAACTCTCAGGAACTAAATTTTCATTCCCATAAGATGGATGATAAAGCCTAGTTACAGTTGGTACATTATATGCTGTTCCATAGTTTGTACTAGCAAACAAATCATTAGTAAAGAAATGTTTCAAACCAATTTTCCCTGTTGTTTTATTTTCAAATTTATCAAAATTATCATATCTTAACGATTGTGTAAATATTGTTTGATTATTATTGAAACTATTGCTATTTGTTACAAAAAGTGCTTTATTATTGTAGTTTCTGTTAATATCATTTTCTTTTTTAAAATCTTTATAATTAGTCCCTACCATTAAAAAAGACTTTTCATTAAAGTAAGGAATAGTTGATTCGATACCATACTCAGTTAAACTACCATCATAATCACTTCTTGAACTACTAATATAACTCCAATCATATACTGTTCTATTTATATGTGCTTTTGTTTTAATATCATTATAAAAATTTTCATAATTAACTGATGATACTTTATAATTATATTCAGAATTATTTACTAAATTATCTGAAGATGGTGTATCTAAATCAACTTTACTATCAATAATTTTATGGGCAAAGCCAATTGAATTAGAATCATCAATATTGTATTTAGCTTTTAAACCATATTCTCTTGATTTAAATCCATCTTTTTCATAATTATCAATATCTGTATTATCTTGTGCATGTGCTGTATAACCATCAGTATCAATTGTATTTAAAAAAGTCTCAAGATAATAATCTTTTGTTCCATATGATAAAACTGTATTTGTTTTCTTTGTTTGGAAACTTCCGAACTCTACATTTATATTTCCGTTAAATCCATCTTCTGGCTTTTTTGTAATAATATTAATAACACCCGCAGTTGCATCAGCACCCCAAAGACCACTTTGAGCACCTTTTATCACTTCAATTTGTTCAATATTATTAATATTTAAATTAGCAAAATCTGCTCCACCAGTAAAATTACTTACATCGTTAAATCTTACCCCATCTATTAATACTAAAACTTTTTCACTATCTATACCTCTTACATAAACAGAAGTACTTTTACCTAAACCACCATTTGATATTAAGTTAATACCTGAAAGTGTACTTAAGGCCTCGCTTACGGTAGTAAAATGTCTCTCTTCAATTTCTTGGCTTGTAATAACTTCAACATTTGAAGTAACGTCTTTGATTGATTGTTCTGATTTTGTAGCACTTGTAACAGTGATAGTATCTAAAGTCTGATTTGCAGTTAAGTTTGTTGCTATTAGTAAGCTTGCAACTAAGCTTGTAGTTAATTTTTTATTCATTATTATTTTCCCTATTTTATTTCTATATGTGATTTGTTAAATTTATTTTGATTGGTTTTAATTGTTTACTTAATAGTAGTTTTGTGATTTTTGGTAAATCTTTACTTAGAATTGAGCTTACAGTACAGCAAACTGAATGCATTTTTCTATCAACTGTAGCAGCTAAGATACCAAAAAATGTGAAGTATTTTTTCGATTTACTAATCATGATATTCCTCCTTTATAAAATTTTGTAGTTTAAAAGTGCGGAATTATATAGAAATTTTGTTAAAAGATAGGAATTATATGCTTATATTTGTAAAAACTCCATTTGTATCTGTGTAGAATTGGTACCCTAAGTACATCATATAGAATCCAAAAAGTATTACTAAAATAGAAGCAACTTTTATAAATACATCTCTTAAATTAGATTGTTTAAAAAGTCCAATAAAAAATCCAAGAGAAAAAAGTGCAGGTAAAGTACTAAGACCAAAGATAAACATCACAAATGCTCCCCAAAAAGCACTAGCTGTTCCAGCAGCGATTATTGCAAATGCATATACAAAACCACATGGTAAAAGTCCATTTAACATTCCAAGTAAATAAAAACTTATCATAGAATCAGAACCTAGTAGTTTTTTAAATGTTTTTTGATACAAAGTTGATTTTGAACAAGTATGTTCTAATATAGTTAAAAATTTTATTTTCCCAAGTAATGATAGACCAACTAAAACCATCATAATACCTGTAAAAACTAATAAAATAGAGTTTGTTAGATTATTAAAAGTTACTACACTTCCTACAAAGCCCATAACAGCTCCAATTAAAGTATAAGTTGTAATTCTTCCAAATGAATAAAAAAGATGAGCAATAGCTTGAACTTTTTTTGACCATTCACTTCTGATTTTTGTACTTGAATATGCCATTACAATTCCACCACACATTCCAACACAATGACCAAATGAACCTAAAACAGCAATTGATACAATTGCTAATATACTAATTGTTTCCATATAATCTAACTCCAAGGTAGGTATTATATTCATTTAATAATAAATTTTTCTTTTAATTGCTAAAATTAGGGCAAAAAAAAAGCTTCACAAAGGGAGTTGTGAAGCTTTTGTATTATTCAAATTTATTTTAATGTTTAATAATAGGATACTAATTTAAATATGATTAGTAGTAGGAGGATTTAATATAAATACCCTATATGAAAAAATTTTAACAAATGAAGTGTTAATTATTTGTTAAATCAAGATACTTTTTGTCCTCTTTTCAATAAAATTCCTTATAAATTGTAGAAAAGTAACACTTTTGCTAAATTTTACTATGTAATTTTTAAGAATATAATCATATAATACATCAAATTTAAACAATTATTATAGGAATAAATATATGAGATTAATTATGTTTGATATGGATGGCACGCTAGTTGATAGCTCCAACGCTATCACTAATACAATAAATTATGTAAGAGGAAATCTAGGATTAGAGACTTTAGAAAAAAACTTTATTTTAGAAAAAGTAAATGACCCAGATATAAACTCTGCTGAATTTTTTTATGGAACAAAAGAGTTTACAGATGAACAAGTAGTACTTTTTGAAGAGTATTATAATGAACACTGTTTATTAGATTTAGAAGTTTATGATGGAATTACAAAGTTAATAGAAGATTTAAAAGATGATTTTACACTTGCAGTTGCTACAAATGCAAGTTCGGATTTTGCAAGAAAAATGCTTGATCATGTAGGAATAGAAAAACACTTCTCTAGTATTTTAGGATTTAATAATGTAAAAAACCCAAAACCACACCCTGAAATGGTTCATAAGATTTTAAATGAACACAATATTTTAAACAATAATGCTCAACTTATAGGTGACTCACATAAAGACATCATGGCAGCCACAAACGCAGGAGTTGATTCAGTACTTGTAAACTGGGGGTTTTCTAACCATGAGAAAGATGCAATTCATACAGTAGCAGAACTAGAACAAAAAATATTTGAAAAATTCAAATAATCACTATATTTAAAAGGTTTGATTTAGTAAATTTCAAACCTTTTTAAATTATTTTTTTTAAAACCACACAATTTCCATACTCTTTTTCCTCAAATTAGGATATACTTTTAATTATACATCAATTGTTATAGTAAATTATTTTTTATTATAAATAGAACAAATAAAGGCTTTATCATGAATAACTTAACTATTAGATTAAAATTAATCTTGTCTTTTGGCTTAGTTGCAATACTTTTAATAATCCTTTCTGGATATAGTATTTTTAGTATAAATAAAACCTCACAAGGTTTTACAGAATATAGAGAAATGGCAAGGGATGCTGTATTAGCAGGAAGAGTCCAAGCAAATATGCTTATGGTGAGGTTAAATGTAAAAGACTATTTAACACATCCAATACAAAAAGAAATTGATGAATTTGAACATTATTACAAAAAAGCTAGTGATTATATTGACACAGCTAAAAAAGAGATTCAAAAACCATCAAGGGCTCCTTTGGTAAATCAGCTTTATGAAGATGCAAAACAATACAATATACATTTTCATGAAGTAATAGAATTTATGAATCAAAGAAATGACATTGTAAACAATAATCTTGATGTAAATGGTAAAAAGATAGAACAGTTATTAACAGCTGTTATGAAAAGTGCAAGGGAAGACGATGATGCTGAAGCCTCACTTGAAACAGCTATTGGTATTAGAAGTTTACTTCTAGCAAGACTATATACAGCTAAATTTTTAAAATCAAACTCTCAAGAAGATGCAAATAGAGTAAAAAAAGAGTTTAATGAACTTCAAGTTCAATTAACTAAAATTAGAAATAGTCTTCAAAATCCTAAAAGAAGAGCTCAATTAAAAGAAGCTATATCTTTAATTAATGTTTACCAAGCAGGTGTTACAAAAGTAAAACAGATAATTACAGATAGAAATAAAATCATTGATGAGGGATTAAACAAAATAGGTCCTAATATTGCTAAAGTTTCTGAAGATATAAAATTATCTATAAAAAAAGATCAAGACACTATTGGTCCTGAGGTTAAACAATTAAATGAAAGTATCAGTAATGTCATAACTATTATTTCAGCAATTATTATTATTTTAGTTATTGCTTTAGGTATTATAATTCCTAGAAATATTTCTAATCTAATAGATACTTTCCAAGAAGGGCTAGTTAATTTCTTTAGATATTTAAACAAAGAAACAAAAGAAGCTCAATTAATTGGTATAAAATCAAATGATGAAATAGGTGCTATGTCAAAAGTTGTTGACGAAAATATAATTAAATCAAAAAAATTAATTGAACAAGATACAAAACTAATTAATGATGTAAAAAGAGTTGTATCTTTAGTAAAAGATGGAAAATTAAAACAGCAAGTTAATGTAAAAACTGATAATGAAAGTTTAGAAGAGTTAAAAACTATCATCAATGAGATGCTTGAAGTTATGGCTGAAAATGTAAGTGAGGATTTAAATAAGATTCAAGAAGCTTTAAGTAGTTATCAAAATCTAGATTTCACATATAGAATAGAAAATCAATCTGGAAAAACAGCAAAAGGTTTAAACTCTTTAGCAGATATTATAAATGAAATGTTAGTTGAAAACAAATCAAATGGTTTAACATTACAAAAAAGTTCAGATACTTTAGTTGAAAATGTAGATGTATTAAACAACAACTCAAATGCAGCAGCAGCTTCACTAGAAGAAACAGCAGCAGCGATTGAAGAGATTACTGGAAATGTAAGAAGTAATACGAACAACATAAGACAAATGGCAAATTTTGCTACGGAAGTTAATAATTCAGCTGTTGAGGGTGAAAAACTAGCTACCTCAACAAATACAGCAATGGATGAAATAAATGCCCAAGTAGCAGAAATAAATGATGCTATTGGTATTATTGATCAAATTGCCTTCCAAACAAATATTCTTTCATTAAATGCAGCAGTAGAAGCAGCAACGGCTGGTGAAGCAGGAAAAGGTTTTGCAGTAGTTGCACAAGAAGTTAGAAACTTAGCAAATAGAAGTGCAGAGGCTGCAAATCAAATCAAGTCTTTAGTTGAAACAGCAAATGAAAAAGCTAATCAAGGTAAAAAAATAGCTGACTCAATGATAGAAGGATACTCTTCGTTAAATGAAAATATCACAAAAACAAGTGAGTTAATCAACAATGTAGAAGCAGCCTCAAAAGAACAATTAACAGGAATTGAGCAAATCAATGATGCTGTAAATTCCCTAGATAAACAAACTCAAGAAAACGTAACAATTGCAAACCAAACACATACAGTAGCTCAACAAACTGCTTCTATTGCAGTAACAGTTGTAGAAGATGCGGACAAAAAAGAGTTTTTAAACAAAAATACAGTTCAAGCAAAAGAAGTATAAAAAAGAGTAGAAACCCTACTCTTTTTTAGATGCAGCTGCTTTATGATGAGAATGTCCACCTTTTGAAGCTCCATAAGTTTGAAAAACATATCACGTATAAAATTTTAAACACATATAAAATATAATCAAAGCACTTGCAAAAGGAAATGCTAAAACTTTTAATGATGTTTTAGTATCTATAAGCTTTAATCTTCCAATCATAATAATAAATGCCCAAATATATGCTATATGATTAAATGCCATAAACACCATTACCCATTTATCTTTTCTACTAGCAAGAGGTTTTATATACTCTACATCTAAAGCAAAAGCTTGAATAAATCCATTTACAATATTTGAAGCATATGCAAAAAAGAAGAACTCACAAATATGTGCTAATCCTCCAATTATAAATAAAGGAGCAAATGCATATCCTAAAGTGTAAAAAGTTTTTTCATATGAAACTTTCATAATTCTTGATGCAATATACATACCAACTACAGTTATACCAATTGACATAGCTAAAGCATATAATAAAGTAAAAAATGATTCTACATTAATTGTCCCAAAGTTTATAATACCTTGAA
Source organism: Arcobacter roscoffensis (assembly GCF_024267655.1). Taxonomy (NCBI): domain Bacteria; kingdom Pseudomonadati; phylum Campylobacterota; class Epsilonproteobacteria; order Campylobacterales; family Arcobacteraceae; genus Arcobacter; species Arcobacter roscoffensis. The sequence goes on from NZ_CP100595.1 coordinate 1,769,706, forward strand.
AATAAACAGCTGTTTTATGCCATATGAATTCATCAGCAATTGCAGTTCTACCAAGTGCATGATGCATAGTCATAGCAATAGATAAAATAGCAGTAATAACTATAAATGCCCAAACCTCAACTTTATTTATTTTAAATTTTCCAAATAAGTTTGACGATGGTTTTACAAGCTTAAAAGCTACGTTATCACATGCACTACTACAATCCATACATAAAGTACAATCTTCCATAGAATTCTTTTTAGAAAAAGTAAATGGCTTTAAGTTATAACTACAAGCTTTTGCACAATCAAAAGTTTTACATGTTGCACATCCATCCGTGTAAGTTTCAAGTTTTGTAAACCCATTTTTTCCATATGCTTTTGTAAGTGTTCCAATAGGACAAATGTTTTTACAATAAGCCATATTATCATATACAAAATACATAATTATCGCAATTACTGTTAAAATAGTAAACATTGCAGCAATAGCAAAAGGTGTTCTAAGTAAATTTGGCCACATATAAAATACAAACCACCAGCCAAACACTAAAATAGATAAACCAATAAAAGGATTTGCCATAAACTTTGGCATTTTCTTTTTAAGTCCAAATTTAGTGATGTATTTACCTATAAATCCATGGGGACAAATACCACAAAAAACCCTACCTAAAGTAGCTAGAGATACAACCATAAAAAATGGCCAAAAAAGATTTAAAAATACACCTGTGGTAAACTTATTTTCCTCTTTTGTAGGATATAAAAAACCATACAATATGGCATAAACAAAAACAAATAAAACTAATAGTTTTAAAACAAAAATAAACTTTTGGTTTTTAAATATAAAGCCAAGTATAGGTATAGAGAAGATATCACTTCTCTGCCTTTTAATAATCTCTTTCATACTATGACCTTAAAAAGTATATACTAAACCAGTATAATAAAATCTCTCACCTGGATCATTTGGTGTACCTCTTAATGTCATGTTATATGGCATTTGCTTATCTTGAATATTATCTACACCTATATAAAAAGTTGTATTCTTACTATATCTATAATCAAGCTTTAAATCAGCAGAAGTGTAATCACTATTTTCATTTACTCTATTTTCATTTGCTCCATAGTAGTTATTAAATCTTTGTACATTTAAATAAGCTGTATATTTATCATACTCATAAGATACATTCATTTTATATGTTACTTTAGCACTTCCTGTTAATCTCTCTCCTGTTGATTCATCTTTAGTATTTAGATGTTCAACTGAAGTATTTACTGAAAAGCCATTGTTAAACTTATATGCAAGTGATAACTCCGTACCATCAATCTTTGCTTTATCAATATTTTTATATGTATAGTATGAAGTAGTACCAGCTACACTACTTATATAGGAATTTATAAGATTATCTAGCTTTGTTCTATGATGAACAACTTCAAAATCAAAATTGTTTTTATTATAGGCAAATGCAAATTCATAAGTTTTTGACTCTTCTGGCTTTAAGTCGGGATTACCTGAAATGTCTGAGATTCTTCCTGGTCTTCCTCTTGTAAAGTGGCTATACATATTTGTAAAACTTGGAGCTTTAAATGCTTCTCCATAACTTGTTCTTAATGTTACATCTGAAAACTTATACATTAAAGAAGCTTTAGGATTAATTGTACTTCCAAAATCACTAAAGTTATCATATCTAATTCCTAGATTACTAGTTAGTGAATCTGTAATATTATATTCATTTTGTAATAAAGCAAATACATTATCTCTTGTAGCACTTTGTGTGTACATAGATACTTCAATATCATCATGCTTATATCCAAGTCCTGCAATATTTACCATATTATCATTTGTAAAATGTCTAAAGTAATTATTAAATTCTAATTGCTTATAATCTGTAGTTTCTTTACCTGAACCTCTATCTACTTTTGTGTCACTATATCCATAAGAAATACTTGAATCTATTATATAATCATCATTTATATAATTTAAATTTGAACTTACTTGATATCTGTTCTCTTTTTCATAAGTTTTATATGTTGTAGTTCTAATACCATCATCATCTTGTCTTGAGTATTCAAGCTTATTATTTAATATAGTATTATCATTAATATCAATAGTATGTCCATAGTTGATAAACTGTCTTGACTCATTTCTTAAATCAGTATCACTTTGTGATTTATCTAGTCTATAACTATCTTTCTCTCTTAACTCTATAGAATAATTATGTGAAATACTATCATAAGTTTTAGTACCACTTATTTTTGTGATTAAAGTATCTCTTTCATGATTTTGTGCAGTTCCTGCTAAAATTGAAAGTTTCGTATAGTCTTTTAATGGTTTTTTCTTAGTAATTATATTAACAACCCCAGCGATTGCATCTGCACCATATAAAGTAGACATAGGACCTCTTACAATTTCAACTCTTTGCACATCTTCAAGTTGAACAGAAGATAAATCAAAAGAACCGTACTTACCAGTTCTTCTTAAACCATCTACTAAAATAAGAGTATGGTCTTCACTAAAGCCTCTTATTTTAAGCCATGAAGTACTTCCTCCATCATTTACTGTTAAACCAACAGCTTGTCCTAATAGTTGTGGTAAACTTCTTGAATTACTTTTCTCTATAGTTTTTTTATCTATTACTTGAATTGATGCTTGTACATCATCTACCTTTTTTTGGCTACCAAGTGATGTAGTAGAAACTACAATACTATCTAATGTAATATCTTGTGCATTTGCATTAACTGTAAGAATTAAGCTTACTGCAAAAAGTGAGTGTTTGATTTTCATATTATCCCCTAAATAAAGTCAAAGGGGATAATAGAATGCTTGTGTTAAAAAAAAATTAATTTTCTGTTAAGTTTTTGTTAAGTTTGTAAAAAAGACATTTAAAAATACAAAGAAAAGTGTTTTATCACTTTTTCTTCGTAATCTTCGCAAAATTTCTATAAGTTTTTATTACTTCTATTTTCTCGCCCTCTTCAAACTCTTTTTCATCAATATCACTATCGATTTCCCAGTATGTTCCTTTGAAGAAGACTTTTTGATTTTTTATTTGTCCTATTCCACCTTCTTGTAGATAGTTGTCGTTTACTTTTTCTGTAGAGTCCAAGAACTTTTCTAATACTTTCTTTCTAAGTACTAGTATAAATAAAAGTGAGATTATTGATACACTTGCTAGCTGCCAAACACCATCATTAAAATCAAATGCCAAACTAATAAATGCTGTTATTAAAAACCCTAATCCAAACCATATTAAAATAAATGATGCGATTACAGCTTCAAGTCCTATTAGAACTACCCCTATTCCTAAAAGAATATAAGGGTTTATTACATCAAGAAGCATTGTTGTTTGTATTTCCATTACTTACACCTTTGAAAAAAGCATCTCCAAGTACACTTGTACTTCCAATCATTTGTGTTACATCATAAGGAAGAATCATCTTATCATTAGACTCAGACTCTGCCAATGCTTTAAATGCAGCAACTCTATCTTTTGCAAGTAAAAACTCTGCTGCTTTTTCATTTTGAGCCATTGATTCATTGATTAGAACCATTGCTTGTTTTTGACCTGCTGCGATTTGTTCTTGTTCATATCTTTTTGCGTCTGCCATTCTCTCTATTGCTTCTGCTTTTAAAACTTCTTCTTGTTTAAAAGCTTCTGCACTTCTAATAACAGCTTCTTTATCAGCTCTTGCTTTTGTTTCAATAGCTCTTTTTTCTCTCTCTGCTTCCATTTGCATATTCATAGCTCTCTCAATTTCAGCAGGAACTGAAATATCAGAAATCTCAACTCTTGTTACTTTGATACCCCAGTTTGCTGCCGCACTACCAAGCTCTGTTTGAAGTTTTGCGTTTAGTGATTCTCTATTTGATAAGGTATCATCTAAATCCATTCCACCAATTTCAGCTCTTAAAGTAGTCATCGCAAGATTTGCAATAGCATTTTTAAAGTTTACTACATTGTATGTAGCTTCCTTTGCATCATCTACCTTACAAAATACAATACCATCAATTGAAATATTTACATTATCTTTAGTAATTACAGATTGTTTAGCAATATCTACAAGTTGTTCTCTTGAAGTTAGTTTTGATCTTACTTGATCAACAATAGGAATAATTACATGAAAGCCACCATGTAATATTTTCTTGAACTTTCCTAGCCTTTCAACTACATATAAATCTGACTGAGGTACTATTCTCACACCTTTTGCAATAATAATCAAAACAAATATGATAATAGCAATAGGAAAAACAAGTGTTTCATCTATCATGAAAATCCTTTAAATAAATTTTCATCATAATATAATAATTTATTTAAGAAAAGGATAAATTTAAAATCTAAGTTTTAAGAATATTCTTTAGATTTAAATTAAATCTATTTCCTTCTTCTAGGGTATCTATAGTAATAGTGATTTTATTTTTATCACAAAACTCTTTTACGATATTTAATCCTAATCCAAAGCCGTCATTTGATTTATTTTCCTGAAAGTATTTATCAAAAATAATAAATAAATTTTTTGTATCTATCTTATCACCTGTATTATATACAGATAAAACACTATCTTTATACTCTATTCTTACTATTGGATTGTGTTCTCTATTGTATTTAATTGCATTTGAGATTAGATTATCTATAGTTTTTTCAAAGCCATTTATATCGCTATTTATTTTTATATTTGCAACATTTACTTTTATGATAGTGTCTTTTTTTATATCATCAAATTTTTGAACACTTTTATTTACAAGCTCATCTAAAAAAAACTCTTGTTTTTCTATTTTGTCTATTTGTTTTTTTATATCGTATTCCATATTTTCATAAAGTTTTAGTAAATCATCACTTGCTTGTTTTATTCGCCCTAGTCTTTTTAGACTCTTTTCATCATCTATTTTTCTTTGTAACATTTGAGTATTCATCTGTATAGTTGATACTGGTATATTTAGTTCATGGATTGTTTCTTTTATACTTTGTTGTAAAACTTCATCACTTTTAAAAAGTGGTTTTAAAATATTATTTGTAAAACTCAAAAATATAACTAAGCCCAAAATTACTAAAGGCAAAATAATAAATATAAAATTTTCTTGATTTAATCCAAAAATAGATACAAGCATAAAATTAAAATATAAAACTAAAGTAATCGTAATAGTAAATACAATTGAAATCGATATTAAAAAGTCTCTTTTTTTAGAATTCAATCTTATATCCTACACCTTTTATGTTTGATAAAGAGTCTTTTCCTAAAAGCTTTTTAATTGAGTTTATATAAACTCTAATTGAGCCTTCACTATACTCTTCACCAGCACTCCAAAGTTTTGAGATAATCATTTGTTTTGTAACAATCTCTCCTCTGTGTTCTATAAAAAGCTCTAAAAGCTCAAGTACTTTTATAGGAAGATTTAAATCAACTCCACTTTCATATACTCTTTTAGAAATACTATCAAATTCTAAAGTATCTGTTAGTTTTATAGCTTCAAAACTCTTTTTATTTCTTTTAAATAAAGCTTTTATTCTAAGTATCAATTCATCTAAATCCACAGGCTTTTTCAAATAATCATCACAACCTTTTAAAAAGCCTTCATGCAAAGTCTCTTTATCTTTGTATGATGTAAGAAAAATAGAAGGAGTTTCATCACCTGCTTGTCTTAACTGTTCTAATAAATCAAGACCATTTATTTTTGGTACATTTATATCAAAAATATATAAGTCATATTTGTTCTCATAATTTAAGTCCAAACATTGCTCACCATCGTAAGCTATATCAATCTCAAAGCCTTCATCTTCTAGAAAGTCTTCAATTGTTGATGCAAAAAGTTTATCATCTTCTAGTAGTAGTATTTTATACAAAAAAAATCCTCATCTTATAAAATAATATTATATACAACAATAGTTAATTATTAGTTAAAGAACATAATTTATACATAAATACACTATTTGTTAACTATAAAAAGATATAATAGAAATGAGAGATAACTAATAATGTAACATTTTACATTAACATAAGGATTTTATTATGGCTACTAATATTTCCATAAAATTAAAGCTAATAATTTTAGCTATTGTAATTACGTTTAGTTTTATTTTCATTGTAATAAGCGAAAGAAGTGCAATGCATGAACTTCAAACTTTAGCAAAAATGGATCATCATACTGAAGAGTTGAATGTAAAACTTTTAGAACTAAGGAAAGATGAAAAAGATTTTTTAGTTAGAAAAGACTTGAAGTATATAGAAAGTTTTAAAAAAACACTAAATGAAGTTTTTGAAATAAAAGAACTACTTAAATATGAATTAACATATTTTGATTTAAATACTACTTCTTTAGAAGAGTATGAAAAAACTCTTAAACTGTATGGAAAAAAGTTTATAGAGCTATCAGAAATTCAAAAAAGAATTGGTCTTACTCCAACAGATGCTTTATATGGTGACTTAAGAGCTAAAGTACATCAAGTTCAAGACTATGCTAAAAAACAAAATGATACATATCTTTTATCATCTGTATATGACTTAAGAAAACAAGAAAAAGATTTTATGCTTAGATATAAAAGTAAATACATAGGCAAATTTAACAAAATCATCAAAAAGCTTCTTGATGATAATAGGTATACTCAAATGCACCCTTTATTAAAAGATTATCAAACAAGTTTTTTAGCTCTAACAAAACTTGAAGAGAAAAAAGGTTTTGATCATAAAAGTGGAATTTTAGGAGAGCTTAGAGCAACTGTACATAAAACAGATAAACAACTAGAAATCTTAACTAAAATAATTGCAAAAGCATTTGTTGAGAAAAAAGATGCTATTAGTTTATACTCACTTATAGTTACTTCAAGTATTGCTATTTTTATTATTTTTGCACTAATAGTGTTCAATAGACAAATCTCAAAATCTTTAATAGAGTTTGAAAAAGGTTTAAATAACTTCTTTGCTTTCATAAATCATGAAACAAATGATGTAAAACCTCTAAATGACAAAAACAATGATGAAATCGGAAACATGGCAAAAATGATTAATAAAAATATTGAAAATGCCAAAATAAATATTCAAAAAGATAGAGAGCTTATTGATGATGCAACACAAGTAGCAAATAAAATCAAAGAAGGATATTTATCAAGTAGAATTTCACATAGTTCTAATTCAAATGAGTTAAATGAACTAAAAAATGTAATAAACGAAATGCTTGATACTTTAAGTTCAAATATTGAAAATATAAACTCTGTTTTAAATGAGTTTGCAAAATATGACTATACAAAAGAAGTAAAAACTTCAAATATAAATGGTGAAGTATTACAACTTTGCGAAAACATAAATATAGTTGCAAAAAGTATAAATGAGATGTTAAAAGAGAGTAAATCAATTGGTCTTGGTCTTCAAGTAAGCGCTAATACTTTAGTGACAAATGTTGATAATCTTACTACAAATGCAAACTCTACAGCTGCTTCACTTGAAGAAACAGCAGCAGCAATTGAAGAAATCACATCTACAATTGTAAAAAATAATGAGAGTGTTCAACAGATGTCAACAAACTCTCAGAAAGTTAAAACAGCAGCTACAAATGGTGAGAAACTTGCAAATGAAACTACAAGTGCAATGGATGAAATAAATGAACAAGTTCGAGCTATAAACGAATCAATAGGTTTAATTGACCAGATTGCATTCCAAACAAATATTTTATCACTAAATGCAGCGGTAGAAGCAGCAACAGCAGGAGAAGCTGGTAAAGGTTTTGCTGTGGTTGCTCAAGAAGTACGAAACCTAGCTAGTAGAAGTGCCGAAGTTGCGAAGGAAATTAAACACCTAGTAGAAGTAGCAACATCAAAAGCAACAGATGGAAAAGAGATATCAGCTAAAATGATTATGGGATATAGTGAATTAAATGAAAATATTCATAGCACTATAAATCTAATTTCAGATATTTCAACTGCCTCAAAAGAGCAACAAATTGGTATGGAGCAAATAAATGACTCTATTAATCAACTAGACAAACAAACGCAAGAAATTGCAAATATCTCTTCAAATACTCAACATATTTCAGAACAAACTAATAGTATGGCTATTGAAATAGTAAACAATAGTGATGAAAAAGAGTTTATAGGAAAAGATAGTGTACAAGGGAAAAATATAGATTTACAAAATTTTTCTAAGCCAATTGAGACAAAAAAACAAACTATACATAAACAAGAACGAGAAAATGTAAAAGTTTCTAAAAGAAGTACAGAAATAAAAGAGAATTCATCAAGTGATGATGAATGGGAAAGTTTCTAAAAAATCAAGATAAGAAAAACTCAAAGATTATTTAAAATCTTTGAAGTTTTGTCTTAATGCTTCATAAGCTACAATTGATACAGAGTTTGCAATATTTAAACTTCTTGCATCATTTGTCATAGGAATAGTAATACATCCTTCTTTATGTTTATCCATAATTGATTCAGGTAAACCGGCATCTTCTCTACCAAAGTAGAAAAAATCACCCTTTTCAAACTTGGCATCAAAATAAACTTTATCAGTTTTTGTAGTTGCAAAGAAGTGTCTATTTGAGATTGGATTTTTTTCCCAAAACTCTTCAATATTTTCATACTCATAGATTTCTAAATCATACCAATAATCAAGACCAGCTCTTCTTACTTCTTTTTCTGTAATCTCACCAAAACCATAAGGTTTTATAAGGTGCAAAGTACAGTTCATAGCAAAAGCTAATCTTCCGATAGTTCCAACATTTCCTGGTATTCTTGGTTCGTGTAATACTAAATTAAACATTATAAAATTACCGTTTTATTTCCGTATACAAATACTCTATCTTCAAGTAATAACTGGAAGGCATTTGATAATACAATTTTTTCTACATTTCTTCCTGCTTTTCTCATATCTTGCCAAGAGAATGTATGGTCAACCGCTACTACATCTTGAGAAATGATCGGACCTTCATCTAAATCATCAGTAACATAATGAGCAGTAGCACCAATAATCTTAACACCTCTTTCATGAGCTTGCTTATATGGATTTGCTCCAATAAATGCAGGTAAGAATGAGTGGTGAATATTTAGTACTTTTTGTGGATATTGTTGTACAAACTTTGGAGTTAAGATTCTCATATATTTTGCAAGAACAATAACTTCTGGTTCATATTTGTTAATCTCTTCAATCATTAAGTCTTCGTGAGCTTCTCTTTCCATTCCTTCTGCACTAATACATGTAAATGGAATATTAAACTTCTCAACTAAATCTCTTAAATGCTCATGATTACCAATAACTGCTTTTATATTGGCATTTAACTCACCATCAATATATCTAATAAGTAAATCACCTAATACATGAGACTCTTTAGTAACTAAAATAACTACATCTTTTTTAGCTTTTTTATTTAGTCTAATTCTTGAGCCTTGTGGTAAAACCTCTTTTAACTCTTTTAATAAAATGTCTTTTGAGATATTTCCTGAGATTCTTGTTCTCATGAAAAATTTGTTAGTTTCAGGGTCAACATATTCAGCATTTCGCTCAATATTTAAGTTGTTTGCAAAAAGTACTTTAGAAATGTTGTAAACTAAACCTTTTGCATCTTCTGTATCAATTAAAAGTATATACTCTTCCATTATCGTCCTATAATATTATTCTCATTAAAATTAAATGAGAATAATACCTTTTTCTTAATTAATAGATAATTTAACTTATACCATATGAGAAAGTTTTTCTCTATATGCCTCTAAATCAAACTCTTTTACTCTTGCAACACCTGTCTCAACAGCTGCGTTTGCTACTGCTGCACTTACTTCAACCATAAGTCTTTTATCAAAAGGAGTTGGAATAATATATTCAGGCCCATAAGATAAGTCACCAAACATAACTTTTAATTCTGGATATAATGGCTCTTTTGCTAAATTTGCAATAGCATAAGCTGCTGCCATCTTCATAGTCATGTTGATTTTTCTAGTTTGTACATCTAATGCACCTCTAAAAATAAATGGGAATCCAAGTACATTATTTACTTGATTTGGGAAGTCACTTCTTCCAGTTCCGATAATTGCATTTGGTCTTACTTCTCTAACTTCTTCTGGGAATAACTCTGGTGTTGGGTTTGCAAGTGTAAATACAATAGGTCTTTCACTCATAAGTGAAATATGCTCTTTTGTAAATGTACCTGGTCTTGATAAACCTAATACCATATCAGCATCAGTAAATGCCTCATTCATAGTAAGAGCATCATCAATCATAAAGTCTTTTTTGTATTTATTTAAATCGGTTCTACCTTTATGAATAACACCTTTTGAATCACACATAATTAAGTTTTTAACACCTAATTCTTTATACATATTAGAACAAGAAATAGCTGAGGCTCCTGCACCTACAACTACAACTTTCATATCTTCTGGCTTTTTATTCATCATAGAAGAAGCATTGATTAAACCTGCTGTTGTAATAATAGCTGTTCCATGTTGATCATCATGCATAACAGGGATGTTTAACTCATCAACTAATCTTCTTTCAATTTCAAAACACTCAGGTGATTTAATATCTTCTAAGTTAATTCCACCAAATGTTGGTGAAATCGCTTTTACAGTTTCACAAAACTTATCAATATCTTTTTCATCAACTTCAATATCAAAAGAATCAACTGCTGCAAACTTTTTGAATAATACGGCTTTACCTTCCATAACTGGCTTTGAAGCTAATGCTCCAATATCACCTAGTCCAAGTACAGCTGTACCATTTGAAATAACTGCAACTAAATTTCTTTTTGATGTATATGTATATGCAGCCTCTGGGTTATCTTTGATTTCTTCACAAGGGTATGCAACTCCTGGAGAGTATGCAAGAGATAAATCTCTTTGTGATTCTAATCTTGTAGTTGTAGCAATAGCAACCTTTCCAGGGTTTGGAACTTTATGGTAATCTAATGCTTCACTTTTTGTTACTTTAGTACTCATTTTAATCCTTAATATTTTCTGCTTTCTTTAAATGTGGCAAAATAGTAACAGAAGAAAGCTTAAAAAAGATAAATTTTGAAACTAATTTCATTTCCAAGTTTCATTTAAGCTATTTATGTAAAAGTTATGTAAAACATGATAGGTAATTGATTTTTTTAATACAATTTTAATAATTAAAAATATTAAATTTTACAAACAACAACTGATTTTATGGTACTTTATATATTATATTATGTTTTGAACTTAAAATTTATCTATAAGAAAAAGTAAATTTTAAGTCTTAAGTTTATTTAAGTTTTTAACTATTTTTGAGTAAATTCGTAAAGATTAAAATTAAAGTTTTATGACACCTGCAAATCTGCCAGTTTTTGGGTCTTTTCTGTAAGAATAGTGTTCAGTTCCTGAACATTTTGTACAAATTTTTGAAATTTCTATATTTTTTACATGATTTTGTTCTAAAATTGCACGATTTATTCCTTGAAGATCTATATTTTTTCCTTCAATAAACTCTTTTCCGAAGTTTTTTTCTACAATATTTAATAGCTCGTCATTTACTTCATAACAACACTTTTGAATACTAGGACCCATAAGAGCTTCTATATTTTCACCCTTACATCCAAAGTTTTTTTTCATAATATCAAGTGCTACTTTCACTATCTTTAGAAAAGTAGAGTTTCTTCCTGCATGAAGAGCAGCTATAACACCCTCTTTTTTGTCATGTAAAAGAATAGGTATACAATCTGCAACCATCACCATCAAAGGTAAGTTTTTTTCGTTTGTGATAAGTCCATCACAATCATCTGTACATCTTGGGGAGTTATGATTTACAATAACTACATTGTTTCCATGAACTTGATTCATATATCTTAAATCACTAAATCTATAGCCATGCTTTTTAGCTAAAGCTTTTTGATTTTTATCTACATTATGTCTTTTATCACCCACATGATATGCTAAGTTTCCATCACTTTTATCTGTAAAAACTGCTAATATATCTTCCATAAGTTTCTACCTTTTTTGCTTTTTTCTAATTGTACTGTAAAAAGTTTGATTTTGATATAATGTTATTTTAAACAAAGGATACAAATGAATAGATTTGATGAAGCAGCAAAAACTTGGGATAAGAAACAATCAAGTATTGATAGTTCAAATGCCTGTGTAAATAACCTTTTAGAAAAAACTACACTTAAAAATGATGCAAATATTTTAGACTATGGTTGTGGTACTGGATTTATAGCTTTTGCCCTAAGCAATGAAACAAATAATATTTTAGGAATGGACTATTCAGATGGAATGGTTTCAAGATTTAATGAAAAAGCAAAAGAGTTAGACTTTGATAATATCAAAGCAGTTAAACACAATATGAATGAAGAAGAACTTCCACAAGAACAGTTTGATTTAGTAATATCTTCTATGACAATGCACCATATAAAAGATACAAACATGTTTGCAAGAAAATGTTTTGAAGCCCTTAAAAAAGATGGTATTGTTTGTATAAATGACCTTGAAAAAGAGGATGGAACTTTCCATAAGAAACATAACAATGAGGGAGTTGAACACTTTGGTTTTGAAAAAGAAGATGTATGTAAAATCTTTGAAAATCAAGGTTTTGAAATAGTGTCATGTGATACAGTTTTCAAACATGAAAGAAATGATAAAGAATACCCACTTTTTAATCTAATCGCTAAAAAAGCTAAGTAAACTTAGCTTTTTAGTGCATGGCACTACATGGACTCATACCAGTTTTGAAAAAGTTTGCTGTAACTGTATCCATAGTTTGAATATGATTTAAAAGCCAGTTTAACAAATCCGTTTCTAAGTAGTTTAAAAGTGCATCAATATCACTTGAAGATTTGAAACTATTTAGCACATAAGCCATATGCTCCAAACATCTATCATGTTCACCCTTATGCATCATATAAGGAGGAAATCTTCGCTCTAACATAACTGCCTCTTCACCTTTGAAATGCTTTACTGTATGGTCATACCACTTTTCATAGCAGGCTATAAGTTCTTGTTTGTTTTCTTCTGTTGTATTTTCTTTGAATATTACCGCTTTTGAGTGTAGTTCATTTATAATATCTACATCTTCATAATGTACATCATTCATAAAATCTTCTGCTACAAGGGGTAAGTTGTTTTTATCTATTAGCATATTTATTGCCTTTGAAATTTTTATTGAATTCTTACATAATTTACTTAAAAAAGCATTGATTACAATCAAGTATTATAGTTTCAATAAGATTTTGATAAAATCATGCTTTTAAACTAAGGGAATATATATGTCACAAACAAAAGAAAAATTCGTAATATTTGGAAATCCAGTAGCTCACTCAAAATCACCACAAATGCAAAATGCAGGTTTTGAAGCACTAGATTATGATGGAGTTTATGAAAAACACCACTTAGAAGATGGAACAACTATAAAAACTGCTTTTTTAGAAAACTCATATGAAGGAGCAAACATCACAGTTCCTCATAAAGAGTTTGCATACAAAAACGCCGATGAAGTAAGAGGATTAGCAAACAAAATCCAAGCAGTAAACACATATATAAATGAAAATGGAAAAATCATAGCATACAACACAGATGCACCAGGCTTCCTAAAAGCAATAGAGTCTTTTGGAGAGGTAAAAAATGTACTACTTTTAGGAGCAGGAGGAACAGCAAAAGCAATTGCGCTTGCCTTGCAAGAAAAAGGTATCAAAGTAACAGTACTAAACAGAAGTGCAGGAAAATTAGAGTTTTTTAAAAACGAAGGTATCACTTCATACTCATGGGATGATTTCAAAGCAGAAAACTATGACCTAGTAGTAAACTCAACAAGTGCAGGACTAAAAGATGAATATCTTCCATGCGACAAAGAAATCCTAGAGCCAATTTTAGAAAAAGCCTCATTTGCTTTTGACTGTGTATATGGAAAAATCACACCATTTTTAGCACTAGCTAAACAAAATAACTGTGAGATAAAAGACGGTGAGGATATGTTGCTTTTCCAAGGTGTTTTAGCCTTTGAATACTTCACAAAACAAAATGTAGGTGAAGATATAGTAGAAGCTATGAGAAAGGGATTAAAAGGAGAGTAAAACTACTCTTCTTTTATTTATCACTCCAAAATACTTCTTCATAAAATATTTCATTTTGATTATCATGTAATAAAGCCCAAATATCATTATTAATAATATAAAATGGTTCTAGTCTGACATACTTTTTATATAAATAACCTTTTGCCAATAATTGTTTTAAAACTTTAGGTTCTTGAATACTTTCAAACTTTATATCTAAATTTGAGGTCTTTGTATTATTTACAATAAAATATGCGAAAACTTTTTTTTCATCTAATGATAATTGTTTTAACTCTCTTAATAAATCATTTTTAAACATATTTATTTTCTTTTTATTTTTATACGAAAGAAATATATATTCAAAAAAGAAATACATAAAAATTAACCCACTTATTAAAGTACCAATTCCGATATATACACCATATTCCAAAATGAATTTATTAAGATACATTTTTTGTTTTATCTCTTCTGATGAAAATATCAAAAACAATCCTGCTAAAAAAATTATTAATGATATTTTATATATCAAAGAAATATTCTTTTGTATATCACTTATGTTCAATATTAACCTTTTTTTATTCTAAATATATTTAAGAATCAAAACCCATAAATCAAAAAGTCAATAGAATTTTTAATCTCTTCTTTTTGACTATCCAAAGAATAAACCTTTTCATCCTTTACAACTAACTCTTTTATTAAACCATTAAATACTTTTTTATCTCTAGATAAAGGTACTACAACTCTTGTATTTAGATGTTTTAATACATCACTTTGTACATCTAAAAGATATGGTGTTTTTTTATTTGTTATTGGATTGTCATTTTTATATACATCAAATTGAGCCATTAGAACATCCTACTATCTTTTAGTATCAAGCCCTCTTCTTCTACTTCTTTGTTATAAGCATCAACGGCTTCTTTATTTTCTTTGTACCATTGTTCTGCTTTTTCTTCTTTTGAAGCAATATTTAAATAACTCCTTAATGCTTCTCTAATAATCTGACTTTTCTTTTTCCCTTGAGTTAAAGCTGCATTATCTAGTTCTGAAAGTATAGATTTTTCTAGTGTAATTGTCATTTTTCTAGTCATTCTAAATCCTTTACCATATTTTAACATACAATTTATAAGCTTTATTATTTTCTCTTTTCAAAAGCCGGAACATAGTTGTTATCTTTTAGTCTTTTACTTAGTACCTAGTCTACTGTTACCCATAAAAAACTTTACTTTTTGAACTATTTACATAACTGTTATATGAAGATAAGATATTCTCATATACTTTTGAGTATTTAGAGGATTGCTCTATTCCTACAGTTTTTGCTAATGACTCATGAGAATTTTTCAAAGTTGAAAATAGATATTTAAACTCTTCTGAGCTTATGTTATTAAAATAATTTTCTACATCTTTTGAATCTACACTTCCATAGTCAACTTGTCCATTTTTATCTAAGTTTATACTATAACTTGCTTTTAACTCATTTCCTGAAAGATAGCTACCAATAGCTCCATGCATGTCAAAATTAATAAGACTAATATCATTTACAGACATTTTTGAAAGATTATCAAATGTAGTACTTTGCATATCTTTATTGTTAAACTTACTAGCTACTCTTAAAGCATAATGATAAGACCCTCCTTTCTTTTCTCCATATTTTTCTACAAGTGTATCTTTTAGCTCCATTCTATCTTTTGGTGACATATTTTTAAAAGATTGAACATTTAATAAATCTTCAGTTTGACTAGTATTATTTTCTTCTTTATTTGATACGGAATTAAGAAGTGTAGAAAAATCTTCATTTTTATCTTGACTTTTAGAAGTAGAGTTTGTTTGATTTACATAACCTGTGTAAGCTCTACTTGTTTCTGATACATTCATTTACTATTCCTTTTAATAAATAATAAAAAAATGCTACCTTCCTTACACTTAATAGGTTATTAAATATATTATATTTTAATATTAAAAAAATATTTTTATTATGAAGTTAAGCTAATAAACGTCTAAATAAAAAAGTAACTTTTCTCTTATCCTTAAGCTAAATAATTAACATACATACTTATAGTAAGTAAACTTAGTAATACACCAAGAACTAAAGAGTTAATAGCTATTTTCTCATCTAAGCCACCTTTTATAGCCAATACTGTTGCCATAGTCATAGGAGGCATAGCTACTTCGATGATTGTAACTTTAACCCATGTTTCATCAATTCCATAAAAAATCTGAAATCCTATTAATACAAGGATTGGAACAATAAGCATTTTTATACACATCGCCATAGTTACGATATGAAATTTCACAAATATATTTTTTAGTTCAAGTTTCATACCAATTGCAACCATTGCAAGGGGAACTAGTGTTGAACCTAAGGTTTCACTTGTAAGTAATAAAAAGTTTGGCACTTCAAAGTTTTTTGCAAATATTGTCAAAAAAAACATCAAACTTGGAGGGAAAAGTACTAGACTTTTTAAAATAGACTTTGTATCATTTTTTTTACCTGTACCCCAGTTAATTACAATCATTCCTAAGGTAACTAGTAAAAAGAATGACCCAAAAATATCATAAATGATTCCATAAACTATAAAGTCTTGACCATAAAAAGCATCTATATAAGAAAGACCTATAAATGAGGTATTTCCAAATGTAGCCATAATCATAAAAGTAGCTAAAGTTAATCTATCTAATTTCATCAATCTTCCGATGAAGTAAGCAAGTGCTAAATTAAATAGAATAAATCCTATAAACATTATCATAAGACCTAAAATAGTCCCATCAAGATTTAAAGGATAAATCTTTGAAAAAACAATTCCTGGTAAAGAAAAATATATTATGAATTCTATAAGTTGTTTAGAATTATCGTGAAATATAACTTTATATAAATATCCAAATAGAAGATACATTGCTATGGGTAATACGGGGTCTAACATTTACAGCCTTTTTATTAAAATTAAGTTCTTTTTTTCTTTTAGTATAAAATATTTAAAAACATAATTCTCTATCTTAAATTTCATTTTTATTATCCTATATTGCTATTTTTATTATCCTGTGTTATAATTAATCATGAAAAGAGATACAAAACATCTAAGAGCTCAAATAGTAAATAAAACTTTAAACTATATTTATAAACATATTGGCACAGATATTTCACTAGAAGAACTAGCAAAATTAAATAGTGTTAGCAAATACCACTTTCATAGAATATTCAAAGAAGAAACAGGAGAAAATGTTTTTGAAAAGATTACATCTATTAGACTTCAGAAAGCTGCAAATCTTCTTATTACTGACAAATACTCTACCATTACTGAAATAGCAAATTTTTGCGGTTATGCTTCACATACATCATTTATCAAAGCCTTTAAAAAGCGTTTTACATATACTCCAAGTCAGTGGAGAAAAGGAGCTTTTAGAGGCTTCACTAAAAATAGATTTGATATAGATGATGAATCTATAAAAGATCTTGATGGTTTAGAGCCAAAAATAAAAGTTTGTCCACAAAGAACATGTACATATCTTCGACTAAAAGGCTACACTGAACCAAACCTTATAAAGATATGGCAAAAACTATTAGCTTTTGAGTATCAATGTAATCTAAAAAACAGTACTCATATTGGGATTTACCACGATAGTACTATTATGATTCCATATGAAGAGTGTAATTATATCGCTGCACTTGAAGTAGATGATAGTTTTGAATCAAATAATTCAATAAGTAAATTAAAAATCTATGAATCCCTATGTGCTGTTTTTCATCATAAAGGTAAATATGGAGATATTGAAAGACTTATGATTTATATTTATCAATATTGGATGCCAAATAGTGGATATGAAGTTTTATCTCTACCTGCTTATGCTGTATTTACAAAAAACCACTATTTAGAAGAAAACGATACTTTTATTTTAGACTTTCATGTTCCTGTTAGGGTTATCTGATTTATCAAAAAAGTAGATTAAAATCAAATTTTAGATATACTATTAGTTAAATTTAAAACAAAAGAGAAAAATTGAAGAAAACCTTTAAACTTGAAGATGGTAGAAGACATCCAGATAGAATTATTGATGCTATTAAACACGAAGTTAGAAAATACATCAAAAGAGAAAAAAAGAAAAAATTACCTGAAGATACAGACTTTTGGAAGTTCGAATGTAAAAGTGCAATAAATGGTGAAGAACCACAGACTTTAGAATTCATAGACATTACAAAAGCTATTGATGAAGCAGCAGCTTCAAAAGCAGAGTCATTATATCTTGAGATTATTGCAAAAGCTACTGTAAAAGAAAAAAAAGTAGTACAGGAAGAAACAGCAAAAGAAACAACAGAAGAAAACTCTGAAGAATTATCAGAATAACACACTAGATGAGTCCACTAGCACTTTATATTATAGGAACTTTATCTGTACTTTTACACGGTATTGGTACTGCTCAAACAAGTCCTGTTTTATCTAAACTTTTTATAGGAAGTGCAGTTGTACTAATCATTCCTGATTTATATTATAGTGGTGGTTTTCATGGGGCTTTACAGTCCATAATCATCGCTATTTTATTTTTTTTAGGAGCTTTACAACTTGAAAAAATCGAAAAACTTGTAAAGCTATTCTTACCTTTTTTTACCATATTTTTACTATATAAACTACAAGAACCATTAGGCTTATTGTTAGTATTTGCAGGTATTACAACTACTTTAGCAACTATTGCAAAAGACAATATCAATGTAAAAAGATTTCTTTTTGTATCTTTGTTTTGTTGGGGAACTTATGCATTTTTCAATCAAGCTTGGTTTACACTTGCCTTTGACATACTTGGAATAATTGGAATATTTTACTCTCTACATAAAGAAAAGAAAAAAGTAGTAAATTAAAAATTTCACTTTTTTAGATAAAAATGCTAAAATATAACATGTAGTATAACTTTAAAAAAGGTTTTACCATGAAATATTTTTTTATATTTATAAGTTTATTTTTTACTATATCAAATATAAATGCGTCAAATATCACACTTGACATGCTAATAGAAGAAAATGTACTAAAAGACTATAAAAACTTTACAGAAGACAAAAATCCTTTAAAGATAAAAAACTTTTCACACACATCAAGTAGAAGAAGTGTAGTTGAAATAGTTCTTTTCCAACAAGCTTTATATCTTGGAGGAAACTATAAAGTAAATTTAAATTTTATAAAATCACCTACATACCTAAGAGAACTTCAACAACTAAAACAAGGCAAAGCCATAACAACAGCTACTTCAATATGGTCACATGATTTAAAAGAGCTTAAAAAACATGTGTATATAAGCAAAGCTCTCATTAGAAATAATGAATTTGAAGCAGGCTTATATACAATAAGCTCAAATAAAAAAGCATTAAGTGCTAAATCATTAAAAGATATTCAAAGTCTCAAAGCAGTATCAAATAAATACTGGATACCAGATTGGAAAACTCTATATAAACTAAAACCTAAAAAGCTTATACATGTAATAAAATGGAAATATATGACAAGAATGGTAAGTATACAAAGAGCAGATTTTCTACTTGCACCTTTTCAATCAAAAGAAGACTTATCTTTTCAAACAGAAAATATAGTATTTGTTCCTATTCCTAATCTAAAAGTTGGACTAGAGGGAACTAGACATTTTGCTATATCAAAAGCACATCCAAAAGCAAAAGAGATATTTAAAGCCTTAAATAAAGGTATAGAAATACTTAGAAAAGAAGGATTAATAACAAAAGCATATAAACAATCAGGTTTTTTTAATAAAAAAGTTCATAATTGGAAAAAACTAAATTAAGAATATCTACTTCATCTATTTTATAGCAACAATTAAGTATCATATCTCAAAAATTATAAATGAATAAAAGTATAAAAGGATTATTAGTTTGAAGAAAAGAAATCATATTAAAAAAATATCAGATTATGCTATGGTTGGTGGTCTTGGTGCCATCTTAGTTACAGGTCTAGTTGGATGTAGTGATAGTGGAAATAACAATCAACAGCAAGGTCAAAGTGATGCATTTTCTCAAGCTTCACAAAAACAAGGCGCTTTTGTAGTTATTGAGCAATCAACTGATGGGCAATATGCAATTGCGGATGAATTCCCTGCGTCTAAAACTACAATTGTTTTAAGAAGACCAGATGGAACTGAGAGAATTTTAACTCAAGAAGAAATCAATACACTAGTTAAACAAGAAGAAGCAAAAATCGACAATGGAACTTCAGCTCTTACAAACCCAGAAGTATCAAATGGTGGTATGGGACTTGGTGGAGTTTTACTATCTTCAATAGCAGGTGCGATGATTGGTTCTTGGTTAGGTAATAAATTATTCAACAACCAAAACTATCAAAATCAAAGAAAAGCTCAATACAAATCACCACAAACTTATAGTAGATCTCAAAATTCATTTAGTAAAAATGCAAGTAGTACTAAATCATCTAGTGCAAGTAAAAAAAGTGGATTTTTTGGAAACAAATCATCTAGTTCTAGTTCAAGAAGTTCATTTGGTTCTTCTAGATCGTTTGGTGGGTGATAAATGAGACTTCAAAAATTAGAACCTTTAACAAATGAATATTTAGAATCTATTGGCTTTGTTTGGCATACAGATGAAGATAACACTTCGTATGTTGCAGATGAAATAGTAGAAATAACTCCTGATGAAGCAGAAGCTTACTATGAAGCTACAAATGAACTTTATGATATGTTCTGTGAAGCAGGAGAGTATGTAGTAGAAAATGATTTATTTCATGATTTAAATATCCCTTTTAATCTTGTAGAGATCATCAAAGAGTCATGGGAAAATGATGTTCATTGGCATCTTTATTCAAGATTTGATTTAGCAGGCGGTATTGATGGAAAGCCTATTAAGCTTATAGAATTTAATGCAGATACTCCAACATCACTTTTTGAAACAGCTGTTGTTCAATGGGCAATGTTAAAGAAAAATGGACTTGATGAAGCAAGTCAATTTAACAACTTATATGATGCACTAAAAGATAATTTTAAAAGAATTATTACACTTGATAGTGATTTAGAAAAGTTTGATGAGTACTATTCAAAACTTGGATGGAAAATACTATTTACATCTATTTCAGGACTTCCAGAAGATGAAAATACAACAAAACTTCTACAACATATAGCAACAGAAGCAGGATTTAATACTGATTTTGAATTTATTGATAATGTTGGATTTAATGATGAGGGTATTTTCAAGGAAGATGAACTATTTGAATTTTGGTTTAAGCTTATTCCATGGGAAGATATAGCTATTGATGAGGGAGAATTAGCTCTTATCTTAACTGAAATCATCAAAGAGAAAAAAGCAATTATTTTTAATCCTGCTTATACTTTGATGTTCCAGTCAAAAGGATTTATGAAAATACTTTGGGATTTATATCCAAACCATCCATTATTACTTGAAACTTCTTTTGAGCCTTTAGAGGGAAAAAAACAAGTTGAAAAAAGATGTTTTGGTAGAGAAGGTGCAAATACTAAAATCATAAATGAAGATGGAAGTATTGATGTAGAAACACAAGGTGATTACGAAGGTCATAAAGCTATCTACCAAGAGTATGTAGAACTTCCAACTGATAGTCAAGGAAACTCATATCAAGCTGGTGTTTTTTATGCTTTTGAAGCTTCTGGCTTAGGATTTAGAAGAGGTGAAAAAATTCTAAATAACACGTCTAAATTTGTAGGACATGTTATAAACTAATCAAAATAACTAAGGCTTAGGCCTTAGTTATTTACTCTTCCTCATAAAACTCTAATTCACCATAAGCATCAAAAATATTTCTTGAATTTAACTCTTCATATAAAGCTTTATCTTTAAACTCTTCTAGTTTTACTAGCTTATTTATATTCTCAGCACCTACATCTTCTTCAACTGCTTCTAAAACTCTTTGTTTTAATAAAGTAAAATATTTAACTGTTTCATCAATAGCTGTTTTTGATGTATCATATCCATGACCTGGAACTAAAGTATTCCATTGTTTGCTCTGTATCATTTCTAAAGCTTTCAGTGTTCCTATTACAGAACCATCTCTATTTGATGTAACTCTTCCATTCATTACTATATCACCAGTAAATAAAGCTTTGTTTTGAGGAACATAAACAAATAAATCCTCTGATGTATGAGCTTTTACTCCAACTGGAATCATTATAAACTCAGTATTTCCTACTTTTATAGTAGTAGTTTCATTTATAACTTTGTCAAGACTTGTAAGCTTTGTATTTTTCATTTGCTCTTTTGATAAAACATGAAAGACTCTTGGTTTATGCCCTAGTTTTACTTGTTCATTAATAGATTGTGTTCCTATTAACTCACTATTAAACTCATCTTTATAGAAACTATTTCCAAGCCAATGATCATCATGACCATGAGTATTTAAAACTTTTGCTACTGGAAGCTTTTCTATTTTTGTCATTTGCTCATAGGCTTGTTTTGCTAAATTGTAGTTTGAACCACTATCTATTACAACATAAGCTTTTGAAGTTTTAACATAACAAAAATTCGACATAAATGCCCCATTACTTACTCTTGGCATATCCAAATTACCTAAAAAACACCAAGTATTATTTGCTACTTTTTTTGGTTTTAGATTATAATCAAATGCAAAAATAGCACTTACACTAAATATTAAAAGTAAAAATATTTTCTTTATCATTTGCTTTCCTTAATTAAAATTAATACTAGTATTATAATAAAAGTTTATATAAATATAGCTCAACTATTTGCATCTGTAAAAATCAAAGAAATTAAGATATAATGTAAAATAATTTTTATTCACTTAAGGAAAAAGTTTATGAATAGTGTTATTGCATTAGAAGAACTCATAAAAGAAGAAGAAAGCAGAGCCGCCCTACTTCAAAAACAATTAGCAAACCATGAATCAGGAGAAAACAGACTCTCACGTTTAGCTCTAGCTTCTACAGAATCAAGCCTTGAAGAGACACAAGAAAAACTGACTAAACACAAAGTTATGTATGAAGAACTTATGAAACAAGACCTAAAAGAGCTTGAAGAAAAAGAAAAACTTGAAGAAGCAATACGAAGAAAAAAATATTTTGACAATCAAAACCTAAGAGTGAAAAATAACAATGAAAAAGCTGATGATCAAAAACTAGAAGCTATGATGATTTTAGATGAACTTCCCGAAGAAGTAAACTTTGAAGACGATGAGCTTTTTGAGATTGCTCAAAAGTCTTTAGAATTAAATCTAAAAGATCATAAAGAGCTAAAAGATGAACTATCTATCATAAGAAAAGACTTTAAATCCCATCTAAAAAACTGTAAAGAAGAAAAGCTAAGTGAAATAGAGTTATTAAACTTTAGAATACCTATTTTGGTATTACATTTTAGTGTTTTACTTAAAAATATAGAAAACAACTTTGTGCCAAAGGATGATGAAGAAGAAAAAGAAAAACCTAAAAAATTTACAGGTTTTCCAAGATATGAAGATTGGTGGATACAAGAGTTATGGTCTAGTCATCAAGCTTATTTTGCTTTATTTAAATTTAAAGCTATTATTATGAATGTATGTAAAACAGGGGAACAAAAAAGATCATGGTCAAAAATATTTGATAATTGGGTATTTGTAAAAAAGGTACTTACTGATAAAGGTGCTTTAGCTCATGATTATCATTTTGCACTTGATGCCCTACTTCATAAATACGCAAAACTAGATGAAGAGTTAGAGAGCAAAAACTTAGAATCTATGGAAACTATTATCAAAAAAATTACAAAAAAAGAGGATTTTACTAAAATGGCTAGAAACCATAGTCTAATCACTCCTTATTTAAAATTTAAAAAAGAGAAGTTAAATAGCCTTAAGTAAAGCCTTAAAATTTTCTTCTATCTTTTTTAAATCTCTTAAAAGTAATATCGGATTATGATTTAAATAAGGACTTTTTTTCCTAAAGTCCTTTGCTCTAATATCAATCTTTCCATCAATTAATACTACATCGTAAAATACTTTCCCATCACTAAAACTAATACAAAGAGGTAAATAATACTCCTCTTGATCATCAGCCAAATACCACATAGATTCATTATTTACATTTACATAAGGAAGTGAGGCATCTATTTTTATTTGAGATAAGCCTCCTTTATTAAATAATACTTTTTTAATATTTTTTATATTTAAAATATCTTTATCTATATTTTTTTGAACTCTTTTATACATTGTTCTCCACATAAAAGAATCAAGTCTTCTTGTACTATCAAGATGGGCTAAAGGCTCATCATTTATATAATGTATGTTACTCATATGATTTTATATACTCTTCCATAATCTTAAAGTCTATATTTTCATCAAATTTGATATCTAAATCCATTAGATATAAATCTTTGATTTTAAACTTATTTAGTTTTACTAAATCTTTTCCTGTAGTAATAAAGCTAAAGCCTTTATACTCTTCACAAATAGCCTCAATATCTTCTTTTGTAAAACTATAATGATCAGGAAAACTAATCATCTTAGTATCTTTTGGTAAAAACTCTAATAGTCTTTTTGGTTTTGATATTGCTGTTATAAGAGCAAGTTTTGAAGGAAGTTTAGTTTCCACACCATTTTTTTTAAAAGTAATGACCCTATGAAAATCTCTTCCCTCTTTTAGTTCAATATCTGCATTAAAATAAAAACCTTTAGGTTCTCTATAGCAGCCACTTGGTAAACAAAAGATATTTGTAGGTTCTTTTTTAGGTCGAAGCACTATATCAAACTTTTTAATATGATATTTTGAAAATCCATCGTCTAAGAAGACTATCTTGCATCCAAGTTCTTTTGCTTTTTGTATAGCTTTAACTCTATTTTCGCTAACTATTACACTTGTATTTGGTAAAGAGTTCGCTAAAAGCATAGCTTCGTCACCTGCTGTTTTTACATCTTCTAAGATTTTTCCATTATGTGAAACTACATACAAACCTTTTGAAGCTCTTCCATAACCTCTTAAAATCACACAAGCATTTTCATATCTTGAAGCAAGTTTTATAGCAACTGGTGTTTTACCACTTCCTCCTACTATTATATTTCCTATAGATATTACAGGTATTCCTAAGTGTATCTCTTTTGCCATTGCTCTTTTAAAAAAAATAATAAGCATATATACAAAAGTTAAAGGTATTAATAAAAATGAGATTAATTTTTGGAAGGTATTTGGATAGAAGAGATAATCTTCTATCCAAGTATAAAGTTTTTGTTTCAAGTTATTTTATATCCACTCTGATGCAACTTCAATTACTTGGTCACATACATAGTTAACTTCCTCATCTGTAAGTCCTGCATACATTGGAAGAGAAAGTATTTGTTGATAGTTATTTAAAGCATTTGAATATGCTGTAATTTTAATAGAATACTTTGTTTTATAATAAGATAAAAGATGTAATGGAATATAGTTAAGACCAGTAGCAACTCCTCTTTCTTTTAAAGCTCTTGCAAAAGCATCCCTATTTCTAGATACTCTTACAATAAATTGTGTAAATATATGTTCATCTTTATGAGGAGGAATAGAGATATGTTTTACCCCTGTTAATCTCTTCTCATATAAAGCTGCAATTTCTTTTCTTCTCTTGATAAAACTTTTTGTTTTATTTAACTGAGCTAGTGCATAAGCTGCATCTAACTCTGATAAATCATATTTATGACCAATATCAACCACATCATAAACATAGTCTAAGTTTCCATAGTTATCATAAGTTGTAGTTAAGGCATGAGTTCTTAATAATTTTGCTCTACTTGCAATCTCTTCATTATTTGTTACAATAATTCCTGATCTTGAAATAGCATATTTTGAGTTTGATGGATTTGTAGAGAAGATAGTCATATCAGCTCTTAAGTTTCCAACTGTTTTACCCTTATATGTTGCACCTAGTGAAGATCTACAATCTTCAATAAGAATAATTCCATATTTTTGAGCAATATCATAAATTCTATCTAAATCAGGAGTTTGACCACCAACAAAAGTAATAATCGCACCTCTTAATTTTTTAGAGTTATTCTCTTCTAAAGCCTTTTCAAATTTATCAACATCAATATTCATATCTTCCATATTAATATCAATAAAAACAGGCTCAGCATCAAAATGTCTAACACACTCAGGTAAGTTAACAAAAGAGTTAACAGACATAAGTATCTTATCACCTCTTTTAAGCTTTATTGCACTTAAAGCCAAGTGAATTGCTGCTGTTGAAGTAGCAGTAGCAACTGCGTGTTTAGCTCCTACAAAATTCTTAATACTCTCTTCAAACTCAAGTACTTTAGATAAGTCGTCTTTTGATTCCAAAACACTTCTTATCTGATTTAATTCCTCATTATCTAAAGATGCCTTATAAATTGCAACTTCTTTTTTCATAAATTTAACTCCACTTAATTTTTGCTATTGTAGGTAATTTACCTTTAAAAGCATTTGCTTTTATTCTATAATCTAACATATCTATTAATTTATCTTCAAAACCTAAAGCTATTAGTTCATCTTTTGATTTACCTTCATCAACCATAGGTTTTAATACGTCATCCATTTGCTTATATGAGTAACCTAACTCATTTTCATCACTTTGACCTTCCCAAAGGTCAGCGCTTGGAGCTTTATTTACTATTGCATCAGTTACACCTAAAAATTTTGCGAACTCAAACTCATCACTTTTGTACATTTCACCAATAGGATTAATTGCACAAGCAATATCCCCAAAAATAGTTCCATATCCTAAAAGTAACTCACTTTTATTAGATGTTCCAACAACTATTGATCTTTCCCTTGATGATACATCATAAAGTACAGACATTCTCATTCTTGCACTAAAGTTTCCAATTCTAAGTTTATCATCATCCATATTATCTATAAATGCTTCAACCATTGGAGCAATCGAAATTATTTCGTACTTAATATCAAACTTCTCACAAAGTTCAACAGCATGATCAGTTGAACTTTGACTTGAATATTGAGATGGCATTAAAACACAATTTAATTTATCACCAAAAGCTTCTTTACAAAGTACTGCTACTACAGCTGAGTCAAGTCCACCTGATAGACCTACAGTAACTTTTTCTAAACCTGTCTTTTTTACTTCTTCTTGTAAAAAAGTTATTAGTTGTTCTTTTATATTTTTCCAATTAATCAATTAGTATCCTTTTGACGAAGATTATTATAGCTCATCTTTTTTTGTTTTTTCATAAAGCTCATCTAGATAACCACTGCTAAGTGCAGACATACTACTTTTTCTCTCTAAAAGCTGATTTTTTATATCCAATAATTCCTCTTCTTCAAAATAAGTCAAATAGTTTGGATTTATTTCAATACTATCTTCATCAGATGTCTTTATAAGCTCTTTTATTTCTATTATTAACTCTTCTTTCATACTATTTCTTTGTAAATTTGTCTAAGATTTCTACTAAATAAAGTTCCATTTTTTCAGCCCCTATATCATCAGCAGAACTTTTACATGATTTACAACAAGTTCCAGCGTCTGTAAATTCACCTATTTCTTCCAGTGTAGTTGCTCCTCTTTCTTTTATAGAGTGTATTATCTCCCCTAATGTTACATGTTTACATGTACATACTTCATAAGAGTGAGGAAAATTCCTAGCCATACTTTTAATCCTTTTTTAGTTCATTTAAGATTTGTTTACAGTAAACCTTTTTTTTAATTTTACCAAAATCACCCTCTTCAAAAATACAATGTCTACACTCAGTACCAGCTGTAGTTGTATCTTGAAGCTCTCTTAGTGTTTTTACATTTTGATTATTTACTGCATTTTTTATGTCATTTATTGTAACATTTTTACAATTACATACTTCATAAGAGTCTTCAAATCCTAACATTAAAGACCTCTATTTTTTTTGATTATTTCATAAGCTTGATTTATCTCTTGAAGTTTTGAAGTTGCCTCATCTATGATATTTTGAGAAGCCCCTTGTCCTGAAAGAATATCTGGGTGATGTTTCTTTACTAATTTTCTATAATTCTTTTTAATAGTAGAGTCATCATCATTAACACTAGATTCTAAAAGTTCATAAGCCTTATCAAGACTTAAAGCGTCATTTTTAGCAGCATTTGCATAGAAAGCTTTAAAGTTACTAACTAAACTTTCAAAATCATTTTGTTTAATTTTTAAAGCATTTGCTATATCTTCTGTAATCATTTTTTCTGTATCTGAGAAATCCTTATCAATAAATGCAAGATTTAACAGATATTCCATAATTTTAACACGCTTTGTGTAATCAAATTTCGTCAAATTGTATAATTTTTCACAAATTTCAATTGTATTATCAAAACTTTCTTTTTGTTGTGTGTATAACTCTTTTAACCTATCTCTCATTTCATCTTGATTTTCAAAGTGCCTTGAAATATCATTTAATGTATGTTTTAAAAGTTCAGCTTCTAACTCACAAACTTTTCCATCAGCTTTTGCAACCTTTGCCATAAGACTTACTAAAAGCCCTGCTTCATGAGTCATAAGGTCACCATCAAATTTCTCTTTAACTTTTAAATTAATATTTTTAAACTTTTCAGTCTTATAATTCCTTGCTATTAAAAATAAAATAAAACCAATCACTAGTAAAACTATTATTTTCATCATCATCCTTTATTTAAATACGACTATTTTGCTAGATTTTATCAAATTTTAGTTAAAATCTTAACCTTTAAATATACACTGGAGTTATATTATGTTTGGAATGGGCTTTATGGAGATCCTGCTTATAGCAGTAATTGCGATTGTTGCTTTAGGACCTGATAAACTACCTACTGCGATGGTAGAAATAGCAAAATTTATTAAAAAATTTAAATCAGGTGTAGATGATGCAAAAACAACACTTGATAGTGAATTAAATCTTAAAGAAATGAAAGAAGAAGCGCAAATGTTCAAAGCGCAAATTGAAAACACTAAATCTTCTTTGAATGTAAAAAATCATATGGATTTAGGTTTAGATAATATTATGAACGATGATTTACCATCTTCTTCAAAAGTTCAAGAGGATAAGGAAGAACCTTCAAAAGATGAAAAGGTATCTTTCAAAAAGAAAAAAAAGAAAAACAAAGTTCAAGAAGAAGCTGTTGAAGAACTAGCTTCAATAGAAGAATCAAATGAACAAATCATGCAAAATGCTGCAAACAAATTTAAAGTGAACTTTCCCGAAGATAATGACAAAAATAAAGATGAAAAAAAAGAGGATAATGCTTAATGCTAGATGATTTAAAACCGCATATAGCGGATCTTAGAAAAAGGTTGATGGTATCAGGAGCAAGCTTAATAGTTATGTTCTTTGTATGTTTTTTCTTTTATGAACCAATTTTAGGTTGGATGATGGTTCCTGTTGAGGCTGTTTTACCACCTAATTCTCAAATGGTAGCAGTTGAGATTCAAGAAACATTCTTCACTGCCTTAAAAGTTGCTTTCTTTTCAGCTTTCTTATTATCATTGCCTGTTATATTTTGGCAAATGTGGCTGTTTTTAGCTCCTGGACTTTATGAACATGAAAAAAAGCTAGTTGTACCTTTTGTATTTTTTGCAACACTAATGTTTTTAGTTGGTGCTTCATTTGCGTATTATGTGGTTGTACCTTATGGCTTTGAATTCCTTGTAAACTTTGGTTCTGCTGTTGTTACAGTATTACCAAGTATTGGTAAGTATGTAGGTTTCTTTACAAAACTTCTATTTGGTTTTGGTGTTGCTTTTGAGTTACCAGTAATTACATTTTTCTTAGCAAAAATAGGACTTGTTGATGATAGAATGCTAAAAGACTTCTTTAAATATGCAGTTGTGCTTATTTTTATTTTAGCTTCA
Organism: Arcobacter roscoffensis; assembly: GCF_024267655.1. Classification (NCBI taxonomy): domain Bacteria; kingdom Pseudomonadati; phylum Campylobacterota; class Epsilonproteobacteria; order Campylobacterales; family Arcobacteraceae; genus Arcobacter; species Arcobacter roscoffensis. The sequence continues at coordinate 1,799,412 of NZ_CP100595.1, forward strand.
CTTCTAACACCACCTGATGTATTAACTCAATTTTTAATGGCAGGACCATTAATCATATTATATGGGGTATCTATTTATATTGCTAAAGTATTTAACCCAGCAGATAAAGAAGAGGAGGAAGAGTAGAATTTATGCTTGATCCATTGAAAACTTCAAGCTATGATTATAACTTACCAAATGAACTCATAGCAACAAAACCCGTAAGCCCAGCAGACTCTGCTAGGCTTTTAGTTTATGATAGAAAAACTGACACTATAACTCATACAACTTTTAAAAACCTAATGGACTTTTTACCTGATGATATTTCTGTATTTTTAAATGATACAAAAGTAATAAAAGCTAGAATCTATGGTAAAAAAGAATCAGGTGGTAAAGTTGAACTTCTATTAAATAAGCCTTTATTTATGGATAGATACCTAGTAATGACAAGAGGTAGAGTAAAAGTTGGAAGTGAAATCTTTTTTGATAAAGGTTTACAAGCCAATGTACTTGAATTAAATGAAGATGGTAGTAGAGTAGTAAAATTTACTAAAAATGGTGAAAAAATAGACTTCTTAGAATTAGTAGAAATCTTAAACGATATAGGTCACTTACCACTACCTCCTTATATGAATAGAGAAGATAATCAAGAAGATGAAAAAGACTATCAAACACTTTTTGCTAAAAACTATGGAGCAGTAGCAGCACCAACTGCTTCACTTCACTTTACAGAAGAGCTTTTACAAAAAATAAATGATAAGTTTCCTGTAAACTATCTAACACTTCATGTGGGAGCTGGTACTTTTAAACCAGTTGATGCAGATGATATTTTAGAGCATCCAATGCATAGTGAATATTTTGAAATAGGAGCTACTGCGAAAGAGGCTTTAGATAAAGCAAAAAGCGTTTTAGCAGTTGGTACTACTGTTACAAGAACAGTTGAGTATTATGCAAGAACAAATAAAATCCAAGGTGAATGTGACTTATTTTTAAACCCAGCAAATAAGCCTATAAAAGTAAAGCATCTACTTACAAACTTTCACCTTCCTAAATCTACACTTATTATGTTAATTGCATCATTTGTAGGTTTAGAAAAAACACTTGAGATATACAATACAGCCATAGAAGAGAAATACAGATTTTACTCTTATGGTGATGGTATGTTAATCATATAAATAAATTTGAATATATTATAAAGGAAAAGCAATATGCCACATTATGTGTTATTTGATACAGAAACAACAGGAAATCAAGAAGAAGATAGAGTAATTCAATTTGGAGCTATGATTGTTGACCAAACAGGAAAAATAGAAGCTTATGATGAATTCTGTTCTAGTGATGTAAAAATCAAAATAGAAGCTATGGAAGTTCATAATATCACACCTGATTTAATTGAAGGAAAACCAACAGCTACACAAACTACTTTTTATAAAAGATTAGAAGAGTTAAACTCTCACGAGAACTTCTTAATTGCTCATAATATTGCATTTGATATGGGAATGATTGAAAAAGAAGGCTTTGTAAATAACTATCAAATAATTGATACTTTAAGATGTGCTAAACACTTATTTTCAGAATTGCCATATCATAGATTACAATATTTAAGATATGCCTTAGAGCTTTACAAAACAGAACAAGCAGAAGCCACAAGACATAATATCACAATCAAAGCCCATGATGCTATTGGTGATGTTTTAGTAATGAAGCTATTTTTAACAAAACTTGTAGCTAAATGTAGAGAGATTTATCCTGATTATAATCCAATGGAAAAACTAGTTGAACTTACAAAAACACCTGTATATATCAAAACATTTAAATTTGGTAAACACAAAGGTAAAGATATAGCGGATGTTGCCAAAGAAGACTCAGGATATTTAAACTGGATGAGAACAAATATGGATTTAGATGAGGATTTAAAATATACTCTTGATAAGGTTTTAGGAAGTAATCAAACTTACTAAAACTCCATAAATTCTGTCTTTTTTATATATTTTGAGTTAATTTCATTTAAGTTTCATTTAATTTCACTATAATTACGGAAAATTTTTTTAAAGGTTTAGCTTGAACAAATTTTCTAGAATAGGATTTATTCTAGCAGCTGCGGGTTCAGCTGTTGGTCTTGGAAATATATGGAAATTCCCATATGTTACAGGAGAATATGGAGGAGGAGCATTCGTACTTGTTTATCTTCTTGCAATTCTTTTTATTGGTTTAACTGTATTCTTAGCAGAAGCAGTTATAGGACAAAATGCACAATCTGATGTAGCAACATCGTTTGTAAAGACTTCAAAAACAAAAAATGAAAACTGGAAATTTGCTGGTTTTATGATTATAAGTGGTCTTTTGATTCTTTCATTCTACTCTGTTGTATTAGGGTGGATTTTAGACTATGTAATCACTTCTTTTTCTGCACTTCCTACTGAAGCTAGTGTTGCTGGTGCTGCTTTTGAAAAGCTTATTAGCGATGATATTGGTAACTTAATAGTTTATCATACACTTATAGCTGGAACTGTAATCTTTATTGTATTAAAAGGTGTAAAAGCAGGTATTGAAAAAATCAACTTAATCTTAATGCCCCTATTAGGAATTATTTTAGCTGGTTTACTTATTTATGCTTTAACTTTAGATTCATTCTCACAAGCTGTGTCATTTATGTTTAGCCCTGATTTTAGTAAGATAAATGGTGATGCCCTACTTGCTGCCTTAGGTCAAGCGTTCTTTACACTTTCACTTGGTGTTGGTACTATTATGACTTATTCTGCATCTTTACCTAAAGAAGCAAACTTTGTTAAATCATCATTTTATGTAGCTTTAGTTGATACAACTATTGCAATTATTGCTGGTCTTATCATCTTCTCATTTTTATTTGAAGCAGGAGCTCCAAGTGCTGCAGGACCTGGACTTGTATTTATTTCACTACCTGTTATTTTCTCAGGATGGGGAGTATTAGGTCAAGTTATTGCCGTATCTTTCTTTGTTGCATTAGTATTTGCAGGTATTACATCTGCTGTATCTATGATAGAACCATCATTAAAATTCTTTATTGAGAGATTTGGTTTTACAAGAAGAAAAGCAACTATTCTTTGTGGTTCAATTTTCTATGGATTAGGTATTGTAGCTTTACTATCTATGTCAAAAGCATATGGAGCAGAGTTAACATTCTTTGGTAAAAATGCCTTTGATTGGATGGATTTTATGACTTCATCTATTATGATGCCATTAGCTGCAATTATTACTTGTATTTTCTTAGGGTATTTTGTTGATAAACAAATGCTTCAAGAGAAGTTTACAAAACACACAAGCGTAGCTGTATTTAATATCTGGTATTCATTAATCAGATATGTTGTACCAATAGCAATTATAATTCTTTTCTTAAATAAATTAGGAATTCTTTCATAATAAACTAAAGGCTTAAAGCCTTTAGTTTAACTTCATACTTAAAACTTTAGCTATATTATAAGCACTTAATTCTAAGTTCTTTTTTGCATCTTTTTTTATAATTTCAAAGGACATTGAAATTGGTGTCACATCAAATACAGCATCAATACCATGGTCATATACAAGTTCATAATCATTTGAAGTACAGCCAGCTATTGCAATAACTTGCTTGCCGTATTTTTTAGCAAGCTTTGCAACTCCTATTGGTGTTTTCCCCTGTATAGTTTGGCTATCTATCTTACCCTCACCTGTTATAACTAAAGATGCGTCTTTTATGTGCTTTTCTAAATCTACTTTTTGTATAACAATATCAATACCACTTTTTAGTTTTGCATTCATAAAAGTAATCAAAGCAAATCCTAATCCACCTGCAGCTCCACAACCTTCAATATTCTTTGTTTTTTTATTAAAGCTCTTTTCACATAGGTTTGCAAATTTTTCTAGGCTTTTATCTAAAACCTTTATAGTTTTCCCATCTGCACCTTTTTGTTTCCCAAAAACGAAAGAAGCACCATTTATACCACAAAGTGGATTTTTTACATCACAAGCTACTTCTATATTTATATCTTTATACTTTTATAAACTACTTATATCAAAAGAGTCTATTTTTTCTATATATTTAGCTGCGACTATTGGTAATTCATTTTTATTATTATCATAAAATCTTACACCTAAAGCTTGAAGCATCCCAATACCACAATCATTTGTAGCACTTCCACCAAGACCCAAAATAAAACTTCTAAGACCTTTTTCATAGGCATCTTTTATTAACTGCCCAAAACCATAAGTTGTAGTTTCTAAAGGATTTTTTTCATCTTCTCTTAAAAGCTCCAAACCACTTGCTGTTGCCATTTCAATTACAGCTGTTTTATTATCACCTAAAACCCCGTAATATGCTTCAATATCTCTTTGCAAGGGATCTTTAACACAAACTTTCTTTATAGAGCCACTTGTAGCATCAACTAAAGCTCTAACTGTTCCCTCACCTCCATCAGCAAGGGGTATTTTTATAAACTCAGTATTTTTAAATACTTTTTTAAAACCTTCTTCAATTGTATTTGCTACTTCTTTAGCACTTAATGTTTCTTTGTATGAATCAGGTGCTATAACTATCTTCATTTTCTTCCTTTGTTTTGTATACAAGAGTTTTATTTCTTCCTGCTTTTTTAGCATCATACAATGCCTCATCTGCTCTTTTTAGTATAGTTTGTAGGTTTTTATCTTCATATTTATCAAGAATTGCAATTCCAATACTTATAGTAAATTTTATATCAAGTTGAGCTATTTTAAAAATACTATTTTCTATATCTACTCTTAACTCTTCACTTATTTTATAAGCAGCTTCTAGTTTTGTTTTTGGGAAGACTACAACAAACTCTTCTCCCCCGATTCTACTTATAACATCACTTTTTCTAAATTTGCTTAATAATTTGTTTGATAATTGAACTAAAATTTCATCACCTATGCCATGTCCATAAGTATCATTTATCTTTTTAAATTTATCTAGATCAATCATTATTAGACATAAAGGTTCATTATTTCTTATTGAAATCTGAATTAATGAATCCACAACTGAATTTAAATATCTTCTATTATATAAATTTGTTAAAGAGTCTTTTTCTGCCATTTCCTTTAAAAGCTCTTTGGATTCTTCTAAGTCATGGGTTCTTGTTTTTACTTTCTGTTCTAAATTTTCATTTAAATATTTCAAACTGTTTTTATATTTTTCTAAAATAGCATTGATTTTTTTTGACAAATAATAAAGTATAATTATTCCAAATAGCGTTGCAAGAAAAGAAAAGCATATTAAATTAAATATCATTTTATCTACTTGTTTATCTAGCTTCTCTTTTGCTTTTATAATCTCATTTTCTATATAGTTTGTATAAACTCCTGTACCTATTACCCAATCGAACTTATCAAAGCTTTTTACATAAGATATTTTTTTTGATGGTTTATTTGTTAAAGGGTCAACAGTTGCTATATATTCAACAAAGCCTCCATCACTTTCTTTTCCTTTTTTGATAATATCTTGAACTATATATTTGCCACCTATATTTAAATGCCATCTATTTTTGCCAAGTAAATCTTTTTGAGTATGAGAAATAGTATGTCCTGTATAATCAAAAGCAAAAACATAGCCTTCTTTTAAAAAACTCATTATATTTAATAACTCTTGTAGCTTATTCATAGTAGAAAAGTATATATCTTCTTCATATTTTGCACTACCTATAAAAACATCTAAAGGTTCAAATTTCTTAAGATATCCGATTTTTTCTTTTACTATTGATTCATTTGGTTTAAACCACTTCCATGTCAAAAAGCCTTCACTATTTAACTTCAAAAAATTTAAAAATTTATTTATTGTATTTTGAGCTGCTATATCATCAAGAATTAAAAAGTTTTTTCCCTCATATTTACTGTTATGAGGGTGCATTAAAGAAGTTCCATTATAATCAAACAAGAAATAGTAGCCCATTTTATTTTCAAAGAATTTAATATATGCTAATTTTTCTTTTACTTTTTCTATAATCTCTTCTTTTACTAAACCTTTATTATTTTCATATGTTTTTTCTATAATATCATATGCAATATTTACAGTATTTTTGATTTCTTGTTTTTCATTATCTTTTATTTGCTCATAGGACTTATCTAAAAGATTGATGGTGTTTAAGACCCTTGATTTAATTTCATTTTTAATTTTTATATTCTCGTGAGAAACTAGTAGTTGTTTTTGATTTTCAAAATAGTCTTTAAGCTGTACGATAGATATACTAGTTAAAAATATAGAAGTAAATAAAACTCCCAATATAGGAATAACTATAATCAATTTCTTAATATTATTTTCACTCATGATAAGAAACCTTTTTTATATATAATTAATTATAACAAATTATATATAGAGTTTATATCAAAAGAGTATCAATTTATATTTTTGTACATAAAAAAAGGGAAAAGAGTTCTAGACCTCTTTTCCCTTTATTATTATCAAGTTTAAGAATAAACATTTTTGTTTATCTTACTCACTATGTAGTGAATTTTTATTATTTTAAGTTTGTTACAACAATACTAAGAATGATAATCCTTCGTCATTTACACCTCCATATTGTTTCGGATAATGTAATTATAACATCATTTCATCTTAAAAGCAACTTAAAAATGCTTAGTTACTTAAAGCATTTAATACTCTGTACTCATCTAAAGCAAAATCATCAGTCATACCTGAGATATAATCTATAAGCAATCTAGCCCTTAAATACCACTCTTCTAGCTTATATTTATTACTGTTTTTAGCACTATTTATTTCTTCTAAACTATTTTTATATGCAACAATATGTTTTGAAGATAAACGCTTTACTAAACGCTGTGAAATAAAACATGAGATATTTTTATCTGAAATCAACTCAGAAAACTCTTCACTTGATAGTTTAAGTAAGGGTGTGTATATATCAAGTAGTGAGCTTAATATTTTGTGCCCTTTTAATTCTAAAGTTTGTTTATCTTTATTGCTGTAGATATATTTGATAGAAATCTCTTGTAAAATATTTATTGCTTTTGTATATTTACTGTTTTTATCAAATTCTAAAAGAGCATCATTAAATTCACCATTAAAAACCTTTTCATGATTTTGAACATAAATATCTGAGACATGCTCAACTAAGGCATGTGTTAATTTCGCTCTTGTTAGTGTTAAGAATAGATTGAACTGATAAGGTTCATCTTCATTCTCTTTAGCTTTTTGATAAAAGCCTTCAACTAAATCATGTAAATAAGTCTCCCCTATTTTCTCACAATGCTCTTTTATAAGTCTATAAATATCTTCAAATTTTAATATTCCTTTATCAACTGCATCTTCCATATCTGCATTTAAATAAGAAATATCATCAGCTGCTTCCATGATATAAGTTATTGGAAATCTACAGCCTTTTTTTATATCTAAAGTCTCACAAATCTCTTTTACTATATCTCTTTCAGAATAGTAATAACCTGGCTTTTTCATAAGGTAACTATACTTATGATCTTTTTGAGGTCTTTTTTCATATGCTGCTCTTGAATATTTTAAAATTGCTGCAATTTGTGTATATGATAAATTTAGTCTTTGAAGTTTAGTCACAACTCTTATAGCTTGGGCATTTCCATCAAAGTTGCAAATATCTTCTACTAGCATCTCTTTAAATTCTTCATCTTCTTTTTTAACATCAAGCAAATCATTAAGTAACTTTACACCTTTATTTCTCATCCAATCATTTATAGCAACTTCTGCAAAGTGACCAAAAGGAGGATTTCCTATATCATGAAGTAAACTTGTCATTTCAGCTGTTGATACAAAAGCATCTCCCAATTTCTCTAAACCATGTTTTTTATCAAGTTTTTTGATAATAGTTTTTGCTATATACCTTGCTGTTTGGGAAACTTCAAGGGAGTGTGTAAGTCTACTTCTAACTGCTGCGTTTAACTCCAAAGGGAATACTTGTGTTTTTTTCTGTAATCTTCTTAAAGCAGGAGCTGAAAGAATTCTTCCTCTGTCACTCTCAAAAGAGTTGTTTATGTCTGAGATAGGATACATTTGTCTATGTATTGTAATTTTGTTATTATAATCAATCATCTTTTTCTCTTTTCTTCTTATATTTTTTTAATTTCTTCTCATTTATTTTCTCAAGTAGTGCAGATGTAAAAATACTGCCAGGAATTGCATAAAAAGCAATTCCTAGAAAACTAACAATTGTGGTCAAAATTCTACCCATAACAGTAACTGGATACATATCCCCATAACCAACAGTTGTAAAAGTAATAACAGCCCACCACATAGTAGTAATCATACTAGTAAAAACTTCAGGTTGTGCATCTTTTTCAAAATAATAAACCAAAGGAGTGATGGTTAAAAGTAGTACAAAAAGTACTATAGTAATAAAGAAAAACTCTTCTTTTTTCTCTTTTATAATTGAGCTTATTAAATTATCAAATTCTCCAAACTTAGCTAATCTAAATAACTTAAAAATTCTTAGAATTCTCAAAGCCCTTAAAAAACCAAAATCAAGATTAAACATAGATAAATAAAAAGGTAAAATCGCGATTAAATCAATAATCATAAAAGGTCGTAAAATATACTTTACACGAGTTAGTTTCGGTTTATAAGTAATACTATAAACCCTAAGCATATACTCAATAGTAAATAAAAATACATTGATAAAATTTATAGTACTTAGTATCTTGAAATATTCAGATAAACTCTTTTCTGTTTGTAAAAACAAAACTGCAATACTTATAAATATATTTAAAAATATAGCTACTTGTATAATAGTTCCATATTTATGTTTTCTTGGATTTTCAAAGATAATATATAGTTCTTGTTTTAAGTTCATAAGTTCTTTATTTTATTGGATTTTTAGTAATAATTTATCTTATCAGCTTCCAACTTACACTTTGGTTTATTATTTTTTAAAAAAACTAATATATAATTGGATTTTTAAAGGATATAAGATGTTTGAAAAAATCAAAGAGTTTTTTAAAGAAGAAGAAAAGTTTCCTTGTATAGTTTGGGATGGTAAGATGATGAAATACCTTGATTTAACTCAAAAACAAATAGATGAAATAAATAACGACCCTAAATATGAAGAATGGACCGCTACTAAAAAGGATGAGTGCTAAAATATATGGAATTATTAGATAAAGAATATGGAATATACTTATTAGACTTAGATAATTATGAGTTTCCAACACTTAGTATGATGAAAGATGATTTAGTTGCAGTTGGAGGAGATTTTCATCCACAAAGACTTATAAATGCCTATTCAAATGGACTTTTCCCTTGGTTTATAGATGAATATAATCACATACATTGGTACAGTCCAAATAAAAGAATGATACTTTATCCAAATGAAATGAAAGTATCAAAAAGCCTTAAAAAATCCATAAAAAACAAAGGCTTCGTAGTAAAAACAAATGAAAACTTTGAAGAAGTTATGAAAAACTGTGCAAAAATAAAAAGAAAACATGAAGATGACACTTGGATAAATGATGACTTTATTCAAGCTTATACCAACTTATATAAATTAGGATATGCCTACTCTATTGAGACTTATTTAGATGATGAGTTAGTTGGTGGATTATATGGGGTTTTAATAGATGATGTATTTTGTGGGGAAAGTATGTTTTCAAAAGTAAGTGATGCTTCAAAGGTAGCCTTTTATCACTTATGTAAACAAGCCCAAGAAAATGACATAAGACTAATTGACTGCCAAGTACATAATGAGCACTTAGCAAGTCTTGGAGCTTATGAAATACCAAGAGAAGAGTATTTTAAGATTTTATATAAAAAGAATTAAACCTTTTTATATATTATCTACATTTATAAACTCTTGATCTAAAAAGAGTTTTTTTTCTTTTAAAAATGGAATCAAAAACTCATTACAATAATTACAGGATGTACTTAAAGTCAACTTTTGATTTTGCTTTTTTGCATCTTCAAGAAAGTGTGCATTTCCTTTTAGAACTTCTTTTATCATCAAATCATATGCAGGAACAAAAGCTTTTAAAAAGACGAAATTTCTTTGAAGTTTTTCAAGTATTGAAATACCCTCAAAATCTAAATCACCCCAAAAATAAAGTTCTTTATCGTTTTGATTACTATAAAACCAAGAGATAAAAGTCTCTTTTGTTTTTTGATTTAGTTTACACTCATTATTAAAAAAGAGTTTTGAGCCATCTTTTACTCTTAGTCTTTTAGCAGTTGCTTTATATCCATGGGCATTTATCAAAATATACTCATCAAAGATTTTATTTTTGCTTTCTATACAAGTAGTAAAAGTCTCTAAGTTTTCTATAAAAAGTATTTTTGAAGCACTAGCACTTTTTCCAAAAACATGAAGAAGTACTGGTTTTTCTCTTAAATCAAAATATTCACAAAAGTCTGTTTTATTATCAAATAATTTTGACATACCCCAAAAACATTTGGCTGATTCATGTCTTATAAGTTTTGATTTATTACTAGTTTCTACCCAAACTTTTAGTTTTTCTAAAACTTCTTTATTTGTTTTTCCTTCTATAAAAAATGGTGATTTCTCTAAAACCTCAAATAATCTACTATTTTCTTCAAAATAGTTTTTTAACTCTTCACTCCATGATTGTTTTTGAGATTTTAGTTTTGGTCTTTTGTAAACTTCTCTTAGTAAATCCTCTTTTTCATTGTTGAAAATAAGCTTGGCATTTCTTTTTTCAACTAAAGGTGTAAATTCATCTTTTTTAGTAGCATTTTTTAGTTCAAAAATATCATTATCTAATAAAACTTTTATATCAAACTCTAAATCAATATCTTCATTAAATTCACTTGGAAAATATAAGGCTAAGAAGTTTTTATCATTTAGAGCAAAAGAGATTTTATTTGCTCTTTTTGCTTGTTTATCAAACTTATCTAAGACTTCATTTAGTATTTTTGATAAATGAGGATTTTCAAAAGCTTTTTGAAGATTATTGTTCATATACTTTTTCTGCTTTTTGTTTTGCTATTTCAAATAAGTCTTTTTCTTCTTTCTCAAATAGTTTTTTCACCATTGAATTATTTCTTATTTTAAACTCTGCATATGTTGTATAATCAAGTTCACTTAAAGGGTTTGACTTTCCTGGATGATGAACAAAGTGATAGTTAGTAGACTCAATTTCATAAAAAGTTCCTACATTTTTTGTAGGCATGGCACATATTACTTGAAAACCTAAACTCTCATTTAAATAGCTTAAAATCTCTTTTGATCTTTTTTCATTTGACTTTAAAAAACTCTCATCAATAATAATTGATTCTAAAGAACTAATAGCAGCTTCAAGAGGTTTTAGGGCTGATTGTAGGTTTATTGATCTTATTATATAGTATGAAGTTTCACCCTGACCACCTGAGTTTTTACCATTTCGACTTAAAGAGATACTATTTCCATCTATTTCTTGATAAATATCATAGTTGTTATAGTTTCTATAATCAGATATTCTAATAAGCTCATTTATATGCTTTTCATTATCCATAAACTTATCTAAAAGGGCTTTTGAGATATGTTCAAAACCTTGCTTATCTAAAGCCTCAAAAAGTGAGTTTTCATCTAAATTTGTTTTTGTTTCATGAATTGCTTTAAAGTACTCTTCATACTGTTTTAACTCTTCATCAGCAGGAAATCTTCTAATTTTATATGTTTCATTTCCAAACTTATGCTTTCTTAGGGTTTCATTTAACCTATCAATAGCACCCTCACCTTGTCTAATATTTGTATAAATGGCATTACAAAAGTCATTTAAGAAAATATTTTTAAACTGCTTATCTGCACTTTCAATATCTTTTTTATATTTAAAAGTTAAAGAGTTGTTTTTAACATCGATTTTTTCAAGTAAATCTTTTCTAAAGGTAAGCAATTCATTAAAGTGCTCTTCACATAAAACAAGCTCTTCAAAAGTCAAAGGCTTAGGTAAAGCTACTTTCCCAAGTAGATTTTGACTTGTAAAATAGCTATCAAAATTATGATGTAGGTTTTTTAGGCTCTCAAAAATATTTTCCGATAAACTATAATCCTTTTTTATATCAATTCTATCTAAGATATTTTTTTCATAGTTTTCAAAACCTATATTAGTTTCAACTACTAATTTATTGTAAATTATTTGGAACATATATCTTGAGGCTTCTAGTTTTTTGATTTTATCTTCTAAATCTTTTTGGTTTGTTTGTTCTACTCTTGTTTTTTCATTTAAAGACCTAGTATCTGCTCCTACTTCTTGATTTAAAGCAGTTGTTTCGTATTTTATGCTCTCTTTTCTTTTATTACATTCTTGGATTTGTTTTATGATTTGATCATAATCAGAAGTATCTATTAAAGCTTTTAACTCTTTTGTTTCATGATAAATTTTATGATTGTAAGAAATATTTGAAATATCTTCAATATTTACAAGTTTATTTTCGCTTTTTAATGTGGATAAAACTCTTTTTACTTTATTTAAAATATCAATATTACTTGTGATGGAATCTGAGTCTTTTTCTAAAAGTTCTAATTCATCTTTCATTTTCATAAGAGTTCTTCTTTGAGCTTCTTGCCCAAAAATAAATCTTTGGTCTTTTAACTTACAAGTAAAAAGCAAGTTAGAACTAGCTGCTTTACAATCTTTTGTAATTCCTCTTTTTATCATAGGTAAAACAGATGAGTCATTTACTTGTAAAACTTCTGAATATGTACAAATCAAGTAAGCCAAAGCCTTTTCATCTGAAACTTCAAGTAGATTAATTATAGAGTCTTCATGTACAGCTTTTCCTCTAAAAGACAGCTCTTCTAAAACTTTCTTACCTTGAATAATCTTTAGCTTTAAATCATGTTGTTTTACTACTTCAATAGCTTGACTTTCATATTGGCTTGATACAATTACTGCAAATCTATTATTTGATATATATCCTTCAATAGCCTCTCTCCAAGATTCATCTTTTAGTTCAATAAATTCATAAAGTAAATGAACATTTGCTTTTGGGAGTAGTTTTCTTAGATTTTCAACTGAATTTTGAATATGCTGTGGGCAGTAGTATTGAGTCTCTTCAAGAGTTTTTATTTCACTTTTTAAAGTAGCTACTTTTTCATCTAAGTCATTGTTTTTTACGATAAGCTTTTTATACTCATCTTCTAAGTTTTCTTTTTGCTCATTAAACTCAAAAGAATCAACTAAACTACTATAACTATCTTCTAATTTTTCAAGCATAAGTCTAAAGTTTGTTATTTGATAGTCTATATCAGATGTATCAATATTACTATTTATAAAATATGTATTAAAAGAGTTATTTACAAACTCTTCTAAAAGTACTTTAAACTCAGATAATAAAATACAAAGCTCTTCAAACTGTTCTGGGTTTTTAAAAACCATATTTACATCATTTGAGATACTCTCAATTTTTCCAACAAGTCTCATACTATTTGAAAAAGCTGTATTGAAATTTTTTCGTGATTCATCTAGTTTAAACTCTATAGATTCAAGTTCTTTTACCTTATCGTTACTTTGTTTTGAGATATTTAAATCTATAAGTTTTTCATCTAAACTTTTTTGTTCTTCATCTAGTTTATTTAAGGCTCTTTGGGATTTTTTTATTTGCTTTTCAAGTTTTTCATACTTTTTTTCATCTTGTATTATTTTATTTTTCTGTTTTAAAACATCATAATGACAAAAGGTAAAATGCTCTTCTCCTAGAACTTGCCATTTTTTAATCAAAGCATAAAGTTTTGAGTCTAACTTATTTAAAATTTCAATTGAATCTTCGATTTCTCTTGCGTCTTTTTTTAACTTATCCAAAGATCGAATAGTATTTGATAAAGAGTTTACTTCTTCTTTCATGTTTTTTGAAGCTAAAAACTCATTTCTTACAAAGCTGTTGATATTTTCAACTGGTCTTGCATGAATAAAATTAGCAAATGCCTTAGCGGCTTTTGTAGATCGTGATGATATAGTTTTTAATCTTCCCCATAAAGTACCATATAAAGAGTTTAAGTAGTCAAGCTTGTCTGTACAATGAATAACATTATCTTTGTCATATTTATTACAAAGGCTTTTATATAATTCTGCATGATTTAATAACTGCCCTTTTTCATTTGAAAAGTCTTCTTTAACAAGCTGGGTATTTCTAATAATATAAAACTTCAAACTATCAAGTTTTGGTTTTTTCTCACCCTTTGACTCTTCAAAATCTACACTTCCAGTAATCAAAGCAGAAAAACAAGCCTCTTCTTCTTTAGGTGAGTTTTGAAAAGTCAATGCAATAGTACTTCTACATCCAGTTGGTCTTGAGAATTTAAATCTATCTTCACCTGCAAAATAACCTTGAAGTGTTCTATACTCTTTATTTCTTTTTTTGTTTTGAGCTTCATCTTGCCCTGCATTGTATTTTACAATTCCATTTTTTGAAGCTGTCATCAAAGTTTGAATTGCATCAAGCATAGTACTTTTACCAACACCTGTTTCACCTGTTAAAAAAACTAAATCAGATAAATCATACTCTCTATTTGGAATATTTGACCAGTTCGCAAGGATTAATTTACTCATTTTCATTTGAAATATCCTTGTGTTCAGTTGTATTTACTTCATCTTTTTCTAAAAATGGCTTTAGCATATCAGGTAAAATTACTTGTTTAATATATGGTCTTATGATTAATGGAGCATCTTCACTTTCAAAAACACCTTTAGCATAATTTAAAACCTTTAGTCTTCTTAAAGTTCGTAAAGCCTCATCCCTTACAGACTTATTTTCATTTGCACTATATGAAAGATATGAAGCTAGTGCTGTGTTAAACTCTTCAAGTTCCACTTCAACACTTGCATCATCTTCTATTTGACCTTCATTGAACTTTTGATTATATAAAATTGCTAAGGCTATTAAATAAGCACTCTCTTCACTACTTAAAGACATTGACATATTAGATTTTATATCATCATCCAAATAAGACTGGGGAAAATCAGAACCAGGAGCATAAAGTCGTATTGATAATAAATCTTCATCATGTACTACATTTATATTTATAAGATTCAAATAGTCTTTGATAATACTTTCAAGTCTTAAAAAATTATCATAATACTTTTCTTCTTTTTGAGAGTCTTCCCTACAGATTACGCCATTTTCTAAAAGATATGATGTAATATCTTGAAAATCTTCCAAATCAAGCCCTGCCTCATTTACAAGCTCTACAAATTCATTATAAATACTACTTGCCACTATTTTCCTTTTTTGTGATTATATATTCATCTGTCTCAAAATATATATTTTTACTTCTATTTTTTGTATATCTTACTTCAAACTTCTCATTATCATGTTTGATTATGTCACTTGCATATAAAGAGATAAGCAAGTCTTTTACACTATTTATTTCAAAGGCATTATTTGATATTTTTGTTTTATCTGCTTCTTCAAAATGTTTATTTAAAAACTCATCTATCTCTTTTTGAGAAAATGAAAAAGCCAAATGCTTTTGTTGTTCAAAGGTACTTTTTACATAAGCTTCTTTTGGCATTGTAAGTTCAGGTGAAAGAAAACTCACTATTTCATTTTTTTTAGCTTTTCTTCTAATTTTCACATTTGATAGATTTAAGATTTTTAGATTTGGGAATTTTACTGCTTTTCCTATATCTTCTAAAAGTTTCTCTTTTTCTTCTTTATTTTTAGTTTTTATAATCTTAGCAACTTCACTTATTTCTTTATTTTTATTAAAAAATAAAGAGTTTGTTTGCCTAAAGATCACTGTTCCTCTTTGAACATAAGAAGAGACTTCCCTTTTTAATAAAGGCAATTTAGTATCGCAGGCATTTTTAAGCCTGAAATCAATAGCATCTAAGATATTTTTTAAAGCATTTGGATTGTTTTTATACATAGGAAAATGAGCCAATAGTTTTTTTTGTCTCTTATCTAAACCTTCAATACTTAAATCTCTTACAATATCTTCAATATCTAAGATATATCTATTTGCTGAATCCTTACCAAACTTAACAGCAATATCAGAAGCAAATTTATCTTTTACAAAATCTATAAACTTTCCACCTGCTACTTTTACATCTTCCATAGCAAGTTTCATAAGAAGGTTTTTCTCTTCTCTAACATCATTTATGTTATCTGTTAAATCTGAAACAATATATTTTGAGAAATTTATAGCATCTATTAAATCAGCGGGATCATCTGACTTTTTATAAGACTCTAAAGAAGCCTTTGTAGCTCTTACATTTCTTTGTCTTGTTGAAATATTCTCTTCATCACTTGCAGCATATAAAGTTTGTGCAAATTTTTTACCATTTTTAGTGAAGTTAAAAGTTTTGATTAATAAGGCTCTATCCATAATAAAATCAATCCAACCACAATCTTTTAGTCTTCTTAAAATATAAGAGGCTTTATCTTTTTCATTATCAAAGTTTGTATCACTATTATCATTTTGCCATGGGTTTTCTTGAAGAACTGAGTATATAATATCTCTTGCTTTTTTTCGACCTATTACTTCATCTACAATAAAATCATTCCCATATAAAGAAGAGTAAAGCCTTATTATTGAAGACTCAACTATATGAGCGTTTGCACCTGTTAGAACATTAAAAAAATCTGGATTATTTTGGGTTGTAAGCATAAAAACCTTTATACAATTTATATATTATTATATAGTAATTATATTGAATAAAAGTTAAAGATAAAAAAGGCTTAATTAAAGCCTTTTTTTTAGTTCTGAATATCTTTAAAAGTATCTCTTATTTTATAAATCTCATCTAAATTATCAAAGAAAATATCTATTAATTTTGGATCAAAGTGTTTACCTTTTTGCTCCCTGAAAAGCTCAAATATTCGCTCATCGTCCCAAGCTTTTTTATAAACCCTATCACTTCCTAAGGCATCAAATACATCAGCAATTGCTGTAATTCTTCCATAAATATGAATATCTTCACCCTTTAATCCTCTTGGATAACCACTTCCATCATATTTTTCATGATGATAGTGTGCAACAATAGAAGCTGCTTTTAAAATAGGTTTAGTTGAATGTTTTAACATATCATAACCCAATTGTGCATGGGTTTTCATTATCTCAAATTCATCAAATGTTAATTTTCCAGGTTTATTTAAAATACTATCAGGAATACCAACTTTTCCTATATCATGCATAGGTGATGCTAGCTTTAAAAGCTCCGTTTCTTGGCTGCTTAAACCATATTTTAAAGCAAGAATCTTTGAGTATTCAGCTACTCTTTTTACGTGATTTCCTGTTTCTTTACTTCTAGTCTCTGCTATTTCACCCATAGTATATATAACTTCTCTTTGGGTATTTGTAATCTCATCATTTAAAGACTCAATTTCATTTATTCCATCTTTAATTGAAGTAGACATATCTTTTATTGCATATGAAATTTTTCCTAACTCATCTGGTCTATTTATTAGGACTGTATTTGAAAAAGAGCCTTCTTGTACTGATTTTATATTTGAGATTATAGTATTTGTATCTTCTTTCAAAACCCTTCCAAACACTATGGCTAAGATTATTGAAGACACTAACATAAGTACACCTATATAAAAAACCTCTAAAGTTACATGATTATCTACTACACCATCTAAATTAAATCTTCTTACAACTAATAAAAGTGTTAAAATAGGAGCAATTGTAAAAATCAAAAATGTTTCAATTATTCTTTGTGATAATTTTTCATTAAAGATTGTATATTCTATATCTTTACATATTTTTTTATATCTTTTCTCAAAGATTATATATTCCAACTGGGCTAAAATAGCAGCTCCTAAAGTAATATAACTAGATAAAATCTTTAAATGACTTGACATAGGAAAGTCAGGATAAAGTATATTGTGCAAGGTAAAAGCTGTAATACCTGCTAAAACCCAAGAAATAATACTTAAATAATAAGCTTGTCTTGGTAAAGATATATTTTTCCTAGCATCTTTAAACTTATAGTATAAAAACTCTCTATAAACTATATGCAAAAGAAAAATAATAAAAAGATTTCTAAATAGCTTTTCCGGTTGTAAGCCATCTATAAATGGACAAACATTAGTACAAAATGTTTGTAAAAAAGCTAATGATGTCAAAGAAAATAAATATAAAATTATTCTTGTATTTTTATCCAATAAATCTTGAATATTAAGTTTTTGAGCTGTCAAAAAATGCCTTTGTAAATAAAATATAAACAAATTATAATAAAATTTTGTTTATAAGCTGTGTATTTTCAAAGATTTTCTTTACAATTCAATAATATTCTCAAACATCTCTTTTATTTCTATTTCATGGGAGATTAAAAAGATTTGTCTATATTGTTCTTTTATAGTGTGGAAAGCTTCTAGTATTTCTATTCTTCTATTTTCATCTTGACTTCCAAAGACCTCATCAAAAGCTAAAAACCCAACTGAATTATTTCCACTTAGTTCAGTCAAGGTTTTTGAAATAGCTATTCTTAGAACCAAGTTTGCTAAATCAACCTCACCACCACTAAACCTCTCAATAGGATATTTTTTTCCTTCATCATAAATATAAAAATCAAAATCATTTGATACTTCTATATGTTGATATTTTCCTTTTGTAATTTGTGAATACATAGTTGAAGCAATATCAGAAATTCGAGGGGCTACTTTTGCATTTAGTTTTGTTTTAAAACTAGCTAGGCTAATTTTAATTTTGTCATAATCTTTTAAATCATCTTGTTTACTTCCTAATTTTTCCAACTGCTTATCATTGTTAGATAGAGCTTGATTTATATTTTTTATCTGTCCTTGCATAGTGGCTACTTGAACTTTTATATCATTTAGTTCATTTGAAATTTCATCTTTTGTTTTTAATATTTGCTCATACTCTTTTTTCTTCTCTTCATGCTGTTTTGTATCATAGGCTACACTTTTATACTCTAACTCTTTTTCATTGTATTCAAGCTCATATTTTTTTATGTTTTCATTTGTCTTTTCTAAATCTTCTTTTACGCTATCGACTCTTTTTAGCATAGCCTCTAAACTTAGTACATACTCATATTTTTGCTTTAAATGCTTTTGTTTTTCAAGTAGTTCTTCATGCTCTTGTAATACATAGTTTATATTCTCTAACTTTTCTAGTTCAGTTTTATTTTTTAAGCCCTGCTCTTTTACTTTTTCAAAATACTCTTTTTCTTTTAGTAGGTCTCTTTTTTGATTTTCCATAAGATTTATGTTTTTTGAAAGTTCTAAGTTTTCATCACTTAAACTCTTATATGTTTCATCAAGTTTTTTTAACTCTACTTCTAGTAGCTCTTTTTGCTCTTTTAAAGTATCTATTTTCTCTTTTTCAGTTTTATTTACTATCTGCTCTAGTGAGTTTAAAACTAAATCATACTCTTCAAGTAAAGGTCTAGTACAAGTAGGACATGCTGAGTCTTTTCCTAGTAGCTGAATATTTTCAATCTTTTTATTTATGTCTTCTATTAGCTTCTGTTCCCCTGCTATTTGTGAGCTTAGTTTATTTATATCTAATTGGTTTTTCTTTATGCTTTGAGACAACTGTTCTAAAGTCTCTTGCATACTTTTTTGTTTTTCAACTGCTTGTGTATAAGCTGATGTTTCAAACTCTAATCTTGAAATAGTATCCCTTGATTTTTTATAGTGTTCTCTTAAATTCTCTTGCTCTTGTAGTAAAGACTGTTTTTTAATATCTGCTTGTTTTAACTCTTCTTGTTTTTTAATAGCCTCATGTAATTGTGTATACTCATGTTTTACAGATTCTAAGCCTTTTAACTCTTTTTGTTTTAAATCTAAGCTTTCTAACTCTTGCTTTAGTTTATCGCTGTTTTGAAGATGTGAGTTTATAGTAGATTTTAAAAGCTCACATTTTGAAAATAAATCTTGTTTCTTATCTTTTGTTTGTTGTAATAAATCTAAAGATTTTTTAATATAAAGGCTTTTTAAAGTAGTTTCATCAAGCTGTTTTATTTTTGTATCTTGTTTTTGTTTTAACTCTTTATCTAAAAGCTCATACTCTTCTTTTTGTTTTTTCTTTTGTTCTATTTCATCTTGTGGCATTAAAAACTCTGCAAAAGCAGTTATTTCTCTTTTTAACTCTCGGCTTTTTTCAATGAGTTCTTTTTCGATAAAGTCTATTTTTTCTAAACCAAGAAGCTTTCTAATCATCTTTTTTCTATCTTCATTTTTTAGACTACTCAAACTTGCAAGCTCTTTTTGTGAAGCAAATAGTGTATGTAAAAAAGCATCTTTACTCATTTTGATTAGATTTACGATAGAAGTTGTAACTTCTTTTGCTCCTGTGGTTACAAGCTCATCAGCTTTAAAAAACTTAGCATTAGCACTTAAGGTCTTTCCTCTAAACTCTCTTCTTACACTATAATCCACGCCCTCATACTCAAACTCTAACTCAACTACAACTGGGTCTTTTGAAGTTGCGTTTGCGTTTCTTACTACTTCTTTATAACCTTTTGTTTTAAGCTCCCCATATAAAGCAAAGAAAATAGCTTCAAAAATAGTTGATTTTCCACTACCATTTTTTCCTATGATTCCAACTAAACCTTGGTTAAACTCTAAGGTAAACTGCTCATATCTTTTAAAATTTTCTAGTTTTAGTTTAGTTAATATCATCACTTACCTCTTCTTCATACTTAGAAAACAACTCTTTTACTTTTAGTTTAAGTCTATCACCCTCTATCTCATCTAAACTATCTTCTTTGATATGCTCTATAAAAAAGTCTTCAAGACTTATAGCTTCTATCTCTTCTAAGTCTTGGGTGTTAGTATCTTTTTTAAACTCTCTTTTTATAGTAACACTCATAGCTTCATTAAATAGCTCTTTTATTTCTTTATTTGATATATCTATTGATTGCATTGCACTTAAGTCTTTTAGTACTACTTCTACTATGGCATCTTTTATATTGCTTGTATCAAGTTCTTCTATACTTTGCTCATAGTTTGTACAATCTATTTGTTTTGAGATTATAGGTCTTATACTTATTTCTTTGTACTCTACTTCAAGCTTATCTTCTAAAGTAACTACTACAAAACCTTTTGAATTTCTTTTGTCATTTAGACTGGTTCGCTCTGTACTTCCACTATAATATACATTTTCATGTTTTCCAACATTTCCAAAACCATGCCAGTGACCAAGGGCTACATAATCCATCTTTTCAAAGATATACTCTTTTGAACTTGGATATACCCACTCCCCAAACTCTTGCATAAGATACCAAGCTCCAACACTACAATGCAACATCATGATGTTTTTTCTATTTTCATCTATGTTTTGCTCACATAGTTCTATTTGGTCTTGGGCTATTGTTTCATCGTTCATATGAGGTAAGGTGTGAAATACAATATCATCAAACTCTATTTTTTTATACTTTTGATTATATGATACATAGATATTTTTATAGTTTTCAAATATCTTTAAAATAGGACTGCTTAGATTTGTTCTAGGTGTTGAGTGATTTCCTGCTATTAAAACAAAAGGTATATCCAAAGAGCTTATTTCTCTTATCTTTTCTAAAGCAAAAGTAATAGCTCTATTACTAGGACTTGCTCTATGAAATAAATCTCCTGTATGAATTATATAGTCAGGTTTTATTTCTTTTATCTGCTCTACTACTTGTGTAAATGCATCATAAAAATCTGCTTCCCTTTGGTTTACATTGTTTTGGTCTAGTATATCTAAGTCATTGTAACCTAAGTGAGTATCTGAGAAATGAACTATTTTCAAAGCTTGCCTTTTTTTGATTTGTAAAATTATATCTTAGATATATAAATACACAGTAAAAGCAAATAATAAAATATTTAAAAAATAAAAAGCCTTTTTATTAAAAATAGCGTAAAAAGAAAAGACCATAAATAATACTAAAAACCATAGGTATATGATCTTATCAAAGGTTTTAAACTCATAAGATAAAAACATCAAAATATACTCATCTAAAAAGCCACCAAAAGAAAATATATGAGCAAAAAGCTCTAAAGGATAAAATAAAGTAAAAGCCATAGTAAGAAAAGGTGAAAGCATTTGTTCATAAGTAGTCAAAGGAAAAAAGTAATGAACCAAAGGATTCATAGCCAAATAAATCCAAAAGTTAAAAAGAAGTAAATGTAAAAATTTATTTTTTATGTCTTTAAAGTACTGTATATACAAAAAGATATAAAAAACTCCAAAAATAGAAAACCATAAAGAAAGTGAAAATATATACTTTGGAAATAGTGCAAGTACAAATGCTAAGACTACAAACAAAGTAGTAAAAGAAAAAAGCTTTATATTACACCTTAGAAGATAAATACCTAAAGCCATCATCACAAATGCCCTTGTCAATGAAGCCACAAAACCTGTAAAGATGAGGTAAGAAAAAAGTAAAGCTAAAGTAATAAGTAAAATATCAAACCTTTTATTCCTATAAGGGAAATATCTTAGATGAAAAAAAGCATAAGGGTAGTAAACAATACCATAGATTATGAAACTAAGAACAGCAAGATGAAAACCACTTAGGGCGATAAGATGACTAATACCGTAGTTAGTACAAACTTCCCTTAACTCTTTTGAAATTGGCTTTGCAAAAAACAAAGCAGAAAAGAGCTCAGTTATCATTTCGTTATGATGTTGTGAAGCACTATAGTTTACAAGTCTTGAGGAAAAACTCTCTTGTTTTTCTAACTTATCAAAATAAACACTTTTTACATAAAAGCCTTTTAAATACTCTATAAAAGTTATATTTATAGTGATAATTGCCAAATTTAAAATATCATACTTTGAAACTTGTGTATTTTTGTCAAAATTTGTAAAAATTGTAAAATTTGCATTTTTCAATTTTAGTACATCATATTTTTCTTTTTCATAAATATTTTGTACTTCAACTTTTGTTTCATAAATCTCTTCATCAATTAGCTCTTGGTATTTTGAATACTCTATTGAAAGATTTATGAAAAAAACCAATAGTACAAAAGTTGTCAATACTATATAATTATAGTGTTTATTTAAGATATTTATAATCATAAATATTATTATACAAAAACAAACTTATATGTTATAATCTTAATCCTAGCTTTAACAAACACAAAAAAGGAGCCCATATGAGTGAAAAACTAGTTTTAGGTCCTTTATTATCACTTGAAAATGATAATAAATATGTTGTGTGTTTTTTAAGTAAAACAACCCAAGAATACTCTGTTTTTTTTGATGAAAAACAAGTAGAAGCCAAGAGGCTTGGAAATCTAAAGTTTGGCTATTTGTATAGAGCTGAAATCACTATACCCTTAGATGAAGAAGCCAAAAATATCACTTACATCATAAAAACTAAAAATGGTTTATTAAGTGATAACCATGACAGAAAATGTTGGTCTTTTTATATACCATCTTCTAAGAAGAAAGCAAGACTTGGTATAGAGTCTTATGAAAATTTTCTAAATGCAAATCTACTAGAAGAGAAAGAAATACCATACTCAATGCTAATTTTAAATGAATTTAACCTAATAGACGATGAGGTTTTATCTCAAATAAAAGAGATAAAAAACTGGTCAAAAGATAATCTTGATGACTTTTTTGAGAAACTATATATAGAAAAACTTGGCGATGAAAAAATGTCTTTAGCCTTAGCTAGTATTCCTACTATGATAATGTGGCATAAAACAGAAGAAAATAGTATCAATGATAAAGTACTAGATGAAACAACTAAAAAATATTATGAGATTTTTCAACTTCGAACACTCAAAAACAATACCCTACTTACAAAAGATAGAAGTCACTTCTCTTTTGCTTTAGAGTTTGGAGGAAATAAAATACTAGCCCTAGATAGTAAAAATAATGGAAAATCAAAGCTTTTAAACAACTACTTAGAAAATAAAAAAGATCATTCAAACTTAATGATTATTTATAATAACTAAAAAAAGGGAGGTTTTTCTTCCCTTTTTTATGTACTACTAAACTTTCAAATGATAATATAATACATAATTTATTTTAAGGAATATATTTTGCAAGTAAACTTTGATAATAATAAAAACATTTCATATGACGCTACAGGAAGAGAAGTAGTTGAAGAAAAAAACTCTACAAACTCAGTCTTTGCAAATGATTTAGATGAGGCTCAAAAATCAAGTGAACAAAAAAACAGTAAAGAAAATGAAGATAAAGAAGAAGAACTAACAGCAAAAGAAAAGCAAGAAGTTACAGATAAACTTTTAGAAGATATTATGTCTTTATTTAAAACAGGTCTTACTGTTGAAGAGATGGAAATGCTACGAGAACTTCTTGATGCAATCAAAAGAAAAATTGCAGAAGCCAAATCTTCAAATGACTCAGATGAAATAAAACAAATAGAATCAATGATTACAAGACTAGAGCTTTTAGTAATGAAACTTCAAAAAAGAACAAAAGGTGAAGCTGTATTAGATATGGAAGATTCTCATGTAAATAATATTTCAAAAGAGAATAGAAAAGATGATAAAAAAAGTGTATCTTTAGATATATTAGGTTTTGAAAAAAGAATAGAAAAAGCCCAAAAGAATATCGATGATTTAAGTAAAACTATTAACGAAACACAAGTTAATGAGCTAAAGAAAAATCACGAAGAACTTGAGCTTTTACAGGCTTTGAAGCAGTAGAGTAAAGAGTAAATGTCTCTTTTCTTCTCTTATACCTTTATAAATAGTCAATCATATTTTAGATATAATAGAAGTGATTAAAATTTAAAATAAATTCTTCGATGAAAGGATGACAAATGAAAACTATTCAATTACAAATTGATGATAAGAATTATGAATCTTTTTTAAATATTGTAAATAGTTTAAAAAAAGGTTTTATCAAAAATATCACTATAACTGATACAATTGAATCTGTATCTGACAATGAACAAAAATATTATGAAAAATTACTCGACAATATAAGTAATGATGATAAAATTGTATCTTCTAAAGAATCTATTCAATTATGAATTTAGAGATACAATATCTTAAAAAAGTAGATAAATTCTTTTCAAAAAACTCTCATATACTTTCAAAAGAAAAAACTAAAGAACTTGTTATAAAATCTATAAAAAAAATTGTATTAAAAGAAGATATTAATGTCGATGTAAAACAACTAAAAGGAAATTTACAACACTTTTATAGAATTAGATTTGGAAAAATTAGAATTTTATTTGAATTAGTAAATGAGGAAATTAAAATCATCACTATTATAACTGATGTTGATTTTAGAGGCGATGTTTACAAATAATTGGAAGTGTTAAAAACTTCTTATTTATTTTCTAAAACCTTTTTATTTTTATTCCAGTAGTTCCATAAATCTTCAATATTAGAACTACAGATAAGAGGCATATTCTCTTTTATCTTTTCTTCTTCCCAATTCCACCACTTTATAGTAAGTAATTGCTCTATTTCTTTTTGTTCAAAACGAGTCTTTATGAAAGTAGCTGGATTTCCTCCTACAACACTGTAAGGCTTTACATCTTTTGTCACTACAGCTCTAGCTGCTATTACAGCTCCATCTCCTATGCTTACACCTGGCATTATCATCGCTTCTGAGCCTATCCAGACATCATTTCCTATAGTAGTATTTCCTGCTTTTATGAAAGCATTTTTAGATGTTTTAAAAATATTTGCTTGAAAATAAAAAGGAAAGGTACTTATCCATTCCATATTATGCCCTTGGTTTCCAGCCATCATAAAAACTGCTCCAGATCCAATAGAACAAAAAGAGCCAATAATAAGTTTGTCAACATCCTTTCTTTTATCATGTAAGTATCTTACACATTCAAGAAAATCATGTTTGTGATGATACCCTGAATAATAAGAGAATACACCTACTTTAATATTTGGATGATTAACTGTTTCATTTAATAATTGAGATGAAAATTGATTTTCAAAATGGAATGCTTTCATATTTTATGCCTTATTTTCTAACTCTTTTTTTTGTAGTTATAATAAAATTTGCATAATATCATAAGAAGGCATAAACTCAATCATAATCATACCTTTTTTGCATATTAGATAAACCATTCAACTTTAATATTACTTTTATTGCATATTATATTAGATTTTACCTAGAATAAACTTAATATTAATCTCGAGCTAAGGTCAGGGATTAATTGTGAATTTGATTTTTCTATAAGGGGAAATTTATGACATGACCCCTATTTTCAATTGTTCTTCAAGGTATTTTATAAGTTCATCATTACTATCCATGAAGTTATTTTCTTTTATCTTCTTTAATAACTTCTTCTAAAAATGCTATTACCTTTTCTCTTTTTTTTTCTTTTGCTATATCAAGAGCTGTTTTACCTTCATTATTTTTTGCATATAAATCTACATCATACATATATGATAACCAACAGATATCAACTCTATCACTCGATGCTGCTAATATAAGAGGTGTTTCTCCTTTATTATTTGCTAAATTTACATCTGCACCATTTTCTAAAAGCAGTGATACAACTGATAATTGATTTCCTCCATAAATAATAGTCCAACCTAATGCTGTTTGAGTATCTTCACCTAAGGATAAATTATTTATATCTGCTCCTGATTTTACTAACTGATATATGGGAATCATTCCATCACATCTAGCTCTCCAAGCATAGTTTGTTAAATATTCTAATGGTTGAGAATTTTTATAATCATATGAATTTGGATTTGCTCCATATTTTAAAAGTAATTCAATAGCTATAAAAAGACCTTCTTTACAAGCTATGTGTAGAGCTGTTCTTTTATATTTATCATCTGTTTGTTCTTCTAAGTTTGGATAAAGTTGTAATAATAATTCTAATGCTTTTGTATATTGTTTAATTGTTTTTGTAAAAGCATGTCTAGGCCATGAAGATACAAGGCTCAAAACTGAACTTTTCTTTTTACTTTCATATTTTTTAAATTCTTCACTTCTATCTAAATAAAGCCTATTTTCATTTAAAATAATATCATCAAGTTCTTTTTTCTTTTTATTGATTTCATCTACAATCTTTTGGGCATTTTCTTCTACATAGTGGATTGAAAAATAGTAATCCTCATTTCCACTTATAAAATAAAAATCTCCATGTGATTTCCAAGCTTCTATTAATTGCTCTTTATTATCACAATTTATAGCAAAAGATTTAAGATTTTTATCTAGTTTTCTTTTAATATAACTAATAGCAAACTCTTCAACTTTAAAAGTATCTACTACTTTTGTAGCGAAGTATTTACTAGCTAACTCATGACACTCACCTACTCTTACTTCAAACATTTTTTATTCCTATTTTCTTATTCTAAGTCTTTCTTTTATTAGTTTTAATTGTTTAGCTGAATCTTCTAAAAGATTAAAGATTTTTTTCACAATTCCAGGTGTCAAATTCAGGTCTGGTGTTGAATTGTGAATTTGACTTTTCTAAAAGTGGAAATTCATGATCTGACCCTTATTTTTTTATAAAAGCATTTTTAGATGAATTAAAAATATTTGCTTGAAAATAAAAAGGAAAAGTACTTATCCATTCCATATTATGCCCTTGGTTTCCAGCCATCATAAAAACTGCTCCAGAACCAATAGAGCAAAAAGAGCCAATAATAAGTTTGTCAACATCCTTTCTTTTATCATGTAACTATCTTACACATTCAAGAAAATCATGTTTGTGATGATACCCTGAATAATAAGAGAATCCACCTACTTTTATATTTGGATGATTAACTGTTTCATTTAATAATTGAGATGAAAATTGATTTTCAAAATGGAATGCTTTCATATTTTATGCCTTATTTTCTAACTCTTTTTTGTAGTTTTAATAAAATTTGCATAATATCATAAGAAGGCATAAACTCAATCATAGTCATACCTTTTTTGCACGTTAAAAGAATTATCGTAATTTAATATTACTTTTATTGCATATTATATTAGAATTTGTCTTTTGAAAATCTATTCTATACATATATTTATCTAGTTTTGATTTTATACTTACATCTTTTGTGGGGCATTAGAATTTCAACCTATTGATTTTTTATTATACGAACTAAGAAATGAACTACTTTAGACTCAATAAAATGACTCTATTATCGAAGCTTAGTGTTATTAAATAAATTTTATTAGACTATATTGCGAACTAAAGAATGAACTTAATATTAATTGAACCAAGGTCAGTGTTGAATTGTGAATTTGATTTTTCTAAAAATGGAAATTCATGACCTGACCCTTATTTCTTCAAGACCAAATTCTAGATTAAACTTAACTAGTCTTATTCATTTTATCATCTTTTTTAATCTTCAATTTCTCCATCGATAACATCAGTATTATCATCTTTAAAACTAGGAAGTTTAGACCATTTTTCAGCTTCGTTTTCAAGATATTTAACAATTTGTGAATCTATTACTCCCAGTGTTTTATTTCTAAGGTACTTTATACTCCAAGAAAATACTATACCTACAATTTTTTTTGCACCATTTCTATGAGTATTTTCAAATTCACTTTCTTCATTGATTATTTTTATTTTACAAATATTTTTTCTTATTATATTGACAAATATACTTAGTCCATTTATCTTATATAAAGATAAAGCTTCATTAAAATCTGAATAAAAATCAATAAAAAACTCTCTATCTTCATTATTCATATTAGTTATTGATAAATTTTTTATTAAGCTATTTATTAAATCTTTAAATTCTTCTAAATCCTCTTCTAAAATATCATCTTCTTCTATATTATGGATATGTTTAGCATCAGCAAAAGTTTTGAAAATATCTAATGTTACAATAATTGTATTAAAATTTTTGGGTTGCATAACGATTTGATCTCTTATTAGAGCATTAAAATTTCGCGTATTAACAATTTGATTTAAAGTTTTTACAACTTCTATAAATTGAGTATTTTCTTCAAGTTTTAATTCTTTTAATTCTTCTTCAAATAAATCAACTTCTTTCTTTAAATATATTAATTTACTATAAATACTAATAATATTATCCACTTCAAAGAATTTAATCCAAAATGAATAAAAGCTTTTATCTTTATTTACATCAAGTTCGTTCAACAAATTTTTTATTCTTTCAACTCTTTTCACTATACTACCCTAAATAATTTTATTGTGATTTTAACATAATATTATTAATATACTTACTTTATTAGATTATTTCTAAATTAAAGCAACCCTAAAGACAGGAAAACTCCTATCTTTTCTTCCAAATACTCATTTGAGATACTGTATGTTGGTATTTTCTATTTGTTTCTTTTATCACAAAAGGTACATCTATAGTATCAAGTAGTTCATACCTATCTTCTAGGTTTTCTTTTAGAGTATCAAGTGTTTTTACTTCTTTGTTATCTTTGATATATCCACCAAGCCAGTTTTTCTTTGGTGTATAATCTTCTAGCCATGTGTATGGTGAAAGCAGTACTAAAAGTCCGTTTTGATTTACTCTATTTGGTACATCATCTAAGAACTTTTGAGGATAGTATAGTCTATCTATTAGGTTTGAACAGAAGATTAAATCATATCCTGTATATAGGTCTTTTAGATTACAAGCATCACCTTGCATAAATGTAACTTTGTCTTTTGTATCTTCTAAATCAAAGTCTTTTAAAGATACTGTTTTTTCATCAAAAAGCTCACCCTCTGTTTTTACTTTAAACACAAGAGAGTCATATTTTTTAAGTTTTACACCTACATTGATAAAGTTTGCACTAAAGTCAATACCTAAAACCTCATCAAAAGTTTTTGCTAACTCAAAAGTACTTCTACCTACACTAGAACCTAAATCCATAGCTTTTTTAGTATCTACACCATCTAAATAAGGTTTTAATAAATCCACAGAGTTTTTAGGGAAGTTTTTAACTCCGAAGTTCTCAGCACCATAGTGGAACTCACAATATTGAGAGATTAAATCATCTGTTTCATATACATTGTCATTTAGTTTTGTTCTACATTCATTGTCTGATTGTACATATCTAAACCCTGCATGCTGGAAGAAGTGCTTTCTAAAAGCATATCTTGCACTCTTTAGAGTTTCATTTCCAAGTGAGATAAAAGAACCACCTTTCATAAGTGCATGTCTATCATCAAAAGTTGGTGTCGTAAAATCATCATAAATAGGATGTGTTATAAAATCATCAAATGGATATGTAGGAGTTATACTCCACTGCCATACATTACCAACCACATCATAAAACTCATCAAACTTATACTTATCCACAGGAGATTGATTAAACTGCTTAAGTCCAATATTTGCTTTTTTTTGCCCTGCATTTGTGTAGTCATAAAGTCTGTAGTATTCATCTTCGCTTGGAAGCCTTACTTCATATCCAAGTTTATTACTTAGGTATTTACAGAAAGCTTCTGCTTCATAAACATTTACATCAACTGGATAGTTTAAAGGTAAAGGTATTACTCTGTTTATCTCTCTAAGATAGTATCTTCCTTCTTTTTTTACCCAAAAAGTAGGATGTTTTGCTTGTGAGAAGTCTAACCACTCTTTTCCTTCTTCACTAAATAGTTCAGGTTTATTATATCCACCCTCTTTTACAAACTCTAAAAACTCACCATTTGATACTAAGTATTTTGAAGCCTTGAAGTCTTTGATATTAGCTTTATGGAATGAAAACTCATTATCCCATCCATAGTAAACAGGGTTTTGTCTATCTTTTTCAAGTACAACTTCTCCACCTTTTACTTCAACTAGTTCATTTGTAGGATAGTCATGGCTTTCTTCATTTTTGTATTCAAAAAGTTCATCATCACTCATGTATTTGATTTTAAGTTCTCTTAAAAGTACAGATGAAGTTTCAATATGGATATTTTCATGTTCAATTCCCATCATAATAATCCACATAGGAGATTCCCAATTTATAGGCATTGTAAACTCAATAGTATCTATTAAATCTAAAACTATTTGTTTTACTTTATCTCTATATGCTTTTGTTTCTTCTAATGTTGGCCATGTGTAGTGTTTTTTTTCTAAGTCATCCCATGACATCTCATCAACACCAATAGCGAAGATAGATTCATACTCTTTATTTACTCTATTTTGTAAAATATTTGCAAGTACTAGTTTATTTACAAAAAATGTAGCAGTGTGTCCATAATAGAAAATTAATGGATGTCTAAGTCTATTTGGTTGTTCGTAAATATTTTTTTCATCTTTTAGTAGGTCAAACAACTTCTCATCTAGTTCATATGTTTGAAGAAAATAGTTTTTTATCTCTTCTCTTTTTTCTTCAATAGAACCTTGGGTTAAATCAATAGTATTCCTTATATAATCCATTCTTTTCCTTTTGTTTTTAATTATGTGTTATCTAAAAATTTAATTTTTGCTATTTTATTGGTTTTAATAAACTCTTTGTATATGTTTTGTATCTGTTTAGACTCATTTTCATCAACTTTTAAATAGTGCTTTTCTAATCTTTCAAGATTAATTGAAGCATCCAATTCTAAAAGCTGTTTTGAAATAATATTTTCAATTAAAAGCATTCCAAGTCTTTTTATAGATTTTGTTCTATCTAAAACATTTATTGCATCATCAGTTATGAAAACTACTTCTTCTAAAACCTTTTTATCAATATCACTGTAAATCATTTTATATAAAACATTTAAGGCTTGATTATGAAGAACTACAGGCATTTCATCCCTATCACCAACTGACTCTTTAAGCAATACTCCAAGTTTTCCAAGTTCAATAGACTTATTTATATTATCAAAGTTTTGTTTATCATTTGTTAGATACATAAACCTATATGCTATTGCCATGTTTACAAAAGTAGCACCATATTCAAAAGCTCCTAAAGCTGGAATTGATAAACATTTTTTATAGTTACTAATAGCGCCTTCATAGTCTTCGTTCCACTCAGCATAATTTGCTTTTATATTATAATAATGCCATAACCATAAAGGTTCATTGTCATCATTGTGAGAAAATATCAGTTCATGTAAACTCTGCAATGAGTCTAAACCTTCTTGTTTTATTTCATCTTTTCTTTGACTTACTACTATCCAAGCTTTTCTTTGAAAGTATCGTACTTCTATATCACTTGGCTTTTTATTTTTTCCTACATTTAAGCTTTTTGGTAATGAATTATAAGCTTTATCAAACTGCCCTGTTCTTTCATATAGTGAGCAAATAGATACAGAGTATTTATTTGGATTTATTTCATATAAATATTTTGCTAAAAGCAAGGCTTGTTCAAAATGACCATTTCTTTCAAATAGGAAAATTAGTTTATTTAAAGACTCAATAGAAAGCTTTCTATAATAAGAATTACTTGACATTTCAAAAGAGTTTATATCTAAAGGATCAAACATTTGCCCTGCTATTTGAAACCAAAACTCATCGATTAGCTCGTACTGTTGTTTTTTATAAACTGATAAAATAAACTTCTCTAAAATAGCAATAGTTCTTTTTTCATCTAAAACCACATCTCTTACATAGTAGTATAAAATAAGTAGTGAAATTGGATTATCAAAATACTCAACACACTCTTCTATATGATTTCTAAGATAATAAGAGAGTCTTCTTTGCTCATCTTCAAGCTCTTTTATATTTGCTTGTGATGTAAAATAAATCTGCATAGATTTTTCTTGAGCTACAAATCTAAAATCATCAAAGCTTCTATTTACAAAGTTTTGAAAGCCAGAAATTAGTTGAGTTGAACTACTTTTCTCATTTTCAAAAAAGTTCCTACCGCAATATTCAAAAAGTTCTAAAGATACAAAGATTTTTTTATCTTTTCTTTTTATTATGTTTGTTGAGCTTAACTGCATAAGTGAATAGAGTTTTTGCTCTTTTGAAGATAAAAGAAAATCAATATCACAAGTATCTTCTTTTGCTTTACTTTTAATAACTTCCATATTTAAAATATCTAAAGACTTTAATCTTTTTTCGATGCTTTTTATTTGATCATTTCTAATATACAAATTTAAGTTTGAAAATCTCTTTGTTAAAATTTTAAGTAGAAGTCTAAATACCCAATGGTTTTTGTCAGCTAAATCCATATTATAAATATGAATTGGAGTTTTTTTATCAAACTGAGAAAAAGCAAGTCTTAGTCTTTTTAGTTTTTTTATGTCTTTATTAAACCAAGAAGCCAAGATATTTTTAAACTCACTTCCCTCACCATCTAAAATAGAAGGCATCATCATCAAACCTAAGAAAAAAATCACCACGAAAACAAAAGATATAGTATCTGTAAGCTCCCATTCAAAAGGTAACTCAAAGATTATCTTTTTTAATAAATCTTCATATATAGAAGCAGAAATTAAAGCAAACATAATAACCACAACAGAAATTACAGAAATAAAAGTACTAGAAACTCTTTTTTTTAGAAAATATAAAAAAGAGTTTCCCGTAAGCGTATTTAAATCCTCTTCAAATTTTTCCAAAGTATCACCCTCACAAAAGGTGATATGAAGTTCATTGTTATTTTTGGTGATGATATTCTCTTCAAGGTTTTTTCTTTTTGTTTCACAAAGTTTTGAAGTAAAAATAGTACAACAGTTTTGAGCCATCTACTTTTTGATTCCTTCTTTTGCTAGTTTTTGCTGCATTGGGTCACTAAAGCTATAAGTTCCCTGTTTTAATTCAAAAGGTAAATCCTCTAAACACTCCTTTTTAAACTGTTCTACAAAACTTGTATCATAGTTTTCAAAAGCATTTGTAAGTATGTCTATATACTTTGCAGGAATAAAACAGTTTTCATTTCCTATTTTTGCTATTTTTTCTTCATTTGTTGTCATAAAAGCTACAACATCTTCATCAAGTTCAGCACCTATTACATCACAAGCTTTTATAGTAACTTGCGAGTAGTTTTTTTCTCTTAGTTTTAAGATTTCAAACTCTTGTGGAGTTACTTTTACAACAACTCCACTTGTTTGAGTAGTTTCATCTTTTTGAAGATTTAAAAACACTCCATTAACATCTACACCATCAAACTGGATATGCTCAATACTATTCCAAACTTTTTTAAAACCTTTAATTGTTACAGGAATTAAATCATCATAACTAAGCTCTCTCTCAAAAGATTTTTGAGCACTGTTTAAATTTATAAGTGAACCAAAACCGAAAAGATACATTACACTAAACTCTCTTTTGAAACAACTACACCATCAGGATCAACATAAATATAATCACCTTCATTGATTGTTACACCATCAATTGTAAGAGCTACATTCATTTGAGCGTCTTGAACTGGTATATATTTTCTAGGACAAGTTCCTTTTGCTAAAAGTCCTGTTTGAAACTCTTTTGTTGTAACAGTATCTCTTACATAACCATTTACAATAAGCCCTTCAAAGTGATTGTCGTCTGCGAACTTCATTAAGTTATCACCAACAACTGCATAGTATTTTTCTTCAACATCTACAACTACTACTTTTCCTTCACCCTTATTTTCTTTTAAAAACTTAGCTAAATCTTTGTTGTTTTTATCTAGTTTAAAAGTAATAGCTGTGCCTCTGAATTTTTTACTTCCCCCATATGATTTAAAGTTTGGTCCTAAAACCTCCGTTTTCTCGCTGTGCTCATCACATAAATCTGCTGTAAAAAATCCCATATTTCATCCTTATTTCTAAAATCAATTAATTAAGATTTATATTATCTCATTTTACTATTAATTTATTCTTATTTATCACTTTTTTTACACTTTTAAAATATAATATAATTTTTTCAAAGGGGATATCATGAGTAATCTTTCAAAAATAATCTTATTGGCTTTTAGCATTTTATTTTTTAGTGGCTGTGCTACAAAAATCACAGTAAAATCCCTTCATCCCTCAAAGATAAAAGATGAAAAAATACATACAGTTTTTGTTGATAGATTTTTCAATGACAATATAAATCAAACTTCACAAATAGAAGAGAGATTATCCTCAGCTTATATAAAAAACAAAAAACTATTTAGACTTAAAACAAATAGCTTTAATACAGATGCAATTATTACAGGAGAAGTTTTAGAATCTTCACTAAACTATCACATATATTATGAAGAAGAGTTCAATAAAAAAAGATGTTTAACTTATGAAGTTGATAAAAAAACAAAAAAAAGAACTTGCATACAGTACATAAAAAAGCTTATTCCATGTGAGAAAAGAGACTACAAAGTAAAAACAAAAATTGATATAATAAAAACATCAGCAAATGAAATACTTTTTTCAAAAGTCTATACAAAAACAAAGTTTGAAGATGAATGTTATAGACATAAATCTTACCCTTACTATTCAGATTTTCATAGAAACAAAAAGAGTATAAATTCAAACCTTGCAAAAAGTATAGCTCAAAATTTTTTACAAGACATATCTCCTCATTACAACTACTATACTATTGAAGTAATAGATGAAATAACTAGTTTAGAATTAACAAATCAACAAAAAGATAAATTTGATGAGATTTTAGAGTTAATAGAAAATGCAAACTATAGTATTGCAAAAAAAGAACTTGAAAATTTAAATAAAGAATTAAACTTCAAAAGTTGGGAAGTTTTATATAATCTTGGATTAATTTATGAAAAATTTGAAAATCTTAAAACTGCTCAAGATTTATATCTTGAAGCAAGGCAAAATAGTATTGATAATGAAAGTTTAGCCATAATTCAAGCTTCACTAAATAGAGTAAATAGAAACTTAAGTGAGAAAATAAAAGCAATATCTCAATTGCCTTAAAATCTTTTGTGCTTAATTTTTTGTTAACTCTGATATGTTAGTATTTCGCCCAATTAAAAAAAAGGTAAAAAATGCAAAATAAAAAAGTTGTAATTATTTTAGTTGTTGCTTTATTAGCAATATTTTTCGTTTCTGGATATGTTTACAATAATATGCAAAAACAAAAAGAGCTTGAAAAAGTTCAAAACAATAACACTTCTTTAGTTAGACCTCACTCATATATAGATGGTAAAAAAGATGCTAAAGTTGAGTTAGTAGAATTTTTAGATCCTGCTTGTGGTACTTGTGCTTTATTTCATCCTTACGTAAAAGAGATAAAAAAACAAAACGGTGATGATATAAAAATTGTATATAGATATGCACCTTTTCATGAGGGCTCTGATAAAGTTGTAAAACTATTAGAAGCTGCAAAAGAGCAAGGAAAGTTTAATGAGCTTTTAGAACTTCTTTTTGTAACTCAAAAATACTGGGTAAAACACCATGTAGTTCAATATGATATAGTTGAAAAAATAGCTGAAAAATCTGGACTTATTGATATGGTAGTAGCAAAAGAGTTTGTAAAAAATCCTAAAC
The DNA here is from genome assembly GCF_024267655.1 of Arcobacter roscoffensis. Lineage (NCBI taxonomy): Bacteria > Pseudomonadati > Campylobacterota > Epsilonproteobacteria > Campylobacterales > Arcobacteraceae > Arcobacter > Arcobacter roscoffensis. The sequence goes on from NZ_CP100595.1 coordinate 1,835,466, forward strand.
TTGATGAAATAATCAAACAAGACTTAGCGGATGCAAAAGCCTTAGGAGCAAATAAAACTCCATCATTTTTTGTAAACTCTAAACCTTTAGAAGATTTTGGGCTAGAACAGTTAATTGAGCTAATTAACTCAGAACTTTAAATAAAAATAGAGACAAAGAGAGATAAAAAACTTTCTTTGTTTTTTAAGTATAAATCAAGAAATAAACTTTATTAACTTGATTATAATCAAGATTAGTATAAACTATATCATGTGTAAATTTATCAAAAACCTTAATTACAAAACTATATACTTAACTAGATTTTTTTCTCTTGTTTTTTTGATTGTTATATCAATAATAAATATCTCACTTATCACTACAGACAATAGTGACTATACCAGCTTTATACAAGACAATAATAAACAATCAATTCTAATTGAAAAAAGTATAAATAACTTCTATAAAAATGAAGAAAAAAAGCTTCTAGTAAATCTGAAAAACTTAGAAAAAACAAACATAAAACTTATGGCAAATCCTTTATACCAGAAAGTTAAAAATAATTATAATAAAGAATTAAATAACTTTATTTTATTAAATAAAAATATAGACAAAGAAAGGTTTATAGAACTTTTAAATTCTAAAGAAAAACTTTTATACCTAATAAATGAAAATATATCTATTATAAAAAAAGAGAGCTTAGAGTCTTCATCATTTATCAACACTTTTACTATAGTAGTTTTACTTATTATCATTTCTTATTTAGTATTTGAATCAAAATTTATTATAAATCCTATCTTACATCGTCTTGAAAATCTTGATAAAGACAAATAAAACTACTAATTTTTGATTTTAAATTGCAGTATTAAAGTTGCTAACATTGATATAAATATAGCAAGCATTACAGGTACTGATATAGTAACTCCATCAAAGAAATACACAAACACTGCAATTATTGCAGGTGTTAAATAAATATATGACATCACACTTTTAGGACCTAAAATAATAGTTGCTTTTTGATATAAGTACAAAGTTATAATTGTTGTTGCAACTACTAAATAAACCATATAAAAGAACATATCCCCTTTTATTACAGACCAGTTTAAAGGCTCTGCTGTAAATAGCAAAATCACAGCCATCCATAAAGCACCACCAACTAGGGTACAAAACACTAAAAGAATCGGATCATCATCTTTGTATAAAATCTTCATACAAATAGAATAAAGAGTCATAAATAAAATGCCCACAAGATAGATTAAATCTCCACTATTTAAGGCAAAAGATAAAAACAAATCAAAATTTGCTTTAAATACAACACCTAAAGTTCCAATAATTCCCAAAATATATACAAGCCATTGAGTAAAAGTAATCTTATCCTTAAAAATAAAAATACAAAATATCGCTGTTATTAAAGGAACTAAAGTATACAAAGCCCCTGTATTTAAAGCTGTAGTTGTCTCCAAAGCTATAAACATCAATACAAAATAACCTGCATAAAAAAAGCTTATAATTAAAGCTCTTGGCATGGTAGAGATTATCTTTTCTCTATATTTTCTTCTTACAAGTATAAGTGGAGATAAGATAACTGCGGAGGCTAAAAATCTTAAAAGTATTAGTGAAAAGGGACTGATTAAACCTGCAAGTTTCTGAGTTACTATAAAAGATCCTGCTACAAGAATAGTTGCTATTATTATTAAAATATGTGCTTTTACATGCAAAGTATTCAAAATACACCTTGAATTATTTATTTTTGCAGAATAATAGTAAAAAAAACTACAAGTAAAATTAAATTCGAAAATATATATTATAACTTTTATGAAACTAAGTAGAAATAAAAATGAAATTTATTTAATAAAGCTATTCAATAGTTATTAAAAAGTCCTTACTAATAGAAATATAACCACTTTTTAGATAGAATATTTGCCTTTTTAAAGAAATAAAAACTATAAAAAATTTAGGTACGAAAATATGAAAGTAGTAACTGGCGTAGTTGGAAACGACATCCACGTAGTAGCAAACAGACTAATTGACCTTTCACTTCAAGCAAGAGGCTTTGAGGTATTTAACCTTGGAGTTAACACTTACTTAGAAGAGTTTATTGATGCAGTAATTGAAACAAATGCAGATATATTATTAATCTCATCATTAAACGGTGAAGCTGAGGGTTGGGCAAGAGAACTTAAGATTTTAAAATCAAAGTATGGAAATCTTTTAGATGATGTAGTATTTATGATTGGTGGTAACTTAGTAGTTGGAACAGGAAGTGCAGATGATATTGTTCCAAGATTTAAAAACTATGGTTTTGATTTAGTATTCCACCAAGTGGATTTAAATACTGGTTTAGATGAATTAGAAAAATTCATGGAAGGTAGAAAAAACTAATGAGTTTATTACAAGAAGAAAGAAATATTATATTAAATAATGAGCATGTAGATAACTTTGATTTTGCAGAAGTTGAAGATTTTGTAAAAAATGCTTCAAAAGATCTTTTTATCTCTCATAATTTTAAAACAAAAAATAAAATGTTGGTACAACCAAGAGGTGGATTTCCAACATATGACAAAATGTTTGCTTTATATGAGTTTTTTGATAAGGCTGACGTTGATGTTCTTCCATGTACAGTTGATTCAAATACAAGACTAAATGACTATGAAACAGCAAAAAAGATGCTAAGACTTAGTGAAGAAAATGAAGTTGATATGTTAAATGGTTATCCATTAGTAACACATGGATACAGAACATCAAGAAAAATGATGACTCATTTTAACAAACCTATTTCATTAAGACACGGTACTCCTGATGCAAGACTTTTAATAGAAACTGCAATAGCATCTGGTATTTTTGAGATTGAGGGAGGACCTATTACATACCTTCTTCCTTACTCTAAGAACTTCCCACTTGATAAGGCATTTTTATATTGGAAATATGTAGAGAGAGTTTGTGCGAAATATTCAGTTTTAAATGAACCTATAAATAGAGAGTCATTTGGACCTTTAACAGCTACTTTAGTTCCACCTTGTATTACTATCGTAATTCAGTTATTAGAGATGTTATTATCACTTGAAGAGGGAGTAAAATCTTTCTCTGTATCATTCTCTCAAACTGGTTCTATGAATCAAGATATTGTAATGGGTGCAGTTATCAAAAAACTTGCAAAGCATTATGCAAATGAGATTAACTGTGGTGATGCTGATATTCACTTAGTATATCATCAATGGATGGGTGCTTTCCCTATGGACTCTAACTACGCATCTGAACTTATTTCTATGAGTACAGTTATTGCTGCAATGGTTGGAGCTAATAAGCTTATTACAAAAACAAATCAAGAAGCTTCAGGTATTCCTACAAAAGAAGCAAATGCTGAAACAGTAGCAAATACACAATATCTTCTTAGAATTTTAAATGGTCTTCCAAATGTAGTTGATCAAGAAGAGGAAGAGAACTTAACAGCAGAAGTTATGGCTATTATGGAAGCTGTATTCAATGACCCTGCTGATACTTTATGGAGAAAAGTATTTAACTCTATTAAAAATGGAACTATTGATGTTCCATTCTCTCCTCATATTATCAATAACAATGAAATGATTACAATTAGAGATAAAAACAAGAATATTAGAATCATAAAAAGAGGAAAAGTTCCAATTCCAGATAAGTGTTTTGAGTATGAAAAAGCTCAATGTGACTTAAAAAAAGATACTACATCAATAGTAAATGATATTATCCATGATATAGGAATTATGCAATGAGCCAAGTAAAGCAAAATACAAATGATAAACTTTTAATCGATGTTGGAAGTACTTATTTTAAACTAAGTACTACAAAGGGTGTGGAACAACACTTTAGAGATTTTAATAAAGATATTTATGATGATTTAACTTATAAGTGTGGTGAAACAATTAATAATTATAAAAAAGAAGATGTATTTATTTGTTCTTCTGCAAACGGTGGTTTAAGTACACTTATTATTGGAGTTACAAACTCTTTTTCACTAAAGTATGCTACAAATATCGCTTTTAATTCAGGTATTAATATCATTGATACAGTGCTTTATAAAGATATTGAAGAAACATCAATACCAAGTGAATTAATAGATGTTGTTATAGTTGTTGGTGGAATTGATTCTGTAAGTGGTATGTTTGATGAAAAACTATTTAAATTTTTAAATGATGTAAACTACTCAAATATTGTTTTTGTAGGAAGTAGTAAAGATGCACCTTATTTAAGTGAAAACATTGAAAACTTAAGTGTTTTACCAAATATTATTACAAATAAACTTCATGTTGAAGAAGAGAATTTAAAAGAGTATTTAACAAACCTTTATCAAGCTGATATTATGGGTAAAGAAGACATCAAACACTTATATGATATTACTTCAAATCAAATCTACTCAACACCATATATTGTAAATAAAACTCTTCCTCAAATAGGAAGTAAGTTTACAGTTGCAGACCCATATATCCTAATAGATATTGGTGGGGCTACTACTGATATTCACTACTCAAAAGATTTAGTAGATGAAAATATGGTTACCGAAAATGAGTATGATAGACTTGTATTTAAAAAACTAGGTGTTTACAAATCAAAAGAATCACTAATCTTTGCAGCTAAAAACAATGAGTTTGTTTATGAGTTACTTGCGCACTTAAAAGTTACAGAAAACATCCTTGAAGAGCAAAGTCCTAAAGCAACAGTTATTTTAATGCAATTAGCAATATTCTTAGTTTTATGTAAGGTATCAACTTATGTAAACTCATATGTAAATATCAAACTTTTAGTTTTAAACTCTATAGTCTTTACAGGTGGTATTACTAAGGTTTTAAAGCCGAAAGAAATTGAAGATATTGTATCATTTTTCTATCAAAAAATACTAAACTCTGAGCATAATCCAAATGTAGTTATGGATAACAACTATGATATTTGGACACTTGGCGTAAATGAAAAAAAATAAGAAGGAACAAAAATGTCTATAAATAGTATTAGAACATTATTAGAAGACTCTGCAGTTTCACATCCAAGTAAAACTGCTATAGTTTTTAATGAAAAAAGTATTTCATATGAAGATTTACTTAAAAAAGTAAATCAAGTTGCCTTTTATTTAAAAGAATTAGATTTACCAAAAGGTTCAAGAATTGGTTTATACTCAAACAAGGGTATAGATCAAGTTATAGCAATATTATCAATACTTTCTACTGATTATATACTTGTTCCCCTAACTAGACTTCTAAAGCCTGAGCAAGTTCAATATATAATCAATGATTGTGATATAAAATGTATCATCACTGATAGGTTAAAACTTGAAAGTATAGAAGAAATTGACTTCAATGGTCATATAATTTCTTATGAAACTGCCCATAAAGATATTCCATCATTTGAAGAAATTTACAAATACTATAACAAACCATTTAAGCATGATGTAAATGGGCATGAAAATGCTGTTATCACTTATTCTTTTGGTATTACAGGTCAACCTAAAGGTATTGTTATATCTCATAGAAATCTAATAGATTCAGCAAGAGTTGTATCTCAATATTTAGAACTTAGAGAAGAAGATGTGATTTCAGGAACATTAATCTTTAATCTTGATTATGGATTAAATCAAATTTTCTGTTCTCTTTACAAAAGGGCAACACTAGCATTACATAGATTCATACTAGCAGGAGACTTCTATAATCACTTGATAAATGATAAAGTAACTGTAGTTCCTTTAATGCCTGTAAATATTTCAAATATGTTTGATGAAGATGAACATAGACTTCCAAGTTCAGACTTACTTTCAAATGTAAGAGTACTTACTTCATCAGGAGGAAATGTAACTGTAAAAATGTTAAAAGGATTAGACAAGCTTTTCCCTGATGCAAAGTTTTATTCAATGCATGGATTAACAGAAGCTTTTAGATCTACGTACCTAGACCCATCACAAATTCATATAAGACCTGATTCAATTGGAAAAGCTATTCCAGATGTAGAATTATATGTTATAAACGAAGAAGGGAAAGAGTGTAAGCCAAGAGAAGTTGGTGAACTAATTCACAGAGGTGGTTATATATATAGAGGTTTTTGGAATGCTCCTGTAGAAACTGCTCAAAGATTTAAATCAATTCAAATCTTAAAAGATGTAATAGATTTAGAAGGACAATTAACTGATGAAATAGTTGTAGCAACAGGTGATTATGTATACAAAGATGAAGAAGGTTATTTTTACTTTGTATCTAGACATGATAACATGATAAAAACAAGAGGATTTAGAGTAAGTCCTTATGAAATTGAATCAGTAGTTGCAAATAACTTACCTCAAATTGAACAATGTGCAATCTTTTCTGTTCCAAATGAAGAAATAGAAGAAGAGATAGTTATGGTTTATTCAAGTAGAAGTGAACTTGCACCAAAAGAGATAACATTTGAGCTTAAAAAACATCTTGCATCTTATATGATTCCTTCAAAAATAATCTATAAAAAATCTCTTCCACTAGTGCCTAGTGACAAAAATAAAATAAATAAAGAAGAGTTAAAAAACGAACTTCTAGAAAAATAATAAAAATGTAGCCAAATGGCTACATTTTGCACTATTTCTCCACAATCCTTGACTAATATCAATTACTTCTAATAAAAAATCTATTAGAATATCATTTCATAAAAATTGTAGAAGGATTTAAATATGAAAAAATTAGTAGTAGCAGCGTCATTATTAACTGCATGTGTAGCATTTGCTAACCCTTATGCTAAATGTGTTGGTTGTCATGGTGCAAATGGGGAAAAAGTTGCAATGGGAAAATCTAAGATTATCAAAGATATGACAAAAGCAGATTTCATCGCAGCAATGAAAGGTTACAAAGATGGTTCATACGGTGGACCAATGAAAGGTTTAATGAAAGGTCAAGTTTCTTCTTTATCTGATGCAGATATCGAAGCAATTGCTAATCAAATAGCTAAGTAATCTTAAAACTAGAGTTTTAAAACTCTAGTTTAAGCAAACACAATCACATCCCTACCCTTATCTTTAGCTTTATAAACAGCTTCATCAGCTTTTTGAACTAATAAATCTTTATTTTTAAACTCATCATAAAAAGCAACACCAATACTAACTGTAAGAGATATATCTTTATTTCTATGATACACACTTTGTGATTTAATATCTACTCTTAAATCTTCAACTTTTTTAATAATTTGATCTTTTGGTAAAAAACAAAGAATAACAAACTCTTCCCCACCATATCTATAAACTTCACCATTTAAATAGTTTGCATGTTTTAGAAGCTTATTTGATAAATATTGAAGTGTTCTATCCCCTGCTTCATGACCAAAATTATCATTTATACCTTTAAATCTATCAGCATCTATAAAAATAGCGCATAAAAGATTTGAATTATTTTGATTTGTAAAATGCTCTAAATCTTCTTGCATTTTTTTTCTATTGTAAACTTGGGTTAGATGATCCCTATTCATTTTATCTTCAAGCAACTCTTTTTCTTTTAGAAGTTGTTCTATTAAAGTATCTTTATAATCTTCTTCAACTTGAGTATTTTTTTGCTCAAATACTTTTCCTAAGCTAAACTCAAATCTATCAAAAGAGCTTGAATAATCTACCTTTTTACACTCAACAACAAGTTGTGGTTTATCATCACCTAAACCATTTGTAATAAGAAGCTTTTCAAACTGTTTTATTGAATAAGTGATTTTATCATCTACTATTTTAGGTTCAAGTAGCTCTTTTTTCCAATACTTTGAGCTTTTCTTTGTAAGTAAAGAAGTTTTTTTTAACAAAATATCTTCAAATAAATCTTTTGAAACAGAAATTTTATACATTAGCCTACCCTAGTTTTATTGCTCAAACTATAGCAGTAAAAGGCTTAGTAAGCCATATTGAATATACTTATAACTAAAACTTATATTTTATTTATAAGGATTTAATATAATATTTACTAATATTACAAATCAATTTATTATAAGGAAAACAAATGAAACTAAGAGAAAAATTCACACCAATGTGTTTTTTATCTGCACTAGGAGCAGGAGGATTATCTGTATCATTTTTTATGTATTTAATGTTTCTAGTACCACATGAAGGCGTACCAATGGCAACTTTTGATTTTATCATGCCAAAGTTACTTGAAGGCACATGGCTGTCTATTGTAATTGCTTTATCTTTGGTATTTATACTTGTTTTTGCATATTTTCACTTCAAGCTTCTAATATGGAATACAAAACAATTTAATCTTTTTAAAAAAACTGATAAATACAAAGAGCTTGTAAACTCAAATGCTGAGATTACTTTAATGACAATGCCATTAACATACGCAATGACTATAAATGTATGTTTTGTACTTGGAGCTGTTTTTGTTCCAAATTTATGGAGTATTGTTGAATATATGTTTCCATTTGCACTTCTTGGATTTACTGTTGCTGGATATTTTGGGCTTAAAATATTCATGAACTATTTTTCAAGACTTTTAATCAAAGGTGATTTTGACTTTACAAAAAACAATAACCTTTCACAAATGATTTCAATCTTCGCTTTTGCTATGATAGCTGTAGGTTTTGCAGCACCTGGTGCGATGAGTCACAATATCACTATAAATGCTATTGGTATTTTTGCAGCTATATTTTTTGCTTCTGTTAGTGTTTTACTGCTTATTATTAAGCTTACTATGGGATTTAAAAATATGTTTGAGCATGGTATTTCAGTGGAAGCTAGTCCTTCTTTGTGGATTATTTTGCCGATTTTAACACTTTTAGGTATTACTGCTATTAGAGTTACTTTTGGATTACATCATGGTTTTGAAGCAACACTTGCTAAATCATCTTTATTTACTCTAACAGCTACAATAGTATCACTTCAAGTAATCTTTGGGCTATTAGGATATAAAGTTATGAAACAACTTGGATACTTTGAAAAGTACGTAAATGGAGCTGATAAATCACCTGTGTCTTTTGCACTTATTTGTCCTGGAGTTGCGTTTTTTGTATTTGGAATGTTCTTTATTAATTTTGGTCTTACTTTTAATACAGTAATTGTAAAATATTCCCTTGCATACTTTTTACTAATGCTTCCATTTATTTATATCCAAATAAAAACTATCATCTATTTTTTCAAACTAAAAACAAAGTTTGAATTCTAAAAAAGAGGTTTAAAACCTCTTTTTTTATAAGTTCTTTCAAAATAAAATTATACTTTACCTTATTTACAATCTTATTTTAATACAATCCATTTATAAAATATTCAAAAAGGATTATGAAGTGAAAACAACTATTTTAAATACATTTTTTATCATTCTAATAGCAACATTTTTTACCGCTTGTACTAGTAAAAACATAGAAAAAATTGAAATCTCAAATATAAACATAAAAGAAAAGCTTCCTAACGATGATTTTATGAATCAAAATAAAGAAGCAAATAAACTTCTCCAAAAGCATTTTTCACCTTGGAGTCAAGAAGAAGTCTCTTACTCTCAACTTGAAGCCATGTGGGGGCTTAACTACAAGTTTAGAGACATTTACTTAGAAAATTACAAAAAAGCTTCTTTAGGCTGGTTTTTAAAGCAAGAAACGAATGCAAACTTTGAAAAATACAATACCCTGAAGAAAAAAGCAATTACACTTAAAAATACAAATGTAAGAGTTTTACCTACAAATCAACCTATGTTTTTTAAACCAACAAAACCAGGGGAAGGATTTCCTTTTGACTATAACCAAAACTCACTTCTTAAAATAAACTCACCTATTATAGTCTCACACTTATCAAAAGATAAAGCATGGGCTTATGCTCAAGCTTCTAGCTTTGGAGGGTGGATAAACATAAGTGATATTGCTTTTGTAAATGAAAAGTTTATAAATAAGTTTAAAACAAATGACTATTTTATAGCAATAAAAGAGAAATTTCCTTTATATGAAAATGGTTTTAGAGAGTATGTAAAAGTAGGTACAATTTTTCCTAAAAAAGATGATACATACCTAGTAGCCCAAAAAGTTCAAAACCAAGAAGCAAATATTTCATATATAAATATAAAAGATGAGGAAGTATCAGCCTTCCCTATAAAATACAACGCAGAAAATAGAATCAAAATAGCAAAACAGCTTCTAAATGAACCTTATGGATGGGGTGGGTTACTAAACAATAGAGATTGTTCTTCTTTTACAAAAGATTTCTTTGCACCTTTTGGAAAGTATTTAGAAAGAAACTCAAAAGGTCAAGCAAAAAATGGTTTTTACAAAGATATGTCAAAACTTTCGAATGAACAAAAAAAGCTATTTCTTATGAAATACGGAGTGCCTTTTTCAACTTTAGTATACTTAAAAGGACATATAATGCTTTATGTTGGTATCAAAGATAATGAACCACTTGTAATGCACAATGTTTGGAGTGTAAAACTAAAAGATTCAAATGGCGATGAATACAGACATATCATCGGTAAAGCCACAATTACACCCCTTGATATGGGAAGAGAACTAAAAGATTTTGATGAGGATAAAAGTATCTTAAAAAAAATTCAAGGTTTGGTTATCTTATAATTTTTAATAAACTTAATATTAACTTAATCAAAAGTCTTGAGTTCTTCTAGACTTTTAAAGTTATTTTTATTTAATATCACTTTCATATCTTGTTTTTCTTTTTCAGAAATAATATAACATGATAAACTATCTCCAGAAATATCTATTCCTATATCATAACTATAAGCCGAATTTACTCCACTTAAAAAACTACCATTACAACTTGCTTTAATATCTAGTTTGCTATTTGTGACTTGTATATATACACTATTTAAATACTCTTTGTAGTATTCATTAAAAGAAAGAGAAAAGCTATTTTCTTCTCCTTGATTATAAATTATTCCATTTAAAACTATATATGATGCTCCTGTTGGGGTTGATGTAATTGTTTTATCACTAATGACAGATACTTTATATTTTTTACTTTCATCATCTCTTTCAACTAAAGTTGAAGTTTCATCTTTGGTTTTCACTTCATGATTTTCATTAACAAAAATATTTGTAGCTTTTTTTTCAATATCTTTTTGAGTTTCTTCAATATCCTTCTTTTCAATATACTTTATAAAAGTTTTTGTAATTATCTTTTCTTTGATTATCTCTCTAGGTTCTTCTTTTTGTATAATCTGATTTTCTTCTGTCTTAATATTCTTTGTGTTTTCTTTTTTATCCTCAATAGATAAACTATTCATACTAATAATTACTAATAGTATTAAAGGGATAAAAAAGATAATAGATTTAATTCTTCCTTTATCAATTTGCATTTTACCTAGTTCCTAAAGCTTGATATTGGCTTTCTTGCTCTTTTGATTGATAGTTCTTAAAAAAGTTTACCACATCTGTTAAAAGATTTGCCATATATGATGGATCCCCACCAAACTTTCTTGCCCCTTCTATAAGCTCATTGAGTTCACTTTCAAAATAGTTTATTGTACTTCCTATTGAAGTAAACTCTTTTGAAGGGTCTTTTTCATATCTTCCAGATACTATGTTTCCATTTTCATCTTTCATTAATTGTCCTCCGAAAGATGAATTAAGTTCTCCATTTAATATTAAATAGTCTTTTGCTGACAATTCAGATAAAAAATTAATAAACTCATTTTTGGCATTTTGATCTTTTTCAAAAACTGAATTTTCAAACCATTTATTTCCTTCATATTGAAAAGTATTATATCTTTGTAATCCAAGTTCATACTTCTCATCATACTCTTCATTCTTTACATTAGTTTCTGATGTTTCTTCTGATTTATTAGATTTAAAGTTTTCTAAAGCACTTGAAAAATCCTCACTTGATTGAGTTTTAGTAGAATTATTACTTTGTATTTGATAGTTTGTATATCTTTGTTCTCTTATACCTATATTCATAATTATCCTTTGAAAATAAAAGATGGATTATTATCCATCTTTTAGCTATTTATTGTACATGTAATTCATCTACATATTTAGAATGATGTTTAACTATAATATCACCTGAACCTACATTACCAAAATACTCAAAATAATACCTACTCCCATTTATAATAGCAGGACTACTATTATAATTAACTATTTGTTTATATCCAGTTGCATTTAGAGTTTGATATTTATACATAACTGTTGGTTCATCAGCAGGTACTCCAAATACATCTACTTGAATTAGCATATAATCACCTTCAAGATTTTTATATGTTTTAGTTACATTACCATGACTTCCATTATCCCAGCCATTTATATCCGTACCAACATTTCTAATATCAAAACAAGTATTAGCTTGTGGAGATGAAGGGTGTGCCCAACTATGTCCCCAAACATAACACATACTTGTATTTGCACTTACTTACCCCAAAAGTGACGCTGCATTTAAACTTAAGCTACTAAGAGCTAACGTAATTAGTAAAACTAATTTTTTCATAAATATTTCCTTATATAATAAATTTTAAGTATTTTAATATATAAATACTTATTTAAATATTAAAAAATAATATAATTATGTTTAAAATAAATATTATATTGAATACTTTTCCTCAAGTTTGTATTTTATCTAGTTCCTAAAGCTTGATATTGGCTTTCTTGCTCTTTTGATTGATAATTCTTAAAAAAGTTTACCACATCTGTTAAAAGATTTGCCATATATGACGGATCCCCACCAAACTTTCTTGCTCCTTCTATAAGCTCATTAAGTTCACTTTCAAAATAGTTTATTGTACTTCCTATTGAAGCAAACTCTTTTGAAGGGTCTTTACGAGCTGAGCCTTCTACTACTTTCCCATCAGGACCAAGTTCCAAATCTCCAAATGAGTTAAGAAGCTTTATACTTACAGACATATATTCCTCTACTGATAACTCAGAGAGATAATTGATAAACTCATTTTTAGCATTTTGATCTTTTTCAAAAACTGAATTTTCAAACCATTTATTATCACCATCTTGAAAGGCATTATATCTTTGTAATCCAAGTTCATACTTCTCATCATACTCTTCATTCTTTATATTAGTTTTTGTTGTTTCTTCTGATTTATTAGATTTAAAGTTTTCCAAAGCACTTGAAAAATCCTCATTTGATTGAGTTTTAGTAGAATTATTACTTTGTGCTTGATAGTTTGTATATCTTTGTTCTGTTATACCTATATTCATAATTATCCTTTGAATTTAATTTTAATTAATAAATACTTATTTTAGTATTAAAAAATAATATAAATATGTTTTAAAAGGATTTATTCTGCATTTTTCATAATATATGTCACACTTTTAACTCCTATTTCGTCTTATATATACAAACCAACAAAAGGAATAGATATGTTAGACGAAAAAAAATCACTTGAAATGCTTGAAGGTTTTCATGCACACTATGACTACAATACAACTTATATGAAAGATATGTTAAAAGCCAACCCAAATGCTTTTGAAACATTTCAAAACTTTTTGCCTATGGCTAGTTTTTGTGAGAAAACTCCAAAAGATGTTATGTATACAGTAAAGCTTACCACTATGAAAAATGAAGATTGTGGAGAATGCCTACAACTAAATGTAAATATGGCTTTAGAAGCAGGAGTTGATAAACAAATCATTAAAGAAATAGTTTTTAATGAGGGCAAAAACTTACCCCAGTCATTAAAAGATATATATGATTTTACACTTGCTGTTTTAAATGAACAAACTATTGATGAAAACTTATATGATAAAATATATTTTAAATATAGTAAAGATATTATTACAGAAATTGCATTAGCAACTGCATCAGCAAAAGTATTTCCAACTATAAAAAAAGTACTAGACAACTTCCATAGTTGCTCTGTAATAAAACTAGAGGTATAAATATATCATGAATGAATTAGTAGCACAAACACAAGAGTATAGGAACTCTCTTATTTCATATGTATATAAAATAATAGGCTCACAAGAAGAGGCTAAGGATATTGTTCAAGAAACAATTATTCGCTTTATTAGTAAAAAACATGATGAAATAGAAAACACAAAAGCTTGGTTGTTTAAAGTTGCTACTAATTTAGCCTTGGATTTTTTAAGAAGTGCTAAAAGCAAAAGAGAAGTATATATAGGAACTTGGCTTCCAGAACCATATATAGAAGAAAAAGCTCATCAAAACAATGAAATGGAGCTTGATGAAAGTCTATCTATGGCGCTTTTAGTTTTGATGGAAAAGCTATCTATAAAAGAGAGAATTGCTTATATTTTACATGATTTATTTGAATTTAAACACAAAGAAATAGCCGATATTCTACAAACTTCTACTCAAAATAGTAGACAGTTAAACTCCAGAGCAAATAAAAAACTACAAACTAAAAAGAAGAAGTATACTCCTACAAAAGAAGAACATATAAAACTTACAAACTCATTTTTAAAAGCTTTGAAAGAAGGAGATTTTGAAGAGCTGAGAAATATGTTTAAAGAAGAAGTTAGCTTATATTCTGATGGTGGAGGAAAAGCAATAGCAGCAAGAAAAGTTTTATATGGTGATAATGACTATATTAGTAAGTTCTTAGTAAAAGTTACAAAACATCTATTTGAGGCTTCAAATAAAAATGATGTAGAAATTAGCACTATTTGGTTCAATGGTTCTTTAGGCGTAATCCTAAAAGAAAATGGAAAAGTTATTACATCTTACAGTTTTGAAATAAAAGATAATATGATTTTAAATATCTTCGCACTTAGAAATCCTGATAAGTTAAAGTACTTTGATAGTATCAAATAACTTCCAATGAATACTAAAAGAGTTTTCAAACTCTTTTAGTCTCTTTTCAAGAAAACTTGCTACTTCATCGCAACTACATAAAAAGAAAAATACCCTTGGAGAGTATGGCTTATGTTTTATAGCAAACACTTTTTTATACTCTTTTTCAAACTTTGATTTTAAAATCTCTATTTGTTTATCATGGCTCATGGTTCTGTTTAAATGATGATATATTATTAAACACTTGCAGTTTTTGTATAAGTGTTTAATCTCTTCATCAAAGATATATTTTCCAGCTTTGCTTTTTCTTTTAAAGTCTTCAAAGCTTTGAATTTTTATATCTTTTGTTTCATCTTTTTTGATTAGTTTTGTAGCTACTCCATTATCTGGATCAACAGCGATAAAATCACTGTTTTCACTAAACTTTAAAGCTTTTTGAAACCAAATTTTTCTATAAACTAAATCATCTTTTGCATTTTCATTTACATATAAAGAAAAGTATTTTGTATTTTTTACAAGCTTTGCTTCTTCCAAAGCTTTTACACATCTGTTTGTTTGAGTGATTTCTAAAAGTTTTTCTTCAAGTTCTAAATCAAACTCTTTTACTTTTTCAAAATAGTTTATATATAGACCATCATTATTGTGAGATTCATCTGGATACATATACCAAATCTGAGATAGATTATACTCTTGATTGTTTAGTAAAAACCTAAGTAGGTGAAATTTTCCAAAATCACCTACATCACCACTATATCTATTTTGCATTTCTTAGATATATAAGCCTATAAACCATAGGTACATAATAAAGATTAAGAATAGTAGCCCATAAAATACCAAAACCTAAAGCAACTGCCATTGGCTGAAGGATTAAAGCCTGTCCAGAAGCAAAGAAAATAAGACTACTTAATCCTAAGATTGTTGTAACAGAAGTTAATAAAATAGGTCTTAGTCTCATTTTTGCATACATTTCTAACTCAGGTAGTGTTTTTGCTTTTTTAATAAAGTCCATCATAATAATACCATCATTTACAATAACTCCAGCAAGCCCAACCATACCAATCATACTAGGCATCGTAAGGTTTATATCCATCACAATATGTCCTATTAAAACTCCAAGCATTGATAAGGGAATAGTACTTATGATAATAAAAGGTTTAATAATTGAATCAAACATCCAAACTAAAGCTATAAAAATTAAGATTATAGCTATAAGTGCTGCTTGTCCCATCTCTTTTTGAACTTTTTCATTTTCTTGTTGTTCACCTTTTATTTCAAGTTTTACTTCCTTTGTTAAAAGAGCTAATTCATCTTTTAATTTCTCAAAAACTTCTGCTGATGTGATATTATCAAGTGAAGCTGTTACACTTATAATTTGGGCATTATCTTCTTTAAAGATTTGAGAATATGCAGGTATTTTTATGAACTCTACAACTTCTTTTAAAAGTACTTTTTGATTTGTTGAAGTAGTTACTTCAAAACTATCTAAACTACTTAAAATATCTTTAGAGTTACTTTGAAATACAATCTCTACAATTCCCCTATCATCAAACATTTTTGAGTAACTTCCTTTAAAATAAAAAGGTCTTAACTCATTTAAAATACTCTGCTCTGTAACTCCTAGTTCATTTCCATAAGAGTTTACTTTTAGTTTAAGTTCATAGTTTCCTGTAAGTGCATCATCTGCTATATTTGAAACCCCTTGAATATTTCCTAAACTATTTTTTAAAGAATCTACTGCTTTTAAAACCTTTTCATTATCTCCTGATAGTGCAATCTCAACATCATTTTTTACAATACCAGCTTGAGGAACAAACACTTTTAATTCATCAAATCTACTTGAACTAATATCATCTTTTAAGACCTCTTTTAACTGTTTTACAACAGTTTGAGCATCAATAGTTCTTATCATATTTGTATCATCGTATTTTGGAGAAAGATAAGGGTTTATATATGTTTCAAATACATTTACAGGTGCTCTTTCATTTAAGTTTACAAATATATGAAAATAAAACTCTTCATTGTGTGGTTGGTTTTTACCATCTAGTTTCATACCTGTAACTGAAGTAACTGAACTTAAGGTCTTATCCATGTCCATATTTTCAAGTATTTTTTTCTCTATTTTATAAACTTCTTCTTCTGTTTGTTCTATTTTTTTACCAACACCAACAGAACCTGTTATATAAACTTGCGTTGAATCAAAAGCAGGCATAAACTCAAACTTTTGTGTTTTAAAAATAAAAATTGTTGCAAAGATAATAGATCCAAGCATTAAAAATAAAGCTATAAATCTACCTTTTAATAAAAAGTCTAAAATATTCCCATAAAGTCTGTAGTTAAAATCCCAAACCTTATGAGATTTTCTCTCATCCTTACTTACTTTTAAAAGCTCTTTTGCATGAAGTGGTAAAAAAAAGAAAGCTTCCACAAGGGAGCTTATCAATAAAATAGTAATCATAATAGGAAGTATCTGCATAAACTTGCCAACTTCACCTGTCATTAGAAGTATTGGTAAAAAAGCAAATACAGTAGTAGCTGTTGCTGTTAAAACAGCAGGATACATCTCAATAGCTCCATCTTTAGCAGCTGTAAACTTATCTTTTCCCATCTCCAAGTGTCTATAAATATTCTCACCAACTACAATAGCCTCATCTACAAGCATACCAAGAGCAATCAAAGCACCTAAAAGTGAAAGCATATTTAAACTATATCCTAAATAATCAGCTGATATAAGACCTATCATAAATGAAGTGGGAATACCAATAGCAATAACTAAAGCAATTCTTACATTTATAAAAATAAATAGAGCAATAAATAGCAAACATAAACCAAATAAGATATTTGAAACAACTGTATTTAGTCTGTTTTTAATCCAAATAGAAGTATCTATATAAGTATCAAAATCAAGATTTTCATATCTTTGCTCATAAGATTTTGTAATCTCTTTAATTTGTTTTACAAGCTCAATAGAGTCACCTTCAAAACCTTTATTAATACTAATAGCGATGTTTTCATTTGCATTATAGTGAGAGATATTTGCAACATCTGCAAGGGTGAATTTAATAGTTGCTATATCTTTTAAATATAATCTTTTACCTTCTATTTTTAGAATAGTATTTCTTATATCTTGTATATTTTTAGAACCATTAAAAGTAGATAAATAGTAATGTCTAGATTTATCTTTTACAATACCTACTGGAAAAATAGTACTTATATTTTGAACAGCACTTATTACAGATAATTTATTTAATCCATAAGCTTCTATTTTTTCATCATTAAAAGTAATCAAAAGCTCTTTATCGCTTTTTCCTAAAACATTTACCTCAGATAAATCTTTTAGCTTCATGATTTGTGATTTTACATCCTCTGCAACATCTATTAAATACTCTTTTGAAGCTTTTTTATCTTTTGAGTAAACAGCAACTGTAATCAAAGGAAAAGCATGTTCCATAGTCTTTACTGTTGGTTCATCCATATCACTTGGAAGATTTGGTTTTACTTTTGCAACTATATCTTTTACATCATTTACTACATCTTCTGGCTTCTCGCCATCTTTTAAATCAACTTTTATATTAAAAAAACCATTTTTAATAGTTGATGAAATTTTCGTTGCTGCACTTAAACCTAAAAGTTCATCTTCTATATCACTTACAGCAATTTTATCAAGTAACTCAGAACTAGCACCCACATACGAGCCACTAATAGATACAGCTTCTAGGGCTGAGGGTGGGAATATCTCTTTTGGTATTTTAAAATATGCAAAAAAAGCTAATAAAAATACAAAAAGCAATAACAAATGGTTTAATATTGGTTTTCTTAGAGAAAAATCTATAATACTACTTATCATTTTCTAACTTTAATGGGTTAAATAGTAGTGAATCAATAATTTGATTTTTAAATTTCATATCTTCAAGTTGTTGTGATAAAAACCTATTCTCTTCTTGAAGCGAAATATAATGGGCATATAATTTATTTACATCCTTACTTACATAATAGATATTATTTCTAAGATATATTTTTGGAAAATAAATTGTAATCGCAAATATTAATATGGTAAATACAATAATTAAAGAATTAGTAGCATTTAGCTTAATCAAATTTAAAAATCCTTAATTTTGAACTTCTACTTCTTGGGTTTTGCTTTATCTCTTCTTTTGTTGGAATAATAGGTTTTTTTGTAATAACTTTTCCTAAAGCATGGTCATTTCCACATGTACATCTAAATGCTTCAGGAGGACAAATACATGATTTAGTCCATTTTTTAAAATAGTTTTTTACAATTCTATCTTCAAGTGAGTGAAAAGAGATAATAGCCACAATACAATTTTTAGGTTTTGAAGCTTCAATAGAATCAAAAAGTCTTGTTAAAACTCCCAACTCATCATTTACTTCTATTCTAATACCTTGAAAAGGAAGAGTTGCAGGGTGTATTTTACCCTTGTGCATTTTCTTTGACAGAAACTCAGCTAACTCTTTTGATGTTGAGAAAGGTCTGTTATTTACTATTAAAGAAGCTACTTTTTTATACTCTCGTACTTCTCCATACTCTTTAAAAACTCTTTCTAGTTCACTTTGAGAGTATGTGTTTACTACTGTTGATGCATCTAAAGCTTGATCTTGATTCATTCTCATATCTAAAGTTTCACTTTCAAAACCAAAACCTCTATCAAGTTTATCAAGTTGAAGAGATGATACTCCAATATCAGCTAAAATACCTCTAATATCATAATCCTTGAACTTTTCAAATACATGTTCAAAGTTTCCTTTATTGAAAGTAACTCTTGAAGAAAACTCTTCAAGTCTTCTTTCACTAAAATTTAAAGCTTCATCATCTTGATCATTACAAATAAGCTTTACAGTATCATTTTGTGATAATAAACCAAAACTATGTCCACCAAATCCAGTGGTACAATCTATTATAAAACCCTCTTCTATATTATTGAAAGCTTCTAGTGTTTCATTATATAAAACAGGAATATGTGGAATTTGCATTAAAACAGTCCTTATTAAAATTAATATATAATATCCAAAAATATATTTAAGGCTTTTTAAAATGATTGATAAAAACACAGTTAAGCTACTTAAGAATTTATCTTTAACTATGTTTAGAAAAAATTTCTTTGGTATTTACCATGGAGCGATCTCTGCAAAACTTGACCAAGAGAACTTTCTAATCAATACATCAGATGCAATTTTTGATGAAATGAATGATAAATCTTTTTGTGAACTAAATCTAAATAAGCCTGATTACAGATGGAATATAGCTAGTATTGAATCTCATATTCATGCTTCTATTTATTCAAATATCCATGAAGCAAAATATATTGCTTTTGGTATGCCAATTTATACAACTGCTTATACTTTTGAACATGACCATATCTTTTTTGATGATTTTTTTGGAAAAACTGAATTTGGAGAGATTCCTATCTATGACCCAGGTGATTATAATACTTGGTATGATAGAAATTCACTTGAAATAACTAAGTATTTAAAAGAGAGTAGTCATAACCTAATGGTTATAAAAGGAATAGGAACTTACGCCTATGATAGAGACATAAATGACCTTGTAAAGAAAATAGCAATACTAGAAAACTCTTGTCGTCTTTTAAGTATAAAAACCTCTTTTGACTAGAAAATCACAAAATAGCTTTGTTTTTTGATTATTTTTATAGCAAAAGCCCCTAGTTTTAGCTATTCTAAAGCTTAAATACTATAAAGTTTACTTAATTTAAATAAAAAAACAAGGAGTTCTTCTATGAACAAAGCAGAATTTATTGACGCAGTAGCAGCAAAGGCTGGTCTATCTAAAAAAGATGCAAAGGGTGCAGTTGACGCTGTATTAGATACAATTACTGAAACTTTAGTAAAAAGAGAATCTGTAAGTTTCATTGGTTTTGGTACATTTACAACTGCTGATAGAGCAGAAAGAACTGCTAAAGTTCCTGGTACTGACAAAACTGTTAAAGTTCCAGCTACTACTGTTGCAAAATTCAAAGTTGGTAAAGCTTTAAAAGAAGCTGTAGCTAAGTAATCTATCACTTATAAATACCTTGGAAAAGGACTCATTTTTTATGAGTCCTTTTTTAATGTCTAAAATATCCTCCTCTTTATTTAATCTTCATATAAAATTTTCTATAAACATAAATATTAAAGTACTTATTAGTTATAATTATTTTTTAATCATAAAAGGTCTAAGATAATGTCAGAATTCAAAAAAAAAGATAATATATTAAAAATTATTAAATATGGCCCCCTACTTTTTGTACTTTGTCTTTCAATAACTATTACAAGTATTGTAATTACTCAAAAAAATAACTTTTTTAATCAAGAGATTAGAAAAGCTGAAAATAATTACTTAGAAAGAAATAAAAAAAGAGTAAAGGAAGAAGTACAAAGAGTATATGACTATATAAAAGATAAAAAACTTGATTCTGAAAAACTTTTAAAACAAAGAATAAAAAATAGAGTCTATGAAGCTCATCAAATAGCTACTAATATTTATGAAAACGAATTACTTGACAGACTAGATGGACATGAACATTCAAAAAGACATATATTTAATACAATAAAGTATGCCCTATCAGGAATTGTTTACAATAATGGTAGAGGATATATTTTTATTGATGATCTAAATGGAGTAAAACTTCTACAGCCTCTAAATAAAGAACTTGAAGGAAAAAATTTCTATGATTATGAAGATGCTCAAGGTTATAAATTTATTAGAAAAATCATAAATACAATCAAAAATAAAACAGAAGCTTTTGATTCTTATTACTGGTACAAAGATAAAAATGATAAGCAAGCGTATGAAAAGATTAGCTTCTATAAATATTTTGAACCCTTTAATGTAGCAATTGGTACAGGTGAATATATTGATGAGTTTGAAAAAGAGCTTCAACAAGAACTTATAGAATATATTCAAAAGATAAGATATGAAGACAACTCATATATTTTCTTATTTGATAAAAAAGGTGTTAGTCTTACTCATTATAAAAAAGAGTATATTGGTAAAAATAGAATTAATGAAAAAAATGATAAAGGACAATACTTTGTAAAAGATATTTTAAACTTAGCAGAAGAAAAAGGCGAAGGTTTTTATGAGTATCAAGCAACTATAAATCCAAGTACAAATAATATGAAAAACAGTAAGAAAGTCTCATTTATAAAAGAGTTTGAAGATTGGAACTGGGTTATAGGTACAGGCTTTTATCTTGATAAACTTGAGCAGAATGTTAGTCAAATTAAAAAAGACTTAATTTTCTCAAATAAAAAGTCTATAGAGCAAATCATTTTTTTTAGTATAATTTTAACTCTTCTTTTTATTCTACTTTCTTTTTATATAAGTAAAAAGCTATCAATCATGTTTGAAAACTATGAAAAAGATATAAGAGATCAAACTAGCAAATTAATTGAAAAAGAGAACTTATTAATTCAACAATCAAAAATGGCAACAATGGGTGAGATGATAGGAAATATTGCCCATCAATGGAAACAGCCTTTAAGTTTGATAAGTACTTCAAATGGTATGTTAAAACTAAATAAAGAGTATAAGAACTTCTCTGAAAAACAACTTGATGAAGCTATTGAAAATATTGATAACTCTGTGCAGAATTTAAGTGAAACAATTGATGACTTTAGAAATTTCTTTAATCCAAACAAATCCTTAAGTCATTTTAAAATTGAGCATTCGTTTGATAAAACATTTAAACTTATAGATTCACAATTTAAAAATAATAATATTGAGATAATCAAAGATGTTGAAGATATAGATTTATATTCATATGAAAATGAACTATTACAAGTTCTAATAAATATAATCAAAAATGCAAAAGAACAATTAGAGAAACTAAAAAATGACAGAATAAAAATATTACAAATAAGTGCAAAGAAAGAAAATAATACCCTTATCATAAAACTTATTGATAATGGTGGAGGAATAAAAGAAGAAAACCTAGATAAAATCTTTGATAATCATTTCACAACAAAAAAAGAAGAAGGTGGATCAGGTATTGGTTTATACATGAGTAGACAAATTATTCAAAATAGTTTGCAAGGCGAAATCACCGCTTACAATACAACACTTGAATATAAGGACTATAATTTAAAAGGAGCTTGTTTCCAAATAAAGCTACCCCTTGTTTAAAGAATACTAAGAACTAAAGTTCTAAGTATTCTATTTTATTTCTACCATTTTCTTTTGCTTTATATAGTTGCTCATCAGCTTTTTTATAAATATCCTCAACTTTAATATTTTCATTATTGCCTAAAGAGATTATAAGTGTTCCAAATGAAGCAGTAACTACACTTAATGGTGTGTTTTTCTCATGTTTGATATTTAATTTTTCTATATTTAGCCTAGCCTCTTCAACTAAGTCCATAATATTAAGTTTTGTTTTCGAGCTAATTAAAACCCCAAACTCTTCACCACCTAATCTAAACACTTGGTCATCACCTCTTTTAAAAGTAGTTTTTAGACTATTTGCAACTTTTATTAAAACATCATCTCCATCTTGATGACCATAAGTATCATTATATTTTTTGAAGTTATCTATATCAAGTAAAATAAAAGCAAAAGTATTGTTATTTCTTACACTCTCTAAAATAAAATTATGTGCTGTATCATTAAAATATCTTCTATTATATAAGGAAGTTAAACCATCTGTAATTGAAAGTTCGTAAATTCTTTTTTTATCACTTATATCTTCTCTAATAGCAAAATAGCCTGTAATATCTCCATTTCTATTAAATTTAGGTTCAATTACTGCTTTTACCCAATAGTAAGTTCCATCTTTTTTAAGGTTTTTTATCTCACCTTTCCAAGTTTGTCCCTTTGTTATTGTATTCCACAACTCTTCGTATAAACATTTTGGCATATCTGGATGTCTTACAATATTATGACTCTTTCCTATTAATTCTTCTTTTTCATATCCTGATATTTTACAAAAGGCTTTTGATACTGTTTGAATATTCCCTTTTATATCTGTTGAAGAAGTAATAATATTTTCATCAAATATTTTATTAAAGCTTTGAATATCTTCTATTTTTTTTATATTTGAAAAAGTATCTAAAACTTTAGATTTTAATTCTTCTTCTAAAATTGGTTTATTCAAATAGTCATTTGCCCCATTTTTAAAAAGTTTTATTCTTTGCTGTGGATTATTATCTGAACTAATTATCACGATGGGTAAAGAACTTGTAGTTTTATCTTTTCTAATTGCTCTTGTAAGTTCCAAACCATTCATTTTAGGCATATTATAATCACTAATAACCATTGAAATATCTTTATTATTTTTAAGTTCATTCAAGGCTTCATCACCATTTGGAACAGTTTTAACCTTTAAAAATAATGTCTCTAATGTTGCTTTAATTTGTTGGGCTACAACATTTGAATCTTCAACTACTAAAACTTTTGTATCTTTTATATATAAAAGTAATTCAGCTAAGTCATATACATTTTCCAATCCATGAATAGAGTCTTTTGATACATAATCAATGATATTCAAATTATCTATATTACTCATAAAACTATCATCAATTTTTGAACTTAATACAATTGTAGGGATATTCGCATTTTTAAAAGTATCTAATAGTTCACCATTTAAAGCATCAGGTAATACAAGATTTGATATTGCTATAAAAAAGTTATTAGATAAAATAAGTTGTTCTACTTCATTTAGTGTTTTTGCTTTGTAAATTTCAAAGTTATTTTTCTCTAGAAACAACTCTTCTAAAACATTAATAATTAGCTTAGAATTATCTACTAATAATATTTTCTTCACTGTAATTCCCCAAGTTAGTTTTAGTTATTATAACTAATAAAAACTTGGTGAATATAAAATTTATTTTAAATTATTGTATATTACATGTCTTAATTTTACGAGATGTCTTCTTTGTTTTCTAATATCTTTTTTGTAACCTCATGTCTAAACTCAAACATTTTAAGTAAATCACTGTATACAAAAGGTTCTAAAAACTCACCAATTATTCCAAATGGCATTTCATAATTTACTACATCTTTTAACTCTGTAAATTTTTCATGCTGAATAAAAATATGTTGATGTTCCCAATACTTAAATGGTGATTTTAAAGCTGTATCAACAATTTTTAATGGTCTTTGGCTTTTTGATATTTTTACGGTCCAGTTAATTGGAATATAATTTTTAATACTTTTAAGTTTTAAGATTTCACCTTCTTGGGCTTTAAAATCAGGAGTTAAAAGTTTTACTTTTATATCAGGAGGTGTAATTTTAGTTAGGTTGTTGGTATTTGTATGAAAATCAAAAAGTTCTTCGGCAGTACACTTAATAAGAGTACTCTTTTCAAATCTTTTCATAATACCCTCCTTTTTTATTTAAATTTTAACAATAAAAGCAGAGTATTAATATATAAAAAATGTTAGCTTATAATAATCTTCGCTCTAAATACTCTCTAAACTCTTTTGCACCATCTTTTGAAGATGTTACAACTTCATCAATTCCATCAAAAGAGATTTGAAGTTTTGATTGCTCTACACTTTGCATTGATTTGATTTTATCTACATTTACTATATAAGATCTGTGAATTCTAAAAAAGTTTTTATTTGATAAAAGCTTTTCTAAGTCTCCAATTTTTTTTCTTACATAAGCATCTGTTTCTTTTATTTTGATTATAACTTCATCTAAATCTGCTCTAATATAATATATATCATCTAAATCAATTAAATATATTTTATCCCCTCTTTTAGCAATAATCTTTTTTTCTTCAAGCTTTTCAGTTGTTGTTTGAATATAAGTTTCTATTTTTTTTAATACTTCTTTTAAAGAGTCTGTATCAATTGGTTTTAACAAATATCCCATTCCACCATTTTTATATGCTTCTAGTGCATATTCATCATAGGCTGTTTGAAATACTACAAATGTTTTTGGTTCTAACTCTAGTATTCTATTTGCAAGTTCTAATCCTGTAATTTCAGGCATTGAAATATCTAAAAAAACTGCATCATATTTAGTTTTTGTACACTGTTTTAGAGCTTCATGAGGATCTGTAAAAGTAGTAATATCTTCTAAGCCCTCATCATTTAATAATCTTTTTAATCTACTTATTGCTAAGTTTTCGTCATCAACTATCAGTATTTTCATTCTTCAACCTTATTATAAACTTCATTTTATCTTCTATCTCATAGTCTAAACTACCTATTTCTAGTAGTTGTAATCTTTTATCAAGATTCTTAAGACCTGTACCATAATTTACACTTTCACTTACTTTACCATCATTACTTACTTCAATTCTATCTTGTTTTATTTCAATAAATAGATTTAAATCAATACCTCTATAACCATGTTTGATTGCATTTTCAACAAGCAACTGAATTGAAAACTTTGGAACATATTTTTTTAAACAAGCATTATTTGAACTAATAAAAAGTTTTATCTTATCTTCAAACCTAGTATTTTCAATATTAACATAAGTTTTTACCATTTCCAATTCATTTTCACAACTAATTAAACTCTCCGTATAAATTGCATTTCTTAAAAACTTAGATACATTTATCACTGATTGTTCAGCTTTTTTCTTGTCTATGTAAATCAGTTCACTAATAGAGTTTAAAGCATTAAATAAAAAATGAGGATTAAGTTCACTCTCTAAAGCTTTTAATTTTGTCTCTAAAATCTCACTTTTAATTGACTCATTTTTATATTTCATAGAGATAAACTGATGCAAAATCAATCCAATAAGAAAAGTTAAAAACCCAATAGTGATACCAATATATGTTGCATATGGTTGTATAAAATCAATTATTTTTATATCAAAGTTAGAAAAAAATGAGTAAGAAAAAAGAAAACCTATAGCTCCTGATAAAAAAGAAAAAGCAAAACTAATTATGTACCAAAATTGTTTATTTACCTTTGGTAAAATAAAGTTATTTGATATTGTGATTAAAATAGAAGCAAAAACAGATATTATTATTGCACTTGCTGTACTAAAAGTAATAGTAGAAAATCTTTGTAAATCTTCATTTAAAAAGTAAAAAACCAAAGAGATTAAAAAACCGAAAAATGCAGCAATGATTATTATATAAATCCAATCTTGAAAAGAAACTTTAAGTTCAAAACTCTTCATTTAACTCCTTATTTAATACCTTAACACCTAAAGCAACACCTGGCCATCCCTGACCTGCAAAAACTGTATCACCTACATTATATAGTCCTTTAAAAGGAGTTTTACATGATGGTAAACTTAAAGCATTTTTTATACTAATAGCACTGCCGCCACAATTAAATCTATTTATATAACTGTTAAATGTAGTAGATGTTGCACTAAAAGCTGTTTTAATATTATCTTTACCTATATTATCAAAATTATTTAAAAATTCTTCTATAATATAGTTCATTGTTTCTATTTTTTTATTTTCATACTCACTTGTAGTTAAAGCTTTCCAAAAATTTGCTTTTGTATGAGTTGAGATAGTTATGCTTAAACCTTTAGAGCTTAATACTTCGTCATTTACATCAGAAAATGATACAAAAAATGAGTTTGAAATACAATTGGGTATATTTTTATTTAAAACAATTTGATAGTGATGAATAAGCTCTGGCTTTATATCAAGTTTTAGATAAACAACAAATGCACTTTGGTCATTGAATTTAAATGAACTATAATATTTTTTTATTTTCTCATCTTCAAATAAAGAACTGCTATCAAAAACTGTAGAGTTTAAAATGACATTTTTACTTAAATATTCATCTTTATTTGTTTTGATTAAATACTCATTTTCTTTTTTGATTATTTTTAAAACTTCTTCTTTGTTGTGAGTATCTACATTTTTTAATATTCCATCAAAAATATGTCCCATTCCATTATTTACATAATAAACATCATGAAAAGGATACGAAAGACCCAGTGCCATTGATAATAAAGGAATGTTTTTAGAAGTTGTTTGAACGGTAATAAAAAGTTGAGCATCTATAAAGTTTTGGTATTCATGACTTATATCTCCTAAAGTTGAAGCTATAAACCCTTTTGCACTTTTAAATATATCAAATTTAAACTCTTTTAAAAGCTCAGCTACAAAAACAGCACTTTTAATATAAGCTTTTAGACTATATTTTGCAAAGTATAGTTTTTTTAAGTTCCAAAACTTCTCATCTATTTGTTTTAGTGTTTTCCAAAAAATCTCATTATTTTTATTTGGATACACTTCATTTATATCTTCTAAAAACTTATCGAAGTCTTTTGTTCTATCTAAAACTTTTTTATTTTGAATAGTTCTAATTGCAACTTGGCTTTTTAGTAAATCAGGCTTAAAATCTATCTCATCAAAAATCTCTTTTATAGGATGGTTTTGTTCATATCCAACAAAAGTTGTAGCACCTGCATTGAAATAACTTCCAAACCTTTTAAAAGTACTTGCACAACCTCCAAGATTTTTATCTCTTTCAAAAAGTACTAGATTTTTCTTACTATTAAGAGAAGCTATTAAACTCCCCCCTATTCCTGAACCAACAACAGCTATATCAAGCTTTTTCATTTTTAGCTCCTTTAAAAGCCTCTAATGCTCTTTTTCTTGAAAGCTCAATTGATACTATAGGCTTTATATAATCTACAAACAAACTATTTGCGAGTGCACCTTCTTTATGAAATAGTTTTGGGTCTACATCTTTAAGTTCTGGAATTACACTTTTGATAAATAAACCTTCTTTATCAAACTTAGCACTTTGTGTATATGGATTGAAAATCCTAAAATAAGGGACACTATCAGCACCAGTACTAGCTGCCCATTGCCATGAACCTATGTTTGAACTTGCATCATAATCTAAAAGTTTAGAAGCAAAATATCTCTCACCCTTTTTCCAATCAATTAGTAGATTTTTTGTTAAAAATGAAGATACTATCATTCTTAATCTATTATGCATTGTTCCTGTTTTATTAAAGTGAATCATTGCTGCGTCTATTAAGGGAACTCCTGTTTTACCTTCACACCATCTCTCAAAATCCTCTTCATTTTGGTTCCATGAAACTTCTAGACCATTGAAATTCTCAAATTCACTTTTTGGAAAATGAAAAAGTATATAGTTATAAAACTCTCTCCAAAAAAGCTCTCTTATAAAAAACTCAATATTTGCACCTTTTAATTTTTTAATTTTATTAAAAACCTCTACAGAAGAGATAAGTCCAAACCTTAAATGAACAGCTAAAGATGAAGTAGCACTTTTATAAAAAATATCCCTTTGCTCTTCATAATCTTCAATTTTAGAAGAGAACTCCTCTATTAATTCATGGGCAGTTTTATTTAAAAAAGAAGGAAGTTCCACCTCATCAAAGCCCATACTCTCTAAACTTGCTACTTGTTCATAATCATAAGTTATTAATTTTAAATCTTTATTTACTTCAAACTCTTCTAGGGCATCACTTTCCCAAATAAATGAAAGGTTTTTATAAAAAGGTGTAAATACCTTATAGGGTGTTCCATCTTTTTTTAAAGCATTCCAAGGTTTAATAATATATGAATCACTATATCTTCTAAGTGTAATGATTTTATCAACTTGTTCATCTCTTTTTTTTGCATAATCATCAAAATCACATGAACATAAAATCTCATCAAAACCTAAGGGTTTAAGCTTTGAGAAAATCTCTATTGGTTTTCCATAAAAAATAGCTAAATCCAATCCCAAAGCTTTTAACTGTTTTTTTAAGCTAAGCACTGATTTATAAATAAAACTCACTCTTTTATCTTCTTTATCAAGTGAGTTTAAAATATCAGTATCAAAGATAAAAATAGGCATTACTTCATCTTTTGCTTTACTAAGCAATGCACTATTTGTAACTCTAAGGTCTCTTCTAAACCATAAAATCTGTTTCATTATTTATAAGCCTTAACATCAGATCTTAAAGCTAACTCTTTTGGATATGGGTTTAAGAATTTTTGTGTTTTTAAGTACTGCACATCAAATCTTCTTGTATATACATTTATGATTTTAATTACAGCAATTAAAGGAATAAGTTTAGATTTATAATCTTCAATAGATTCTAAAATCTCTTCTTTTTCTTCTTTAGAAATAAGTTTTTTGAAATATCCAAAAATATGTAAAAGTACATTATATGTTTTTTTAATATTCCCTTTTTCATTTATAGCTTTTAAAAAAGCTAATTTATAATCTTCTAAAATATCCTCAACATCTTTTTTATCATGATTTGCAACTATATTTCCAAGTTCTTTATAGGCTTCTGTTGATTTTGAATAAATAAGATATTTATAATCAGTGTGAAACTGTACTAAATCTTTAAAAGTAGGTTTACTATCTATAAACTCATGCAAGTTTCTATATGCAAATATTTGCATTAAAAAGTTTTCTCTAAGCCAAGCATCTTTAAGTCTTCCCTCTTCTTCTACTGGAAGGTATGGGTACTTTTCTTTTATTAAAGCAGCAAATCTTCCAACACCTTTTTTCTCACTTGGGGCATTTATTTCTTTATAAACCTTTACTCTTTCCATTCCACATGTAGGTGAACTTGCTTTTAAAATAAATCCACATAAATAATCATTTTCAATTCTGTTTGCATTTTTTTCACATGATTCATCCAAGGTATCTGTTAAATCAACTTTATCA
Organism: Arcobacter roscoffensis; assembly: GCF_024267655.1. Classification (NCBI taxonomy): domain Bacteria; kingdom Pseudomonadati; phylum Campylobacterota; class Epsilonproteobacteria; order Campylobacterales; family Arcobacteraceae; genus Arcobacter; species Arcobacter roscoffensis. The sequence continues at coordinate 1,865,676 of NZ_CP100595.1, forward strand.
TAAGTCGTTACAACTCTTATATCATTGTCTCTTTCAACTAACCTTATTGTTGGTCTTGGTGTTCCAAATACTTCTGCTTCAGGACAGTATGGCTCAAAATCAAAATAATTACCTAAGGTATTTACTATAAAACCATCTTTAGAATTTGTCCCATCATATCTACACATGCTCCCCATTAAACAAGCTGACACTCCTAGTTTCATAATAAATCCTTTTTTTTCTTTATTTTATAATAAAAAAGAATCAATTAATAGTCTTTATATATCAGTTTATGCTACATATTCTTCTTTACTCTATTTGTAGGCACAGCATCATAGGGATTTTCGGGCCAATAATGTTTTTTGTATTTTCCTCTTAGCTCTTTTCTTACCTCTTCATAAGAGTTATCCCAAAAACTTCTTAAGTCTTGTGTTATTTGTATTGGTCTTTGTGCTGGAGTTAAAAGATGTATTGTTAAAGGTATTTGATTATTTAAAACCTTAGGCGTTTGATGTAGTGAAAAAACTTCTTGTATTTTTACTGCTAAAACAGCACATGAAGAATCTGAATAATCTATTTTTATTTTTGATCCACTTGGTACATTTATGTGTGTAGGCACTTCTTTATCAAAACTTTGAAAAACTTCATAATTTATATTTGATAAAAGTATTGTATAAATATCAAGTTTTTGCAAGTCTTCAAACTTCTTAATATTGTTTAAAAATGGTTTCAGCCATATTTCAACACTACTACTTAAATACTCATCAGAAAAATCCATTAAGTCTAAATCACATTTATAGTTTTGTTTTTTTGCTTTGTTATAAAAGTTTATTCTGTTTTGAAGACTTAATGCTTTTTTATCAAAATTCAAAGTTTGTTTTACACCTTTTGTTTTAATAAAATCTAAAATGGCATTTATATACTCTTCTTTTGAAATAGAACTTGCCTTTTTGTAAGAAATAACAAGCTGTTCAAACTTCAAAACTTCATACAACTCAAAATTATCTTTATTTATAGATTCAATAGAAGTGGTAAAATGATTTTTTAAATACTTATCTAAGAGCTTAAAATCAATAGCTAAAGCTTGATTAATATAAGAGTTCGTTTGTTTTGCACTTATATTTACAGCTACTAAATACTCATTTCTTTGAAGGTTTTCATCACTTATAATTGCAGCTTTTTTGTTACTTAAAGCATAAGTATTATCTGAACTTACTCTTTTTTTAGCCAACCTATCAGGATATGCAAAAAGTAATATTACACCTAAAAGGTTTTTGTCAAAGCTCTTTTCTCTTTTTATTTCTTTTATTTTATTAAGCCTTGTAAAAAACATATCTGCTTGTTTTTTTACAATATTTAGTCTATTTAGATTTATATTATTTAAGTTTGTTTGTTCATATACAGCTTCAAATCTTCTCATAAAATCTTTAGAATCAGTTTTTAGAATATCATTTTCTATTAATAAGGAAGCTGTTATACAAGATTGCTTTGCAAAACCAACTTCATTTGCTTTTAATATCATAAAACCTAGCCTTGGATGAATACCTAAATTTAAAACATCTTCACCTAAAGAAGTGATATTTCCTTTTTCATCAAGAAGTTCCAAACTTTTAAGTAGTTCTTTTGAACTATTTTCAAACTCTTTTTTAGGTCTGTCAAGTAAGGTTAACTCTTCTAAGTCTTGTACACCCCAAAGTGATGTATCTAATAAAAATGAACTTAAATCAACTCTTAAAATTTCAGGTGTTGAACTTGGATTTAATATTCTTTTTTGATGCCAAAGTTTATAACAAAGCCCTTTACTTAATCTACCAGCTCTTCCAGCTCTTTGAATTGCACTATCTTCACAAATAAAAGAGTATTCTAAATGATCCATTCCAGTTGTAAAGTCATATCTTGAAATCTTCTCTAAACCTGAGTCAATTACAACTTTAACACCCTCAATTGTTAGAGAAGTTTGAGCAATATTTGTAGATAATATAACTTTTCTTTTTTCATTTTTATTTATTGCTATGTTTTGTTCTTCTTTTGATAGGTTTGAGTGAAGGGGTGATATTAAAATATCTTCTTTTAAACTAAGTTCTAATAGTTTTTTTAGATTATTTATTTCTTTAAAACCTGCAAGAAAAACTAAAACATCTCCTTCATTTTCCTTCAATGCTTTTAATACAATGCTTTCTAAAAGTTTGTCTAAATCTTTTATTGAGGGATGTTTTATATCTAAAGGTAAATATATATCTTTAACCTCAAACATTCGTCCATCACTTTTTATAAGTTCAAAATTACATAAAGTTTCTTGAAGTTCTTTTGCTTGTAGTGTTGCTGACATTAAAACTATTTTTAAATCTTCCCTTAATAGCTCTTGAGCTTGTAAGCATAAAGCAAGGCCTAAATCAGTATTAATACTTCTTTCATGAAACTCATCAAAAATCACACAAGCACACTTTTCTAAAGCTTGATCAGACTGTATCATTCTTGTTAGAATTCCCTCAGTTACAACTAAAACTTTTGTCTTACTACTTTTTTTACTATCTAGTTTTATTTGATAACCTACTGTTTGCCCTACTTGTTCACCTAAAAGTCTTGCCATTTGAGATGCAACAGCAATAGCTGCTACTCTTCTTGGTTCTAAAACAATAATTATTTTATCTTCAAGCCATGATTCTTTTAGTAAGCTAATAGGAACTATAGTACTTTTACCAGCTCCAGCAGGAGCTTCAATTATTAGATTTGATTTATTTTGTAATACCTCTTTTATTTGAGGTATTACTTCGTTTATTGAAAAGTTTGTCATAAAGCAATTATATTGAAAAGTTTATACTACTTTACTTTCTTTTTTAGCTTTTTTAATATTTCTAACTTTTTTTGTAGTTTTTCTTTTTGTTTTTTTGACTCTTCATTTTTTATAGATTTTTTAGTCTTTTTTATTTTAAGCTCTATTTCACTTTTTAAATCTCTTTTTTTTTGCTTTAAAATACTTTTACTAAGTGATAAATTATATAACTCTTTTATTTCATCAAAGATTTTTTCTATTTTCATAGTTCTTCTCCTAACTCTTGAATATCTTTATTCTCAATTAATAAAATTGACATTGCATTAATTATATTTTTTGAAATATCATGGGCAAATGTTGTGTCATTGATTAAAGATGTTGCCATTTTTTTATCTATTTTATCTTCTCTAATTAACTCATCAATTCTTTCATTTCTCAAAATATCTAACTGTTTTAGATTATCTTTTAAAACTTCTAAAGAAGATAAAACTTCAATATCATCTTTTTCATTTCTAATATCATCAATAGTTTTTAAAATTGTAACTAAATTTAATCTTATTTTATTGTACTCTTCTTTTATAAAACTATTTTTCGACTTTAAATAAATAGTCAAATTCTTATGTAAGTCTCTAATGTCTTTAGTAGATTCTACTATATTTCTTGCTGCAAGTTTTAAATCATAGATTCTTTGTTTGTCATTATCATCCATGCTTTCTTGAGCATAAGCTGAAAACTTAACTATCTCACCATATAAACTTTTAATTTTATTTGTATAAAAAAGATTTACATCTGTATTTATATCTAGATTTGATTTTTCTACAACTTCACTCAGTGTTTTTATATCTACACTTCTATAGTTATGTCTGTGTAAATATATTCCATGAGACAATACTTCTTGTGCATTATCATAAAGATGGAAAATCTCTTTTTTAACCCCAATTAAAGCAGCATCAGGAATTTTCAATAATCCATTATCAAGATATCTTGGTTTTGATTTTGAACTTTTTTCATTTCTAAATAAACCTTTTAAATACTTTTCTAATTTATAAGTAAAAGGAGAGACGACTATCACTCCAATTATATTAAACACAGTATGAAATAGTGCTAATTTCATAGTGTAATCATCAGCTGCAATTGAAATCTTACTTGCCAAGAAATCAACGAAATCAGCTAATTGATATAAGAAAAGTATTGCAATTATTCCGGTGGTTATATTAAAAATAAAGTGAGCAACTGCTAGTCTTTTTCCATTTGAATTTGAAGCAAGTGCTGCAATAACAGCTGTAACAGTTGTACCAATATTCGCACCAATTGCTAATTCTAAGGCATTTAAATATACAATTTGTCCAGTTGCAAGTGCTGTTATAATAAGTGCCATTGTTGCACTACTTGATTGTATTACAATAGTTGCAATTGCTCCTAATGCAATATAAACTATAACTCCTAAATAACCCTCCATTGCAAACTGAGATAAATCAAGTCCAGCTTTTAGTGTTTCAAAACCATCTTTCATATATGAGATTCCTAAGAAAACAAAACCTAAACCTAAAAGTACATTCCCAAAACCTTTTAAACTATTAGAAGCAGAAAATCTAAATAAAACACCAAAAATAATCATAGGCATCGCATAAGCTGAAATCTTTATCTTTACACCAAAACTTGATACTATCCAAGCTGTTGTAGTTGTACCTATGTTTGAACCAAATACAATTCCTATAGCACCACTTAAACTAATAAGTCCTGCACTTAAAAAAGAAATTACAATAATAGAAACTAAAGAAGAACTTTGAACTATGGAAGTTGATAAAAAACCTGTTCCTATTGCTTTAGGAATACTATTTGTACTTTTTTGTATCACTTTTTCTAGGATACCTCCACTAAATAGCTTAAAGCCATCTTCCATAAAAACCATACCAATTAAAAATATTGCAATACCTGCAATAATCACTTTTGCATCATCATTTGAAAAAAGCACATAAGCTAAAAGTGCCAAAATCAAAGGATATAAAATTCGCTTTGCCATAAAAACTCCTAAATTATAGGTAATACCTATATTTATACCAAAATAATATTAATATGTTATTTAAGTTTTTCTACTATATAATGTTTGTATATAAGAATATATTATAAAGGTATAAAGTGATTCTAAAAAAATTAATGATATTTATTATTCTGTGTTTACTTCCCTTAAGTATTTCTGCAAAAGAGTATACAATAGGATTTGCACAAGACACCCTAAAAAATGACTGGAGACTAGCTCAAATTGAAGAGCTAAAAGATGAAGCAAAAAAACATCCAAATCTAAAGCTTATTATAAAAAGTGCAAATGCAAAAGTTTCTAAACAAATAAGAGATATTGAAATTTTTATAGAACAAGAAGTAGATTTTATTATTACAAGTCCTATTGAAGCAAATATCACAAGTTTAGCTTTAAAAAAAGCAATTGATAAAGGTATAAAGGTTATTTTACTAAGCAGAACTGTAAATAGTGATAATTACACTACTTTCATATCTCCTGATAATGAAAAAATAGGAGAAGAAGCAGCAAAACATCTAGTAGATACTTTAGATAAAAAAGGGGTAATTCTAGAACTTCAAGGAATAAAAACAGCCACATCAACTATCAAAAGAAGTGCTGGATTTAATAAAATAATAAAACAATACCCTAATATAAAAGTAATTAGAAAAAATGCAAACTTTTTAAGAGCAAATGCTATAACTGTTATGCAAGAGCTATATAAAAAAGACATAAAATTTGATGCCATTTTTTCCCATAGTGATAGTATGTTAGAGGGTGTTAGAAAAGTAATGAGAAAATATAAAAAAGATTTGACTATTCCAATGATAGGAATTGACTATATAAAAGCTTCACAAAGTGCCATATTAAGTGGTGAGCAAAGTGCAACTTTTGTTTATCAAACATCAGCTAAAGAAGGTGTTCAAGCAATTGTAGATATAATAAATAACAAAGCTGTCAAAAAAAACATTACACTAGATACTTTAAAAGTTACGAAAGATAATGTAAGTAAAATTCAACCCATTTTTTAAAGGACCTAATTGTTAAGAAATAAACTATTTATTCTAATTATTTCAATTTCATCTCTTAGTTTAATACTAAGTGGTATTGTTTACTATAAAAATATGAACTCTATATTTGAAGATCAAGCAATACTTAGCATAAAACATGATAAAAAAATATTTAATTCCTACCTAAAAGAAAAAAAAGAACAAATAAAAAACTTGTCATTTGGTGTAGCAAATAATGAAAACACAAAACTATCTCTAAATTTAATATCAAATTATCAAGACCCAAAAAACTACTCTAAAGAAACTTTTGATTATGAAAAACAAAGACTACTTGAACTCTCATCTCAATGGGTAAGTTTAAAAGAAGGTATATCACTAAGTCTTTATGATAAAAATAGAAGTTTAGTTATTACAAATTCAGAACTTGAAGGAAAAAGAAATAAAGGTTATTTGTCTTATGAAAATCAAAAAGCAATATTTGTTGACTTGATAGATAAAAAAAACCAAAGCTTTCCCAAGTTAAAAGATATAAATAACTTTAAGAAAAACTCTTTTACTTTTGTGCAAAAAGAAAATAGCATTGTAAGTGTATATTTAAAAGAGGTTTACTTAGGAGAAAAACTTGTTGGATACCTAAAGGTATGTTTTAATATTGACTCGTCATTTTTAAATACTTTAAAAGAAAACTTTATGAATAATGTGATTTTTCAACTTGACAATCAAAAATATATTTTTGTTGACAACTTAAATAAAAAGGCTTTTAATTCAATAAAAGACTCAAAAGACTATTTAATAAAAAAATCTAAAATAACTGATGGAAAAACCTCTATTTACTTAGTAAATATTTTAAATAAAGAGACTATAAATAAAAAAATTCGAAAGACTATTGAAACAATTATTTTAATTTGGTTTATGATTTTAAGTATAACTATTTTTCTATCTTATATTTTTACAAAAAAATATATACTAAATCCAATAGAGAACCTACAAAAAATTATTGAAAACATAAAAAAGAATACTAAACTTTCCAGTTTAAAAACAAATAAAAAAACTAAAGATGAAATAAAAAATATTAGTAATGACTTCAAACAATTATCAACAGCCTTAGATAAAAATATTGCTTTTTTAAATAGTTATCAATCAATTATGGATGAAGCAGCAATAGTAAGTAAATCTGACTTAAAAGGTAAAATAACATATGTAAATGATAACTTTGTCACAATATCAGGATATACAAGAGAAGAATCAATAGGCTCTCCTCATAGCCTAATAAGACATCCAGATACTCCAAAAGAAGTATTTGAAGATTTATGGAATACTATACAAAATAAAAAAATTTGGAAAGGTACACTAAAAAATAAAAGAAAAGATGGCTCATACTATTGGGTAAATCTTATTATTCGTCCTCTTTTAGATGAAAATGACAATATCACTAAATATATTGCTTTTAGATATGATATTACTGAACTAATTGAGCAAAGAGAAACAATTAAAAAAGCAGCGAATACTGATAAATTAACAGGTCTTTGTAATAGATCAAAACTAATAAATGATATAAAAAAGTTTGACATGCCTGCTTTATCTTTTTTTAATGTTGATAGTTTTAGACAAGTAAATGATTTTTACGGACATCTATTTGGTGATAGACTAATTATAGAACTTGCTTCATTTTTACAAGAAGAGTTTATAAACAATAAAAATATTAGAATTTATAGAACTCAAGCAGATGAATTTGCTCTACTTTCAAATTTAAGTAGTAGTTTTGAAAAAGAATCATTTTTTGGAGAAGTATACAAACTAAATAGAAAAATCAATAATAACCTATTTAAAATTGAAAATGAAGACTTAAATTTAAATATAACATCATCAATTTCATATGAAAATAAAGACAAACTTTTACCAACAGCTAATATGGCTTTAAAACATGCAAAGAAAAATGCTGTTGATTTACTTGTATATAAAGATGATTATAGCTTAGATAAAATGTATGAAAACAATATCAAATGGACAAAAAAACTAAAAATAGCTATAAGTGAAGATAAAATAGTTCCATTTTTTCAGCCAATAATAAATAACAAAACAAAAAAGATTGAGAAATATGAATCTTTAGTTAGATTAATTGATGAAGATGACAAGGTAATATCTCCATTTTTCTTTTTAGAAATATCAAAGAAGACTAAGCATTATGGGACTATTACAAAAACTGTAATCAAAAAAAGTTTTGAAAAGTTTAAAGATAGTGATTATGAATTTTCTATAAATCTAACAATTGAAGATATTTTAAATGAAGATATTCAATCATATATTTTCTTCATGCTTGAAAAGTATCAAATTGGGCAAAAAGTAGTGTTTGAGATTGTTGAATCTGAATCAATTGAAAATTTTGCAGAGGTATCTAAGTTTATTTCAGAAGTTAAGAAGTATGGAGTAAAGATAGCTATTGATGATTTTGGAACAGGTTATTCTAACTTTGAATACCTACTAAAATTAAAAGCAGACTTCGTCAAAATCGATGGATCTATGATAAAAGATATTCATAAAAACGAAGACTCTCGGGCAGTTGTTTCTGTAATTGTTGATTTTGCAAAAAAGATGAATATGAAAACAATTGCAGAGTTTGTTGAGAATAAAGAGATACTAGATGTACTATATGAATTAGATATTGACTATTCTCAAGGCTATCATTTTAGTGCACCTAAAAAAGATATTGACTAATATTATCTATTTTTAGATATAATCGCGAATATAAAAAGATTTAAAAGGAATTATCATCAAAGCATTTAATTCATTAAATTTAGAGCCAAGTATTATTAAAGCCTTGGAAGATTTAAATTATGAAACACCAACACCAATTCAAAAGAAAAGTATACCTGTTGCTTTAAAGAAAAAAGACATTATAGCAACTGCACAAAGTGGTTCAGGTAAAACTGCTGCTTTTGTATTACCAATTATTGACGAAATATATAATACAAATAATCAAGCCCATCCTTTAAGAGCCTTAATTATAGCTCCAACAAGAGAACTTGTAAATCAAATCAATAAAGCTATTGAAGATTTTAGTAAATATATAGATATTAGAAAAACTGTAGTTTTTGGTGGAGTATCATCAAAAGACCAAGAAAGAAAAATAGCAAAAGGTGTTGATATTATTGTAGCAACACCAGGAAGACTTTTAGAGCATATTAAAAATAAAACTGTAAACCTTTCAACTGTAACAACTTTAGTTGTTGATGAAGTTGATACTATGCTTGACATGGGATTTTTAGAAGATATTGAAAAGATTTTTGCAAATGCTAGTATGAACAGACAAATTATGATGTTCTCTGCAACACTAAACCAAAATGTAAAAAAACTTGCAAAAGAGTTTTTAGAAACTCCATCAGTAATAGAGGTTTCAAACCAAAGATCAAGTGTTGATGAAATTGATCAACAAGTTGTAACAGTTGATGCTGCTAAGAAAAATGAACTTTTATCATATCTTATTGGTTCAAGAAACTACTCTCAGGTTTTAGTATTTGTAAATACTAAAAAAGAAGCTGATGGGCTTGTTGAGCACTTAGAATTAGATGGATTAAAAGCTTCATGTATTCATGGAGACATTAGACAAACTGCAAGAGCAAAAGCTTTAAGAAAATTCAAAAGTGGAGATATTAGAGTTCTTGTTGCAACTGACATTGCTGCAAGAGGTATAGATATTCAGCTTTTACCAGTGGTTGTAAACTACTCTTTACCTGAAACAGTTGCTGATTATACACATAGAATTGGAAGAACAGGAAGAGCTGGAAATACAGGTATTGCTATTACTCTTTTAAGTATTAAAGATTATAAAATGATGATGAAAATCGAAAAAGACTTAATCTTAGATCTTAAAAAAGATATTATTGAGGACTTTGAACCAACAGAGAAAAAACCAAGAGGTATGAAACCAAGACCTAAACAAAAACTTAGTCAGAAAAAAGCAGTAAACAAACAAGCACCAGCTAAACAGCCTACTAAAAAGAAAAAAAGAAAAACTACAAAAAGAGATTCAAATAGAAATTTTAGAAAGTAATTAATTACTTTCTAAAACACCCATCTTTTTTAAAACTTCAAAAGTTTTACTTACATCATAGGTTGCACTATGGTGTGAATTTTCATCAAAATCTATTTTATAAAACTCACAAACCTCATCTAAACTTGGATTTTTAATACTACCTCTACTATTTAAAGATTTTACTAAGTGTTTATTCTCTTTCATAGTACAAATATGATTTTGAAACTTTGCAAGCTTATCTATATGTCTAAGCTCAAAACTAATATTATGTGCAACTAAAGTTTGAGCACTATAACAAAACTCTTTAAAATCTTCATCTTCATTAAAATATGAAGGATAGTTTTTATCTTTTCTGTAATCCATTATTAACTCAGGAGTTAATCTATGAACACTATAAGAGTAAAAATTCACTGGATATCTAGACAAATAGTATCTATGAAACTTATCTACTATCTCAAAACTGTTATTTGATATATCAAGTTTCACAGCAGCAACTTCTATTACATCACCTATATTATGTGTGTTTGTTTCAAAATCTAATATTATCACTTTATAAACTCTTCTCTTTTTTTATATATTAATTTTTGTATTTGCTTATATTTTGAACTATTTATAGTTTCTATTTCATCTATTAAATGCTCATATTTTTTAAAAGTATTCCATACATTTGTACTATGTTCTACCCTATTCATTTTATGTAACTCTACACAAACACTTGCATTTACAAAAGCCTTTAAGATAAAGGACTCTTCTCTTGTATCTTTGTCGTTCTTATACTCTCTCCACAACTCTTCAAATAAATCATGGGCTTTTACAAATTTATTTTTTTCTATAATCTTTATTATTTCATCTAGCTTTTTTATCAAATTCATTTTCTACCTTATTAAAAAAAGATTATATCAAATTGATGCCTTTTTCTAACTAATAGAATCACTTAATCTTAAATTAATATTAATAGCTATAAAATTATTGTATATGAGAAAAGGAGTTTATCATGGAAATAAATAATAACTCTCAAATAAACAACAATATCTATAATAATGCCAATCAAGCCTTAAATAGAATAGCATCTGGTGTTGAAATAAATAAAGCAAGTGATGATCCATCTGGATTATCAATACTAAATAACTTAAATGTACAAGCAAGTGGATATACACAAGCAGTTGAAAACAGTAACTCAGCCATTGCTTTAACACAAATAGCTGATGGGGCATTAACAGGTCAATCAACTATACTTGATAATGTAAAAGAAAAACTATTAGAAGCTTCAAATGGTACAACAAGCCAAGAAGGTAGAGAAGCTATTCTAAATGATATTCAAGGTCTTCTAACACAGTTTGATGATATAGCAAGTCAAACAAACTACAATGGAGATACTCTACTGCAAAATAGTGCTAATAATCAAAGTGCTAGCCAAACGCTGCAGTTTCAAACTTCAAATGAAGATGGAACACCAATAGAGACAAGTGCTGTACAATCAAACACTCAAGGTTTAGGTTTAGACAATCTTTTAAATGAAGATCCAAATACATTTAGTGCTGATGATGCAAGATCATATCTTGATACTTTAGATACAGCAATAACTGATTTAAACAGTATCAGAGGTGAGTTTGGTTCTGTCCAAAACCAACTTGAAAGTAATACAAGAAATTTATTAAGTCAAACAAACTCAACTCTAGGTGCAGCTGATGTTTTTAATACGGATTTTGCAGCAGAAGTTGCAAATTTTTCTAAACAAAATATATTAGCACAAATTGGTGCATTTGGAGCAGCTCAATCAAATAATATAAACCAACAAACAGTTACAAGACTATTAAGTTAAAAACTAATAGTCTTAGTAACTCTAATTTTATTTTTTGGTCTTTTTGTAACTTTCGTATACTCTCTATTTTCAAAAGTAAAGTAGTTTCTATAACCAGATAAAACTCTTCTTTCTCTTTGAGTATAGTAGTTCTCGTTACAAGAATTGTATTGTTTTTTATATCTATGATTTTTATGAACCTGTCTTTGATCTCTACTGTTGTTTGCAATAGCAGCACCCATAAGTCCGCCAACTACTCTTGCCACATCTCGTCCATTTCCTTTACCAATTTGATTACCTATTGCTACACCAAGAGTTGCACCTACTAAAGTATCTACTCCTATTGAGTTATTATCATAAGACCTATAATTTTCTTCATAATCACTTCTATAATAAGGCTCTTCACACTGTTCATAAACCCTTTCATATCTATTTTCATAAATAGGTTCACTTTTATAAACATGAGCATACGAGTAAACTCTATCTTGATTTGCTTGAATAAAGCCGACTAAAATTAAAATTGGAATTAGTAGTTTTTTCATAACATACTCCTTTTATATTTTCTAAAAGAAGTATATTTCTAAATTGTAGACATATTGTGGAAAGTTATTTTAGCTTTCCAAATACCTTGTATTTTTCCCAGTAAATATCAAGAGCCTCTTCTAACTCTTTAATTGTAAGTTTTGTAGGCTTTTTTATACCAAATCTTTTGATAAAAGCTTCTGGCATGATAGTATCATTTAAATTTGGTTTTTTAAGAAATGAAGTCATTGCGCTTTTTACTGACTTTTCAGAACTATACTTTAAAAGATATCTATAAAAATATTTATCAATTGATACAGGTAGTTTCTTGTGACACTTTACACAGTTTTGTTCATATATGTTTATATCTTTTGCATTTAATGATAATCCTAAAAAAATAAAGATTAAAAAAACTCTTACCATGATACCTCTATTCTTGTTCCAACTTTTAGTTTTGAAGTTACATTTATTTTTAAATCATACTCTTTTGCTATTAAATAAACAATATTTAAACCTATTCCAAAACCACCTACACTTTTATCAAATCTGCTATATCTCTCAAAAAGATTCTCTAAATTTTCTTGACTCATACCTTTACCTGTATCTTCAACTATAAGTTTTTGCTCAATTAAAATAAGTTTTATTGTTCCATTTACTTTATTGTATTTTATAGCATTTGATAAAAGATTATCTAAAAGTTTTGAAAACTTTTTTACATCACAAAGTAGAAAAACATCTTCATCTATATGCAAATCAAAATCTATTTTTTTAATTCTTGCTAAACTTCTAAAATATTCAACTCTCTGTCTTGCTATTTTTGATAAATCTAGCTTTTCATTTTGAGATATGATTTTATTATTTAGTGTTAAAAATGTTAAATCTTCATAAATATTTGAAATAGTTTTAGCACCAATATCTATACGATTTATCTTTTTTAAGGTTTTCTCATCAAGACAATTTTTATCAATCATCTCTATGTTTGTAACAATAGCAGAAATTGGAGTATTTAACTCATGGGTAGTATCTTTAATAAACCTGTCAAGTAAATGAAGAGAGTCTCTCATTGGTCTTAAAAATAGTTTTGCTATAAAATACCCTACAATTGACATAAAAATAAAAGCAAGTAATCCAAAAGAAATCATCTCATTTTTTACTTTTTTAAACCATGCTCTATCATCATCTATTTCAACAATAATATACTTAGCACCCAAGTAATAAGACTCAGGTTTATCAATATAGTGGATTTTTTTATTGCTTATATAAGCAACTTCTTCAAAGTTTATACTATTTGATTGTAAAGTTGAAAAAATTTCAGTTTTATCACTATCAAAAATTGCAGAGTTAAACTTCTCATCCCTTGGATAAAATTTATATTTATCAAAGTTTACATGCAAGTCTTTTAATCTAAAAACTAAATCATTAGAGTACTCTTGAAGGATTTGCCTTTTTTCTTGAATCATTAGATCTTTTTGAAAATTATAATAAAGAAAAGAAACTACTGAAATTATTATTAGAATTAAAAAAGAGTATAAAAAACCAAAACCTAAAAGGGTTCTAGTTTCACTCTTGGTTAAATCTATATCCGAGCTTTTTAAGACTGACAATTTTATCTTTTCCTAATATTTTTCGTAAATTTTTTATATATGTTCTTAATGAGTTATCACTATACTCTTCATCATATTCCCATACATTATCATAAATTCTATCATGAACTAAAAGTTCATTTGGATGTTGTAAAAATAGTTTTAAAAGTTTTAACTCTTTTAGATTTAACTTTACATTCTCACCATCTTTTTTTAACTCATTTGAAATTAAATCAAATTCTATGTTTTCACATATTTTTTTAATATCACTTTTATTTGAGTACTCTCTTTTAATGATTGTTTGAACTCTTAATAACAACTCTTTTAACTCAAAAGGTTTTCTAATATAATCATCACAACCACTACGAAAGCCCTCTTCAAGAGATTCCATTGAGTTTAAAGAAGTTATAAATATTGCAGGAGTGTTATTTTCTTCTTGTCTAATTTTTTGCAAAACCTCAAAACCATTAAGTTCAGGTACATTTACATCAAGAAGTAATAAGTCAAAAGAATTTTCATAAACCAACTCAATTGCTTCTTGTCCATCATAAGCAGCTACAACATCAAAACCTTGTTCTTCAAAATAATCAATTACTGTTTCACTTAAAGTTAAGTCATCTTCTAATAATAATAATTTTATTTTCATTTTAATTTACTTTTGTTTTTTTCATACTGTTTTCTTTCTTTTTCGTTCATTGTAGGTATTCTTTGCCTTAGCTCTTTTTTAAACTCATTTATATTTTTCTTTTCAACATAACCTATAATTGCAATTAATTCTTGAGTACTCATCTCTGAATAATCTACTTTTGCAAAAGAAATTGTCATAATAAATGAAATTAATAATAAAACTTTTTTCATATATATCTCTTTGATTTTTTATTTATTGTATCATAACAAATGTATAATAATTGTAAAATATTTATCGTAGCAAAAGTAGCATAAGTTTTTATATTTTATAGCATTTTCATAGCAATCAATGATATTTTACAAAAAATATTGACTTTTTCAAGAAATCATACCCAATAATCACCTTATTAATGTATTAATTTTCAAATTGCTATGTATAATAAAATAAAAATTATAAGATTATATTACAGGAACTGAAATGAAAAAAGTAGGTAAGCTATTTAAAAAGACACCTTATTTTGTAAGGGATGAAAATAGAATTCATAAAGATATTCGATATGTTGAAGAGTTATTAAAAACTTTAGTAAATGAAAAAAAAATAAATGAAGATAATATAGTGTATGTTTTTTCTAATAATAGAGATAATACTCTTCATTTTCATTTAGTATTAAAAGATGATATACATATCAAACATACACAATTAAAGTTTAAAACTGACAATATTGAATTTACTTTTGAACATTTTAATGATAATAAAAATAAAACTAATAGTGTTAATACATTTTTATTTATGGAAACTTTTAGGCAATTAAAAGAGTATGAATTAGTTGATGCTTTTGATTATATGATTTCATGTGATGGAAATAAATTGAGTTTATGTATAGAAAAAGAGAATCTAAAACTATTTAAACCTAATGATATTCAATTTATTCACCGAAATACAATACTTAAAAAAGAAGATTTTATAAAAGATATATGTATATCTTTTAATATTTCTTATGAGAGTTTATTTGATGAATTAAATCCTAACTTGATTAAGCAAGTTTGTAAAGACTTAAACTTAACATATAAAAAACTATCTTATGAACTAGGTTATAAACCTGACACAATAAACAAAGCAGCATCAACAGGAAAGGTAAGTGAGCAATTAAAAAAAGCAATAAGCCTTTATTTAGAAAATTTGAGATTAAAAAATGACCTTAAAAACTTAGAAACTCTAAAACAAAAAATAAATAGTGTTTTAGTTTAACTCTTTATAACTATTTTTTGACTAAAATCAAATCAAAAAAAAGAGAGTTCATGGTTAAAAGTATATTACTTGCGTTAAGTTTAGGTTTAGTTTTTAATGGGTGTTTAGGAAGTTCAGATAAGGAAGAAGAGAAATGGCACTCTTTTATTTATCCTGATAAACAAAATACAAAAAGAAATCTAAAAAGCCCAATGACTTTTTCATCACTTAATGAGTGTAAAGAAGAATCAATAAAACAATTAGAAACAATGGGCATTTCTAAAACAGGTACTTTCAAATGTGGATTAAACTGTGGTTTTCATGATGGAATGAAACTAGAAATCTGTGAAAAGATGTTAGCACCAACAGAAAAGTAGCATTTATTGCTACTTTTATAAAATTTAAGGCAATTTAAATAACTTTTTAAAAGACTTTTTAAAATTTTTATGTTATAAATAGCATTACAAATAATTTTAAAGGTAATTTATGAAAGTATTAAAACATTTAAACATACTTTATATCCTAAAATCAGAAATCTCTGAAACTCTTCAAACATTCCAAGAAAAATCAAATAGTCTTATTATAAAAGAGAATCACAATGAGATTCTAGATGTATTAAAAGATAAAAAAATTGATATTATTTATAGTGAAGAAAAAATCCCTATGAATATACTAAATTCAATCAGACAAGAACACAGAAATACTCATATTATTATTTGTACAAGTTTTATTTCAACTCAAGAATATTTTGATGCGATTACTTTAGAAAATATTCTATATCTAAGAGAAGCTATCTCTAAAGATGAACTTAAAGATATTTTATTAAATATAGTAAAAAACATTGATTCAAGCAGCACTAATATAGTTCAGTTAAAAGATAACTTTATTTATGATAACTACAATAACACTTTATTAAAAAATAAACAGATTATCTCTTTATCAAAAAAAGAGAATAGCTTTTTAAACTATGTTATAGATAACAAAGATAGAGCTGTATCATATGATGAAATCAATAACAATCTTTGGAATGGTGATATGACTCATAATGCCCTTAGATCTGTTGTAAAAGAAGTTAGAAGAAAAACATATAAAGAGTTAATAAGAAACATTTCTGGTGTAGGATATAGAGTTTCAATCTAAACATACATTTAAGGTTAAACCTTAAATGTATACTTTTTTTAATATCAATACTAACTATTATAATAATTAATCAATTGTATAAAAAGTACCTTTTGTAAAAGAAAGCCTTTAAAATAGCATTTTCATAGCTTTATTATGTTATCAAGAATTATTTATAACACTTCCAAAATACTAATTTTTTCTAAACAAACCATTTTATAGTATTTATTCACTTTTAATTGTATAATTATTTATATATAACTAAATAGCTTTTATTGCTATAAACAAGGAATAGATGTGTTTAAAGAACTATCAATTAAAGTGAAATTGCTTATTCTTGTAATAAGTTCAATTTTTATTGTTTCAACTGTAATTATTGTAGAGTCAATATATAATGTAAATAAATTAACTCAAAACAATATAGCAGACTTTAGAGAAAAAGCCTACAATGCAAAAGAACTAGAGCTTAAAAACTATGTAGAACTTGCATATAAGGTAATAGAGTCTTTTCATAAACAAGTAGATGGTTCAAACGAAGAACAAATGAAAAAAGCTGCATTAAATGCTGTAATGAATATGACTTATGGTAATGATGGCTATTATTGGGTAAATGACTCAAATCATGTTGTTATTGGTCATGCTGTAAAACCTTCACTAAATGGGAAGAGTTTATATAATCTTAAAGATAAAAATGGTGTATTTATTTATCAAGAGATTGTAAAAGCTGCAAATAAAAGTACCCAAGGTGGTCTTGTTGAATATGTTTGGTCAAAACCAGGTAAAGAAGAACCTCAGCCAAAGTTTTCTTATGTTAAAAACTTTAAACAATGGGACTTTATAGTAGGAACAGGAGCTTATGTTGATAATGTAGAAAGTGAAGTTTTAAAAATGCAAGAAAAAGCAAATGATGAGATTTCTACAATTATAATTGAAAGTGTTATTATTAGTATAATTGTTTCTATTTTAGTTGCACTTGCTTTTATTTTTATTTCAAATAGAGTTATTATTCAGCCCTTAAATAAATTTCAAGAGGGGCTACTTGATTTCTTTAGCTTTTTAAACAAAGAAAAGACAGATACAAATGAGCTAGAAATTCAAGCCAATGATGAAATAGGAAGAATGTCAAAAATAGTAAATGAAAATATACTAAAATCAAAAAAACTAATTGATGATGATCATCTTTTAATTGATGATGTAAAACAAATTGTAAAAGCAGTAAGTGAGGGTTATCTTGATAAAAGTGTACAAGCTTCAACATCAAATGAAGCTTTAAATGAACTAAAAGATCTTTTAAATGATATGTTAGCAAATTTACAGCAATTAGTAGGTGTTAATATAAACAACCTAAGTTCTGTACTTGATTCATATGCAAATAGAGATTTTACTAAGACTTTAGATGAAAGAACATCTGGGAAAATAGGAAAAGAGATAATAAATCTAAATAGTATGATTACACAGATATTAAATGATAATTACCAAGATGGAACTATTTTAAATTCAAATGCACAAGAACTATCATCAAGTGTATCAACTCTTTCTTCAAATGCTACAAGTCAAGCAGCATCATTGGAAGAAACAGCAGCATCAATTGAAGAAATAACTGGAAATATTAAACAAACAAGTCAAAAAGCACAAACAATGCTTGATATTTCATCACAAACAAAAGAGGCTTCATCAAAAGGTAAAGACTTAGCATCTAATACAGCAAATGCAATGGATGATATAAATGAAAATGTTACAGCAATTACAGATGCCATTACTATGATTGACCAAATTGCTTTCCAAACAAATATCTTATCATTAAATGCAGCAGTAGAAGCAGCAACAGCTGGTGAGGCTGGAAAAGGTTTTGCAGTAGTAGCACAAGAAGTTAGAAACCTAGCAAGTAGAAGTGCAGAAGCAGCAAAAGAGATAAAAGACTTAGTAGAAAGTGCTTTAGAAAATGCCACAAAAGGTAAAAATATAAGTACTAATATGATTGATGGCTTTGTTGATTTAGAGCAAAAAGTACTTGAAACAAATCAATTAATTGATGATGTAACAAATGCAGCAAGAGAGCAAACAATAGGTATGTCTCAAATATCAGATGCAATTAATCAACTAGATCAATTTACTCAACAAAATGCACAAATAGCAGAAAAAGCAAATCAAGTTGCTTTAAAAACAGATGAAATTGCTCAACATGTAGTAGAAAATGTAGAGAAAAACAACTTTAATAAGAGCTAAATAACACCCAACTTTGGGTGTTATATCAAATTAAACACCCATTTAAACCTTAATTTATCCTATTTATTGTAAAACAATCTTCTAATAAAAATTTGAAAGAGAGTTATGAGAGAAGAAATATCAATAAAATATATATTTAAACTTCTACTTGAAAATAAAAAACATTTAATACTTGGACAAATTATCACAATAATTGCTATTGCAATTAGTGTACCTATTCCTTTGATGCTTCCTGTACTTGTAGATGAAGTACTTTTAGATAAACCTGATGTATTTATAGATAGCATCAACTGGCTTTTAGGGGAAGGAACTGCGTTTTATTATATTGCAGTTGTGACATTTGCAGTAATCTTTTTAAGATTGATTCATTTTATTTTTATAGTAGTTATTACAAAAATCTTTACAAAAATATCAAAATATGTAACTTTTAAAATAAGAGAAAAACTTTTAAATCATCTAAAAAATGTAAATATGAATGAGTATGAAAGTTTAGGTTCTGGTGCAATTACTTCAAATCTTATCACGGATATAAATACCTTAGATAATTTTATTATTTCAATTGCTAGTAAATTTGTAGCTTCTATTCTTACTTTAATAGCAGTTGCTATAGTAATAATAGCAATTGACCCTATTTTGGGACTAATGATACTTTTTATTCAACCTATAGTTATGATTTTATCAAAAAAAATATCTAAAAAAACAGGTATTCTAAAAAAAGAAGAAAACCAATCAATTGAGTCTTTTCAAGATAGTGTTGGCGAAACTTTGGAGTTATTTGGTCAAATCAAAGCCAGTAATAAAGAAGCCTACTTTTTTGAAAATGCTATAAATAAAGCAAAAGATATACAAAAAACATCAAATGAATTCAACTACAAAAGTGTAGCCTTTGAGAGATTTTCTTTTACTATCTTTTTAGTAGCCTTTGAGATTTTTAGAGCAACTGGGCTAATTTTGGTTGAGTATGACTCATTATCGATTGGTATGATGTTTGCTATGTTTGGTTATATTTGGTTTATTATGTCACCTGTTCAGGATATTTTAACTATTCAGTATTCTTACGCAAGTGCAAGTACAGCGCTTACAAGATTAAATAAAATTTTGGATTTACAAAAAGAAGATACAGGTGAAGAAAAACTTTGTGTCAAAGATAAAAAAGTTGATATATCTTTACATGATTTATGTTTTTCTTACAATGAAGATAAAAATGTACTTGAAGATATAAACCTAGAGATAAAATCAGGGGAGAAAGTAGCCTTGATTGGTGCTAGTGGAAGTGGAAAAACTACTTTAGCTCAAATAATATCAGGTTTTTATTCTAAAAAAAGTGGAGATTTAAAGTATAATAACAATAGCATTGATACTTTAAATAGGCAAAGTATTAGAGATAATATTTTTTTAGTTTTACAAATGCCCATTTTATTTAACAATACCCTTAGATTTAATATAACTATGGGAAATGAAAATATAAGTGACAAAGAGATTTTTGAGGCTTTAAAAACTGCTCAACTATATGAAGCAGTAGAAAAAATGCCACAAGGCTTAGATACAATTGTAGGAAGACATGGAGTTAGACTAAGTGGTGGGCAAAGACAAAGACTATCAATTGCAAGGATGATTATAGCAAATCCTGCTGTTGTTATCTTTGATGAGTCAACATCAGCACTTGATGTATCAACAGAAGCAAAACTGTTTAGTGCCCTAGTTCCTATTTTAAAAGATAAAACAGTTATCACAATAGCACATAGACTAAGTACAGTTAAAAATGCAAATATAATATATGTTTTAGACGATGGAAAGATAGTTCAAAGAGGAAATCATGACCAACTTGAAGAGGTTGAGGGTCATTATTTAGAATTTGTTAAAAATCAATTGATATAATTACAATAAAAAAGGAGAGAATTTGGACGCAGTGAATTTAAGGAATTACTTTTTTTATCTTGCAACATCAGTAGTAATAATAGCAGGATTGAAAGTTGCTAGTGAAATAGTGGTGTTACTATTCCTGTCCATATTTATCTCATCAATCATCTCATCGCTTTTAAAGTTTTTACAAAAGGGAAAAGTTCCTAAGATTATTTCATACTTGATTGTATTGTCGATTATTACCATATTTTCACTACTTGTTTACTATATCATAAACATATCCCTAAAAGACTTTTTAGGCAATCTAAACTCTTATGAAAAAGGCTTTAATGACCTAATCGTAAACACAATAGGAC
Source organism: Arcobacter roscoffensis (assembly GCF_024267655.1). NCBI lineage: Bacteria > Pseudomonadati > Campylobacterota > Epsilonproteobacteria > Campylobacterales > Arcobacteraceae > Arcobacter > Arcobacter roscoffensis. The sequence continues at coordinate 1,886,813 of NZ_CP100595.1, forward strand.
TAGTTGAGCAGTACGGATATACTGTAGATAAAGACCAGATTTTACAAACTTTAAATCTTAGTTCATTTTTTGGTTTTACTACAAATATCATAGGAAATATAGGAAGTTTCTTATCTAAGTTTTTACTTATTATCATAGGTATTGCATTTATTTTAGCAGAAAGTAAATCTTTTGAGACAAAACTTAAAATGATTTTTAAGTCAAATGCTCAAAAGTTAAAACATTTTAATCTATTTTCTCAAAATATCCAAAAATACTTTTTAGTAAAATCAACTACAAGTTTTTTAACAGGATTTATAATAGCTGTTGTACTTATGTATTTTGATGTTGACTACCCTATTTTATGGGGTGTAATTGCTATGCTATTTAACTTTGTGCCAGTTGTAGGTTCAATCATAGCAGCAATCCCAGCAGTTCTTTTATCACTTTTAAATGCAGATATAAATACGACTATAATCTTGATAATACTTTATATGACTATTAATATCTCTATTAGTAATATAATAGAGCCAAAACTTATGGGTAAAGAGCTTGGTCTTTCACCTTTAGTAATCTTCTTTTCACTTATCTTATGGGGATGGGTTTTAGGAATAGTTGGGATGTTCTTAGCAGTACCAATTACGATGACTTTAAAAATAGCATTTAACTCAAACAGTAGCACTCACTGGATTGCTATACTTATGTCAGACTTGTCAAAAAATAGAAAAGATAAAGAGAATAACTTTTAGTTCTCTTTATCTTTATCCTTTTTATCTAAACTATTTTCATACTTCTTTTCAGCAATAACTTTTATCAAAATAAGTGCTACAAGTACAGGTATTGCATACCACTCATTTAGATAGCCATTTTTTGTAATCTCTTCAAAATCAAACAATGCTAAAGCCTATACTTTACGTTTCATAGTTAAATCTAAATTACTACTATAAGATAATACATCAGAGTTAAAAATAGCAACTTCTTCATCTTTGAACTGGCTCATAATATCTTGTGCCCAATTGCTAATACTAACACTATAAGCACTTCCCATTTTACTAGAAGTAGAACTATTTACCTGCTCTGTTCTTTGAACCTGTCTATTAAAATCAGGTTGGCTTGGTGTTGATATAGTATTGTTGTTTATTCTCATGTATTATCTCTTTTTTAGACTTTTGATAGTTTTGATTATATAAGATTTTTTATTAGAGCTTACTTTTGGGGGTGGGGAGTTAAGAAGGTAATAAATTTTAGTATTATAACCTTCGTACATTTAATAACATATTTTACAAATATCTAATTTAATTTAAATTTTATATTTGTTATAATATATTAATAACAAATAAATTCACAGGGTAATTAAAATATGGAAAATTTAGTAGAAATAGTCGATAATAAAATAAATCAAGTAAGAACAACTAGCTTAGACATATCATTTAATGAGCTTTTAGATATGTACTTAAATGAAGAATTAGTTATAGCACCTGACTATCAAAGGTTATTTAGATGGAGTCAAGAAAAAAGTTCAAGATTTATAGAAACTTTGATTTTAGAGCTTCCATTACCTCCGATATTTGTTATTGAAGTTGAAGAAGGAAAATATGAATTAATTGATGGCTTACAAAGAATATCATCTTATATTCAGTTTAGAGGTGAATTATCAGACAAAGATAACTTAATATTAAAAGATTGTGATATTGTTCCAGACTTAAATGGATTAAGCTATGATGATTTTCCTAAAACACTTCAAATAAAATTAAAAAGAAACTTTATCAGAGTTGAAGTTTTAAGAAAAGAAAGTGATACAAGTTTAAGATATCATATGTTTAAAAGACTTAATAGTGGAGGTGAAATCTTATCTGAACAAGAAATAAGAAATTGTACAATTAGAATATTAAACCCTAAAATCAACGAATTTATAATAGAAATGAGTGGATATCAACCATTTAAAAATGTTACATCGAAAATTAAATCTGAAGATATTGAAAAAAAGAAGAATGAAGAATTAGTCTTAAGATTTTTTACATTAAAAAACTATTTAGAACATTATGATAAATATGATTCAATTGATGATTACTTAACTCACTATATGGAATTAATTGCATCTGAAGATGTTATATTTGATTATAATGATGAAAGAATCCATTTCAAAAAAACATTTGATATTTTAGACAATATTCTTGGTGAAAATATATTCTCAACAAAATTAAATGGTAATAGATTTGGTAGAAACTTTGTCTTATATTATTTTGATGGATTAGTTTTAGGCATTCAAAAATATTTAGAAAAAATTATTCAACACAATAAATATGCCGACTTAGTAAGTATAATCCAAGATATTAAAGATAATGATGAATTTTACAGGGCAAGAACTGGTAGTAAAAGTAATACTAAAAAAAGAATACAAATAGTTGAATCCAAATTAGAAGAGTTTTTTAATGGACTTCACTAATTATCGAAATGACATAGAGTATGATCTTGATTGGAGACTTCAAGAATTAAGGCTTCTTAAAAATCAAATAGCTTTACTAAAAGATGAAGAAAAAAAAATTCAGCTTAGAAAAGCTCTTTTAGTTATGCTATATTCTCATTTTGAAGGTTTTTTTAAAATATCCTTATTAACATATATTAAATATATTAATGATTTAAAATTACATTGTAATGAAATTCAACACAAACCTGAACTAATTACATCAACAATGGATGAAATTTTTATTAAGTATGAAGATTTAAATATAAGAAATAAAATGATTAATAAAAAATCAAGAGAAGAAAGTGTCGAATCTGAAGAAGGTGATGTTAAAAGTGTAGATACTTTATTTAGAAGAACAGATTTCATTACAAACTTTGATAAATATATGCAATTAGTAATCAATCTAAAAGATAATGTGATAAATACTGAGTCTAACTTAAAATCACATGTTTTAGAAAAAAATTTCTATAAACTATCTATACCTCATAATATTCTTAAAGATTCTAATAAAGTTATAAATAAATTAGTTAACCTTAGAAATTCAATAGCTCATGGTAGTCGTAAAACAGGTTTTAAAGAAGATGATTATCAAAAAATAGAAACTGAAATTATAGAAAAAGTAATGAAGCCTCTAATAAATATTTTAAATACTGAAGCAAGAATACTAGTATCTCATAGTCATATCTATACAATTTAATAAAATTATTTCCTAACAATAATAACGTTGTTAGAAATATTCATTAATATTCTATCTTGTAAGTCATTGTAAACTCATAAGGTAAACCAATAAGATATGTTCTATTTTTTTTACAAACCCTATACTATAGTGCTTTGAGAGATTTTTAAAATAATTTAACACGGTTTTTAACACGGTTATTTGTTTTTCAATAAAAAGAGGCCGAAGCCTCTCAACACCTTGGATGTTTATTTTAACTATTTATAACTATTATCTTTCTTTAACGATGAATAAGTTTTATTTTATTATACTAAAGTCCTTTAGTATCATTTCTATACTCAGATATTCTTAGAATTTTTATAAAATCTTTTCCTTTTTCAGTAATTTTTATTTCTTCATCTTCTATAATAATTAAACCACAATTTAATAAATATGCTATATAAGATTCCGTGTTCCAATCTTTAAATGCATCTATATTTTCTTCTTTTACATTATTGAAATAATTATGAATAGAATTTAAATCATACTTTAATTGAACTTCTAATTTTTCTAAAAGTTTTATTTGGGAACCAAAAATACTTACATATACACGATAAAACCAATTATGAATTTGTTCTGTAGCTAAATGATGTATAAGTACATTTACTTTCTCATGATCATTGTTAATACCTTTTCTTTGTAAGTCATCTATAATCATTTTCTCTTGTTCTTTTACACTATTAAGATCTTTCCCATAATTTAATAAATCATCTATATTTTCTTTAATACTTTCTTGTTTAGAAGTTTGACTTATAGTACTAAGAAATGATTCATCATTTTTATAATCTGATGGTGCATATAATTTATTATGATGCTTTGATACCAACCATACAAATGCTCCTAATACTAAAATAGGAAATCCAATTGTAAAATATATAATAGGCATTCGCTCATTACATTTAAGTTCCTCTACTGTAACACCAAATAGAAGACAAGCAAAACCGTAAACAAGTAGTATGAAAAGGGCAATTATTCCTAATGGATTTTTAGCTAGTTCTTTTGTTGAATTACTAAAATTATTAAATATTTCCATTTTCATATCTCATCTTCTAAAATTTCTTTTATTACTTTAGAAGATCCTTTTAAAGTAAAAGAAGTATCTTTATATCCACCTGTTGAAATAAAGTATCTAACTTTTAATACACTACCATTCATTAAGTTTTTCAAGTTTATTGTTTTTAACATTTGCTCATCTTTAGACTTTCCTAATATAAAATTTATCCATTTTGGTTTCCATACATAGAATTCTCTATTATAAACCATTTCACCAAGACCTTTTAGTTGCTTAATTCTTGTAGCTTTATTTTTATCAATTCTCATAATTAAAGATTTTTCATAATCTAAAGTATCAAAAATATTATCTGAAAGTGCAAAATTTGCCCATACTTCTTCACCTATTTTATATATCATAAAAGAGTGACCTTTATTATTTTTAACAATTGCCATCTTTTCTACTTTATCCGTCATTGCATCAACATCCTTTTGAACATACCATCCTGCACTAAAAGAAAATGTAGTCATTAAAACTAATATACAAATTACTTTTTTCATTCTTACTCCTAAACTTAAATTTTGAACATTTTATATAAAATAAACTTAAAATTATTCTTTTATAATTTACTTTAGCTTTTCTCTAACTTTTCCCAACTTATTCTTACAATCCATAGCCACTTCAAAAACCTCTGTTTGGAAAGTAGCTATATCTGATTGCATTGTTCCTGGTGCAGTTGTTGAAAAGTCTTTACAAGTTAGTAACTCTTTTGGAACTTTCACTTTTACAATCTTCACTTTCTCTACAATCTTTGGAACTTCTACTGTTTTGAATGAGCTGCCACAAGCTGTTAGTATTATTGATAAGAACATCAGCTGCAGGAGCATCACTATTTTTTTTATCATTTTCTATATCCTTTTTTATTATCAATAGTTCTTTAGGTACTTTTGTAGAACCTTTTAAAGTAAAAGAAGTATCTTTATATCCACATGTTGAAATAAAGTATCTAACTTTTAATACACTACCATTCATTAAGTTTTTCAAGTTTATTGTTTTTAACATTTCCTAATAAAAATTTATCCACTCAAATTTCCATACATAGAGTTCTCTATTATAAACCATCTCAGCAAGACCTTTTAGTTGCTTAATTCTTGTAGCTTTATTTTTCCAACTTAAGATAGACTTGATAAATCAATTAATAATTAATTTTTTACTATAATACTATACAAATTAGAGTGATATGCTTTTGAAGGGAATATAATAAATATGGAAATGAGACCTGCTCAAAAAAATAGTGACAAAAAAAAAGGAGTTAAACCTACTCAATTAAAAACTACTAAACAGATATTTGAAGAAGAAAAAAAAGCTATAAATAATAGACTTGATTGTTGGCATAAAGAGAAGAAAACAGTTATTCACAAAAAAGAAACAGTTAATAAAACTTCTGTTGGTAAAGTTAAATTTGATATTATGCCGTGGACTATATGGTGGTTTATTGCAGGTGAAAACATAGGTAGAGAATTAGGTTCTCATGTAAATCAAGATGAATCATTTAATTTTTATAGACCTTGTATAGTGATATCTAAATTAAAATCTTTACATGATACAGACCACAATTTAATTACTATATTACCTTTAAGTACGAAATCAGATGGATTAGGAATTCACAAGAAATTTATACATAAACTTGAATCATCAAAATACCCAAAAACCAGTAAATTTAATAAAGGTTTAAAATGTGATTCTTATGTAGTATGTCATCAAATGAAGACAATTGATACTAAGAGATTGACAGCACAAGTGACTACTAGAATTTTAGATGAAGATGTTACTGAAATAAAAGAAAAAATGAAAAAATATATTGATTTAATATAAATTTATTTTAATTTAATAAAAATTAAGATTTTTTAGATATTATAGTTCCAATGAAAAGTTAAATGTTCTAATCATTTAAAACTCCTTTCAGATACCGAACCCGTTAATTCGGGATAATATTACAGCCAAGGTTTTTAACTTGGCTTTTTTTATGTTTTATTTACTCTAATTTTTTTCTAATCTTTCCCAACTTACTCTTACAATCCATAGCCACTTCAAAAACCTCTGTTTGAAATATTGCTATATCTGATTGCATTGTTCCTGGTGCACTTGATGGAAAGTCTTTACAAGTTAGTAACTCTTTTGGAACTTTCACTTTTACAATCTTCACTTTCTCTACAATCTTTGGAACTTCTACTGTTTTGGATGAGCTGCCACAAGCTGTTAGTATTATTGATAAGAACATCAGCTGCAGGAGCATCACTATTTTTTTTATCATTTTCTATATCCTTTTTGATTATCAATAGTTCTTTTTGTTGTTTTAACTTCTCTTTGTAATATGTGGTTAACAGTTCTATATTTTTTCTATTCTCTTTTTCTAGTTTCTTTATCTCATTTTCATTTGATCTATTTATCAAAAGAGTTTTATTTAGTGCATCAGCTGTTTTATCTAATGCACTTTGTATCTGTACATTTAAAAGCTCCTTTTGACTTACCACTTTTTCAAGTTTTAGAACATTGTAATACTGATAACCCATAAAAGAAAATACACTTATAACTAAAGCTAAATATATGTAAACATTAAAAGGTATTATCTTCTTAACAATCGCTGATACCATCTTTCTATCCTCTTTACATATGTTATTGTTTCTTTTGAGTGATGCCCAGTAATCTTTGGTAAACACCTAATAATATCTTCATACAATCTTGCGTTATTACAAGCTTTTTGAGCTTTGAGGATATTCCCCAAACCTGCGTTATAACTAGCAGCACCTAGATAGTGCCTATCAAGTATTGGCCTTTTCCATTTCCATTGATTTCTAAGCTTTCGCATATAATATGCGCCTGCAAAGATAGAGTGATAAGTACTAAAAGCACTTATACTCTTTTCATATCCTAGCTCACGCCATATTTGCTTTTTTGTAGCTGGCATGAACTGAGCTAGACCCATAGCACCTACAGGAGATATAGCATTTTTCTTAAGTCTGCTCTCCTGATATAACTGAGCTTTCCAATATCTGTACTTTGGAAAGTCAGACCAATATCTTTTGACAGATTTTTTTATATCTCTATCATACCTTGTATCATATAATGCTGCTGATAAGGATTGACACCCCAATGAACCTAAGACCAATATACAAAGCAAAAGCTTTTGGATCATTTCTAACTCCTTCAAAACTGTTTTTAAAATCAACCTTAGTATATTTATCAAATGCTCTAAGAGCTACGATTAAAACACCAAGTGCAACAAGTACGGCTAATAACTTCAACATGAAGTCAATTAAAATAAAATCATTTAAAATTTCCATTTTTACTCCTTTGAAACTTTAATTCTTGAAATCAATTCTCTTAATGTATCTTGTGTAAAAGAATTAACTTTCAACTTCTTTCTTCTTTCTTCTAACTTATAAATGTATGCGATTGAATGCTCTTTATCAATCACTTTTACACCTGCTAACTCTTTTGCAAGTTGCTTAACATTTGCACGTAGATTATCCCTTGCAGCTTCAAGTATTGAATCATTTAAACAATCTTTCAATTCATCTATCTTCTTTTTGTTTCTTTTTTCTGATACATAAACAATAATCAATAAACCAACTAGTATATGAACACTATAATCTTGTGCTAGGGCAACAACACTTTGGATATTATTAACAGCAATAGTTCCTGAAACCCCAAGCAAGACAAGTAATCCTTGAAAGTCTTTTAATACTGCAGCAACTGTTTTCATTTTTTTACACTCTCCTTTTTCCAAATCTCATAAACTCTATCTTTTAAATACTCTTTACTCATATCAAGATTGTACTTTTCATGAAGTGCTTTTATGATCCATTTGCATTTATCAAACTTCTTATATTTATACTCTTTGATTTGCTCTTTATATGCTTCAAGTTCACACTCTAATCTGTACTTTTTAGAAAACCTATATCTGAAAATATGAAACCAGTTTTGCTTAAACTGTTTTTCATGACAAAGCTCATGATTTAAAATGCCTTTATCTTTAATATATTTTTTTCTAATCTTAATAGTTCCATTACCTATACCAAATAAATTTAGTACAGGTGGAAATAATGGAGGAGTAAAACTTCCCCCTATTCCCTCTTTTAGATTGTCTGTATAGATAATCTTTGCCATTTACACCACCTTTGGATATTTAGATTTAATACTTGTAATTAAGTCAGCCCATTTTGTTGTTCCATTTATTGAGTCTTTAAACTGCATATCAAGTTGTTCTTCAATAGGTGGGTATTCTGATTTTCTAAGCTCTACATATTTTGAAGCTAAGTACTCATTTGTTTTTAATTCTACTTCTTTATCTGCAGGATAAATAGTCTTATTACCCTCAACATATCCTGTACCATTACACTCAGGGCATGTTTCATCATCAATTATTGTGTCACATGTATTACAAGGAATTTTATTTGTAGTTAGTTCCTTGTAGAAGTACTCTTTTAAAAGTACTTTTGCACCTTCTATTTTTCCTTTAGATAAAGCTAGTTCTATATCATCTAACATAATTTAACTCCTACAATTCTTGTTTTAATTTTCTTTCCATTTAGATCTGTTTGTGTTCCATTTGTAAGCTGATCAAACTTATTATTATCTCCATCAAAACTAGATGTAGTTGTGTTATAAGCTAATTCTTTTATAAAGATTTGATAATAGTCTTTTGAAATAGCTGAGAACCATTTAGCAGCTTTTGAATTAGTTGTATTAGCTGTTATTGGTTCATGCATTGGAGTAGTCCCAATAAAAGGCTTCTTGCCAAGTTTTATAAAATTACTTGAATCATAATAAAAAGCACTAAGATTATATGTTCCCTCAAAACCTATATTCATATAATATATTCCATCTTCTCCACTATTATATAAACCATCTAGTGCTAATATTACATCACCATATTTTATATTTTTACTTCCATCCTTTGATGTATATTTTGCACCGATAGAAATAGTTTTAAAAGGTTTTATTTCTAAACTATTTAATTCATTTGCTGTAGATATAAAACCTAAGCTATTTACAATATTTGAGCCTTTATATAGAAAATTACAATTTTGAAATAGCACTTCATTAGATAAGTAGTCAATACTTTTAGGTTGAACTTGAGAAAGGGTATTTTTCCCTTTATATTCCATTACAGCTATTCTTCCTGCTGTGTTGTTTAGTCCTCCCCACAATATATTTAATTCTTTATTTCCATTAAAAGGAGCAGTTAACCATGTATTACCATCATCTGTATAAATTCTTTGAGGTTCATTCTCTAATTTTAATGTTCCTATTGGGTTATAGGTACCATTAATATAAATTGTTTCATCTTGTCCAATTAATAAACTATTAGCAGAAACAATTGAATTACCACACTGAAGCCATTGTTTCCATTCCGTAAGGTAATCATCTTTAGAACCTAAAATATCTGCATGGTTTACACTTCCATATGTTGATATATGTGAAGCTTTTTCGATTGATTCTATTTCAATATATCCACTTGGGTCTGTCCCAAGAATAAGTTCTATATCATTTACATTATCAGTTGATATTAAATCATTTGGTGCGTCTGGACTTTCAATTATTCTCTTTATTGTGAATTCTGCAACAAACAAAGGATTTGTTCCAATAATTCTAACTCTTTCACCAACTTTAAAATTTTTAGATGCTGTTTTATAAGGTAAATAAACATCAACTTTAAGATTAGCTGCAAAATAACAAGTGTTACCAAATCTATTTCCTACTGTATATGTTTCATTTGCTAACTTACAAACTTGACCATTATTAATATAGTATTTTTTTAAGTGTTCTAATTCTAATAAATTACTATGTCTATTAGCTAAAGGTAAGAAATTAAATCCTACACCATTTTCACTATAAATATAAACTTTATCATATGCAAGTTTTAAAGGATGAGATATTGCAACATTTCCAAAGCCTTCACCTGAATGGAATCCATCATTAACACTAACAATACCTTTTACAAATGCAGTATATGAAGTAAGTTCATTTGTTTCATGCCAATACCTAGCACTCATTCCATCATTTACTAAATATCTTGATGTCCCAAATTTATTATAAATAAAATGATAAGCTCCTGCATTTAAACAATTTCCCATTACACCAATAAAAACAAACTCATCTATTCCATCTGTAATAACATTTTGTTTTACTAAAGAATACTCATCATAAACCTCTACAAAGTCATTTACATCAGGAGCTGCTACATTGAATTCTTTATATCCTTTAAAAGTTTGGAAAGTTTTAGTTGTTTTATTAAACAGGATAAAATCTCTTCTTGTTACTTTTGTTCTTTTTTCAAAGTATGGATTTTTTAGAGACATGTTTTCTGTTGTTCCTAAATATAGCCATGCCCCAACTGTATAATTCTCTGTATTTGGGTTCCAATTACTTCCATAATCAAATTCTGACAAATAAAAACCTTCCATTCCTTTTTCATCAGAAGTTAGTTTTTTTACAACTAAACCACTAAATATATTTGAATAACTTGTCAATGAACTTTCAATATCAAACATTTCATTAGTATTTTTAATAGCTTGATAAATTGTATCTTTCTGTCTGATTGAAATATCACAAATCCAAAGATTGTTATTTGCTCCATCCATTCTAATTTTAAAAACGAAATTAGTATCGCTAGAAACAGTATATATATGAGTATGAACACCAATAGAAGTATCTAAATCAAATAGTTTTCCACCTGTTAGTGAGTTAAAAATAGCTCCTCCATTTGAAACATCAGTTATTCTATATGTAAAAACATATGTAATGCCCCCCTTAATCAAAATGCTTTCAGTACTTTGAAAAGCTTCATTAGATGTAGATGTTGTACTAATATGTAAAATACTATCAACTATTTCAAAAGTACCTCCATTTGTGTTATCTTGCCAATTAAGACTACCACTTTTAAAATTTCCATTACTTATTAATTCATTCCCAGTCACAATAAAATCACCTTTGTTGTGAGCTTGTTGACAAATTAATCTATGAACCTTATCATCTAACAGTTCATCTGTACTTGTTGGTGCAAAAGGTTTTTCAGGAAATACAATATCAATATAATCTACTCCAAAATCTATAATCTTATCACCATCAAAAAAACCATTAATCATGTGTGTTTTTAGTCTTAATGTATTTGGAATATTTGTTTTTTCAAATACATCTTCAGGATGAATAAGAGGTTTATGATGATATATAAATCCTGCCTTTTCAAATGTTGCAGCTAACATCTTATTAAACTCTTCATAAGTATATGTAGCCTGTGTTGGTAACTGTAAGTTTTTTACTTCATCTGCTTTCGCAACTGCTGTGTCTCTTGCACTTATTACTTCACTATGTTTACTTGTTACATCTGTATGCTTATTGTTTACATTTGTGTTTTTTGCATTAATATCTGTTGTGACATCATTAATAGCCTCAGCAGTATTATTCATTTCATCAATTCTTAAATTATCTTCTTCAAGTCTTATATCTCTATCTGAACTAAAAGTCTCAGGTCTTTTTCTACTTGGAGTAGTTGTATATTTATTTATTATTGGTATTTGTGTCATTATAAAATTCCTTTCAATGAAAAACTTATTATTGATTCATTATCTTTTTTTGATTCAACTAGAACTGAGAAGTTTTCCCAATATCCAAAATTCAAAAGGTGTTCTAAATTAGAATCCTTACTTTCATCCATCACATACAATATTGGAATAGCATCTAGCTCTTTTGCTTTTCTTCTTAACATTGGTATTTTTGCAGTTTTTGTAATAATCTCATAGCTATCTACATTTATTGCACCTCTATGTTTTAACTTTGCGTAACCAAACTCATTTACATCTTTTTTGCTATAACTTTCTAATCCTAGGTTTACTCCTTTTCCAGTTGCTCCCATATAAAAACTTCGCCCCGACACTAATCTTCCACATGCAGCTTTTGATCCAGGATTATTCAAAGTTACTTTTATCTTTGCATTTGAATAGATTGGAAGTCTTCTATAAATTGCATTGCTTGCAACAAAGTCATTAAACATATATGTGTAATCATCTATTATTTCACTATCATCTATTAAATCAATTGTCTCAGCATAAACAATTTCGTCACTGCTTAAATCAATCATTTCTATTACAGCTTCAATTGCATCAATTGTTAGAAGAGCCAATGAATCATAATTTTTAATTGATATTTCAAAAATTAATGTTTCATCATTTTTTGTTTGAGTACTTGTCTCACCATCAATTGCTGCAAAATAATTAGTTGGTCCTATATTTACCCATACAGGTTTTTGCTTTAGCGAATTTTCACTTGGACTTTCTTCTGTATTTGAATTATCTTCTCCTGCATATTTATATATAAAATGGCCATCTCTTCTCTCATCTCCATATTTATATGAATCGCTAGAACTCCATAATTGTTCATCCTCTGATACATTTATAGAAAGATAATCCGATATTTCATTTTTTATTAAAGTTGCCATTAAACTGCCTCCGTAAGCATTGCTTCACCATTATTTGTAACATTTGATAATATTCGATTCATTTTTTTTAATTCATCAGCTACTACAAAAAGATATTTATCTGACAATCCATTATCTGAATTATTTGATTCAATTGATATTGACTTAACTTCATTGCTTGCTTTTTTTAAATTACCAGATATTAATCCTCTATTTTTTCTTGATTTTTCTAAAAATGAAAACAATGAAGGATAAGCTGTGACCATCCATTTTGGAGCTATCCATTCATTATCATGTGTAATAATTTTTGCTTGTTTATGCCCTGTATGGTCAGGAAGTCCGTGCCCAACTCCTGTATAACCACCTTTAGCATAATATTGGTAAGCAATGTTTGTTGAAGTTGTACCATCTCCATAGCTCTGTGTCCATTCTGTTACTCTTTTAACCTGTAAGTTACGTAAGCTTTTTCCGCCTGCCATTGAAGTAACCGCATTCTTTGTATTATTCGCATTTACTGCTGTAGTTGCAGTATTTGCAGAAATATTAGAAAGACTACTAACATCAAGACCTGTATCAACTGATAGTTCAGGAAATGAAGATGAAATAGAACTTAATGAAATTCCAGTTGAGTTTCCACCCATAAGTTTTTGAATAAAATCAGTAACACTATTTGAATTAGTACCGTTTAAAGCAAGTGTTATTGGTTCTGTATCAAGTTCTACATCAGGTATGTTTATATTACCAACACTTGAATTTACTGTAGAAAGTGCAGCTGTAACACTATTTGTATTTTGTGTTAGATCAACACTCTTAGCTAAATTTGAATTATTGTAATACTCCTGGTCATTAACTGCAGATGTAATATAATTTGTACTTTTAATTAATGAGCTATTAGAGCCAAGTAACTTTTCATTATTAACATTTACACTATCAGCAACATTACTAATGGTAGTCTTTTCATCATCAGTTAATATTCCATCTTCAAACGATTTATTAATACTTGTAAGTAAATCATTCATGCTAGTAAATACATTGTATGCATCTAATGCATTATTTTGAAAAGATGATATTTGATTTCCGACTGTTGCTTGTGCAAATATATAGTCTTGATTAGTTGAATAATTTTCACTATTAAGTACTTGCTCAGTGCTTTCAACGAAAGCTTGAAAACTCTCTTGATACTGTTGTCCAATCTGTACATCTAATGGATTGTTCAATAAGTTTTGTTGTGCTTCTTGCATTTGTTCTAAAGCATCAATATAAGAAAGTGTTTTATTTAGATTTGTATCTTGTGAAAAAACATTTTGCATATAGTCTGCATTTGTTTTAAGACTATTTATAAAAGTATCTTCAAATTGGAAGATAAACTCTTTTATTTCTTCTGTTGCTTCATTGAAAACTGAAACTACTGCTTTTGATTCGTTAACTAGTTTTTCTGTAGTATATGTTTGTTCTTTTATTGTGTAGTTTAGTCCATCTTCTTCGGACATTACATCAATATATTTTTTTGTTGCATCTGTTGCATTTTCTAAGTTGAAAGATAGTAAATCACTAGTATCTTTAATTTTATCAATAATTGAAGAATCAACTTGATAGTCAGTTAATTGGTCATTTATATTATCTATTACATCTGATGCATTACTTGCACTGTCTCCAAAGTCTGGTTTCTCAGAACTAATATCTTGGTTATTATTTCTTATTTCTTTAAATCTTGAATTTACATCTGTAATAAATTTTTGTGCTAAATCAAAACCATCATTTGAAGTAGTAAATAAGTCTTCATAAGCTAATTTTAGATTTTCTGAAGCTAATTCGAAATTCTCTTTTACATAAGCTTCTCTTTCAAGAAGCCCTTCTATTCCAAAATCTACTTTCTCATAATCAACACTAGAAACATAAGAAAAATTAACAAGGCCTGTTGAATTAGCCTGCCCAATAATTGTGTTAATTCCATTAACAACATTGTTGATCATATCTTCAAAACCTTCAACAACATAATTAATAGAAGATTCCATAGATTCTTGAATAAATCTTGATAATGAAGCAGTTACTACTTGAATTCCCCAAAATGATGTTTCTGCTGAATATCTAACTACATTATAACTATCTCCAACTGTTTCCAATACATCATATAATTTACCAAAACCTAAAATAGTTGAATTAATACTTTCAATTATAATATTAGAGTATTCAATACCAATATTTGCATTATTTTCAAATGCTTTTGACATTTCATCATTTACTACAAATACTACAGCTTTAAAGTAGTCATATAATCCTCCATCCATCACTTTCTTTTGATAGATTGTCCAGTTGTCTGACATATTAGAAAGCATACCATTTAGAGTTTTACTTTGTTCTTCCATTGCTCCTGCATACTTACTATTAAAAATAGATTCAAGTGTGCTTTCTATTATGTCGCTATTATTACTAATAATTGTTTGTCTTGCTTCTCCACTTGAGTTGATCCATGAGTATTTAATTTCTTCACCCATTTTTTCAGCTCTAATACCAAACTCTTTAAGTCTTTCATTTTCACCAACTATTGCATCAGCTATTGCTTCTACTGATTGTTGAAGAGGTTTATTCATGGCACTAGATGTATCACCTAATGTTTTAAGTAAACCATTTGTTGGCTCTAATCCATAAGTTCTTAAACTTACAAAACTTTCTGTTACTTGTTTTATTTTATATGGTGTATATTTTGAGAAGTTTTCTATCCACTGCATTGATTGCTCTGTTTTGATAGTACTACCTTCAACAGTTTTTAAAACTGTTTCAAGCTTTTCAAATTCAGAAGATAAATTAATACTTCTTTGAACTTGTTCAAGCCCTTTCATTGCAGTTTGTACAGATATATATGCAGTAGCTAATGATAATACTGTAGTTTTAATATTACCTACTTGCTTTTTCATATAAGAATGAGCCTTATCCGTAGACTTTACAAGATGGCTAGTATCTGCTTTTATGTCAAATATAACTTCTGCTACTGAATATTTACTCATTTCTTATCCTAATCTTTCAAATATAAAATTTTCTAGCTCTTGCCCTTCAAGCATTTTTATGTCTTTTTGTCCTGTAATCATAAAATCTTGAAGTTCTAAGCTCTTTTTTGAATATGGTGCTATAGTTGCTTGTGTCAACATTGCAAGTTGCATTTCAACTCTATCTACTAAGGGTGGATACTTTTCAAAATATTCCATCCATTCATACAGTTCACTTTCACTTATAGTGTTTTCAAGTTCTGAAACTGTTTTTCCTAATTCATGCGCAAGTTTAAAAATAAACTCACGCTGTTCTAGTTTTTTGGCTTATCTAGCTCTTGTATTTGTTCAAAAACTTCAATTGCAAATGGAAGAGCATTATTATCTAGACTTTCAATCTCTTCTAATGTCATCTTTGGTTCAACCATGCCATAAGCAGTAGCTATATATGCAGCTTTGTTATAATCTGATGGAGGAATTTTTGTAACTTTTGAACCTTCAAATTTTGCATTTTTAAGCATCACACCATCAACAACTACTCTTTCAGAAATTGACAACTTTTTAACTTTTATTTGTTCTCCCTCAAAAACTTTTGATTCATAAGTTTTTGTTGAACTTGTAAATTTACTTAAAATATCTTCTTTTTTTAACATCTAAAATCCTTAATTTGCTTTTGTTAATGTTGGTTGTCCTTCCCATTCAGCTGAGAAGTTTGAAATAAGTGCTTTATCATCATTTGTCGGTTTATAAGATGTAAGTTTTACATCTCCACTAATAGTTGTTCCAGCTCCTGCGTCTGTCTTTTTGTTGTTAAACTCAATTTCAAAAGCAACTAGCTCATTTGCATCATAAGCAGCTTCTGCTTCTGCATGAAAACTACCTGCCGTTTCACCATAAGGTAATTGAAAATTAATAGACTCATACTCTTTAAATCCAACATTTAAAAATACTGTATCATCATAGGCAACTTTTTTACTTGTACTTCTTTGACTACCTAATCCGTTAACATCAAATAATGTACTAGTTACAACTTCTGTTCCTCCTGGTCTTGTTAGCTTTACCTTAACTTTTAAAAAACTTTCCATTTTAATACTCCTTAAATTTTATTTGGAATGTGATAATCTCTCTATGCCACTGAGTTTCTTCATCAAAATTATCTTCATAAGTTAATCTTTCTGGCAAATAATCAAATGAATAAAGAGCTTTTTTGACTTTGTATAAAATCGCTTTTAGTTCTGTATAAGATTTTGAAAAAATATCTAGTTGTACTTCTTCTATTTGTCCTACATAACCACCTAAAGAGCCTATATCCCCTCCCTTTGTAAAATATCTACAACATGGTGGATTAGTTTCTTTTGAAACTATATTTGCTTCAATTTTTCCTTGTAGCTCAGGAACATTGTCTTCAATATGTTGCATTAGTTTCTTTATCATCTTTTTGCATCTCCAATGATTTTATTTGCTCTTTTTACAAGATATTTTTTACCTGCTTCATATGCCTCATCATTCTTAGAGGTTGCCGTACTTAAAAAAGGTTTTGGCTGCATATATGCTGTACCTTTCTCTAAAAAAAAGGCTGCATAACCACTTGCTACCTCTCCTTTAATGCTCCATTTTTTACCATCAGATAAAGTAAACCTTTTTCTTTTAACTTTACTAGCTAATGGAACTACTCCATAATGAACTATATTTTTATCTTTACTTCTTTGTTTTTGAATAGTAAGGCTTTCTTTTGTTGAACCTGTATCAACAGGAACATTTTTCTTTGCTTCTTCTAATATGACTTTTGCACCTGCTCTTACCATTCCTGACAATGCCTTTTTTTGAACACTTTGAGGTAACTTTCTTAAAATACTTTCTGCAGTATCAAGTCCTTTTACTTTTACACCAATCATTTCACTAGTTCTCCAACAATAAGTAACTCTCTTTTTCTTCTTGATGGATCAACAACTTCTTTAATGTCATAATTCTCTTTTTCAAAAACTATTCTCATATCAGTTGTAACACCATCTATATATCTAAGACGAAACTTTTTGACTATTTTGTCAGTATATTTACCATTAAAATATTTTTCATTCGAACTTACATGAGATACTTGTGTTCTTGTTTCTACAAATGGTTCAAAAGTTTTTACTTTTTCTTTATATTCATTTGATGTGGTAATTGATTTTTCAATTACTATTACATCTCTCAATGAACCTGCTCTCATTACATTGACCTTATTCTATATCTATCTAAAACACTATCAACATGACCAAGTTTTGTACTTATAGTTCCAAGAACAAGTTCTTCTCTATGTTCATAAAGAGTATTAACTCTTACTTTCAGCCATTGTCTTAACATTGCAGGGAATTTATCTGCAGTTTCATATCCACTTGTAAAAGTGATTTTTACAGCTTGTGGATGAACTTTTAGACCTGGAAGATTTTCAAAGACTAAAGTTCCTACTTCTAACTCTTCATAAAAAAAGTAATTCGCAGTTTCTAATGTTTGATAATTTCCATCTTGGTCCATATACTCAATCTTTGAAACTCCTTGAATAGGATTCTTAGGAAGTCTCATATTTTGAGTAAATTTTGGAAGTGTTAACTCGTAAGTAGCACTTGCAAACTGTCTATTTGTAATATCTTCTGCATCATTTATTGCTGCTTTTATTAAATCGCTCATAACTTTGTCATCATGAGCTCCTACAATATTTGCAAATTCTTTTGCATCTTCTAAAGATAAAATAGCTTCAATAGATTCAGTTGTTGGTGCTACTGTTTGCTTTAACATCTACTTTCCTTTACTCTCTTGTGATAAATCATCTTTTTTACTGTCATTAGAGTTTTCATTTTTTGTACTCTCTTTCTTTGCTAAATCTTCTGCAAGTGCTACATAAGATTTATAGTATGTTGCACCATCACCAAGAGCATGAGTAATCTCATCAATTTGAGCTTGATGATGTTCTCTTTTTTCTTTTAACTCTTTTGCATGAAGAAGTGCAGTTGCTTTTTGTTCATTTTCTTCTTGAAGAAGTTTCTCTTCACTTAATTTTTTAAGATAGTCAGTATAAATTTTTTTATTTGTAGGTTCAGCTAATTCTCTTACTATCATTCTATGTGCGGCATCATCAGTAAATTCTTCTTCTTCGCCTACGGTGAAATCTTTATTTTCACCGCTTATATATGTTAAAAATCTAATTTTCATAATTTAGACCTATGAAGCTGGCATTTTTAATTTTTTTACTGCTTCAGGAAGTACTAATTTACCATCCACTCTTTTATCAATTCTAAATCCAACATGCCCTGTATCTGCATATTTTTCATTTAATCTTTTTAATGTCATAACTTTTCTATCTTTGATGTGATAATAAGAAAAATCACCATAAGCAATAGGAGTTGTATTAGCAGCAATATCAGGCATATACTTATTAATTCTAATTGGCTTATTATCAAAAGTATCTGGGTTTCCATTAAATCCTTGTACCCATAAATATTGGCCGTCTGAACCTTTTAATTTTCTAAGTTTTGCTCTTGTGTTTTTATTCATCATAAGCCATGCATTTCCTTCATAATCTTCATCCAATGAAGCCATAAAGTCAATCATTTCATCTCCAGATATTCCAATAGTAGCTGTTGTTAAACCTGTTTCTGCAGTTACTAAAACCCCTTTTGGTTTTTTTGTTCCATCACCACTAATAAATGCAGCTTCTTCTGCTTTTGTAGTTGACTTTGAAAATTTCATAGCAACATACCCTTCAATAGCTGGAACAGAATCTTCAAGTGCTTCATCTGTAACTTTTACAATTCTTCCTGTTTTCCATGCAGATAATTGAACATTCCCAATTGTTGGATCAGATTCAGGATAAGTTCCTTCTTCATCAATCCACCCATTTTCACCATCATCACCTTCAACTGGAATATTCTCAGTATGAGATGAAAGTGTAACTGTTGCCAAATCTCTAATATAAGATTTTTCAGTAGTTTTTTGGATAATAGTATCTGCGAAAGTCTCTGGAACTAAATACCCACCTTTTGAATCATTTGTTGTTACAAGTGCTCTTGATTCCTCAGGAGTCAATGCTTCATTTCTTGCCATTTTCCAAAAAGCTCTTTTCCCAATATCACTTGAATCTTCATCATCATTATTATCATTAGAAGTTCCATTTTCATATGCAGGATTTGTAGTTTCCTGATTCATGTAACTATTTCTTTTTGATGCTCTTTCTAATCTTTTAATTTGTTTTTCATCTCTCTCGTACTCTTCTTCAATTGAATCGTATCTTTGAGATTCTTCATGTGTTAAACCTTTTTCAGAATCAGCACCATCTAAAATTGCTTGTAATTGTTTAAATCTTTTAGCTTGTAAAGCTCTTAATTGTTCTAATGTCATTTTTGTTAACCTCTTTTTAATAAATTTAATTTTCTTTTATAGAACTCATGTGAGAATCTTTTCTCATCTTCAATATTTTCAGGTTTATTTTTTTCAATTTTAAAGGCTCCTGAATCTGCCCCTTTCCATACAGCTGACAATTCAACAATGTCAAAATCTGTCACTAAAATATGATTTGGTTGATCTTTATATTTTGTTTCTACTATTTCATTAATTCTATATCCAATAGAAACATCTGTTAAGATTCCCTCATCATATTTAAGCTTCACATTTTGAGAATATTCATCGCTGCAATATCTAACATCTGCAAAAAGTTCTTTACCTACTTTTTGTTTATTCTCAATAGCACCAATTGCAGTGTCTACTCTAGGATTATGATCTGTAAAAAAAGTTTTTAAGGCTTCATACTTAGCACCATCTAAAGACAATTCTTCAATAAATATTTCACCTTCCCACCAGTCATATCTTTCACAAGCATTGTTTTCTGAAATTAATACAAATCTGTGATTATTTTCATTTAATTCAGCTTGGTTATCTGCTCTTGATTCTTCATTTGATTTTGGAATTTGCATAACAGATGCATTTCTGTAAAAGACTTGTCCGCAAAGCAACTCTCTAATATTAATCTTCATTACTATTCCCTTCAGTAGTAGTCATATTTAATGGTTGTAAGTATTTTTCACCCCCTGGTATTGGATTCAT
Organism: Arcobacter roscoffensis; assembly: GCF_024267655.1. NCBI lineage: Bacteria > Pseudomonadati > Campylobacterota > Epsilonproteobacteria > Campylobacterales > Arcobacteraceae > Arcobacter > Arcobacter roscoffensis. Next base: position 1,907,504 of record NZ_CP100595.1, read on the forward strand.
TTCTTCTTTTGCTCTAATTTCATTAGCATTCATCCATCCTCCATTTCTTGCAACATTGTATGCTTCATATCTTGTTTTAACATCACCTCTTAATAGCCCCTCAACATTAAATTTTGCATAATATTTTTGTTTTTCTGATTTAGTTAATAATTGCTTATTTATTGATTGTTCAATTCTTATAATGTAAGGTTGATATGTATATTTAACTAGCTCTTGAGATTGTTCTTGAATATTATTAAAAGATGATTTTGATAAATCAGCAATCAAGTGAGGAGGAACTCTAAAAATTCCACAAATTTCACTCTTTTGAAATTGTCTTGTTTCTAAATATTGACTATCTCTATTTGAAACTGACATTGTTGCAATTTTCATTCCACCTTCTAAAATTGCAGGAACATGTTTATTTTTGCCACCTTGTGAAATTATCCAGTCTTTTTTGAGTCGTTCATATGCATCGTTTTTAAGTGTTGCTGGGTGTTCTAAAGCAAAATTTGGTGTTGCATCATTTTTAAAAAATCTTGCACCATGTTTTTCACTAGATTTTGCAAGTCCTAAAGTTTCAACTTGATAAGAAATTGGAGAAAGTCCTGTAAATCCATCTAAAGACATACCCATAACTTCAAATATTTCATTTTGTTCAAAGTGTATTGTTTTACCATTGATTTGGTACGTATAGAAAATCGTACCATCTTCAACTCTCCATTTTGTTACATTATTTGGAATAAATGGAATTAATCTAGTTACGTGTCCTAATCTATTTCTTATGATTTGAGCATAGAAATTTCCATATAAGCACAAATGCATAATTGACATTTCCCAAAAAGTGATAGCTGTATTTTCAGTATTTGGTTCAGATTGTAAAATATTGTATAGAGGATGTATTCTTGCTTTTTCTATATTTTCACCCTCTTGTTTATAAAGATGAAGAGGAAGAGAACTTATTCCCTCAGATAGAACTCTAATACATGAAAAAACTGTAGATATTTGCATTGCATTTTGTTTAGTAATTGACTCACCCGATTCTGTTTTATTACTACTAAAAATTTCACTCATTCCTTCTTTGTCAGAGGTTAGAACAGTATTGTTTCTAGTTTCCATAAAAGAATTAAAAAAATTTCTCATTTTTCAACTCCTTCATTAGCAAATATCAAAAATAAAACTACCATCACACAAGACATTATAAGCCCTAAGCCAAGCACATATACAAAAGTTTTAGCATAGAACAAGGCCGTTCCTATACTAAAAACAATCGAAATTAAAACGAATAAGAATAGTAATGCGATTGATAGTTTTATTTTTTTCATGAAGAAAGTTTAATAAATTGCCGACCACTTTTGTGGTCGTTAGCTTTTTTTTTAAAGAAATTTTCAAATTTATCAGTTTAAAGTTAATAAACCTCTACTTTCATAAATACTTGTTTCATCTGTTGCATCAAAGTAAGATAGTGCATTTATTATGGCAGCAGCTCCATCTATTTTATTGTCAGGGTCTTCTTTATCAGGCTTTATATTTCCCCCTGGTCCATTTAGAACTATTAGATTAAATACCATCCAGGTGGTAACTGGGTTTCCATCATGTCTAAATAAATTTAGCTTCACCAGGTCTTTAAAAAACTTTGTTGGAGAGGTAAGAGATAGATAACCTTGAGGTAAATTAGTCAATAACTCTTCATAACCATCTTCTGTAAATCTTTTTACTAGATGTTTAGCTTGAAAGGCATCATAAATAACACCATCACAATAATCAATACTTGGCTTCATATCCTCATAAATAAAATCATAGTCTATAACATCACCAGGTGTTGCATTTATATAACCTTGGTCTACCCAACTTCTAAGAGGTACATTTAGCTGTCTTGCTCTTTCATCGATATTATCATCAGGAATGTAGTAATTCATCTTTGCATAGAAGATTCTACCTATCTTATAAATTCTAGCATTAGCACTAAAGTCATCTGTAATTGAAAGGTCAAAACCTTGTACAAAGTTTTCTTCAATATCTTCTGCTAGTTCCCCAGTTATTAAGTTTTGCCATTTTTCATAAGGTATAAATGCATCAGCTGAGTTAGTCCATATATTCAAGTTCTTTATTTTAAAGTTAGGCAACTTCTCAGGTCTATCTTTTGCTTGTTTAGCTTGTCTTTCCATATAATCTTTTGTTACAGATATTCCATAGTTAGGATTTGCTTTAAACCATGTAAGCTCATCAAAAGGATCATCATCTTTATCAGGTTGTGCAACAAATGCAAAGAAGTTATCATCTTCAATTACACCTTCTAAAACTTTCTGTGCATGGTCATGCATCAGCTTTGCAGGACTTGTAATCTTTTTACCACTTGTAGTGATACTCATCATCAATGGCTGTTCTCTTGCACCTTGACTTGATTCTACAACTTCATATAGTGAATCATCAGGGTGTGCATGATATTCATCTGCAACACCAACTGATACATTTAGTCCATCTTCCGTATCACTATCTCTTCCAAGAGTATCAAAAGTAGTATCTATTTTTTTTAATGTAACTACTCCATATGATGAGTGATAATCTTTTTTTAAATCAGGATGTGCAGCAATCATCTTTTCTATACCATGCCATGCTAATTTAGCTTGTTTCTTTTTTGTAGCAAAGATTACAACTTCGCCACCTATTTCAAATCTAACTAAACTATCTACTATCGTGATAGCCGAGGCTAAAAGTGTTTTACCATTTTTTCTAGGAATAAAAATAAAGATAGTATTAAATCTTCTAACCCATTTCCCATCACTGTTTTTTTGTTCCCATCCAAAAGCAATAGCAATAACTTTCTTTTGCCAATCTTCAAGAATCAATGGTTGTTTAGCCCATTTACCTTTATAGTGTCTTAGGGTTTGAATAAGTTCTACATAAAGCTTACCTAGCTTTTTGTTATATCTAAGATTTGGCTTTTCGGCATTTCTTACTGCTTCTAAATCTCTGTAGTGTCTTTCAAATGTCTTTTCATAGTAACAGTATACTTCTTGACCTTTAAAGAATGCCATCTTGGTCCTCTTCATTTTCACTTGACTTATTAACACTTTCTATTATGTCGTAAATTGTTGTTTGGCCTTCATCCTCTTTTCCTAGATCTAATCCTATTTTCTTTCTTGCTGCTATTGACAATCCAAGCTGTTGAGCAATAGACACTAGACTCTTTTGAAGTGCAAGCATTGCAGTAAAGTTTGGTGACATATACTCTGTGCCTGTTTTCACACTTTTAGAGAGTATACCTCTTGTATTTAGTTCTTGTTCTAGTTCCAAATACCTTTCATAATTCTTAGCATACATCACAATTAGTGGTTCATCAACATTGCTGTACTTGTTCCCAAGTTCATCTTTAAGTTCAATCATCTTTCTAATTGCTATTTTGCCTAGAACTTTCTCATGTGCAGGCTTTTCAGTTCTTTTTTTAGTGGAATTATTGGAAGATTTGGAAACCTTTTTGGAAACCCTATGCGATATGTTCCAACCATCTTGTTTTGCAATTTGAATCAATTTTGTGTGGCTTACATCATGTTCTTTAGCTATTGCACGATATGACTGCTTTGTATTTTCGACTTTATCTTTTGCTAATTCATAGTTTTCCATTATACCCCACCCCTCGAAAATAGAGTTTGTAAAAATTCAAGAGGGGGTTCGGTGTTTAGGCTTTTACTCTGTAGGATTTGAACTACCCCTCCCCTTATGATTTTTACCATCTGTTACCTTCTTCAATTTCTTTTTTATTATGGCAGCTGTTACACATTGGCTGTAAATTATTTAAATCTAATTTTGCACCACCATCTTTGATTGCTTTTTTATGGTCAACCATTTGTGCAGGATGACCACACTCTACACAAAATGGATTTTCACTAAGAACTAAAGCTCTTGTGTTTTTCCATTCTTTGCTATGATAAAACTTATCAAGCTCTTTATTTCTTCTAGTTCTATCATAAGTTTTGTTTCTATCCTTTGTACATTTAGGACATCTTTGCTTTGCATGAGTTTGATTCCAAAACCCATGAATTGGACATATTTTCTTTTTCATTTATAAAATCCTAAAATAGTATTTTTAGTAAGCTTGATTACATGATCATACTCATCTACTTCACCAGGCTTAATCTTTGCACCAACAAATCCATCTTTAAGCAGCTTAATAATCTCATCATCTAATTTCACATAGATATGGCCATGCATATTTTGAATACTTGCTTTTATCTCATAACCTTTTCTAAGTGCAATTGAGAAATAACCTTTGTTTAGTTCGAGCTTCTTCTCAACATAGAATGCAAGCTGATAATCATCCCAGTTCTTAGGAATTGGAAAGTTAGTAAATATATCATTCAAAACTTCTTTTGAGATCTTATGTTTCTTTTCTACTTGCTGCATATAGTCAAGTAAGTTATCAGGAACTTTAGACATTAATCCTCCTTGATTCCAAAGTAATCATTTTTCATAAGCTTAGATACAAGCTCTGCATTTAGTGGAACTTCTTGACCTTTATCGCTTACAAACTTGTTTTCACTTTCGTGATATAAACCTTGATGGGTAATACCTTTAGCATCTTTGAACCATGCTCTTTGAGGTAAGTAACTATCTATCACACCATTTAAAAAACCATCAAAGTGTTTTTCATATCCTGGTGTCATTTCTTCTTTTGCTTTTTTAATAGCAATTTCTAAAAGTTCTAAGTCTGTATGTTTCCATCTTTTTTGAAAAATAGTTAAAGCTCTTTTTTTATTTGATTGTTTAACATCATACAAATTCCAAAGAATACTAAAATTTTTAGGATAGATTGTTTTTGATTTAGAAGAAGCATTTGTCGAATCATTTTCGACATTTATATTAATAAGATTCTTATTAGAATCTTTGTTCAGTTTTTGTTCAGTTGTGTTTTTAGTAGTGTTCAGTTGTGTTTTTGAAAGTTCCGATACTGTCGGTGTTTTATTGGTATTTAACTGTTCAGTTGTGTTTTTAGTAGTGTTCAGTTTTTGTTCAGTTGTATTTGCAACAGAGGTATGGTGTGAATCGTTTTGAATCATCCAATAACTAAAATATCTATCTATTTCATGCTTAAAATCTTTAATCCAGCTATTTACTGTTCCTACAGATTTTCCCCAACTCTTACCATAGAATCGAACAGAGTTAACAGTCTCATTGTGCATATCAAAGTAATACTCCATAAATGCACGAGCTTTATCTCTTTTGCCTGTCTGTTGTAAGTCCTCTATATAATTAGATGGAATAGTAACATAATGTTTTCTAGTTTTAACTTGGGCTTCTTCTTGTCTTGCCATGATTTATCCTCTTAAACTGGTATATTCTTATTTAAAAAATGTTAGGAACTTCTATTTGTTCCTCATCTTGATATGTCTTTGCTTGGCTATTTTCTGCACTATTTTCAAAAACTACTTCTACAGGTATATCCTTATTCCCAAAAAGATTATAAGGACCATTGAAGTAAGTATTTACTGTTCCACTTTGTCCGTCTCTGTTCTTAGGTATAATAAGCTCTGCAGGGTTTACATCTTCTTCCTTTTGATTTCTATCACTTCTTTTATAGTAAGACTCTCTATGAGGAAAGATAACAATATCTGCATCTTCTTCTAATGTTCCAGTCTCTTTGATGTCCGATAACTGAGGTCTGTTTTGTTTTCTATTTGTGATTTCTCTATTTAACTGAGTTAATATAAATAGATGTACTCCAAACTCATCACATATATTTTGTAAAAGCTGCGTACCTTCTGCTATCTCATTTCTTTTTTGAAATGGATTTGGTGTAAGTATCTTTACTTTTCCAACATGATCTATAAGCCATGCTTTGATAGGTCTGTCCTCTTTTTGTGCAGTTCTAAACACTTTCCTAGCTTTTGCAGCTAACTGCTTAAATGTAAGACCTTTTATATCATGTAGTATAAAGTTTTTATTTGCTGCATAGAATCTTAAAGAGTTTTGATATTTAACTAAGTTTTTTACAACACCTCTTTTTAAATCTGATAAACTCTCATGATTTTTACAAGCTATAAGTCTTTTAAGTATATCCTCTGCTTGCATTTCTAAACTATCTACTAGAACTGCACCATCTTTGTTTATTGATATATCTAAGAAATCATTTACAAAGTTACACATTAAACTCGTTTTACCCATCGACGGCCTAGCACCAATTACAGTTGTTTTACCTGGTTCAAATGCTCCTATTAGATTGTTTAGGTAACTAATAGATGTTTTTAAACCTATTGGTCCATTTTGTTCTTGTGCAAGTTTCATTTTTATTTCAAAATCTTTTACAATATCAGCTGTAGTTCTTACTCTATCAAGCTCATTGTCTATTGCATTTAGTTCTTTTTGAACTGTATCAAGCCCATCTGCTGCAGTAACTTCTGTATCGCTTGATAGCTTTTGAACTAATGGAGCAATTTTTAAAAGTTTTCTTTTTTTACTATTTTCTTTTATCTCATCTTGATAAGCTATGATATTTGAAATAGGTGTAGAGGATAATATCTCAACAAGTATTGTTTCATCAAGCTTATTTGCTTTATACTTTTTCTCTAAGAAAGACTCATCTATTGGTAGTTGTTCATAGTGCAGCTCTTGCATAAATGAAAAACATTTTTGATGTCCAAGATGATAAAAATCATCAGCTTTTATTTGTAGTTCTTCAAAAATAGAATTGTCAAATAGAATAGAGCTCAAAAGAGTTCTTTCCATGTTTACCAATAGTTGTGTATCTATCATCTATATATCCATGTAGTATTGTGAAATAGTTGTTTGCTTACTTACATGAAGTTGTTTTGATTTTATTTCATGTCCTGCTTCTTTTAAGTCTGCAACTCTTTGAGCTAATGTCATGCAACCAAAAAGCTCATAGGCATCTTTTGCAGTGATTTTATTTCCATTTTTCATATACTCTAAAATCTTTGCAGATTGACTTGTATTTTTAATTTGTCTTTGTTTTTTAGGGTTTTTACTCATGATGATTACTCCCAATCTTTTGCTTTTTCTGTTTTAAGATGTAGTTTCAAAGTTTGTACAAGTAACTTTTGAGTACATCTTGCTAGTTTTTTTGCTTCATATGTATCTAAGCTTGTATCTTCATCATCAAGTATCTTTGTAGCTTTTTCTGTAAGACTGCCAAGCTCACCCATTGTTTCTAAAACTGCATTTTTAAATTCAGATTCAGAATCATACTTCTCTACTTTTTGAGTAGTGATGATAGGATATGCATACTCACCTATCTCTTGAAGGATAAGTGCTACTTGCCATGATGTAAGATTTGTAGTGTTGAAAGCTTTGTTTACTTGTTCTGCTCCTGTAGGACTATTTGGAAAAAGTAAATCTCCAAAGTAGCAGCTCCAAGTAACACCTTTGTCATTTGCATATGCAATAACACTTGATTTTAGTTTTGCATGAAAATCTTTGTTTTCTTTGATTTGGTTATTATGTTTCACTTTATTTACTCCTAATAAACCTAAATTTGTTTTTGTTCATCTGTTAAACTGTTTTTAATAAAAGACTTTATATCTCTCCATGCATGGATAGGGATTCCATATTCATCCTCCAAAATAAATAGTTTTTTGGCAGGAGGACAAAACTTTCCTTGAAAAATTTTGTCAACAGAGTCTTTTTTATAACCGAGTTTAAGTAATTTTTTTTCCAATTCTGCTCTTTTCATGCATAATGGTATAAAAAGTCCTCTTAATTAAGTCTTAAGCGAGGTATTTAAAATCCTCCTATTAATGGTATTATTTATACCATAAGTTAAAAGGTATATTATGATTGAATTTGATAAGAAAAAATATAAAAATTTAGTACTAAGTAAATATGACAGTTATGAAAACTATGCATATATTCTGACAAATAGATTTGGTTTAGAGAAAAAGAAAGACGCAGTTACAAAATGGGGTCAATTAACAAACACAAATGTTCCCACAGCTAGAGACTTACCAATTGTTGCAAAATCATTAGATTTACAAGTTACAGACTTATATACAAATGCAGAAGAAGTTAGAGAAGAAATCACTAAAGAACAAATAAAAAAGAATCCAAATAAATATGAAGTTTCAAATAGTGAAAATGTTATTAACTTAACTTACTACAAAGATAATTATGTTTGTGCAGGTTCGAACGAGATTGTTAATGAAACTGTAAATACAAAACCTATTTCTTTTGATAGATCATTCCTAGAGGAGCAGCTAGGCAAAATAAACTTTGATAACCTTCATATAGTTAATACTATTGGTAATAGCATGGAACCTACAATTAAAGAGGGCTCTCAACTTGTTGTGAATCCTATTGAAAAAGAATCTGCAATTGTTAATGGTGCAGTTTATACAGTAATTTACTATGGAGCACCTCAGGTTAAAAGGATTCAGCACAACCCTAAAACAAATGAGATCACTTTAATTAGTGATAATAAAGACTATGAAAAAATTAATATTATTTTAGAAGAAGATGCAAATGATTTTAAAATAATTGGAAGAGTAGTAGCACATTTTAATTTTATTTAATTATTCTTTTGTTTTTAAATAACAATTAATCATCCTTTGGTATAATAAATACCATTATATCAAAGGTGGTTAAATGAATACTTCAAACACTTCAATAACCTATAATGGGACTAATTTAAATATCAAATTTAAAACTTTAGACAAACGCACTCGTATAAAAAAATGTATTAATAAAAAGGATGTTTATGGAACTAAAAGAACAATTAAAAAACTTATCGGAAAGAATTAAATCTTTAAAAGACAGTGTAAATACAGAAGAGGCTACAAAACACTCTTTTATTATGCCTTTTATAAGTACTTTAGGATATGACATATTTAATCCGAATGTAGTTATTCCTGAATTTACAGCAGATATAAGTAAAAAAAAGAATGAAAAAGTTGACTATGCTATTATGCATGATGATGATCCTTTGATTTTAATTGAAGCAAAATGTCATACAGAAAACCTTAATCATCATGCAACACAACTAGAAAGATATTTTACAGTTACAGAAAGTAAATTTGCAATCTTAACAAATGGTATTGAATATAAAATTTTTACAGATTTAGAGAAACCAAATAGAATGGATGAAGTACCTTTCTTTAGTTTCAATCTTCTAGAACTTAAAGATAGAGATATTAAAGAAATTTCTAAATTTAAAAGTGAAAACTTTAATATTGAAAACATTGTTAAAAGTGCAGGGAATAAAAAATATATATCTGGTATCAAAAGTATTTTTAAAGAAGAAGTTAAAAACCCTTCTGATGATTTTGCAAGATTTTTTGCTTCGAAATTATCTGATAAGGTTTTAAGACAAAATGTTATTGATGAATTCAAAGGATATTCTAAAATTGCATTTTCTGAAATAGTTTCAGATATGGCTCAAGAAAAGATTAATTCTTTAAAATCAAAACTTAGTGTTGAAATCTCAAGCGATGATGAAAAAGAAGTTGAGGATACTCCTGATGATGGAATTGTTACAACAGAAGAAGAGCTACAAGGCTTCTTTATTGTGAAATCAATATTAGCAGAAAATATAAACTTAGATAGAATACATGCAAGAGATACAAAAAGTTACTTTGGAGTACTTTTGGATAATAATAATAGAAAATGGATTTGTAGACTTCTTTTTAATACAAAACAAAAATATTTATCTATACATATTGAAGATAAAAAAGAAGAGAAAATAGCATTAGACAAAATTGAAGACATTTATAACTATAAAGAACAGCTTCAAAAAGTAATTCAAAGACTAGACTCATAATAACAATACCTCCTGCAGAAAAAAGGCTAAGTGTTTTCACTTAGCCTTTTTTTTATTTTCAAAAATTAAAACAGATTAAAAATACTTTCATTTTTTTCAATAAAAGGATTATTTATACCTTTATTAAGTTTATTTTAAGAGGATTAATAATACCATTTCAACATAGCTTATCAAAAACAGCTATTAAGTTCTTTTAAAACATATTGTTAAACCCTTGAAATATAAGGATGAAAATCAAAGCATTCTTATATGTATATATACAAGAAGTAGAATATATAAAGGTATCAATCGCCCTGGTGGTTAAAGATTGATTTGAGTTTATTGAGGTATGTGCACGGTACCAAGAAAAGAAAAACTGTGTAACTATATATAAGACTATAATTTGATACAATATTATATTAAAAAAAAGGTCTTATTCATGAATAAAAAAAACTATAATTTTATTTTAATTTTTTCTTTACCGTTCATAATTGGAGCATGTACAACAGGCTATTATCAAAATAAAATTGATAAATATAATGCTTTTGAAATTGCAAGTAAAATTGAATCTAATTACAATAAAGACTTAACAAGTAAAAATATAGAGAAATTCCATTCTGTCTTTATTAAATATGATTCAGTAAAAGCAGATAGACATATAGTTAAATCAAAGATTTCTATATATAATGCTAATAAGCTTGATAATATAGCTACATTTAGAGAAGACTTTATAAAAAGCATTTGTAGAGAGTCTGAAACAAAGGCAATATTTAATAAAGGTGTTGCTTATGATTTTAATATATCTTTTGATAATGGTATAAAAAATACAAATTTATTTATTGATAAAGATTTATGTGAGGTATTCTAAGTTTAAATACTTATATTCAAGTCATTTAGTTTGAAATGATTAGATGATTTGATAGTGAGTATAAAATTTAAGATTGGATTATATTATCTGAAAGGGTGGCAAGAACTTGTGGTGTTAGTTCTTGCCTAGTCATCACTAGTGACCACTAACCGCCTTGTAGAAATAAACAGCTCCAAGAGTTGTATATGCCGCAGCGATTATTAAAGTTGGGATATTAAAATTTATCCCTAAAAAAACGTTAATCATTGTAAATCCTTCTAGATGATTAAATAGATTAAACCCTAAAGGGAACCAGTATAAAAAAGAGCATATGGCACTGACCTACATTTCCACATCTGAAAGATGCAGTATTATCAGCGATGAAGTGCTTGACTTCTAGGTTCGGAATGGTTCTAGGTATTTCCACTTCTCTATAAGCACCATATTTTAAGCAAAAAAAAACTCAAGTATTTTAATACTTGAGTTTCTTTGCTCTTTTCTTATACTGACGATTAACAATTTTTTAGTTCAAAATAAAATATCCATAAAAAGGGTTCACCACAAACCCAAAGGATAATTATGAACTAACAGATAAACAGTTAATTCAACAAAACAACTTGTAAAGTTATCTCTATGAATAAACGATATATCTCTTTTTTGTATCTGTACTGTATCAAAGAAACTATCCTTTGTCAATAGTTTTATTATATTACTATAATAAAATTATACTATTTCGCTGTTTTGTAACTGTTTGTAACTGTTTGTAACCGTATGTAATCGTTCAATATAGTTCAAACAAGTACAAATTGCAAATACTTACACCAAAGAGCAATAACTAATATATCAACCAACCTTTAGAGGAGGAAGTACTTATATTTATTATTTTGTATGTGAAAAAGTTTTGCAATAGACAAATGTCATGATCTATTGGAACTTGGTGTTAATTGCTCTTTGATGTGAGTATCAAATAAGGAGATAAATGAATAACTTAAATATTTTGATTTATGCAATCCCTGCAGTTATTGTTTGTGGATTGCTGCTTAAAAAAGAATGGAACATAAGAAACAAAAACAAAAAGAGGTTTAAATGAATAAAGTAAAACAAAGTGTAGATGAGTTTATAGAGTGGCTTGATAGCTTGACTTATAGATTTGGGGATTTTGTCTTTTAACATCTAATTGAGGGATTATCTTATATCCCCTCTTTTAGGTGTTAGGCTTGTTTCCTTTGCCTAGCACCGAATGGTATATATTCGTTGTTTGCTTATTACCCCTTAATAAGACAAAGAACTTTTTTCTTGAAATGATTAGATTAAAATCAAGTTTGATTTTGTGTGCCAATCAAACACTTTTTAGAGGACACTATATCAGCTAGTGTCCTTGTGAAGGTGTTTAGCTTTTAGCTTTGCACCGTAGCATAATATGCTCTTTATAAAGTAAAACGAAATAGTTGCCCTTTTGGGTTAAATCCTTAACAGTGTAAAGAAAAATGTTGCCCTTTTGGGGTTAATCAAATTTTATTAATTTTTCACATTTAATTTATGTCGAGTCTGTTTTTCTCAATTCAGAGATTTAACCCATACTTAGCCAAAGTATGATTTGTTAGTTACTACTTATTTTTTGTCTATAAAAGGGATTTTTTTGAATGCTCTTTTATAGATTGCGAGAGTAAGAGTCGCCAGCTCTTGCTCTTTTATTTAAATTCAAGATTATGTGTAGGACATTTATGTCCCCAACATCAATGTTGGAGACATAGTTTTGAATTTGAGTAAATAAAAGTATTCAGAAAGGATTGCTATGCAAGCTTCATTATTTGATACGGATACTATTCCTATGATTGAAACCAAAGCTTCTTTTCAAAAAGAAAATAAGTGGTTCGAGCCTTGGGATAGTTTAGCTCAGTGGGCAAGTGTTCAATCTGTAGATTTTGTAGCTAGTAACTATTTTCATTCATTGCTAAAAGTTGGGGATAAAGTAAAAGTTGATATGTCTAGATTTAAAGACTCATATTACTGGGGAAAGTCATATCACAACAAAACAGGAGTTATAAAGTATTTAGGAATTAGTTCTGCAGATGTACTCTTTGAAGAAGAAAAACCAGTATATATGAATACTGAAGATATTTGTGAAGTTAATGGTAAAAAGTTTAAATACCAAGATTGTATTCCAACTATAAATAAAATGATAAATGATGAAAAGGTAAAAACATGAGTCAAAACCCAATAAAACTAATCGACCCAACACATGGTTATCTAAAAATATTTAATACTTTCAATATAGATGAAATAAAAAAAGAGTCTATAACATTAAATGATATGCAACTTATACCAGGACAAAAAACATCTTTAAATAACTTCTTTGATGAAGAGGTTGAATTTCTTGGTATTCATGATGGATATATGCAGTTCAAAGTTGGTGAATGCAATGACCTTTTTAGTGAAGTTTGGTGCAATGAATTTAAAAAGATAGATGAAAAAAGAATTTGCACCTCATATTCAAGAGGAACTGTAAGAGATTATATATTTAAAAATGGAGTTTGGAAATGAGTGCAAACCCAACCATAAGTAAGAACTGGATTAAAAAGAAGTATTGGGAAGAAGAAAAAACAGCTGAGGAAATGGCAGCTATGAGAAAAGTAAAAACCTCTTATGTTCAAGCTTTGATTTCTAAATACAATCTAACTAAAAAGAAAAATGGCATAAAAAGAAAAGGCAAAAAAGGCTACAAAATGCCTGAGTCTGAAAAAGATAAGCATAAAGCTCAACCTCATGCTAAACCAATAAATGTATTTAAAGTTGAAAGTAAAGCATTTGTAGGAACATACAGAAGTATTGCTCATGCTGCAAATGAACTAGGATTGTTAAGAACTCATATAAAAGATTGTTTGAATCCTTGTAAGCCTAGATGGTCTTCCAAAGGCTACACCTTTGAACATAGAAAGTATAAAGGTGAAATCATAATTGAGAGAAGAATGAATCTTGATTTTACTGTGGAATTTGAAAAAGTCTGTGTTGGATTAACTTCAAAACTTCCTGACTATCCATACCAGGAAAGAATCCAACACTATAACAACAAGCTTGCAAAAGTTTGGGAAGAACTAATAAAGAAAGGTAAATTATGAGTACTTTAGAGTTTGCAACAAATATGAGTCCAAGTAAGATATTGAAAGCTCATATAAAAAGAGAGCTTCTAGTAAACAATAAATACGCGCAAGGTTTCTATAAAGGTTTAATTAGTTGCTTGCTGGTGCAAGGTTTTATAACAAATTCAAGTTTTAATAGATTGGATAGATTAATAGATCATTATGAAGCAAAATTATTTGAAAAGGGAAATCATGTTAAATGAAGTACTTAGACTAACAAAAGGCAACTTTTCAAATGTATTCAAAAAAAAGAAACATTTGTGCAGCAGCTGCATAAATAAAAGAATATGTGACTGGGCTAATTATGGTCAAATGAATACACCTGTTCATAAGTGTGATGAATGGAAAGAGGTATAGTAATCATGGAAGTTCATAATAATTGTCAGCCAACTGGATTTTTTGATTCACTTGAAAAAGAGGTTTATGAAGGTGATTTTTTAGTAAAAAATGAGGGATATTCTTCGGAAGGTATATATTTAGTTGTAAGAAGCATGACATCATACTTATTTGAGGTAGCACCTTTTACAATGAAACTAGTTCGAAGTGGAAATAAAAAATACAATGGTTTTTTTATTAGTAGACTTGCTATTGATAATTCATTTAGAGTTATTGGAAATATTGCTCAAGACTATATTTTATATAACGCACTCATTAAGAATAGCAATAGAAAAGAACGATTGTTTTCTATTCAAAAGAGAATAGAAAATTATAAAGTGGGGAGAGTAAGATGAGCGAAAAAATCAAAGATAAAATAGAAAAACTCTTAAATCTTTCAATGAGTGACAATGAGCATGAAGCAAAACTTGCACTTGAAAGAGCTTTAAAACTTATGAATGAACATAATATAACAAAAGATGAAGTTTATCGTCAAAACTTTGTAAGTAAAGAATTTGATATGAATTATAAAAGACTACCCGATTGGGTGGTAACTCTTTATGATTTAATGACAACTGTTTCAGGTTGTAAATTCACTTGGAAAAGAAATTATATGAACTCTGATTATGTTCAAAGAGGAAGAATTACAGGAAGAGAAAGGGATGTTGAAAATGCTCAATATTTAATTAGTTTTTTATTGAGAGAAATTGATAAGAAATCAGCTGTTTATAAAAAAGAAATTCAGGAAGTTTACACAACTAAATATTTAAGAATTTTGATGAAGTCTTATAAAAAAGGAATTGTTGAAAGTGTCTTTGCTAGGCTTATGGAACAACACAAAGTCTTTTTTAACGAACAAGCAAAAGGAACTGATTTAGTTTGTGTTGATTTAGAAACTAAACTTAAAGATGCAAAAGCATTTCTTGAAGAACTACTTGATAATAAGCCTAAAACGCATACTTCAAAAGCTCAATACGAAAAAAGAGGCATTAAAGATGGAATGAATGATGGTGAAAAAATTGAACTTAATCAAGCAGTTTCAAAGCAAGATGAAGTTAGACAAATTGGGGTTAAAAATGAAAGACATATATAAGGACACATTTATATTTAAAGTATGTAATGAACTTGGAATTGATATTAAAGAACTTGCTTTAATTTTAAATAAAACTAATAAATGTATAGAAAATTGGAGAAAAGATGAAAGCAACATTCCTGCAAGAGAAAAACAATATTTAAAACTATTACTTGAAAACAATTCTTTAAAAAATGAAATTAGAAGAATGGAGAAGCATAAAGTTCTATTAAGTGAGAATATTGATTCAAATGAATTTGGGGCAAGCAAAATAGATATAGCAGTCAAAAATGGTGTTCTAAAAAGACTTTGTAAGTACAAGATAATACTAGAAGAGGTATAACAAAATGAAAACTCATAAAAAAGGTTTAGATTGTGGCACTTGTCACAGATTAGAAACTGAAAACAACAATGAAGTTACTTGTAAAAAATGTCTTAGACTTATTGCAGATGATAAGCCAAGCAAGTTATATGAAGTTAGTTTTAATGTTATAGAGAATCTTTTTATTGAAGCTCCTACAGCTTCAAAAGCAATATATAAAGCTTTTAAAATGTTTTACTATGATGGTGAAGCTTGTGAAAGCATTGGTGAACAGTTTAGAGTTTTTAGAGCATATGACAAACCAAAAGCTTCTTTATGTAAAGACTCTAATCAGAAAAGAACTCTAACATATGAAGAAGAGCATGAGTTGATTAAAAAAGAAACTCTGAAAAAAGCAGATAAATTTAACGCTAAATATCCAGTTGGTACAGATGTTTTGTTTCAAGGTGATGGCAAAGATAGCGTAGTAGTTACACAAACTAGAAGCAAAGCAACAGCTTATGATTCGTACATGACTATATTCCTTGAGGGGGTAAGTGGTAGCTATAAATTAGATGATAGGTTTGTTAGAGTTTTAACAGATGAAAATATGAATTTAGAAAGATTGAGGGATTAAATCATGAGTGCAGCAATCGCAACAAAAGAAGATTTTGATAAGTTCCAAAGAACTATAGTTAAAATGTTAAAAGAAGTAAATAATTCTACTCAAAAAGAATGGCTAACAAAAGAAGAGTGTTTATCTTTATATGGTATCAAAGATAGAACACTCACAGAATTAAGACAAACTAGGAAAGTTGTATTTAGTAAAGTTGGTAATACATGTATCTATAAACATGATAGTATTATTGAACTAATTGAAGAAAACAAAATTGAGGCTATGAGTCACTAGGCTTATATGCCTCAAATAAACTATCTACAACATTTTTCACACTATCTCTATGAACTTTTGAATATCTTTGAGTCATATTTGCAGTCGTATGACCAAGAGTCTTTCCTACAACTTCTAAAGTAAATCCATTATTTACTCCATATCCCCCTACTACATGTCTTAAATCATGCATATTAAGATTTGCAAGACCTGTAGCAATCCTGATTTTATTCCAATGATAATCCATACCACATTTACCTATTGTTTGCCCAGGTTTAACACTTGATTCAAATACAAGACCACTTTCTTTTATTCCATACTCTTTTAAAGCTTCTATTAATGTATCAGTTAAACTATATTGAAATGTTTTATTAATTTTAGAGATTTTACTATCAATAGTATATATATTGTTATGAAAATCAATATCTTCCCATCTTATGTTTAAAACCTCACCTTTTCTTCTACCATGCAACAACCAAATAAATATTGTTCTGATTTTTATATCTTTATATTTAAAAATTGCTTCAAACAGCTTTTTATTTTCATCTTCTGTTAATTCAATAACTCTTGTATTATCAAATTTAGGAATTTTTATTGCTCTTCCAATATTTTCTATATTCTTTATGCCCAGTTCAGGAAGAAATTTATAAATAGCTACAATTATCTCTTTTATAGATTTTGCAGTTTGAGGAGCTCTTCCTGAATCTAAAATATCATTTATAATCTTTTGGCACATGGCAGTTGTAATATCTTTTGGTTGTTTACTTCCTATTACATCTTTTAAATACTTATGATAATTCTTTTCACTTGCATATAAATATGTATCAGTAACAGTATTTTTTCTTAATTCTAAATATTCTTTAAATAGATCATTTAAATTTTTTTTGATATTTTTCAAAGAATGGCCACTTTCTAACTCTTCTAAAATATCAAGTCTTAATTTATTTGCTGTCTTTAAATTTAAATTTGGTTCTTTTCCTAATGTTTTAGTTGTATCTCTACCATTTTTATATATTCTTGCAACATAAACTTTTTTACCATTTTTATCTATTCTATAATATAAACCATCATATTTTGTCTTAGTTAAAGCCATATTTTTCCTTCACCGTGTTAAAAATGAACCGTGTCAAGTTTTTGACACGGAGTTTAACACGGTTATAGTTGTAATTGTATGTAATTCAATGTAATATTATAATGGTATATTTTTTAATAAAGGCTTATTTTGTAAGTGTTTGTAAGTCATTGTAAAGTTATAAGGTAAACCAATAAGCCGAGTTCTGTTTTTAAGACAATAATTTATCTAGTTAGCAAATTACTTAGCTAATCTTGCGAAGACCAAAAATGTGAAGTAAATACCGGGTCTTCTTGCTGCTGGTTGGGTTTACAAAGCACTTAAGATTACTCAAAAGTCTGGTGAGCTCTTACCTCACCGTTTCACCATCACCGATAAATCGGCTGTCTACTCTCTGTTGCACTATCCCTTAGGTTACCCTAGCCATTCTCTAAATGGAACCATACCTCACTGCAGCCCGGACTTTCCTCTTGAACTTATGTTCAAGCTATTGTCTGGTTTACCTTAAAGAGGCGAAATTATATCCAATTTTTCTTAAACTTTATTTTCTTATGATGTCATAATAATCAGGAGCTGTAAATTTAAAAATATTATCTTCTATTTTATCATTTATTATAGAGTCACTAAATTTGATAGTTACACTATTTTCTAGTCTATCTTTATATGAAATAGTATCTATTTTATTCTCTTCATTTGAAGTTCTTATAAGATAGTCTACATTTTGATAGTTTGCTAAAAAGCTGTTTTTTTCTACTTCTTTTGCACCTTGTAAAAGTCTGATGATATTTACTTCTGTTTCTAAAGTAGTATAAATAGCTTGTTCTAGCTCTGGTTCGTCAATAATTGCGAAGTTATTTAAAACATAAACATTTTTTATGATTGGTGTTTTGTATCTCCATAAAATCTTTCCATCTTTTTTTATAAAAACGGCACCTTTATACTCTATAGTTTTTCCTGTTGTTGATTTAATACTTTGAGTAAAATCTGATTTGAATGTATCTAATTTTTCTATATTAATCGAAGCATTTGAAACTAATGTGAAACCAATTAGAAACAATCCTATTTTATAAAACATACTTTAACCTTTTTTTCTATATAATCTTAGGGATTATAACAAAAAGGAATTAATTTTATGTTTAATGTTTTTTCAAAGATTTTTGGTACTCGAAATGATAGAGAAGTAAAACAATATAGAAAAAGAGCTGAAGCTATTAATGCCTTAGAAAGTAAATACGAAAGCTTAAGCGATGAAGAATTACAAGACAATTTCAACGAGTTAAAAAAACAAGTACAAGAAGAGAATAGATCACTAGATGAAGTACTAAACGATGCCTTTGCCATGACAAGAGAGGCTAGTAAAAGAGTTCTTAATATGAGACCTTACGATGTACAGTTAGTAGGTGCTATGGTACTTCATGAAGGTAGAATTGCAGAGATGAAAACAGGTGAAGGTAAAACTTTAGTTGGTTCACTTGTAGTTTCATTAAATGCCTTAAGTGGTAAAGGTGTGCACGTAGTTACTGTAAATGACTACCTTGCATCAAGAGATGCAGCAGAACTAGAACCATTATACAACTTCCTAGGATATAGCGTTGGAGCTATTACTGGTGATATTAGAGATGATGGACTAAGAAGAGAACAATATATTTCTGATATTACTTACGGTACAAACAATGAATTTGGTTTTGACTACCTAAGAGATAACATGGTTTTAGACATCAATGAAAAAGTTCAAAGAGAACATAACTTCGTAATCGTAGATGAAGTTGACTCGATTTTAATTGATGAAGCTAGAACTCCTTTGATTATTAGTGGACCTACAAATCACAAAAACTCTAACTATTTAAAAGCAAATGAAATTGCTTTAGGATTAGAAAGAGGTGAAGTTATTGAGTCAAAAGATCCAACAGAAAAAGTTAAAACTACTGGTGACTATACAGTAGATGAAAAAAACAAATCTGTTTCATTAACAGAGCAAGGTATAGAAAAAGCAGAAGAACTTTTTGAAGTTGAGAATCTATACTCTTTAGAAAATGCTATGTTATCACATAGTTTAGACCAAGCTTTAAAAGCAAACTATATTTTTGAAAAAGATGTAGATTATGTTGTAAAAGACAATCAAGTTATAATCGTAGATGAATTTACTGGAAGATTAAGTGAAGGTAGAAGATTTAGTGAAGGTTTACACCAAGCTTTAGAAGCTAAAGAAAATGTATCTATTCAAGAAGAATCTCAAACTTTAGCAGATATTACATTCCAAAATTACTTTAGAATGTATGATAAATTAGCAGGTATGACAGGTACAGCTCAAACAGAAGCAACTGAATTCGCAGAAATTTATAGCTTAGATGTTGTATCAATTCCTACAAATGTTGAAATTCAAAGAATAGATAAAAATGACTTAATCTATAAAAGTGAAAGAGAAAAATTTGAAGCAGTATGTAACAGAATTAAAGAGTTACATGAAAAAGGACAACCAGTTCTTGTTGGTACTGCATCAATTGAAAAATCAGAAGCATTACATAAAATTTTAAAAGACAAAAAAATTCCTCATACAATCTTAAATGCAAAACAGCATGAAAAAGAAGGTAAGATTATTGCAGATGCAGGACAAAGAGGTGCTGTAACTATTGCTACAAACATGGCAGGTAGAGGAGTTGATATTAAATTAACTCAAGAGATTTTAGACCTTGGTGGTTTAGTTATCTTAGGTACAGAAAGACATGAGTCAAGAAGAATTGATAATCAGTTAAGAGGTAGAGCAGGACGTCAAGGTGATGTTGGTGAATCACAATTCTTCTTATCACTTGAAGATAACTTACTTAGAATCTTTGGTTCAGATAAAATCGCTGGTATCATGGAAAGAGTTGGTATTGAAGAAGGTGAGCATATCGAATCAAGAATGGTTACAAGAGCCGTTGAAAATGCACAGAAAAAAGTAGAATCAATGCACTTTGAAAGTAGAAAACATCTACTTGAATATGATGATGTAGCAAATGAGCAAAGAAAAGTAATCTACTCGTTTAGAAATGACCTTTTAAAACCTGATTATGATATTGATTCAAAACTTGAAGAAAATAGAGCTGAATATATTGCAAATATTTTAGCTGGTGCTGAAATTATAGATGGTATGCCATCAGAAGATTACAACTATGATTATATTCTTGCGAAATTCAAAGAAGAGTTACACTTAGTAGTGAAACTAGAAGATATTCAATCAGATTCTTATGAAGAATTAGAACAAAATTTAATCTCTATCATCAAAGAAGTTTATGAGAAAAAAATGTCAATAGCAGCTCCTGAACAAAAGTCAGAGATTGAAAGAGTACTTTACTTACAAATCTTAGATAATGCATGGAGAGAGCATTTATACTCTATGGATACTTTAAAAACAGGTATTGGGCTTAGAGGTTATAACCAAAAAGACCCTCTTGTTGAATATAAAAAAGAATCATATAATATGTTTATTGAATTAATCTCAAATATCAAAAATGAGATTATCAAGATTCTATTTACAGTACAACTTCAATCAAATGAAGATACACAAAAAGAACAAGAAGCTCTAAATAAAATGAAAGAGCAAATGGAAGAGGTAAATGAAGGTGCTATTACAAACGTAGAAGAAGAAAAAATCTTCGCAAATGACAAAAAAATAGCAAGAAATGACCCTTGTCCTTGTGGTTCAGGTAAAAAGTATAAACAATGTCATGGAAAAAGCGGACCTAAAAGAGGTTTAGCAGCAGGTAATTAATTTGAATAAAAAGTTAATTAACTTTATTGTAAAGAAATACCTAAGATTTGATAAGAAAAACCCTTTTATTTCTATAAGTGCCATTTTGGCATTTATAGGGGTTTCTATTGGTGTTATGGTTCTTATTTTATCTATGGCTATTATGAATGGAACAGCAAAAGAGTTTGAAAAAAAACTTTTTACTATGAATTATCCTCTTACTATTTATTCTAAATTCCAAAATGGTTTAGATGAAAGTATCTTAAATCAACTTCAAGAAAAACATCCAAACTTAATGTTTTCACCATATATTTCATCACAAGCTATTATTCAAAGTGGTGATACTATGAGTGGTGGTATGATTTTTGGTGTAGTACCACAAAAAGAAGCCAAGATAAACTCTATTTATAAAGATGCCTTAGGTGATTTAGAACTTAGAAAGTACGATATTATAACAGGTCAAGGAATTAGTGATAAGTTATATCTAAATAAAGGCTCTAAAGCTACTTTATATTTTACAGATTTAAATCCAACTGGTTTTTCAATGATTCCAAAAATGAAAAGATTTACTTTTCAAGAGTCATTTAGATCAGGTTTAAATGCCTACGATAAAGCATATATGTATACATCTATTGAAGCTTTAAGAACTCTTCTTAAAAGAGAAGAAGGAAGCTATGATGGTATTCATGTATATTCAAAAGATGCCTTTAAAGATATAAAACTAATTGAAAAAGATTTAGAAGGTACAGGTGCAGGTGTTATTGGATGGTGGCAACAAAATGGAAACTTTTTTGCAGCTATGAAGATGGAAAAAACAGCTTTATTTATAGTTTTAATGCTTATTATTTTAGTAGCTTCATTAAATATCATTTCTTCCCTTCTTATGACTGTAATGAGTAGAAGAAAAGAAATAGCCCTACTTTTATCAATGGGAGCAAGTGAAAAAGAGATAAAATCAATCTTTTTAAGACTTGGTACTATCATTGGTTTTTCAGGTATTTTATGTGGTGTTGCTTTAGGTTTTATAGGTTATTGGGTTTTAGATACCTTTGATATTGTATCACTTCCTGCTGATGTTTATGGATCAGCAAAACTTCCACTTGATTTAGCTACAAGTGATTTTGTATCTATTCTTGTTGGTGCTGTAGTTATTGTACTTATTTCATCATATTACCCTGCTTCAAAAGCAACAAAAATTGATGTAATTGATGTACTTAGAAACGAATAGAAGTAACAAATACTTCATTCGTTTTATTTTGGAATTATTAAGTTAAAAGTGGTTCCTACTTTTTCTTTACTCTCACAAGTAATTGTTCCCTCTAGTTTTGTAGTAACTAAGTTATACACTATACTAAGCCCTAATCCACTTCCTCCACTATCTCTGCTCGTAGTATAAAAAGGATTAAAGATTTTAGATAAATTCTCTTTTTTTATTCCTTTTCCATAATCTTTAAAAGCTATCATAATACTATCTTGATTTTGATCAACTATTATATCAATACTATTTTCCTCATCTCTTTCATAAGCATGTTTTAAACTATTCATGATTAGATTTGTAAAAATTTGAGAATATACACCAGCATAACTATTAATAGAAATATCTTTTTTACAGTCAATATTTATTTTAACTTTGGTTTTTTTTGTGATATTATTTAAACTTATAAGTATCTCTTCTAAATACTCGCAAAGATTAAACTCTCTTTTTTCATCACTTGATTGATCAACTGCAACTTGTTTGAAACTTCTAACTAACTGGGCTGTTTTTTCAAGATTAAGATTTATTGTTTTTGATAATTCATTTGATGTTTGAATAAATTCTTCAAACTCTTCTTCACTTAAGTTTCCATCCTTATAATCTTTTTCAAGCTTACTTGCCATTGACATAAAGTGTGTGATACCTGTAAGAGATAAACCTACAGGAGTATTTATCTCATGTGCAACTCCAGCAACTAATTCCCCTAAACTAGCCATTTTTTCTGATTCTATTAAGTTTTCTTGTGTTCTTTTTAACTCATCCATTGAATCTTTTAACTCTTTTGTTCTTAGCTCAACTTTTTGTTCTAATGTTTCATTTAAAACTTTTATCTCTTCTTGAGCTTTTTTTCTAGCTTCAATTTCTTCATCTCTTTGATTTACTTTCTCTTCAAGTTGTGAATAATGCTCTGTTAAAAGCTTCTCTTTTTCTTTGAAATAGTTAATTTTTTCACTAAACTGTTCAGGTGTAATTTTCATATCTTTTAAAATTTTTGCATATACATTTGAAAGACTTATACTTTCTTCTTCTGTAAAAATTTCACTGTTTTTTAATACACTATAAGCCCCAGCAGTTCCAAGGGTTCCTGCTAAAATCTTTTCAATATGAGCATAAGTTTTTGATAACTGTAAAATATTCATTTTTTCTTTTTTATATAATTTAAACTCTTTTTTTAACTTTAATAAAATCATACTTGTTTTACGAGAGCTAAAATAGTCTGATAAAATAGCCTCATATATTTTCATCTTTTCTTTAACTATAATACTATCTTCTAATTGACCTTTATAATGATTTTGCTCTTTATTTTCTAAAATATTTATAAAGTCAATTGCTACTTTTGTTTCAATTTGTGTTGATTTATTAAGTAATGAAAAGATTATGTATGCACTAATATTAAATATCATACTAAATAAAACAGCGTGGGGAATAGAACTAAAACTATCTAATCCAAATAAAGCAGTAGGCTTTAAACTTTCAATTCCAAATAATCCTTTATCTATAATATACGATGAAATCCATTGACTTTTTTCAAATTGAGGAATAATTAATGTATAAAACCACACAGTAAAACCTGTAATCAAAGCAGCTAAGGCACCTTTTTTATTTGCTCTTTCCCAAAATAGACCTCCTAAAATAATAGGAGCAAACTGTAAAATTGCAGTAAAAGAAATAAGCCCAATATTAACTATTAAATTTGTTTTTGAAACAAAAAGATAAAACAAGTAACTCAAATATATAATTAAAGTTACTATAATCCATCTAATAAAAAGTAGCCTTTTCTTTAAAAAGCCTAGTCTTCTACTTGATTGAATTAATGGTAAGACAAAATAGTTGCTAACCATAATAGCCATTGCCATAGAAGTAATCATTATCATACTAGTTGATGCTGAAAAGCCACCAATAAATGCAATTAACGCCAGTATTGGTTTATTCATATCTAAAGGAATAGTAAGAACATAAAAATCACTTAATGTATGATCTGTGGATATAAGCTCCCCTGCTAAAGCAATTGGTATTGTAAAAAAAGTAATTAATAAAAGGTATAAAGGAAACACCCACATTGCTGTTTTAATATGGCTTATATCAGAGTTCTCAACAACACTAATATGAAATTGTCTTGGTAGAAACATTACAGCAAACATTGATAGTATTAAAATACTTATCCAAGAAGAGTAGTCAACTCCAACACTTGAATTAATTTGTTTAAATAATCCATTAGATGAAGCCTCATCTAATATGCTAGAAATATCTGGAAATAAAAAAAATGATACAAAAATACCAATAATTAAAATAGCAATCAATTTTACTATTGATTCAATGGCAACAATAAAAACCATACCAAAGTGCCGTTCTGAGGGGTCAAGTTTTCTTAGTCCAAATATTATTGTAAAAAATGTCATTAAAAAAACTATAAGTAAACCAATACTATCAGTACTAGTATTTTCATTTACAAAATTTGAATGATGATTGATAGTTAAAATATCAATAGATTGTATTATAGCTTTTAGCTGAATAGAGATATAAGGGATTATTCCCACAAGTGTACCAAAACTAACTATTGCACCAATTAGCATAGATTTATCATATCTTACTGAAATCAAATCTGCTAAACTTGTCACTTTATATCTGTTTTTAATTTTAATCAATCTTTGAAGAATTATAGGCCATAAAAATATAATAAGTGTAGGTCCTAAATATACAGCTAAAAATATAATACCACTACTTGTAACCTTCCCAACACTACCATAATATGTCCAAGCAGTACAGTAAATAGCTAAAGATAATGAGTATAAATATGCTCTTGTTTGAGATGAGAAATTAAATCTTTTATTTTCAAGAAAATAAGCAAAAATAAAAAGAATTAACATATAACTAGAAAATATAGTTATTACTTCATATAATTCAAACATAATATTACTCTTTTATTTTAACTGAAGTGGATATAAATTTTAAAAGTATAATTATCATAAACCAAGATACATAGACCATAAGAAAACTTTGAAATAAATCATCTTTATCAAAAGTAAATATTACATAAATATTTATAAAGATAAATATTAAAACAAAGGCTAAAACTTGAAACACTTTTGATTGAAATAATTTTTTCATAAATAATCCACCAATTATTTTATATTTAATAACATAATACACTATTTAAAGAAACAATGTCAAAAATATGTTATCATGTATGAATAAAATATGAAAAAAGGCTAATTTATGGCTAACTTAAAATTTGCAAAAAAAAGAAAAGATGAAAATCCCTTAAGTGAAGAAAAATGGAAAATATTAATATGTGATGATGAAATATCAGTACACTCAATTACAAAAACTGTATTAAATGATTTTACTTTTAAACATAAAAAATTAGAGTTTTTAAGTGCATATAGTGCAAAAGAAGCTTTAGAGATATTAAAAAATGAAGATGATATAGCTGTTGTTTTACTTGATGTTGTTATGGAAACAGATCATGCTGGTCTTGATTTAGTAAAGATTATTAGAGAAGAGTTAAATAATAAATTAATTAGAATAGTTTTAAGAACAGGTCAGCCAGGTTCTGCACCTGAAAAAGAAGTGATTCAAAAATATGATATAAACGATTATAAAGAAAAGACTGAGTTAACAGATATAAAACTTTTTACTACTATGATAAGTGCTATTAGATCATACAAAGATTTAAGTGCTATTCATAAAAGTAAAAAAGGCTTAGAAAAAATTATTGATGCAACAAAAAATATCTATGAAACAAACTCATTAAAGCTTTTTGCTAGTGGTGTTTTAAGTCAAATAATTTCTATATTAAAACTTAATGGTCACTCTTTTTTAATAAATGCTGATGGATTTTCTCTAGAAAAAGAAGATAAAGATATTAATCTCTTAGCAACAACAGGAAGTTTTAGTAACAAAAATATAGAAGAGATATTAACTCCCCAAATAAAAGAGTTAATAAATGAAGCTATAGAAAAAAAAGAGTCTATTTTTTTAGAAGACAAATATATAGGTTATATACAAACAGAGAATAACAAACAAAATATTATCTATATAAATGGCTTTAATAAACTAAATAAATTGGATAAAAACTTAATAAATATCTTTTCAAATAATGTGTCTAGTGCTTTTAATAATTTATATTTAAATAAAGAGATAATTGATACACAAAAAGAATTAATTGAAACATTAGGTGAAACAGTTGAGAGACGTTCAAAAGAGGCTTCTCATCATGTAAGAAGAGTTGCTAATATCTCTTATGAACTGGCTATTAAATATGGGCTTAATGAAGAAGAAGCAATTTTAATTAGAAATGCCTCACCTATGCATGATGTTGGTAAAATAGGAATACCTGATTCTATTTTATTAAAACCTGAAAAGCTAACTGAAGATGAGATGAAAATCATGAAAACCCATGCCCAAATAGGAAGAGATATTCTAGCTCACTCAAAAAAAGATGTTTTACAAGCTGCCTCTATTATTGCCTATGAGCACCATGAAAAGTGGGATGGGTCAGGTTATCCAAATAGCTTAAAGGGTGAAGAGATTCATATTTATGGAAGAATTACAGCTTTAGCAGATGTATTTGATGCACTACTTCATAAAAGATGCTACAAAGAGCCATGGAGCTTAGAAAATACGATTAACTTAATCAATGAACAAAAAGGTAAACACTTTGACCCAAAACTAGTGGAAATACTTTTTGAAAATATAGAAGTTTTTAAGAAAATAGAAGGTTTAGAATAAACTAAACTCTCTATTTATCACCTAAATCTTTAATAAACTCAAAAAGTTTAATAGGAGATTCAAGTACCCTTTTTCCTATATTCACAGGAACAGAAAAAGCATCTTTTGTAAGGTTTGTAGAGATTTTTGGATTCTTTAAATCTCCAAAAATATTAACTTGTGTAGCTACTCTTTTATTCTCTCCAAGTAATACATAATTTACAACAGGTATACTTCCAACTATAGAAGAGTAATCTTTAAAAAATATCAATTTTATCTTTGAATCAAGGGTCATATTATTTAAATCTACTTTTCCTTTACCATCAAAATCAATTCCATTTCCAACAGTCACAAGCTTATTTACATCAAGGTTTTTCTTTTTATTATCATACACAAATTCTAAAACCCCATCTATAATCTTGTAACCTGTAAGATTGAAACCTTTATTAGATGCCATTGAAACAACTGAGGGTACTGCTAATAAAGGATTTATTAATGCAGGTGAACTATGAATAAATATCAAAAGATTATTTATAATTGCTAAATCTTTAATCTTTACATTTGTGAAAATAGTTTTTCCCTTTAAATTATGTTCAAAGCCATTTGCAATAAACATTAACTTCCCACCCTCAACAATTTGTTTTTTAAAAATAGTATTTACAAATTCATCACTTATATCATTTGCATAAATATCTATTTTCCCCTCTTTTGATTGTTTATAGGTTACATCTGTTTTTTTATGCATTAAATGAAGATATTTACTAGTATCTTCTTTTAATCTGAATTCGTAAGAATTAGCTAAAAACTTAAAATCTTTATTGATAATAAGATTTGAATTTTTAGCTTTCAAATTTATAATATCAAATTCACTTTCTTCTTCACTTTTTAAGTCTACTAAAACATCATAAGAATTAATATCTAAATCAATTCTGTTTTCACCAATAATTTCTAATCTTAAACTATCATCAAGTGTTTTTATTTTAATTCTTTCTTTTGATAAGGAACCTTCTAAATTTAAAGAAGTTACCTTTTTATCATTTTTTGATAAAGGAATATCAAGATTTTTTACAAAAGCATTAAAAGAAATATTTTCATCATTTATATGGGCATTAAAAGTATTTAAATAATACTCTGCATCTTTATTTTTTAAGCGAATATCTTCACCTTTTACTAATAATTTTAATTTTTCATTAGTATTATTTTCATTACTTATATCAAGTAGATAATCTTTTAGAAAAAGCTCTACTCTTTCTCCATCTATAAATAATTTAACTTTTTCATTTACTGAATTAATATATGTTTTAGAATCTTGCACTTTTCCTTTAATCTCTAAACTATCAAGCTTTGTACTATTTTCAAATAAAGGAAAATTGAGTTTTGAAACAATACCATTAAAGGTTAAATTTTTTTCATCTTTTATTTTTAGCTTTAAATTACCTTCTTTAATAGAGTTTTCTTTAAGAACTTGTGAATATTCATAAATTTTAGATAAGTCTTTAATATTTACATTTATTAATTCATCAATATAGATGTCTAAAGCTAAATCTTCAAGGGAAATACCAACAGCCTTTGAAAAATCAAGATTGATTTTACTTTTTTTATCTTTTACATTTAATATCTTTTGAGTTTTTGTTTCTACATCAAAACTATTTATTAATACCTCACCTTTTGCTTTTAAAGTATTTGTATCTAATTCAAGATTATTAATTGTTGCTTTGAGCATATCCTTGTCACTAAAGTCTGACTTTTTTATTCTAATTATTGAACCATCTAAAATCACATTTGCTTTTTTCGTATAAAACTCAAAGTTATTTGCTTTTATTTTTGCATCTTTTACAATAAATTGACCTTGGGTACTCATCTTTTTACTTAGTAAATAAGGTACCTTTAAAACTAAAGCAGTACTTGTAATACCTGTTTGCTGTATTAATGGAATATTTATATTATAAGTTTTCAATAAGTCCAAAATTGTTTGGTTTAATTTTGATTTTGATTTTATATTTACTTCAACTACTCCATTTTTCTCACTAGCTAAATTTCTAATTACTACAAAACTTCCATTAATATCTACATCTTTGTATTTTGGCTTTAAAAGATTAATATAAAGGTTTCCTTTTTTAAACTCTAAATCAATTTGTTTACTGACAACTGGACTTGCACCTTTTTGAAAGTTTACTTTTGCATCATAAAGTTTTGCAGTACCTTTTAAAGACTTTTCAATAACTCTTTTTCTTTCTAAGTCAACTGTTCCATAAAAGTCTTCAAGTTGTATATCTGCACTTACATTTTCATACATCCAGTCTTCAGCATCAACAGAAAGCCTAAAAAACTCTTTTAAAAATGATAAACTTTTAAATTTATTTGAGTTTATATAAAACTGAGCAATTTTATCTGTCATTTCTAACTTTAGCTCACCATTTACATCTTGATAGTAGTATTTTCCAAAATAGTCTAATTTTTCATTAAAATAATCGATTTTTACTTTTCCATCAAGCAATAAATCAAGATCTTTTAAATGTAGTGAATACATATCAAAGACTACCTGATGGGCTATAAAGTTAAACTTTGAAGAAAAGTTCACATATTTATTATCTAAATATATTGCTTCTTCATTTATTGAAACTGTAAACTCATTTCCATCAATTTTTAGTCTTTCAATATGTACTTTTTTAAAAATTTTTAAGATATTTGGTAAAAGCTCAATATTCTTTTTTAGGTCTTCAAAGGAGCTGGTAACTTGAGATTTTTTTGATTTATATTCGATATTTTCTATATCTACAATAAGTTTTTTATCTAGTTTTATATAAAATTGCGAGACATTTATATTATTAAAAGAGAAAGAGTCTATTTTTATGCCTGATAATAACAGCGAAAACACCGAAACTATAGTCAAAAAAAGAAAAACTAATAAAAGTTTAATTATCTTTAACATTATTGAATTATTCCTTGTAAGTTTAATAGTAGTTTTATTTTATGTAACAATTCCGATGAATTCCACAAAAGTTTTGTTTATACCAAAAGGTAGTACTAATTTTATTATATCTTACCTAAATAAAAGTGGCTTTGAGCTTAATATAATGGATAAAGTTATCCTAAGAGGAATGGGTTTTATTCAAAGTGGATGGATAGACATAAATCAAAATGAACTTACAAAAATGGATTTTTTATATAAGCTTACTACTTCAAAAGCAGCTTTAAAAACAATCACTTTAGTTCCAGGTGAGACAAACTATATTTTAATAAAAAAACTAGCTGAGAAATTTAACTTATCAGAAAAAAAACTTTGGGAAGTATATAATAAACATGCCTACAAAGCTGATGGAAATATTTTAGCTGATACCTATTCTTTACCTTATGGAATGAAAGAAGATCATTTAATGCTTTATCTTTTATCACAAACAAGTAAAAAGTACGAAGCATTTTCCAAAAAAATATTTGGTATTTATGATAAAAAGAAATGGTATTACTACATAAGTCTTGCTTCTATTATTCAAAAAGAATCAGCAACAATAGATGAAATGCCAATAGTATCAAGTGTTATTCACAATAGATTAAAAAAAGGTATGAAGCTTCAAATGGATGGAACTTTAAACTATGGTAGATATGCTCATATTAAAGTAACAGCGAAAAGAATTAGAGAAGATGACAGTTCATATAATACCTACAAATACAGAGGATTACCGAAAAATCCAGTTTCAGCAGTAGGATTAAATGCTATTAAAGCTGCAATCTTCCCAGTAAAAAGTAGGTATTTATACTTTGTAAGAAATAACAAAACAGGTTTACATAAGTTTGCGAAAAGTTACAAAGAACACGTAAATAACATTAATGCAAATAGAGGTGTTAAAAAAAGTTACACTAAAATTAAAGCTGTTGAAACAAAGATTGATAAAGAAGCTAAAACAATCATGAATACCGATGTAAGCAAGCAGAAGCCTACATCTATTAAAGATTTATGGATGAATGTAAAATAATAATTGTGCAAAATTGAAACAAACATATTTTTGACATATTTTTAATTATAAATTTCATTTATGATGAATTTAATAAGTGATATGATATTGAATCATAAAAATTTAAAATTTAGGAAATAACATGTCAAAGATCATTTACACAAAAGTTGATGAAGCGCCAGCATTAGCAACATACTCTTTCTTACCAATTATCAAAGCTTTCACAAAAAGTTCTGGTATTGAAATGCTTACAAAAGATATCTCTCTTGCAGGAAGAATTCTTGCAAACTTCCCTGAGAACTTAACTGAAGATCAAAAAATCGGTGATCATTTAGCAGAACTTGGTGAATTAACACAAGATCCAACAGCTAATATTGTAAAATTACCAAATATCTCTGCTTCAATTCCTCAATTAAAAGCAGCAATTGCTGAATTACAAGAAAAAGGTTACAATGTACCTAACTATGACGAATCTGAAGAAATCTCTGCTAGATACTCTAAGATTTTAGGTTCTGCTGTTAACCCAGTATTAAGAGAAGGTAATTCAGATAGAAGAGCTCCAGGAGCTGTTAAGAATTATGCTAAAAACAATCCTCATAGAATGGGTGAATGGAAAAAAGATTCAAAAACTGATGTAGCTCACATGAGTGAAAATGACTTTTATGGTTCAGAAGTAGCAACAACTATGACTGAAGCAAATGACGTTAAAATTTCTTTCTTCAACGAAGCTGGAGAAGAGACTGTATTAAAAGCATCAACTCCTTTAGAAGCTGGTGAAATTATTGATGCAACTGTAATGAGCGCAAAATCATTACAAGAATTCTACCAAAAATCAATTGATGAAGCTAAAGAAAGAGGAGTATTATTATCTCTTCACTTAAAAGCTACAATGATGAAAGTATCTGATCCAATTATGTTTGGATTTGCAGTAAAAGTATACTTCAAAGACTTAATAGCTAAACACGGTGAATTATTTGATTCATTAGGTGTAAACTTCAACAATGGTTTAGGTGACTTATACTCTAAATTAGACCAAGTTGATGCAGATAAAAAAGCTGAAATTGAAGCTGATATTGAAGCTGTATATGCGAGTCAACCTAAATTAGCAATGGTTAACTCAAACAAAGGAATTACTAACTTACATGTACCTTCTGATGTTATTATTGATGCATCTATGCCTGCTATGATTAGAGGTGGTGGTAAAATGTGGAATGCTGATGACCAAGAAGAAGATACATTAGCAATGATTCCAGATAGATGTTACGCTAGATCTTTCCAAGCAGTTATTGATGATTGTAAAGAAAATGGTGCATTAGATCCAAAAACAATGGGAACTGTTCCAAATGTTGGACTTATGGCTAAAAAAGCTGAAGAATATGGTTCACATGACAAAACTTTCCAAGCGCAAGCTAATGGTCAAATCAAAGTTATTGACAAAGATGGAAATGATGTATTTGTATTTGACGTAGAAGAAGGTGATATTTTCAGAATGTGTCAAGCAAAAGACGCTCCAATCCAAGACTGGGTTAAATTAGCAGTTACTAGAGCTAGATTATCTGATACTCCTGCAATCTTCTGGTTAGATGAAAACAGAGCACATGATGCTGAAATGATTAAAAAAGTTAATGCTTACTTACCACAACATGACACAACTGGTTTAGATATTTCTATTGCTGCACCTGTTGATGCTACAAAAACTTCTGTTGAAAGAATGAGAAAAGGTTTAGATACTATTTCTGTAACTGGAAATGTTTTAAGAGATTACAACACTGACTTATTCCCTATTTTAGAGCTTGGAACATCTGCAAAAATGTTATCAATCGTTCCATTAATGAAAGGTGGAGGATTATTTGAAACTGGTGCTGGAGGATCTGCTCCTAAACACGTTCAACAATTCCAAGAAGAAGCTTACTTAAGATGGGATTCATTAGGTGAATTTATGGCACTAGCTGCTTCATTTGAACATTTAGGAAATACTCAAGATAATGCTAAAGCAAAAGTATTAGCTGATACTTTAGATAAAGCAACTGGAACTTTCCTTTTAAATGACAAATCACCTGCTAGAAAATTAGGTTCAATTGATAATAGAGGTTCACACTTCTACCTAAGCATGTACTGGGCTCAAGAATTAGCAGCACAAGATGTTGATGCTGACTTAAAAGCTGAGTTTACTCCAATAGCTGAAGCTATGACTGCAAATGAAGATAAAATTATATCTGAATTAGTTGCTGATCATGGAAAAGCTGTTGATATGGGTGGATACTACTTACCAGATGATGCTAAAACATCAGCTGCGATGAGACCATCTGCAACTTTAAATTCAATTATTGGTTAATAATTAAACCACTACTTTAAAAAGAGAAGTTTAACTTCTCTTTTTATCATAAAACAAGCCTAACTTAATCCTTCAAATAAGTCCCAATTCGATATAATTATTTAAAATATTTTTACTAAAGGTTTCTATTTTGAATAATAAAAAAGTCGGTATTATTGGTGTAGGAAATGTTGGTTCTACTTTAGCTTTCACACTTGCTTCAAAAAATAAATGTTCTCAAATTTTATTAAAAGATATAAGAGAAAATATTGTTCAAGCTATGGCTTTAGATATTTCACAAAGTGCAAATGCTGCCAAATCAAACACAATTGTAAAAGCATGTATTAAAGATGAAGAGTTCAAAGATTGTGATGTTGTTGTAATTACAGCAGGAATTGCTAGACGTCCAGGAATGAGTAGAGATGACTTACTTCTAACAAATGCAAAAATAATGACACAAGTAATTCAAAGTGCAATTACGTTTAATCCAAATGCAATAATTATAGTTGTTTCGAACCCCCTTGATGCTATGGTTTACACAGCATTAAAAGCTGCAAACTATCCAAGAAATAAAATCATAGGTATGGCAGGTATTTTAGATAGTGCTAGAATGTCACACTTTATTTTAGAAAAATTAGGATATGATGCTGGGCAAATTGAAGCTTCTGTAATGGGAGGACATGGTGATGACATGGTTCCACTTCCTAATTTCTCAACTGTCGCAGGTGTTCCACTATCAGAAGTATTAGAGACTGATGATATAAATGATATAGTTGAAAAAACAAAAAATGGTGGAGCTCAAATAGTAAAACTTTTAGAAACTGGTTCTGCTTATTATGCTCCTGCTTATGCTACTTCACTTATGGTTGAAGCAATTCTTGAAGATAAAAAAGAAGTATATCCATGTGCTGTAAGATTAGAGGGTGAATATGGATATGAAGATATTGTCTCAGGAGTTCCAGTAATGCTTGGAAAAGATGGAGTTGAGAAAGTAATTGAACTACATTTAAATGATTCACAAAAAGAAGAATTTAGTAAATCAATAGCTTCAGTTAAAGAATTAGTTGATACTTTAGAAAATAAGTTTTTCAAATAATACACACAATCTCAACACAAAAAATATATAATTAAATAAAAAGGTGCAAATTATGAAACAAACATTTGAAGTTTATAATGTAAAATGTGGAGGTTGTGCAAATACTTTAATTAACTCTTTAAAAGATGAATTTGGAGAAGTTGAAGTAGATCTAGAAGTAAACCCAAGAAAAATAACACTTCATATAGAAGATGAAAAAAAAGAAGAATTAAAATTAAAACTAAGAGCACTTGGTTATCCACTAACTTCTGATGAATTATCAGGTTTTGACAAGGCAGCTACAACAGCAAAAAGTTTTGTTTCTTGTGCTGTTGGTAAGTTCAATGTAGCCACAGGGAAATAAATTTTCTTAGAGGATAAACTCCTCTTTCTTTAAAATAAAAATACATTATTTTAACAATTGTCATATAGTTGTCGTAACCGACAAAACCTAAAAAATGGTAATATTGTCATATATTTAATTTAGGAAATAAAAATGAGTATAAAAGATTTAAGAATTAAAAATGGCTGGTCACAGGAATATTTAGCACAATTAACTAATTTAAGCTCTAGAACTATACAAAGAATAGAAAAAGATAATAAAGCTAGTTTAGAATCAGTAAATGCTTTAGCAAAAGCTTTTCAACTTGAAGTATCAGAACTAAAAGAATTAATAGAAAAAAATAAAAATCAAGAAGAACTTAATTCTATATCAACTAATAATTTTATTAACTTTTTAAAACATGATAAAGGTCTTGTAATTTTTTTATTTGTAAATACTTTTCTTATTATAATAAATCTAATCACAAATCCAGAAGTTTTATGGTTTATTTACCCATTGCTTGGATGGGGTATACCTCTTTTTTATAAACGATATAAAAAATACTACATATAGAAGCACTAATTTTTTAGTACTTCTTGCAAAATTTATTTTTTTCCTATATACTATACCCCACTATATTATATTAAAGGTTTTATATGTCAAGAGAAAAGAAAATTCTGCTTATTATAATTGTAAATATCATCATAATTATCTCTGAAATTGTATTTGGTATCTTATCAAACTCATTTGCCTTAATTGCAGATGCCCTACATAATACAGGAGATGTATTAGCTGTTGTAGTTACTTATCTAGCTTTAGTCTTAGGAGCTAAAACTACAACTTTTAAACAAACATTTGGCTATTTAAGGGCTGAAATGATGGCTGCATTTGTTAATACTTTATTTTTATATATAACAATGATATATATGATTTATGAAGCAATAAATAGATTTTTGAACCCTGAGATTATTAATCCAATATATATGATTATTGTAGGTTTTATTGCTGTTATTGCAAATGGTATTAGTGCTTATATTTTAAATAACATTGGTGTTAGTTCTTGTGCTCATGAGCACGATCATAATCATTCACACTCGCATAATCATTCGCATAATCAAAATGAAGATGCAAATATAAAATCAGCCTACTTACATATGCTAAGTGATGCTTTAATCTCTGTTGCTGTTGTAGTTGCTGGTATTTTTATTTACTTTTTTGAAGTCTATTTTATTGATTCTATTTTAACAGTAATATTTAGTATTTATATACTTTTTCATTCATACCCATTACTTAAAAAAAGTTTTTTATCTTTAATGGATATGAATATCATAGATATTTCACAAGAAAAACTTGAGTTAATAATAAAAGAAAATACTAATGTGATAGAATATCATGACTTACACATTCATAAGCCTAGTTCAAAGCATAATTTCATATCATTTCATTTAGTATTAAAAGATATTGAGATGAATTTAGAAGAGATTGAAAAGATTACAAGTAATATTGAGCATAAACTAAATCATTTAGGATTTAATCATGTTCTAATACAAGTAGACACATCAAAAAAAATAAAAAGACATACTAATTGTATTTTATAAAGGATTAAAATGTACCAATGCGATATAGAAAATAAAAAATTAATTAACAGAATAAACAGAATTCAAGGACAAGTAAACTCCGTGAAAAAAAAGCTTGAAGATGATATTGATTGTAAAGATGAACATTTAGATCCATATGAAGTAATAAGACAGCTTACAGCAATCAAAGGAGCTGTAAATGGTATGATAAACTCTTATGTTGAACATTTTGCTAAAGGTCATTTAGTAAAAGAGATACAAGAAGCAAAAACTCAAGCTGATGCTATGGCAAAGATGGATGAACTTGTAAATATCATGAAAAGTTATAGTAAATAAATTTACTATAACTTTGAAATAAGTGAATTTAAAATTGAAGCT
This sequence comes from Arcobacter roscoffensis, assembly GCF_024267655.1. Classification (NCBI taxonomy): domain Bacteria; kingdom Pseudomonadati; phylum Campylobacterota; class Epsilonproteobacteria; order Campylobacterales; family Arcobacteraceae; genus Arcobacter; species Arcobacter roscoffensis. The sequence goes on from NZ_CP100595.1 coordinate 1,944,238, forward strand.
TTTTCTTCACTTGAAATACCTTTTTGCATAGCATCAAGCTTTACAGTACCATCAAAAACTTCTTTTATACTTCCATCTTTTTGAACCTTATATACATAATATTTATTTGGAATAACACTATTTAAACTAAGAACTCTTATAACTGCTCCATTTGAATCATTTATAAGCTTATTATTAGTACCTTTATATAGCTCTTCAAGTTTTCCATCTACAGCTAGTTTTTTTATTAGCCAAGGTGTTTGAGATACATTTGCCACAAGTACAATATCTTTTTTTATATATTTATCAAGCTCATTAAAAACAGCTAAAGAGTCATGATTTAAAACTATAATAGTTTTTTCTTCACCTTTTGGAAATACAACTTCTTTTCTAAAGTAATTACCCTCGCCTATTAACTCAAAGTGACTTGGGAAATAAGCCACATTTTTTTGAACTTTCATTTCTTGCTTTTTAGGAGCAAGTCTATCTTCAGGAGCTGTTAAATAAACTAAGCCAGCAAACCCTACAATACCTAAAAATACAATCTTTAAAACATTTTTAATCATACACTTTCCTATTTCTTTTTATTTTTTAATCTCTTAGCCCATCTTGTAAATAGTCTATAAGTTTCTATATCTTCACTTATCTCTTTTTTATTTATAATATGTTCAACTAACTGTCTTGCTAAATAAGGTGATAACACAAAACCTCTTCCACCTACCCCATTTAAAACATAAAGATTATCAATCATTTCTAAATTTTCTTTTTTGATAAAACTTCCATTTAAGATATGAGGAAACTTCTCAATACTTTTTTTAGAATCAACTAGTTTTCCAAGCATTGGAAAATAATCAACACTAGAAGCTCTTGCTCCTATTTTTACATCTAAAAGCTCAACATCATTAAGTTTTTTTATATCATTTGCTAAATTTAAAAGTTTTGAGGTATCTTCATTCATAAGTTTTAAACTTTTTTCATCTGGCTCTATATGATTAAAATCTGCTGTTTTTAAATCATAACATGTTCCACTCATATCATCTTCAAATCTATTGTGTGTTGCGCCAATACTAATCAAATTCTTAGATGTATTATCAAAAGGTTTTGACTTAGATAAAGAACATTCTTTATGATAATTTATATCTACTTTTGTAGATGACAAAATATTAATTCTTTGACCCCACACAGCTCTTATATTAAAATACTCTTCATCTATTAAATCTATATTAGCACCAGTAGTTAATATCAAATTTTTTGTTTTGATTTCATCATTTATAAGCCATAAACCATCAACTTTTTCTATCTTTGTAACTTCATAAGATAAAAGCTTTTTTATGTCTTTAGTTAAAGATTTACATACTTCATAAGAATCAACCTGAGAACCAATAGGGAAAAAATATCCATCTTCAAGCTCTTCATAGTCAAAATCCATAAAAGGTTTGTAGCTCTCAAACTTTTGTCTATCTTCATCATTTTTAGGAATTCTACATGTACCACAGTGTGAAATCAGGGAAGGTAAGTTTTCCTTATAAAAGTTTGTTGAGTATTTTAAAGCCTTTGTAATAAGAGATTTAAATTTATTATCCTTACCCAATAAAGGAGATAAAAAAGCACCAGCAGCACCACTAGCACCAAAACCTACATCACTATTTCTATCTATTAAAAGTAAATTTTTTGTATGCTTTTTTAATTCATTAGATACAAAAGAACCAGCAACTCCTGCACCTAATACCACATAATCGTATATTTTTTCAGACATTTTTATCTAACTCTTCCATTAATTGATAATTTGGTCTCCAATAACCTCTTCCACCTCTTAAACTAATACATTTATAATCTGGAAATTTTGACTTATAAAATTTTAATCTCTCTTTTGTAGATTTTCCAGTATCACAATAAAATACAAAAACTGTTCCTTTTGGATATTCTTTCATTTCAAAAGGATTATAAGTAATTGTTTCTATATTATCAATTGGCTTTAAAACTGTATCAACCAATACAACTTGAAGCCCTTGCTTTTCTAAATCTTTAGTGTATTTATATAGTTCTTGTTGTGTCCACTCATCTTTTTCAAACATTTTATATTCCATTCAAATTTATTAATACTATAGTTAAATAGACTCAATATAATATCATATTTAAGGTTAATAGTGCTAGATAATGTTTTAAACTTGATTGACTTAGACTCAACTTTTTGCTATAATATAAATCTTAAAAATATCTTAACAATTATATATAGGAATGAAAATGGCAAAAAGTTTATATGAAACACTTGAAGTTAGTGAAAATGCTAGCGTTAGTGATATAAAAAAAGCATATAGAAAGCTAGCAAGAAAATATCATCCAGATGTAAATAAAGACCCAGCTGCAGAAGAAAAGTTTAAAGAAATTAATGCAGCTTACGAGGTTCTAAGTGATTCAGAAAAGAAACAACAATATGATCAATATGGTGATTCTATGTTTGGTGGTCAAAACTTCCATGATTTTGCAAGAGGTCAAGGAGGAAACGTAGACTTAGATGAAATTCTAAGACAAATGTTTGGTGGAGGACAAGGTTTTGGTTCTTCGGGATTCTCGCAAGGAGGATTTTCACAAGGAGGGTTTGGTGGTTTTGATGAACCAGATTTAGATACTAGTGCCCAAATAACAATACCTTTTACAACTGCAATTTTAGGTGGTAAACAACATATTGCTTTAAACAATGACTCTTTTGATGTTAAAATTCCAGAAGGAATTAAAGATGGTCAAAAGATTAGAGCAAAAGGTAAAGGAAAGTCATATCATGGACAAAGAGGTGACTTAATTCTTAAAATAAATGTAGCACCTTCAGATGAGTATGAAAGAGATGAATCAACACTTATTAAAACTTTTGATGTACCACTTAAAACAGCATTATTTGGTGGAAAAATTGAAATTGAAACAATTCATAAAACTATCACTTTAAAAGTTCCGCAAAACACAAAACAAAATCAAAAATTTAGAGTTAAAGAGCTTGGAGTACTAGATAGAAAATCAAATACAAAAGGTGACTTACATCTAAAAGCTAATATTGTTTTACCAAAAGTTGAAGATTTAGATGAAAGTTTAGTAGAATTACTAAAAGAGAAGCTTCCTGAATAAAAGGATTTTTTATGGAAACAAATAGCTATATTGAACCTGTATATCTAATCTCAGCAGTTGCTGAAATCCTAAATATACACCCTCAAACATTAAGACAATACGAAAGAGAAGGTCTTATAAAACCTTCAAGAACAAATGGAAAAATAAGACTTTATTCACAAAAAGATATAGATCATATTAAATACGTATTAACACTTACAAGAGAGCTTGGAGTTAACCTAGCGGGTGTTGATATAGTACTTCAATTAAATAAAAAAATAGAAAAACTTGAAAGTGAAGTTCAAGAGTATAAGACTAAAATAAAAAGTATAAATAATTTAGCTGTAGTTCCAGATACAAAAGCTTTAGTTGTTCAAAAAACATCTTTTGATATAGTTATTATAGAAAAAGAGGATTAAAATCCTCTTTTTTAAAACTGGTATTTAACTACGTAATCTCTCATAAGTGGTGGTATATCTAAAAAGTTCTCATCATCAGATGATAAGTTTTTGTTAGCATCATCTTCATGCGAGTCTTCTTTTTCATTTTCTAAATCTTCTTTTGATTCAAAACCTGTAGCAACAATAGTAATTTTTACTTCATCTTTTTCAAGAGTTCTATCTGATGTTGTACCAAATATAATTTCAGCATTATGATCCATTCTATCATTGATACTTCCCATTACATTATTAATAGCAAATAATGATACTTGAGGATGAATATTAAAGTGAATTAAAATACCTTTTGCACCATTTAATGACATTTTATCTAATAAAGGTGATTCAATTGCATCTTCTAAAGCTCTTTGAGCAGCATCTTCGCCTTTGGCTTTACCAATACCCATAAGTGCCATACCTCTATGCTGCATGATTGTTTTTACATCAGCAAAGTCTGTATTAATATCTGAGTTACCTGGATTTAAAATAACCTCAGACATACCATTTACAGCTTGATAAAGAATATTATCAATAATTTTAAAGGCATCTTTCATACCAACATTTTCATCAATAATTTCTAACAATCTATCATTTGGTACAACAATAATTGAATCACTTACTTTTTTAAGCTCTTCTAAACCAAGACTAGCAAGCCCTGCTCTTTTTTTACCTTCCCAAGTAAATGGTTTTGTTACAACTGAAACAGTTAATGCACCTGCTTCTTTTGCAGCTTTAGCAACAATAGCAGCAGCACCAGTTCCTGTACCTCCACCAAGTCCAGCGGCAATAAATACAATATCAGCACCTTTTAGTGCAGATTTAATCTCTTCATAACTCTCAACAGCAGAATCTCTACCAATCTCAGGTTTCATTCCAGCTCCAAGACCTTTAGTTAGTTTAACACCTAACTGAATCTTTTTAGGGGCTTGTGAAATATGTAATACTTGTAAGTCAGTATTAGCAGCAATTAAATCAACTTTTTTGCAACCTTCTTTTATCATGTGGTTAATCATATTACAACCACCACCACCAATTCCAATAACTGAAATTTTTGCTACATTATCTGACAATACTTTGTTTGGCATTTCTTCTTTGATATCATCCACCTTAAATAAATTATCCATTTTAGAACCACTCCGATATTTTACTCCAGAACTTAGAAACACCTTTTTTCTTATCTTTTTCTAAAGGTGTTAACACAGCTGAAGTATCTCTATTTTCTTCATTTGGCGTACTTAAATCTCTATTAAGTTCAGCTCTCATTTGATCAGCTGAAACCTGCGAATTTTCAATTACTTTATTCTCAATTCTAGGCTCTTTCTTAATTGGTTTTACAAGTTGTTTACTTGAATCTAATTCATAGTTTCTTGTAGCTCCTAAAGAGTATTCTAATAAACCAACTATAGTAGACATACTTGGATCATCAAAATTTAAATATCCATTTTTAATATTTTTAGGGTTTGATACAGAAATTGGAATACCTTGATATATCTTTTCAGCTAAAGGTTTGATACCTTCTAAACTAGACATTCCACCTGTAATAACAATTCCAGAACCTATATTGTCTAAAATTCCACTTTTTTTAAGTTGATTTTTTACAAGTACTAATACTTCTTCAACTCTAGCATGAATAATAGTTTGAATATAATCAAGAGCAACTTCTGAATTTGTATCCTCATCACCAATTCTTGGTATCTTAACTTTTGTTACACCAAGTTCATTATTTGGTGTATAATCTTTTGTAAGAGAGCCATACTCAGTTTTGATTCTCTCTGCTGCCATTGGAGGAGTATGAAGCATAACTGATAAATCATTTGTTATATGGTTTGATCCAACAGGAATAAAACCATTATAAATCATTGAGTTACCTTTATAACAAACAAACTCCGTTGTAGTAGCTCCTAAGTTTATAACCGTAGTTCCAAATCTTTTTTGTTGATTATCTAAAATAGATATAGCAGATGCATAACCATCAAGTACAAATGTAGTCATATCTACACCTGAAACTTTTAAAGCTGATTTAATATTTGTAAGTGCAGTTCTTTTTGCAGTTACAATATACACAGATACTTCAAGTCTTGATCCATTCATATTAAGAGGATTGTCTACATCAACAGAATCGTCAACTTTGAAGAATATTGGTATTACATGCACTACTTCATACTCTGGAACTATTGTCGCATTATATAAAGCCATTTGCATTACTTGATTAATCTCAGTTTCAGTAATCAGTCCATTTGGTACATTTACAGAGCCTGAACTTCTTATACTTTTAGTATAACTTCCAGAAACAGAAACAATTGATGTTTCAATTGTTTCTGTTGTATTTCTTTTTGCTAATGTAACAGCATTTTTTATAGCTTTAGATGCCTCTTCAATATTAATTATTAAGCCTTTATTAACACCTTCGCTATTTTGGATACCAGTACCTAAAATATTAATATTATATTCTAAATCATGTTTTGCAATAACTGCTGTTATACTAGATGAACCAATATCAATTGCTAAGATAGTATTACTCAATTATTATTCCTTTGTTTCTATAGAAGATTGGATTTCGTAGCTATTCTCTAGTCTTTTAATTAAATTTGTCATTAATTCTTGTGATTGTAATTGAGTAAGTGTTGACTCAACTGCACTATTTCTAGTCTTATCATATGAACCAAATTTAGAATTATTTATTTTATATAAAACTACTTTGTCATTTAATTTAATAAATCCTTCTTTTTGAGTCGCTGAGAAAAGTTGATTTAAAAATTGAGCTGCTTCTTGTGCTTCTAATAAAGTAATTTTATCAATTGACTCTCTTGTAACACCTTTAATACTTACACCATTGAATGAAGAAACTTGTTCTTGTGCTGTTTGCTCTAATTTCTTTTGTTTTGTAACATAAATATAATCTTTTTTAGCCATCTCTTTTGCATCTTCATATGCTAAAGGTTTAGCTTTTTCAACTTTTACTAATTGAGTTATTACAAAAGTGTTATTTTCTAAAAATGGTTTATTTAAAGATCCTACTTTTGAATTGATAATAAGTTCATTGTTTTGCACAGAATAAGGCATTGTTGAAGCTGTAAAAGTAGCTACATCTTTTAACTGTTCGTCACCTTTTTTAATTTTTAGGTATTTTTTAAGTGCTTCTTTTTTAGTATGTTTTTCATCTAATTTTTCAATTATGTCAGTTTTTGCTTCTTCAAAAGATTTAATTTTCCCATCTTCTTTTTTGAAGTCTAATCTAAACTTATCATAATAACTTTTGATTTCTTCTTCATTGGCGTTTGAAGATAATAAAGGCATATCTAAAGACATCAGTTGATATTTTACTTCAGACATGTAAGCATTCTTATTTGCTTCCCAATATTTTTTAATCTCATCTTCTTTAGCTTCGACACTAATATCATTTAAAGTTAAAATCTTCATAGAAATATCATCTTCCAAGAAAAGTAATTTACTTAAATTTTCAATCTCTTTTTCATTTGCTTTTACATCAAAAAGTTTTTGAATTTTAGTTAATAAAATTCCTCTTTGTAAAGACTCTTCAAATTTTGCAGGTGTTGTTCTATTTTGAGATAAAACTTTTATGTAAGTTTCTTTATCAAATTTCCCATCTGTTAAAAATGCTTGATATTTAACTAATTCCTTAGCTATATCCTCATTTGTAACTTTTAAACCTAATGAGTCACCATATGATAAGATTAAGTTTTTTTGTAAAACTTGCTTATAAGCAACGTCTTTTAAGTTTAACTTATCAGCTGTTTCTTGGTTAAAACTGTCACCAAATAATCTTGCATATTGTTCATATAAACTTGAGTACTCTTCTTGATACTCTTCAACAGATACTTCTCTGTCACCTACTACTGCTACTACTCCACCTTGTTTGCCATACTCATATGAACCCCAACCAACAAAGCCAGCTCCAACAAATGCTATTGTACTTATCCAGATAGTAATAACTAGCCATTTTTTGTGTCTTTGCATCCAACTTATCATAAAACATAATCCTCTTAAAAATTTTAGATATATTACACTAAATTTTCTTTTAAGTTAGTTAAAGTTTATTTATGTATTGCTGAATTTATAATTGAGGTAATATTTCGTTTTTTATTAAGTCTTGTTTACTTAATAAGTCGTTTATTACAGACTCTCTAATAGTTATTTCTAATTTCTTACAAGCACTTTTAAAGGCTTCTTCTTCTCCCACAATAAAACACATTTTCTTAGCTCTTGTTATTGCTGTGTAAAGAAGCTTAGTATTATGCATTATGTAGTGAGAAAAACTCATAGGAATTAGAGCATTATCATACTCCATTCCTTGTGTTTTATGAATAGTCAAACAATAAGCTAAAGATAATAATGATGCAATATTATCAAAATCATAGAATACTACCATATCATCATTTGGATATAAAACTATACATTTTTCTTCATCAAAATCAAGCTTGATTATAAGACCTAACTGCCCATTAAATACACGCTTCTCCAAAAAGTCTGTTGAGCCACTTTTATACATCTGCATTGTTTGAGCTCTCATGTTTTCATTTTTTACATGTATTACTTTATCAGTAATTTTATACTCATAAAGTTTTGTCTGAAAAGCCTTGCCTTTAGTATGATTAAAAAGCTTCTGAAGTTGCATATTTAGATTCTCAACTCCTAAAATTCCATTCTTCATAGGTGTAATTACTTGAAATAAAATCAAAGCTTTGCTTATGTCTTTTTGTTTTATCAAATCATAATACTTTTGAATATATGAAGCTGAAATATTCAAAATATTATTTAGAATAAGTGTTGAGTTTTCACCTCTTATATTTGAAAATTCATTGGAAGAAACAGAGTTTTTTTGAGCATAATAGTTAGAAATCGAAACATTTTGAAAGCTGAAGTCTTCATATTTTTCATTATATTTAGGAATTTCACCTTTTCTAATATCATTTGCAATAACTGCTATTGCTTGGTTTTCATTTTGTCTGTAGATTTTTGTAAGCTTACAAATGGGAGCCAATTTATATTTTATTGCATCTGCTAAAATATTTCCAGCACCAATTGCTGGTAATTGTCCATCATCTCCAACAATTATAAAAATAGTGTCATCCGAAATCTTTGATATTATTTGATAAAAGGTAACAGAGTTCACCATAGATGCTTCATCTAAAAGTATAACTTTATGGGGGAAAAAATCTTTTTCCTTATGTTTTACTAATAAAGATTGAATAGTAGAAGAACTATATCCTGTAGTATCAGAGATTCTTTGACTTGCAATACCACTTAATGCAATAGTTATAATATCATCATAAGATACAACTTCTTCAAGAAGTTCTAAAATAGCCCTACTTGATGTGGACTTACCAGTTCCTGCGTAACCTATTAGAAAAAGTGTTTTATGACCATCATTTATAAGTTCAACTGCTTTTTTCTGCTCAGTACTTAACTCAAAACCTAAAGTCTTCTGTTTTTTTTCTAAATAAGCATCAAAATCTGCAATTATCTTTTTATTTTTTTCGTCTTCTCTTCTTTGAAAGAAATCTAAGATATTTTTTTCTGCATTAAAAAGCATTGACAAAGCATATCTATTCTCTTTTGTTACATAAATCTCTTCATCCACAAGCATTTTGGATAAGGCTTCTTCATATAAAGCATCTTCATTTGAAAAGTTCAAGGACTCATCAAGAAGTTTATATAAATGGAATTTATCAATTGAAGAGTTTCCATTATTGTCACAATATTCTCTTAAAGTATAATTTAAACAAGCCATTATCCTAAACTCACTTCTAGGGTCAATTCCTATAGCTTTTGCTATTTCATCAGCTCTTTTAAAACCAATACCTCTAATATTTATAAGCATATATGGATTTTTTTTGATTTTTTCAATTAAGTCATCAATTTCTCCAAAAGCTGAGTATATTTTAGTTATGAGATTTGAAGTTACTCCAAACTTAGCTAAAAAAGACCCTAGCTCTCTAAGATGTTTAAACTTTTGCCAAGAAGAGACTATTTTTTCAAGCTTTTTTTCTCTTATGCCTTTAAACTTTAAAAGTTCATCTGGATTATTGTTTAATATTTCAACTAATTCTTCTTCTGTATATTTTTCTAAAAGTTCATGGGCAAACTTATTTCCAATACCTTTTACAATTTTCGTTAAAAAAAAGAAAATTTCTGCTTCTTTTAATTCTAAAGTATCAAATTCAAACTGTACTCCATACTTTTTATGAGTAGTCCAGTTTCCAATAAGTATTATTTCTTCCCCTACTATCTTTTCAATATCAGTATCAAAATAAGTACCACAAATTTTTTGATTGTTTTCTAAAACAGCTATTATATATTTTGTTTCATCATTTTTATATAATACTTTTTTCAAAACCCCTGATAACTTAAAGGTTTTATACTCTTCTTGATTATCTGCCATTAGTACCCATCGTTAAATTTATGTTTTCTATGTTTATCTTTTGTATATGTTTTTTTCTTTTTTTCTTTTTGAATTAGGTTTGCTTGTTTTAATAAAGTAGACTTTTCATCATCAAAGTCTTCTGTATGATTTTCTATATACTGTAAAGTTGTATTTAAAAATTCTGTCAAAGAAGTAAGATAAGACGAGTGTAAAGGAACAGCTTCAACCTTTTTTAAATCTTCATAATTCTTTTTTGTTCTTTGTTTAAATAACTCAACATCAAAGTTTTCAAGCTTAAGTAAAGAAACTGTTCGTGTGAAAAACTTCTCTAAAACTCTAATATATCTTATTCTTTGTTGTTTTTCATGCATTATTTAAGTAGCTCTTCTAACTTTTCAATAGGTCTTGCAACAACAGCTTTTTCACCTCTTATTATCACAGGTCTCTCTATTAATTTTGGGTTTTCTATCATTGCATCTAGTAGTTTTTCTTCATTAGTTTCACTTTTTAAATCTAACTCTTTATAAACAGCTTCCCCTTTTCTCATAAGCTCTTGTACTGTCATATTAAGTTTGTTTAAAATCTCTTTTAGTTCATCTTTTGAAGGTGTATCATCTAAATATTTAACAACATTTGCATTAATATTTTTTTCTTCTAGTAAGTTAAGTGCATTTCTTGATTTTGAACATCTTGGATTATGCCAAATTGTAATATCTTCCATACTTTGTGTACCTTGTTTATAATTTTTATAAATTATATCTAAAAATATTTTACAAAGCTTGAAATATTACAATTTGTAAGAAAAGTAGTCATTAAAACAGAGTTTTAACTCCAATAAAAGGTCCTTTATAAGATAAGTCAACACCATCTGACTCAAACTCTTTTCCTTTATATCCAAGGATATATGATGACTCTTTAAATTCATCGTTTTGATAACCTAAGGTAAATTTATATTCTAAAGCATCTATATTATCACCTTTTCCAAGAGAACCTTCAACATCAAACCATAAGTTATTTATGTTTGATATATTTGAAGTATAGTTCCCTTGAATACTTAGATAATTTTCTCTTGCCTTTAAAGAGTTTGCGCTGATTTCATATCTGTTTAAACCTGCACCAATTTTAAATTTATCAAAAATTCTTTTATAATTTAATTTATAAACTTTTGTTTCAAACTTTTTATCTGTCATAAAAAACTCAAAGCTAAACTTATCATTATTGTTTTGTACTGATATTATAGGAGAAAAAGCGTTTGCACTTTCAGATAAACTTCCAGCACTCGATGAAATGTCTATGTCTGTAGGAGAGTATTCAAACTTAACTTCTATAATATTATTATCAATTGAAAAGCTACTTTTATTTTCTAAAACATCTTCTTGTTTTACCTCATCATTTAAAATACTCTTTCGCACTTCTATAACTTCAACTTCTTGCTTTACAGGTGTTTGTACAATTTCTTCTTTATACTCTGACACAGGTTCTACAACTGTTTTTTTCTTTTTTAGTTCTTGCTTTTTTTGTTTCTCTGTAAAATTATACTCAATCTTTTTATCATCAGAAAACTCACTTAAAGGAAGATAATCATCCATTTGAGCAAAACATATAAACGGTGTAATAGCAACTAAAATTAACTTTTTCATTAAAACTCCAAAACAAATTTATGATATTATTTTATCATAATGTTTTTTAATATATTCTGCGACCCTGAAAGAGTTTGCATATATAGTAAAAGTATAAGGTACACTTCCACCTGTGGGCATAAAACTAGCATCACTTACAAAAAGATTTTTTACTTCATGGGCTTGGCAATGCTTATTTAAGACAGATGTTTTTGGATTATCTCCAAATCTACAACCTCCAGCCAATAGATTTTGTGCAGGGAGTTCTGAGATATTTGAGTTTATGTCTTTTGCATTCATTTGTTTAAATAAAGCTATGGCTTTTTTCTCTAAAAATTTTGATACTTTTATATCCTCTTTAAATGCACCTATTCTAATATTTGCAACAGGAACTCCATATTTATCTTTATATTTTTCATCAACACTTATAAAACTATTGTCATTTGCTGTCCAGTCTACAAATATCTCCATATTTAATGTTCTAGTTTTAGTAAACTTTTCATAGATTTTATTTTGTAAAGCCTCACCTATTAAAAGTTTTGAGCCATCCCACTTTAAACTATTTGCTCTTTTTATAGGATTTGCATGATCAAATACTAACTCAATCATTCCACCTTTAAACTCATCTGTAAAGTAAAAATCTTTTATAGCTCTATTTACAAAAAGTCCTGGTTTTAAGAGTTCTTTTAAGTTCATATTTGTTTCATCAAAAGTTCCACTTACAATTCCACCTGCTGTGGATAAAAAGTTTTTACCTACATTTGAACTATTATTTGCTACTCCGTTTGGAAACTCTTTTGTCTTTGAGTTTAATAAAAGTCTTGAAGTCTCAACAGCTTGAGCAGCAACTACAAAAAGTTTTGCTTTTATTTCTTTGCTTTTCTTATCTTTAGTGTAGTAATTTACTGATACTATTTTTTTATCTTCATTTGTATTTAGTTTATATACAAAAGCATTTGCTATTATCTTTACATTGTTTGTTTTTAAAGCAGGAAGTATTAAAGATTCTCTACTACTTCCCTTTGCTCCACTAGAACAAGCATATGAACCACAATAATTAGAGTAATAACAGCTTTTTCTATGTTTATTATCCTTACTAAGTATTGCTCTTGGAGTTTTTACAATTGAAAAACCCAATTGTTTTGAAGCTTTATCTATATGCTTTACAATAGGATGTTCAAGTAGAGGCTTAAAAGGAAACTCTTTTGAACTTCTAGGCTCTTGATGTTCATAGTCACTAACCTCACCTGAAACTCCTACTATTTTCTCAACCTTATCATAAAAAGGTTCAAGTTCCTCATATGGAATAGGCCAATCTTCTATGTTTGAACCTTTTTGCCTTCCATAAACAGTTTTTAATTTAAAATCATTGGGTTTAAGTCTATAGAAAAAACCACTCATAAAGTTTGATGATCCCCCTAAAATATTTCCATTCCAAAAACTCCAACCTGATTCATAGGTAGGAAATTTAGTCCATTTTCCATCTATATTCTCTTCTATAGTATGGTATTCTTCATTTAAACTTGGTGTATAAATATCTCTTCTTACAGTTGCTATTTCATCTTTTGAAAAATCTTTTCTTTTGTAAATATCACCTTTTTCTAAAACACATACTTTAAAACCTGCTTTACTTAACTCATAAATTATAGGTCCAGCACCTGCGCCACTTCCTATAACACATACATCATAAATCATATTTTTTGTCCATATTTTAGCTTTGGTCTTGGGTACCCTGCTTTATGTTTTACACTATTCCAGCCTATTTGTTTTTTATTTCCACCATACATAGGATCCCCTAGCATTGCTTCTATGCCGTAATATACAAGTTTTGAAAGCCATGATTGAGCATAATCATTTGTATTTGACATTTCTTGGATTAAGATTTTTTTCTCATTTTTACCTAGATACATAAAATTAGGAAAACTACTACTAAAATCCTTTAAACCTTGTATAATAAAAGTTTTATCACTATTATCAAAACTTTTATGGGCTATGTTTTTTACTAAAAAATTTAAAGCTCCAAACTCTTTAGAACTTGGCATTTTTAAAGTTTTAGGAAACAAAACTTCATAAACTTCATCTAAAATTACTAAAGACTCTTTTGTAAAAACTTTTGCAAAAACTGTGGAACTATTTAGAGCAATAATTCCAATACTTGTAAATTTTATAAACTCTCTTCTTTTCATAGTAGTACTTTAGCAAAATAGTAGTAAAAGTTAATATATTTTAAATTATGCTATACTTTTAAGATGTTAGTATCAAATAATTCACTTTTAAATGTACTATTACCAAATGATAATAAAGCCTTAAAAGAGGTTTTAAAAGAGGCAGATTCAAAGACTCTTCAAGATATGATAAAAAACAAATCCGTATCTGTAAATGATGTTTTGAAAAACCTTTTTGATGATATTAAAAATGGTACTAAAACAAATGCCAATATAGAGAACATACTAAAAAACACTAATGCTTTTAAGGACTTAGGCTCTTTTTCTAAATCACTTAGTTCGGTTTTAGCACAAATTGATTCAAATTCAAATTTAAATAAATTCAAAGCAAATCTAGAATCATTTTTAAAAAACATCGCAAATATAGATGAAAATACTCTAAAAGAACAAATAAGTAAATCAGGAGTATTCCTAGAGTCAAAAATAGCTCAAAATACACAAAATAAGGGCACACTTCCTGCAAATGTAGAAAAGCTTTTAACACAAATACAAAACCTAGTAAAAGATATAAATTCACCTATTGCAAAGCAAGTAAGTGAGCTTATAACAAAAACTTTACAACAAGCCCCTACTTCAACAAATACAAAAAGTACTGAAAACCTAAAAGCCTTAGTTCCCTTACTTCAAAACCTAGTAAGTACACTACAAGGCAGCAGTACAAAAGATTTGTCAAATCTTACAAATCAACTAAAAAATATGGTATCACAAGGCTCACTTCTTGAGTCAAAACTTGATAATCTAAAAACAATAAGTTCAAACAATTCTGCAAATATAACTGCACCTACAAGTAAAAATGAGCAAACAGGAATTAACCAAGGGGTTTTAAATGCTCAAACACCCAAAACAAAAGAAGTAGTTCATTCATCTCAAACTCCTACAAATCAAGTAAGTGTACTTCAAAATACAAAAGAGCAAGTAAATACTCAAACCAAACAGTTATTAAATGAGATTAAAACTCAATTTAATATTAATAATGCAAGCAATCCAAGTGCGACAAAAGTTGTAAATGAACAAATTGATAATCTTTTAAAGTCAAATGACTTATTTGCAAAAAATGACAAACTTATAGAACCAAAAGCTTTATTAAATAATCTTCTTAATTCAAGTGAAATAAAACAAGCCTCAAATCAAAACCAAAATATCTCAAATCTAGTTTTAAACCTCAAAAATATATCTGAAAATATTTCTAACCTTGAAACAAAAGTGCAAAATTTTATAAATGTAACTAGTGAAAAAAACGCAACTTTATCAAACCTAAAAGAGAATCTAGCCTCATTAAAAACAGAGTTAGTAAATATTAAAAATGTAGATTTAAGTGTATCAAATAAAATAGTTTCAAAACTAGAAAACTTAGATAATTTATTTGCAAAAATAGAAAATCCAAATGCAAATACAGAAGTTATTAAAACAAGCTCTTTACAAACTTCTAATATGCCAAGTAATCAAAGTAATATATCAAGTAGCTTCCCAAATAACTTTGCAAATAATCTAAATAGTTTGATTTTACTTCTAAAAGAGAGTATTACAAACCTAACAAGTAATCAAAATAACCCAAATGCTCCTGCAGTTCAAAATCAAATACTTGAAGTAGTTGATAAAATTGAGTCAACTATAAAAGAGAGTATTCAAAACTCAAATATAAATCAAGCTATGAATTTAAATCAAACTAAAGAAAGTAGTAATCCTTTATCAAATGATATGAAATCAATACTCCTACAAATGCAAGATGAATTAGCTTCAAAAACAGACCAAAAATCTCAAGAGATATTTAAACAAGTGGATAAAATGCTTATGCAAATAGACTATCACCAACTTCTATCTATGAGTTCAAACTCCAATTATGTTTATGTTCCTTTTTTATGGGATATGCTAGAAGAAGGAAGTATTGGAATAAAAAAATCTAAAGATGAAGAAAAGTTTTATTGTCAAATTCACTTAACACTAAAGGATTTTGGTAAAGTTGATTTAATGATGGGACTTTATGATAAAAATAAAATTGATATAACAATATATGCTCAAAGAGAGCATTTCAAAGAAAAAGTTAGAGATAATCTACAAACATTAAAAAAATCTTTAAATAAAGTAGATTTAATTCCTGTAAATATAAAACTTCTTGATTTAAAAGAAGAGAATAAAACAGAAGATAAACCAACACAAACATACAATAAAAATGCATATGACAACTCAAGCTTTAGTTCTGGTATTGATATAAGAGTTTAAAATGCAAAAAGATATAAAACAAGAGAACTATACACCAAAAGCAGCAGCACTTAAATACGATATAGATAATGATAGTGCTCCTAAAATAACTGCTAAAGGAAAAGGTGAAACAGCAAATAACATCATAAAAATTGCTAGAGAAAATGATATACCTATCAAAAAAGATGAAGACTTAATTGAACTTTTATCTCAACTTGATTTAGATAAAGAGATTCCTGCAAGTATGTACAAAGCTGTTGCTGAAATTTTCTCTTTTATTTATGATATGACCAACCAAGGCAAAAAAATAGATGAAAAATTAGAAGAAAGATTACAAGATAAAGATTGATAAGCATATAAGAGAGTTTATAATATAATCCCCACTTTAAAATCAAATACAAAGTAATACAAATCAAATGAAATATAATAACTTAGACAGCCCAATTTTTTTATTTACACTAATTATTGTTGCAGTTGTTTTAAACCTTATTTCTTCAATCTATTTTTTAATTATTATGTTAAGTGGTGTTTTATTTATGGCTTTTTTTGTAAGCCTTAAAAATAGAAGAATGTATTCACTTTTTTTTATAGTTATTGCATTTTTATTTATTGAAATAAACTCAGGGTTAAAGCCTTTATCCCTTACTTTACTATCACTATTTTTATATATTTTTGTAACTCCACATATTAAAAGAACCCTTTCTTTTAGCTCTATTAATAGCTATATTTATGTAATTTTATTTTATCTTGGAGTGCTTTTACTTTGGTCTTTATCTACTCCTTTAGATGAAACTATTCTAAAAGCTGTAATTGCTAATATTTTTATTGATTTATTATTTATTGGAGCATTTATATGAATATGCGTTTAAATTTAATCTTTATTCTTATTTTTGTAATTATGACTACATTACTAGTTAGAGTATATTTTTTAAGTATTAAGTCAAATACATATTATGAAGAATTATCAAAAAGAAACTATATCAATAGAATAAATAAAGTTCCTGTAAGAGGTGTTATTGAAGATAGAAATGGCAAGAAACTAGCTATTAACCAAATGGGCTTTTCTATTTTAATTAAACCACATTTAAGATCATCAAAAAATAAAGAGAAATTAAATAATGCTGTGGAGTTTATTGAAAAGCATTTTCCAAAATATGAGAAGAAAAAGCTTCTAAAAAACTATAAAAGAAAAGACTCAGCCTACAATCATGACTTTGTAAAAGTAGTTGATTACATACCCTATGAAGATTTTTTTCCTAAATATACACTATTTGCTTCAAAAGAGAATATAAAAGTTGAATCAGCAGTAAAGAGATATTACCCATATAAAAATGTAGCTTCACATATTATAGGATATGTTGGTAAAGCATCTAGATTAGATATTGTAAAAAATGAACTTTCAGCTTATAGTGGGATAATTGGGAAAAGTGGTTTAGAAAAATACTACAATGACATTTTACAAGGTGAGATGGGATATAAAGATATAAAAGTAAATGCCTTAAATGAAGAAATTGAAGTTTTAGAAGAGAAAAAACCCTCATCTAACAACAATATAAAAATCTCTTTAGATATTGAACTTCAAAAATATATTCAAGATATCTTTAACTATAAAGGTGGAGCTGTTATTGTAATGGATTCTTCAAATGGTGAGTTATTAGCAGCTGCATCATTTCCAGAGTTTGACAATAATATTTTTGCTAGAGGTATTTCCGTAAAAGAGTGGAATAAAATGAGAAATGATTTTAATCACCCTTTTACAAATAAGCTTATTAATGGACTATATCCTCCTGGGTCTATTATAAAAATGGGTGTTGCCTTATCTTTTTTAGAAAATGGTGTAGAAGAAAACTATAAAGTAAATGATACAGGTTTTATTAAAATCGGTAATAGAAACTTTAGAGGATGGAAAAGAGGCGGTCACGGTATTGTTGACTTTAATAAAGCTATTAGGGAAAGTAGTGATGACTTCTTTTATAAAGGAAGTCTAAGAATTGGTATAAACAAAATATCAAAAACACTGGATAAACTTGGTATTGGAAGACAAACGGGAGTTGATCAAGTAAATGAGTTTTATGGAATAAATCCAAATAAAGATTGGAAGCAAAAAAAATACAATAAGCCTTGGTATGTAGGTGAAACTGTTATTACATCTATTGGTCAAGGAAATATGCTTACTACTCCTATGCAAATGGCTAGATATACAGCTTATATAGCAAATGGAAAGCTTCCAACTCCTCACTTTTATAAAAAAAATTATAAAGAACCTGTTGCTTTAGACTTTAAAGAACGACATTTAGAAATGATGAGAAAAGGAATGTATGAAGTTATGTATCATAGAAAAGGTACTGCTTCTAGACATATTAGATCAAAAGTGAAACTTGCAGGTAAAACAGGAACAGCTCAAGTAGTTTCAATACCTCAATCTGAAAAAATAAGAATGAAAGAGAGTGATTTAGACTATTATCAAAGATCTCATGCTTGGCTTACAACTTATGGACCATATAAAAATCCTAAATATGTAGTAACAGTTTTAGTTGAACATGGCGGGCATGGTGGAAGTGCAGCAGGAGGAATGGTAAGTAAAATATTTAATAAACTTCTTGAACTTGGATATATAAAAGAAAAGTAAAAAGAGAAGCTTTAATCTAACTTCTCTTTTTGTGCCATATCATATGCTTTTAGTAAAATATATGAGAAAATAATAGCAAAAACAACTCTTGCAACTACAATTATAGTAAGGTTTGCATCAAATATTACAAATAATAAAGTATCTTCTATAATAGCATGACATATCATCAAAAAAGTTCCCACATAAAATATATCTCTTTTACTTAAAGAAGAATTTTGAGCTTCTTTTATCAAAAGCCCTGCCCCATAAGTAATACCTAAAAAAACTCCTACCATTAATGAAAAGTTTTTTGATATATTCTTTTTAGATTCAACTATAAACTTTCTAGTTTTAATAAAATCCATTATAAATATAATAATTGAAATAAGAATTATAATTTTTATAGTTAAATCAATAGAGTTCATAAAAGATGTTGTTAAAACATCCATTAGGTTTTCATAGACTCTTGGTTCAACTGTTGCCTTTGAAATTACATCTGAAAAAACTTCTTTTGGCAAAAGAGTTACTAAGAAAGCTACAATAAAACCACCAATAACTCTCAATGAAATAGAGTATATATTTGAAATCCCAAGCTTTTTCATAACAGCTGTCTCAACTATAAGTGCATGACATATACCTAAAAATACTGCTAAAATAGTCCATTGTCTAGCTGTTAAATCTAAAGGTGCAGCAAATGCAATAGCTGCATAAAGATTTAGAAACATACCACTTATTATACTTAAAGCAGCCTCTTTTGGTAAATCAAGAAGAGTTGTTAAAGGCTCTACTAAAAAAGATACATAAGATAAAAGATTGTAAAAGTATAAAACTTCAGCAAGAATATATATAGGAATTATTAGTTTTATAATAATCCATGCACTTTTAAGTGCAGAAAGTAAAGTTTGTTTATAATTCAAGATTGTCTCCTAAATTAAAACAAAATAGCATAAAAATTATTACAATTTACTTATAATTTTTAAAACATTTTTTTATTACTTTTATCTGATTTTATATTTAGTCAGTTTTTAATCATTCTTTGGATATTATAATTTTTATTTTTCATAGGATTATATATTTGAAGGCACTTCTAACTTTACTAATTTTTAGCATTTCACTTTTTGGGGCAGATGACCTACCTATTGTTAATCTATCTGTAGCAGCACTTGAAGAACCTGCTCAATTTGTAAAGACTATTAATATTGCAATTATATTAGCTCTTCTTGTATTAGCACCTTCACTTTTATTGATGGTTACATCTTTCACTAGAATTATTATTGTATTCTCATTTCTAAGACAGGCTATGGGTTTACAGCAAACTCCACCTACGCAGATTGTTATTTCACTTGCTTTAGTAATGACTATATTTATTATGGAACCTTACGCCAAAAAATCTTGGGAAGAAGGTGTAAAGCCCTATATGGAGGAAACTATAGGTTATGAAGAAGCTTTTGAAAAAGGTGTTCAACCTTTTAAAGAGTTTATGATAAAAAACACAAGAGAGTCTGATTTAGCTTTATTTTATAGAATAAAAAAAGAACCAAACCCTAAAAATATAGATGATGTTCCTTTAACACTTTTAATGCCTGCATTTATTGTAAGTGAACTTAGAACCGCCTTTGAAATAGGCTTTTTAATATTCCTACCCTTCTTAGTAATCGATATTATTGTTGCCTCAATTCTAATGAGTCTTGGTATGATGATGTTACCACCTGTAATGATTTCACTTCCAATCAAGATAATATTTTTCATCGTCATTGATGGATGGCAGTTGATTATTGGAAACCTTGCCCAGTCCTTTAAATAAAGGTCTACAGAGGCAATTCTATAATAAACTTTGCCCCTTTACTAGTATTTTCTACTCTTAATTTACCATTTAAACTTTCAGTAACTATTTTATGACTCATATATAGACCTAATCCTGTTCCTTGAGATTGATGTTTTGTTGTAAAATATGGTTCAAATATATGATTTATTACTTTATTGGGAACTCCTCCTGCATTGTCTTCAATAGTAATATATACCCTACTTTTATTCTTTTCTAAATTGAATATAATTGTTGGATTTTCAATATCTCTTTCTTTGAAAACATCTTTAGCATTATTGATAATATTTACAATTACCTGTGATAGCTCTCCTGCTACAATTTTAATTTCAAAGGATTCAACTTCTTCTATATTAGTTATTAGCTCTATATGATTGTTTTTTAATGTTGCGGCTAAAAGATTAAAAATCTCTTTTATTCTGTCTTGAATAATTACAGTTTTATACTCTTTTTCTTCTTTTATAAAGTTTCTAAAAGTCTCTATTGTTTCACTAAGATATTTAGTACTAACATTAATACTATTTAGTTCATCAATTAATAATTCATCAGTTAATATACCCATTTCTTTTTGAAGTTTTATCCCCGTAGATGCTGTACTAATTATACTTAAAGGCTGTCTCCATTGATGTGCAATATTTCCTATCATCTCACCAAGAGAAGCCATTTTTGCTTGCTCTAGAAGTTGTATTTGCTGTTTTTCATACTCTTTTAGGTTTGTTATATCATAGTTTGCGCCTATTACATATAAAGGTTTATCAAATTCATCATATATAGTCTTACCAGAAGCTTTTATATATTTAAGTCCTTTTTTTGTTTTAATTCTAAAAGTAGTTTGAAATTTTGTTTTATTGTTTATAGAGTTATGAAGTTTTTCTTGTGCTTCTTGCATATCATCTTCATACAAAGCTTTTACCCAAAGTTGAAAATCTGATTGACTAGTGTTTCTATCAACTTCATATAAATTATACATTTCATCATCCCAGTCTAAATCATCTTTTACAATATCCCATTTCCATATTCCTATTTGTGCTGTTTTAGTTGCTTCTGATAATTTTAACGTCGTCTCTTTTAAATTGTTATATGACTTTTCTAAACTTTTAAATAAATATCTTCTTGTATTGTTTTTTAAAAAATATACAACAACTAAAACAATTAATAAAAGTAATACTTTTATAGATATTGTAGTATAAAAATAATTTTCATACTCTTCCAATAGTTTACTATTTAAGTTTTCAATCTTCGCATCTAAAATATTTAAAGGTATACCTGTTGCAATAATCCAGTTATATTTTTTATAGAGTTTTGCATAAGATATTTTTTTAGTAATCTTTAAAGAGTTTATCTCTTTAAAATAATAAGAGTAAAATACTTCTTTGTTTTTTAAGATACCTTCTAATTCTTTTTTATACGGAAGTTTTCCTTTTATATCTTTTGTATTTAAAGATAAATAACTACCCTCAGTTTCTTTTAAATTTGGATGAATCAATCTTTTTGCATATTTTTGTTTAATATCAATATTTTCAATCTTATTAATCCATGTGTACCTTTGCTTATCAAAAATACTGTTATATAAATAAGAACGAACCTCTTCTTCAAAAAGTATATAATTTAAGTCGTTTAAATAAGAAGAAGTGTTTCCATCTAACTTTTGTTCTTTAATATAAAAATCATGAAGATTATCAATAAAATATATTGTAGTATGAATTGATTCTTTTAATCTTTGCTTATATTCCTCAATAACATTTTCTTGAGTTATTTTTAATTGTTTTTCAATATTAACTTTTTTTGATTTTAAATCAATATATGTAGAAATAAAAACTAACATAAGTATAAGTAAAAAAACAGAATATAGATATTTATTATACTTATTTGCTTTTTTATTTAAACTTATGTCTATATTATCATTCATTATATAACCTTTTTATGCATAAATAAATTATTATCTAATATTTAAATAGTATAACATATTTTATATCTAATAAAAAAATATTAAATCTCATAATTTAGTCTAAATAAAGTATAATTCAAAAATTTTATTAAAAAAAGCAAGGATTTTAATATATGGCAATTGAAGTTAATCAAAATGTAAAAATATTTTTTGAAGTAAAAGTAGATGGTAAAGTAGTAGATGGAACAACTTCAAACAAAGCTTTTGAATTCACATTTGGTGTTGGACAAGTAATAGCAGGACTTGAAGAAAGAATCAAAGATATGCAAGCTGGTGATAGTGCAAGTTTTATAGTTCCAGCAGCAGAAGCCTATGGAGAGTATAATCCTCAGGCTAAACAAGTTTTACCAATAGAAGAAGTTGCAGGAATTCCTGATTTAAAAGTAGGTATGCAATTACAAGGTGAAGATGAAGAAGGTCAGCCTATTCAAGTTTTAGTAGAAGAAATTACTGATACAGAAGTTACACTTGATTATAATCATCCTCTAGCAGGAAAAGATATGGAATATACTGTAAAAATTGATTCATTATTGTAAAACTATAAAAAAAGCAGGTTTCCCTGCTTTTTTACTTACATTTTAAAGCATCTTCTTTAGAGTATAGATTTTGTATTTACACTCAAACCAAAGTTTCTCAGCTGCTACTTTCCAAGTCCAGTCTAGTCCACAATGTAAGCAAGCATTTTTTCTCTTTCACCTTTATACTGAGCATTTTTCATTTTCATAATGTTTACTTATATTAAATTAATATTAAACATATAAGTTTTTCAAATAATAATAGAGTTAATATAATAGTAGTTTATCCTTATTATAAGGCTTTTATATATAACTTTTATTTATGTTATTTCTTTTGATTTTTAACATTTCTTTTTATATAAATTCTGTACAATAGACTATAAAACAATATATGGAGAACTAAATGAATAAACTTTATTTATGTTTATTAATTGGATCTTTAAGCTTTGCAAAAAGTGTCGATTTTCAAGAAGTGTTAGATTTAACACTAACTAATAATAAAGACTTACAAAACTCAAAATTAGATATAGAACTATCTAAACTAGATAGTCAAAGAATAGATGCTATAAACCTAGGTAAACTATCTTTAAAAAATGAAACAAGTAGAACAAATCATTCAGGATATGTTTTCAACTCAAAACTATCTTCAAGAGAAGCTAGTTTTAATGACTTTGGAGCAGATGATTTTATAAATAATAATATGGATTCAAGTATTGAACCAAATAATCTAAACTACCCAAAAGCAAGAACAAATATCACAAATAAACTTACTTATGATTTACCTTTGTTTGCAGGTTTTAAACTTCAAAACCAAAAAGAGATTTTAAAGCTACAGCAAAAAGCAAATGAAGTAAAATATAATCTTGATAAAAAAGAGTTAGCTTTTGAAGTTCTAAAAGCTTACAACAACGCAGTAGTTGCAAAAGAATTTATACAAGCAGCCAAAAAAGCAAAAGAAGCAATTTCTTATGTGGTTAAATCAGCAAATGCATTTCATGAAGAAGGACTTGTAACAAAAATAGATGTAAAACAAGCAAAGGTTTATGAGCTTAATACAAATAGTAAACTAATAGATGCTAAAAACAATTTTGATTTATCACTAGCATATCTTAGATTTTTAACTTCAAATGACTCTATATCAGATGTAAAAGATTTAAAACATATCTACTGTGATATTTCAACTATGAATGAGCTTTATAAAAAAGCTTTATTAAATAGAGATGAATTAAAAATGCAAAACATCCAAAAACAAGCTATGAAAAAAAATATCAATATTGCAAAAAGTTCATATTACCCTACTATATACTCTCATCTAGAATATGGTTTTAATGATAATAAGTTAACACTTGATGAAGACAAAGACTACTATACAGCAATGGTGGGTTTAAATTATGATTTATTTGATGGTACTAGAAGTATTGAGAAACAAAAAAGTAAGATTGCTTATCAGAAAGCTGCGCTTAATTATGAAAAACTAAAAGATGCGGTGAAACTACAACTAGAAAAAGCCTTACTTGATTTAAGCTCAAAAGAGAAAATTCTAAAAGAAAAGCAAGAAGCAAAAAAGCTAGCCCAAGAAGTTTTTGATCAATCAGCTCTTATGTATAAAAACCAATTAATAGCTATGACAAATCTATTAGAACAAGAAGCAAACTTACGAAAAAATGAGGCTGATTTAATAGTAGCAAAATACAAAAGAAGTTTAGCCTTAGCAAAAGTTGCTACTGTTTTAGGTATTGATTTTTCAAATACTAAATATAATAAAGGAAAGTAAAATGATAAAAAAACTATTACTTATAATCTCAATATTTTTATATGTACAAGCAAATGATATAGAACTAACAGGAACAGTTATATCTGATAATGAAAAAGTAATCACAAGTAGAAATATAGGCTTTATAAAAGAGGTTTATGTAGTTGAAGGGTCATCTGTAAAAAAAGGTGATTTACTTTATGAGATTGACTCATCAAGTATTGATTCAAAAAAGCAAGAAGCTTTGCTTAATTTAAAAATTCAAGAAAATACTTACAATAATATCAAAACAAACTATGAAAGATACAAAAGATTATATGCAAAAGATTTAGTTGCTAAATATGATGTGGAAAAGTTAGAATTAAATCTTTTAAATGTACAAAATATGATTTCTATTGCAAAAGCACAATTAAAAGAAGTAAATGCTCAATATGATTACCTTAAAATCAAAGCTCCAAATGATGGGCTTATTATAAAAAAATCAATCAAAGCAGGAGAAATGGCAACACCAAGTATTCCTGCACTAATTTTATCAGATTTAAGTAGTCTAAAAATCAAAGCAGAAGTTAGTGAAAGCAACTTAAATAGTATAAAACTTGGACAAGAAGTAAGTATCTCAATTCCATCTATAAACTTTGAAGGAATAGGAAAAATCTCTGCCATTATTCCAAGTGTAAATGCAATGACTCACTCTTTTACTTTGAAAATTGCCTTTGATACAAAAGATAAAACAATATATCCAGGTATGTATACTAAGCTTTTAATTAAGTCATCAAATTAGGAAAAAATATGAATGAAGAAAACTTTTCAAAACATATAAATAGCAATCTAAACATAGCAGGAAGATTATCTTTAGGTTTCATAAACCACCCTTTGACTTCTGTTGCTATATTTTTTATTTTAGCCTTGGGTTATATCTCATTGATAGTGATGCCAAGGGAAGAAAATCCACAAATTAAAGTAAGTGGAGGTGCTGTAATAGTTGCAATGCCTGGAGCAAAACCAAGTGAGATACAAAAAGTAATCATTGAGCCTTTAGAGAAAAAAATACGAGAGATTAAAGGTGTTGAGCATATTTACTCTTTTGCAAAAGACTCTGTTGGAATTGTACAAGTTCAATACTATATTGGGGAAGATAAGGAAGAGTCAAATCTAAAACTATACGACCAAGTGATGAGAAATATGGACTTAATGCCCAAAGGTGCTATGCAACCTATTATCAAAACTATGGATATTGATACAGACATACCAATAGCTACTATTGCTTTTTATGCAAAAAAGATAGATGGAAAAGACGCCATCTCTCAAACACAACTTTTTCAAGAAGTAAACAAAATCACAAAAGAGATAAATAAAATAGAAAATGTAGCTTTGATTGATTTAAAAGGTGAAAAAAAAGAGCAATACAATATCTTGGTTGATTCTAAAAAACTTGGATCTTACAATCTATCACTTGTACAAATCATGAAGCAAGTTCAAGGCTTATCTTATAAAACACCAAATATTGAAGGAAGTACGACAAGTGGAAATCTAGTACTTTTCTCAATCAAACAAGCAATTGAATCAAAAGAAGATATTGAAAATATCATAGTTTCATATGTAAATGGTATTGCTATTTATCTAAATGATGTAGCAAAAGTTGAAAGAACTTTTGATATTCAAAACAAAAAAGAAGCCCTACTTTATCAAAAAAATAGCAATGGTGAAATTGAAGAATTACAGCAGCTAACTATGATGGTTTCAAAACTAAAAGGTACAAACTCAGTAATTATAAATGAAAAAGTATTTGAATATATGGACAGTATCAAAGATGACTTAGAACAAAAACATATAGCATACACTATTACAAGAGATGATGGATATACTGCAAATAATGCCGTAAATTCACTTGTTCAAAACTTACTTATTTCAATTGTAATTATTGCAATACTTCTTATTTTTACACTTGGATTTAAAGAAGCAATGATTGTATCTTTAACTGTACCTATGATTTTATCTCTTACGCTTTTTGTGGGATTTTTGCTTGATGAAACTATAAATAGAATTACACTATTTGCACTTATTGTAAGTCTTGGTATGTTAGTTGATGCAGCTATTATTGTAATTGAAAACATACATAGACATAGAAAACACAATCCAAATGGTGATATTACAGTAGTTTCAATCAATGCTACAAATGAAATAGGAAATGCTACAAATATAGCCACAATTGCAATAATCCTTACATTTTTACCTATGTTCTTTGTAGGCGGAATGATGGGACAGTTTATGCACCCTCTTCCTGTGTTTGTGCCTATTGCTTTAGTTTTTTCTTTAGTAATTGCATATGCTTTTACTCCATATTTAATAAAAAAATTCTTATAGGAACTTAGATGATAAAATTAGAAAACTTTATACACAGTATACTTGAATCAAAGTCTAAATCAATCCTAGTTTACGTAATAACACTTATACTTTTTATCTTAAGTGTAGCTACTTTTCCTACAGAAATCACAAAAGCAAAAATGCTTCCAAGTAAGGACTCAGATAGCTTTTCTGTATATGTAAACCTAAAAGATGGGTATAGTATAAATCACACAAAAGAAGTTACAAGATGTATCTCACAAGAACTTCAAAAAAATGAGAATATTACAAATAT
The DNA here is from genome assembly GCF_024267655.1 of Arcobacter roscoffensis. Classification (NCBI taxonomy): domain Bacteria; kingdom Pseudomonadati; phylum Campylobacterota; class Epsilonproteobacteria; order Campylobacterales; family Arcobacteraceae; genus Arcobacter; species Arcobacter roscoffensis. The sequence goes on from NZ_CP100595.1 coordinate 1,971,462, forward strand.
CTCAGTATTTGTAAGTGAAGGACAGCCCTTAGACTTTGCAGCACTAGTAAAACAAAGTGCACTAAAAGACAAACAATGGCAAGCTGAGATGATGGTAAACATCAAAAAAGCAGATAATAGAAACATCACAAGCTACAACCTTGTATCAAATCTAAGAGAAGAAGTAAAAACAAAATGTTCTTTGTATGAAGCAAATATCAAATTTATAGAACTTCCAGCAGGACCTCCTGTATTGGCTTCTATTGTTGCTGAGATATATGGAGGAGCGAGCTTTGAAAACAGAAGAGATTTTTCTATAAAAATTGCAAAGATTCTAAAAGAGCAAGCAACTTTAGTTGATATTGATATTATGGCAAGTCATGACTTTATAAAATACGAACTTGAACTAGACAACAACAAAATCATAAAAAGTGGTGTAAACCTAGAGCAAATAAAAAATGTACTTTATATAGCTTACGAAGGTATGCCAATATCAGTTGTAAATGAAAACAAAGCAGAAAATCAAATACCGATATTTTTAAGACTTGATGATTCAAGGCTACTTGATAGAAAAAGTAAAGAGTCTCTAAATAGCAAACTTCAAAACCTAAAAGTTATGAATCAAAATGGTTTTATGATAAGCCTATCAGAGTTTGTAACAATAAAAGAAGTGATAAAAGAACCTGAACTTACATCAAAAAATCTAAATCAAATGATAAATGTAATAGCAGAGACAAATAAAGATAGCCAAATCTATCCACTTTTAGATGCAAGAACACAAATGCTTGAAGAGTTAAGTAGTGATTATGAAGTAATCAAAACAGATATGCTAAATCTTGCTTTCGTAGATAAAAAAACAAATGAAAGATTTGACTTAGTATTTGATGGAGAGCTAAAAGTAACCCTTGATACCTTTAAAGACTTAGGAGGTGCGTTTATAATAGCTCTTGTTTTAATCTTCTTTTTGATGGTTATGTATTATAAAAGTTTTGCCCTATCAGGAGGAATAGTACTTGCTAGTTTTGTATCAATTGTGGGTGTTATCTTTGCACATATAATAATGGATGCTTTTACAGCTGATACTTTCTATTTAACAGCTACATCTTTGATAGGATTTATTGGTCTTATTGGTATTAACTCTAGAAACTCTACACTTATCATAGATTTCTCAAAACAGTTAGTAATAGAAGAAAATATGGAAATAAACAAAGCCATAGCAAAAGCAACTGCAACAAGGTCAAAACCTATCATCCTTACAGTTTTAACAATGGTATTTGCTTCATCTTTACTTGCAACTGATGCTGTGTTTGGTGGTCTTGGTATTGCACTTATTGGTGGTACACTTATATCTTATGTTGTATCTATGTTTTTTGTACCTGTTATTATCAAAAACCACTTACATAAAATCATCAAATAAACAATTCATTTACAAATAAAAGCTAAAATCATATCAAAGTTTCAAACTTTGATATGAAAGCAAATAAACAAGGTAATAAATGAATCCCAAAATAAAAAAATATCTAAAAGAATCAATAAAGTTTATAATAATTCTAGCAATAGCACTAAATGTAATAAGCTACTTCAAATCTCAAGATTTAAACAAAGATGATTTAATCTACACAAGTTACAAACTACTTGATAACAGTGAATACAATATGCCAAAAGATAAACCCGTACTAGTACACTTCTGGGCTACATGGTGTCCTACTTGTGAAGTAGAAGCAAGTAATATAGAAAAAATCTCAAAAGATTATGAAGTAATCACAATAGCAACACAATCAGGCTCAACAAAAGAGATACAAAACTATCTAAAAAAACATAATCTAAGTTTCAAAGTAGTAAATGATGAAGACGGTTTTTACTCAAGAACTTTCAATATCAAAGCCTTTCCTACAACACTAATCTATGATGAAAATAGAACCCTAAAATTTAGCGAAGTTGGATACACTTCAACACTTGGACTTTATGCAAGAATGTGGTGGGTTGATTAAATTAATCTTATAAATATAATTTTAAAAGAGCAAATAATACAAACATTATATACTTTTTACTATAATCTACTTGATTACTTAAAATAAACAGTAGAAAGGCATACCATGAGTTTTGAAGAACAAGGTTATTTTGACAAGGTTTACCATAGAAATGGAAGACTTTATAAAAAGGTTACTAAAGAGAGTATTCAAGAGATGATTGATGTTGTTAATAGTGACTCTTTTTCAAGTAAGGATTTACTTATTGTAGATATTACTGATGAAAAAATTAGAGACTATAAAAAAATGTTAATTAAACTTGAAGCTAGCGATATTGAAGAGTTGTCAATTAAGCTTGATAAACTTAAATACAAAGTATATCTAAGACTAAAAATAAAAAACTAAGGATTAAGGTAAAAACCTAAAACCTTAATCCTACGTATAAAATAAACCAAAAGGTTTATTTTAGTTAGAGATCTTATATTCTTAAAAGTATTCTTCCATATCTCAAAGTCCACAATACAAACAATACTATCCAAGCAATAAAGCTTATGTAAAGTAAATTCATAGAAAAACTTGAAGAAGCCATAAAACTAAGTGAAGATAATACTCTTAAAAGTAGAACTATTTGAGTAAAAACAAAAAGTGCAACAGTTATCTTATCAGCTTGAATAGGCTGTGTAGGTACAGCATGACCTAATGTAACTCTACTTCCAAAGCCAATAAGCATTGTAGTTATAAAACCTAAAGCAAAAATATGAAAAGAGAGTTTTAAAGTTTCTAATTCAAAAAGAGTCTCTGTAAATAATACAAAGAAACCTAAAGGTATATATATAAAAGCAAAAGATAATATACTCATAATAGCTGGCGTTTTTTTATAGATATTTAACTTTAAAACAATATAAGTAAAAAATATAAATCCAATAAAACTACTTAAAATAGAGACTACAACTAAATCAAATTGTAAACTTACACCTAAGATAAAAAGTAAAGCCACAACAGACTCTCTTGTATATTTAGGTTTAATCCAAGGCTTGATACCTGTTACATTAAAATAAAACATTGGTACCATTCTTAAAGCAACAATAAATACCATTGCTAATAGATAACTATAAAATACCATATACGATAAGTTTATATTAAACAAAGCCTCAAAAATTAAAAGTAATGCTCCAAATATAAAAATCATATTAATTAATATAGAATCTTTTTTATCATGAGCCTTTGAATTTCTTATTATTTTATAAAAAATATACGAAAAGTAAAACATACTAAATGCAACTAATATTTTTCCTATAAATGGATTTAAAAATAAAGTTAATAAAATAGATATTTCAAACAATACCCAAGGCATTAAATATTCACTCTTTTTTACTTCAGGATGAGCGTTATATTTGGGAATAACTGTGATTAAGAAACCTAAAAAAGCATTTGTAAAAACTGCATAATTTAAACCAAAACCATGAATAAGTGAAAATTCTAGTGAAAGTTGTCCTTTTAAAATAAGAAAACTAAGAAACATAAGAAATATTGAGAAAACAATAGCCATAGAAAAGAATAGTTGATGAGACTGAGAAGTATATCTTTGCCACCAAGACACTTCTTTTATAAAACTATTAGGTGTTTGTGAGAACTGCATAATAATCCTTTTTTTCAGGAATATTATAATAATTGAGAATTAGTATCATTGATATGTATCAATAATAAAAAAAATTAATATATTTCTTTATAAATAGAATTCCAAAGTTTAATTCTTAATTCTAAAGCTTTTATAGAAGTTTGTTTTACCTCTTCCCATTTATTTTCATCTGTTCCACACAGTTCATTCATCATAGTAAGAGACATAGGTCCATGTTCATGACCATCTACATCTATATGTCTATTTAAATAGTACTCAAACTTACTGATTTTCTCTTTATCATTACAATCAAAATTATCTACAAAAGTGATGAACATATCAGGTATTAAGTTTTCTCTTCCAAAAGTTAGAAGTGCTGAGATATTGTGAATTTCTTTTGACTCTATAATCTCAAAAGTAAAAGTTAAAAACTCTTTTAACTCATTAGACAACTCTAAACTTTTAATAATATCAAAAATATTTTCTTGTTTTTCAAGTTTAGAAATAAGTGTTTCTATATCTTTAGTACAAGCTTCTGATTGTTGCATACATTCTATATAAAACTCAAAATGACTTTTTATAATACCTTTATCATCATAATCACTCTCTTCTGATAAAACTATATCATTTATTAGTCTTCTTGAAACTATAGTTTTAGTATTTGGAGTCCAAGGATAAGTCATTGAAGTTAGTTCAAGTTGTAATGTCTTCACAATAGACATAAAATCCCAAACTACAAAAACATGACTTTGCATAAAAGTTTGCAGTGAATCTAAAGAGTTGATACTCTCATAAAGTTTATGATTTTTCAACTCTTCTTGTAAAGGAATTAAACTATTTTGAATTTCTTCTATATTTTGATTCATTTTATAAATCGTATACCATCGCAATTTCATCACAAATAGGAAAGTGCTTACATCTAATACAATCTGCCCATATTTTATGCTCAGGAATGTCTTCTTTTTCTATTTTTCTAAAGCCAACACTTTCAAAGAAACCTTGTTCATATGTAAGTGATAGTATTTGTACTAGTTTATACTCTTTTCCCTCTTTTATACAAGCATCAACTAATTTTTGTCCTAATTTAAGACCTCTAAAGTTTTTAGAAACTACTAAGCTTCTAACTTCTGCTAGTCTTGCTGAGTGTATATGTAAGGCTGTAAATCCAGCCATTACTCCATCCACTTCTACAACTGTGTATGATCTAATAGTATTAGCCATTTCATCTTCTGTTCGTAAAAGAATATTTCCATTATCAACCTCTTCTTTTACTAACTCTTGCATTATTGCAATATGAGTTACGTCAGGTTTAAAAAATTTGATTTCCAAATAAATGATCCGTTATTGCTTTTTGAAGGTCTAACATCCCTCTTTTCTTTAAATTAGATACAAATATTCCATCAGGATATGCTCTTTTTAATTTTTGTAAATCATTTTGTTTTAATTTATCTGTTTTAGTAAAAGCATTGATGATGATTTGATCACCTCTTTTGTGAGTTCTTAAAAACTCATCCACGTTTTTATCAATTTCTAAATTAGGATGCCTTGAATCTATTAAGTGTACAAACACTTGAAGATTTGGTCTCTCTTCTAAATATCCTGTTAGGTTTTTATTCCATGCTGCTTTTAAAGTTTTTGATACCCTTGCATATCCAAATCCTGGTAAATCCACAAACCTAGCAAAAAGATGTGGTATTTCTTCATTTTCTGTTTTAAACTTGATAGCAAAATAGTTAATCAACTGTGTCTTACCAGGTGTTGATGAAGATTTTGCTAAACCTTTTCTATTTGTTAAAGTATTTAACAAAGATGATTTTCCAACATTACTTCTTCCTAAAAAGGCAACTTCTGCCATATCAGGACTTGGTGAATCATCTATACTTTGTGCTGATTTCATAAATGAAGCTTCAACTATTCTCATTATTTATTTTCCCCGCCTTGTTCTATGTTTATGATGAATCTTACAGGTTTATTCTCACTACCGCTTACTTTTGCTTCTCCTGATAGTTGATTTACATAGATTTTATCTCCATAAATTTTTCTATCATCATTTTTCTCTTGTAAAAAGCCATTACCAAGTACTGTATACTCTTGCTTTGAAGGAGAATAAATTATCTTATTTCCTGTTCCAAGATAGTGTTTCTTTGAAGTTACTAACTCAAAGTTTACATTTCCTGTTGCTATATATTTTGAAGGAGTTTTTGTATTTGTTCCTTTATTTGATACAAAATATATTTCAACTTTATTTGCTTCTAACCTATCTTTTCCCATCTGGATTTTTACATCCCCTGTAAATGTAGAAATTCCTTTTGCATCACTTGCTTCAAATTTCTGAGCGTCAATAACAAGTTTTTGTGTTTGTCCCAAAAGAAGTGTTGAACAAACTAATAAACCAGCTAAATATTTCATCATAAACCTTTAATTTAATTTTTCATATCTATTTCAAAATGTACATTCTTTGACTTCATCGAACTATTAACTGAGTCCAAATATAAATCAGTTCCATCTACAGTACTTTTGTAATAATTTCCCTTATAAGCTACATCATTATAAGCTATTTTGTCTTTTGTATTGTAATATAATTTACTTGTATCAAGATTTATAAAATAATCTCTTTGATAATTAACATTACCTTTAAATGTTAAAATATCACCATGACTTATAATTAAATCTGATTTGATTTTATCTACTAAAAAATCTTTTTTTACTTTTTCATTTTTGATGATAATATTAGCATTAAACATCTCATCTCTATTTTGATATTTTACTGCATGACTTGCATTTACAACTCTACTTAATGTATTTTCTGAAAGAGTATACATTTTTGGATTTTCAAAAACTACTAAAGGAATATCTTTTATATCCTCTCTTGTTTTTTTATTCTCTACTGGAATAAAATATACTCCAATAGCTAAAACCAATAAAGCATTTACAAATATCTTTACACCCATGCAGCTAGGTATTCCTCTTCTAATCCATCTTGCTTAATAATATACTCAAGCATTTCTCTTACAGCACCCTCTCCACCTTTGTTCTCACAAACAAAGTCAACAAAACCTTTTAAATAGTGAGTTCCATTTGCAGGAGTTGCCGAGAAGCCTACTTTTTTAAGCATCTTGTAGTCATTTAAATCATCACCGATTGCTGCTACTTGATCCCAAGTTAGGTTTTCTTCTTTTAGTATGTTTGCTAATACTTCATCTTTATTATGAACTTTTTGATGTAAGTGAGTGATTTGTAAATCTTTTGCTCTTCTCTCAACTAATAAAGAAGTTCTACCTGTAATAATTGCAGCTTTTTTCCCAAGCTTTTTTGTCCAAGTTGCAATTGCTAAACCATCAGCTACATCAAAAGATTTTATTTCATCACCATTATTTGTATAAGTAATCTTTCCATCTGTTAAAGTACCATCAACATCTAATACTATAAGTTCAATCATAAAACACCTTTCGTACTAGGAATTCCCAGTCTTTCATTTTTAACTAAAGCACGTCTAAGAGCAACAGCAAAAGCTTTAAAAGCTGCTTCTAAAATATGGTGTTTATTTCTTCCCCTATCTTGTATAATATGCACTGTTAAACCTGCGTTTTTTGAAACGGCATGGAAAAACTCTTCTGCAAGTTCTACATCAAATGCCCCAACTTTACCATCAACATTTACTTCATAAACTAAATAAGGTCTATTTGATAAATCTAAAGCACATGTAACTGCCGCTTCATCCATAACAACAGTTGCATTTCCATATCTTTCAACTGCTTCAATAGGGAAAATCTCTTTTTTTAAAGCTTGTCCTATTACAATTCCACAATCTTCAACTGTATGGTGAGCATCAACATGTAAATCCCCATCACATGAAAGCTCTAAATTAATTCCACTATGTTTTGAAAAAGCTTCTAACATATGATCAAAAAAACCAACTCCTGTTTTAATAGTTGATTTTCCCTCACCATTTACTTCTATTTTACATTTAATATTTGTTTCTCTAGTTTCTCTATTTATTTCTATCATCTTCTTAACCTTACTTTTCTAATATCATACCGTTTAGACCATTTGAGTCTTTGAATAACTGCGCATGATTATATGAGTCAAAACCTGTAATAAAAACTTTATGCAAGTATCTTCCACCAGAAAGTATTTTTTCTACTTTTACATTATAGTTTCCATTAGTTAATGCTTCGTATTTAGCTTTAGTTTGCATTGCACCCTCAAGTCTTCCAAAAGCTCCAACTTGAATATTATATTTCCCACCGCTAACAATAGTTTTTTCTTCTATTTTCATAGGTTCTAGTTTTTCTACAACTGGCTTAGGCTGAATAACAGGTGTTCCTATATTTGTTTCTTGTTTTTTAGCTATATTTGTAAATACAGGTTCAGCAGTAGGAGCATCATGATTTTCAAGTTCTCCATTGTAACCAAGCACTGTAACTTTTACTTGTACTGTACCTTTTCTAACCATGTCAATAGCATGGGCTGCTTTATTTGATAAATCAATAATTCTTCCAGCTACAAAAGGTCCTCTATCATTGATTCTTACAATTGCACTTTTACCATTTTCAAGGTTATCAACTCTAACCATAGTATTCATAGGTAATGTCTTATGTGCAGCTGTCATTGCGTACATATTATAAATTTCACCATTTGATGTTTTTTTAGCATGAAACTTAGGTCCATACCAAGAAGCAATACCTCTTAACTCTTGCCCTACATTTTCTACCTTCGGGTAATACCTTACACCAAAGACACTATAAGGTTTAAGTGTCGCTCTATGCATTGCTTTAGAGTTTCTAATCTTAGTGTTGCTTGTTTGCTTGTAAACTTTACTAATATCAGCAGGAGTATATGAACCACCTGAATATGAGCTTTGTTTAGAAGAACAACCTGTAAAAATTATTGCACCTATTACAATACTACTATTTAAGCCATATTTTATTGTTTTATTAAGAAAACTCAAGTCTTCTCCTATGTTTTATTAAGACTCTTTGATAAAATTTCTATTGAAGTTTTTATAAGATAAGTGAATATCTTATTTAAAGAGTTTACTATTGTTCAAATAGTAAACATTATATCTAAGATATACTAGAAAACTCTTTAAATAATTTCTTAGCATTAGTAGTTGTAAGCTCTTCTATTTCATCCCTTGAAATATCTAGAAGTTCAGCTATTTTATCAGCTACAAATACTGTGTAGTAAGGTTCATTTCTTTTACCTCTATGAGGATGAGGAGTTAAGTATGGTGCATCAGTTTCAATTAAAAGTTTTTGCTTTGGTATTTTAGGAAGTACTTCAACTAACTTTTTAGCATTTTTAAAAGTTAAAACCCCACCAATTCCAAAATAAAAACCATGATTCGCTAAAGGAAGAAGATGTTCACTTGCATTATAACAATGCAATACTCCTCCAACTTCTTTAGCATTATATTGTTCTAAAATCTGCCGTGAGTCATTAGAGGCTTCTCTTATATGAACAATTAAAGGTTTTTTTACTTTTTTTGCAAACTCAATTTGCGAAATAAAAACCTCTTTTTGTTTTTCTTTGTAAGCTTTTTTCTCTTCTTCATCTTCTGGGAGTCTAAAATAGTCTAATCCACACTCTCCAACAGCAATACATTTAGGATGATTTATATACTCTTCAAGTACTTTTACATCATATTCTTCTGCATCATAAGGATGAGTTCCAACAGAAAAGTATACCTCATCATATTGTTCAGCAAGTTTTACAGCCTGTGGTAAATCTTTAAAATCAGCACCTGGAATTAAAAACCCTTTAACTCCATGTGAGATGGCATTTTGTATTACTTCATGAACATCTTCATAAAACTTTTCATTGTCTAGGTGACAGTGTGTATCAAGTATAATTTCTAATCCTTTTTATGATAAAAATCTCTTTTGTACTAAGTTAACTAAATTTTTGATTTGTGAGATATCTTCAGCTTTAATCCATGCATCAATACCAAAGTTTTTAAATGCATCATAATCTCCATCGTCTTCAACAATAGCTATAGATACAAACTTATCTGCACAAACTGAACCTTTGTTCTCTTCAAATTCAAAAATAGTATTAATATCTAATACAACAACCTGAGCATCACCAGATGTTCCACTTTGAAAGTGTTCTACTGTATGCTCAGAACCTAATAAAGACTCATCTATTTCACAAAATGTAACTATTTTCATATTATTTCTCCCAAAAAATCAATTATTCTTTATTCTAACTAAAAAATTATTAATTTTTTAAATATTAAAGAATATATCTTGCAATATCTTCATCATCTACGATTTTATCAAGTTTTTCCTCAACTAAATCTTTTGTTACAATTACTTTCTCACCTTGTTTCTCATCAGCATCAAAAGAAATATCTTCAATAACTTTTTCAATTACAGTGTGTAGTCTTCTTGCCCCAATGTCTTCTGTTTTTTCATTTGCAGTTTCTGAATACTTAGCAAATGCTCTAATTGATTCATCGTCAAACTCTAACTCAACACCCTCAACTTCTAATAGTGCTTTGTACTGTCTAAGAAGTGAGTTTTTAGTATTTATAAGAATTTTATAAAGAGCTTCCTCATCAAGTGACTCTAACTCAACTCTTAAAGGAAATCTTCCTTGTAACTCTGGTAATAAATCACTAGGTTTTGAAACATGGAATGCCCCAGCAGCAATAAATAAAATATGATCAGTTTTAACTTGACCAAATTTAGTTTGTACACTACTTCCTTCAACAATTGGTAATAAATCTCTTTGAACACCCTCTTTTGATGGGTCTTGATTTTGATTAGTTTTACCAGAAGCAATTTTATCAATCTCATCTAAGAAAATAATTCCACCAGATTCTGCTCTTTTAATAGCCTCAATCTTTATAGCTTCTTGATCAAGTAGTGAATCACTCGCTTCACCTTTTAAAAGAATTTTTGCATCTTTTATTGTAACTTCTTTTTTGATTTTCTCTTTGTTTAGTCCACCTAACATTTTGTTAAGGCTTTCTTGCATAGAGCTCATATCCATAGGCATACCAGAATCTATAATCTCTACATGACTTTTTTTAGGAACTTCTATCTCAATTTTTTTCTCATCAAGATCACCTTTTAAAAGTTTTGACTCCATAAGATTGTAAGTTTTGATAAAAGACTCTTTTGCACTCTCTGTTGCACTTTCAGGAAGTGGTGGTACAAGTTTTTCAATGATTTTTTTGTTTACTTCATCTTCAATTTTATCTTTGATTTTTTCTTCAAACTCTTTTGTTACAATATTGATTGATTCATAAACTAAGTCTCTAACCATAGATTCAACATCTCGTCCTACAAAACCAACTTCTGTGTATTTAGAGGCCTCAACCTTTACAAAAGGTAATCCCATCATCTTTGCAAGTCTTCTTGCAATTTCAGTTTTACCAACACCAGTACTACCTATCATAAGAATATTTTTAGGCATTATCTCTTCTTGTAAAGTTGGTTCTACTTTCATTCTTCTATATCTATTTCTTAGGGCTAAAGCAATAGTTTTTTTAGCATCTTTTTGACCAATTACATAATCATCTAAATATGCAACAATCTGCTTTGGTGTTAAATCCATATTCTATTAATCCTCTATTTTTAATAATTTAATATTTTGATTTGTGTAAATACATAATTCACCTGCAATCATTAAAGATTCTTTTACAACATCTTCTTCATCCATATCTGCATGTTTAGCAAGGGCTCGTGCAGCTGAAATTGCAAAGTTTCCTCCTGAACCAATAGAAGCAATTGCACCATCTTCTGGCTCAACAACATCACCATTTCCAGAAAGAATAAAAATATGCTCTTTATTTAATACAATCATCATAGCTTCTAGTCTTCTTAGAACCTTATCTTTTCTCCACTCTTTAGAAAAAGCAATTACAGCTTTTAGTAAATCACCTTTAGTGTTTTCTAAATGAGCTTCAAACATATCATAAAGATTAAAAGCATCAGCAGTACTTCCAGCAAAACCTGAAAGAATCTTGCCATCATATAGTTTTCTAATTTTTGTAGCATTACCTTTTAAAACAGCATTTCCGAAAGTAACTTGACCGTCACCTCCAATTACTGCTTTATTTTTTCCCTTGTATGCAAGTATCGTAGTAGCGTCAAACATCTATTCAACTCCAATAACATCTACTTTTAAAGTTGCATGAATTCCGTGACCTAATTTACAATCTGCTTCAAAAATTCCTGCAGCTTTTATTTTAGTTTTTAATGAGATATTTTTCTTATCAATTTCAATACCAAACTCAGCTTTTAAAGATTCACTAATCTCTTTATTAGTTACAGAACCAATTAAGTGACCGTTTGCACCCATTTTGTGTTTAATGCTTAATTTTGTAGAGTTTAATTTTTCAGCTAATTCATTTGCAGCTTTAATCTCTGCTGCTTCAATCTCTGCTTTTTTTCTTTGCTCTGCTTTATATCTGTTTAGAACCTCAGGTGTTGCATGTTTTGCTAAACCTTTACCAACTAGAAAGTTTTTACCATAACCATCTTTTACTTCTTTTACTTCACCAGTTTTTCCTAAACCTTTTACATCTTTAATTAATAAAACTTTCATATTATCTCCATATTAATAAATAGCGATTATTCTACAATAACTTATATGAAGTAAATATGAAAGATAGTTTAAATTTAATTGAAAGTTATCTCAAATACATTTTTATTATTATCAAATTTATGAGAAATGCTCATTTTATGCAAATCGAGAATTGATTTTACAATATACAATCCAAGTCCCATACCATGATTTTTATTTTCAGTGCTATTGTGAAAAGGTTTAAAATACTCTTCAAGATTTTTTTCTAACCTATTCCCATTAGATATAAAAAGAATTGATTTTTCTTTTATATGAATCTGTACTTTTTTGTCACTTGAATATTTCAAAGCATTATCACAAAGATTTTTTAAAACCATAGCCATTAAATCTAAATCAACTTTTAATCTAATATTTCTATCTATATTTAGTAGAATTCTTTCATCATTTTCATCAATCATCATGAAATTAAAAGCTTTATCCAAAACTTTTTTCAGCTCATAGGTATTTGTATTTAATTTATAATTTTGAGAAACAACTTTTTCAATTCTTGAAAAATCATTTACTAATGAATCTAAATTCTCAAAAATATTTACCATTCTATTTTTTTGTTTTTCATCATCAATTAATTCACTTACAATTCTTCCTTTTGCAATAGGTGTTTTTAATTCATGCATAATTGTTCTTAAAAAAAGTTGTCTTGAATTCAAAAGTAGTGATGTTTTTTTTGCCATATTATTAAACTCATTTACTACTTGAGCTATTTCATCTTTTCCATCACTTTTAGAAGAAGTCTCATATTCCCCATTTGCAAATTGTTTTATTTCTTTTTTCAAAATTGATAAGGGTTTTAAGGCTTTTAAAATCCAAAGATAAATAAACATAAGTAAAAAGAAAACCATGATAAACATAACATAAGGATAAATATTTTTTTCATATTTATTTGAGTCTTCAAACAATATTCTAAAATGAGGTGTTCTTATATGAAAATATAGTTTATCTTCAAATCTAAAACTTTCATAGCCAGCTGTAGAAAATGCTGTTTTCTTACCATCTAAGACTCTTCTTACATCCTCAACCTTTTTAAAATTCAATGACAAAATATACTCTTCTAATTCATAAGGATTCAATCTGTAAAAATGTGCATAATCAGAAATAGCTTTATGTTTACTTTGAATCTCTTTTGAGATTGAGTCTTCTTCAAATTTTAGAAAAGGTATAAATGCAGCCAAGAAAAGTATAAAAGCTATAAAAAATCCTATAGATATATTCGTTTTTAAAGAGCTAAAAATCATTGAGACAGCTTATAACCAAGGCCACGTATTGAGTGTATATATTTTGTATTTTTAGAATTATCACCTAACTTAATTCTTAACCTGCTTATAATCACATCTAAGCTTTTACTATAACTGTCACTTAGACTTATAGAACTATTAACTATTTGTTCCCTAGAAATAATTGAATTTTTGTTTTCTAGAAGAATTAATAAAACTTCATATTCAGCTTGAGTTAATACTAGCTCTCTACCTTTAAAAACTATCTTTTGTTTGCTTTTATCCCAGTTAAAATCACTACAAGACTCAAAAGTATTTTCAGTGTTGTTTTTATTCTTTCGTCTAAGTAAACTTAGAATAACGGCATACATTTCTTTTGGATCATAAGGCTTAGGTAAGTAATAGTCAGCCCCTATCTGTAAACCAAGGACTTTATCTGTAATATCAGATCTTGCACTTGAAATTATAATTGGTATATCATAATTGGCAGATATTTGTTTACAGACATCAAGTCCATCAATTCCCGGCAAAGTTAAATCTAAAATTAATATATCATATGAACTAATATTTGAAGAAAGACCTAAATAAGGATCCTCAAAGTTTGTAATTTTCATATTATATTTTGATAAAAACTCTCCTAAAAAAATAGAAAAATCAGGATCATCTTCTATCATAAGAATATCAATCATTTATATTCCATTTTTAAGCATAAAAGGATGTTGAATTATAGTTGTTCTCATTACTTAAAATATCTTGCAAAGAGTTTTTTATGATATTACTTACATCGCTTGATGATAATTGAGTACTATCTGGTTTATAATTTTCAAATAAATCCATTACTTGGTTTTTTGCATCATCATTTAAACTCAATATTCTACTTGTATAATCTAAAACACTATCAAATGTAGTACTATTACTATTATAAGCATTTGAATTGGATGTATTCGTGTTATCATCATCTTCATCATCCCCATATAAAAGCTCAGATAAAATATCACTAATCTCATCTTCACTCTCTTTTGGTGGTGGAGGGGGAGGCATACCACCTTGTCCTTGGGGACCAACACCAGCTAAATCACCAATTTCTTTAGCATCAAAGCCTAAACTACTTAATGCATTTTCAAAACTTCTTGAAGGTTCTATATTTGCATTTTGAAATGCACTTACAATTTCTAAAGCATCAGAACTTGAAAGATTATTTGAATCATAATTTGATAAAACATCTTGAATAGTCTCTTGTTGATCTAAAGATAAAGAAGAATCACTTGAACTTCGAGTGCTTGAAGAAGTATAATTATAAGAGCCTAAGGCAGATAATGAATCAATCATTTTAAATCCTTTTTTTTATTATAACAAAATTTTATCTAAGTTAATTAAATAAAGATTTAATAGAAAGTAAATGAAAGTAAATCAGTACTTACACTACTAGTTAAGTTTATACAATATTTACAAAATGATAAAGCTAAAATACTAATAAACATATTACATTTACAGATAAAATAGAATAAAAGTCAAATGTTTTCTATTTGTATGTATAAGTTTTAATATGCAATTTTTATTATCTTTATTTGAAGTAAAAGTACTATTTTAAGGCTTTTTATTAAGTTTTATGGATTTTTTATTTATCTTGATGGAGAGAAAAGATTTACTTAAAGTAAATCTTTTTAACCCTTGATATTGATTTTTTAGCTTGCTATATCAAGGGTACTAGGCAAATTTTCTCTGATTTTTCTCTTTTTAACATAATTATTTAATCCGATATGATTATTGTATCCAAGAAGTTTTGCTATCTTTCGTACAGATAAACCTACAGATAAAAGCTCTTCAATTTTATCTCTTTGTTTATCAAATTTAGACTTTTGAATAGTACCTTTTGGTTTCCCTAAACTTGCACCACTTAATTTTTTAGCAGTTAAGGCCTCTTTTGTTCTTAAACTCATTAAATCTTTATCAAGATTTACTGTCATTGATATTACACCTAATATCATTTGAGTTAACATATCCTTATCATCAACTAAGTCTAAATTTTGGTTTGCAACAAGAATTCTAATCTTATTTGAAAGTAAGAATTTCACAATCTCTAAAATATTCTCTACAGTACGACCAAATACATTTAAATCAGCAACAACAATTGTAGAGTTTCTTTCACAACCTTTAAGAAGTTCTAAAATATTTTTCTCATCACTTGAACTATTTATTTCAATTTCAATGCACTTATAAACATCAATTTTATTCTTTTCTACATAAGCATCTAAACTATCTTTTTGTGCTTGTGTATACTTTTCATTATTTTTGTTAATTCTTATGTATGTGAAATTCTTAGACATATTTTAACCTTTACAATAAGTATATTATTTAAATTAATATAAAAACATAGTGTTTACTTATATACATTTAAAATTTATACAAAATGTTATTATACATACACTTAATAAAAGCTTAAAACATTATTATAAACAAGTACTTTTTGTTATTAATTTTCTTTGTTTGAATTCAAAGCTTTTTTTTGATATTATTTTTTTACTTTATAAACAACAGAAAGGTTTCATTTGAAAATTACAGTTGCTATATCTGGGGCTAGTGGGTCTAATCTTGGACTTAATTTCATAAAAAAAATCCCCGAAAGTATTGAAGTTTTTTTGGTTGTTTCAAAAAGTGCAAAAACTGCACTAAAACTTGAAACAGGTATGTCATTAAGAAAAGAGTTTGAACAAAGAGACAATGTCACTATTTTTGATGACTCAAATATAGCTGCACCAATAGCATCTGGTTCTTTTCAAGTTGATAAAATGATTGTAATTCCTTGTTCAATGAATACTTTGGCGAAGTGTTCAGTAGGAATTTCTGATTCTTTAATTACAAGAGCCTTTACTGTTATGCTAAAAGAAAGAAGAGAAATCATTCTATGTCCAAGAGAAATGCCTTTTAATCCTATTGCTTTAGAAAACATGTTAAAACTATCAAAACTAGGAGTGACTATTGCTCCTCCTGTTTTAGGATATTATTCAGAGCAAAAAAGTTTAGAAGATATGGAAAACTTTTTAATTGGAAAATGGTTTGATTTATTAGAAATAGAACACAATTTATTTAAAAGATGGGAATAGTAAAATGTCTGAAACACAAGATAATACAACATATAGAAAAGCTATTTATAGTGGAACTTTTGATCCTATTACAAATGGTCATTTAGATATTATAAGAAGAGCTTCAAATATCTTTGATGAAGTAATCATTGCAGTTGCAAAAAGTGAAAGAAAAGGACCTATGTTCTCTCATGAAGATAGGGTTAAATTTACTGAAGCATCAACATCTCACATAAAAAATGTAAGAGTTGAAGGTTTTGATACCTTACTTGTAGAGTTTGCTACACAACAAAAAGTAAATACTATTATTAGAGGTTTAAGAGCAGTGTCTGATTTTGAGTATGAACTTCAAATGGGTTATGCAAACTCTTCAATCAATAATAAAATAGAAACTTTATATCTAATGCCTACATTAGAGAATGCCTTTGTTTCATCTACAATTGTAAGAGAAATTATTAGATTTGATGGAAAATTCCAACACCTTGTACCAAAAGAAGTTTTAGAATGTATATAGTAATTGAAGGAATTGACACAGCAGGAAAGTCAACACAACTTGCATTATTACAAGAAAAATATAAAGAAGCTATTTTTACAAAAGAGCCAGGGGGAACACCTATTGGCTCAAAGTTAAGAACTATGGCACTAAATGGTGAAGCAAACTCAAATATTGCAGAAATGTTTCTGTTTTTAGCAGACAGAGCTGAACATATAGAAGAAGTTGTAGTAAAAAATAAAGAAAAAGTTGTAATATCAGATAGGTCAATGATTTCAGGAATTGCCTATGCATCACTTTTTGAATTAGATAAAATGATAGAGTTGAATTTATTAGCAACTAATAACACTTTACCAACTCATGCAATTTTATTAGAGTTATCACCTTCTGAGTTAAAACATAGATTATCTCAAAAACAAAATGATGCTATTGAGCTTAGAGGAATTAACTACTTACTAAACATTCAAAATAGAATGAAAGAAACAATAAAAAAACTTGGAATTAATCATAAGTTTATTGATGCAAGTTTAAGTATAGAAGAAATAGAAAAACAAATAGAGGAATTTTTAAATGGCAAATAAACAAAACAATCAAACTATTCAAAGTCTAAGAGGAATGAAAGATATAGTAAATGATGAGAGCAAACTATTTACATATTTTGTGGATAACGCTTGTGCCATTGCTAAAAAATATGGCTTTTCATATATTGAAACTCCTATTTTAGAAGAGACTGCTTTATTTAAAAGATCAGTGGGTGAAAGTTCTGATATTGTAAACAAAGAGATGTACAACTTTGTTGATAAGGGTGAAAACCATGTTTGTATGAGACCTGAGGGAACAGCAGGTGTTGTAAGACACTTTGTAGAGAAAAAGCTTGATAGAGCTGGTGGAACTCAAAGATGGTACTACTATGGGCCTATGTTTAGATATGAAAGACCACAAAAAGGAAGACTAAGAGAATTTCATCAGTTTGGATGTGAAGTATTTGGAGTTGATTCTGTAATAGAAGATGCAAATATCATTATGATGATAAAAGATATTTTAGATTTCTTTGGTATTGGATTTAAACTTCAATTAAACTCACTAGGTGATCATAACTGTATGCCTCAATATAAAGAGAGTTTAGTTGAGCATTTAAACTCATTTAAAGATGATCTTTGTGAAGATTGTCAAAAAAGAATTGAAACTAATCCTATTAGAGTTTTAGATTGTAAAGTTGAATCTTGTCAAGAAAAACTTGTAGATGCTCCAAAAATTACTCATAACTTATGTGAAGCATGTGATACTGATTTTGAAAAACTAAAAGAGATTTTAGACTTCAATGGTGTAGATTATGAAATAGATACAAACTTAGTTAGAGGTTTAGACTACTACTCTAAAACTGCATTTGAGTTTGTAAGTGATGAAATTGGTGCTCAAAGTGCAATAGCAGGGGGTGGAAGATATGACAGACTTGTAGAGTTTTTAGGTGGAAGACCAACTGCTGGTGTTGGATTTGCTATTGGGATTGAAAGATTACTTGAACTTGTAAAAATGAAAGAAGAAAGAGAAGATGTAGTTTATATTGGTGCTTTAGATGAAGCTTCATTAAATACAGCTATTAAACTTGCTATTCAAAAAAGAAAAACAACAAAGACTTTAATAGAGTATACTCCAAGAGGTTTTGGTAAACACTTTAAACTTGCAGAAAAACAAGGTGCTAATATAGTTGCCCTAATTGGTGAAAAAGAGTTAACTGATGGAACAATATTTGTAAAAGATATTGAAAAAAGAGAAGAAAGTACTATTAAACAAGAGGAATTTTAATATTGAATAATTATGGTATTGATATATGGAGTGATGAGAACTTCATAATTGAAGATGGCTTAGCAAAAGTAAATCATAAGTGCAAGCCATCTTTAATCTCACTTGTAAGACAAATAAGAGAGCAAGATTTTAAAGGTCCCCTACTTTTAAGATTTCCACATATTACAAAAAAACAAATTAGTACTCTTTATGATACTTTTAATAATAGTATTAGTGAGTATAACTACAAAGGAAATTTTAATGCTGTTTTTCCTTTAAAAGTAAATCAGCTTCCAAACTTTGTACATCCTTTGATAAAGAATGGTGAAGAGTTCAATTATGGATTAGAAGCTGGAAGTAAAGCTGAACTTGTAATAGCAATGACTTATAACAATTCAAACTCTCCTATTACAGTAAATGGATTCAAAGATAAAGAGATGATTCATTTAGCTTTTATTGCAAAAAGCAAGGGTCATGATATAACTGTAATCATTGAGGGTCTAAATGAACTTGAAACTATTATTCAAGTACAAAGTGAAACAAACCTTCCTTGTCCAAATATTGGCTTAAGAGTTAGACTTCATAGTGGAGGAAGTGGACTTTGGGCAAAAAGTGGAGGTATAAACTCTAAATTTGGTTTATCTTCTACTGAGATTATTGAAGCCTATGAATTACTTGAAGAAAATAAAATGCTTGAATTCTTAACAATGATTCATTTTCATATTGGCTCAGATATGAATTCAATTAAGCCTTTGAAAAAAGCTTTAAGAGAATCAGGACATATTTATGCAGAACTTAAAAATCTTGGAGCAACTAGCTTAAACAATATTAATATTGGTGGTGGTTTAGCTGTTGAGTACTCTTCTTATGAAAGAACTAGATTTTATTCATTAAGAGAGTTTGCAAGTGATGTTATCTTTACATTAAAAGATATTGCAAAACAAAAAGGCGTTGATGAACCAAATATCTTTACAGAATCAGGAAGATTTATTTCTGCTGGCTCAACTGTTTTAATTACGCCAGTACTTGAGCTATTTTCTTCTGAGTATGATTTAAAGCATTTAAATCTAAAAGAAAACAATCCCCCTTTAATTGCTGAATTAAATGCCCTATATACGGATATGATAAAAAGAACAGCTTATGAGTATATGCATGATGCTATGGATCACATGGAATCACTTTTAACTCTATTTGATTTAGGTTATATAGATTTACAAGATAGATCAAATGCAGAGATTTTAACTCATCAAATTATCAAAAAAGCAATTGCCCTACTTGAAGTTGAAGATTATGAAGATTTAAAAAAGCTTGATGAGAATATTCAAGAAAAATATCTTTTAAACTTTTCTATGTTCCAATCATTACCTGATTATTGGGGAATAGACCAAGAGTTTCCAGTAATGCCTCTAACTCATCTAGATAAAAAGCCTACAAGAAGTGCAAGTTTATGGGATATTACTTGTGATAGTGATGGAGAACTTCCTTTTAACTCACAAAGACCTTTATATCTACATGATGTAAATTTAGAAAAAGAAGATTACTTCTTAGGTTTTTTTAATGTAGGAGCTTATCAGGATACTTTAGGAATGAAACATAACCTATTTTCACAACCAACAGAAGTAAATGTTGTTTTTAAAGAAAATGAGGTAAAACTAGAAAAAATCATAGAATCACAAAAGATTATTGATATTCTTGATGATATTGACTATGATACACGAGATATAAAAGACAGATTAAAAGAAAATTTAGATACTAATACATATCAAATATTAAAAAAATATTTAAATGAGAACAGTTATTTAAAGACGACATGGAGCTAAATCATGAGTGAAGAAAAAAACATACATGAAGAAATAAAAGAAAAAATATTAAAAGAACAAAGTAGTATTAGTCTTTGGCAACAAATAAAAGAAGATTTTTCAGTACCAAAACAAAACGACCCTGCACTTAATTCAAACTTTGAACTATTTTTAAATTACCCAGGTGTTTGGGCTATAGTAAATCACAGAATTGCAAATAGACTATACAACAAAGGTTGGACTAAACTTTCAAGATTTATTTCAGGAATCGGTTCACTATTTACAAAAACAGATATACATCCTGCTGCAACTATTGGAAGAAGAGTATTTATTGACCATGCTATTGGTGTAGTTATTGGTGCAACTTGTGTGATTGAAGAAGATGTATTAATCTACCAAGGTGTAACACTTGGTGGAGTAAGTCTTGATAAAGGAAAAAGACACCCTACTGTAAAAGCAAATGCTGTTATAGGAAGTGGAGCAAAGGTTTTAGGAAATATCATAATTGGTAAAAACTCAAAAGTTGGAGCAAACTCTGTTGTAGTTTGTGATGTACCAAAAAACTCAACAGCAGTTGGAGTTCCTGCTAAAATTATCAAAAAAGATAATAAAAACTGCAAGCTTGCACATGGTGACTTACCTGATATTAATAAAGAAATGTTTAAGTACCTTATTGAAAGAATTCATGTTCTAGAAGTTGCACTAAAAGAACAAGATGGAATTGATGTAAGTGACAAAGATAAAAAACTTGAAGAAGACTATAATAAGTTCATAAATGCAATGAACTCAATAAAAAAGAAATAATATGTTTGAATTAGCATCTTTTGGAATATTAACTGGGTTTATATCAGGTTTCTTTGGTGTAGGTGGAGGAATGATTCTTATACCTATGCTTTTAGTATCTGGTTTTGTGATGAAAGAAGCTATTGCTATTTCAATTATGCAAATGGTTTTTTCATCAATCTATGGCTCTTTTTTAAATACAAGAAAAGCCAAAAATATTCTAAAAGATGGTCTGATAATAGGAATCGGTGGATTTGTAGGAGGCTTACAAAGTGGCTTTATAGTTTCAAATGTATCAAATCTTACATTACAATATTTATTTATAGCTATATTAATTTTCTCAATTATAAAAATATTTATAGCTCCTGCTGAAAATAAAGGCGAAACACAAGAAAAAAGTAAACTAACACTTTTTGTAATTGGTTTTATTACAGGAATTATTGCGATGAGTATAGGTGTTGGAGGAGCTGTTCTTTTAACTCCAATCTTAGTTGGCTTTTTAAACTATGATTTAAAAGCTGCAACTGCTCTTGGTCTATTTTTTGTAATCTTCTCATCAGTTGCAGGATTTACATCTTTATCTTTAAATGGTCATATGCTTTTTACGGAAGGTGCTATAGTTGGACTTGCTTCACTTGTGGGTGTTTACTTTGGAATCAAAGTAAAAAACATGGTTCATTCAAACTCATATAAAAAGTATATTCTTTTACTAAATACAATTATTTTAATTGTAATGTTGTATAAAACTTTATAAATTTAATAAAAAATTTGATTTGTAAACTACTTTTCAGTACTATTCGTAATAAATAAAATATAAGGTTTAATTTGAAAAATAACTTTTTGAAGTTTATTGTTGAGAATAGTAGTGATATAGCTTATGAAATCGATTTAAAAACTAGAAAAATAAAATGGTATAAAGATATAAACACTATATTAGAGTACGAAAAAGAGAAGAATCTTAGTAATATAGACTCTTTTATTGAAATTATTAAAAAAAATCATCAAAAATACTTTTTAGAAAAAATTGACTCTAAAGATAATGAACAAAAAGAAATCAAATACAAAATTAAGAAAAATAATAAAGACTATCAAGAGTGGATAGATACTTTTATAAAAGTAGAAAATAAAATATATGGTATTTGTAAAATCAACTATAAAAAATTATCTGTTGAATTAAAAAAGAGTAAAAAAAGATACCAAAAACTTTTTGAAGCAAATAAAATACCTGTACTTGTAACCTCACTTAAAACAGGTAAATTAGTTAAAGTAAATAAAGCTGCTAATAAATTTTATGGATATACAAATAAAGAGTTTAAAAAGCTACATATTACAGATATAAATACACTTCCTTTTGATGAGATAAGAAGTGAAGTTTCAAAATCTTTAAATGGTGACAAAGATTGTTTTAACTTCAAACATAAGATTAAAAGTGGAAGAGTAATAGATGTTGAAGTTTATACAGGACCTATATCTTTAAAAAATGAAGATCTTTTATACTCTATAGTTTTTGATATTACAAAAAGAAAACAAGCCTTAAAAAAACTAAAACTATCTGATACTATTTATGAAAATACTAAAGAGGGAATTTTTATTACAGATTTAGATACAAGAATTTTATCTGTAAATAAAGCCTTTGAAGATATTACAGGATACAAAGAAGAAGAAGTAGTAAATAAAAAAGTAAGTATCTTAAAATCAAACAAACACTCAAAAGCCTTTTATAATAACCTATGGGGTTCAATAAAGTCAAAAGGTTCATGGGAAGGCGAGATTATAAACAGAAATAAAAGAGGTAACTTCTTCCATCAATGGGTTACAATAAATAGTGTTTATGATGATAATAACAAGCCTACAAACTACATCTCTGTATTTACAGATTTTACAAAACTAAAAGAACAAGAACAGCTTTTAAGAGAAAAAGATAAAATCATGTTCCAACAATCAAAGATGGCTTCAATGGGTGAAATGCTAAAAAACATAGCTCACCAATGGAGACAGCCTTTATCAGTTATAACCTCATCAGCCTCAGGTCTAAAACTTAAAAAAGAGTTTGGGATGCTAAGTGATGAAGACTTTAATGAATTTGCAGAAGGTATTTTAAAATCAGCAACATACCTTTCTCAAACAATAGATGATTTTTCAAACTACTTCAAAAATAGTTCAGACCAAGAAGTGTTTTTAGTAAATGATGTTATTGAAAAAGCTATTCAGTTAACAGATTCATCTTTAAAAAGTTGGGATATAAGTGTAAATACAAACTTTAAAAAAGATTGTGAGATATTTGGAATTAAAAATGAACTAATCCAAGTTCTACTAAACATCATAAATAACTCAAAAGATGCCTACAAAAATCAGAAAGACATAAAAAAAGTAATTGAGATTGAAACAAAAGAAGAATTATTAAACTCAAGTATTACAATAAAAGATTTTGCAGGTGGAATCGATGAGGGAATTTTAGACAAAATCTTCGAGCCATACTTTACTACAAAACATCAAAGCCAAGGAACAGGAATAGGACTTTATATGTCTAAACAAATTGTTGAAGATAGATTAAATGGTTCTATAAATGTGGAAAATATATATGAAGAGAATAAAAAAGGTGTAATGTTTAAAATACTTATTCCTATAAATGAGAATAAATAAACTGCTTGTTTAATAAGTGGTTTATTTTTTTATTAAAGCATCTTAAAGTATCAGGTGTTGAATTGTTAATTTGATTTTCTAAAAGTGAAAGTTTATAAACTAAAGATGATTAGTTATTTTACTAATCATCTCCTTTTATTTAATAGTTACTTTTTTTCCCAACACCTGGTGCATCACCAATTTTATGAAATGACTTTTTAGAATCCCAATCAATTCTAGTTTTTTGAGCATCTTTATATTGTATGAAAAAGTCACCTGATTGACAAGAGTAAATAGCTTCATAGTTAGAAATATCAGTTTTAACACATTTTTCTAAATGTTTTGGTGTTACTGTAGTGTTGTTTGCAAGCATCACACTAGAGATAAATAATGATGATAATAATATTTTTTTCATAAAGGTCCTTTAATAATTTTCATGAATAATATATTAATTATTTTTAAAACATGCTTAAATTATTACAATATTATTAAAGTACTACAAAGATTCAGTCGCCACCCTAAAATAACTTCAAAATTTTTCATTTTAAAATTATACAAATAGTTTTTTCTCTAATTCTTCAAACATATTTTCATGTGAGATAGTTTTATTATTTTCAAAATTACAAGGGATCAGGTCATGAATTTCCACTTTTTATAATTTTTGATATTGTAGAACTAGAAAGCCCTAAATATTTTGATATTTCGCTTTGTTTATATCCATCGTTAAATGCTTCTATTATAAACTTATCTCTTTCATCTTTAGTATTTACATTTTTGAAGTATTCATTTAATGTTTTTATTTTCTCTTTTTGTACTAAATTGTCTTCAATTTTGAACTTTTCTTTATGTAATTTTTCTATTGATTTAACTTCTCTTTCTGAAATCGGAATACTTAAATACATAGCTAGTTCTTTTACACTAAAGTTTTCTAATACAAAAGATTTTTTACAACAAGAAAGAAGATTGTTATTTAACATTGTAAAAGAAGATGAATAAGGGTATTGACCTATTCTTTTTGTCATATTTACTTTTACAGGATTTGATTCTATATATTTAAAAAGAATATATAAATAGTCTTCATCTAAGACATACCAAGATTTAAACCCATCTTGCCAAAGATGACCTACTCTTTTGTATTTTTTATTGTAATAACTTGCATACTTTGAATTTATCTGTCTCATAGCCAATGATAAGTTTTCTAACTTATTCTCTACTAAAAGATGGTAATGATTATCCATAATACAATAAGAATGAACAACCAACTTATATTTGTGCGCTGTTTCATTTACAATCTCTAAAAACTTGTCTTTATCTTTGTAGTTTTGTAAAATATATTTTCTTTCAACTGCTCTATTATATACGTGGTGATAACCTGCTAATTCTATTCTTGGTCTTCTTGGCATTCTATATTCCTTTTTTACATTATAGCATATTAATAACTTTTTACATTATATATATCACTATAGCTTGCTACTTAATTTTAGAATTCATAGAAAATATTGAATTTTTAAATAGTTTTTTATATAAATTAGTTGTGTTAGTTTTAATATTTTCAATTTTAGCAGTTGAGTTATATTTTTATCAAGAACTGAAAATTGAGGGATAGGTGTTGAATTGAAAATTTGACTTTTTTAAAAGTGGAAATTCATGACCTGACCCCTATTTAAAAGCGGTAGTTAATAAATGGCTACCATGGATTATTATTCTTTTTCTGATTGATTCATAGGCTTATTCTATAGCATAATCTCCTAAGAAAAAAAATGCTAACATATATTATAAATCATGGATATACTTCCAAAAGGTTAACATTGAAAATTATAATAGTTTTTTTATTAGTAATAAGCACTTTATATTCAAATATAATTATAGACAATGATATTCGTAAAAAAGACAATTTCACTCTAGAAATGTTTTACGATGATTCTAAAAAACTTACAATTGAAACCCTTCAAAATAAAACATTTAAAAAAATACCGAGTCAATTTACTTTTGGACATAAAAGAGGTAATTTTTGGTTCAAATTTACAATTGAGAATCATAGCACTAGTAAAGATTTTATTTTAAATTTCAGCGAACCATATTATGAAGAAATGAGTCTTTACAAAAAGGTAAATAACTATTGGGTAGAAGAGAAAAATGGTTTAATAAAACCTTTAAAGCAACGAGATGTTTTAAACCACAATCCAAGTTTTGAGCTAAAAATAAAACCAAATCAAATCAAAACTTTTTATGTAAAATCAAACTCTAAATTGACTACATCAGGAGAATTTGAAATATATAAAAAAAAGTATTTCAATTCTATACATGGTTATTATCATGATAATTTATATATGTTTTACTTTGGGATACTCTTTATTATTACAATAATAAACTTATTTATTTATTTTAGATTAAAAGAGAATATTTATCTTTATTACAGTGGATACACGTTTTTTTATCTTCTATGGGTTAGTGCTTATAGTGGGTTGATTTTATATACTCCGTTAGAAGAGTACTACTATAATTTTCTTATGGTTACACCTATGTTTATTATGTTCTTGATTCTTTTTTCATCTGAATTTTTAAATGTAGAAAAATATTTACCAAAAATCTATAAACCTTTAAATATCTTTGGATATATTTTTGGGGTGTTAGCACTTCTAATAGCTTTTAGTTTTGAACCTTGGTTTGAAATCATGAATAAATTAGCTTCTGTATTATTTTTAGTTTTATTCTCGGTAGCTATTTATATTCTAAGAAAAAAGAATAATACAAACACAAAATATTATCTTTTTGCTATGAGTATTTACATGATAACAATTTCATTAATGTCTGCAATGGTAAATGGCTGGATTGAAAATAATGACATCAATAGATACTCTTTCTTATATGGATCAATTTTTGAAATATTGTTTTTTACAATGTTTCTTGTAAATCGATTTTATGTATTTCAAAATGAAAAACTTACTATACAAAAAGAACTGTTAGAGTTGAAAGATAAAAATGAGATTATTTTAGAGGCAAAAGTACAAGACAGAACAAATAGCTTAACAATTGCAAATGAGGAGCTGAACCATTTAATGCAAGAAAAAGAATTGTTACTCAAAGACTTAAAACTACTTGCAATTACTGATTCAATGACAAAGTTATATAACAGAAGATATTTTACTGAAGTATCAGAAAATATTGTATCTTTATCTAGAAGAAAAAAAGAACTATTATCAATAATTATGATTGATATTGATAAGTTTAAAAATATTAATGATACATACGGACACCAATTTGGTGATGATGTGATAATATTATTATCAAATATACTTATTAAGAGTCAAAGAAAGAGTGATATTGTTTGTAGATATGGGGGAGAAGAATTTGCAATATTACTTCCTGATACCTCACTTAATTCAGCGGTAGCTGTAGCAGAAAAAATACGCCTACTTGTAGAATCATCAAGTATTACTCTTTTATCAAAAAAAGATTTTCATTTTACTATAAGTTCAGGTGTATCTCAAGTAAACCTAGAAAGTGAAAATAGTGTTGAAACTGCTTTAAAACGAGCTGACAATGCACTCTATCAAGCTAAAAATAGTGGTCGTAACAAAGTTTGTATATGATAAGTTTACAATGGTTCCTTTTTTACTAAAAAAAGGTACAGGTATTGAATTGTGAATTTTAAAGAGTGGAAATTCATAACCTCTCCCTTATTTACTAAATATTGACTTTCTAAATACTTTTTAGTATAATTAAACTAATTTATACAATACATTGAAACTCTTGTAGGAGTGACTACCTACTAGATTTACACTGAAGGTAAGGGTAAAACCTTACCTTTTTTTTTGCGGGTAGTGTTGGGTGGGAGTGTTCATTGAAAGGAGTTTCAATGTTGTATAAATTAGTAGTGTTAATTTTAATATTTTCAGTTTTAGCAATTGAATTATATTAATAAAAGGGGGAATTAGTCACTCCCCTGTCACTACTTCACTCAACAAATAATTTATAACCCCTTTATTTTTAAAATACTCTAACTCTAAATCATTTAGAAGTTTTACTTGAACTTCTATGATTTCAAGCTCATCAAATCTTTTTATTTTTATTTCTATTTTGCTATTTGAAGTTATATTTTCACAATCTATTGAAATAGTTTCATGACCTTTTAGTTTTAAACTTTCAATATCATCCTCTATAAAACATAAAGGAAGAATTCCCATTTTTACTAAGTCTGCTCTATGTTCTTCATCAAAAGATTTTGCAATCACACAGTTTACTCCTAAAAGCTTTGTAGCTTTAGCAGCCCAATCTGTAGACTCTCCTAGTCCATAGTTTTGCCCTGCTATTAAAACTAAATCATGGTTTTGCTCTTTCATTCTATGGCAAAACTCATATATTGGTAAAACTTCATAAGAGTCAAAGTCTTTTGTATATCCACCCTCTTTTGGTAACACCATCTTATTTTTTACACTTATATTTGAAAATGCCCCTCTTTTTAACAACTCACTATTTGATCTTCGTTTAGAAAAAGTATTAAATTCATCAGGTCGTAAACCCTTATCAAGTAAATAAAACGCAGCAGGAGAGTATGGTGGGATATTTCCACTAGGTGAGATAAGTTCACTTTCCATATTATCACCCAATAAAGCCACTATTTTTGCATCTTTTATTTCTAAGTTTTCTTTATCTATTATATGATAATCAGATTTTTGAATATAACTAGACTCATCATTCCAAGGGTAAGTTTCACTTTCTTTACACTCAATACCTTGCCAATACTCATCACCTTTAAATACATCCTTATAAACATTTTCATACATTTGGCTACTTATTTTTGATAAGTAGTCATTTACTTCTGAGATACTAGGCCATAAATCACTTAAAAATATATCTGTATTAATAGGCTCTTTTGTAACTGAAAAATTCATATTTCCTTTTAAACAATAAGCCACAACTAAAGCAGGAGACATTAACCAATTTGATCTTACTTGATCCCTTGATAAGCTTTCTAAATCAACTCCTGAATTTACAGATGATACATTTAGGTTAAACTTTTGGATATCTAAAACAACACTTTCTCTTAGCTCGTGGGTGTCACTTGCTAAATCTAAACTATTTATATCAACTATTTTAAAACCTAATTGCTCAAAATACTTCAATAAATCCAACTCTTCTAAATAGTTCTTTATTACAAGTGAGCCTAAAGTTAAACTTCTTTTGATGTTTTTATTTATTGTAAGATTTAGCATACAAGCTTTTTTTGCAAGCAAGCCTGCTTGAATTAGTAAAGTAGGATTTGAAGTTAAAGTACATGAAACAATATTTGCTAAAACTATATCATTGTCTTTTACAAAGTTTCCTATTTTAAAAGATTGAAGTTTTGAGGGTACATGCTCAACTGTTACTCTTTGCTCTTCACTTTTAGGTCCAGAAACTAAGGGTTTTATTTTTGAAAGTTCAAATATAAACTTTTTATCATAATCAAAGTCCCAAATATCTATAGAGTTATTAAATAAACCTTGCTTTTGAAAATAAGTTTTTATTAAAGTAGCGTCAACACCTCTTGTTTTCTCAATAAAATCAATTGTATTATTATCAATACAAAAGTATCCACAAGCAGCTCCACACTCAACAACTATTTGTGATAAATATGCCCTATCTTCAACTGAAATATTTTTTATTCCAGGTCCAAAAAACTCTATTATGGTATCACTTAAATCATCTTTTTCTAAAAGAGTTGATAGATTTAGTGTTGCATCTAAGATACTAACCCCTTGGGCTAGTGAACCAACAACCTCAACTCCTATTACTTTTGGAATGTGCATTTTTACTTTTGGCTCTAAAATAACACCTTGAGTTTCCAAAGTATTTAACTTCCAAGCTAAAATACCTAAAGAGTTTGTCATCGTAGCATTAAAATCAGTTCCAACAACACTTTCAGGGCATAAAAATATTTTCTCTTCTGAAGCTTTTACATCAAGCATAGTTACTAAGTGTTCTAAATTTACTTGATGATAAATACCAAAGCCAGGGGGAACTACTGTTAAGTTTTCATATCTATTTTCACACCATTTTATAAAGTGATGTCTTTGTTTGTTTCTTTGCATAGATTTATCTTGATTATCATCTACACTATCTTTTACAACTAAGTCTAAAGGAATTTTTGGTTTTACAAAATCTTTATTTTCTAAATTTTGCCTATCTTCATTTAGTGAACTTAAATCAACTAAAACAGGAACTCCATAATAATCATCCATTATTGCTCTATTTGGATAAAAGCTAATTCTTCTAAAACTATTTCTTTTTATAAAAGCATCAAGAATATAGTTTAAGTTCTCTTCTTGTTCATTTCTGATATTAGCTTCTAAAAGCAGTTTCAAACTAGCAGGCAGTCTTCTTAAAGATAAATCAGAGTCAATTATCTTTTTTAAGTCATAATAAAAAAAAGTATTGCCATTAAACTCAAAACTACTTATAAACTTATTCAAGAGTATTCCTTAAATTACTATATATTATTAATATTAAGATAACTAAGTTATGGTTAATAACTATTTAAAAATAGTAAATAAACTTGAGTAAAGAAAGATAATAAAGAAAAAAGATGCAAGAACTATCAAAACATCAATTAAGATTTTTTTATTTTCTTCTTTTCTTGTGGATGAAGTATAAAGTTTTTTTATAAAGTTTTGATTTTCTTCTTCTTGTTGTATTTTTAAACTATTTATTTTTCCCAAAGAAGTGTAAGAAATAGTTTTGAGTAAAGCTATCCAAAATGCTAATATCATAGGTAAAAGTAGCCAATCTTGTTTAAAAAAGGCTATCAAAAAAGAGCCTGTAAAACCTGTGATATAAAAATAGATTACTGTATTATATGAAAAATAGTAATTTCTTCTTAAAAAGAAAAACATACTAAAGCATACAAGCATTAAAATAGAGCTAATACCTACTGCTTTATAAGTGGAGTAATCCAAAATTTGAAAAATTGCAATTGTTAATGGCACCATTGCTATTAAGGCATAAGGCCATTGTATCTTAGTGTTTAAATTCATTTTAAGCCATTCTTTTATTATTTACTATTATATATTTTATTTTATAAAACTTCCTTTATCGATAATTATACATATGTATCATATAATACTAGCTTCAAAAATTCAAAGGTTATATTTATGCAAGATACTATTAAGATTTTTAACGCAAAAGAAAACAATTTAAAAAATATAGATTTAGAGATACCAAAAAATAAGCTTATTGTATTTACAGGACTTTCAGGGTCTGGTAAATCTACACTAGCTTTTGATACATTATACGCAGAAGGTCAAAGACGATATATAGAGTCACTATCAGCATATGCAAGACAGTTCTTAGACAAGGTTGGGAAACCCGATGTTGAAAGAATTGAGGGATTAACTCCTGCAATTGCTATTGATCAAAAGACAACATCAAAAAACCCAAGATCAACAGTCGGAACGATTACAGAAGTTTATGATTACTTTAGACTTTTATATGCAAGAGTTGGGAAACAACACTGTCACCAGTGTGGAGAGCCTATTTCAGAGATGAGTGCTTCTGATATTATTGAGCAAGTTTTAAAACTACCTGATAATTCAAAAGTAGTTTTATTAGCTCCTTTGATTAATAGAAAAAAAGGTACATTTGCTGATTTACTAGAAAGTCTTAGAGGAAAAGGTTATGTAAGAGCCATGATTGATGGCGTTATGGCTAGACTTGATGAAGATATAGAACTAGAAAAAAATAAAATGCACACTATTAAAGTAGTAATTGATAGAGTTGTAGTAAAAGAAGAAAATAAAGAAAGAATTGCCCAAGATGTAGAAAAAGGTCTAAAAGAGTCTTATGGAGAACTTGAAATTGAAGTTTTAAATCATGAAGATGTTGGAGTAGAGAAACATATACATTATAGTGAACACATGGCATGTTTTTCTTGTAAAATCTCTTTTGAACCACTAGAGCCTTTATCATTCTCATTTAACTCACCAAAAGGAGCTTGTACTTCTTGTGATGGTTTAGGAATAAGATATGCTTTAGATATGAAAAAAGTTGTAAATGAAGATTTACCTTTAGAAGATGGAGCTATTAGAATTATCTATGGCTTTAATAAAGGTTTTTATTTCAAAATGCTTATAGCTTATTGTGAAGCTGCAAAGATTGACACTACTATTCCTTTTAGAGACTTACCACAACATCAACAAAAAGCTGTTTTACATGGTGGAGTTGAAGAAGCTAAATTTACTTGGAAAAGACACAATCTTACTAGAAAATGGGAAGGTATAGTAAAATTAGCCTATGACATGATAAAAGATGAAAAAGATATGGCTGAATATATGACTGAAAAAGTTTGTGACTCATGTAATGGAAATAGACTAAAGCCCTCTTCTCAAAGTGTTATTGTTGCAGATAAAACAATAGGTGATGTTATAAATAAACCTATTGAAGAAGCCCATGCCTTTTTCCAAGATGAAAAAAACTTTGAATACTTCAATCCTCAAGAAAAAATGATTGCAGCACCGATTTTAAAAGAGATAAAAGAGAGAATTTTCTTCTTACATGATGTAGGACTTGGATATATTACTTTAGGAAGAGATGCAAGGACTATTTCAGGTGGCGAAGCCCAAAGAATTAGAGTTGCTTCTCAGATTGGTTCTGGTCTTACAGGTGTTATGTATGTGCTTGATGAACCTTCAATTGGTTTACACGAAAGAGATACAAATAAACTTATTAAAACACTAAAAGCCTTACAAGAAAAAGGTAATACTGTAATAGTAGTTGAGCATGACAAAGAGACTATTGAAGCTTCTGATTTTATAGTTGATATTGGTCCAAATGCTGGTAAATATGGTGGAGAGGTTGTATTTGCTGGTACTTTAAAACAAATGCAAAAAGCCAAAACTTTAACAGCCCAATATATGACTGGAAAGAAAAAGATAGATTATGTTCATAATAGACCACAAGAAGAGTTTATTAAAATCAAAAATGTAACTATTAATAATATTAAAGATTTAGATGTTCAAATTCCACTTAAAAATCTTTGTGCTATTACAGGGGTTTCGGGAAGTGGTAAATCATCTCTTATATTACAAACACTTTTACCAGTTGCAAAAGAGCTTTTAAATCATGCTAAAAAAGTTAAAAAAGTTGATGGTGTAGAAATTGAAGGTTTAGAAAGTCTTGATAAAGTAATCTACCTTGACCAAAGTCCTATTGGAAGAACTCCAAGAAGTAATCCAGCAACTTATACAGGTCTTATGGATGAAATAAGAACACTATTTTCTAAAACAAAAGAAGCACAACTTAGAGGTTATAAAATAGGAAGATTCTCATTTAATGTTAAAGGCGGAAGATGTGAGAAGTGTCAAGGTGAAGGTGAAATAAAAATCGAAATGCACTTCTTACCAGATATTATGGTTAAGTGTGATGATTGTGGTGGTCAAAGATATAACCCTCAAACTTTAGAGATTTTATATAAAGGTAAAAATATATCTGATGTTTTAAATATGAGTGTTAGTGAAGCCTTAGAATTCTTTGTAAAAGTACCTAAAATTCATGCTAAACTAAAAACATTAACAGATGTAGGTCTTGGATATATTACTTTAGGTCAAAATGCAGTAACACTATCAGGTGGTGAGGCTCAAAGAATTAAACTATCAAAAGAGTTAAGTAAAAAAGATACAGGAAATACATTATATGTATTAGATGAACCAACTACTGGTCTTCACTTTGCTGATGTTGATAGACTTACAAAAGTTTTACACCATTTAGTTGATTTAGGAAACTCTGTATTAGTTATTGAGCATAATTTAGATGTTGTTAAAAACTCTGACTGGGTTATTGATATAGGACCTGAGGGTGGTAATAAAGGTGGTTCACTTGTGGATGAGGGAACACCTGAACAATTAGCTTCAAGACATAAAAAAACTGGCTCTTATACAGGATACTATTTAGAAAAAGAACTTGAAGAAATGAAAAGATAATGAAAATAGATTATTCAGTATTTAATCAAAAAACAGCAATAGATAGATTTATCTTTGCTGTTGAAGAGGGTTATTATAGAGAAGCCCATGAACTTCTTGAAGATGATTGGAATGAATATAAAAGATTAGGTTTAAAGAAAAAAGCTTTAGCACTTAAAGGTTTAATAAATGGTGCAACAGCACTTGCTTTGTTTCATATCAAAAAAAGACCCCATGCTTATGCAAAAGTATGGCCTGTTTTTATAAAATACATGCCTTTATTAGAAGAAGTTGAGTTGGAAAATAAAGATAAGTTTTATTATGCAAGAGATTTATTAATAAAACTTAATAAAAAAATAGAAAATAAAAGCCAAGCTATTTTAGCTTGACTTTTATGAAGCACTCTCTTTAGCTTGATTCATTAAAAAAGCTTTTAATTTCATCATATCTTCTGTAGGAAACTGATTTTCAGACTCCCCTCTTTGTGTTCTCACATAAAAATCTTTTGAAGAACTATTAAATCCAAAGTTCATATTAGTTAATGTATATTCATAACTATTAGATGCTGTTTCATTTTTTGCTTTTTCAACTTGCGCAGCTTCACCTGCTTTTAAGAACTCTTCTCTTCTAAGCTCAGATAAATTGTTTCTTTCACCAAGTTTTGAAGTTTGAGTTGAGGCATGTACTTGTTCTAATTCAATTGTTTTATTGTCCCTAAATTGGTCAATATTTGATATTAATCCATATTCCATAACATACTCCTTTTATTAAAACTCGCTTAATAAATTTATTATACACAATTATGCTTATGTTTGTCAAAAATTAAGTTTATTTTGATATGATTAGTTACTATTTTTTTTAATTTAAAGGAGTCTTTATTGGAAGATAATTCCCCGAGGTGCAGTTTTATACAAAGTGAGCCCCAATGGAAATATTAGTCTTACTATTCTTAGTAGTTGTTGGAACATCTTTCTTATGTTCTATTTTAGAATCAATCCTACTTTCAACTAATGTATCATACATTTCTGTTCTTGAAAACAAGAATCCAAGTGCAGGAAAGCTTCTTAAAAAACTTAAAACAGATATTGACAGTTCTATTGCTTCAATTTTGATTTTAAATACTATTGCAAATACTTTAGGTGCAACTGCAATTGGTGTTCAAGCTCAAAATGTATTTGGTGGTGATAAAACACTAGTAATGGTAACTTCAATTGTTTTAACATTCTTGATTCTGTTTTTTGCTGAAATAATTCCCAAAACAATAGGTGCAGTTTATTGGAAGCAACTAGCTCCTCTTGCAGGAAGAATTATAAATATGTTTATTTTCGTAACATACCCTATTATTAAAATTACACAGTTTGTAACTAAAAAAATAGGTTCAGATAACAGTGACTCAATATCAAGAGAAGAGCTTATACACTCCACTTTACTGAGTGAAGAGGAAGGTGTTATTGGTGATTTAGAATCAGATATTATTGAAAATACTTTAACTTTAAACAATATGAAGATTAAAGAGATTTTAACACCTAGGTCTGTAGTATATGCAGTGGATAAAGAAACTTCAATAAAAGATATTATTGAAGATAAGAGAACTTTTAAGTTCTCAAGAGTTCCTGTATATGATGAAAGCATTGATAATATTGTGGGTTTAGTTCTAACTAAAAAACTATTCAAACAAGCTATCATAGATCAGGATGTTAGTATTGAATCAATAATGAAACCTGTAATTTCATTAAATGAGAACATTCCTGTTTCAAAAGCATTAAATATGTTTATCCAAAAAAAGGAACATATGTTTATTGTTGCTGATTCTTATGATCAAACTGAAGGTATTGTTACATTAGAAGATTGTATCGAGACACTTCTAGGATTAGAAATAATGGATGAGTCTGATACTACAGCTGATATGAGAAGACTTGCTTTAAATAAAATGAAAGCAAAGAGAAAAGAGAAGGAGAGAGAAAAAAATGAGTTCTAAAAGCACTATTATTAGTATTTTTGTTGTATTTGTTGTTGCATTGATGTTGGCTGAGGGTGAGCCAAAACCTCTAGCACCATGGTCTTATTCAGAAGATGAGGGTCCTGCAAAATGGTCTGAACTTGATGAAAGATACGCTATGTGTGAAAATGGTTTAAACCAATCACCAATTAACATTACAAATACAATTGATGCTAATT
The DNA here is from genome assembly GCF_024267655.1 of Arcobacter roscoffensis. NCBI lineage: Bacteria > Pseudomonadati > Campylobacterota > Epsilonproteobacteria > Campylobacterales > Arcobacteraceae > Arcobacter > Arcobacter roscoffensis. The sequence goes on from NZ_CP100595.1 coordinate 2,007,516, forward strand.
TAGTACCATTAAAATTTGAAGGTAACTCAAAAGGAACTGTATTTGAAAATACAGGACATGGAGTAAAAGTAGCTGTTTCAGGTGGAAATAAATTAACAATTGATGGAGAAGAATATTCATTAAGACAAATGCATTTCCATACACCAAGTGAAAATACAATTGATGGTAAATCATTCCCAATGGAAGCACATTTAGTTCATTCTAAAGGTTCAAGTTTAGCAGTTGTTGCTGTTATGTTTGAAGTTGGTGAAGATAACTTAGTATTAAATAAATTATTAAGAAATTTACCTGAAACTGAAGGTGACAAAAATGACTTAAAATCTGATGTTCAAGGATATGAGATTTTACCAGCAAACCAAGAATACTTTAGATTTAATGGTTCTTTAACAACTCCTCCTTGTACAGAGGGTGTTAAATGGTTAGTTTTAAAAACACCAGTAGAATTATCTCAAAGTCAATTAGAAGATTTCGAAGCTGTAATGGGTGAAAATAATAGACCTGTTCAAGATATTAACGCTAGAACTATTCTACACTAAACACTACATTAAAGGAGAAATCCTTTAATGTAAACTTTTATATAAATCAACACTTAAACTATTTCATGTTATAAATACTTCAAAATTTAATATAAGAAGTATTTAATGAAAAATGAAAAACTAATAGAATTCCTAAACTCGTTTCAAAGCCTTGTAATAAACTCTTTAGATGAGAACAAAAACCCTTTTTCTTCATATGCCCCATTTGTAAAATATGAGAACAGATATTATGTATATTTATCTAGTATGGCAAAACACTCTCATAATCTAAAACAAAATCCCAAAGCAAGTATTTTCTTTTGTGAAGATGAAAGCTCTTGTGAAAACATATTTGCTAGAAAAAGAGTAACAATGCAGTGTGATGTTATAACTTTAGAGAAAAACAGTTCAAAATATGAAGATATTCTTGACTCATTTGAAGAAAAATTTGATAAAAGTATGGTTCAAACACTAAGAGGAATGAGTGACTTTAATCTTTATGAATTCAAAGCATTTTATGGTGAAGCTGTATTTGGATTTGGAAAAGCCTATAATCTAGGTGGTGAAAACTTTAATGAGCTTGTTCAAAGAGAAAATACAAAAGGACATGGACATAAATAAAGTAGTTTTATAAACTACTTTACTTTAAACTAAAGACTCAAACTTTTTTATTAAGTATTGGATTTTTAAATCATATGCTAAACTTAAGGCACTATTTCCTAGCATATCTTCATGTTTAACACAAGCATTGTTTTCAACTAGATAATCTACGCTTTTTATTTTATTATACAAAACTGCGTATATTAATGCCGTAGAGTTTACATCATCAAGTTCATTTAAATCCAAACCACAATTTTTTAAGCATTTTAAGACTTTTACATCGTTTTTATAAACTGCATAATTTATAGCTGTTAATGAGCTTGTAACTTTTGTACTAACTCCTAATTCAAGTAGTTTTTTGATTATATTTATTTGTCTATGATAAATAGCCCAAAAAAGTGCATTTCTACCTTTTGTATCTCTAAAGTTTATATCTACACCTAAATTTATTAAATCATCTATTTTTTCTTGCTTACCTTTTGATATAGCACTAAATAGTTCATTACATAAAATATTTGAAAAGTCTTTATTTATTAAGATATTATTTGACATTTTCTTTCCTCTTTAATATTGATAATTGTTATCATATATAAGATAGGCTTAAAAGAAGATAAATATTAAAAGATAAAAAGAGCTTATTTCTCTTTTTTATCTTTACTCTTAGGATCAAAGATTTTACCATCTCCTGAGATTAGAATTGCTAAACCTTTTGTATTTTCAAATTGCGAAAGTATTATTAGTAAAATCATCATTAAAGGAACTGATAAAAACATCCCTACAGTTCCCCACATTGCTCCCCAAAGAACAAGTGATAATATTACAACAAATTGAGAGATATTAAGTTTATTTCCCATTAATCTTGGATAAATAATATTTCCTACTGTAAATTGAACAACAGCTAAAGAAGCTAATAAAAACAATACAGGTGAGAGTTCATTAAACTGAACTAGTGAAAAAAGTGTTGGTATTACAACAGCAATAATACTTCCAATAGTAGGAATAAAATTAAGAATAAAAGCTAAGAATCCCCAAAGAACTGCACCTTGTAAAGAAAAGAACTCACAAATAAAATAAGTAAGTATTCCAGTAAACAAACTAATAATTGTTGTAATTGATAAGTACATTCTAATAGTTTTTGAAACAGATTCTAAAACCTCTTTTGCCTTTGCTCTTGTATCATAGTTTTTAAATAAAGCATTTATTTTTGCATTAAAAAACCTTTGATCTATCAATAAAAAAAGTACATATAAAAGTATTTGCATAATATTACTTACAATTGAACTAAAAGCAGAGATTACTTTATTTATAAGTGATGCTAAACTAAACTGTTCAAAAAGCTTTTCAAACTTCTGGGATACATCAAAACCTGCCATTGAAGATAACTTCTCAATTATTGAAGTAAATTTACTATCAAGTTGAGAGATTGTGCCACTTAACTCAACCATATTTGAAGCAATAAAACTTCCTATTTCAAACATCAAATAGACTATAACAACTAAAGATAAAGGAATTGCAATCATATTTCCTATATTTGAATCAAAGTAAGGAAGCCTTTTTATTTGATTTGCAAGAGCGTTTATTAAAAACCAAATTAAAATAGCAATAGCAAGTGGAGTTAAGATATTATTTAAAGTAGATAAAGTATAAACTACTAAAAACATAAAAGCTAAAAAATAGAATGCCGAAGCAAAATTTGTATTATAGATTTTATCTTCTGATTTTGTCTTAGTGACAACATTTTTATTTAGATGGTCCAAAATATTAACCTTGTATTATTTTTAGCTAATAATAACAAATTAAATATTTAAAAGATATTTTAGTTCTCTAAGTGTTTTGATTCAAGTTCTTTTTGAAAATCAGTTTTTAGCATCTCTTGGATTTTTTTATCAATTATATCAAGTGTTTTTGATTCTGTTTCTTTTGAAACATTAGGTAATTCTTGCTGAAAAAGTTTTTGTGCTTCAAAGAAACCATCTTCGATTCCCTGTCTTGACTCTTTTAAAGCTTGTGGTTCATTTCCTGTTAAGTCCTCAACAAATTTAACTAATCTTTTTGAAGTCTCTTCTGAACCAAAAAACCCTTCATTTGAAAGTAATTCTTTTGCTTCTTCTTTTGAAAGTTGAGAGATAGGCTTTCCTGTATAACCCATCTCTTCTAATGTTAAAGTTTTTTCAAATTTTCTACCTTCAAAAAAGTTAACATAGTCAACCTTCCCTACTTCAAGATTTGATAAAACTTGTTGTGCGTTTGTATTTCCTTTCGAAAATTCTGCACTTTTTACATTTAAATAGTTTTGGATATTATGTGTTGATATAGAAATTGATACAGCAGCATTATGAAGTTTGCTTTCGCTTACTTCATCAATATAATTAGAAGCTGTAATATCTTTATTATCAAGTAAAGTTGTGTTCTTTTCATTAAAATTATTAAGATTCAAACTTAATTGATCTAGTCCTAAACCGTACATTATGTATCCTTTATGATACTATATTATACTTTTACAATTCTTATTTTTTTCTTAAAGAACCTTTAAACTCTTCAATCTCCTCTTTCATGGTATTTGCATACCCTTTTGCACTTGTGTATAAATAGAAAATCGATTGAACCATAAAGAAATAAAAGGCATTTACGTAACCAATGTAAACAAATATCACATCTGCAAGAAAAAAACAAATGAACGCTATTCCTCTTGTTTTATGATTCTTACTTGATAATAAAAAGCTTCCGTATATGGCAATAGCTGATGCTATTAAATCTACAGGTAATACAGTAAAATCAATATTTGACATATTTGGAAGAACTTTTAAATATAAAATAAAAAGATAAACAAATAAAATTATACTAATTAAAGAAACATCTCTTTTTCTTTCATTTGTTAATTTATAAATACCTAAAACTGCTGTTACAAAAAAGAGTATCATTTGAATAATCACAGGAACTTTTCCATTTAAAGTAAAGAAAGTTAAAAGGGCTAAATTTGAGATAAAAAAACTAACAAAACCCCAATAAATAGGTCGTGTATCAGCCTTTGTACTTCTGGACATAAGATATGCACCTATTATAGAAAAGATGGCTCCTACTGCTTCTAGTATTATCATGTATTCACTTTTATATTAAATTTTTGCAATTATATTCAATTTAGCAAAAATTACAATAAATATAATAAGTATTTAACTATAATTCTATAAAAAATTAAAGATTAAAATTAATGAACAAACAAGAATTTAAAAAGTGTTATAAGTGTTTTCGTCCAAAAAGCTCATGTAGCTGTAAAAATATTAAAACTCCCCTTGATACAAATACAAAATTTGTAATACTTATGCATCCAAAAGAGTTTAAAAAAACAAAAAATGGTACAGGGTATATGACTAAAAACTCTATTAAAAACTGTGAAATAATAATTGGTGTTGATTTTTCTGAAAACAATAGAGTAAATGAATTAATAAATAGCAAAATATACAGCCCCTATCTTTTATACCCAGATGAAAATAGCATTAAAATAAATAAAGAGATTATAAATGAAAATAAAAAACTTCTAATATTTATACTTGATTCAACATGGCCTTGTTCTAAAAAAATGTTAAAATCAAGTTCTAATTTACAGAATATTCCAAAACTTAGTTTTGAACATGATTTAAAATCAAATTTTAAAATTAAAGCACAACCTAAGGACTACTGTTTGTCAACAATTGAATCGACTTTTTGTTTACTTCAAGAGCTAAATAAACAAAGCTTAGAGAATATTGAAGCTAGTGATTTAAACATGTTTTTGCAACCTTTTAATAAAATGGTAGAATATCAAGTAAATTGCAGTAAGTTACATAGCAATTAAAGATATATTTGTATATAATTTAATAACTCAAAAGGATTATACGATTAATTATGTTTAAAATTTTACTTACACTTTTTGTATTGCTTAATATAAGCTCTTATGCAAATGAAAATATCAACAAAAATGACACTCAAATAGAAGAGATAAAAGAAGCCACTTTTAAAGAAAAAAGTCAAGAAACTATTAAAAACCTATTAAAAAATAAAAAAACAAAAACAATGTTTCTATCAAGGCACTCTTTAAGAAAATACTACAAACAGTTTGATTACCAACTAATTTGGGTTGATGAAAATGGAATAAAAGATATAGCTACTAATCTTTTTAAAACAATTAAAACAGACCCTGTTTTAAAGCCTGAGGTTGAGAAAATATTTAGATTTAGTCGTCTTATAAAAAAACTAGACAAACTAGATAAAAGACCTGAAAAATATATTGAGAGTATGGCAAAAATTGATTTTATGCTTGTTAGTATTTATAGTAAATATATGTCATATCTTGGAAGTGGATATATAAATTGGAAAGGTTTTAAAGCAACAATTAAAAAACTTGAAGAAAAAGATGACATTCATGTGGGATGGGAAAAATACAATATTAGAAAAAACAAAATCAAACTTTTAAAAGAAGCTTTAGAAAAAGATGATTTATCTGTGGCTTTTGATGCTGTAAATTATACTTTTCCTCAAGCAAGACAATTAGAAGATAAAATAAAAGAGTTTGAACAACTAGCACAAGCTGGTGGTTATGTAAAACTTCCTAAATTTAAAGTTTTAAAAGAAGGTTCAAATAGTAAAGCAGTAAATATTTTAAGACAAAGGCTATTACAAAGTAATGATTTAGTGAAGAATGAATGTGAAGTCATAATACATACTGAGAATCTAGTAACTAATACAATAGCAAAAAACAATCATACAGATGATAGTTTAAATGAAAATATGATTAGCAATCAAAATTCAAATATTATAGAAAATGATTGCTACAATGTTTTTGATAAAAATGTCAAAGAAGGGGTTATGTCTTTTCAAAAAAATCATGGTTTAGTAGCAGATGGAATAGTGGGGGCTCAAACTAGAAGAGCTCTAAATATGTCTGTTGAAAAAAAACTTGTAAAAATGAGACTAAACTTAGAGCGAATGAGATGGATGCCAAGAACTCTAGGAGAGAAGTTTTTACTTGTAAATATTCCTGAATATAAACTAAGAATGTACAAAAACAATGAAGTTGCTTTAGATATGAATATAGTAGTAGGAAAAAGAAAACACCCTACTCCGATTTTTTCTAATAGAGTATCTTATGTAGTTTTAAATCCTTATTGGAAAATTCCTGAAAGTATTGTGGAAAAAGAGCTTATTCCAAAAGTTCTGAAAAACCCTAATTACTTAAAAGAAAAAGGTATCAATATTCACGAGAATTGGGATTATAAATCAGATACATATGAGTTAAATGAAATAGATATTAAAGCTATGTTACCAAAAGAAGAAAATAAAGATATAGAAGAAATAAATCTTGAAGATGAAACAATTGTTCAAAATCAAGAAGTTATGCAAGAGCAAATAAAATATAGATTTATTCAAGTTCCAAGTAATACAAATCCACTTGGTAGAATGAAGTTCATGTTTCCAAATAGATATTCTGTTTATTTACATGACTCTCCTGCTAAAAAATACTTTAACTATACAAAAAGAGCATATTCTCACGGTTGTGTTAGATTAGCTGAACCTAAAAAACTTTTAGAAGCAATATCGAAAGAAGATAATAATTTTGATTTTGATGAAGCAAAAGAAGTATTAACGCAAATTGATAAAAAATCAATCGACTTAAAAAAGCAAATACCTGTACATATGGTATATCTTACATCTTGGGTTGATGAAAACGGTAAATTACAGTTTAGAAATGATATTTATAGATACGATAGAATTCAAAAAAAGCTTTTATATAGAATGTAAAAGCTTTTTATTCTTTGATTAAGAAAAGTTTATCTTTTATGAAATTAATATTTTTTACATAAAGCTTATGCTTATCTTCTAAAACTTTCATGAAAAACCTAACTTCTGCATTTGTAAAGCCATCTGGTTCTTTATCTTTTATAGATGCTTCACCATCTTCCATAAGTCTTATTCTTTTTAATACACCATTTGTAAGTTTAGCATAGTAAACAATATCTAATTGAGTTTGATTCACTTTTTCAATTGTTACTATAACTCTGTCATCTCTAACACTCATATTAAACGTAGGATATAAAACTGCAAAATCTTCACTATTTATATAACCAATATAAAGCTTAGTATAAATATCAAAATAAAGTCCAAGTTTGTAAGAAGAAAAGAACTTCAAATCAACAATAAATTTAGGATTTGATCTTGACTTTGTCAAAATCCACTCTAAAGTTGGGAAGTACTGAAATTTTTTGTATCTAACACTTAAAGCCTCAATAAACTTTTTATGAACTGGTGGCTTTAGAGTTTTTATATTTTTTTTATTTCTTTTTGAAAAGATAATCTTTTTGATTAAATCTTCATCTGATAAATCTTTTGTAACCCATACAGTTGCATAATCTGGAAAGTTTCTAATTCCAATAGAACCTTGAGTTAAAACTATTAAAGCTCTTATTTGCAAAGTAGGAAAAATCATTTTAAGTAAGGCATATTTTTTTGCAAGTCTTTTATTTAAACTTGAAGTTTTTTTAGATGTACTCATTTCTACAAAATAAACAGAATCTTTTGTAAAAAATAGTGCATCAAATTCACTTATATCTTTATATGCTGACTTATATACTATTTGAGAACTTCTATCTATTAAAAGTCCACTTTTAATGTATTTGTTTTCTTTGTCTTGATATGGACCTTTTACCACAAACCTAGTTATAAGCTCTTCTGTTTGGGCAAACTCCATTAGCAATTCATAAACTATGTTCTCGTAAACCTCTCCTCTAAAACTTCCATATGCTGATATGTAAGAAGGGTCATCTTCTGATATATTTTTTTTAAATAATGCCCTTAAGCTCTTACTATCATAAGAGTAGTGAAAAAGATTGTCTTTAATATTTGATATATCTAAATTTTTTATTTTTTGTGTAATTTTAAATTGATGCAATTGTCTTTAAGTCTATAATAAACTTATTTCCTTTTTAAGTTGAAATTATTATATCTAAATAGATTTTAATAAAGATTAACATAATATAATACACTAAATAATACACATAAAAGGTACTTAATGTCAAAAAATATTTTAATCACAGGATGTAGTTCTGGTCTTGGTTTAGCCCTTACTAACTTGTATCTACAAAAAGGTTTCAAAGTTTATGGAATTAGTAGAACAAAACCTGAAATACAAAATGATAATTTTATTTATAAAGAGTTTGATTTAGCTAATATTGAACAAATTAAACCTTCACTTCAAGAGTTTATTCAAAATATACATGATATTGAAACAGTATATTTAAATGCTGGAATGCTAGGAGAGATTAAAGCTTCAATTGATTTAGAAGTGCCACAATTAAAAGAAGTTTATGAGCTAAATGTATATGCAAATAAAGAGCTTTTAGATATATTTTCAACTATTAATGTAAATAATATTATTGCTATTTCTTCAGGAGCTTCTGTAAATGGCTCAAAAGGTTGGGCTTCATACTCACTATCAAAAGCAGGAGTTAATATGCTTATAAATCTTTATGCTAAAGAGTTATTAAATACAAAACTATTAGCAGTTGCACCTGGAGTTATTGAAACACCAATGACTGATTATATAAGATTTGATATAAATGATGAAGAGTTTCCATCAGCAAAAAGATTAAAAGAATCACATATTCAAAAGCCAGAAGAAGCAGCTCAAAGACTTCATGACCTAGTTATAAATATTGATAAGTTTACAAGTGGTGATTTTATAGATGTAAGAAATATTTAAATTCTGTTATTTATCTAGTTATATTCCTTTAAATCTTATTTTACATGGTTATTATTAAATTTTAAAATAATATTTTAAATATTAATAGGTTACAATATAAAATCTTTGTAAAATAAGGTTCCTTATGCAAAAAACTTTCAAAAACTATATATTTTCAAGTAAAATTCTCTTAGTTTCCATTATATTTATAATATGCTTTATATTTAGTACTTACTTACACACTACTTTAACAAAAGAAGAAGCATTAAAACAGTCAAATACTATTTCGAACCAAGTATTTTCATCTATGTATCAAATAATGAGAAAAGGATGGAGTAGAGAAGATTTAAACCTATTTACAAAATCCCTTGAAGAGAACTTCAAAAATAGTAACTATGAAATAAATATATATAGAGCCCAAAGTGTAAAAGATTTATTTGGAGAGATTAAAGAGAATCCAAAAGATCAAATATTACTAGATGTATTAAACTCAAATCAAGATGAAATAAAGTCTTTTGAAAACAATATCGTAAGAAATATTTTACCACTTAAGGCAAATCAAGAGTGTATGCAGTGTCATACAAATGTAAAAGAAGGTGATACATTAGGTGTTGTGGAAGTTACACAAGACTTAAGTGATATTTTTTATGAATCAAAGTTTCAATATATCATATTTTTCTTGATAATCATTCCTATATTTTATATTTCAGCTTTTATATCTTCAAGATATACAAGTAAAAAAATATCTAAAAGTTTAGACTTATTTAAAGAAAAAGTAGAAAACATCAACTCAATTGATGATTTTAAGAAATTTGACTCTAAAAATATAGACCTATACTTCAAAGAATTCAATGAAATTATTGTAAATGTTAATGGAATGGCTGATAAATTAAAAAATGTAGCTGTGGATAAAGAGCTTTTAGAGTTTGAGATTAAATTGCTTGATAAATTTATCATAACATCAGATGTTGTAAAAGATTGGAGAGAATATATAAGTGATTTACTTTTAGAAATAAATAAAATCATGGAAACCTATACTTTAATGACAATGTTTAGAGTTGGTGATGATCAATTTGAAGTTGATATTTTTTGGCTTGCAATTCCCCAGGAAGATGTTAAAGTAGTCTTTGAAGAGTATGTAGAAAATATGCTAAAAGAGTCTGAACATTTTAAAGGCATGAGTGATTTTAAAATAAAACATATTATTGCAAATAGACATGAAAAACTTGTAAACCTAAAAAAAGAAGATATAGAATACAGGTCAAAATCACTTTTCTTAGAGAGTCCTAAAATTGGTGGAATTGTAGGAATTGGTCTTCAATCAGCATTAACAGTTGATCCTGTAAGATATATAGTTATTGACTCTATTTTAACAACTATGGCAAACTTAGTTGGTTCTGTAAAAGCTATTCATAAATATACACAAGATTTAGAGTATTATGCAGCAAGAGATCCTTTAACTGATTTATTTAATCAAAGAGTTTTTAATGACATGATGTCATATGAAATTAAAAGAGCAAAAAGACATAATTACTCTTTTGCTTTAATGATTATAGATTGTGACAACTTCAAACATATAAACGACAATCATGGACATAGCTTTGGAGATAAGTTCTTACAAACAATTGCTGATATATTAGAAACCCACAAAAGAGATGAAGATATAGTTGCAAGATATGGTGGCGATGAGTTTACTATTATTCTTCCTGAGTGTGATGAAAATGGGGCTCAAACAGTTGCAAATAGAATATCAAAAGAGATTGATAATACAAAATTAGAAACTCCTGATGGAACAAAAATTGGACTTACTATATCAACAGGGATATGTGTTTATCCTACTCATACCATGTCACAAAAAGAGATGTTTATTATTGCTGATCATATGATGTATCAAGCAAAAGAAGAAGGTAAAAACCTTGTAAAACTTCCAACTCAAGAAGATATTACTTATGTGCTTAAACAAAATCAAGAAAAGTCACTACTTCTTTTAAATGCAATTGAAAACAATCAAATATACCCTTATTTTCAACCTATAAAACCAAGCCCAAGTAATGAGAATGATGTAATAATTCATGAACTACTAATGAGAATAAAACATGAAGATAAAATCATTTCAGCATATGAGTTTATAGAAATTGCCGAAGCTAGAGGCCTAATCAATAAAATGGATTTAATAGTTATAGAAAAAGCCTTTGAGCAAATAAAGAAGACTAATTATAAAGGCTTATTATTTATAAATTTATCTCCCAAATCCCTAATAGTAGGTGATTTTATAAATAAAATAAATGATTTAGTAAAAGAGTACGAAATACAAAAAGATCATATTGTTTTTGAAATCACAGAAAGAGAAACTGTTAAAAACTTCTCACTATTAGAAAGATTTGTACAAAATCTAAAAGCTGAGGGATATAAGTTTGCTATTGATGACTTTGGTTCTGGATTTTCTTCATTTCATTATATTAAGAAGTTTCCTATTGATTATCTTAAAATTGATGGAGATTTTATTATCAATATCAATAAAGATGAAAAAGATAAAGCCTTTGTAAATAGTATTTCAACACTTGCACAAGAATTAAATGTCAAAACAATTGCTGAGTTTGTAGAAAATCAGGAGATAGTTGAAACCTTAGATACTTTAAATATAGATTACTGTCAAGGTTATCATATGGGAAGACCAGCTTTAGAGTTTCAATCTAAATAAAAAGAAGCACTAAACTAGTGCTTCACTCAACATTCCTATAACAAAACCTAAATTAACTCCCATTGCCAAAAATCTACTATTTTTAATTCTAATTGATGGAGCTATATCTTGAAAAATCAAATAAAGTATTCCACCTGCTGCAAATATCATTAAAGCAGATGTTATCTCATAAGTATCTTTTAATAAATAGTATCCCAATAAAGAAAAAATAAGCCCTATAAAACTCAAACAAAAAAGTATAACTAAAGACTTATATTTAGAAAAATGAGAATTTCTTAATTCAATATAAGAATTAAAAGATTCAGGGAAATTTTGAAATGCAATAAAAATAGCAAGTAGCACACCTACATTATGATCATATACAAATAGTGCTCCTAAAGCTATTGATTCAGGAATAAAGTCTAAAAGCATTGCTAAAACCTGAGGAATATTAGCACTATTCTTTTCAATAAAACTATCTAAGTAGTAAAATGTAAGTGCCCCTAATAAAAATATAACTACACTAGAGCCAATATTTAAACCTTCCATACCCTTTGGAATTAAAACAAATGCTACAGCAGACAACATAATACCAGTTACAAAAGCCGTCAAAAAATGAACTATTTTTCTTTTTACGACTCTATTTGTAATAGTTTTTTCAAAAAAGTATGAGATTAAACCACCTAAAAATACAGTGATACCCGCAATAAATGAAAAGAGAATAATCTCAATAAGCATAATTAACCCTATAAATATAATATTTCTATTATATCATAGAGTTAATTTTTAAGTATTAATTCTTTTGTTTTTTCTTTTTTTCAATAGTTTTAATATTTATAAGCATTAATATTGAAACTATAAAAGCAAGTACAAAGAATCCAGCAAAAACATATAGTGTTTGAGAATAAGACCCTGTTGAGTCTTTTACAAGTGAGATAATTAAAGGACCAACTAATCCTGCTGCTGCCCAAGCTGTAAGTATATAACCATGAATAGCACCTAATTCTTTTGTTCCAAAAATATCTCCAATATAAGCAGGTATTGAAGCAAAACCTCCACCATAACAGCTCATAATAAAGTAAATAATCACTTGGAAAATAACTATCTCAGTAATTGAAGGAAGTACATAAAATGCAATTGCTTGTGTTAAAAAGAAGATTATATAAACAACAGGTCTTGTTAAATAATCAGATAATGAGGCCCATACAATTCTTCCTGCACCATTAAATATTCCCATAAGTCCAACAGCAGCAGCTGCTGCTATTGCTGAAATACCTATAACTTCTTGAAGCAAGGGTGAAGCAACACCAATTAGTGCAATACCACATGTTACATTGATAAATAGCATTATCCAAAGACCATAAAATCTTGGTGTTTTAATAGCTTCATTTAATGTCAATAATGATAAATCTTCTTTTAATTTCTTTTTACCCTCTTTTAGTTTCTTTTTAAACTTTTTAGGAAGATAATTCTCTTCTGGCTTTTCTAAATACAGTGCAGAAGCAAACATCACTACAAAATAAATAGCCCCTAAAATAAAGAATGTTCCAGAAATTCCAACTTTTTCAATCAAGATTTTAATAGTAGGCCCCCAAACAGCAGAAGCAAAACCAAATCCCATTATTGCTAAACCTGTAGCCATACCTCTTTTATCAGGGAACCATTTTACTAAAGTTGATACAGGTGAAATATACCCTATTCCTAATCCACATCCACCTAAAACTCCATAAAAAAAGTATAAAAGCAGTTTTGACTCCATCAAAATTGCTAAACCAGAACCAGCTGTTCCTAAACCAAAAAGTGATGCTGCAATAATTGCAGATACTCTAGGACCATTTTTCTCAACAAACTTCCCCATAAGTGCTGCTGATAATCCTAAAAAGAAAATTGCAATACTAAATGCAATTGTAACATCAGTTAATGTCCAAGACATTTGCTCTTGTATTGGATTTACATATACACTCCAAGCATATACAGACCCAATACAAATATGTACACCCACAGCACTTAATGCCATAAGCCATCTATTTTTTTCAACCATAACTCTTCTTTCTTATAAAATGTAAATGAATTTTATAAAAAGATTGTATAAGAGTATATTAAGTATATGACTTATATGAGATAAATCATTTTTTAAAAACTAAATTTTTAAGACTTCTTTCTTCATCACTACTTGGAAAAGTATCTAAATTACTTAATCTTTTTACATACTGGAAACTTCTTGCATTTTTTGAAAATATATCTTTTAAAAATTGAACATCAAGTTCTGGGGCATTTAAACAAGCTAAAACAACACACTCATCATTTGCTAGTTCATCAAGTTTTTTTATAATCTTTTCATAATCTTTTGTAGCTGCAAAACTTCCTTTTTGAAAGCTTGGTGGATCAATAATGATAATATCATAGGGTCCATCTTTTCTTATTCTACTCCAAGATTTCAAAATATTATATGGCATAAACTTAATATTTTTAGTATCCAAATTATTTATATGATGATTTTTACGCCCTTGACTTAAAGCGCCTTTTGACATATCAACATTTACTACCTTTGAAGCTTTTGACTTACTTGCTACAACAGAAAAAGCACAAGTATAAGAAAAAAGGTTTAAGACATTTTTATTTTCACAAATAGAAGAAATGAACTCACGACCTTTTTTCATATCAAAAAATAAGCCTATATTTTTGTTTTTGAAGTTTAAAGTATATTTCAAGTCATTCTCAAGAGTAAAAGAGTCTTCTTTTAACTCTCCTTTTATAAGTTCAATAGGAGAATTAGACAAAAATCTTTTTTGAAGTAAAAGAGTTTCAAATTCATACTCCTCATAGATTTCTAAAAAAAGCTTTTTTAAATCTTCTTCTAATCCTAAAGGAATTTTCTCAAATAAACTTACATATAAAATCTTATCAATTGAATCAATTGTTAAAAAGTTGTAAGCCCTATAAAAATTACCTCTACCATGAAAAACTCTTTTAACTTCATCTGTTTTATTATTTAGATTATTTTTTATAATTAATTTTAACTCTTCTATATTCATTATCTACCTTATGATAAACTTGCCATTTTTATCTCTATTATTTCATACTCAAAAATTTTTGAGTTTATACTAAATTCAAATTCATCATCTATGCTTTTGCCAAAAAGTGCTTTCCCTAAGGGTGATTTTATTGAAATTCTATTTGCACTAGGATTTGTCTCATATGTTCCCACTATTGTAAACTCTTTTGTTTCATTGTTTTCCAAATCAAGAAGCTTTACATGTGAACCAAAGTTTACTTTTTGATGATTTAGTGTTGTAATATCAATTACCTCTGAATTATTTATAATTTTATCCAAAAATCTCAATCTCTTATCTATATTTCTTATTTGTTCTTTTGCACTAATATATTCTGCATTTTCACTTCTGTCCCCATGTTGGGCTGCTATTTGTTTTTCTTTTACCCAGTAAGGTTTTTGGTTTTGAAGTAAATCTTTAAACTCTTTAAGGATTTTATCGTAGCCATTTAAACTAATTAATTCTTTTTTCATTCTCTTATTATATTTAATTTTTCAAAAAAAGTCATAAAATTTGTATTTAAACTATCTTTATGCTAAAATAATTTTAGTACTGGGTTTTATATTTAAACAATATATTCAATTGCAAATAGAAAAAAACCAAGGTAGATACTATGAAATCTATATTTTTTAAACTAACTATTATACTTCTTTTAATCAACACACTATTTGCAAATTCTAGAATTAGAGAAAATAATGAAAATGTAATACTACAATTGCAGTGGAAAAACCAATTTCAATTTGCAGGATACTACATAGCAAAAGAAAAAGGTTTCTACAAAGACTATAAAATAAATGTAACTATAAAACAAAGAGAATACGGACAAAATGTTGTAAATGAAGTATTAAATAAAAAAGCACACTTTGCTACAGGTAGATCATCTCTTATAATAGACAGAGTAGATGGTAAAAAAGTGGTTTTATTAGCCTCTATTTTTCAATCTTCCCCTGATATATTAATAGCACTTAAAAATTCTAATATTAAAAACTTACAAGACTTAAAAAATAAAAGAGTTATGATTACAGGAAATGCAAAAAATGATATAGTTCTAAAAAGTATGCTTTTTTCAAAAAAGATACAAGATAAAGATATTATCGTTCAAAAACATACATTTGATTTAGCTGATTTAGTCTATGGAAATACTGATGTTATGGCTTCTTATATTTCAAATGAACCTTTTATTTTAAAAAATAAGTACCATTTAGAAAGTAAAATCTTTGACCCTAAAGATTATGGTTTTGATTTTTACTCAGATATTTTATTTACCCATGAAGATTTTGTTAAGAAAAACCCTATGTTAGTCAAAAAGTTTAAACAAGCTTCATTAAAAGGTTGGGAGTATGCCTTTGAAAATATAAATGAAACTGTAAATATTATATATGAAAAATATAATACTCAAAACAAATCTAAAAAAGCCCTACTTTATGAAGCAAAAGAGTTAAAAAAACTTGCTTTTTATAATACAAAAAAATTAGGTGAAATCAAAAAAGAAAAAGTGGAAAAAATATATAACTTCTATAAATTAATGGGAGAAGTTAATAAAGAAATAGACTATGATAAATTTATTTTTAAAAGCAATGCTTTGCAACTTAACTCTACGCAGTTACAGTATTTAGAAAATAAAAAAAGATTAAAGCTATGTATTGATCCAAACTGGCTTCCTTTTGAAAAGTTTGATAAAAATAAAAAACATGTGGGATTAACAAAAGATTATTATGATATGTTCTCAAAAAAATTAAAAATTGATATAAAGCCTGTTTATACAAACTCTTGGAATCAAACCTTAGAGTTTATCAAAGAAAAAAAGTGTGATATTTTATCCCTAGCAATGCAAACAAAAAAAAGAGAAGAGTATCTTAATTTTACAAGTAGTTATGTAACTGTTCCTTTAGTATTAGCAACAAAAATAAATATTCCTTTTGTAGATAATCTAATGCAAATAAAAAATAAAAAAGTTGGTATTGTTAGTGGATATGCCTTTGAAGAAACTCTTAAAAATCATTATAAAGACATTGAGTTTGTATCTATTAAAAATATCAAAGATGGACTAAAGAAAGTCGCTGAAGAGAAAATATTTGGAGTTATAAGTAGTATTGCTGATATAAGCTTTGAAATTAGAAACAACTATACAAATGAACTTAAAATCACTGCTAAATTGGATGAGAAACTTGAAATGGCAATAGGTCTTAGAAAAGATGAACCTATTTTAAAAGATATTTTTCAAAAACTTTTAGACAATTTAAACCCTAAATTTATTACAGATATTCAAAATAAATACTTTAGTTCTCAAGTTGAAAAATACAAAGATTATACACTTTTTTGGCAAACTACTATTTTCTTCTTATTTATAATTACAATTATTTTATATTGGAGTTATAAACTAAAAATAGAAAAAACTAGAAATGAAGAGATTTTAAAAGAGTTAAAAGCTACACAAAATGAATTAAAAATAAAAAATAAAAGATTAAAGTTTTTAGCTAGAGTTGATAAACTCACAGGAGTATACAACAGAACAAAACTAGATGAAGTTTTAGAAAAAGAGATAAATAGATCAAAAAGATTTAAAAGAGATTTTTCTATTATGTTAATAGATATTGATGATTTTAAAAATATAAATGATACATATGGTCATCTAGTTGGAGATAAAATACTTATTGCCCTAGCAGATCTTCTAAAAATACACACTAGAAATGTAGATACTGTTGGTAGATGGGGTGGAGAGGAGTTTTTGATTATTTGTCCTGAAACAGATAAACTAGGTGCAGTAAAACTTGCTAAATATTTACAAGTAAAAATAAATGAATTTACTTTTGAAGAAAATCTAAAAATCACTGTTAGTATAGGTCTTTCAATGTTCAAAGAAGACACAAGCGATACAATCCTTAAAAAAGCAGATATAGCCTTATATGATGTAAAAGAGAATGGGAAAAACTCTATTGAATTTATGGATGATTTACCTAAGGATTGATAGGTAAATCAACATAGAAACATGCTCCCTCTTTGCCATTATAAACTCCTATTTCACCATTAAAATGCTTTTCTACAATAGTTTTGCACATATAAAGACCTAAACCTGTACCTGATTTTTCATCTTTTGTACTAAAATATGGTTCAAATAGTTTATCTGTAATATTTTCAGGAATACCACCTGCGTTATCGCATATTGTAGTTCTTAATATTTTATCATTTAATGTAAATATCTTAACTCTTACTTCTCTTTTTTCTTTCCTGTTTTGAACCAAGGCTTCTTTAGCATTCTTAAAGATATTTAAATACACTTGAAGTAATTCTCTTGAATAAAGCATAACTTCAATAGAACTAGTTTCATCAATAATAATCTCTATCTCATTATTTTCTAAAGCTTTTTCCATAATTTTTAAAGATTCTTCTAAAACTCTTAAGCATGTTGTTTTCTCTTTTTCTTTATTGGGTCTAAAGAAATCTCTAAAATCTTCTATAGTTTGAGATAAATATTTAGTTTGTTCTAACATAGACTCTGTATTTTCTCTTAATTCATCATTATCAAGCATTTCAAGTTCTATATCTGCTAAAGTATTATTTGCAGCCATTGCAATAACAGATATAGGCTGTCTCCATTGGTGAGCAATCATTGAAATCATCTCACCCATAGCTGCATGTCTTGATTGGGCTATCATAATCTCCTCTTTATCTTTTAGCTCTTGTTTTAACTCTTCTATTTTTGTAATATCAGCATGAACACCAAGCATTCTAACAGCTTGACCTTTTTCATCAAAAATAGTTTTACCCTTATCTAAAATCCAAACCCAAGAACCATCTTTATGCTTTATTCTATGAATATTTTCATAAAATTCAGTCTCTCCTGCTTGATTTGCTTTTATTTGGGAAATTGCTTTTTGTTTATCATCAGGATGAACTCTAGTTTCCCAAGACTCTAGTAAACTAGGTAATTCTTCATCTTCAAAACCTAACATTTTTTTCCAAATTTTTGAGAAATAAACTTCATTTGTTTTCAAATTCCAATCCCATAAACCAAGATTTGATCCAGTAACTGCATAATCATATCTATCGTAAAGAATTTTATATTTGTTTTTTAACTCTCTTACATGTAATTGATTTTTATAAATCCTATTGATAATCATAAATAAAATAATAAAAATAATAATTGCAAAACCAACAACCAATACTCTTTGATAAGTATAGTTTTGATTTAATACTTCAAAATTCTCTTCATAAACTTCCAAGGGTATGGTAACTCTAATTCCACCTCTTGTTTGACCTATTTCATAACCTTGCACGGCATGACATTGTAAACAACTTTCCTTCACTGTAAGTTTACCCATAAAATTGAAAACGTCATTTTCTTTATCAAGTTTTGTATAATAATTAATATCTGGATTCTTATCAAACTCACTTAAAGCCTCAACTTCAAACCCATAAGCTTTATTATCAGGATTCATAGGCTTTAAACTTGTGATTTTATAATTATAATCAGTTAAGATATTCATCATTTCTGAAACTTGTTTTGTCATCCAAGCAGGGTTGATTTTAATTAATCTCTCACCTTCATTTGTAAATAGCTGATTATTTACCAAATATTTATTAGGTTTTATACCTTCTTGCTCTTTTACATAAACGCCATTATATTGGGCATTCCAAGCTCTAAAGACTTTAAAATACTCAAAATGAGTTTGTGCTTCTTGAAAGATTGTTTTATTAAAATACTCTTTATTAGTTTCATGTATTTTTTTTTGATAAGTTAATATTTGAAAAGTAAAAATAAATATTAAAGCAAATACACTTAGAATTATTAGATTTTTTATATTTTTCATTTTAATCCTATGAATGCTGGAATTTTTCTTTAAATTCTTCGATTAATTCTGCTTCTCTTTTAAAAATAAATTTTTGTAAAGTAGATTCTGTTTTAACATTTTCTTCTTTTATTAAAACTCTCATATCCACACTATTATTATCTTGGTGATCAATTTTAAATAAAGTAAGATTTAAATTTAAATACTCAATTGGTTTTTGATTTTCATCAATTGATAAAATAAGCACCAGTTTTAATACATCATGTTTATCGTAAATAAATTTGTCTTCTTCCATATTTAAAAATAATTCTTTTCTTGAAATACCTAAAACCTTAACTTCAATTCTTGTTTTAGCATCTTTTAAAATATAAGCTTTCATGGATTCGTGGGGTTGAACTATTATCTCATCCCTTTGTTTAGAATCAGGATAAAACACTTCTTCTTTTTTTAACACTACTTCATAGTCATCATTTTTTATCTCTACTAGTGAGCATTTTATATCTTCACTAACTAGTGAGGAATCAAGAATAGCAAAACCTTCTTCTTTGATTGCTAGAAGTTGAATATTTGTAGTTCTTAAAGTAATATTATCATCTTCTATTTTTACTATTTTGCCACTATTTATTATTGGTACGCCTTTATAATGATTTACAATATCTAATTTCGTGCCATTCTCATATAAAAACTTTAAAATCTCTGAACTATCCTTACTTAACTCACCTACTCCTCCAGCTAACTCTAGAAACTGGTACTCTTTTCTTTTCAGATTTGATAATACTTTTAGAAAAACAGTTATCATTTTGGGAGCATTAACAGGCTTTGCTATAAAATCACTAACTCCTATATGAAAAGACTTCATTAAAGTTTCACTATCTGAGTGAGCTGACAAGATTATAATTTCAGCATCAGGATTTATTTTTTTTATTTCTCTTATCATTTCATGACCTGTCATCTTTGGCATCGTAAGATCAGTCAAAATTAAATCGGGCTTTTTATCTTCATACATTATTAAGCCTTCTTGTCCATCAGAAGCTACATAAACTTCTTTAAATAGTTTACTTAAAAACTTCATTATTTGTTTTTGTAAAGCCTTACTATCTTCAACAAAAAGTATTGTATGATTTTTTGCGATTTCTTTTAACTTAACTATATGTTCCATATTTTCCATATCTAAATCCTTATGACCTATATTGTTTTTCTAAAGTATCAATTATTTCTCTTAATTTATTTGTATCTAAACCAAAGTTTTCACTAAGTTCTAATGCTTTTAAAATATTATCTTTTCCAAAAGGTTTTGTAAAATCACCTAAAGTACTTATAACCCTTAGAATTCTACTCTCGCTTATAGTATTTACATCATCTAAAGACTCAATTATATTAATAAAAGTATCGTTAATTTCCCATTTTCTTAATATCTTAGCACTTAAATCATTTGATTTTATACCTACAAAACTATCTTCTATTTGATAAATATTACTTTGTTTTATCAAAGCATTAAAGTTTGAACTTTTACCTTCTTTTACTAAGTAATCAGATATAAAAAACTTTCCAATATCTTTTAAAAAAAGCGGTAATATCAAGTTCTCTTTTAAAGAGGCTTTATCCTCACTTATCCAAGAAAAAAGAGTTTTAAATAAGAAATCATTTAATTTTGTAAACTCACTTATTTGTATTCCATAAGGTTTTAAATTAAACCTAAGTGAATTTAATATTAACTCAACTACACAAACACAAACAGTAAAATTTAAACCAAATAAACTTGAAGCTTGTGTTGCACTATAAATCTTATTTGTAAAACCAAAATGTTTTGAATTTGCTAATTGAAGTATTCTTGTGGATAAAATTGGATCATATTCAATAATTTGTGATAATTTTTTTGTATCGTAATTTCCACTGCTTTTTATATCTAAAAGTATATTTACTTTATCAGGTAATATGGGTAGTTTTTCAAGTCTTTGTGCTATATTTAACATGATGTTATACTCTATTATTTTTATTTATAATAACATAATATTTTTTACTTTAACGAAAAAAAAGATAAGTTTAGTATTATTATACAATTTATTGTAAAGGTATGTAATGAAATTTGAAAAACTATATAAGGGTAAACTAGTAAAAAGATATAAAAGATTTTTAGCTGATGTTATTTTAGAAAACGAAGAAGAAGTAACTGCTCATGTACCAAATAGCGGTGCTATGACTTCATGTATTGAAGATAATTGTCCTGTTTGGGTCACTTATCATGACAATCCAAAAAGAAAATTAAAATACACATTAGAACTTACAAAAATGGGTGAAAACCTAATCTGTACAAATACAGGAGTTGCAAATAAAATAGCAATTGAAGCAATTAAAAATAAAACTATAAAAGAACTGCAAGGCTATGATACTTTAAAGCCAGAACAAAAATATGGTCAAAACAGCAGAATTGATATTTTACTTTCAAATGAAAATGATGAAAAAAAATGTTATGTAGAAATAAAAAGTGTAAGTCTAAGACTTGATAATACATTGGCATTTCCAGATGCTGTTACAACAAGAGGAACAAAACATCTAAATGAGTTAATGGATATGGTAAAAGAAGGACATAGAGCTGTTATGCTTTATATTATTCAAAGAACTGATGATTTAGGATTTGAGATTGCCAAACAAATTGATCCTAAGTATTTTGAAGCTTTCCAAATTGCCAAGGATAAAGGTGTTGAAATATTAGTTTATCAATCAGATATAAGTTTAGATGGAATAAATGTAGCAAAAAAAGTTGAGTTTAAAAGCCTATAAAAACATAATATAAGTAATTCCTAACTTTAGTATAAGTATAACTAATTCTTATTAAATTTAATGTAAGCTATATAAGTTATAATTATAGTATAAATTAAAAAAGGAATTAAAATGAATAAGTTTGATAAATTTAGAGCATTTTGTAGACCGTTTAGAGTTGTTATAGGATTAGTTCTTATTGCGATAGGTTTTTTTACAGGGATTGCTTGGTTTTATTTAGGAGTTATTCCACTTATTGCAGGACTTGCAGACTTCTGTCCTTTATGTATGATAACAAAAAAATGTACTCCAAAAAATTTAAATTAGATATAAAAAAAGCTTAGCTTTACGCTAAGCTTTAGTTTAATTCTACTCCACAGTTCTGACAGTTTTTTCTAAACCATCCACGTCCTGGATACTTACCACACTTTGGACATTTCCACATCAAAAACATAAATCCAAGATATATAACAAATCCTGCAATTGAAGCATTTAGCCAAGTATCTTTTGGTAATCCAAACATTTCTGTTTTTTCTTTCACTGTAAGTACTAAACTTGGAGTGAATAGTATAAAAAATAGTGCAGCTGTTATCTTAGCATTTCTAATAACCTTTGCAAACTCTTTTTTTACATCTTGATCTTTCATTCACTTCCCTTAAAAAAATTTGAATATTGTATCTTTTTATATTTTTTTTGTCAAAATAAACATAAAAAATGATAGAATTATGAAAATTCAAAATAACAAGGCAAATATAAATGTTGATGTTGACATATTTCCTAATAGCAGTAGGAATATCATTTTTATGTTCAATACTTGAAGCAGTATTACTATCAATAACACAAGCTCATATAGAAATCGTTAAAAATAAAAACTCTACACTTGGTAACTTAATGCAACACCAAAAAGATAATATTGATTTATCAATTGGTGCTATTTTAACTTTAAATACATTCGCACATACACTAGGTGCAGCAGGAGTAGGAGCAGAGGCTGTGAAACTGTTTGGGGAAGAGTATATGTTTTATATATCAGCTATTCTAACTCTACTTATTTTAGTATTTTCTGAAATTATCCCTAAAACACTGGGTGCTTATTATTGGAGTTCATTAAGTGGAATCTGTAGTAGAATAATAAAAGTATTAGTTTTAATAACTTACCCTCTTTTAATAATCATGAATAAAATGACAAATCTTCTAACTCCAAAAGAAAAAAGAGATAAAATTACAAAAGAAGAGATAAATGCAGCAGCAAATATCGCTCAAGAAAATGGAATTATAAAAGATAAAGATAGTGATATTATTGAAAATCTTCTTAATTTAGAAGATATAAAAGTAAAAGATATTCATACTCCAAGAAGTGTTATGGTTGCTTTTAATGAAGACGTAGTAATTGAAAGTTTTGAAGATGGTGAAAAAAACTTAGATTTCTCAAAATTAAAAGAATACTCAAGAATACCTGTATATTCTTCAAATGTAGATAATATCGTAGGTATGTTTTTCTCAAAAGAATACTTCCATGAGTATGTAGAAAACAATATGAAAGATAAAAGTAAAATCATCAAGCCTATTTTCAAAGTAAATGAAAACATTCCTATTTCAAAACTTTTAGATTTATTCTTATCAAGAAAAGAACAACTATTTTTAGTTGTTGATAACTATGGTCAAACTGAGGGTGTTGTAACCTTAGAAGATGCGATTGAGACTCTTTTAGGAATAGAAATAGTTGATGAACATGACCAAAATATCGACATGAGACAAGTTGCAAAAAATAGGATGAAACTTGTAAGAAACAATATTCTAAAAAAGAAAACTACTAACTAAGATTTTTTGGTAAAGAGATTTTAAAAACAGCTCCCTCTTTACCATTTTCTACACTAAGTTCGCCCTCAAAATGTTTTTCAATTATAGTTTTACACATATAAAGCCCTAATCCTGTACCTTTAAACTTGTGTTTTGTAGTAAAATATGGATCAAAAACTTTTGCTAAATTCTCTTCACTAATACCACCTGCATTATCTTCAATAATAATTTGTACAAACTTTACATCTTCTAAAAGATTTATTTTCACAAATCTACTACTTTTTATATCATTTTGAACAAAAGCATCTTTTGCATTATTCAATATATTTATTAAAACTTGTGAGAGTTCTTGTCCAACAATTTTTAACCTTACTTCTTTTTCATAATCAATATTGTTTACAAGTGTGATATGATTGTTTTTTAAAGATGCACTAACTATTTTTAGACTTTCATCAATTCTTTTTTGAAGGAGCTCTTCATTTTTGACTTTTTTTTCTTTTATAAAGTCTTGAAAGGTATCAATAGTTTCTGATAAATATTTACAATTAGACACAATAATATCCATACTCTTTGGAATATCTTCTTTTTTAATCATTTCTAATTCATGATTTAGTTTCACACCACTTGCCGCTGTTGATATGGTACTTAAAGGTTGTCTCCATTGATGGGCTATATTTGCAATCATTTCTCCCATTTGAGCCATCTTTGACTGTTCTAAGAGCTGTTTATCTTTTTGTATTATTTTATTAAAATTCTCTTTTAGTATAAGTCGTTTTAGATTTTGCTGATACACTACAAAAACAATTAGTGCAATTAAAATAAATACCATAAATTTTATCATTTTATAGTAATCATTTAAAGCTCTAAACTCATGACCTTGACTAATAATTGCTACAAATGCTAACTGATCATAACTTATACTATTTAGTATCGGTATAGTAGTGATTATTACATCGTCACTATCTAGAAACATAGAGTTTATGTTTTTTCTTTCAGCTTGGGAATAAATAGTTCTAGATGTATTCTTTGAAGGTTTTATTTCTTTTAGACTTTTATTAGCTACCCTTTGAAGCTCTTTTAAAACCTTAGTATTATGCAAAAAACCTTCATTATGAGCTTTTTGATATACATTATTTGTTTCTAAAAAACCTTTATCAAAATATTTTTCTTTTATGATTATATTACTTAGGATACTATAGTCTCTCATTAAAGAAGAAGTTAAAAATTGTTCTGAAAAAGTAATCTCAATTAAACCTAAATATTTTTTATCTTTAAATATAGGGTAAATTGAACTAAACCCTGCACTATTATTTTGAATATTATATGTATGAAGTGGAGTTTTATTCTTATAAACATAAGAATAAAGTTTTGAGTCTTTATTTATTTTGCTTGTAGCAATAAAAATATCATTTTTAAATGAAACTAACTTTATACTTTTTACAAAATTCTTATCTAAACTATTTACTCTTTTTTTTAACTTACTTAAAATTGTGTTATTGATATGATTTTTTTGTTCTTGAGTTTTGTTTTTATAATCTAAAATAATGTCTTGAAGTTCTGTTATTTCTAATATGCCTGAATAAATAACTTGTGATAGTTGTTTTTGTTGTGAAATAATATTAGTATATGCATTTGTATATATTTTTTGCACATCTTTTAAGTACTTTTTATTGTTTTCATTTTTATTAAGACCTACGATTAGGTAACTTAAAATAAATGTGATTATAAAAATGATAAAGAATTTGATTTTTAAAGATAATTTATTTCGTTCGATAATGATCCTTTGGAAAATTACTTTGAAATATTATAACATTATTTTGTGATTATTGGAAAGTGTTTTGTAAGAATTGGTTGCGGGAACAGGATTTGAACCTGTGACCTTCGGGTTATGAGCCCGACGAGCTACCGAGCTGCTCTATCCCGCGTCTTGTCTTTGTTGATGGGATTGTAGCTGTTTAAACTTAAAGGAATATCAATAAAGACTCTTTTATCAAGTAATTTGTGATATTATTGCAAATTCGCAAAAAAAGGATTGAAATTGTCAAAAGCCAGTGCAAGACATATACTAGTAAACAGTGAAAAACTAGCAAAAAAACTAAAAAAAGAGATTATCTCAAAAGATATCACATTTGAAAAAGCTGCAAAAAAGTTTTCAAAATGTCCATCAGGAAAAAGAGGTGGAAGTTTAGGAACATTTTCAAAAGGAGAAATGGTAAAAGAGTTTGATAATGTGATTTTTGCAAAAGATGCACAAATAAACAGAATCCAAGGTCCTATAAAAACACAATTTGGATTTCATCTAATAGAGATTTTAGCTAAGTATTAAAAAGAAGGTAAACTAATCCCTTCTTTTTATTTATTAAGAGTTATGTCCATTTCCTGCTGCTATTAATACACCTAGGATTGGTATTAAAATTAAAAATAGTAATTGTACTCTTTGAAACATAACTATTTTTTTAGGAATAACTACAATTTCATCTGTAGTATTCTTATTTTTACGATAATACATTGTTGGAACTATTGAAAATAAAGCCATAAGAACAAACATAGTAAATTTTACATGAAAAAGTGGATTTGAACTATAAAAGCTAGCTTCTTTTCCAACTCCTAACCATAATAAAAGACCTGTTATTAATACAACTAAGGCACTTAAACCATAAAAAATATCTGTTTTACATACATCTTTAAAGTTTGCGTTTGTAACATCACCTCTTAAAAGTAAATGTTGATGAGCTAAAGTACCACTTAAAAATATAATTCCAATAAAATGAAAATATCTAACAATTAAATCTTCCAATAAAAAATCCTTCTAAAATTTTGGTTTTAAAAGAAGTATTTTACCACTATCTGTAGAAAAATAGATTAAACCATTTGGCGATTGGACTATATTTCTTATTCTTTCATTTAAATTTTCAAGAATTCTTGTCTCTTTTAGAATATTGTTTTTACTATCTACTGTTAAAATATTTATATGAGTTAGCTTTAAAGCTCCTGCTAAAAGCTTACCTTTTAACTCTTTATACACATTACCATTATATACAATAAGTGAACTTGGTGAAATTGAAGGAACATAGTACTTTATAGGTTGAAGCATACCTTTTTTATGCGTACCCTCACCAACATCAAGTGGTCCCCAATACTCTTTTCCATAAGATATCACAGGCCAACCATAGTTTGCACCTCCTTGGATAAGATTTACCTCATCACCACCTCTTGGACCATGCTCAATTGCCCAAAAAGTACCTCTTTTCTTATCATAAAAAATACCTTGTGGATTTCTATGACCATATGAATATATCTCATCTAAAGCATTTTTATCATTTACAAAAGGGTTGTCTTTAGGAATTGAGCCGTCTAAATTAAGTCTTATTATTGTTCCAGCATGATTTGAAAGGTTTTGAGCAGTATCTCGAACCCCTCTATCTCCTACACTAAAAAACAAATGACCTTTTTCATCAAAGGTAATTCTACTTCCAAAATGTCTTGTTGTTGATGTGTTTGATTTTGTAATAAGTAAATCTTCATGTTTTACAAAACTATTGTTTTCTAATTTTGCTCTAGCAAGAGTAGTTGCACCTTGGTTATTGATATTTTTTGAGTAAGTAAAATATATCCAAGAATCTTTTTTATAATTTGGTGAGACTTTTATATCAAGTAAACCACCCTGCCCTTTATAAAAAACTTTAGGAATATTTTTTATTTCTTGTAAAGCTTTTGTTCTTAAATCTAAAACAAAAACCTTTCCATTTTTTTGAGTTAAAATAAGTCTATTTTCATCTAAAAAATCCATACCCCAAATAACACCAAGATTTGATACTATTTCTTGTGTTTTATAAGTTGTACTTGCAAATACACCTAAATTTAAAAATATTAAAAAAACTAAAGATTTTAATAAAACCTTCATAGTAACTCCTTTTATTTGCTACTTGTTTTTCCTTGTTGTTCTCTTAATTTATCTTTTTTACTCTTTCTTTTACCTTTTACAGGAGCTTTACCTTTAGGCTTTGTAAATTCTCCAATTAACTCAAAGCCTTCAATAGTTTCAAGCTCTAAATCTATCTTTAAACGCTTTTGTATTAACTTAAAATGCTCGTAATTATCTAATGTAATAAAAGATATAGCAATACCAGTTTTACCAGCTCTTGCTGTTCTTCCAATTCTATGGACATAATCAGCAGGAGATCTAGGTAAATCATAGTTTACTACACAATCAATATCATCTATATGTAAACCCCTAGAAGCTATATCAGAAGAAAAAAGAATATTGATTTTTTTAGCTTTAAAATCTTCTAAAGTATAGTTTCTCTCTTCTTGCTCTAAATTACCATGAAAAGACTCTGCATTAAAACCGTATTTTCTAAACTTGTTAGCTATATTATCAGCTGCTCTATTATTTGCCATAAATACTAAAACTTTTTTATATTTATTTGACTTTATCAACTCTCTTAAAAGAGTTGATCTATTTTCTTGATTTACTTTTATAGCTCTTTGTTTTATTAAATCTACTGTTTCATTTTCTTCTAAAACTACTTCTTTATACTCTTGACTTATTTTTGAAGCTATTTGTAATATTTTTGGTGAGTATGTAGCTGAAAAAAGTAGATTTTGTCTACTTTTTGGAAGTTCTTTTAAAAGTTGTTCTAACTCTTCGCTAAAACCTAAATCAAGCATTTTATCTGCTTCATCTATTACAAACTTTTCTACTTTTTCAAAGTTTATTTGATTTTTTCTATAAATATCAAGTAATCTTCCAGGAGTTGCTACAACTATATCACAGCCCTTTTGTACATCTAAAAGCTGTTGAGATATACCCTCTCCACCTATTATAGTTACTACTTTAGGTAATTTCTTGAAGTATTTACTTAAAGTTTCAAAATTACTTGAAACCTGTAAAGCTAACTCTCTTGTTGGTGCTAAAACCAGTACTTTTAGTTTAGCTTTGCCCTCATAAGGATTATTTAACCAATCATTTAAAATAGGCAGTGTAAAACTAGCTGTTTTTCCTGTACCTGTTTGAGCTTTAGCTACAACATCATGTCCTTGTAAAACTAAAGGTATTACTTCTTTTTGAATTTGCGTGGGTTCTTTGTAGTTATTTTCTTCTAAAGCTTGTGTAAATAAAGAAGATAAGTTAAATTGAGAAAATGCCATATATAATTGTCCTTTTAAATCTATATGGCATTTTAGAGTTTTTTTCCTTTAATATACTCTTTTATCTATTTTTTCATCCATTTATCTATTAAAGTACTTAAATCTTCTGGTACTTCCAAAGGAATATTATGGCTAGTTCCTTCTCTACATACAACTTTCATTTTATGCTCAACAGTATCAAGTCTGTGAATAGAGTTTTGATTTAGTAATCTATCATCTTTACTATAGAAGAACCAAATAGGTATATCTAAATGAGTTAAGTCTTCAAACAAATCTTTTCTATAAAAAGTAGATGTAAGTTGAGATACAAAAGTCTCTTTACCTAAATCTAAAAACATATCTTGAATTATTTTTATAAGTTCTTCATCTTCTTGCTTTTCTACTAAAGACTTTGCTTTATCATATGTAAGACCTTGAAAGCCTTCTTTTTCTATTACAATAAACTTCTCTTTTCTTCTTTCAATCTCTGCTTCTGTTGAAGCACCAGGAGTTGCTGCTACGGTAAAAAGCTTGTTTACTCTGTTTGGATAAGTAATAGCAAAATATGAAGCAATATATCCTCCTAAAGAAAACCCTATAAGATTTACTTTCTCTTCTGTAAACTGCTCAAACAATATATCAATAATCTCATCAAAATCCTCACTATGAGGAATAGGAGTATGTACTATTTCATATTTATCTTCTAATAGTGGCGTTATTCTACTCCAAAGTCTCTCATCAGTCATAAGACCTGGTATCATATAAATTTTTTCTTTCATAACAATCCTATACTTTATAATATTTATAATGTTGTATCAAAAATATTATTAAAATAGTTTTAACATCAAAAAATTATAATATATTATTGACAAGTATATCCACCATCAACTGGTACTAAAGAGCCTGTCATAAAACTATTTTCATCAGATAGTAAATAACAAGCCATATTTGCTATTTCCTCAGGTTTTGCAATTCTTTGAATAGGTTGGGCTTCTTCTAAAAGTTTTACAACCTCATCATTTTGCATACCAGTTAAAGATTTGAATTTATCAACAGCCTTATCTAAAAGTGGAGTATCTATAGTTCCTGGACATATACAATTTACTTTTATGTTATAAGGTGCATAATCAATTGCTGTACTTTTTGTAAGTTGAGCAATAGCCCCTTTAGTTAAACCATAAGCAGAGCTTTTTCCTTTTCCTACAAAAGATTGATCTGAGCCCATAAGTAAGATTTTACCTTCATTTTGAGACTTCATAATAGGAATAATTTCTTTTAAAATATAGTAAACCCCTTTGATATTTACATCAAGTACTTTTTCAAACTCTTCGATAGAAGTTTCTTCTATATTTGCAAATAAGTGAATCCCTGCATTTGCAAAAAGTAAATCGATTTTACTTTCTTTTTCAAGGACTTTTTTAACAGCACTTTTTACACTAGTATAATCACTTACATCACATTTAACAAAGTTAATACCTTTATGCTCTTTTTGAACTATATCTAGATTATAAACCTTTGCGTTTAAAGAAAGTAACTTTTTAGCTGTTGCCTCACCAATCCCTGTAGATGCACCTGTAATAATAAGCACTTTTTGAGTAAAATCCATAATGTTTCCTATAATATTTAATTTATAATAAAATTATATATGTTTATACTTTTATTTTTGATTAATTTTCATAAGTTTATTTATACTATTTTCTCTAACTTAAAAGTATATAATTTCATATAAATAATCTATTTATTACATAAAAATTGCTATATTACATTTATTAAAATATTAGGAAAACTATGAGTAAACTTCTAAAAAATGAAGAGTTAAAAAACTATTTACTAATCACCTTTGCTTCTATTATTTTAGCCTTAGGTGTTGTTGGTTTTTTCACTCCAAATATGATTATTACAGGTGGAACAGCAGGACTTTCACTTCTTTTGTATTATATTACAGATTTAAGTATTGGTACTTTAATTGTAGCTGTTAATATTCCTTTGCTTATTGTGGGCTGGAAATATTTAGGAAAAATGTTTGCAATAAAAACTGTATTTACTATTGCTATAATATCTTTACTTATTGATTTTTTTGACAAGGTTTTAAATATACAAGCTTTTGTAAAAGACCCTTTTTTAGGTTCAATATTTGGTGGTATTTTTATTGGTATAGGATTAGCTCTAGTTATAAAAGCAAATGCAAGTGCAGGTGGTTCAACTATTGTTGCTAAAATAGTAGCATCAAAAAGTGAGATAAAACCCTCAACTGTTATTATGGTAATAGATTCATTCATTATTCTTTCTTCACTATTTATCTTTGATGATACGGCAAGGGTCTTATATAGTATTGTAAGTATCTATGTAAGTTCTAAAATAATTGATACAATTTTAACAGGTAGGCTAAATAAAAAAGTGGTTTACCTTGTAACAAATGAAACAGAACTTCTAAGAAAACTAATAGCAAAGCAACTTGGACCTGAAGGAACTATAATAAAAGGTGATGGTTTATACCAAGACCAAGAGAAAAAAATGATTTTGTTAGTTGTAGAAGTTGGAAAACTACAAGTTCTAAGACAGATTGTAAAACAAAACGATCCAGATGGCTTCTTAATAATCACAGAAGCCACTGAAATGCTAGGGAGAGGTCACTAAACCTCTTTTTAGTCTCTCAAATTTGAAAGTGTTTCTTTGGCATTTGACATTCTTGCAGCTTGCGCCACTTCTTTATCAACAACAGTTTTTCCAATAGGAGCTAAAGAAATAGCAGCTAATTTTAAATGTTGTATAGAAAAAGGTA
Source organism: Arcobacter roscoffensis (assembly GCF_024267655.1). Taxonomy (NCBI): domain Bacteria; kingdom Pseudomonadati; phylum Campylobacterota; class Epsilonproteobacteria; order Campylobacterales; family Arcobacteraceae; genus Arcobacter; species Arcobacter roscoffensis. The sequence goes on from NZ_CP100595.1 coordinate 2,039,337, forward strand.
TTCCTATAATAGTAATAAAACAAGCAATTGCAGAAATCATATGACCTATTGCTAGCCAAATACCTGCAAAAATAAACCATAAGATATTTCCAATAAGACCAAATTCACTAGTTCCGATATCTTCTTTATGTGTTAGCTCATCTCTTGAAATAGCTTCTCTTCCAAAGGGAAAAAAAGAAAAGCCAGATATCACAAAACAAGCCCTACCCCAAGGTATTCCAATAATACTTACAAAAGCCAAAAGACCAAAAAATGCCCAAGCAATTCCCATAAATATTCCACCAAAAATAAACCAAATTATATTTCCCAAAAGACTAAGCATTTTTTATACCTTTAAATTTATAATATGACATATTATCCAAATTATATTTAGAATTAGAAAATAAGTATTTTTAGATAAAATGTCAAAAATAAATATGTAAAAGAGATAAAATATAACATGACAACAAGAAACCTTTTTATAATTACATTTATCGCAATTATTGGTGTATATTTATATGTATTTGGAGAAATAAAAACAATAGAAATGTTAAAAGAAGAATATCTTTTTCTTTTAGCATTAGTTCCATTATTACTTGTATTTGTATTTTTTAAAGTTAAACTTAAAAACTATGAGTTAATAGATTTTAATAAAAACAGTAATCTATCCCTAAAGACTACTATTATATTTTTTCTAGTATTTCAAGTAATTGACTATGTATCTTATGATGGTTTTATAGGAATGATAAGTCAATGGATTTTATACTGGATTATGGGACTTATTGCCCTACTAGTAATAGAAAATATAAACTTTTATAGAAATTATAAACTAGCCAATAATAAGTCTTAAAAACTTGTTATTTTAGCTACTTTATTTTAATAGGTAGTAAACTCAAAAAGCTTAAAGCCTCAGGCAAAGAAAACACTGCATTTTCTATATCGTTTTGTTTTGGGTCAATCAAATAGTTTTTTGAATTCTCAAAATTTGCATTTTTTAAGTCATTGTTATAAAAAGTAGTAAGTTCTAAATCACAGTTTTGAAACACTGCTTTTTGTAAATCACACTCTTCAAAACCAGTATCTTTAATAAGTGAATCTTTAAACTTCATACTTCGTAAATTCATAAGATGAAAAGAGTTTTGTGAGATATTACAATTATTGAAAATTACATCATAAGGTTCATCACAAGAACTCCATGAAATACCAATTAGCTTAGAGTCTTTAAACTCTACATCATTGAAAGTACAAGATTTCAAACTAGTAAGGGATAAATCACAATTTATAAAAGTACATTCTGTAAACTTACAGCCTTGCATAATACTTTTTGTAAAATCACACTTTACAAAAGTACATGAGTCAAAATATATTTTATCAAACTGTTTTTCTTGAAGTTTTGTAAACTCTTCTTCCCAATAATCATTAGTTTTAAACATGCAAATCTTTTTTATTTGGATTTTAACATATTTTCAAAAAAGTCTATTTAAAAAACTTCCTAAACTCTTCTATTACTTGTGTTGCTGATTCTTCTGCTAAAAAGTGACCACAGTCTAAACTTTTGCCTTCAATATTTGAAGCATACTGTTTCCAAACATCTACTACATCGTAAGTTTTTTCTATGAAACCTTGTGCTCCCCACAGAACAAGTAAAGGCATTTCGATTTTTTTTGATAAGTCTTTTTCATCATCTTCCAAATCAATAGTAGCAGCAGCCCTATAATCTTCACATGTTGCATGAATATCTTCATAAGTTTTAAAACATCTTATATATTCATCAACAGCTTCTTTTTTGAAAGTTGAGTTATTTGCACTCCATCTAAAAAGTTTTTCCATTAGATAATACTTAGGATTGCCAGCAATCATATTTTCAGGTAAATCATTTGGCTGAATTAAAAAATACCAGTGATAATAGCCTGTAGCAAAATCTTGGTTAGTATTTTTAAACATATAATCAGTTGGAACAATATCAAGCATACAAGCTTTTTCAATCATAGAAGAATAATCTTTAGTCATTCTATGTAAAACTCTAGCTCCCCTATCATGACCTGCTGCGAAAAACTTATCATATCCTAAGTGTTTCATCAAGGTTATAATATCTTTACTCATATTTTTTTTACTATAAAGTTCATGGCTTTCATCTTTTGAGTTAGGTTTTGAGCTATCACCATAACCTCTTAAATCAGGACAAACTATATGGTAATTTAAATTTAATTCATTTGCTATGTGATGCCACATCACATGAGTCTGAGGAAAACCATGTAATAAAAGTAATGGCTTTTTTCCATAGTTATCATTGTGTCTAAAGTTTATTATTATATCTTCTTGTACTTCTAATTGTTCAAGCTTAAAATTTTTTTCAAATAACATGATGACTTTCTTTATAGTGTTTGTTTAAATATGATTAGAAGTTTATAAACTCTTATAACTTCGCCTTTTATATAAGCCAAAAAGATTATATAAAAGGATTGTAGCAATAAAGTAGTAATTTTGTTATATTTCTAATTTCTTAAAGTAGCGATCAATCTATTTTCATCTTTTAAGTATGCAAAAACATCAAAAATACTCTTAACTAAAATATCAGAATTTAGTAGAGTTTCAGTACATAATCCCTCATCTTGTAGTATGGCAATACCTAATACTGAATGCTTTAACATAAACTTATCATTTCGTCCATTTCCAACACTTAAAGTATTCTTTGCACCAATACTTTCAATAAACTCTAACTTACTCTTATCCTGTGTATTCTTGCCTATTGTAATCACATCACATTTTGTATTCTCAAGCTCTTTTTGTACGCTTCCATAGGTATCAGCTGTTATCACATAAAAGCTAAAACTACTTGAAAGTTCATTTATAATTTCAGATACACCTTCTATTAGTTTTCCATCAATAGCAATAGTGCCATTATAATCAAAAACAATATTTTTTATCTCTAGTACTTCTCTTCCCGGGATATCTATCTTCATCATTAACCTTAAACAAAATTTTTAATTTATATCTTTCATTTTAAATATATATAGAAAAAGAGTATACTAAATATTATGAAAAAGTTATATTTAATGATTTGCGTTTTACTTTTAAATTGCAATATTATTTATGCTTTTACTTGGGAGGATTGTGTAGAAAGATATGAGAAAGTAAAACAGTTTAGTGATAATATCCGATTATCATATCTGTATTTAAAATCTACAAGAACTTGTTTAGTAAAATTCAAAACTATTTTACTACAAAATCCCAACCCTGATTTTACAGTAGAAGCTATGAATGATAATATCAATATGATTGATAAAAATATAAAAAACTTATTGCCAAAATATATACATCCCAAAAATAGCTTACAAGATATTCCAAAATATATAAATATCAATACAGAAAACCCTTTAATAAACAAAAAATATACCTACATCAAAAAGTTTAAAAACTGCAATGGCATACATGCAAACAATAAAATATACACAGCAAAACACTGTAATATCAAAGATTCAAAGAATCTTCATTTTGACCTTGACTATATAAAAACAAAAACTAATTCTAAATTAAAAATAGGAAGACTTGATTTAAATAAAACAGGCGTTTTTAAATACTACTCTATGTCAAAAGTAGGAAGATTTTATACAACTCCACTAAAAGAAAAAAACTGTAAATTTTATGAGGCTAAAAACAGTATAGCAGGACTTAATCTTACTCTTGATTTAACAGATCTTACAAAAAAAGTAGAGATTAGAAGTACTTGTCTGGCAATTCCCTCAAATAGTGGTGGAGGAGTATTTCAAAATGGAAAGCTTGTTGCTATTATTTCAAAAACTGTATTTAACAAAAATAGATTTTTATATAGTATAGTTGAACCTATTATTCCAAGAAATGAAATAATAGCTTCAAATTAAACTACTTCTTACTAACTAAAATACCACCTAAAACAATAAGTGAAATTCCTATGAATGTATACATATCAGGTATTGAGTCACCTAAAATAACACCAAAACCAATAGCAAATGGTATATTTGAGTAACTTACAACTCCAATAATACTTGCCTTACTTAAACTATATGCACGAGTTAAAAACCATTGTGAAGCAGTTGAGATGATAGCCATAAAACAAATCAATCCCCAAATAAAAGGGTCAGTATGTAGTTTAAAATCAGCATAAGGAGTAAAAAATAAAGCAATAGGAATAATCATTCCAACACCCATAAATGAAAGCATAATAAGCCTTGCATCATATATTTCTTTTATTCTTTTGATAGTTGCATAAGCTGCTGCTGCAAAAAAACCACCTAAAACACCTAAGATATGTTCAAATGATACCTCGACACCAAAAGGTTTCATAATAAATATAATTCCTAAAAAACCAATAATTAAAGCAAAAAATGTTCTAAGACTTATTGTTTCTTTCATTAGATAATATGCAAGTATTGTTACAAAAAATGGCGAAGTTTTATTTAAAACAACAGCTTCACCTAAGGGTATTGTAGCAATTGTATAGAAGAATAAAACCATAGCAAGAGCTCCAAATACTCCTCTTAAAAGTAATAAATGAACCTTTGATGTATCAAAAGAAACAGTTACTTTTTTCAGACTATAAAGAACGATTAAAACCCCTAAAAAATTCCTATAAAAAACAATCTCCATAGGATCCATGCTTTGAGATAAAAACTTTGCAACTGCTCCGTTTAATGCACCGATTAAAGTACTCAGAAGCATAAAAAGTATGCCTTTGTCTATGGACTTAAAAAATGATAAATTATTTGTATTTTCTGACATTAAATTCCTTTGAAGATGGAATTGTAGTCAAAATTTATAAAAAAAGAGTTTTAAATACAACTCTTTTGATATTGTTCTTGAAAGAATGAAGGCATAACTTCAATTGTAAAAGGATACTCTTTTAAAATCTGAATTAATACATCGTATATAACTGTAGTATCTTCAGAGGCATATTTGATTTGACTTGTACTTAAATCTTTTGATTCCCAATTTGACTTTGACATTTTTTTTGATTTTTGGAGATTTTTATCTAAGATTATTAGAGCTGCTCTTTTTGCACCTAATTGGTTTTTTGAAGATAAGCTTTTGAAGACATTTTCTAAATCAATTGTTGATTTTAATTTTAATCTAAACTGTCTAAAAAGGGCTTCTTTATCACCTCTTAAACCACTACCTACTTTTATTATATTTTCATCTTCTAAGATAGCTATTAAAGGCTTTAAATCCCTTACTTGTTTTGTTTGAATAATATAACATTTTGATTTTGTTGCAAGTTGGATGATAGAAATACCATGCGAGGCCTCACCTTTTTTAAATGTAGGTTTTTGCTCACTATCAAAAGCTACAAAAGGAGTTTTCTCAATAGTTTTCATAGCATTTGCTAACTGTTCTGAGGTATTTATTAGTTCAATAGTTCTATTTCCTATATTATAAGAAGCTTCATTTGGCTTGATTTGCATTTCATGGGCATTATCTATTAGTGTAAAAAGTTTTATCATTGATTTTAAAGACTCTGAACCATTTGCTATGAGCTCTTGTAAATTCTTTTCTACTTTCTCTTCAAAATTATCATCTGAAAATTTTTGAATAAGGTCTAATCTATCTTTATTAAATAAGGTGTTTGCTATTTTGATTTGATACTCCTAAATAGTTTGGAAACGTTTTGCGTATTATAGCATAAATTAGTAGTTTATTTTTTAAGAAATAAGGAAAAACAAAGATGAAAAGAGATATTTCTCTTTTTATCCTTGATTATACAAATTTAGATGATAATTCATTTAAAATTTTTGGTACTTCAAAAGACTCACCATTATATTTAACTATCTTTATACCTTCACTTGTAAATGACCTTGCCGTATTTTTACAAGCAGTTTTAACTACTATATAATCACACTCATTTAAAACTCTTCCCATTTTATTGTGCTGTTCAATATGATCTGCATCATCAGAAGAGTGATTACAAGCATGATCTTCTTCAGGATTATCATGGTCTATATCATTTCTTGGATTTTGTTTTATTTCATTTAGATTAAACGATTTAAACATACCATTCCCTGCCATAGTATAAACTGCAAACTTTGGAGTATGTCCTGCATTTGCAAAAAAGTTTAAGTTTTCATCTTTTACTGGAATTGCTATTTTCATTTTCTATCCTTTTTTATATATCAATTTTTTAAATTTTTTAAAAGTAGTTTTTCTTCTTCAAGAGACAAAAACCTATGTTCACCACTTTTAATATCTAATTTTAATGAGCCAATACTTACACGAGTTAAGGTTACAACCTTTAAAGGTGTACCAAACTTGGGGTCTTTTAAACTTCCAAAAAGTCTTCTTATATGTCTATTTTTACCCTCATCTATTTGAACTCTTAGTTTTGTCTTTGCTCCACCCATACCAATTTTTTCAACTTTTAAAGCCTTTAGTAAACCATATTTACTTTCAACACCTTTTAAAGCTTGAGAGATATGATCTTCTGTCACATGACCTCTAAGCCATATTTCATATATCTTCACACAACTTCCTGGTTTTGTTAGGGCATTGTTTATCTGTCCATCTTGACTAAATAACAAAAGGCCTTTTGATTCTAAATCCAAACGTCCTATTGGCATCCATTGATTATCATAAGCCCAAGAAGGTAAGATATCATAAACAGTTTTTCTTTTTAAATCATCAGATCGTGTAACTAAATAGCCTTTTGGTTTATTTAGCATAAATAGTTTTGCACTATAATTAGAAGTGTTATTCATATAAAGTATTCCTTATAGTTTTAGCAGTTGAAAACTAGGATTATTTATAATAAATAATAATCTTTGAGTTTCTCGTGTATTAGATATATTATAGTGAAAAAATTCTATTTATAGTATTATTCACCATTCAAAACTGACATTACTGTAGCTCTACTTGTTTTAAGTTCACTTGTTATCTTTGATATATTTATATCTCCACTTGAAGTATAATATTCTTCATCATCTAGCATACGTAAAATCACATCTTTTTTTTCAAGTACTTGTTGTGATGTTGACTTTTTTTGAAAAGTGAAATCCTCTTCACTCATAGTTTCTAAGGCTTCTAAATCTCTTTTTATAGTAGGTACTGTAACCTTTAACTCTTTTGCTAAATCTTTTGGCTCTTCAATTCCTCTATTTATAAGCTCACGCAAAGCTATTCTTCTTGTTTTTATTTTTCTTCTTCTATGATATGAAATCTTCATTTTTCTTTATTCCATAAGTTTTTTTCTATTATATCATCAAAAATAAACAGCAAAATTAAAAAAATAAGGTTAAGAAGATATAATTTTATAAACATAACTACGGACGGATAAATGAACTTAAAAAAATGGATATTCATAGCAGTACTTTTAGTGATATTTTACTATGCCTTTATTGTTAATTTTTTTATTACTCTTTCAATTATTGCTTCTTTATATGTGGCATTTAGAGTATATAAAATTTATGCAAGAAAAAAGCTAAATAAACTATCAGCTTCAAAAGAGGTATTTAGAGCAAGTGAACTTGGACACTTTATAGCACTTGTAGCAAAAGTTGCAAAGGCAGATGGAAGAGTTGATGAACTTGAAGCGCAACTAATCAGTATGATGTTTGATGATATAACAAAAGTTTTTGATGAAAAAGACAAAACAAGAGCTATCATGAAAGAAATCTTCAATGAAGAAAAACAAAAAGAAGATGATACAAAAGAGATAGCACAATCTTTAAATCAGTTGTTAGGTAAAGGTTTACATAAAAGAAAACAATTTGTAGGTTTTTTGATTCAACTTGCCTTTATAGATAATGGAATAAGTAAAGATGAAGATAAAGTCTTAAGAATCATCACAAATGAACTTGGAATTTCAACAGAAATATATGAATCTATCATAAGAAACTTTGAAAATAAGATGAAAAATAAACAGCAAACTATGAATCCGCAAGAAGCCTATAAAATTTTAGGTGTAAGTGAAAGTGATGATATGAATACAATCAAAAAAGCTTATAGAAAACTAATAAGAGAATACCATCCAGATATAATAAGTTCACAAAATAAAGATGAAGCTTACATAGAAGAAGCTACAGCAAAAACTCAAGAAATAAACCAAGCATATCAACTTATAAAAGACTTAAAAGGGAAATAAACTCCCTTTTAAACAACTATATATTTGCAGTTGTAAGAATCATTAGATAGTATTTTCATTGCAGATTTATGCAATACAGCAGGATAAACTATCGCATATCTAAACTCTACTTCTTTATCATCTAAATCATTTGTTTTAATATAATTCTTTGCATCATTAATAAAATCTTTTATATCTTCTGCTAAGATTGATTTTGATTCATTTGCATTATTACATTTTATAAGTAGTATTTTATTGGCTTTGAAACAGTATACATCTAGCCCTTGTTCTTTATCATATGAAATCTCATACCCTAAATCTTCGTATTTTTTACCTACACGAGATTGTAAACTTAAACCTTGTTTTTCATGTTCTTCACTAATTTTAATTCTTCGTTTTTTGTCTTTTGAATTTAGTAACTTTCTAAATAGTATAATACCAATAATTATCGGTATTATGTGCCAGATTTTTAAAAAAGATGCGATTACCATATCAAGCATTTTATTTCTCTTTTATTATTCTTGTGATTCAGTAGAATCTTCAGGATCTTTGTTTTCTTTTGCAGCTTGTTTCTTAAGACGTTTTTCTTCTTTTTTCTTTTGTTTTTCTATCTCTCGAGCTCTTTTTTCGTAGTTGTAGTTTGGTTTAGCCATTTATTTCCTTTTTTCTATTTAATAAATAGAACAATTAATAATCTCTAATAAAAGGAATATACCAAATGCCCTAAAAACTAATGTTTTCGCGTTATTACTGAGTATAACAAAGTTTTTAATATTTCATCTTAATCAAAATACAATTTTTCTTTAATAGCCTTTTTTTTCATCTACAAAGCTTGGATTTATTCCCTTATCATAATACTCACAGATATGCTTAGCAGCTATTTTTGAAGCACTTCTCATATTTGTAGGAGCTGAAATATGAGGTAAGACTGTAATATTTTCATTTTCCCATAAAGCAGAGTCTTTATGCAGTGGTTCCTCGTGAAATACATCTAAAACAGCATGAGACAATTCAGCTTTTTCAATTTTTTCAAGTAAATAATCGTAATCAATAATTGCACCTCTTGCAAAGTTGATAAGACTAGCACTTGATTTAAGTAAATCTAGTTTTTCTTTATTTAATAAGTTCTTTGTTTCACTTGTAAGAGGTAATAAACAAACTACTATATCAGCACTTTTCAAAGATTGCTTTAAACCCTCATTTCCATGATAAATAGTAATACCATCAATATCTTTTTTAGTTCTAGCCCATCCAGATACACTAAAACCATTACTTTTAAGTTTTAAAGCACTTTTAAGACCTAATTTACCTAAACCTAAAATCAAAATATTTTTCTCTTCAGGAAGTAATTCTAAGTGTTGTTTCCATAGTTTTTGGCTTTGTTGTTTTCTATATAAAGGCATATTTTTATGTAAGTATAAAGTCCATGCTAAAACTGATTGAGCCATAGTATCTGCTAGTATGGGGTCTGTCATACGAGCTATTTTAAAAGAAGCATTTGGAATGTCTAAAAGAAGTTTTTCAACTCCCGCCCAAAGACTTTGAACCCAAACTAAGTTTTTCATTTGAGCTATTTCTGAGGGCTTTGGGTTTGCTACTATTGCAACTTGGGCATTTTGTATTTGAGTTTCTGATAAATCTTTAAAGGGTACTATTTTATACTCTATCATTTCTTTTTGTAAGTACTTTAACCATAGAGAAGTTGAAACTTCATCTATATCACTTACAAAAGGTATTACTTTTTTTATCAAAATTCACTCTATTCTAAATGGTTTTTGATAACAGTGTAAAGTCTATCAATATCAGTTTTACCAACAAAACTATCAACACCTATTTGAGCCATTCTACTTTTTACTGCATTTGTTGTCATTGAAGAGTTTATTATCACTGGAATGTTTGAATATTTACTATTTTGTTTTATAAAAGAGGCAACCTCATAACCATCTGCACCAGGCATTTCAATATCGCTAATAATTACACCAACATCATCTAAATTAATATTTTCTACTCTGTTTATAAGTGATTTACCGTCATTGTATATTTCATAATTTGCTTTTATTTTTTCTAAGAAATCAATAATTACACTTCTAGCAATAGCTGAATCTTCTGCAACTAGTATCTTCTTTTTTGATTCTAATACAACATTTTCATACTTTTGTATTTCTTTTGTTACATTTTTTTCTAAACCAATATCTTGAAGAAGTTGCTCTGCATTAAAAACAGTACATAAAATAGGTTCTTTCTCAATATCTACATATGTTGTATTCGTAACTTTGGAAGTTCTCTCTTCTGAATATCTTAGTTCATTTGTAGCTTTCTCGATAATATTTACCATATCTTTTACTAATAAACCTACTTTTTTATTACTAAACTCACAATAAACAATAAGTTTATACTCAGAGATATCTCGGGCTTTATTTCCTAACCAAACATCTAAATTTACTAATGTTATAGGTTCACCTCTTATGGTTGCAATTCCTGCGATGACATCACTATCTGAGGGGGTATCATTTATAGAGACATCAGAAGTAATTATAAAAGCTTTTACTTTTGCAATATTTATAGCATATACGCTATCGTCACCTGTATAAAATACTGCAAATTGCTGAATAACATTTTTTAAAACTTTATTTCCATTTTTATTTTTATCTAATGAACTTAACATGAAAACCCCTTTTTATTATCTTATACAAATATTATATCGATTTTGACTTCAAGTTATTTTATTTAAAGAGTATATTTTATATTTTTCTTTTTTATTAATTTAATGCATCATTAACATCAGGTAGACAAACAACTTCTGCAGGTAACAAATCATCAATATGAATATCACCAATTCGAACTCTAACTAATCTCAAAGTAGGAAAGCCAACAGCAGCAGTCATTTTTCTAACCTGACGTTTTTTACCCTCGCATACCGTAATAGATACCCAACTAGTTGGACCATGTCTTGAATCACGAATATTACGTCCACGATTAGGCAAGTTAGGCTCACCTTTTAAAGCAAAGGATTTACAAGGAAGTGTTAGATACTTTTTCCCACTTACAGTAATCTCCACACCATTTTGTAGCTTCGATACTGCTTCTTCTGTAATCACTCCATCAACTTGAGCGTAATACTCTTTTTCTATAGATTTGTTTCTTACCTTATGACTTGTTACACCATCAGTTGTAAGTAATAGTAAGCCTTCTGAATCATGGTCTAACCTACCAATAGCCATAGTTCCTTTGGGAAAGTCGTAAAAATCACCAAGTAGGCTTTTGTTTTTCATCTTTTCTTGAACAAACTGACTTAAACAGCCATGTGGTTTAAACATCTTAAAGTGATAGTGTTTTTTTTCTTGTTTTGAGATAGTTTATTCCTTAAGGTAGTTTTGTTGTTAATAAAAAATTGAATTTTTAATAGTTTTATTTTCTAATGATCTTTTTTGCTTCTTGTTTTGGTGCAGTCATAATTTACTCTAATCTTTGTCCATTAGATTTTGAATTATAATGGTTTATAGAAATTGGAAACTCAACACCTGACCTATTTCAGGGGAGTGCTAATCATAAGCTTGTTATCTATGTTTAAAATCAACAACTGCAATAATTAGTTTATCATCTTCGATAAGATAAAAAAGTCTATAATTTCCAATCCTATATCTATAATAACCTTCAAGATTATCTTTTAACTTTTTAATATTTGTTCCATAAAAAGGATTTTCTCTAAGCTGAGGATAAACAAAGTTTACAATTTTTGAATATAGCTTTTTATCTATCTTTTTTTTAACTTTTTCAAAAGTTTTAGTTTCAGCAATTTGATACTTAGACAATTGTGTAATCACCATTTTTAAAGTCATCTAAACCATTCATTAGATTTTGAACTAGTTCTTTATCATCCATTATTTCAGCCATCTCATCATTCTCTACAAATTGTGATGATGTTAAGTATTGTATTGTTGCAAACTCTATGAAATTTGAAAGATTTCTTTTTTGACCTTCAGCTGCAAGTTTTATCATATCATAAACTGAATCATCTACTCTCATAGTTACTGTTTTCATAGTATATCCTTTGAATATTTACTAATACTATTGTATTCAATTTTATTCAAATTGTCAATTAAACTAAGGTGTTAGGTGTTGAATTGTGAATTTAGTTTTAAAAGTGGAAATTCATGACCTGACCCCTATTTTTCCTATTTTTATATTGCTCTTTTAAAATTGAATTCTTTATTTCTTCATAATCTGAAGTTCTCCACATTGCCATTTACATTTGCTCCTATATATAACGTCATAGTTGAAAAACAACGGTGGATTTATACAAGATTTATTTACTCTTTAATATATCTGACTTTATAGAGTAAATGCTTATAATTTTTGTAACGTAACCTTGTTTTTCTTCCAACGATTTGTTATATAGTTTTATACGTGCTCTACTTTAATTCTATCTATAATACCATAGTGTTCTGCAAATCCTTCTATATAATTTTTAAAGAAAATATCTTGATTTCTTATTTTAAAAACTATATTACATGTTGTGTCATTCATAATTCTATTAATAATTTCAGCTTTATGACTAATTGCCATTTGACTTTCTATTACATCTATAACAAAGTCTTCACATTCATTATTTTTAGATTTTTTTATAATTTCATCAATTAAAGTATTCCTAATTTCAAAATGAAATAGTTCATCTCCTTGAATCATTACTATACAATCCTCATTAATCAAATTTCTATTATTTTCAAATGTAATTATTAATTCATTTCTATTATCTTTATATTTGTATTCTAATGATAATTCCTTTATATTATTTTTTATATGGTTTATGGTGTAACTACCTCCACCAGTTTTTTTTGATAATTCAATTAATGGATTAAATCTTTTACCATCATCAATGAATATAAAAGAATTTTGTTGTTTTATTATTTGTACATCATTTGCATAGCCATGTTTTTGTGCATTTAATAATAACTCTTGAAAAAGAAAATTTATATATTTCAATTCATTTGGAGATAAACTATTATCATATTTTTTTAAAAAAATATTTATATTTTTTAATGAAGGTGGGCTAAAATTAGTTAAGTCAATATTTACAAATTTATTATTTGGAACTGTATGTTGATGTATTTCATGTATTTGCAAAGCTTCTTGTATATTAAATATTGAAGAATATACCTTTTCTTGTTTTGCATAATTAATTAAAGTGCTTCCCTCTTTATAGTCAATAACAATATTATTAAGTTTATATTGTTCAATAATACTTTTTTTCATTTTATTAAACCAAATAATCTCATCTTTGGTTAAATCTTTCGGTAAACAGAGATACCATGCAGTTAAATTATAATCTTCATGTTCAATTGCACGAATAAGAGATTTTTTAATTTGTTGTTTTTGTGAATCATTTAAATTATTAAGAAAATATTTACATTGATAAATATCAATTGGATTAATGCCTAGGTCACCAATATAAATATCTATCCCTCCATCACCTTTATATCCTGCTTTAACCGTATGTGCATTTTGATACTTTGATTCTAAAATTGACAAACATGACTTCTCGTAAAAATCTCTAGCTCCAACTTCACCATACATGCTTTTTAAATCATGAAAGTCTTTTTCTTCCATATTTTACTTCCTTTAAATTTAGGTATTTTAATATTTAAAAGTTCACTTATATAACGACTGAAGTGAGGGACGATGTAACCCTCAATCAGTTTGCTGATTTATTTTAAATAACCAATATATTCAAGCTAATTAATGCTTAAATATTCGCTGGGTTACTCGTTCCTCTCCTCTGTTTTGTTATGTATCTAATTATAAAGTAAATCCGATGTTTTCTTTATATCATCAATCATTGCTTTTAATATTTCAAGTCTTGCATTGCTTAAATCTTTTATCGTATTAAAATCTTTGTTGAAATACTTTGTATATTTATTATCATTTTTACTTTCTTTTTTTTCTACATTTTTTGCATTATAGTTTAATTCTATTGCTTTATGCAGTTTAGGAATTAGTGATACAACGCTATTCTCAAAATAAAGTAGCAACATTTGAGTTTTTGATGATAATAGGTTCATATGCTTATGATATGTAAAGGTTTTCTTTAGAACATTATTATTAAATTTTGGATTACAATCAAGAATATTATTTTTACATATATCTATATTAGCTGATAGTTCAGCTTGTGATAATTTATAATCTTTTGCTAGAACTTCTAATACTAATATTCCAGAATTTATTTCTTCTAATAAGTTAACTTTTCTATTCAATAATTCTTGTAGCCTTTCCTGTTTCATTCTATTTTTCCAATATTCTTGTTCAGATTCTAGTTGATAGTTCATTAAAAAATATGACGAGACTAGTGTTGCAAGTGATGTAAATATTGCAGTTAAAACTATCTCAGTTAGTCCAATACGTTTTTTTTCATATTACTCCATTTTATATACATAACTAATTATTAGTACTGCATTATATATAAATAATATATAAAAGCACCTAATAGTACTACATTTTTTATGATAAGATACTAAATTGATATAAAGTCCTTAAATAAGCTATTTCTAGGATTTTTTTAAATAATATATTACTATATGTAATATTTTTATCATAATTTATATATCTGATATAATTTTCAATGTTAGACTATTAATGTATATCAGTAATAGCTTATCAAAATGATATACTAGAGTTCAAGAAAGAAAAAATATTACTGTAGTGCTTAGAATAAATAAAGCAGAAAATAAAAAATGAACTTAAAATCAGATTGGAAATTTCTAAGAAGTTTTATGTAGATTTTGCCAAGGTATGACAAAGGTGTACTACAAGTACATCGAAGTCATACTTTGGTGAAAGATGCGCCGAAATTACGGCAAAAATATTATTCCCACTCGATAGTTGCTGGTGGTTTTGAAGATATATCATAAACAACTCTGTTGATTCCATCAACTTCATTGATGATTCTTCTTGAGATTGTTTCTAAAATATCATGAGGGATATGAGCAAATGTTGCTGTCATACCGTCAGTTGCTTCTACGATTCTAACACAAACTGTGTTATCGTAAGTTCTGTTATCACCCATAACACCTACTGATTTTACGTTTAGTAAAACTGTAAATGCTTGCCATGTTTTATCATATAATCCAGTAGCATGTAATACGTCTAACATAATAGTATCAGCTTTTCTTAAAAGCTCTAAGTCAGGCTTATTTACATCTCCCATAACTCTAATAGCAAGTCCTGGTCCAGGGAAAGGATGTCTTCCAATCATATCTTTTGGAAGTCCAAGCTCTAAGCCTAAAAGTCTTACTTCATCTTTGAAGATTTCTCTTAAAGGCTCGATTAACTCAAATGTCATCCAATCAGGTAAACCACCTACATTGTGGTGAGATTTGATAGTTTTTGAAGGTCCTTTTACAGATACAGACTCAATAACATCTGTATATAAAGTACCTTGTGCTAAAAACTCAATACCATCGTGCTTTTTAGCTTCTACATCAAATACTTCGATGAAAGTCTCACCAATGATTTTTCTTTTTGTTTCAGGGTCAGTAACACCTTCAAGTCTTGAAAGGAAAGTTTCACTAGCATCAACAGTGATTAAAGGAACACCTCTTGATTTAAACATAGCTTCAACTTGTGGTCTTTCGTTTGCTCTTAAAAGTCCATTATCAACAAATACAGGGATTAGTTGGTCACCAATAGCTTCTGCTAAAAGTGTAGCAACAACAGATGAGTCAACACCACCTGATACACCACATAATACTTTTTTAGATCCTACTTGGTCTTGGATTTTTTTGATTTGCTCTTTTGCAAATGAACCCATATTCCATGTAGATTCACATCCACAAATATGTTTTGCGAAGTTTTTAAGAAGTTTAGAACCCTCATCTGAATGGTAAACTTCAGGGTGGAATTGGAATGCATAAATTAATCTATCAAGATCAGCAATAGCTGCATAAGGAGAGTTTTCAGAAGTAGCGATTTTTTCAAATCCTGAAGGAATTTTTTCAACTCTATCTCCGTGAGACATCCATACAGTTTGACCATCTGTTGTATCTTTGAAAATATCAGATTGCTTTTCAAAGTTTAGTTTAGCTTTTCCATACTCATGGTGATCAGCTGGAATAACAGATCCACCAAAGTGTTGAGAAATAAGCTGCATACCATAACAGATTCCTAGAATTGGAAGTCCAAGCTCAAATACAGTTGCATCTGGGTGATATGAATCTTCTGCATAAACTGACGCTGGACCACCTGAAAGGATAATTCCCTTAGGAGTTCTTGCCATAATATCTTCAATACTTTCAGAATAAGGTACTATCTCAGAATATACACCAGATTCTCTAAGTTTTCTAGCAATAATTTGTGTATATTGACTACCAAAATCTAAAACTACTATTGGTACATGTTTCATATTTTTATATCCTCTATGTGATTAAATAAAATCATTAATAAGAGCAGATTATATCCAAGTAGAGGTAAATTTATAGTTAAGTGAATTTTTTAAGCATAAAAAAAGGCTTGGCTAAAAAGCCAAACCTTTATAGTTTTACAATTTGAATAGTAAACTAGTGTCCTATTCCTAACATTTGATATTGTAAATACCAAACAGCGATAGAAACAAAGTATCCAATTACAATAGTCCAAGCATATTTCATATGTGCACCAAATGTATAAATACCATGTAATTTACCCATTACTCCAACACCAGCAGCTGAACCAAATGAAATCATAGATCCACCAACACCAGCTGTTAATGTAACTAGCATCCATTGGTCAAGACCCATTGTTGGGTTTGCTTTTAATACTGCTGACATTACAGGAATATTATCAACAATCGCAGATAAGAAACCAACACCTATATTAGACCATGTAGGACCTAATACACTTGGATCGTATACTACTGCTGCTAATGCTAACCAACCAATAAAGTATAATGCACCAACTGCGGCTAAAATACCAAAGAAGAACATTAAAGTATTATTTTCAATTTTTGCAATTGAATGGAAGATATTAAAATGCTCTGAACCATACTTTTTCTTAAGTCCATAAGAATAAACTTTAAGAACAGCAAGACCAAACATCATACCCCACATAGCAGGTAAATGTAATACTTGGTGAGATAATACTGCTGTTGCAATTGTAAAGATACCAAGAACCATAACTACTTTAGCACCCTCAGCCATTTCAGGTTTTTTCTCTTTTTCTGCATCAAAGAAAGGAACTTCTTCTGGTACAAACTTAGATAAAATAAATGCTGTTGCTAAATAACCAATTAATGAAGCTGGTAATAAGAATAAGAAGTCAGCAAAAGTACCTTTTCCTGCTGTCCATGCCATAAGTGTAGTAATATCACCAAATGGAGACCATGCACCCCCTGCATTAGCCGCAACTACGATATTAATAGCACCAGGAACAAGGAAGTCTTTTCTCTCTTTTTCAATTGTGATTAAAACTGTTGCTAAGATTAAAGCAGTAGTTAAGTTATCAGCAATTGGTGAAAGGAAAAATGCGATAAATCCAGTTACCCAAAATAATTTTCTATAAGTATATCCCTTTGTTACAAGGTTATATTTAAGTCTGTCAAACACCCCCATGTGAATTAACGACTCAATATATGTCATAGCAACAAATAAGAAGAAGAAAATACCTGCAATCTCTAAAATTAAGTGATTAACTTCATTTTCTAATAATCCTACATCTAAACCATTTAAGGCATAATAGATAGCGATTAATATAAACATAAACGTACCAATAAATAAAGCAGGTTTTGCCTTATCGATTTCATACTTCTCTTCTGCTGCAACAAAGTAATAACCTATTGCGAAGATAAATAAACATGCAAATCCGACCCATGTCATAGTCAGATCTGGCGTTTCAGCTGTACTAATTGCACCACCACCAGCATAAAGTGCTGCTGAAGTGAAAAGTAAAGTCAGTAAAACTTTCAACATTAATTCTCCTTGATATAGTGTGCTCCTAGAGATTTCTCCCTATTTTGAGCAGATGTTAAAATAGATTTTGCCGTAAGCAACCTTAAAAAAAGCAGTCTACCAACATCCTCTTGCAGATATTTTTCAACCAACTCTAAGGTTTCCTTGATTTTTTTAGGGTTTCTTACAATTGATGCAGTATCCCACATCGACTTTCGTAAACAGTTCTTGATTTCTTTATCAATATCCTTGTTTCTCACATATGATTTTATATCTTTCATATAATTTTTATATGATATTTTAAAATTATTTTTTATAGAATCCTCAACTGCAATCGATGAAAATACAACACCTTCAAGTAAAGAATTTGAAGCTAATCTGTTCGCACCATGCACCCCCGTACAAGCTGCTTCACCGATAGCATATAGGTTTTTCATACCTTTAACTTTTGCATCAAGTGTAGTTTCTATTCCTCCCATACTATAGTGAAAAGCAGGAGAAATTGGAACTTTATCATAAGGCAATTCATAACCTAAATCTTTTAAGTTTGCATAGATATTTGGAAATCTTTTTTGAAAGGCTTCTTTTTCAAAGTTTTCAAAAGATAGATATATTTTTGAACCAGTTTTTTTATGATAATCAAAAATCGATCTACTTACAACATCTCGTGGAGCTAACTCCCCATCTTTGTGATAAGTAAATAAAAATCTATTATCTTGCTCATCAACGATAAAAGCACCCTCACCTCTTAAAGCCTCACTTAAAAGTGGCTTTCTAGCAAAATGTGTTCCTTTTACAACTGTTGGGTGAAACTGCATCATTTCCATATCTTTTAAAGATAAACCTTTTTCTAAAATGATACCTTGAATTTCACCTGCAATTGCAGTTGAATTTGTATGATATCTATAAATAGATCCAACTCCACCACTTGCAATAATTGTATTATGAGCATAGGCTACTTTTTGCTCTGTTTCACTTACGAAGTATTGAACTCCATAACAAATATCATCTTGAATTAGTAAGTCATTTACTACTGTGTTGTTTACTATTTCATGTTTACATTGAGATAATAAGAAAGTATGTATCATTCTTCCTGTTGCATCACCATCTGCATGTAAAATTCTGCTTCTACTATGAGCTGCTTCTTTTGTATAAGCTAGTTCACCTTTTGAATTTAAATCAAATTGTAAACCTGAATTTATCAAGCTTTTTACTGCTTCTTGTGATTTTGCACTTAAAAGTTCAACTGCACTTTTGTCATTGTGATTAACACCTGCTGTAAGAGTATCTTGAATATGATCTTTTATATCATCATCATTTACAGCACTTGCTATTCCACCTTGAGCCCAATATGTATTACAATCAACTGGCTCTTTTTTACAAAGTATTAAAACTTTTTTATCCTCAGGAATTAATCTTGCAGCATTTAAACCTGCAATTCCTGTACCTATAATAATATAATCATAAACCATTAGTTTTTTTCTTCTTTTAAATTTTGAGATTTATCACTATCGTTTATATAAACTGGATCTCCTTTGTATCCACACCCATTAAAAGATAATATAAATCCTGCTATAATAAAGTAAATTAAATATTTCATATTTTTTGTTACATCCTGTGTACAATATAATTTGCTTAATGCTACTAAAGAAATACTAATAAAAACCTTATTAAAGGGGACATACACCCATGCAAGAAGAAGAACTTCTAACATTTAAACAAGAACTTAAAAAAAGTTTTTTCACTTTTGAAGATAAAAAAGTAAATAGAAATATACCAAATTATAGCACTTTTAAAACAACAAATAATGTACTTACTAATATAGCAAACAAAAGAGAATTCTCAGAAGTTAGAAAAAGATATAGAGTTCATAATTTTTTAGAAAAGATACTTATCAAAAAAATATTAAACTATATTTTATTCGCTTTTTATAGAAATGAGAAACTTTCAATTGCAGTTTTACACCCTGTTGCCCAAAGTGAGTTGAACTATCAAAAAAAGATGATTATGGACTATGCTAAAATGGTTCCTGATTTTAAAGACATAAAAGAAGTAGCTGTTTTTAGATATGATAAATTATACTCTTTTAGTAAAAACTTTGACAAAAAAAGCTTTGATGAATTTACTTCACCCTTTAAAGAAAAAAAAGAAAGTGAACCAGAACCTTTTTATAATGAAAGAGCCCATGGGATTTTTCAAAATAGAATAAAAGATGAAAAGCTACATGCAAAACTTGAAGAGATAAGACAAATTATAAAAAGCTCTTAAGTAAAGCTTCTCTTCTTTTATAATCAGGACAATACATCTCAACTAAATTCCAAAACTTTTTTGAATGATTTTTATGCTTGATATGAGCTAATTCATGTATAACCACATATTCCATAACTTCTATGGGAAATTTACAAAGTTGGGTATTGAAGTTTAGTCCATTTTTGTAATTACATGAACCCCAAGTGTTTTTATTTTTTCTATACTTTATTGAAGATGGGTATAGTTTCATTTTTTTTGAGTGTTTATCAACTAAATAAGGAATATACTCTTTTGAAAGGTTTTTATAATAAGTATCTAAATCTTTAACATTATAATCTGATTTTTTTTGAACTTTCCCAAAATATAAAAACTCATCATCATTTAAACTATTTTTTTCTAGTTTTTTTAAACCTTTTAAAATCCAGTCTTTCTTTTTTTCTATTAGATTTAGTGCATCAAACTTTGTGAAGTACGTATTCGCCTTTATTTGAATACTATTTTTTGAAGTTACTCTAAGATAACAATGTTTCATTCTTTTTTTATTTAAAAGTTCAACATTTAGGCTTAAAGAATCCATATTTATTTGAAAAGTCACACTATACCTTAAGTATTATTTTTGTATAATCTGCGAATTATATCATAAAAATATAATGTAAATTATATGTGAGGAAGAAGATTTATGAAAATTGCAAAAAGAATGGAGAATCTGTCTCCATCGGTTACTATGGCAATTACTGCCTTAGCTAGAGAGCTTAAAGCTCAAGGTAAAGACATATTAAGTTTTAGTGCAGGTGAGCCTGATTTCAATACTCCTGATGTTATTAAACAATCAGCTATTAAAGCTATCGAAGATGGCTACACTAAATACACTGCCGTAGAAGGAATTACCGAAACCAAACAAGCAATTATTAATAAACTTAACAGAGATCATGGTTTAGAGTATTCATTAGAACACATTGTTGTTAGTAATGGAGCTAAACACTCATTATTTAACCTTTTTCAATTACTAATTGAAGAAGGTGATGAAGTAATTATTCCTGCTCCTTATTGGGTTACATACCCTGAGCAAGTAAAATACTCTGATGGTGTTCCTGTATTTATTGAAACTGATGATACTACTTCATTTAAAGTAACTGCCCAGCAAGTAAAAGCAGCTATTACTGATAAAACAAAAGTATTGTTATTAAACTCGCCATCAAACCCAACTGGTGCTGTATATACTAAAGAAGAGTTATTAGCAATTGGTGAAGTTTTAAAAGGTACTGACATTTTAGTATTCTCTGATGAGATGTATGAAAAAATCATGTACAATGGTGAAGAGTTCACAGCAGCAGCTAGTGTTAGTGATGATATGTTTGAAAGAACTGTAACAATTAATGGTTTAAGTAAATCAGTTGCTATGACTGGTTGGAGATTTGGATATATAGCAACTCCTAAAACTGAGCTTGTAAGATCTATGATTAAACTTCAAGGTCAAGTTACATCAAATGTAAACTCTATTACTCAACATGCAGCAATTACTGCACTTGAAGGTCATGCAGATGCTGACATTGAAATGATGAGAAAAGCATTTGAAGAAAGAAAAGAGATTGCTGTAAAATCTTTCAATGATATTGAAGGGATTTCTTGTATTGAACCACAAGGAGCATTTTACTTATTTGTAAATATCAAAGAAATTACAGATAACTCTATGAAATTTTGTGAGCAACTTTTAGAAGACAAAGGTGTTGCTGTTGTTCCTGGACTTGCATTTGGTACAGAAGGGTATTTCAGATTCTCTTTTGCTACAGACTTAGCAAGTATCGAAGAAGGAATTAGAAGAATCAAAGATTTTGTAGAAAACAACTAATATTATGACTTTACAAAAAAGAGCAACAGTAGTTTCAACTTCTGTTGCTGCACTTCTTACACTTATGAAACTTGTGATAGGTATTGCAAGTGGTTCAGTTGCAGTTCTTGCTTCTGCTGTTGACTCAGTTCTTGATATGTTCGTATCTATTTTTAACTATTTTGCAATCTCAAACTCTGAAAAACCTGCTGATAAAACTTTTAACTATGGAAGAGGAAAAGTTGAAGCCTTAGCTTCTGTGATAGAAGGTACTATTATTACAATATCAGGTCTTTTTTTACTTTATCAAGCAGGAAGAAAAGCAATAGATGGTTCTGTGTCACAATATATGGATATATCTATAGTTGTAATGATATTATCTATGTTTATTACAATTTTCTTAGTAATGTTTTTAAATAAAATAGCTAAAAAAACAAACTCTATGGTAATCAAAGCAGATGCACTACACTATAAAACAGACGTATACTCAAATGCAGCTGTATTAATATCACTTTTATTAGTAAACTTTACAGGATATGAAATAATTGATGTTATTGTAGGTGGAGCTATTGCTTTATTTATTATTTACTCTGCTTATGAACTTATTCATGATGGAGTTTTAGTTTTACTTGATAGAGCTGTTGATGATGAAATTGTTCTTGGAATTGAAAAAGTTATTAGAAATAATGACAGAGTAAATACATATCACTTACTTAAAACAAGAGAAGCAGGTCATCAAACATTTGTTGAAGTTCATCTTGTTTTTGACTGTATTATAACCTTAATGGATGCCCACAGAGCAACTGATGATATAGAAAGAAGAATAAAAAAACTTGATGAAAAAAGAGATTGGGTTATAAATATTCATATGGATCCATATGATGACTTTTCAATGGATGAAAAATAATATGAAACTTGTATTTAGTATTTTAATAGTACTTTATACAAGTACCCTACTTTCAAATGATGTAAACTTTCAAACTGCAAAACTTTATAAAGCTGACATAAGTGCCCAAGAAGCATATAAAATGCAACAAAATGGTGCTATACTAATTGATGTTAGAACAAAGCGTGAGTTTAATACCCTAAGAGCTAAAGACTCTCATAACATCCCTATTTTTTATGAAAAAAACAAACAAAGGGTTTTTAATAAAAACTTTCTAAAAGAGATTTATCTATACTCTAAAAAAGACATAAACAAAGAAATAATTCTTATTTGTAGAAGTGGTTCAAGAACAAAACTTGCTTCAAATCTACTAGCTTACCAAGGCTTTAAAAATATCTATAATGTAAAATATGGATTTGACTTTGATTGGATTAAGCAAAAACTTCCAAGTACTAAGTAGTTTTAGTCTAAGACTTACAAAATATACACTAAATAGCAATAAATAACATATAAACTTCACTCATTCAATATTTTTATTATTAAAAAAAGCTATAATATATAATAATTTTTGAATTTAAAGGAATATAGTGAATTTTATAAATATATTAGGAGCAAGTGGAAGTAAAACTAAAGATACAGGAACAACATCATTTCAAATATTTACAGATATTTTAATTGATGCAGGGAATGTAATTAGTGTTTTAGGTGAAGAGGCTATAAAAATAAATCATATATTTTTGACACATTCCCACTCTGATCATATTCTTGATTTGCCTTTTATAATAGAAAGTTTTTTTGAAAGTAGAAAAGAGACTTTATATATTTATGCTTCTAAAGAAACTATAAAATCACTAAAAGAACATACTTTCAATGACTCAATTTGGCCAGATTTTTCTAAAATAAATCTTCTAAATAGTGATAAAAAAGCACTAGAATTTATAGAAATAGAAGCAAATCAAACACTAATATTTGGTCCTTATCAAATCACAGCTTTTAATGCTAATCATATTCCAGGAGCTTATGGTTATGAAATAATAAAAGACAAACATATTGGATATATTATAAGTGGTGATACGTACGAAAATCAAGAACTGATTGATAGAATAAATAACAACGACAAAATAAAAGCTGTTTTAATAGAGTGTTCTTTTCCTAGTCACATGGAAAAGTTAGCCTATGATAGTAAACACTTAACACCTAAACTTGTTTCAAAAATAGTAAAACAACTCAAAAGAGATGATATTCAAATATTTTTATATCACCTAAAACCTCTTTATTATAAAAAAATGGCAGAAGAGATTAAAGACTTAGAAATACTAAAAAATGGTGGAAAAATTCTACAAGAAGGTGATGTGATTCATGTTGATAAAGGACTCTATGAAAGAGACTTAATAAGTCAATATAAATTTGAAAGAATAATGGAAGTAAACCTTGAACTATCAAGTGAAATAGACAAAGATAAGCTATTTGAAATGATTCTTACTTTAACAAGAGAGCTAACTCATTGTGAAGCGGGAACCTTATATATACTTTCAAAAGACAGAAAACACTTAGATTTCAAAGTAATTCAAAATGACCCTTTAGAAATATATATGGGTGGAACAAAAGATGAAATACAATGGGATTCAATACCATTATATTTAGAAGATGGTTCTAAAAACACAAAGATGGTAGCAACCACTTGTGCCCTAGAAAATGAAATCATTAATATCCCAGATGTATATGATGAAGAAAAATATGATTTTCAAGGAACTAAAAAATTTGATAATAATACAGGATATAGATCAAAATCTATGTTAGTTATTCCCTTAGAAAATCATGAAAAAGATGTAATTGGTGTTTTACAACTGATAAATAAAACTGAGTCTTTAGAGAAAATCAAAGCCTTTACTAGTGAAGATGAAAAGATTATAAAAGCCTTAGCTTCGCAAGCTGCAATGGCACTTACAAATAGCTGGCTAATTAATTCACTAGAAGAATTTCTAAACAGTTTTATCACTACAATAGGTCATGCAATTGATGCAAAATCTCACCATACAATGAACCACATTGCAAATGTAGAAAAAATTTCTCTACTTTTAGCTCAGGCTATTAATGAAGATGAAACAATATATAAAGATGTAAAGTATACAAAGAATGATTTCCAACAAATAAAAATTGCAGCATGGATGCATGATATTGGTAAAATCTCTATGCCTGAATCAATTATTGATAAAGCTACAAAACTTTATGCCATAACAGATAGAATAAAACTTGTAAAAGAAAAATTTGAGGTTTTAAAAAGAGATAGTGAAATTGCCTACTTAAAAAATGAAATTACTAAAGAAGATTATGAAAAGCAAATCAAGCAATATGAAGAAGACTACCTATTCTTAGAAGAAACTAATATTGGTGGGGAATTTATGGATGATGATAAAATCAAAAGAATAGAACAAATCTCAAAATACACATATATAAAAGATGGATATGAGCAAGAAATACTTGATGAAAATGAAAAGTATAATCTTTCTATCAGAAAAGGTACTCTAACAAAAGAAGAGAAAGATATTATGAACAATCATGCAAAACTCTCTTTAGAAATGTTATCAAAACTTCCTTTCCCTAAAAAATATAAAAATGTCTTAGATATAGCAGCAAATCATCATGAAAAACTAAATGGAAAGGGTTATCCAAGAGGATTAAGTGATAAAGACCTTACTTTAGAAGATAGAATTATGATTTTATCAGATATATTTGAGGCTTTAACATCAAGTGATAGACCATATAAAGATGCTAAGAGATTATCAGAAGTATTTAAGATTTTATCATTTATGGTAAAAGATTATGAAATAGATGGTCAACTTCTTAAGTTCTTCCATGAGCACGAAGTTTTAAAAAAGTATGCTAATGAAAATCTAAAACCTGCACAAATAGATAAATCTGAACTTTTATTCTAAAATGAAAAAACCTGATTTAAAAAAACTATTTATATATATAAATGTAGCATTGATACTCTCAGTTGCTTTATCATTTATATATATTTTTTTACCAAAACTTCCTGATTCTATTGATAATAGACTAAGAGATTATCTCTTTACAATAAGAGGTGAAATTCCCACATCACAAAATGTTGTTATTGTTGATATTGATGAAAAATCTCTACAAGAGCTAGGTCAATGGCCTTGGTCTAGAAATAAAATCTCTCAAATACTAAATAACATGGCTGAGGCACAAGTTGCTATAATTGGTTTTGATGTTGTGTTCGCAGAAGAGGATAGTAGCTCACCTCATAAAGTACTAAATGAACTTAATATAAAAAAAGATAATATCCCAAACTATGATTTAGATTTTGCAAAAACAATCGCTTCAACTCCAACTATTCTTGGATACTTATTTGAACTTCAAGATAAAGAGTTTATAAATAAAGAAGCTCCAAGAATTCCTGCTATATATATAGAGAAAAACAAACAAATAGGTGATAATTTTCTTATAAATGCAAAAGGAGTTGTTATGAATATTCCACTTATTCAAGATAACTCTTACTCTAGTGGTTTTTTTAACAATATCCCAGATGAAGCAGGAATAATAAGAAGTGTTCCTTTGGTAATTTCATATGATGATATAATTTATCCATCATTAAGCCTAGAACTTCTTAGAATTTTACTTGATACAAATAAAGTATTTATAAATTATGATGAGCAAGGTGTCTCATCCATAGCTTTAAATAATATAGAAATTCCTACAGACAGACATGGTAGATTATTAGTAAATTTTAGAGGAAAAGAAAAAACTTTCAAATATATCTCTGCAAATGATGTATACAATAATACTTTTAATAAAAAAGACATTGAAGGAAAGATTGTCCTAATAGGAACCTCAGCAGCAGGTCTACTTGATCTTAGGGCAACTCCTTTTGAATCAGTATTTCCAGGAGTAGAAGTTCATGCAAATGTTATTGATAATATAATTCAAGGAGATTTTATATATAAAGCTTCATGGGTAGATGGGGCAAATATCTTTATAATCTTTACCTTGTCTATTTTGATTGTACTTCTAATTAAATATAGTCCTTTTTGGATGAATCCTATTATATCTGTAGTATTTTTAGTTGGAATTACTTTTATTTTATATGAAATATTATTTACATACGGAATTGTTTTAAATATCTTCTTTCCACTACTTACCATAGTTTCAGGTGCAATTTTAGCTACATTATTTGACTATTTTTATGAGATAAAACAAGAAGAAGCAATAAAGAAAAAGTTTGCATCAAAAGTATCAAAAGAAGTAATGGAAAGCCTTTTAAAAAACGTACATAGTAATGAATTTGAAGCTATGGAAAAAGAAGTTACAGTGTTTTTTAGTGATGTTAGAAGTTTCACAGAAATTTCTGAAAAAATGGCTAATGCAAAAAAACTAATTGAGTACCTAAATCAATATATGGAACCTATGAGTAATATTATTATTAAACATGAGGGAACTATTGATAAATACATAGGTGATGCGATTATGGCATATTGGAATGCTCCTGCTGATGTAAAAAATCATGCTGATAAAGCCCTATTAGCTTCAATAGAACAAATAGAGTCACTTAAAGATTTAAATGAAAACTTAAAAAAACAAAATAAACCTCTAATTGATATAGGTATTGGATTAAATACTGGACCTGCTGTAGTAGGTGAGATGGGAAGTGTTGGTAGAAGTGATTATACTGTAATTGGAGATGCTATTAATCTAGGGGCTAGATTAGAATCCTTATGTAAATTTTATGACTCTAAAATTAATATCTCAAATTATACAAAAGAAAAACTAGAAGGTAAATATATTTTTAGATTTCTTGATTTAGTTACAGTAAAAGGGAAAAAAGAACCAGCTCAAATCTGGCAAGTTCATGGAAAAGGTGAAGCTTCTAAGCAACTACAAGAAGAGCTAGATATTTATCATAAAGCTATACAACTATATAGAGACTCTGAGTTTATAGAAGCACTTGAAATCTTTAAAGATTTAGAAAAAGATGAGAACAAAAGCAATAAAAAAATATATAAGATTTATATAAAAAGATGTGAAGAGTTTATAAAAAACCCTCCTTTGGACTTCAAAGGAGTATTTGAACACTCTACAAAAGCATAGTAGGTGTTCAAATTACTTAGTCTAGATTTACATTCCAAATAAGGTTTGCTTTCATGGTATGCTTGTTGTATTCAGAAGAAGCATGACTTGAGTCTTTTTTTGTATATGAACCACCAAGATTTAAATGTAAATCTTTTTTTAGTGGTTTTATAATAGCGATAGAAGCATCCATTTTCTTATCTCGTTTTCTTGATTGGAAGCTTGCATTTGTATCTTTGTATAAATACTCTTTATAATTAAGTGATGTTTGAAGTAAATAATCTTCTGATAATTCATACACATTATTTAAATAAGTGTTCATATATTTATAATTTACATCTATTCTATTACCTCTGATTCTTCTCTCTTCGCCAAGATTAAGTCCAAAGCTAAATAAACCATAGTTTGAAGATGCATATTTAGCTGAATTTTGTAACTCAAAGATATTTGCATCTCTTTCTTCATCTTTTACAAAACTTACCCTACCTGCTTTTAAACCTAAAGTATAAAGAACTTCACTATTTAAAATAGTTGTATATTTAGGATTTAGATAAATATTGTTTTGATAAGATTCATGTCCTAAATTTACTTTATCAAATAAAATAGGTAGTTCAAGCTTATACTCTTTTGATAAATAAGTAGGAGAGATGTTTAAAGATAAAGCATGAATATCTTTTTCTTTATGATTATTGTACTTCATTAACACTGCTGTAGCTGAACTATTTAATATAAAGTTATCACTATATTTATATGTATTATTAAGCTGTCCAACAACTTGATAAATTGTTGCAGATTTTTTTTCACCTGTTTGAATTTTGTTATCAAAATTATCCAAATAAAAAAAATCAACTTCTGGAGTTGAATTTATATTTGAATCGTATAAAATACCTGCAACTGCTGTTGCATTAAAGAAACTTTTCTTTTGTAGTTTCTTTATATAATCTACTTTTTCATTTACTCTTTTTTGCACTACAACTGGCAGATTTTTATCTTCTAAAACCCTATTGAACTCTTTTAAAGACTGAGTAAATAGCTTCATTTTAAAATATGTTTGAGCCATTTCAAGTCTCGCTCTTGAATTGTTTGGATTTACTATAAGTATTCTATCGTATGCACTTAAAGCAAACTCATATTTACCTAACTCATAAGCACTTCGTCCTAAATAAAAATTATAAAGTACATCTTGCATGCTACTTAAAAACAAAGTGTTAAACTGTTCATAAGCCTTTTCATAATTTTTTTGCCTAAAATTTTTCAAAGCTACATCATACAACTTTTTTGTACTAGAAACTACAAGAGATGAAGACTCTTTTTTATTAAAAACACTTTCATTTGCAAAAGAAGATAAACAAATAAAAGGTACTAAACTATAAATTACTACTGATTTTTTCATTTTTTTAATGCCTTAAATACACCTTGTGCTTTGTGAGTAATACTATCATCAGCCCCAGGGTTTTGAGTTAAATTTGAGTTAAAACTTCCACCTACACTTTTAATACTATCACTTCCGTAAAATTTACCTTCTAAATTTCCTGTAATATTTGTTCCTGATAAACTTGAAGAGAAACCTGTATTTGAAACGTTTGCACTGCTATTTATATTCATATTCCACTGTGTATTTTTTGAAGAAAAATTCATAACACCACTTGTTAAAGCATTATCACCTGCACCTAAATCAAAGTTTAATGTAACTTTATTTGCAGTTGAACCATCTAATATAATTGACTCAATAGTTCCATTACTTCCATTTAAAACACTACCTATTACAGCACCTTCAAAAGTATATCTTGTATTAGAACTAGCATTTAATACATCATCAACTACAGAAGTTGGTGTTTCAACACCTGCTACCCATGTGGCAAAAGGTGAAACAAAGAACTGACTTCCACTTGAACTTCCATCACTAAACTTTGCAGTCCAATATCCCCATGAACTATCATCATCACTTGTTAAAGGATTATCATTTGAATCAAATACTTTAAACTCATTATCTACGATTTTTCCATCTGGAACTGCTATTAAATACCCTGTGTTATCATTTAAATCGTATTCATCATTTCCAGCTTTATATGTACTATCACCTTTTTTAGCCATTACTCCAAAAATATCATCATTTATATAGTATGATGTATCACTTGCAATTTCCCCATCAAAACTCATAGAAATTTGATTATCTACATCTCCTTCAGAATTATTAACAGATGCTGTTCCTGTAATCTTTCCTGTTTGAGCATTTAGGTCTAAAGAAAGATTATTACTTGCTTTTCTCATATGAATATCGTAACTACTTGTACCATAGGTATCAGCATTTATATAACCTTTTAGATTTGAAGTTCCACTCGTTTTTGCATCAACTATTTTGTCTTTTTGTAAAAATGAAATTCCATTTGTTTGTCCTGATGTTGTACTTGAACCAAGACTATTTCCATAAGTATTTGTTGTTTCACTATTTGATAAACTATAATTTAAAGCTTGAATATCTGAACCTAAGAAGTTTAAGTTCGCATTATTGCTTGCTGAAATATATGAGTTTAAGTTTGTAGAAGAGTTAGAATATGTAAAGTTATATTTATTTCTATATGATTTTACTTTTTCATTATTTCCTATTATAAACTCTTGTGCTCCACTTGCATAAAAGTTTTTATTTAAATGTGTAAAAGATTTTAAATGTGAGTTATAGTATTGAAAACCCGTTGCACTTGTATCAAGTTTTGTTTCAGTATAGTGATTTGATGAATTCTTCTTAAAACTCATACTTGCAAAATCTTTATAAACATAGATTTTTGTTTTATCTTCATTATCAACTGAGCCTTTTTTACCAAATACTATTAGTTCATTGTATTCTCCTTGCCCCTCAGATATATCAAAAACATCTCCATCATAATAAAAAGCAAAAACTTCTCCCATATTATCAGCTTCAACTTTATAATTACCACTTAGTGTACCACTATTTGTTGTATATGAAAAAGATATAGGATTACTATTATCACTTATATCAGAGTGTCCTGTATATCCACCATCTTTAGGAGTTCCTAAAGTAAATGTTTTTTCTACTTTTTTAGATAATGTTGTATTTTCTGAGTTTGGTGATACTTTTGTTAATGTTTCATCAAATGAAATTTTAGAATCTTCTCTTTTTGCAGTAAAATCACCAACTGTACCATCAGTATCTGTTTCATCTTGATAGTTAAAACTATTAACTCTTGCATCTGAAGTTTGTCTTTCAACATATGCACCTAAAGCCTTACCAGATAAATCAAAGCTTATTGCTTCATCTTTTGTTTCAACTTCTGTGTTAGTACTATCTTCTATAACATCTTCTACTTTTTTACTTATTAAAGATGAATCATTATCAGTAGAGTCATTTGAGTTATCTAAAGAATCTAAATTCTCATTTGAAGTTCCACTATTAGTAAGGGAACTATCTTCATTTTTTGAGTTATTATTTGCTGTGTTTAGATTGTCATCTTTATTTTTGTCTGAGGAGTTGTTAGCATCTGGTTCTAACTGATTTGATAATTCATTTAAAGTCTCTTGATTGTATTCAACAGGCTTTGATAGTGTTCCATCATCTTGAATTATAGTCATTTGATTTTGAGGTACAATCACCTGTCTATTTTGAGAAGTTACACTAATCTCTCCACTTAAACAAGCAATAGCAGTTTGATTTGCTAAAATAACTGTACCTCTAATTCCAATAGTAGAACTTTTTGTTCTAAGTTTAAATTTTTCCTTATTGATTTTCCCAATATTTCCAGTTATGGCTTTAAATGCACCCTTAAAAAAATTCAAATTGGCTTTTGAATTCTTAGGAGTTTTAGTATCATATAAATATTCATTAACATCCAAAGCAGAATTTTTACCAAGAGTAATAATAGTATTATCTTTGAATATCAGTTGCAATTTAGAATTACTACTTGTATTTA
This sequence comes from Arcobacter roscoffensis, assembly GCF_024267655.1. Classification (NCBI taxonomy): domain Bacteria; kingdom Pseudomonadati; phylum Campylobacterota; class Epsilonproteobacteria; order Campylobacterales; family Arcobacteraceae; genus Arcobacter; species Arcobacter roscoffensis. Next base: position 2,071,294 of record NZ_CP100595.1, read on the forward strand.
TAATATCTTTTTCAAAGATATCCAAACCAACATTTGCAATAATTTTTTGCTCACCTCTTTGAACAGTAGCCTCACCTACTACTGTTGACACCTTTGCAATACTTGCAAAAGAGATTGTGACAAAAAAGAAAAAAAGTAAAACATGTCTCATTTTCAAACTCTTTATTTTGATTTAATAACAATATATAACCTTTATAATACCTAATTATTTATTAATAATATACTTATATTAACAAGTGATTTAGTTAAAATTCATATTTTATAATTTTATAAAAGACATAAATAATATTTTTTTAGTTTAAATAATTTTAACTTACTTAATTTCTTAAAAGCCATATGTAACAAGTTTTTAGCTAATATATCTTTTATATAAAGCTATTTAAAATAGCTATTTTATGGGAGTTATTAAAATTTTATGGCACTAATCGATCTTCAAAACATAAACAAACAATACGATATTAAAACAATTTTAAAAGATGCGAACTTTACTTTAACGCAAGGTCAAAGAATTGCTGTTATTGGTCAAAATGGACAGGGGAAATCTACACTTTTTAAAATCATAATGAATCAAGTAGAACCTGATAGTGGTATACTTTCAATAGATAAATCTTTAAAGATTGAAATGCTTGACCAACAACCAAAATTTAAATCTGGCATAAATGTAAGACAGGCTATAGAAGAGCAACTAACGGAAATCAAAAAAGCTAAAAAAGAGTACGAAGATATTACTTTACAGGTTTCAACAGATTATGAAAATCAAGACTTATTAAAAAGACAAAGCCAATTGGCAACTTTTATTGATTTTCATAATGCTTGGGATTTAGATAATACTATTGAAAGAGTACTAAAAGAGTTTCAACTAAAACAGTATGAATTTAAAGATGTAAACCTTTTAAGTGGTGGGGAGCAAAGAAGAGTTAGTCTTGCAGGACTTTTACTGAAAAAGCCTGATGTACTTTTACTTGATGAGCCTACCAATCACCTTGATGTTTATATGGTTGAGTTTTTAGAGAGTTTACTTCTAAAAAACAATTTTACTTTACTATTTATCTCACATGATAGATACTTTATAGATAATATTGCAACATCAATTGTAGAGGTTGAAGGTGGAACTTTAAAAAGATTTAATGGTGGATATTCTTCATACCTAGAGCAAAAACAACAGATGCTTGAAAACATGCAAAAAGACCATGAGAACTTAATAAGATTAGTAAAAAGAGAAGCTCACTGGATGCAAAGAGGTGTTACAGCTAGAAGAAAAAGAAATGAAAGAAGAAAAGCAGAATATTTTGATTTAAAGAAAAAAGCAAAATCAAACCCAGCAGCAATTAAAAAGATGAGCGTAGAACTACAAAGAGAACAAAAAGCCTTTAATAGTGAAGAAAAACAACAAAATAAAAAGAAAATGCTTTATGAGTTAGATGATATTTGTAAAAAACTAGGAGATAAAGAATTAATCAAAGACTTTACAAGTAGGATTTTACAAAAAGACACTATTGCTATTGTAGGTCCAAATGGAAGTGGTAAATCAACTTTACTTAAAATCTTTATGGAAAAAATGCTTGTGGATAGTGGTAAATTCAAAAAAGGTGACTTCAATATAGGATACTTCGATCAACAAAGAGAAATGCTTGATGATGATAAAAACCTAATGGAGACATTCTGTCCAAATGGTGGAGATAGAGTAGCACTAAATGATGGTAGAAATCTTCATGTTTATGGATATTTAAAAAACTTTTTATTTCCAAGAGAATACTTAGATAAAAAGATTGGTGTTTTAAGTGGTGGTGAGAAAAATAGAGTCGCCCTAGCCTTACTTTTTACAAAAGACGTAGATTGTTTAATCTTAGATGAGCCTACAAATGACTTAGATATTCCAACTATTAATATTTTAGAAGAGTATTTACAAAACTTCCAAGGAGCTTTAATCTTTGTAAGTCATGATAGATACTTTGTAGATAAAATAGCAAAAAAATTATTTGTTTTTAAAGGCAATGCTCAAGTTGAAGAAAGTTTCCAAGCTTATACTGAATACTTAGAAATAGAAAAAGAACTTAGAGATTTAGAAGAGCTTGAAAGAAATACAGCTAAACAACAAACAGCACCAAAAGCTAAAAACTCACAAAAAAAGCAAACAAAACTTTCATATAAAGATCAAAGAGATTATGATAGCCTACCCCAAGAGATAGAAGAACTTGAAGAAAAAATCGAAGAAATAAACAACTGTCTTGCAAACCCTGAATGTTATGAGCAAAAAGGAATAGTTGCTGTATCAAAAGAACTTGAAGAAACAGAAGCTATTTATGAACAAAAAGTTGAAAGATATTTAGAGCTTGAAGAGTTGATTGAAAGCTTTAATCCATAAAAAGATATAATTATTAAAATTGTGATTATTAAAAAATAAAGGAATATAATGAGTTTAAAACAGCAACTTAAAGATGATGTAAAAACTGCAATGAGAGAGAAAAATATTGTAAAAAGAGACTCTATTAGAGCTATTAATACAATGATTAAACAAATTGAAGTTGATGAGAGAAAAGAATTAAGTGATGAAGATATAATCAAATTAATTCAAAAAGGTATCAAACAAAGAGAAGAAGCTGTTACTCAATATAGTGAAGCAAATAGAGAAGATTTAGTAGCAAAAGAGCAAGAACAAATTGATATATTTGTTGAGTATCTTCCAAAACAATTAACTGATGAAGAACTTGAAAATGGTCTAAAAGAGATTATTGAGCAAGTAGGAGCTACATCAATGAAAGATATTGGTAAGATTATGGGACAAGCAACAAAGAAATTTGCAGGTGTTGCAGATGGAAAAAGAATAAACCAAACTACTAAAAAACTTTTATCATAGATTTTAAATAAGGCCAAAAATGGAAATAAATGACTTCTTAGATGATTTAACACAAAGAGAACAAAGTGATGTTAAATTAAATCAAATAGATACATTTCCCAAGTTAGTATCACTTTTACTAAAAAGAGTATCAAAAGAAAATGTTGCTCCTTTAGCAACACTCTTAAAACAATCTGTATTACCATCTATTTGTATTGAAATAGATGATGAAATAGAACATCTTTTTATAAAAATAGATGCTAATCCTGAGATTTTATTTGAAAAAGAAATACAAGAAAAAATTGAAGACTTTATATTTAAAAGATTTGAAGCTGATAAAAAACTTGTAGTTGAAAAAACTTCTGATATATCTCAGGTTGTTACACTTATGGGACAATACCTAAATGATGCCATATCAAGCAGTGGGAATGGTTCTAAAAATGTTCTAACAATAAAAGAAAAGATTGAAGCAATTGACCTTTCAAAAAATGGTATTGCTGAACTAGGTGTATTACAAAAACAACTAGTTAGTGCCGCTTCATCAATTGAAAATGAAATGAACACAGTAAGCACTAAACTAAAAACAGGTAAATCAAAAGTTGAAGAGCTTGAAGATAAAGTAAAAACCCTAGAAGAAGAACTAAAAAAATCTAGAAATGAAAGTATGAAAGACCATTTAACAGGTCTTCTTACAAGAAGAGCTTATGAAGAAGAAGTAAAAAGAATTGACAGTAATCACAAACGCAATGGAAGTGAATACGCTGTAGTATTCTTTGATATAGATCATTTCAAAAAAATTAATGACACTTATGGGCATGACTGTGGAGATGTAGTACTAAAGATATTTGCAAAAATTCTTGAAAAAGCTACAAGAGATCATGATATAGTAGCAAGATATGGTGGTGAAGAGTTTGTTGCTCTTGTACATTTTAATCTTGCAAGAGAACTTCTTCAATACTTAAAAAGAGTAAAACAAATAGTAACTTCAAATAGTTTTATATATAAAAACAATAAAATCAAAGTTACATTCTCAGCTGGAGTTACTTTTAGAAGTAGCCATTCTTGCTATGAAAATGCTATACAAAAAGCAGATATGCTTCTTTACCAAGCAAAAGAAAACGGTAGAAATCAAATAAAATTAGAAGATGGTAGAACTATAAAGTAGCAGAATGTTATTTTTTTAATTAATTAAAAAAGTCATAAAATAATAAAAAGCTTAAGTTTTTTAACTTAAGCTTTTTTTATAAGTTTTACACACTTATTTATTAGTTCATTGAGTAACCAATATTTGAATGGTTTTTAATTAAATCGTAGTAAGTCTTATCTCTTAAAGTTTTAACTTTATTTCTTAATGTAAATCTTGTCATATTTTTACCCTTCCAAGCTACATTATGGATAGTTTCAATAGAAACAATTTCACCTCTATTTTCTAATAGTAAAGAGAATAAAGCCTCTTCAATTCTAGTAAGCTTAACTTCATCATTAAAACTATTAAATAGTTTTGAATTAGCTTTGTTATAGTGAAAACCATTATCTAATTGAACAATACTATTAATATCTTTATCAATTAACCTACTTACATATTCATCTAAAGAAACGTCCAGTTTTTGAACTTTACTTTTTAACTTTTCATTATTTTCATCTGTGATAGAGATGCTGATGTTTAAATTTTCCATACATTATCCTTTATCTTTGTTTTTTCTAAAATTATAATAACATTTTTCTGTGTAGTACTTATGTATAAAGCATTATATATTAATAAAGAAATAAATATATGATATTTTTAAAATAATTTAAACCTAATTTAGGTCGTTTTACTAATTAAACTATGCAAAAAACATACAATTTACAAGAAAAATGTTAAAAAACCAACACAAAATAATACTAAAATTTATCTTTTAAGCATTTTGTAACTTATTGACACATTTGTAGCATTTTTAGCTATTTTGAAAGAAGTATAGCTATTTTTGCTATAAAAGACACTAAAAAAAATGTGATTTTTATGTTTTTTTCTGAATTTTATAAAAAAATTGTTCTTTTATTATATAAGGTAAAAAAAATTTTACTTGATAGCCATAATGTAATTATTATGGCTATAAAATTTATTAATTAGTTAAAAGTTTTGAATATAAAGTTTCTAAAGCAGCATCAGCTACATTTTGAGATACACCAATATGAAGTGATACTTTTGAAGGACTCATATCAAACATATCAAAAGAGATATTGTTCTCTTTTAAAGCAGTTATTGCATCAACTATTGCAAAAGTATTTTGCTTAAGACCTATTCCAACTAAAGTTATTACAGATAGATTGTAAGCAACATAAATATTTCTAGTTTTAAGTCTTCGCTCAATCTCTCTTCTAAACTTATTTATATTACCTTTTAAATCTTCTTGATCAACTAGTATAGCAATATCATCTTTATCCGTTGGATAGTGATAAGTATTTATTCCAAACTCTCCAAAGATTTTAAGTAACTCAGCTGTGAAACCTATCTCATCAGCAAGCATATCTTTTTGAAGATGAATTGAAGCCATATTATCAAGTTTTGCAATACCAACTAAATCTTCCATTGGAACTCTTTCATTTAAGATAATAGTTCCTTCATGTTCAGGATTATTTGTATTTCTAATATTAATAGGTATTTTACTTTTTTTACAATTTAGCATTGCGTCAAAGTGAAATACGTTAAAACCTTTTGAACTTAAAAGTCTTAATTCTTTAAAAGTAAGTCTTGGAATTACATTTGCATCACTAATAACTCTTGGGTCTACTTCATAAACTCCATTTGTATCAGTCCAGTTTTCATAAATATCTGCATCCAAAGCATAAGCTAATTCACCACCTGTTAAGTCAGAACCACCTCTACTCATAACTGCAATTTCTTTATCTTTCGTAATTCCATAAAAACCAGGAACTAAATACATCTCATCTTTTTCAAATTTGAATTTATCTGCAATATTGTTATGAGTTTGTTTTTGAACTTTTCCATCTGTATAATCACTACTTAAAATAAATCCAAACTCTTCTGGAAGCATAAGTTTTACATTTAAGCCATTTTTTTTCATATATTCTGTGATTATTGTTGCGTTATAGTGTTCACCTCTTGATAAAAAATATGCTTCTCTTTTTTCATCTTTAAAAGTATTATTTATTAAATCTTCTTCAAGTTTCTTTAAAACTACTTTTTTATCTATATTTAAATCATCACATAACTTATCAAACTTAGTTAATATTGCTGTTAAACTTTGTTCTGTTGTAACTTCTATTTTTTGTTCACAAAAATGTTTACCATTTGTTGCTAAATTTAATAAATGATCTGTGATTTTTTCATTGTGTTTATCATCTCTTCCTGGTGCTGATACTACTATTACTCTTCTATTCTTATCACTTTTGACAATGTTAAAAACTTTTTTTATCTGGGAGGCATCTTTTACTGAACTACCTCCAAATTTACAAACTTTGATATTCATTCTAACGTTTCCTTATTTTAGGTTCTTTTTCAAATCATATATAGAGGCATTTAACGTAGACACTATTTTAATTAGTAAAAACTATGTTACTTGATAGCCTCTATGTCTTATTGTATTTATAAAGTTATCTTCAAAAGTATTTTTAATACCTTTTCTAATGATATTTATATTTACTTCTACTACATTTTTTACAACCCATTCAGGGTCATCCCAGATCACATCTAATATCTCATCTTTTGAGATTGATGGTCTGTGTCTATTTTTTATTAAATACATTAAAATACTAAAAGGCTTACCTTTCATAACTAATTTATTGTTGTTATGATCAGTCACAGAGTTCTCCAAAGTATCAATCCAATATTTATCTTTAAACATAAATCTTCTTTGAAAATTTTCTCTGTGTATAGATTCAAGTTTTGCTAAAATTAGCTCATTGTTAGCAGGTTCTTTTATAATCGATAAAGCTCCATACCTTAAAAGATTTTTTTCAAATTTCTTTTCACTATTATTTGAAAGTATTACTACAGCAGTTAGTCTTGGATTTACATGCTTTAATATCTGTCTTAAATTATTATATGAGTCACTTTTTATAATAATTAGATTGTAATATCTAACTTCACAGTGATATATAGCATCTTCCATATCAGTTGCTCTATCACAAATGTAAAGTTCATCATTTTCAAGTTTGTTTATTAAACTTCTATTAATATCTAAAGATAGTAATCGCATGGCTTATAAATAAATCCTTTTTTTATTGTTTTCATCAAAAGTCAAAGTTAAAACTTCCCTATCTAATAAAAGTGACTCTAGGGTTTTAACATCAATAAAAGACTCTTTTTTAAAATAATCCTTTATTTCTTTAAATGCATCATCAATATTAGAGTCCTCTGAAAACTCTAGTATTAATGAATTGTCACTTAAAATAACTTTTTGATTTTGAACTCTACATTTTTTAAAACTACTGATAAATTTAAAAAAAAGAAGCTTAGATTCTCTTGGTATATTTAAATAGTTTTTTATGTATATAAAGTTCATGATTAATCCTCTAAAGGATATACTCCATTTTCATCATGGTGCTCTGTTCCTTTAATTGGAGGATTAAATACACAAATAAGTCTCATGTCTTCACTTCCTCCATAAAGGTTATGGTCATCATGATTATTTAAAGCATACATTACACCATCATAAATTTCATGAACTTCACCAGTTGCTAAATCTTCAATTTTTCCATTTCCAGCTACACAATATACAGCTTCTAAGTGATTTTGGTAATGAATATGTGTTTTAGTATTTGCTTTGATGATTGTTTCATGGAAAGAAAATCCCATCCCCTCATCTTTTAAAAGCATTCTTCTACTAATCCACTGTCCACCCTCAGCGTGAACTTCTCTATCTGTTCCCATTACATCTTTTTTTATATCTTTTACTATCATTTTAGAACTCTCCTGATAACTTTTCTTTTTTATCAGCCATTAGTCTACTAACAGCTTTTTCAAATCTTTTTAGACCTTCAACTAAAGTCTCTTCATCAATGATTAATGGTGGTAAGAACTTAACAATTTGGTCTTCACTACCACAAGTTTCAACAATCAATTTTTCTTCAAATGCATAAGATGAAAGTTCCCCTGCAATTGAGATGTCACCTTTAATATCAAAGGCACAAGCTAAACCTCTACCTCTTACTTCTACTTCTAATTCATCTTTGAATTTATCAGCAATTTTTTGAAGCTCTTCTTTTATAATTTTTTCTTTATATTTAACAGCATTTGTTAAATCATCATTTTGCCAATATTGTTCAATTGCAACTTTTGCAGCAACGAAGGCTAAGTTGTTTCCTCTAAATGTACCTGTATGCTCACCTGGCTTCCATTGGTCTAAATCTGGTTTTAGTAATACAACTGCCATTGGTAAACCACCACCAATTGATTTTGACATAGTTACAATATCTGGATTAATACCAGCAAATTCAAATGAGAAAAACTCTCCACTTCTACCATTACCAACTTGAATATCATCAATAATTAATAAAATATCATACTCTCTACAAATTGATTCAAGTTCTTGTAACCACTCTTTAGAAGCGATATTAATTCCACCCTCACCTTGAATAGTCTCAACAATAACAGCTGCTGGAATATCTACACCACTACTACTATCTTCTAAGAATTTTCTAAAGTAAGCCATAGTATTCATATCACCAAAGTAACCATCAAATGGCATAAATGTTGCATTTGTTCTACTAATATAACTCTCATCTCTATAGTCATTATTACCTGTAACAGAAGCTGAACCTTGAGTTAAACCATGGAAACCATTTGTAAATGAAACAACATTTGATCTTCCCTTTACAAGTCTTGCAAGTTTAAGTGCAGTTTCAACAGCGTTTGTTCCAGTTGGTCCTGTAAACTGAACTTTATAGTCTAAGTTTCTTGGAACTAAAATAGTATCTTGGAATGTTTGTAAAAAATCTTTCTTAGCACTTGTAGCCATATCAAGACCATGAACAACACCATCTTTTTGGATATATTCAATTAATGCTTTACTGATGTGATCATTATTGTGTCCATAGTTTAGTGTTCCAGCTCCTGCAAAGAAGTCAATAAAGTCCTCACCTTGTTCATTTGTTAATATAGCACCCTTTGATGTTTCAAATATCGTTGGGAAACTTCTAATATAACCTCTAACTTCAGACTCTAAATTTTCAAAAATTCTCATTTTATTCTTTTCCTTAATTTTGTTTGTTTTATTGTTTATAGTTCTAATTATTTTTTAAATGGTCCTATCTTATATAGAACCTCTTCTTCATGTTGATGTTCAAAATCTTCTGCTACAAAGAATTCAAAACTTTCCATTTTTGTATCGAAATGTTTCGCAACTTTTTCAAAAACTCTAATTGAAGCATTATTACTAGGAGATACAGTTGTATGTAAATAATTAATACCTAACTCTTCTCTATTAATAATCTCCATAATTAGTCTTCTTGCAAGATCATTTCCTCTAAAATTATCATCAACAGCTACCTGCCAAATAAATAAAGTATCAGCTTCGTTTGGAATCATATATCCTGAAACAAAACCAATTACCTTATCTTCATAAGTAGCAACTGAACATAAATCTTGAAAGTGTGTTGATTGTAAAAGATATAAATATTCAGAATTTACATCCAATACCTTTGTACTCTCCACAAGTTTATGAATTTTCTTACCATCTTCTTTTCTTGGTTTTCTCAATATTATGTTACTTTTTTCCAAAAGTTATTCCTTTCAAACTTTATGATTGGAATATATTTACACATTTTGTGTAAACTTTTTACATAAAGTATGTCAAAATTATATAGAAGTATTCTTAAAAAGTTCTTAACTTATATTAATTTAATGATATTAATTTGTAAATTTATGTAATAAAAATATTTAATTTGAAGTTTTTTTGTGTATTTTTTTTGAAGTTTTTGTGTTAGATTATTAATTACAAAGCCTGTATATTAGGCTTTGTAGTATTTAAATAAGTATATATATTCTAGAAGCTTTCACCTATGTCTTCATCTTTTAGAAGCTCTTGTGAAAATTTTACAACTTTATTTCTTCCCGTTTGTTTTGCCTCATAAAGACACATATCTGCAAATTTGATACATTTCCAGATACTATCACTATCAGTTGGGAACATAGAGCATCCAACACTAAGTGTTTTAGAAAAGCTCTCACCATTTGCAGTGATTTTTTCTTTTGAAAAGGCAATTCTTATATTTTCTGCTATTTTTAGTACATGACTTTCTTCACAATTATATAAAAGAACCAAAAACTCTTCTCCACCATATCTAATTGCAATATCTGACTTTCTAATATTTGTTTTGATTACCCCAGATACTATTCTAATAGCATCATCTCCAATATCATGACCGTAAGTATCATTTATCATTTTAAAGTAATCTATATCTATCATTAAAACAGCATAACTTATTTTTGCTCTAGCTGCTTGTGGAATAGATACATCTACAAACTCATCTAAGAATTTTCTATTGTACATACCTGTAAGCTGATCTACTCTTGCCATTAGATTTAACATTTGCATCAGTTTTTTACTTACTATTGCAGGTCTTGCAGTAGTTACATAATCTTCAATATCACTAGTAAGTTCCCTTACTCTTATAGTCTCTTCTTTTGATTTTGTTACTATTGTTAAAACTAAAGTTAGTTCATTTGAAATAGTATAAGGAATACATATATACTCTTCCCCATCTTTATCATTATATAAAGAACAAGACTTTGCAAAAATACTTGAGTCTACATTTGCATGTGTTCTATTTGCTCTACACTCACCTTCAAGTATTCTACAATGACAATCATTTTTACTATAAACTATTTTTTTGCTTTTCGAGTTATTATCGATCTCAGTTAAAGTAAAATCATCAAGTTTGAAATTATATTCTAGAACATATGCAAGTCTATTATATATATCTTCAAGCTCTTTATCATTTTCAATTGTCTGCTTAAACTTATATATATCTGATAATCTATCAATAGTATTATTTACATTTTTTAAAGGATCACTCTCTTTTACATAGTTTTTATTTTTGATAAAAACATATACTTTTCTATCTAACTCTTCAAGTGTATGTTGAAGTTTTTCTAGAAGAGTATTTAATAAATCAGATACATTTTTACTCTCAGGATTACTATAAGTTTGTACTCTTTGTGAATAATCGCCTCTATAGGCTGCTCTCATAACATCTTGAATTGAATAAAAAATACTAACATATGGTTTAATAAATCTATTTATCAAAAGAAAAATCAAACTAATAAGAATTAAAGTTAAGATGACATTGTACATCAAGGTTTTAAAACTACTTGTTCTAACATCAGTAATATCCATAACCATACTAACTGTTCCTAAAACCTCTCCCTCTTTGGCATTATGACAGTTCATGCAATTTGGATTGCCAAAAGCTGATGCTTCAAAAGGAATTGTAACTCTCATTAGACTTTTTTGTGCTGTTTCGGTTACTTTTGTTATTTCTTTTCCATTTTTTAAAACATCTCTGTCAATCTTATCTCTTGGTATTTCATTATTAAAGCCCTCGCCATACTGCTTTATAACAGTTGGTGACCTTGATAACCAAAGCTGATTTATATTTTCAGCTTGCTCTATTTGCTGTAGAAAAAACTCCCTTTCTTTCATCATACCATTTACCATATGTGCAGTAAGACCTGATTTAATTACTTCTGCTGTTAAGTGTGCTTTTTTTTCTGCTGATTTAAGTCCATAATCTCTAAAGTTATAAAGTGTACTTATACTCATTGCAATAAAAAAAGAAACCAGTAATACAATAAGTGAAATTATCACTTTTTGCTTTGAATTCATTTAATACCCCTATTACTATTAATAATTTGTATAAAATCATATCTAAATTAAATTTTTATGTAAAATAACTAAAAATACTCCTAAAATAAAGATTTTCTTTTAATTTATAATAATATGTTCTAATTTTTATTTTATTTATAATTTTTATATGTTTATTATAATAAGTGTTATATTATAAGAATAAACTATATTAAGGTAGCCTGTATCATGAAGCAAAAATATTACCTATTAAGTCTCTTAGCTATATTTACTCTAATAATATATATAGCATTCACTCCTGTTGTAAAAAATACGAATCAAACCAAAAAAGATACATCTGCTCAAATAAAAGAAGATACCTATAATCTAAGATTTGGTCATAATATCCCAACTTCTAGTATTTTACATAAAGCCTCAATTTTATATGCTAAAAAAGTTGAAGAGAAAACAAAGGGAAAGGTTAAAATAGAGGTTTATCCTGCTCAAAAACTAGGGAATGACCATCAAATGGTAGAGATGGCAAGAGAAGGAGAACTTGATATTATTTTAACTCCTACTGCTAAATTAAGTCTTGCTATGCCATCTATGCAGTATGCTGATTTACCATTTTATTTTCCTAAAAAAGAGGATTTATATACACTTCTAGATGGAAAACCTGGGCAAATATTACTTGAAAACCTTACAAAAATAGACTTAATAGGTGTGACTTTTTGGGAAAATGGATTTAAACACTTTACAGCAAATAGTAAACTTGAAACACTAGAAGATTTTAAAGATAAAAAATTTAGAATTATGAAAAGTAAACTTATAAAAGATCAATTTAATGTCCTTGAAGCAAGAGCTATTCCTATTGATTTTCACTCAACTAAAAAAGCTTTAGAAAATGGAATTGTTGATGGGCAAGAAAACCCACTTATTGCAATCACGAGCATGGGCTTTCATGAAGTTCAATCACATATAACTATAAGTAATCATGCATATTTAGGTTATGTATTTTCAATCAGTGGAAAAGTCTTTAAAACTCTTCCAAGTGATATTCAGGATATTTTAATAAATACAGCAAAAGAAATAACAAAATATGAAAGGCAAGAAACTGCAAAAAAAGAGAAAGAATTATTAAAAATAATTGAAAATGCTAAGCTTAATATTCATATCTTAGAAGATGAAGAAAAAGAAAGAATTGCAAATAAGATGCAAAATATTCCAAAATCTTATGAAGAGATTATTGGTTCAGATATTATCTCTAAAACAGAAGAATATCTAATAGAAAAATATCAAAATAGTGATGAATATGTATACTTAGGTTTAGATGCAGATTTATCTATGGGTGCAAAAGTATCTGGATTAGCTATAAAAAGAGGAATTCAACTTGCAATAGAAGATATAAATAATCAAGGTGGTCTTTTAGGTAAAAAAGTATTATTAATAGCAAGAGATCATAGTGCAAGGGCTCATAAGAGTTTAAATAATATAGAGTATTTTAATAAAAAAGAAAACCTTATTGGATTAATAGGAGGTCTTCATAGTGCAGTTATTTCAAGTAATTTTGAGCAAATAGAAAAGTCAGATATACCTTTTATTATACCTTGGGCAGCAGCACCAGTTCTTACAGAAAAGACTTCAAATAATATCTTTAGAGTATCTGCTAATGACAAGTATGCTTCTGCATTTATATTAGAAGAAGCCCTCAAAAAATTTGATAAGCCTGCTATTTTAGTAGAAAACTCTATATGGGGAAGAAGTAGCTTAGAAGTTATGAAAAAGATATTAGAAAAAGAATCAAAAGCTTTTTCTAAAGTTATTAAATTTAATAGAGGAGAAAAAGACTTTTTAGATGAAATAAATAAAATCAATAAAGCAAATGCAAATGGTATTATCATGGTTTCAAATCCTATTGAGGGATCAAAGATTGTTGATGCAGTTTTTGAAACTACAAAACTACCTATTATTTCCCATTGGGGAATTTTAGGTGGGGATTTTTTTGATAAACAAAAATCCAAATTAGAAGAAATCGATTTACAATTTATTCAAAGTTTTTCATTTATAAATAATCAAAGAAAAGAAGCAAAAGATTTAGCCACAAAATATATGAATAAATATAATGTAAAAACTATAGACAAAATAAAAGCCCCAGCAGGTGTAGCACAGGCCTATGATGCCACTATGTTATTAGCAAAAGCCATAGAAAGTGCTAAAAGTTTTGAAAAACAAAACATAAAAAATGCATTAGAGAGTATAAAAGTGTATAATGGAATAATAAAAGACTACAAAAATGTATTTACAAAAAACAATCATGATGCACTAGAGAAAAAAGACTTTTTTATGGCTAAATTTAATGAAGATGGACTTATTTTAAAAGTAGGAAAATAATAAATGATTATATCAAGTATCTTAAAACCATTTAACAAAAGTATTAAAAATAGAGTTGTACTTCAAGTCTCAGGACTTATTGCAACAGCTATTATACTTATGATTACAATGGTTAGTTTTATGATGGTAAATAATATTAATACTGAACTTAATAAACTACTAAAAAATAAAACCCTTGATTCTCAAAAAAGATTAGAACAAAGACTATCTTACTTAATTGAAAGTTCAATAATTTTATCAAAAAATGAACTTATTATAAACTCACTAATTGATAAACAAACAAAAGAAAAAGTTCTTAATATTTTAGTTAAAAACTATATGCAAGACAAAAGTGTAGTATCTTTAAGTGTAGTTGATTTTGATGGTAATGCAATATTTAAAAGCCTTAAAAAGATACCAAAATATAATAGTTCTACAAAGTTAAGAGCAACTCTAGCTTTAGGAGAGATAACTACATACATAAAGAATGACACAAATAATATTGTAGTGATTGTTCCTATTTCTTACTATAATACAACACAGGGTGCTTTAATAACTGTATTTGATTTAAATGCAATTGGGAAAAATATTACACTTAAAAACAATACCTATGACTATTTAAAACTAAAACACTTAGATAATATGATTTTTTCCTACAATTATCAAGATGATACAAAATACTATAGTTATGTTACAAAATCTCATAATAATAATTATTATATAAAAAAGTTAGGAATTGACGTTGAGCTTGGAACACAAAGTTCTAAGTATGAAGAACCAATAAAAGAAGCTCTTATCAGACTTATAAGTATTGGTATATTATTTATTCTAGCAGGACTTTTAATATCACAAGTGCTTGCAAAGGAGATAACAGAACCTATTTTAAGACTATATCACAAAGTTAAGTCTTCAAACAAAGATACACTTTGTAGTCCAATAGGTACAAATGATGAACTAGAACAACTTGCACAGGCCTTTGATGAGAAGTCTTTAAAACTTCAGTATCAAGTAGAACATGATAGTCTTACAGACCTTCCAAATAGGGTTTTGCTACTTGATAGAATAAATCAAGCAATTAAACACTCAAATAATATCAATAAAAAACTTGTGATATTTTTTATTGACTTAGACCACTTTAAAGAAATAAATGATTCCCTAGGACATACAACAGGAGATGAACTTCTAAAAAAAGTATCTATTATTTTAACTAATATTACAAAAGAACATACTAATACAGTAGCAAGATTAGGAGGTGATGAGTTTGTAGTTTTTGTTGAAAATATTTCTACAAATGAACAAATTATAGATATAGCTCAAAATATTATGGACTCATTTTCTTTATCCAAAATCATAAATGGCTATGAACTATTTATCTCATGTAGTATAGGTGTAAGTGTATTTCCAGAAGATGGAAAAACAACAGAAGCCTTAATAAAAAATGCTGATGCTGCTATGTATAAGGCAAAAGAACTTGGAAGAAACAACTATCAATTTTATTCAAAAGAAATGACAAAAAAAGCTATGGAGAGAGTTGAGATAGAAAAAGAACTTAGAAATGCTATTCAAAATGAAGAGTTTGAAGTACATTTTCAACCACAGATTAGTATAAAAAATGAATCCATCATAGGAGTTGAAGCTTTAGTTAGATGGATGCATCCACAAAAAGGTATGATCTCTCCTATTAAATTTATTCCACTTGCAGAAGAAATAGGAGTAATTGAATCCATTGATAAAATTGTAATGAAAAAAGCAATGAAAAGTTTTGTTGAGATAAAACAAAAAGGCTTTGATTTAGGGACTTTGTCTTTAAATGTCTCAATGCTTCAAATAAATAAAGACAATAACTTTATAAAAGACCTAAAACAAATCATAGAAGACACGAAAATAGATACCACTAAGATTATAATAGAAATAACAGAAACACAAGTAATGAAAGATATTAATAAAACGATTAAAATCCTAGAAGAGATTAGAAGTTTAGGAATGAAAATAGCAATAGATGATTTTGGAACAGGTCAATCTTCTCTTTCTTATCTAAAAAAACTTCCAATAAATAAAATAAAAATAGACCAATCTTTTATTAGAGATTTACCACAAGATAAAGATGACTATGAACTAACAAAAGCAATCATAGCTATAGCAAAAAGTATGAATATGAATTTAATAGCTGAGGGAGTTGAAACAAAAGAGCAAGCAGAACTTCTTCTAGAAGAAGGCTGCTTTGAAGCTCAAGGGTATTACTATTATAAGCCTTTAGGAATAAAAGCCTTAAAACAAGTTATTGGATTAAGCTAATTATATTAAATTTTTTCTTGTGAAAAGTTCTAAGTAATCAATTAAGTCATCAACTGCTAATTGTGCTTTTTCCTTGTCTTGTTCTAAAACTTTTTCAAGTATATACTTATGTAATTCTTGACCTTTTTTATGATCTTCTTTTTTAGCATAAAAGTACCAAAATCTATGAGATAAACCTTGTACTTTTCTTAGTTCATCAAAAATAAACTGATTTTTTGTACACTTTGCAAGTACTTTATTTCTTTTTTTTAGCCAATATAAAAACTCGATATCATCTTTTTGAGCTAAAATATCTAGCAGTTCTTGTATGGCTTTTTTATCAATTTCAGTTAATCTATCAATAGCTTTTTCTATACATAATTTTAAAATAGCTCTTCTTACTTCTAGTATTTGGAGATGTGTAGAACCACTTATTTCAGGTATTAAAACCCCTATTCTTGAAACATTTACTAATGACTCATTTGCTAACATTCTTAAAGCTTCACGAACAGGAGTTCTTCCTGCACCAATCATTTCTGATATTTCTGATTCTGTTAGTACAGTACCTGGTTCTATTTCACAAAAAACAATAAGGTCTTCAAGCTTTTCATAAACTTGTTCTGTCATTGTTTTATTTTTATCTCGTTTTAATTTCTTTTTCATGTAGCTACCTAAAATATAGATTTGTTTTTCTATTATACATAAATATATTTTAAATATATTAACTACACATTTATATCGTCAATTAGTCTATATCCAATACCTTTTAAGTTCTTTAAAATACAAGGAGGTATCTTTTTCTTAAAGTTTTTTACAAAGCCTTTTACTGCATTTTCACTAGCAAACTCACCATTCCAAATAAACCAATTCATTTGCTCATATGTAACAATCTTATTTTTGATTAATAACTTGAAAAAAGTCAACTCTCTTTTTGTTAAAAAAAAAGTCTTATTAGGACTTATAACTGCACTATTTTCTTCATCTAAAATCCAATCATCACATATATGCTTTAATTCAAACTTTTTAAACTCTTTACAAAACCAATCTATTATTTTTTGGTTTTCTAGGTTTAAAGGTATTTTTATATTTACAATATTTTCTTCATCGTTTTTGTTAAACTCTATTCCGTTATTTATAAGATTAGACTTATTCATAATAAACTCTTCTTTTTATTAAACTTTATGTAATGTAATATCAATAAACTTATATGAAGGAGTAAAACTTTTATTATCAAAATGATTTATAGAAACCAAAGGTGTAGCCTCAGGGAAATAAGCTGCTGAACATCCCTCTTTTATATCATAAGCTACTATTTCAAATCCATAAAGTTCTCTTTTTATATTATCTTTAGCATGAGATTGAATATTTACTAAATCGCCATTTTTAAAGCCTAATCTAGCTATATCTTTTTCATTTAAAAAGATGATTTTTCTTTTGTTTTTTATCCCTCTATATCTATCATTTGTATCATATACAGTTGTATTAAACTGATCATGAGACCTCATCGTCATTAAAATAAGATGTTCATCTTCTATTTTTAAATCAGGTGTTTTATTTACAATAAAATTTGCTTTTTTTGTACTTGTTTCCCAAACTCTATTTTTAGCACTATTATATAACTCTAAGCTATCTTTATTTTCCATAACTTCATTGTATGAAGTAAATAAAGGCAGTACTTCTTCAATTTTTTCTCTAATCTTATTATAATCTGTAATCAAATCTAAAAAATCAACTTTTTCATTTCCAAAAGTTGCATTTGCTATTCCTGCAATTATTGCAGGTTCTGATTTTAAATCTCGTGAAGCTGGAATATTACTACCTTTTGACGCATGAACCATACTCATAGAGTCTTCTACAGTTACACTTTGCACTCCATTTTGTTGTATATCTAACTCTGTTCTTCCAAGACAAGGTAAAATTAAAGCTTCTTTTCCACATACTAAATGACTTTTATTTAAATGTGTAGAAATATGAACAGTTAAAGCACAAGATTCTAAAGCTTCATAAGTTACTTTCGTATCAGGAGCTGCATCTGCAAAATTTCCACCAAGTCCTATAAATACTTTATTTTTTTCTTTATGCATAGCTTTTATTGCATGAACAACATCATAACCATGACTTCTAGGACTTACAATATCAAATACACTATCAATCTTTTTTAGGAAATCCTCTTTAGGTGCTTCACTAATTCCTACAGTTCTATCACCTTGAACATTACTATGACCTCTAACAGGACAAGCACCAGCACCTTCTTTTCCAATATTACCTTTTATAAGTAATAAATTCATAACTTCTTCAATAGTTGCAACGCCATGTTGATGTTGAGTTAAACCCATAGCCCAACAACAAATAGTTTTTTTAGAACTTGCGTAAAGTTTAGCAATTTCAATAATCTCTTCTTCTTGAAGCGATGTTTCTTCAACTAAACTTTTCCAGTCTTTTTGTAGTATTTCATTTTTATACTCATCAAAACCTGCTGTATGCTCATTTATAAAATCTTTATCCAAAGAAGCTTCATCATTTTCTAAAATGTACTTGATAATAGCTTGAATCAAAGCCATATCACTACCCATTTTTACTTGATAATAATGACTTGAAATTGGAGTTGCTTTATTTGTTAGCATTTGTCCTACATCTTGAGGATGAGTAAAAGATACTAAACCAGACTCTTTTAAAGGATTGATAGATATTATCTTCGCACCTCTTTTATTTGCTTTTTGTAATTCACTTAACATTCTAGGATGGTTTGTTCCTGGGTTTTGCCCAAAAATCATGATTAACTCAGCTTTATCAAAATCTTCTAAAGATACAGTACCTTTTCCAATTCCAACAGACTCACCCATTCCTACACCAGAACTTTCATGACACATATTTGAGCAATCAGGGAAGTTATTAGTTCCTAACATTCTTCCCATAAGTTGATATAAAAATGCAGCTTCATTTGATGTTCTTCCTGATGTATAAAATATTGCATCATCAGGATTATTTAAAGCTTGTAAATGTTTTGCAACTATTTCAAAAGCACTATCCCAAGAAATAGGCTCATATTTATCTTTTTGCTTATTATAATAAAAAGGTTCAGTTAATCGACCTTGATTTGTAATAGTATATACGTCATACTCATTTAATTGGGATACTGTTTTCTCTTCAAAAAGCTCTTTTGAAGCTCTTCTTTTTGTTGTTTCAAAAGCAATTGCTTTTACACCATTTTCACAAAACTCTGTTATTGAACGTTCACCATCACTTGGATCAGGCCAAGCACAGCCAGGACAATCAAAACCTTTTACTTGGTTAAGACTAAAAAGAGTTTTTGAACCTTTAAAAAATCCTTCTCTCATCAAAAACTTACCAGAGGAAATAAGAGCACCCCATCCTCCAGCAGTTTTTACATTTAAATGTTGATTTTCCATTTTAACTCTCTACTACCCCACCGGCATCGTTTCTTGAGCTTTCACTAGACTCAACATAAATTGCTTTTGCTACTTCTTTAAGAGCATTCCAATCCTCTAAATTAATCACAAGACCATTTTCAGAAGCATCGTTAAATGCTTTTTTCAATTGTTTTGAGCTGATTAATTCTGAACTATCACATTTAGTCTTTATATCTTTAGTACTGATTTCAATAAACAGTGTTCTTTTATTAAAACCGTTACTTGAAGAAATACAAACCTCTGGAAATTCTTCATTTGCACCAATTAAGTAAGAAATACTTTTATCATTAGATGAATTATCCCATGAGAATCTAGCACTTAGACCTTTTTTAGCAATTCTAAGAGCCTGAGGGAATACTAACCATCTATTATGACAGTTTTTAATCTCCAATGTTACGGTATCATTATTTGGTATAAATTCTAAAGCATATGCTATTAAAATTTGAATATGTCCTAAAATAGTATCATTATTTAAATCTACTATAATATGAGAATCTTCTGAGCTAATATTTAATGCTGTCTTATTACTATCTTTTAAAAATTTTAAAGCATTTGCGTAATGTTTTACACCGTCTAATCCAACCATTTCAGTATCTACAACCATTTTAGAGATTATGTCAGCTTCACCTGAATCTCTTTTTAATCCATTAAAAGCATTACTACACATAGTTCTTAACTCTGTTCTTGAAACAGATATTTTTCCCTCTTCGATATTTAATCTATCATCTTTACTTTTTGGAATTTGTGGGAATAACCACTCACCATTATGAATTTCATTTGCTAAAGGTGCACTTTGGAAAAATGTAACTTGAACCCATCTATCAGATCTTGGATCAAATTTAGTAGCTCCAAACATAGCAAGTTTTGCTCTAAGTAAATCCATAGGTAGAAAATCTTCATCTAAAACATTTGCTTGAATCTCACCCATTTGACAAGCACCCATAGTCCAAACTCTTCTTACAATTGCAGAATATTGAGGGTTTTCAAGTAAATACTTAGTTACTGCCTCATCATCTTCTACATTTTCTAAGGCTGCATTTAAATTAGTAACTCTTCTTGCAATATCTAAAGGAAGCTCTAATTCATGTCCTTTATCTACATTTCTAACACCAAGTCTTGGTTCACCCTTGTCTTCTGAAACATACCAAAACCAATAGGTACTTTTTTCAGTTGAGAAGTCATAATTTAAAGCCCATGAATAATGAGATTTTATTTTCTCTTTTAAAGCTTTGATTTTTACACCTGCTAACTCTAAAGGCTGTTCATCTACCCTCATATGATTTTGATGACAATCTACAAGTTCTGGATATAATTCAATTATAGAAGAGATTAAAACTTCTTGAGCTTCATAAGAAGCATTTGTTGAACTTTCAATTAATTCTTTGAAAGTACTTCCAATTAACTTTTTAGTAGAATCTATAATTGATGGAAGTTCTATTGCCGCTTGAATATTTAGTTTTTTTTGATTTTCATTTATTGTTACCACATCTTCTAAATGAGTAATAGCTCTATTTAAATATCCAACTAATTCTTGAGCTTTTTCTTGAGTAATTTCTTCTAATGATACTTTTCCTAATGCTTGTTCTCTTTGATATAACCAATTATCAACAACTTTTGGATGTCTTATTAAATAAGGAGCCATACCTAAACCTGTTGCATTTCCTATTCCTAAAAATCTTTGAATATCTTTATCTAAAGTCACGGCTTTATCACCGCCTTTATTTTTAGCAATATAATTAGCCCAATCTAAAGAAAACTGTCTTAAGATATATACAGCGCACATCTCTGCACTAAAAGATTGAGAAAAATCAGGGTTACTTTCTAGTGCAACATAATCATTAATTCCAAACTTTCCACTACCATATACAGCAGTAGTTCTAAGGATGTAACCAACCTTAGCAACCTCTTCAATATTTGGTTGTTCACCTGAGGCTAAAGAATTAATTACATGATCAAACACTCTAACAGATTTATTAGCTCTTGCTAATACAAAAGCTCTATTAGTATTTCTACCTGCTTCTTGTAAAGGAACGTTACTTTTAAGTACTTCTAGTAACTTATTACTAACATCACCCTTAATTAATGTAAAAGTTGTATCCCATTTTTCTGCAATTACCCTATCATTTCTTTCTTCATCTTTAATATGATTAGAAAAAATCACTACATTGTATGTATTATTTGGTGTTTTAAGTTCATAGATAGCTGTTCCATATCCATCTTTACATAAATCCCATTTTGTATTTGTTATTGTCCAGTTTTCATTTGCCATTTTTCTTATTAATGTTCTTGTAAAACTGATTCTAGATTGGTGCATTGCACCCATTCTTTTTAAATCCATTACTACACTTGGATCTCTTAATAATGGTTTTTGTGTGTTATTAATATTTTTACTCATTTCTCTCTCCTGAAATTTTTTATAAAAAGAAGTATTAAATACTTCTTTTTACTATTTTAAACCCTGTTCATCTGCCATTTTGATAGCTATTTGTGGTGCACTCCATAGTGCTGGTAATAATACAAGTGACACTGGCACTGCTGTAATTACAATAAATGATTGTAATGCCGAGATACCACCTGATCCAATTGATATTAATATAATTGCTAATACACCCATTAAAACTCCCCAGAACATTCTTAAGTATGGACTAGGCTCAGTACTTCCACTTACAACAACACTCATTGTATATGTCATTGAATCCCCAGTAGTTACGATAAATACTGTAGTTAAAATTAAGAACAGTATTGAAGTAACCATTGGTAGTGGTAATGATTGAGTAATTGCTAATAATGATGCAGGCAAATTAAAACCTTTAAATGCTTCACTAATAACACCTGGTTGAGCAATTTCAAATGATAATCCAGCACCACCTACGATAGTAAACCAAAACATTGTAATTAGAGGTGCAAAAATACTCACTGCTAAAATTAACATTCTAATTGTTCTTCCTCTAGAAATTCTTGCAATGAAAATAGCCATTAAAGGACCATATCCTAAGAACCATCCCCAGAAGAACACTGTCCACCAACTTAACCATCCAGTATCACCTCTAAATGTTGCCATAGGAAGGAAGTTTTGAATAGCTGAACCTACACCTTGAATATATGAATCAATGATAAATGCAGTTGGTCCAAAGATTAAGATAAAAAACATTAAAGCAATTGCTAAAATAATATTCCATCTAGATAAAATCTGAATACCTTTTGTTAATCCAGTTAATGCGGAAATAGTATAGATTATAATTGCTATTATAATAATAGTCATTTGTGTTGTAAAACCATCTGCAATTCCAAATAATGCATTCAAGGCATATGAAATTTGTAACCCTAAGAAACCAATTGGCCCAATTGTTCCTGCTGCAACTGCAACAATACAAAATGCATCAACAACAGAACCTAATGGTCCATAAATAACTTTATCACCAAATACAGGATAAAGTAATGTTCTAGGTTTTAAAGGTAAACCTTTATCATAATGCAAATGAGATAATACAATTGCCGTTAATGTTCCTAATATTGCCCATGCTAAGAATCCCCAGTGCATAAATGATTGAGATAATGCATTTACAGCTTTTTGGAATAAATCAGTTTCGGCACCATATAATGGAGGAGGAGAAACAAAGTGTGCAATAGGTTCACCTGCTGCCCAAAAAACTCCACCACCTGCTAGTAATGTACACATAATTATTGCAATCCATTGGAAAGTACTCATCTCAGTTTTATCCGTATTACCAAGTACTACTGAACCAGTTCTTCCTAAAGTAAGTCCAATACCTATTAGGAAGGTTGCTAATAATAAGAATTGCCAATATGCTCCAAAAAACTTAGTTGACCAAGCGAATCCACCATTTACAACAGCACTTAATAATTTTGAATCAACTAAGGCTAAAACAACAAAGGCCATTAAAAATCCACTACTAAGAACTAAAGCCAATTTATCAACTTTATGATTGCCTTGATCTGATTCTTTTAAAGTCTCTTCTTTTTCTATAATGTCAGATATTTCCATCTTCATATCCTTTTTATGATACTTTTGATAATATCACCTAAAAGTTTTTCTTATAAGATTAACTTTTAGGTTCTAAACCGTCTTTTAAGAAGCTATACCAGTTCCCGCCAAGAATTTGATTAGCTTCTTTCTCTTTAAATCCATATTTAAGTAAACCATTGTAAATATTTTCCATTCCTAACTCATCTTTAAACCAAGATAAATCATCAGGCCATCCAGAATTTGAAGCATTACCCTCTCCATAATCCATAGCTTTTGACCATTTTCCATTTCTCATCCACTCTAAAACTTCTTGTGGTTGGTTTAAACATAAATCACTTCCTATACCTAAATGATCAACACCAACTAAATCAGCTGTTTTTGCTATCATTTCACAGAAATCATCTAAAGTACAAGCACTTCCATTTGGTAAATGAAATGGATATAAAGAAAAACCTAATAATCCACCTCTTGAAGCCAATGATTTAATAACTTCATTTGATTTATTTCTTAAAGCATCATGAGCAAAAGTAGGGTTTGCATGTGAAATACAAATAGGTCTTGATGAAATGTCAATTGCTTCAAGTGTTGAACGTTCAGCACTATGAGACATATCTACAATCATTCCAACTCTATTCATTTCCTCAATAGCTTGTTTACCAAATCTAGTAATTCCACTGTCATTTTGTTCATAACAACCTGTTGCTAATAGACTTTGATTATTATAAGTTAACTGCATAATAAGTAAACCTTGTTTTCTCATTACTTCAATTAAACCTATTTCATCATCTATTGGAGAGCAATTCTGCGCTCCAAAGAAGATACCTACTTTTCCAGTAGATTTTGCCTTATGAACATCTTCCATGTTCATTACTGGCATAATCAAATCACTATTTTGTTCAAAATACTTATTCCATTGAGCAAATCTTGTTAGAGTTTCTCTCGCCATTTCATGGTAAACAAGAGTAACATGAACAGCAGTTATTCCACTTTTTTGAAGTGAAAGGAAATAGTCTCTGTCCCATTTACAATACTGTAAACCATCAATAATAATTTGATCTTTATACATGTTAATCCTTAATAAGGTTTTTGGTATGCAGTTTTTACGATTGTATAGAATTCTCTTGCATACGAACCTTGTTCTCTTGGTCCAAAACTTGACTCTTTTCTTCCACCAAATGGTACGTGATAATCAGTTCCAGCTGTTGGAAGATTTACCATAACACAACCACTTTGAGCCTCTTTTTTGAAAATTGCTGCTGTTTTTAAACTTTGAGTAATAATTCCAGCTGTTAGTCCAAATCTAGTATCATTTGCCGTTTTAATAGCTTCGGCTAAGTCTTTTACTTTGATTACACAAGCCATTGGTGCAAAAACTTCTTCTTGGTTAACATCCCAATCATTTTTTGTATCAACAAAAAGTGTTGGACTCATGTAATAACCTTCTTTTTCCATTGATAGTTTTTCACCACCAAATGCAAGTTTTCCACCTAATTCTTTTGCTCTTTCAATCCATTTGAAGTTTGAATCAAATTGATTTTTATCAGAAACTGGTCCCATGAAGATTCCATCTTCTAAACAATGTCCAACTTTTAATTCAGCCATTCTTTTAACCATAGCTTCTACAAATTCATCATGAATATCTTCCATTACAATTAGTCTTGAAGAAGCTGTACATTTTTGACCAGTACCTGAGAAGGCACCAGCAATAGCTGCTTCAACTGCAACAGAAATATCAGCATCAGATGCAACAACAAGTGAGTTCTTACTTCCCATTTCTAATTGACATTTAACAAAATTTGCTGATGTTGCTACTGCAATTTTTCTACCTGTTTCAACTGAACCTGTAAATGAAATAGCATTAATCTCTTTTGAGTTAATTAATGTATCACCAACTGTTCCACCAGAACCTAAAACTAAGTTAAATGTACCTGCTGGAATATCTTGTCTTGAGATAATTTCAGTTAAAGCAACTGCTGATGCAGGTGTTAAGTTTGCAGGCTTCCAAATAACTGCATTTCCAAAAGCAAGTGCAGGTGCAATTTTCCATGCTGCTGTTGCTGTTGGGAAGTTCCAAGGAGATATAATTCCAACAACTCCTACAGCTTCTCTTGTAACATCAATATCAATACCTGGTCTAACAGATGCTGCATTTTCACCAATCTGTCTTAATACTTCAGCTGCATAATACTGGAAGAATTGCCCTGATCTATAAATCTCACCTTTACCCTCAGCTTTTGACTTACCCTCTTCTCTTGCTAAAAGTTCACCTAACTCTTCACATCTTTGGATTAACTCATCACCAATTGCTTGAAGTACATTTACTTTATGCTCTAAAGGAGTTTTTTCCCATGATGGCTGAGCTGTTTTTGCAGCAGTAATTGCTTCATTTACTTGCTCTACACTTGCTTGTGCAACACTTCCGATATTTTCAGAAATATCTGATGGGTTGATATTTTCTATTGTAGAAACACCTTTTTGCCACGATCCATTGATGTATAAACCTTCTTCGTAATTATAAGTCATCTATCTTCCTTTGTATTATTATTGATTTTAATTATTTGCTAGCTTGCGCATATACTACAAACTCTACAAGCATTTCTTCTCTTGCAAGTCCAGCTACTACAACTGCTGCCCTATTTGGATAAGGAGCTTCAAAATATTCAGCATATACTTTATTTACTGTAGCTAAATATTCCCTATCAGTAACATAAATTAACACTTGTAACACTTCATTTGTACTAACTCCTGCACACTCTAATGTATGAACTAGGTTCTCAAAAGTTTTTCTTGTTTGAGCTTCAATTCCGCCCTCAACTACTTTTCCTGTTTCATCAATTGGGATTTGCGCTGTATATAAAGTATTATTTGCAGTAATTGCCCACTCTAATGGTGCCTTCGAAGCAAATAATTCTGTTTTAACTGGTGTCTTTTTATTACTCATAAATTTCCTTTTCTTTTATCTGTATATCTTATATATAAATGATATAAAAAAAGTTTACTCCATGTTTACTTAATGTAAACTTAAAATATATTGTAAGTTTACATTAATATTGATTTTAATTAAAATTAGACTCTAAATCTAATAAATAAAAACTAGTTTTTATGTTTTTAAAATGAAATATTATTTTGAAATAGTTTGTAAATAGAGAATAAAAATAAAACTTAGAAGACAAAACTATCATTTAAAAATTTAGGAGAACAAATGATAATTTTGTCTTTTAAATTTATATTAATTCCTCAAAAGAGGAACTAATATTTAGAATTTATAAGATGCGTAAAGTCTTGACTGGTATTCATTACTAGCATTATCTAGCTGTCCATGTAACCATCTTAAAGAAAGGTCTTTAGATACATTATAATCAAGTATAAAATCTGTTTCTTTTGTAGTAGAACTTGTACTTGTTTTCCAACTTATATGCATAATATTTGCAGATAAGTCTTCTGTAAATTTATACCCAGCTTCTACTTTTGTTGCTTTCATATCTGCTGAGTATCTAGAGCCTGCATACCAACTCCATGTATAAATATAATCAGCTCCGTTTCCTAGATGCCAAGCATCAACTCCACCATCTTTTGAAACTTCACTGTATGAAGCAGCTAAAGATAAATCATTTATATTTGTTGAGGCTTTTAAAGCATAAGCATTTCCATCATTATTTGCTGCACCATTATCATCAGAACCATAATATTGAGCACCTAATTTAAAGGCATCAAAATCATACTCAGCATTTAAATAGTAAATACTTACATCTTTAGTATTATTAGCTACTAAATCTTTTGCTTCAACATATTGACCTACTAAACTTAAATTTTCGATTGACTTGTTAGTTGCATAAATAGAAAATACTCCATCACCTAATTTTTCAAAAGAAGGAGCACCCTCTTTTCCATCAGTTCTTCCTTGGTACTTATTTACATACATTAAAGAAATTGAAGTATCTTTTATATCTGTATTTGTTAAAGTAGCAGCTTGAAAAGATTCTTTAAAGATTCTTGAACCAGAAGAAGCTATAAGTGGTGTTGCCAAGTATTGTCTACCTACTTTTACTGTTGTATTATCCATCTTGTACTGAATATAAGCTTGAGATAAAACTGCACCACTAACATTTTGATCTGCATCATAAGCATTTGGATTTTCATCTAAATCTTCAGTGCCTACTGATGCACCTTGAAAAGTAAATCCTGAACTTAAACCATTGTAATCACCTGTAATATATGAAAGGTTTAAACCATTTGTCCAAATATTAACTGTTTTTGAATCACTACTCTCTTTTTGATAAAACTGTGATTTTAACTCACCTGATACCTTTCCATTTGAAAAGGCTTCTGATAAACTACCTGCATTTGCTGTATTAAAAATTGCTAATGTAGCTATTAAACTAAGACTTAATTTTTTCACTTTTTCTCTCCTTAAAGTTAAGTTCAAAAATTTTATCCGATGATTACTTTAAGTAAACTTAAAATATATTATAAGTTTACATTAAGTTAAAGTGTAAAAAAAGTGTAATGCCTTAAAGGATTTAGATTGAATTTTCAAGCTAATATTATCTATCGAAGCTCAGTTTTCAATAGATTTTATTGTTTTTGTAAGTTTTTAATATTTGCAGAAATATTTTTGAATTGTTAAATTGAGTTTTTTTTCACGAAGTTTTCTATATAGTCTATAATCTCATCAACATATTTTACAGCATCATCTTCATTTTCATCATATACTGCTTTTAATATCTTTTTATGTAAATCTCTAACTACAATATTATCTTCTTTTTTTGAATAGTAATACCAAAATCTTCTTGATAAACCTTGTACATTTCTAAGCTCTTCATAAATAAAAAAATTCTTTGATGCCTTTGATAAAACTTCTTGTCTTTTTTCTAGCCAGTTTAAGAATTCAGGCTCTGTTAGGTCATCTACAGAGTCTAATAACTCAGCAATATTATCTTTATCTACTTGAGTAAGTCTTTTTATGGCACATTCTACACAAGTTTTTAAAATAGGTCTTCTCATTTCTAAAAGTTGTAATTGTATTGATGAGTTCATCTCTGGAATCATAATACCTAATTTAGAAAAGTTAATTAAAAAGCGTTTTGATAATAAAAGTAGAGCTTCACGAACAGGTGTTCTTCCAGCACCTAACATATCACAAATCTCTTTTTCTGTTAAAACACTTCCTGGTTCAATCTCACAAAAGACAATCATTTGTTCTAACTGTTTATAAACTTGTTCTGTAATTGTTTGGGTTTTAGATCTTTTTATTTTTTTTACGCTCATTGTACTATAGCCTATTTTATTATTTTCATTTATATGATATGTTATTAACCAAGGCTAGTGATAAAACTAGCCGTGATAGTAATATTACCTTATTTTAAAGCTTCTGCTACTAATTTATTTACAATCTGAGGATTTGCTTTTCCACCTGTAGCTTTTAAAACTTGCCCTACAAAGAAGCCTAAAAGTTTATTATTTCCTGCTTTGAATTTTTCTACATTATCAGGATTTTTTGAAATCACCTCATCAATTATAGGAGAAATTACAGCTGGGTCACTTATTTGAACTAAACCTTTTTCTTCTACTATTTGTTTTGGTTCTTTTCCTGTTTTTGCCATTTCTTCAAATATTTGTTTTGCAATTTTTGAAGAAATAGTTTTATCATCAAGCATAGCCACTAAAGAGGCTACTTGTTTTTCATTAAACTTTATTTCAGCTGTGTCTTGTTCTTTTAGAACTCTTGCTACTTCTGTTACTACTATATTTGCTAAACTAACTTTACTATTTTTTATGTTTTCTAAAGCTTTTTCATAAAATGAAGAAAGAGATTCATCTCTTGCTAAAGTATTTGAAACAGCATCGTTTAAACCATAGTTTTTAGTATACTTTTCATAAAGTGCTTTTTGTGCATCAGTCATAGGAGCTTCAACACCGTCAATTTGCACTTTTTTTTCTTGAGCTTTTGGTGTAGCTTTTTCTTGTGGTTTTGCTTTTTGAGTTTTCTTACCCCAAGAGTCTTTTAATCCTACGATTTTATTAAATACTGGATTTTCTTCACAATAATCAACAGGGTCAGCATAGAAATAACCTTGTCTTTCAAACTGGAATCTTTCATCAGGTTTTTCAGTAATCACAGCAGGTTCTATCAAAGCATCTTTTATAATCTTAAGTGAAGTGGGATTTAAATCATCTAAGCTTTCAGGTGCTTCATTTTTATAAAGTCTATCATAAAGTCTTACTTCAACTTTTTTAGCCTCTTTTGCACTAACCCATTGAATAGCACTTTTTACTTTTATTCCACTTGTATCACTTCCACTTTTTGAGTCAGCGTAATATTGGGCTTTAATTTCAGTGATATTACCTTCATTATCTTTTACTACTTCTTTACAAGCAATAATATATCCATGTCTTAATCTTACAGGCTGTTCAGGTGTTAATCTATAAAACCCTTTTGGAGGATTTTCACTAAAATCTTCTCTTTCTATATAAAGTTCACCACTAAAAGGTATCTTTCTTGTACCTTCTTTTGGTACATCATGAGGATAATATGAAGCTTCAAGCTCTTCACTTCCTTCATAGTTTTCAATAGTTACTTTTAAAGGATCAAGTACAGCCATAACTCTTGGAACTTTTGTATTTAAATCATCTCTAATTGAGTACTCTAACTGAGCTACATCAACCATAGAATTTGCTTTTGCAATACCTATTTGATCACAGAAGTTTAAAATAGACTCTTTTGTATACCCTCTTCTTTTATATCCAGCAATTGTAGGCATTCTAGGATCATCCCAACCACTAACATAATTTCCATCAACTAACTCTAAAAGCTTTCTTTTACTCATAACTGTATAGTTTATACCAAGTCTTGCAAACTCATGTTGATATGGTCTTGGAGGAGTTAACTCTAAAGTGTCTAAAACCCAATTATAAATATCTCTATTATTTTCAAACTCTAAAGTACAAATAGAGTGAGTTACACCTTCGATGTAATCAGATAAACAATGAGCAAAATCATACATAGGATAAATACACCACTTATCACCTGTTCTAAAATGATGTGCATGTCTAATTCTATATAGAAGTGGGTCTCTAAGCTTCATATTTGCTGCACCCATATCAATCTTTGCTCTTAACACATGTTCTCCATCTTTGAACTCACCATTTTTCATTTTCTCAAAAAGGTCTAAATTTTCTTCTATGGTTCTATTTGCATATTCGCTTCTTTTACCAGCTTGTGTAACAGTACCTCTGAACTCTCTCATTTGTTCTTCATCCACACTATCTACATATGCTTTACCCATTTTAATAAGCTGTACTGCGTACTCATATATTTTTTGGAAATAATCAGATGTAAAATATACACTTTTCCCCCAATCAAAACCAAGCCACTGTACAGCATCTTTTAATGCTTCTACATACTTTGTGTCTTCTTTTGTAGGGTTTGTATCATCCATTCTTAGATTACAATGACCATCGTAATCACTTGCAATACCAAAATTTATACAGATTGATTTAGCATGTCCTATATGAGGGAAACCATTTGGTTCAGGAGGAAATCTTGTAACTACCTCTTTATATTTACCAGCTTTTAAGTCCTCTTCTACTTTAACACGTAAAAAATCTTTATTCTCACTCATTATTATTAAACCTTTTGAAACTTTTATAAGGCGGATATTTTATCAAATTAGTGCTTATATCATCTTTTCAAGACAATTTATATTTGATTTATATGTATCTAACTGTCTATATCATATAATCCTTTTCTTAAAAAACTGCAAAAAAGAGAATTATGATTGAATTAATAAATATATCAAAAAGCTATCCAACTGGGGAACTATATAATGATTTAAACCTTAGAGTAAACCAAGGGAATAAAATAGGATTAGTAGGAAGAAATGGTACTGGAAAATCAACACTTTTTAAACTAATATTAGGTGAAGAACCACAAGATACAGGAGAGATTAAATTTCCAAAAGCTTATAGAATTGGTGCTTTAAAACAGTATTTTGATTTTACTGAGAAAAAACTAATAGATGAAACAGCACTTGCTTTAAATGAAGATGATAAATATGATATTTACAAAGCTGAAAAAATGTTATTTGGTCTTGGATTTAGTGAAGAAGACTTAGAAAAAGACCCAAAATCTTTCTCAGGTGGTTATCAAATAAGAATAAACCTAGCAAAACTACTGCTTACTGAGCCAAATATGCTTTTACTAGATGAGCCTACTAACTACTTAGATATTTTATCAATTAGATGGTTAAAAGCCTTTTTAAAGTCTTTTCAAGGGGAAGTTATTTTAATCACGCACGATAGAGAGTTTATGGATAGCGTGTGTACTCATACACTTGGAATAATAAGAAGAAGTGCTTTTATGGTTCAAGGTGGTACTAGAAAGTTTTATGAGCAAATCCTAGCAAATGAAGAACACCACGAAAAACAAAAAATAGCACAAGAAAAAAAGATAAAAGATTTAGAAGAGTTTATCGCTAAAAACAAAGCAAGAGCAGCAACAGCAACACTTGCCCAATCAAAAGTAAAAATACTAGAAAAAATGGAAATCCTAGAAGATATAGACTATGATGCCAACCTAAACTTTGACTTCAACTATAAAGATACAGCAGCTAAGTTTTTACTTGAAGTAGAAGACTTAAGCTTTGGATATACATCTGATAATATACTATTTAAAAATATCAACTTTGCCCTTTCAAAAGGTGAGACTATAGGTATCATAGGGAAAAATGGTAAGGGTAAATCTACGCTATTAAATACAATAGCAAAAGAACTTGAAGCTTTAAGTGGAAATGTAAAATACCACCCTTCATGTGAATATGGACACTTTGGACAAACAAATATTTCACATTTAAACAAAGACAACACTATCATGGATGAAATTTATAGTGTAAATCATAAACTTCCAGAAGCAGTTATTAGAAGTATATGTGGTCTTATGATGTTTAGTGGAGATAATGCAAAAAAGAAAATCTCACTTCTTTCAGGTGGTGAAAAATCAAGAGTAATGCTTGGAAAAATCATCGCACAAGATGTAAACTTACTTTTCCTAGATGAGCCTACAAACCACTTAGATATAGACTCTATTGATGCACTTACAACAGCTATCAAAGCTTTTGAGGGTTCTTGTATGATTGTAACGCACTCAGAAGAGTTACTAAGAGCTGTTTGTGATAGACTTATCATCTTTACAAATGATGGCGCTGATTACTTCAATGGAACATACGATGAGTTCTTAGAAAAAGGTGGTTGGGATGATGGTCAAGATGAACCAAAGAAAAAAGCAGTAAAACCTAAAAGAAATAAAAAAGAGATTAGAAAACTAAGATCAATTATCGTAGCTGAAAAAAGTAAAGCTACAAAACCACTAAAACTTGAAATAGAAGAGATTGAAGCTTTAGAGGGAGTTGAAAAACAGAAAAAACAAGCAAGATTAGCAGAACTTCAAAATGAACTTGAAAAACTAAATGCCGAGTTTGAAAAAAGAATGGATGAAGTTTAATAAAAAAAGACTGGCAAATAGCTGGTCTTTTTTTGTTTATTAAGCTGCTAAACTTATAAAGTTTTCTTATATATAAAAATAACACTATAATATTATTGTTTTATTATAAAAATTCTTCAATTATTTATCTACAAATATCTCATATTTTACATAATTTTCTTTTGAAACGATTCTTTTTAACTATTTATTGATTATAATGATAACAATAATAACAAAGGATTAAGTTGGAATTCTTATCTTCTAGATTTAAAATAATTTTTGCATATGCTTTATTTGGTTCATTATGGATCTTTTATTCAGATAAACTGGTATCTATTTTAGTAAATGATATTAAAACATTAAACACAATTCAATCATATAAAGGTTGGTTTTTTATTTTTATTACGTCTTTACTACTTTTATATTTAATAAAACATTTTGAAAAGCAAAGAAATAAAATAGAAAAAAAACTAAGAGAGAAAGACTTACTACTTATACAACAATCAAAAATGGCCACAATGGGAGAAATGATTGATAATATTGCACACCAATGGAAGCAACCTTTAAATAATATTTCAACTTGTTCAACAGGAGTAAAGCTACAAAAAGAGTTAGATATTCTTTCCAATGAAAACTTAATAAAAGAAATGACAAATATCCATGACTCAGTAAAATACCTATCAGAAACAATAGATGATTTCAGAGATTTTTTTAATACAGATAAAACAAAAAAAGAATTTTCTTTAGAAAAATGTATTGATAAAGTTTTTTTACTTGTAACTTCAAAACTTAAAAATAGAAATATTCAGATAATAAAAAACATACAAGAAGATAAGATTGTAGCTGTAGAAAATGAGATAGTTCAAGTGATTATAAATATAATAAATAATGCCATAGATGCTTTAGATAATTCTATGTATGAAAACAGATATATTTTTGTAGATACACAAAGTAAAGACAATCAAATCTATATTTCAATAAAAGATAATGCACAAGGTATAAATGAAAATATAATAGAAAAAATATTTGAATCTAGATTTACCACAAAAAAAGAAGGAAAAGGTACAGGTATAGGACTTTATATGAGTAAAGTTATCATCAATTCATACAATGGTACAATTGAAGCTAAAAACTGTAAGTTTGAATATAAAAACAAAGAGTATGTTGGTGCAAAATTTGAGGTTTGTATTCCAATTGAGTCTAATTAATTTCTATTATATTCAACTCTATTTCTTCCTTTTTCTTTTGCTTCATATAAAGCTTTATCAGCACGTGCAATAAGTTCATCTATATTTTCATCTGTCCAAGTAAGATTTAAATCAATTGCTTTAGGATACTGAATATCTTGTTTACGTATTTTACTAGTAAACTCCTCTAAGGGTCGTCCTAAATATTTTTTTATGAAATAATATATGATAAACCACAATGCAATTGTTTTGATAATAGAATTAACTAAGATTAAAAATATAAAGTTATGTATGAAGTGGTAAATCTATCTGAAAAACAGCACCTTTAAATAGTATGTTGTTATAGTTAAAAGAAGTATTATATACTTCTACTTTACCATTCATATTTTTCACGATTATCTCTCTACTCATATAAAGTCCTATACCCGTACCTTGACTTTGATGTTTTGTGGTAAAGTAAGGTTCAAAGACTCTATCTATAATATCTTCAGGAATTCCTCCTGCGTTGTCTTTAACTTGAATTTTGATTGAATTATCTTCTTTAAATACAGATAAGAAAACTATTTTTTCAAAGTTTTTATCTTTTTTAATAAGCTCATCTTTTGCATTGTTTAGAAGATTTATTATTACTTGGATAAGCTCATTTTTATATGAGTTT
Source organism: Arcobacter roscoffensis (assembly GCF_024267655.1). Classification (NCBI taxonomy): domain Bacteria; kingdom Pseudomonadati; phylum Campylobacterota; class Epsilonproteobacteria; order Campylobacterales; family Arcobacteraceae; genus Arcobacter; species Arcobacter roscoffensis. Next base: position 2,106,305 of record NZ_CP100595.1, read on the forward strand.
ATTTCATAGTCTTCACTATTTTTGATGATTTCTATTTCTTTATTATGAAATGAAGTTTTTACCAAAGATATAGCATTATCAAAAGACTCTTGTACAGAAAACTGGCTTTTTTCTTTATCTGTTCTAAAAAAGTTTCTAAAGTCATCTATTGTATTTGATAAATATTGCACTGTATTATTAATATTATCAAGTCCATCATATAAATCTTTATCATCGATGATATTTAACTCTTTTTGAAGTTTTAAACCAGTAGATACAGTAGAGATAGTTGATAGAGGTTGTCTCCATTGATGGGCGATATTTCCTATCATCTCACCCATAGCTGCCATCTTTGATTGTTGAGAAAGTAAAGTATGTTGTCTTGTGTTTTCTAAGGCTTTTTCTTCAATAGCTTTTTTATATCTTAAAAATCTTTTTTGTAAAATCTTTGATAAATAAGTAGAGATTAAAAGTAATAACACAGTTACTAAAAGTGTAACTTCCAAAGTATTTAAAAGATAGTTTTCAAATTGATTTTCTAACTGTATTTTTCTTTTTTTTATAGAACTTTTGATTTCATCTTCATAAAAGCCTGTACCTATCATCCATTGCCACTCATTTAAGCCTTTTACATAACTTGTTTTTGTGATAGGCTCATCAATACCTGGTTTTTTATTTTGAATATAAGAATAGTACCCTTCCCCATTTTTAGAAATATCTATTAGCTCTTCAATAACTTTTTTTATATCTACTGTATCATTGTTTGCAACTGCATTTTGATTTATAAAGTTTTTTCGAATATGACTTAAATATATAGAATCATAGTTTATGATAAAGATATAACCACTATTCCCATATCTAATCTCTCTAATATGATTTAAAACTCTTTCTTGCATCTGTTTTTCAAAATCCTGCACATACTCACCAGTACCTATAAACCAATCAAATGGCTCAAAGTTTCTAACTAAACCTAGCTTTTTTCTTTGTTTATCAGGATTTTTTGGATTGTACCAGTACCATTCGTAAAAGGCTTTATCTTTTTTACTAAGTAGTGAAGTCATATCTTTTATGATGTATGAACCTTTTGCATCTTGATGTTCCCAAAAATCTTTGCCTTCAAGTTCAGGATTGTGGGGAAGAAGGATATTTTTCCCAGTGTTTTCATATACAAAATAGTAACCCCTACCATCTAAAAAACGAATATTTCTTAAAGCATCAATTATCAGCTTTTTTATTGTTTGTATATCTTTATCTTTATTTTGGTTATAGATTGTAGAAGCTATGGCATAGGCATTGTCAACCGCTTCATTTAGTGAAGATTTTAGTTCATATTCAGTTTGTTCTTGTTCTCTTTTTATAAAGTCATAAACTTCTGAAACTCTTTGTTTTATAAGTTCTTTATTTTTCTGTGAATAGTCAGTTTGTATTTTGTTTTTTTCGTTTTCAAAACTTGTTTTGGTTTTTGTGTATTGGATTAGTAAAAATATAGTCGTTACAATAATAATAAAAACTGTTGGTGCGAATTTTATTATTTTTAATAGTTTTTTTTCATCTTCAAATATCATTTATGCCCTTAATGTCATCATGATTATAACATATTAAAGTTATAAGTTGACTACACTTATAACTCTTTGGGGTATATGGGTTTTTATAGATTTGTAAAATAGTGATACTTCAAACATTTCTTTTTGTTTTGAAAAATCATACAATTTCTAACTTTTTTTATTTAGTATACTTTGTAATCCACTTGGAACATTTTTGTTATGTTCTTTTTGTAAAGGAAGATGCTTTAACCTAAACCTTTTATCCCAGTTTTTTGCAACACCACTTAAGTTTCTAAATGGACTTGAAATATAAATACTTTTTATATCTCTTTTAGAAACATTAAAGGTATTAACAAAATCTTCTAATTCGTTTACTTCTAATTCTTTAAAAAACTTTGAATAAATAGTTTGTTCCTTGATAGTTCCAGCATGATAATCTTTTTTACTAAAAGCTTTTCTTATTTCATCAAATGTTGACTTTGAGTTATCATCAATATTTCTATTTAAAATACTAAAAACTCTATGATTAACTTTTTTATTTAATTTTTGTACAACATCACTTTTATCAAGACTTATCAATAACTGATATAATTTATATCTATTACTATCTTCTTTTTTCCAATCATTCAATGTTGTCAATGGTATATCTAAATATTTACTAGTTTCTGTCTGTGTCATTTGATACCCCTTTTATTGATCTGTAACTTCACTTTAACATTCTAATTTACACCATCCATAAATACTTCAATAAAATCTTTTATCTTATTTTTAAGTCTCTCTACTATTCTTTTTCTTTCACGATAAGAAGGTTTTTTTTCTAAAAGATTTATTATCTCGGTACTTCTTGGTTCATCTTTTTTGATTGCATAGGTTCCAATAAGCTTATTAAATCCCTCTTTATTTAGATGTTCTTTTTCACATAGAACATTTATAGCTTTTTGCTGTTCATCATCCCAATAATTCATAAATGCTTCTTCAAGGTTATCATCTTCACCAAGTTGTATTAAATGTTCATCAATAAATTTTTCAATTAACTCTTTTTTACTTCTTAATTTAGACTCTCCTAACATCATTTTTACTACAGCTTCTTTTTGTTTATGATAATCTTCTGCTGTTCCTTTTTTCATTTTTGCTAAAAGTTCTAATATATAAGCTACATTTATTTCATCTTTATGTAAAAGTTCAAGTTCAAAATCTACCTCATCTAATATAGATTCTTTTTCATTCTCTTGATTTCTTTTTACTTTATCTTTTAAATCAAGATATTTACCGATATAGTCTTCAAATTCTTGTTCACTCATCCCTAAATCTTCCCATGAAAAATCAGAAAAATTTGACATAGTATTTTTAAGTCTTAATATCTCTCTAAATGCCTTAATAAACTTTAATTCATCCTTTTCATCTTTTAGTTCATCCACACTTACAACTGTAGGAGCTATCACTTTTAAAATTTCTAATGCATCTTTAAACTTCAGTAGATACTCTTCATAAGTATCTAAAAACACATCTTGCATATTTACGGTTTCATTTGCTTTTTCATCATTAAAAAGTGCTATTGCTTCATCTGTATTAGCCTTTAAGTTTCTAAAACAAACTATATTACCTTGGGATTTTTGTTCATTGTCAATTCTATTTGTTCTACTAAAAGCTTGAATCAGTCCATGATAATTTAGGTTCTTATCTACATATAAAGTATTTAGCTTTTTACTATCAAAACCAGTTAAAAACATATTTACTACTATAAGAATATCTATATTTGTATTTTTAACTTTTTTTGATATATCGTTATAGTATGTATAATAACTTTGCGTATCTTTTAATGAATGATTTGTATCAAACTGTTTATTAAAATTTTCTATAAAAGATTCTAACTTAGACTTATAAGTTTTATCTATTTTTGATTCTTGTATCTCTAGTTTTTCCTCTTCTATAAGTCCAAATGATTCTTTTGGTTCCTCATTCTGTCCATAAGAAAAAATAGTTGCTATATTTAAATTATGTTCTTGATTTTCTTTTTTTTGTTTAAATAATTCATAGTATTTTATAGCAGCATCAACACTTCCCACACAAAACATAGCAGTAAAGTTTCTATGATGTGTTTTTCGTCCATGTATACCTACGATATAGTCTGTAATTTTACCTATTCTATCATCAGATTCCATAGCCTCTTTTTTATCTATTTTAGATACGTCAATATCTATTTTTGTTTTTGAGTCTTCTTTTTGTTTATATTTTCCTATATATTCAACTGAAAACTTTAATACATTTTCATCTTTTATAGCATCTTTGATGACATAAGTATGAAGTCTTTTACCAAAAAGGTCTTTTGTAGTTCTCTTCCCTTTTTCATTTTTAACGGCATTATCTTCAAAAATAGGTGTTCCTGTAAATCCAAACATTTGATTGTTTTGAAAAAACTCTTTTATTTTATCATGAGTATCTCCAAATTGGCTTCTATGACACTCATCAAATATAAATACAACTTTCTCATTTTGTAGATACTCAATAGCTTCTTTAAACTTATCTTTTGATATAGCATTGTTAAGTTTTTGTATCGTTGTAACTATCAGTTTTGTATCTTCTGTATTTGATGTAAGTTGTTCTATAAGTTTAGATGTATTATCAGTACTATCAACACTTCCTTTTCTGAAACTATTAAATTCCTGTGCTGTTTGATAATCTAAATCTTTTCTATCTACTACAAAAAGTACTTTTTTTACATCAGAATTTTCTTTTATAATTTGTGATGCTTTAAAAGAGGTAAGAGTTTTACCACTTCCAGTAGTATGCCAAATGTATCCACCATCAACCGAATCTTTAACTTGCTTTACAATATTTTCAACAGCATAATACTGATAAGGTCTTAATATCATAAGCTTTTTTTCTGTCTCATTAACAACAATATATTGACCAATCATAGTAGATACGTGACAAGGTTCTAAAAACTCTTTTGTAAAATCTTTTAAATCTGATATAGAATTGTTTTTCTCATCTGTCCAAAAAAATGTTTGTTTAAATGTTTGATCAGGGTCATTTGCAAAATATTTTGTATTTACCCTATTACTTATGACAAATAACTGTACATATTGAAAAAGTCCATGACTAGCCCAAAAACTATCTTTTTGATATCTATTGATTTGGTTAAATGCCTCTTTTAGTGCTACTCCACTTCTTTTAAGCTCTATTTGTACAAGTGGTAAACCATTTATCAAAATAGTTACATCATATCTATTAGTATAAGTTCCCTCTATAGTTACTTGATTTGTAACTTGATACTCATTTTCACACCATTTTTCCATATTGAAAAATCGTATTCTTTTTGTCGTTCCATCATCTCTTTTTAGAGGGAACCAATCTCTTAATATTTCAGCTCTTTTTACTATAGCACCATCATTTAAAAAGTTTAATATTCTTCTAAATTCAGATTGAGATAGTTCTATATTATTATGTCTTTCAAGTTGCTTTTTTAAATTTTTCAATAATTCATCTTCATTTTTTATTGATACTCTTCTATATCCTAAACCTTCAAGATCTCTGATAAGCTCTTTTTCCATAAAGTATTCTGATTGTTTAGCCACTTTCAATCCTTTTTAATCTTCATATTTATGAACTAAATAGTTACTCATTCCACCTAGCTCTGGGTAAACTGAACCACCATGTATATTCATCACTTCTAAATCATCAAGTAAAGACTTCTTAACATCATAATCTATTACTAAATACTTAGATACAAAACTCTCCACATCTTTATTTTCTTTTGAATGTTTAATCTCTTCAGTGCCTTCTACTTTATCAATACCTACAAAAATAAAATCTCCACTTTGATTATCTATTCTTTTATTTTTAGCAATACCTCTAATAAAATGATTTTTATTTAAAAACTCTTTTCCTTCTGTTCTAATTGAACTAATATTTTGCTTTACAATGTCTGTCAAATCTTTTACTCTTTTATCATCAGGGTTTAAAAAAATATGTTGAAGGTTCTCTTCAAAGATATAAACCAAGCCATCCTCTTCTGCTCGAGCTAAATTGTTACAAGCAAAATATAAAGCAATCAAAGGATTTCGAGTAACATCTAATAGTCTTGTAGGTAGTCCATAGTGTTGCATAGTAATAAGTCTTTCATAATCAGTATGATCATTCTTAAAGTCATTTGGTTTTAGTGCTAAAATCTTATGAAAAAGATCATTTTCATTATTTAAAAGGTTTTTAGTTCTTGCAATACTAGGTCTTAGCATCCAATTAGAATAAGCCTGCCCCCTAAAATAGAGTTTATTTTTTTCTACATTACTTTTACCTAAATTTTCAAGTGCATATCTCAATTCCTCTTTGTCATCATTATCAGAAAAATGAAATACAAAGTCCATATTGTGTTCAAAGTTTTTATTAAGCCATAAATTATTTATTCTATTTTTTAATTTATCATTTATTTTATTATTAAATTCATTTAGAAATTCTCTATGATTACTAAAACTACCGAACTTATTAAACCCATCAAAATAAAATGCTTTATCCTCTTCTATGTAGTACTTTAAACATGAAAATATAAAATTAGTTTTTTGATTCTTTAGAAGTTTTTTATAATGTTCTTTATTTTCTTTTTGTTCTTCTTCATCTATTGACTGATAAGCTTCATCTAATATTCTAAAAAGAATATACTCTTTTAAATATTCAGAGTGTTTATTAAAACCTATAATATATTTTGATATATTTGTAAAGTCTAACTCATTTCTAAGAGAACTCTTTTTTATACTAAAAGAACCATCATTTAGAAATATTTGTTTTCCTCTATCATTTATATCGTCTTTTAATTCATTAAAAATCTCATAATATTTAAACTCAACGCCTTCCATTCTTTTAAAATACTCTTGTGTCCAATAAAAATATTTTTTATCTTTGATAATTTTATTTATAAATAGTTCAAAATCTTCTTGGGCAATATTTGTTAATTCTGATTCTTCTATTTTCATAATTGTCATACAAACATCCTTTGTAATAATCCTTTTTTAAACTCTTTTGTTTGTTCTAGTATATTTTGATTATTTTCCATTTTTTTATCTATTAACGATAAAAAATTTGCTATTTTTGATTGTTCATCAATATGAGGAATTAATAATTCCATCTTTTTAATAGATGGAAAGTTTACATAAATTTGAGTACCTCCTTGAGATAAAGAAAATACTCTTTTTCTAACTTTATTAGAATTTAATAAATGCCAAGCAAATAAAGGGTTAATAGTTTTTTTACAAATTAACCTTTCACTTCTTTGATTGTAAATATACTTATTATCTTCATCTATTAAGATTGATGAACCAATTATATCTCCTGTAGAAGTTTTGTCATTTAAGACCATAACTAAATCATTTTTATTTAATAGTTTAGTTTTGCTTTTTTCATTTAAATCAATCTTTTGTTGATTATCAATATATTTACCATCTTTTGTATAGTTTCCAATAGAGACAATATTATATTTCCCATTTTTATTTATATATTTTTCTAAAGAAGTACCTCCAAAATTATCAAATAAATCCAGAAATTTCATGCTTTTCCAGTTAGCAAATTTACTTCCATCATCTTTTTTAAATCTAATCTCTTGATTAAATATTTTTTGAATAGCACCTTTTTTGTATTCATTTAATAATTCATCCATATTAGATAATTGCTCTATTTTTTTATCTATACTTTCCAAAAATAATGCTATTTTTTCTTGCTCTTCTTTATCAGATGGAATATATAATTTAACTTTTGATAATCTTCCCATTGAAAGTCCTAATACTTTTGTTCCTTGTGCTTCTCTCATAATTTGCTTTCTTGCTTTCCATGACTGAAGCATATATCCCATAAAGCCAAGTGCAATATCAAGTTTTTCAGGTCTAGCTAAAAAAGTATGAAGTCCTGCAAGAAGCTTTTTAGAATCTAAATTAACTATCTCAATAGTTTTCCCAATATCTTTATAATCTTCTGAAGCATCTGCTATAATTAAATCCCCAATTTGACAATAACTTTCATCTTTTATTCTTGATGTATCAATATCACTATTTATATAGGGAACTTCCTCTTTTTCAATATCAAAAGTTGTTGAAAATTTTGTATGTATATCTCCATAGTGAATATTATATATCTCCCCTTTTTCATAATTTAATTTTTCTCTAGATAAAGAGTTTGTTGAATAAAAGTTATATATATCACCATAACTTTTTTCAATCCATTCATCATCAAAACCTTTAAACCTTTCTTGGGGGATATTACTCATCTTTTAACCTTATAAATGGTAAAGCAATCTCTAATTCATCACATAAGTCCTGCAGTATTTTATCTGTATCATTCATACTATTTTCATATTTTTCAATTTCTGCAGATACCTCTTCTAACTTTATTTCTTCCTCATCTTCAAATATATCAACATATCTTGGAATATTTAAATTATAATCATTTTTTCGTATTTCTTCTAATGAAGCTTTATAAGAATATTTATCTTTATTTTCTCTTGCTTTGTAAGTTGTGATTATCTCTTCTATAGCAGTATTAAGTAGCTTTTGTTTATTATTCTCTTTTTTGCAATTTTCTTCTTCATTTGCAGCATATATAAACATTATATCATTTGGGTTTTCCCTACATTTTTTAAGTACCATTATACTAGTAGGTATAGGTGTCCCAAAAAATATATTTGCTGGAAGTCCTATAATAGCATCAATATAATTCCTATCTTCTATCATATACTTTCGTATATGTGCTTCAGCATTACCTCTATAAAGTGCTCCATGGGGAAGTACTACCGCCATAGTTCCATTGTCTGCCAAATGATGTATCATATGTTGTACGAAGGCAAAGTCCGCTTTTGTTTTAGGTGCTAGTTTTCCATAATGTGAAAACCTATCATCACTTAAAAACAGCTCCCTTGCTGACCAATGAGCTGAAAATGGAGGATTAGCAACGATTGCCTCAAATTGCATATCTTTATGTTGTGGATGTTCTAAAGTATCTTCATTTTTTATATCAAAATCACGATAGTGTACACCATGAAGTATCATATTCATACGAGCAAGGTTATATGTTGTTCGTGTAAGTTCTTGTCCATAAAATTTAGGGTGTTGGTCTTTTGGTAATACTTTTGCAACTCTAAGCAAAAGTGAACCAGAACCACAAGTTGGGTCATAAATTGAAGCTATATTTTTTCTTTTACTTGTAACTAATTCAGCCAAAAGAGTAGAAACTTCTTGAGGAGTATAAAATTCACCTGCTGTTTTCCCTGCACCACTTGCAAACTTACCAATCAAATACTCATATGCATCACCCAAGACATCAGACTTTGTATCTTGAAGTTTAAAATCTATCTCATCAAGTTTTGCTAAAACTTTTGAAATAAGTTCATTCTTTTGTTTTTCACTTTTCCCAAGTTTTGAAGAAGTAAGGTCTAAATCCTCAAAAAGATTTTCATAGTCCTCTTGTGAACCTGTTCCCATTGTAGAAGACTCAATATTTTTTAAAATAGTTTCTAAATCATCTAAAATAAAATTTGATTCTTCTTTTGATTCATTATTACCTTTTTTTGCAATATTAGAAAAAAGTTCATTAGGCTTTAAAAAATACCCAAGCTCTTCAACCGTATCTTTTTGTAAGTCATTAAGTAGTTCTTCATAGTCCTCAAAAGACTCGTCAATATTTGCAAACTCAAAGTCATCCGCACCTAAAAGATCAGTATTTATAAAAATCTCAATTTTTTCTGATAAATATTTATAAAAAATAAACCCTAATATATAATCCTTATAATCATCTGCTGTCATTTTTCCTCTAAGGATATTTGCTATAGCCCAAAGTTTTTCTTCTAGTATTTTTTTTTGTTCTTCACTCATTATTTTCCAATCCAATACAATATAAAAAAGATTATATCTAATATTAACTTTGGTGCTTTTCTATAACTAATAAGGTTTTACCTATAAAAACACTACCTTATAAACTTTCTCTTAGTTTGAAACTGATTTTTGAACTATAATATATAATTTTAATGACTATGACTACTGGAATAAAACTCTAAGTAATCTTGATAATCTTATTTAATTACCTAAGTAAAATAAAATTATAGTTTACTCCTTCTACTATTTTTATTATCCTTAATTTCTAAAACTTGTTTAACATTGTTTTCAATATCTAATAATGTATCATCACAATTTAAATAATCAGATAACCTTGTTAATAAACTATCCATACGTTTATGTTCATCCTGCATATTATTTAGTACCTCTAACTTTTCAGTTAATAATTTATTTCTCAAAGTTTGAACATCTGCATTTAAAAGTTGATTTAAACCTAAAAAACTGTCTACTATTTCGGGGTTATTCCAGATTCCATATCAATCCATTTAGCTAACTCTTTCTTAGTTCACCAATATGAAATATCTTTTCTATATGTATATACATCCTTTTCTTTAATTTTATGTTTATGTTTTTCAGAGACTTTTTCTATTACAGTCTCTAACTAAATAGACATTGATTCTGGTAGTCCTATATTATCTATTTTGGTACATCTATCTTTTGCAAAATCTAAATATGGCTCTAAACTCATAGATTGTAATGACTTACTAAATATAATGAGTATTATATTTCTTATACTTCATATGCTCAAGTATTAGTGCTATATTAAATGCTAAAACATTTATATTGTAAAGATATTTATTTTTTATACCAAGAGGTACTTTGAGTATCATCTTATAATTACATATTATTAAATTTAATTGTTGAATATAGAATGTTATATTTTCATTCTTTCTTGAAGCTTCATGCATAACATGTTGAAATATTGCAAGTTCTAACATCTCAAACTTATTTTTCTCAATTGGTAATATATTCATGTCGATTAAAAAACTTTCATATCGTTGACGATCAGCTGTTTTATCTCTTTCAATATCAAAAATATCAGATGGCTGAAATACTCTTTTGTTAACCCCAAATATTCTCCAAAAGAATGAATTAAAACTTTTAGCATTTTTCTTTCTCATTTTAACTCCAAAACGTATATGAAGTGTACTTTTTTATTTTAATACAGTCATATATTCTCTATTTAAAAGAGTTATAGCATCTTTTCCTGACCAATCCGATAAAGCGCAAAATCATACTTTACAGGGTCACTTAAGTCAAACTCTTTTAGTTTTTCAGTTATTAGAAGTGCAGATTTTAAATCATAGGTTTTTCTATCAAGTAAACCTAGTTTTTGTGATACTTTAAAAGTGTGGGTATCTAGTGGTAGGATTAGGTCTTTTTTGTTTATTTTTTTCCATAGTCCCATATCAAGTTCATCTTTTCTTACCATCCATCGAAGGAACATATTCCATCTTTTGTATGGGGCATTTCCTATTTGTTTTATATTTCCTTGTTTATCTCTTTTAAAAGGACTTGATACTAAGAAGGTGAAGCCTTGGGATTTGTAGTTTGCTATTTGGTGGATTTTTGTGATTAGTGTATCTAAACCTTCTAGGATACTGTTCTCTTTTTTGTAGCCTTCATAAAAGATATTTTCCATACTATCTTCTTGTCTTAATTTTTTAAAAGTCTTGAAGATTGTTTTTACATCTTCACTATTTTGAAACCTATAGTAGTATCCATCTAGTGCTTTGTCTATTTGCTCTTCACTTTTATCAAGAAGTGAAAAATCAAGCGAATCCAAAAACTTCACTATCAATCTTGCATTTCCATATGCAAAAAGTGCACATAGAAGTATGATATATTCATCTTTGTATCTACTTGCCACTAAAAGGGGGTCTGGTTTATCATATGATAACTCACAGTTACTATTTCTACTACAAACTTCTTTATCTAAAAGCTCTTTTATATCTTGCATAATCCTACCTGTTTTTTTCATTTGGTATAATATCAAGAAATTAAAAAAAAGAGTTTAAAATGAATTATGATGAATTAAAGAGTTTAGTCACAAATGCAAGAACTACAAGAAGATTCAAAAAAGAATCAAAAGTTACAAATGAAGATTTAAGAGACCTACTAGATATTGCAAGACTTACATCCAGTGCTAAAAATATGCAACCTATAAAATACATCCTTGTTACAAAAAAAGAAGATGTTCTAAAACTAGCAAGAAGTGTTTCTTGGGCTAGCCATTTAGATGATTGGTCACAAAGTGAAGAAGAGCGACCAAGTGCTTTTATCTTGATGTTAAATGATCAAATGATAGATGGTTTTCCTATGTTTGATGCGGGAGCTTCATTTACAGCTATTTCTTTAGCGGCTAAATCAAAAGGCTTAGCTACAGCTCCTCTTGCATCTATAGATAAACATTTATGTCGAAATCTATTCGTAATTCCTGATAACCTAGATGTTATGATAGGTATAGCAATAGGAGTTGAAGATGAAAACATCAAATTAGTTGATACAACAAACTTTGATACAAACTACTATAGAGAAAAAAACGACACACATTGTGTACCAAAAAGAGCTTTAGAGCAGATAATCATGGGGGAGTATTAAAACTCCCATTATTTTTATATGTAAAATTTCCTTAAAATAAGGATTATAATTGTATTATTAAGTATATTTTAATAGCTAGGATTAGTATTATGAAATCTATTTTTTTATACATTTTTTTATTTGTTTTTTTCACGTACTCTTCAAGTGCAAATAGTTTTAGAATACTTACAAATGAAGAACCACCTACAAACTATTTAGATAAAAATAAAATTATTACAGGTATTACAGTTGATATAGTAAAAAAGCTTCAAGAAGAACTCAACCTAGAAAACAAAATCGAGCTTATGACTTGGGCAAGAGCTTATAACATAGCTCAAAACAATGCAAATATAGCTCTATTTACAGCAGGTAAAACATCTCATCGTATACAAGAAGGTTTTTATTTTATAGGGCCTGTTATTACTAAAAAGCATATTCTTTATTCAAAATTAAATAAAAATATCTCAATAAACTCTTCACTAGATATCAAATCAAAAGATTTAAAAATAGCTGCCATGAGAGGTGATTGGAGAGCTAAATATTTTAAAGATAAAGGTTTTGAGGTTTATGAAACTGCAAATCATGAACAGAATATAAAGAAACTAATGTTAGAAAGAGTTGATTTATGGACCTCATCAAATATAGAAGCAGCTTTCATAGCAAAAAAAGCAGGAATCAAAGTATCTTCTTTGAAAGCCTCATATGAATTCAAAGAAATCCCAAGCTATATAATGCTTTCAAAAGATACTTCAAAAGAAGATGTAAGAAGATGGCAAAAAGCTTTTTATGATTTACAAAAAACAGACTTCTTTGAAAAAATTGCAATAAAATGGAGTCTTATTTTAGATATAGATTTACAATACTCTAAATACAAAGGTTTCTATAAAAACTAATAATATTTTATTTTGATATAATGTGCTTTTTAAAATTGAATACTTTATAAGACAGGATACAAAATGCAAAATATTTTAATAACAGGCTGCTCCACAGGAATAGGACTTCAAACAGCCAAAACACTTAAAGACAATGGATACAAAGTCTATGCAAGTGCAAGACAAATAGAAGATGTAAATATGCTAAAAGCCTTAGGCTTTGAGGCACTTAAAATTGATGTTACAAAAAAAGAAGAAATCTCACAAGCCTTAGATTATATTTTAGACAAAGATAAAAAACTAGATGCAGTATTTAACAACGCAGGATATGGTCAACCAGGAGCAGTTGAAGATGTAAGCGTAGAGGCCTTAAAAGAACAGTTTGAAACAAACTTCTTTGGTCTTCATGAAGTGACACTTCAAACTATGAAGATTTTTAGATCTCAAGGTTACGGAAAAGTTATACAACACTCATCAGTATTAGGAATAATCTCTCTTAAATTTAGAGGTGCTTACAATGCTTCAAAATATGCTATTGAAGGTTTAGCTGATACTATGAGACAAGAAGTTATGGGAACTGATATTTTTATTTCATCTATAAATACAGGACCTGTTACTTCAAAGTTTAGAGAAAATGCCCTAAAAAAATTCAATAAAAACATTGATATAGAAAATAGTTCTTTCAAAGATACATATAAAAAAGAGTTAAAAGTAAGACTTGAAAATGAAAAAGACAACACTCCTTTTAATCTTCCAGCAACATCAGTAGCAAATGTGATTTTAGAAATCATGAAGTCAAATAATCCAAAGCCAAGATATTATGTAACAAAAGCTACATATATCTTAGGCTTCTTCAAAAGAGTTCTATCTACAAGACTTTTAGATAAGCTTTTAAATAGAATATAAAAGAAGAGTTTCTCTTCTTTTATTTTGTTATATAAGGTTTCCCATAAAATCTTATCACTAAGAACACTACAAGTAATCCAAGAGGCAGTAAATAGTATACAGGCACTCCAAATGCAGCTGGAATATATCCACATATAATAGCAACAGAACCTACAAATAAAGCATAAGGTAACTGCGTAGCGATGTGATCCATATGATTACAAGATGAAGCCATCGATGATAAAATAGATGTATCAGATATAGGAGAACAGTGATCTCCAAAAATAGCTCCCGTTAATACAGCTCCAACATTTAATACTATATAACTATGAAGTTCATTTCCTTCTAAACCTGTATGAATTCCAACAGCATTTGCTAAAGGAATTGTTAAAGGCATCAAAATTCCCATTGTTCCATAAGATGTTCCTGTTGAGAAAGATATAATAGAACCAAGTATAAAAATCACAGTTGGTAAAATAAATTGAGGTGTACTATCTGATAAAAGTGTTACAAGATACTGTGCAGTTCCTAGCTCTTTCATCACAGAAGATAAAGACCAAGCAAGGATTAAAATAACAGCTGTAATAACTAAAGCTTTTACACCATATACCCAAGTCTCAATTGCTTCATGCAGTGAGAAAATCTTTTGTTGTAAACCCATACCAATAGCAACAAGTGAAGCTAATAATGCAGCCTCAAAAATAACTATAGAAGCATCAGCAGCACCAAAAGCCTCTCTAATAGCAGCAAATGAATAAGGAGCAGCTTCTACAATCTTTAAAGCTTCACCTTCAAGTCCTGAAACACCATTTACATAAAATCCTACAATAGAAACTACAATAAGTACAGCAATAGGAATAATTGCATTAAAAATCGAATAAGTAACACCCTCTTTTGGCATCATAAAAGAGTTTTCTTGGTTCATTAAAGTACTGTCTGTTTTAGGGTTTGTTAATTCACCTTTTTCGTAAGCTCTTTTTGAAGCTTCATACATAGGACCAAAATCTCTAAGTGTAAAAGCTGTGAAGAAAACAAAGGCAAGCATTAAAATATTATAAAATCTATAAGGAAGAGTCTCAACAAAAACAGCAAAAGCATTTACCTCAGGCTGACCTATAGCAACATAGGCATCTTTAATAAGTGATAATTCATATCCAACCCAAGTAGAAATAAGTGCAAGTCCAGCAATAGGAGCAGCTGTTGAGTCAATAATAAATGCTAGTTTTTCTCTAGCAACTTTTAGCTTATCTGTAACAGGTCTCATAATAGGACCTACAACAAGTGAGTTTGCATAGTCATCAAAGAAGATGAAAAATCCCATCACCCAAGTATATAGTTGAGCAGTAGCAGGAGTTTTAGCACGTGCAGCAAGCTTAATAGCAATAGCTCTAGGACCACCCATTTTTGTAATAACTGCAATCATACCACCAATTGTTAGAACTTGAAGAACAATACCTGCATTCCATGAATCAGCAAGTGAACCAACCATTTTTGATGACATATCAACTAAAGCGTTAAAGAAAGTTGCGAAAATATTCGCTCCTGTAATATTTACCATAAAAGTTCCGGTAAATATACCCATAAATAAAGAAAAGATTACATTTCTTGTTACAAATGCTAATAATATAGCAACTAAAGGAGGAAGTAAGGTCATAGCTCCAAATGCAACAGAATTATCTTTTGTGTCAGCTAGTAAGGCTATAGGAAGAATAGCTACTAGTATAAAAGTTTTAAAAAAACTAGTCAAAATAATCCTTTAATAAAAAATCAAAGCAATTATTATACTCTTAAATTTCTTTAAAGTTACAATATAGTTACAAAAAATTAGTATTTTATAGTCTTTAATCTTGTTTCATACTTTCAATATGCTTGTAAACAAGGTTGTTTATAGAAGCTTCTAAAAGCTGTAAAAAAGCCCTTTTATTTACAAAAACATCAGAAAGTCTGTAGCTTTTTTGAGATATATTTGTTTCATTTACTAGCTCACCTGTATAAAGTTCTTGACCATTTGTATTTACAACTCTTACTTGCATATAGATTTTCATATATGCATTTCTTGAAAAGAAGTTCTCATCTATTTCATATTTTTTTACATAAAGATTTATTATAGCATCAGAACCAAAGGGTACAAATCTATTTTTATAAAAACTATCCTCACGCATTTTTCTTTTAAATGAAGTTTTAATTTTATCTCCAAGGGAAATATCAAATTTTTCTAAAGCCCTTTGAAAATTTAAACCCTCCGAATTTTTAATATCAGGTCTTACACTACTTCCCACATGAATACCCACATGCTTTGATATGTATCCACCTAAACCTAAATTTAAAGATACAGGTGACTTTACAGTTTGTGCAGGTCTTGCTACTATTATAGTTTCATTTAAAGATATAGATTGAAGCTGTTTATTAAAACTAACTTGATTTTTTGAAGAGCATCCAACAGTAAATAAAACTATAATCCCTAAAAATATATATTTAAAATAATTCAAAAAATCTCCAATACAAAACTTAATTAATAATTCTTATCCAATAACTAAATCTTTACCTAGCTTTTTTGCTTTATAAAGATTTTTATCAACTCTAGCAAATAGACTTGTTATTGTATCATCTGCTCTAAACTCTCCTACACCAACACTTGCAGTAATACTCTTATCTGTAAAATCAAAGTTATATTCTCTTAAGTTCATAGCTATTTTTTTAGCAGTTTGAATAGCATTATCTAGATTGGTCTCAGGTAGTACTATCAAAAACTCTTCACCACCCCAACGTCCAATCATATCTGATTTTCTAACGCTTTCTTGAAGTATATTTGAAAAACTTTTTAAAACAATATCTCCTACTTGATGACCAAAGTTATCATTTAAAAGTTTAAAATCATCTAAGTCTAAAATTAAAATAGAAAAATTATGACCATATCTATTAAATCTACTTAACTCTTGATTTAAAAATTCATCTATTTTTGCTCTATTGTAAAGTCCAGTTAAAGAGTCAGTTGTAGCTAACTTTTCTAACTTTTTATTTGCATCTTTTAACTCTTTTGTTCTTTTCTCTACTTCCCCTTGAAGTTCATGAGTAAAATTAGAAATCCTTTTACCCATAGCATTAAAAGCAACTATAGCTTCACTTATTTCATCATTCCCATGTGTAGTTATTGGTATAAATTTATCATTTTCATACTGTGTCGATGCTTCTTTTAAAGCATTTATCGGTTTTATAATAAAATTTGATAAATATTTTGCCACTAATGATGTAATAATCAATAATGCAATATATAGCAAAAAGATATTTATAATCATATTCTTTAAAGTATCATGATAATAGTCATAAGGTATTAATGCAACTTGACAAAAAGATAGTTTGGGAACTTTATTACATGTAGATGCGATAAATTTTTTACCATCTAAACTTACAATATTGTTTAATTCTAAATCTTTTTTTTCAAAAGAGTAGTATTTATCTTTTGTAATAATCCAGTCTTTTTCTTCTGATTTTAGATAAAGATGATTAATGTTATAAATTTTATCTTCATTTAATTTATTTTGTAAAAAAAGTATTGGATTTGTAATTAGTACTACTTTTGAGTTACTAATACTAAAATCAAAACTATGCTTTATCAATAACTCCGAGATATTATCATTTTTATTTACTGCATTTACTAATATCTTATTATCTTTATAAAAGACCATCGATTTTAAGTAGGGATGAGTTTTAAATATTTCTTTAAATTTTTTTTTAGTTTTAGCAACTCCAACTATAGAAAGCCACTCAGTGTCATCATACGCAAGAGCTATATCACCATCTTTTTCGAGTATTTTTAGCTGTGCTTTATTGTCATTTATAATTAAACTTAATGAATCAATATAAGTTTTATTTACTACTTTTGCTTGTTGTTTCTGGTTCTTAATCAAAACAGAATCAAAATGAACATAATATGCCCAAGATGATAAAATAAATACAAAAGTAAATACAAATATAAAACCAAAAAGAATTTTATGTTTAATCGTCACAATTAGCTACTTTATTTTATTTTTGAAACTAAATCATTATAACTTTCTAGTGTCATACCTGTATAGTACTCTAACTTTTTAGAAAATTCATTTGAAAGTTTATACTCTTTAATAAAGTCATCTACTTTTTTATTTAAAACTTTTGTTTTATGATCCATACCCCAAGCCAAAAATGTTTTGTTGATTTTTACAGGAAAATAAGGTCTAATATTTTCACTATAATAACTATTTGAGAAAAGTCTAAAAATAATTCCTAAACTATCATTTATACTAGCATCTATTGTTTTATTAGCTAAATAGTGATAAATAAGCTTACCATCATACTTTTCGTTTACAGGAAAAACATAAAGATTTACCTTGTCATTTCTAACTTCATATTTTTCTTTAGGTTTTATTGTATCTTTGTCTTTTTGAACATAAACCATGTTATAAGGTATATTTCTTCTTTCAAGTTCTTTTTTAAATACATCTAAAAATGCCATACTTTCATAAAGTAATATTTTCTTACCAATTAAATCATAATAATTTTTTATAGGTTTATTAATATCTCCAAAGAAAAGTTCTATATTTTCTATATAAGGACTCATATATATTAATTTTTCTCTTTTGGGAGTTACTGTAAATGCCTCGGTTACTATATCAACCTTATCATAAATATCAGGTGTGTCATATTTTTCAGTTTTTAAAAGAATTTCACCATCTTTTTTCCAAAAATCTGAAAATGAATCAACAGTATGAATCTCTAGTTTTAAATTATTTTTTTGAGCAAAAGCTAAAGCCATTTCATGTAAAAAGCCTGGATAGTCTTTACTCTTAGAGTTATAAGCCAAAGATGAAATATCTCTAGTTGCAATTTTTAAAACACCTGATTCTTTAATTTCACTCCATGATCTTGCAAAAGTTGGTGAAACATAAAATGTATGCAGTAATAAAACTGCTATTATAAATTTGTACTTTAAAGTAAGCATATATTTTCCTATAAAATTGATAAAATATTATTTAATTGATTTTAACGCTAAGTACATTAAAATATTATAAATTCATTATATCAAAGAATTTAACATATTTTATACATTTCCGTATGTTAAAATAAACAAAAAGTAAAATCATGAAAAAACAAATAATTAACATATATATGATATTTCTTATTATATTATCTTCTACTTCTTGGGCAAATAATTATAAAGAGATTAGTTCATCAATAGTTACAGGTCAATACTTATCTTGCAAAAGTTTAAGAGCTGAAATTGAAAAAACTCAGAAGTTTATTGATAATTTAAAAAATAATAAAACTGAAAATGTATCACTTGCAAAAAGAATGCAATTAAATAATGAAGAAAAAAAACTAAGAGATTTAAAAGATATAGAAATAAGCAAGAATTGTTACTAAAAAGAGATTTCTCTCTTTTTAGTTTTATCTAAATACGTCTGCCATTTGGTTTTGATACCAAGCCACAGCATATTCTGCTTCTAAATTTCTAAAAGACATAGGAGCATTCATAGGACTTAATCCACCAGCACCTGCAACTTTTACGATTTTATCTTCATGTGCTTCATATACAGCAGCTACAGAGATACCATATTTTGGAGCAATTAAACTATAACAAGTATTAGCTAATTTTGGAGGATTAACTACTGCTTGTTTTCTTAAAAGTCTTGAAATTTGCAATGCAGCAATTTTACCTTGTGAATTTGCAGAGAATCCAGATTTTGGCATTTTTGTAGCAATTGAAGCATCACCAATAACATGTACATTTTTTACAAGTCTTGATTCAAAAGTTTTAGTATTTACAGGACACCAATCACCTTGCGTTAATCCAGAATCAAAGGCTAACTGACCTGCTTTTTGAGATGGAATATAATTTAAAACATCAGCTTTAACTACTTCATCTTCTGTAGTTAATTCAAGAGTTTTTGGATTTACTTCTAAAACCTTACCTCCAAACTCAGCACTTCTCCATTCAATCATATCACCATAAAGTTTTTCCCAACCTTCTTGGAATAATCCTTGTTTAGAGAACTTGTTTTTTTGATCTAAGATAATAATCTTAGAGTTTGGTTTATGAGTTTTTAAATAGTGAGCTACTAGTGAGATTCGCTCATAAGGCCCAGGAGGACATCTAAATGGATTTGGTGGTGCTACCATCACATAAGTTCCACCATCTTTCATACCTTCAAGTTGTTCTCTTAAAAGTGAAGTTTGAGGTCCAGCTTTATATGCATGAGGAGCATACATTTCAGAACCTTCTACATAACCTTTGTCATATTTGAAATCAATTCCAGGAGATACAACAGCTCTATGATATGGAATTACATCTCCATTTTCTAAGATTACACTATTTGTAGCTCCATCAACTTTTTTAACTTTTGCATGAATAACTTTAACTTTATATTTACTCTCTAAAGTTTTATAATCATGTTTAATATACTCTATGTCATTTAAACCTGCTATTACAGTATTTCCAAATGGACAAGTATAATACTCTTTATTTTGCTCAATCAAAATAACTTCTGTTTCAGGGCTAAATTTTTTAAGATACTTTGCAGTAGTTGCACCACCAAAACCACCACCTACAATAACAACTCTTTTTTTATCTTTAGGTAAAGATACACTTGTAAGACTACTACAAGCAGTAAAAGAAAGAGCAATAGAACCAACAAGTAATTTGTTAAAATTTCTTCTATTCATCATCTCTTATCCTTTATCTCTTAACTTTTGAAAAATAGTAAGCTATTTGTTCTAACTCAGCGTCAGTGAAACCTTTTGCATGTTTTTGCATCATTGTTCCTTCTTTCCTATCATACTTATAATCAAGTAAAGTTTGATACATACTAGCCTTTCCCATTCCAGCTATATATGGAGTAATCATTTCTGACTTCCCATCTGTACCATGACATGATGCACATGATAGTGACAACATTTTCCCTTGAAGTTCATCATACTCTACACCAAATGACAAACTATAAAGAGACACAAGAATAACTGCTATCCTTTTCATCTTAACCCCTTTGTGCTTTTAGATTTGTTGAGTTCTTCACTCAACATTTAAATTATAAAATATAAACATAACAAAAACATAGCATTTTTTTATGTTTTCTGAATTTCTTTTTGATTTGCTTTTGATTGAAGATAATCTGATATTTGCATCAGACAAAATGTTATGATAAAAATCATAAGTCCAGGAAAGAAACTAACCCACCAAGCAATGTCTATAACAGCCTTTCCATCACTAAGAAGTGATCCCCATGACATATCAGGAGGATTTATTCCAAGTCCTAAAAAAGAAAGTCCTGATTCAGCTAATATAGACCCACCTACTCCAAATGTAAATGAAATCAAAAAGATAGGTGCTAATAATGGCGCAAAGTATTTAAAAATAATCTTAAATGTAGAAACATTTGATAGTTTTAAGATTTTTATAAAAGGTCTGTTACTTATAGCAAAGCTTTCACTTCTAATTAGTCTTGCCATACCCATCCAACCAGTAATTGATATTACGATGATTAAAATAAGTGCTGATGCTTGAATGTAAGAAACAAGTGCTAAAAGCAAAAAGAAAGTTGGGAATGTTAGAAATAAATCAATTATTATAGTAATAGATTTATCAATATTACCCTTAAAATAGCCGGCATTAATACCGATAAAAAGTCCTATTATTGAAGAAATAGCTGCAGCTAGAAATCCAATAATTAGTGAAGTTTGTCCACCTTCTAAAATTCTTGCTAAAACATCTCGTCCAAGTCTATCTGTACCAAACAGATGTTCTAAAGATGGTGCTTGAAGGATTTTGTCAGGGTTTAATTCATAAGGAGATACGCTATAAATAAAAGGCAATAAAAATACTAATAAAATCGTAGTAATTAGTAAATATAAAGCCCATTTAAACATATCTTAGTTCTCATCCTTATATGTGTAATATGAAAGTGAACTTTTACCAAACTTTTTAGTTTTATCTAAACTAAATTTACCTAAAATTTCTGGCATTTCAAGTGTTGATACATGTTCAATTATTACAATATAAATATTGTCATTTTCAATCTCTTCTATCATTTTAAAAGATTTGTTATAAATCTCTTCCATTCCCTCTCTATAATCAAATGGAGGATCAACATATAAGACAATCTCATCTTCTGAGTTTTTTAAACTATTTAAAATAGTTGGCGTTTGAACAAAAGTGTCACCTTGCATAGTTTGACATGAGTTCATATCAAGTGATTTACAGTTTCTCACTAAAATATTGTAAGAGTTTCTATCTAACTCTACAAAATATGATCTTCTTGCATCCCTACTTAAAGCCTCTAAACCAATAGAGCCAGAACCCGCAAAAGATTCAACAAAAATCTTATCAATTATATCAAATTGTAATACATTAAATAATGACTCTTTTAGTCTTGCCTTTGAACTTCTAGTAATTTCTAAAGAAGGTAGTTCTAAAACCTTCCCTTTGTATTTTCCTGCAATAATTTTAGTCGTTGGTTTATTCTTTTTCATATTCTTCTTTATCTTTAAATTTATCTAGCGTATGATTCAGCTCTTAGTTCTCTAATAACATTTACTTTAATCTCACCTGGATATTGAACTTTTTCTTCAATCTCTTGGGCAATTTCAGTAGCTAAGATAACTGCTTCATCATCATTTACAAGCTCGGCTTGAACAATAACTCTAACTTCTCTACCTGCATTAATTGCATATGCATTTAATACACCTGTTTTTGATGTAGAAATTTTTTCAACCTCTTCAACTCTTTTTAGGAAGCTTTCAAGTACTTCTCTTCTAGCACCTGGTCTTGCGGCACTTAGAGCATCAGCTGCACAAACTGCTGCACTTTCTACGTTTATAGGCTCTTCATGTCCATGGTGAGCATAAATTCCATTGATTACAGTAGCACATTCATCATATCTTCTACAAATTTCAGCCCCTAAATGCACATGTGAACCTGGCATTTCATGAGTTAATGCTTTTCCAATATCATGTAAAAGGCCTGCACGTCTTGCTAAAATAGCATCTCCACCCATTTGAGCAGCTAATAATCCTGAAAGATGAGCAACTTCTAAAGTATGAGCAAGTGCATTTTGACCATAAGAAGCTCTATATCTTAGTTTTCCAACAAGTTTTACAAGCTCTGGATGCATAGATTTAATTCCTAATTCAAGAATTACATCTTCACCCTCTTTATGAATATTTCTATCAAACTCTACTTTTACATTTTTGTAAACTTCTTCAATTCTTGCAGGTTGGATTCTTCCATCTTCTAATAACTCTTTAATAGTCTTTGTAGCAACTGCTCTTCTATAAAGATTAAAAGAAGAAATAGTAATAGTATTAGGAGTATCATCAATAATAATATCCACACCCATTAACATCTCAAGGGCTTTAATATTTCTTCCTTCTTTACCAATAATCTTACCCTTAGTTTCTTCATCATTTATAGGAATATTATTAATAAGTCTCTCAGCTGCAAATTCACCTGCATACCTTGTAACAGCATGTGATAACATATTGTTAATCTCATTTTTACAATTTTGCTCGGCTAACTTATATTTTTTTCTAAAAATTGAAGCGATTTTACCTCTTGAATCTTCTCTAACTTTTTTAATCATTAAGTCAGTAGCTTCATCTTCTGTAAGACCTGAAGCATTTTCTAAAATCTTAATAGCTTCTGCTGTTTTTTCTTCATAAGTTTTCTTTTGCTTTTTAAGTCCCTCTTTTAAAGTACTTAATTTGTTGTTTTTATCAACAATCTGAGACTTCTCTTCTTTTATTGCATTTAACTCTTTTTCTAAATGCTCATTTAACTCTTTTTCTTTTTTCTCAATTTTTGCAAGCATAGAATCATAATCTCTCCTTGCATTTTTAAACTCTCTATCACAGTCAGTTTTAGCTTTTAACTGTGCTTCTTTTAAAGCAACTTCCGCCTCATGTTCAATAACTTTTGCTTTTGCTTTTGCTTGTTCTATGAAAACTTGAAGTTTAGCTTTATCAATTTTTCTTACTACAAAAATACTAATTGCAGAACTTAAAAGTGCTACAACTCCCCCTACGATAATATATTCCATTTTTTAAACCTTAACTAGTAATTATATAATCTGCTTGAATATCGTGTTTTTCTGAAAGTATTTCATCGCTTTTACAAAGTGTTAATTGAGTAAAGACTAGAATAGGTTTATAACCAAGTCTGTCAAAAAATCTATCATACATACCTTTACCAAAACCAATACGTTTACCTATAATATCAACCCCAACAATAGGAATTATAGCCATATCAATTTTTTGTGCTTTATAAAAAGAATTATTTGGCTCTTTTATTCCAAACTTTTTCCTATGTAACGGTAATCTATACTTAACAATTTTAAAACTATCTTCATACATAAAAGGAACATAAATATTTTTGTTTTTATTTTTTCTTAATTTATTTATTAAAGGTTTTGTATCAACCTCTGTTCCTAAAGGTATATACAATAATATATTTTTTGCTTTACTCTTATCTATTAAGTTTTCTAACTTTTTAATAATTATTTTGTCTTTATAAAACTTTGAAAAACGACTCGAAAACTCTAATTTTTTTATACACGATTTCCTAAAATCACTTTTGTGATTTACATTCATATTTAAGCCTCACTTGGGTAGAATTCTAACCCAACAAATAATTTTACCCAAAGGAATTAAAATGCAGTTTAAAACCTTGGCATTTTTGTCTATTTTATCTATTTTATTCTTTACTGGATGTAGTTCTGAAGATAAAAAAACAACAGATGTTACACAAGAAGAAACAGTAATTAAAAAGTCAAATGAGATAAGTTTAACTACAATAGATAATAAAACTATAACAATAATAAATGATGATAATAAGTATAAAATAAAAGAGTATCCTAATAAAATTGTACTATTAAACTTCTTTGCAACATGGTGTCCTCCTTGTAAAGCAGAAATTCCAAATTTAATAACTTTACAAGAAAAATATCAAGGGGATTTTAAAGTAATCTCTGTTTTACTTGAAAAAAACAAATCAAATGAAGAAATAGTAGAGTTTTCAAATAAGTTCAATATAAATTATGATGTAACAAATACAGAAGATAATTTTAAACTAGCAGATAAAATTGGTCCTATAAAATCAATCCCAACAATGTTTATGTTAGATAAAAATGGTGATGTTTTTCAAAAGTACATAGGTATTGTTCCTGTTGAAATGATGGAATTAGATATAAATAGATTATTAAAAAAGTAGAAGGTAATTAATGTTTAGTTTTTTTAAAAAAAAGAAAAAAGAAGAACCTAAAAAAGAAGAAGAACAACAGCTTCCAGAAGTTCAAGAAGAGATAAAAGAGCAAGAAGTTCCTGTACAAGAAGAGTCTAAGATAGAAGAAATATCTGTACAAGAAGAAATTAAAGAAGAAACAATCAAAGAAGAGCTTATTGTAAAAGAAGAACCTAAAAATGAAGTAATTCAAGAAGAGGCAAAAATACAAGAAGTTCAAGAAGAAGTAAAAAAAGAAGAGCCTAAAAATGAAGAGAAAAAAGGTTTCTTCTCAAGAGCTTTAGAAAAAACCTTTGGAAATATTAAATCTGTTATACCTCAAAAACAAGAAAAAATCGCTTTTGAAGACATCGAAGAGATGCTAATTGAAGCAGATATGGAATATGAAATTATTGAAAAAGCAATGGATGGTTTACCAGAAGAAATCACAAGAAAGCAGTTAAGACATAGATTAGTAATGTTATTTGAACATGCCCCTGATGTTGACTTATCAAACCTACCAAAACCTTTTGTAAGATTAATCATAGGTGTAAATGGTGCAGGTAAAACTACAACTATTGCAAAACTTGCTAATAAATCTAAGAAAGAAGGTAAATCAGTAATTTTAGGTGCTGGAGATACATTTAGAGCAGCAGCAATTGAGCAACTTTCAACTTGGGCAGATAAATTAGATGTGCCAATTATTAAAACAAAACAAGGTCATGATGCAAGTGCAGTAGCTTATGATACTATATCTTCAGCAACTGCTAGAGATATTGATAATGTAATTATTGATACAGCAGGAAGATTACAAACACAAACAAACCTAAATAATGAGCTTAAAAAAATAGTAAAAGTTTGTAATAAAGCATATGAGGGAGCACCTCATCAAAAACTTATGATTTTAGATGGTACACAAGGTAATACAGCAATTGCACAAGCAAAAGCCTTCAATGAAATCGTTGGAGTTGATGGTATTATCGTTACAAAACTTGATGGAACTGCAAAAGGTGGAGCATTATTCTCTATCTCTAATCAACTTGAATTACCTATCTTCTTTGTTGGAGTTGGTGAGAAACAAGATGACTTAATAGAATTTAGTCCAGATGCTTTTGTAGATAGCTTATTAGATGAAATCTACACACCTGAAGATAATTAAAGAGAATTCTCTCTTTAATTATTAAAAAAACTATCTATTTTTCTAAAATATCTCTCTATTCCTTCAAAAGAGTGACTCCCACCCTCTTCTATTTCAAGATTTGTTTCTTCTAGCTTTTCCACTGCTTCTTCATAATCTAATACTTCATCCTCAGCTTGTAATAAAGTCATAAAATTATTTGGATTTTTTAATTCATAAACATCATAGTTTTCTAAAGATGAAATATGTTCATGTGTAAACTCAAAGCTACTACTATCATAATAATTTTGTACCATTTCCACTTCTTCATATCTATTTAAGGTATCCATTGGATTTACAGCTGGATTTATAAGAACTGCTTTTAAATCATATTTATTAGCTAAATAAATTGAGTAAAAACCTCCTAAAGAAGAGCCAATTAGACTTACTTTTTCACCTTTTCTTAAAAAAGCTTCTATTATTTGTTCTAAAGTATTAATAGCTAAATTTGGAATATTTGATAAACTTGGTGTGATTATCTCATCTTCAAAATACTCTACAAACTTTTGAGCTTTAGCACCATAACCACTACTTGCAAATCCATGTATATATATAATCATTCATTTTCTCCTTTTATAAACTCTCTTAATGTATTTCGTGAAGCTTTATCTACTAAATTAAAAGCTTTATCTATTTCATCTTTCAAACTACTTTTTTTATGACCTTTTACTTTTATAAACTCTATTTCATATTTATCTAATAAAAAATAAAACTCTTTATATAAAAGCTCATTTTTAACTATTTTATTTGTTGATGTTCTAAAGTTGTTTTTTTCAAGTTTTTCTCTTCTATTTAATAGGCTTAAAATATTTTGGCAATCTGTATATACTTGAATTTTTTCTTCTATATTCATATCTTTTAAAGCCCATAATAAAACTTCTAATTCAAGTTTTGTAGAAGATGTATTTTCAAACTTTTTTGTTTTTATATTTTGATTTTGAATATTTTCATCTAAAATAAAATAAGCCCCAAATCCTATTTTCATTTGTGGATTTACACTACCATCGCAAAAAAGTTTCAAGAGTTTAGCCTTTGTATTTAAAATTGAGGGATTTTATCATAGTTTTTTATTTATTAAACTTTTGATTCTCCACAATTCCAACAAACACTAAATTGTCCTTCATGAACCTCCCCACAATTTTTACATGACCAAGATGATAAATTTTCAGTTTCTACTTCTATAATAGCTTTTGCTTTTTCTAGATCTTCTTCTTTCACTAAAATAAATACACCAATTGTAGCTTGCAAGTGAGGATGCATACCTCCTGCATCATCTTTGTCGATAATAGCTTCAATATTTTCATCACTTAAGTGAGTAACTAAAATTTGTGCTTCCATTTCACTATAAACTTTTTTTAGTTCTACAAACATATGTATCCTTAGTTTCATAATCTTAAAATTATAACATATTGCAATATTTTAAACTCCATAATAAAAATTTCACTATAATTGCAAGAAGTTTTAAATAGGAACAAATATGGCTAAAAAGAAAAAAACACTATTTGAGTGTCAACACTGTGGAGAACAATCAACAAAATGGCTAGGTAAATGTCCAAACTGTGGCGGTTGGGATAGTTTTGTAGAATTAAATCAAGAGCAGCAAGAAGTATTAAAACAAGTATCAAAAGTAACTACATCAACTTCAAAAGCAAAGGCTATTACTGAAATTGTTCAAGATGATGTTACAAGATTTAGTTCACATAATGATGAATTTGATTTAGTTTTAGGTGGAGGAATTGTTCCTGGAAGTTTAACCCTAATTGGAGGAAGTCCTGGTGTTGGTAAGTCTACACTACTTCTTAAAGTTGCAGGAAGTATTGCCTTTTCAGGGAAAAAAGTTTTATATGTATCAGGTGAAGAGAGTGCTGGACAGATAAAACTGCGAGCTAATAGACTTGAAGCAAATAGTGATAAGATGTTTTTATTAAGTGAAATAAAACTTGAAGAAATTCAAGATGAACTACTCAGACAAGATTATGAAGTATGTATTATTGACTCTATTCAAACTATCTATTCATCAAACCTAACATCAGCACCAGGAAGTGTAAGTCAAGTTCGTGAAATCACTTTTGAGCTAATGAGAAAAGCAAAAGAGTCTGATATTGCAATGTTTATTATTGGGCATATTACAAAAGATGGAAGTATCGCTGGACCTAGAGTACTTGAACATATGGTTGATACAGTTTTATACTTTGAAGGTGAGGCTTCCAAAGAACTTAGAATGTTAAGAGGTTTCAAAAATAGATTTGGTTCTACTTCTGAAATTGGTATATTTGAGATGACGCAAGAAGGTTTGGTTAGTGCAAAAGATATAGCATCTAAGTTTTTTGATAAAACAAAAGCACAAAGTGGTTCTGCTTTAACTGTATCAATGGAAGGTTCAAGGGCTTTAATACTTGAAGTTCAAGCTTTAGTAACAGAATCAACACATCCAAACCCAAAAAGAAGTGCTACCGGTTTTGATGTAAATAGATTAAATATGCTTTTAGCCCTACTTGAGAAAAAGATTGATTTACCTCTAAATCACTATGATGTATTTGTAAATATAAGTGGTGGTATTAAAATCAAAGAAAGTTCAGCAGATTTAGCAGTAGTTGCAGCTATTATCTCCTCATTTAGAGATAGACCTATTTCAAAAGAGTCAGTATTCATTGGAGAGGTTTCACTTACAGGTGAAATCAAAGATGTATACTCAATGGATATGAGGCTAAAAGAAGCCCAAGCCCAAGGTATAAAAAAAGCTGTAATCTCACAAAAACCAAATCTAAATCTTAAACTAAAGTGCTTCGCTGTTGATGAAGTACCTAAGATGATAGAACTATTTTAAACTAATTTTTTTCTTTTATCTTTTAATTTGCAAAACTTAGATACAATCGCGCAAATTAAAAGGGAAAAGAATGATTGATATAGAAAACAACTCCTCTTTAGAGTTTGATTTATCAAAACTTGAAGAGATAGCTTCATATGTAACTTCAAAAGATATTGAACTAATTATTACAAACAATGATGAAATTCAAGAACTAAATAATGAACATCGAAATATAAATAAAGCAACTGATGTATTAAGTTTCCCTTTAGAGTTTAATATGCCTAATATGCCAGTTGGCTCAATCGTAATCTCAGAAGAGTTTGTAAAAAACAAAGCAGACGAATATGGACATAAAGAAGAGGAAGAGTTTTTTCTTCTTTTTATTCATGGATTACTTCATTTAGTTGGATTTGACCACGAAGTTGACAATGGTGAGCATAGAGATAAAGAAGAAGAGCTGATTAATAAATTTAATCTGCCAAAAAGTTTAATAGTAAGGAATTCGTAAATGGATATTATAATTTTTACAGTAGCGATGGCCGCACTTATATATGGTGCTGATTTTATAATTGAGCAAAGTGAAAAAATTGCACTTCATTACAATATCTCACATTTCGTAATTGGTGCTACTTTAATTGCACTTGGAACATCTCTCCCTGAAATGGCTGTTTCTATGTCAGCTTCAATGAAAGGAAGTGCAGATATTGCTGTAGCAAATGTTGTTGGAAGTACGATATTTAATATTGCACTAGTTTTAGGTGCTGTTTTTCTTGTTGCTAAGAAAATATCACCAGATAGAGATCTTTTTGCAAAAGATTCAGCTTGGGCATTATTTCCTATTTTAGTATTTATACTTATGGGAGTTGATGGTAAGATAAATATAGTTGATGGTGTTTTATTTCTTCTATTAATGGCTGCTTACTTAATTTTCTTAATTAGCTCAAACCAAGTTGAAGAAATAGATGAAGACTTAGCAAAAGAAAAATTTGCATGGGGAAAAACATCTGCATTATTACTTGTTGGTTTTGTATTTGTAGTTGGAGGTGCTGATTTTGCTATTGATAGTGCTGGAAATATTGCAAGAGAGTTTGGGATTTCTGAATGGCTTATTGGACTATTTTTAGTTGCATTTGGTACATCTCTACCAGAACTTACAATCTCAATTAAATCAGCTATGAAAAACAATGCAGATTTAGCAATAGGTAATATCATTGGATCAAATGTTGCTAACTTTACTATGGTATTAGGGTTAGCTTCAATTTTAAATCCTTTAAATGTAGATTTAAATCTTTACTTCTTTGATATAGCAGCAGCTGTTATATTATCACTAATGTTAGTATTTATTACAGCAAACAAACTTTATAATAAAAGTGCAGGAATTGTTTTATTAGTTGTATTAGGGTTAGTAATCCAAAATAGTTTAGCTTAAGCTAAACTATTTTGAACATTTTGGACAAAGTCCGCTAAGTACTATATCAGCACTTTCAATTTTAAAATTACTCTTCACAGCAGCTTCTTCTAAAACATTTGAACTATTTACGATTACATCTTCAATATAACCACAAGATGAACAAACCATGTGTGCATGTTCTTCTTTTACTAGTTCATAAACAGATTTAGTATTTGGTATCTTTACTTCTGAAAGAAATACTTTTTCAACCATTGCATTGATATTTTTATATATCGTTGCTAAAGATATAGATGGGAACTTTGCTAATAATTTTTTATATAAATCATCTATATTCATATGTCCATTTATATAAAGTTCTTCTACTATTGCCACTCTTTGAGGAGTAACTTTTAAATCATAATCTTTTAGTAAACTTGTATAATTTGTCATAGTTTCTCTTCCTTTCGTGAAATAATACAATATATATCATTTAATTTCACATAATTTACATATATAATCTTGTAAAAATTATACACTTATTTTCATAATTCAAATTATACCATAAATTTTATTAAACGAGAATAATTTTCCTTTAAGCTTTAATATATTATACTTTCTTCAACGGAAAAAGATTTTCCATAGAAAATTAATATTATTAAGGAATTAAATTATGAGACAATATGAAACTTACAAATGTAACACATGTGGATGTGAAGTAGAAGTACAAGAAACAGGAACAAATGCAAAATTATCTTGTTGTGGAAATGAAATGGAAATGATTACAGAAAACTTAACTGCTGTAAACTTAATGAAAGCCTTTGCAGGTGAATCACAAGCTAGAAATAAATATGAATTTTTTGCCGAAGTTGCTTTTGAAGAAGGTTTACATAAAATTGCAAGATTCTTCCAAGAAGCTGCTGATAATGAAAAATACCATGCTATGGCTGAATTTAAAGCTTATAATAAATTAGTAAATAATGTAGAGTTAGATTCAACTAAAAAGAACATTCAATATGCAGCTGATGGTGAAAAGTATGAGCATGAAGAAATGTATCCAAACTTTGAAACTATAGCTAAAGAAGAAGGATTAAAAGAGATTGCTAGAATGTTTAAAGCTATTGGAAAAGTTGAAGTTGAACATGAAAATGAATACTTAGAATTAAAACAAGCTTTAATCGATGAAGGTTTCTTAGAATCAGATACTGAAGAAGAATGGGTATGTGAAGTTTGTGGTCATGTTCATAGAGGGAAAAAACCTCCAGGTGCTTGTCCTTTATGTAGAGTTGAAAAAGAGTACTTCAAAAAAAGAAATAAAGATGTTACTGTAGGTTAATATTTTTCATAGTTAATAATCAATTAAATTTTAAATGTTAGAATATATCAATTTCAAATTTCAAGGAGATACAAATGAGACAATATGAAAGTTATAAATGTAGTGTATGTGGTAACGAGGTTGAATTATCAAAAGTTGGTGGAGGTGAACTTCACTGCTGTGGTAAAAAAATGGACTGTATTACAGAAGATTTAACTTCGGTTGTCTTGATGAAAGCTTTTGCAGGTGAATCTATGGCAAGAAACAAATACGAGTATTTTGCAAAAATTGCACAAAAAGAAGGTTTCAGAGATATAGCTGAACATTTCCAAAGAGCAGCAAACAACGAGAAAAAACATGCACATTTAGAACTTAAAGCATATAATGTTCTAAACTATGATAAAGAGTTTGGAGATACAAGTGAAAATCTTCAAATAGCTATTGATGGTGAAAGTTATGAAAATGTTACTATGTATCCAGATTTTGCTAAAGTTGCAAAAGAAGAAGGTCATAAAGACATTTCTAGAATGCTTGATATGATTGGAAAAATTGAAATTGAACATGAAAATATGTACAAAAGATTAAAAGACAGACTTGAAAGTGGTAAAGAGTTTGTTAGTGACGATGATGAGGAAGAATGGATTTGTGAAGTGTGTGGTCATGTTCATAGAGGTAAAAAAGCTCTAAAAACATGTCCTGTTTGTAAACATCCACAAGAGTATCAGTCAAGACTTAACTCTCAAAAATAGATATAAAAAGAAGCATTTTTACCTTGCTTCTTTTAGTTTTACCTCTTAAACATAATATATTTGATAATATTATAAAAAATATTGGAGATTATATTTGTTTAAGAGTTTCTTTCTTTTCTTTTTAGCTTTTGGCGTTTTTTTAAATGCTAAAGATTTTTGTGTAGCTTCTTATAATGTAGAAAACCTATTTGATCTAGAAAATCAAAAAACTGAGTACAAAGAGTATAAACCTTTTACAAGCAGTAATTGGAATAAAAAAACTTTCCATACAAAACTTAATAATACAATAAAAGTAATCAAAGACATAGATTGTGATATTATTGCACTTCAAGAAATAGAAAATAAACAAATACTTCAAACACTACTAAAAAAAATCCCCTCATATAAATACTATTCTTTTTCAAAATATAAAAATTCAGCTGTTGGACTTGGATTTATTTCTAAAGTAAAAATTATAAATTCAAAAGATATAAAAGTAAAGTTTTCAAACAAAACATTTAGACCTATACTTGAATCAACTTTCAAAATAGATAATCATGAATTTAAGATTTTCAATAATCACTGGCCTTCAAAAAGAGTAAAAGAGTCTTACAGAATAAAATTTGCAAAAAAACTTTATGATAGAGTAAAAAAACTTCCAAAGGATTATGATTATATTTTATTAGGTGATTTTAACTCAAATTATAATGAAGAGCAAACATTTAAGTTTGATAAAAAACTAAATAATACTTACGGTATTACAGGAATAAATCAAGTTTTAAATACAAAAATAAAAAAAGATTTTAATACCTATGATGATTTGATGCAAAAAGAAAAAATTGCTCACTATAATTTATGGCTTGATTTAAAATCTTATGAAAGGTTTTCAAATAAATTTAGAAACAAAAACCAAACCCCTGATAATATAATAGTTCCAAAAGCTCTATTTGATACAAAAAATATTTCATATATCCCCTATTCATTTAAAGTTTTTAAACCTTCTTATTTATATAAAAATAAAAGAGTTTTAAGATGGCAAATAAAAAAAGGTATCCATCAAGGATATGGATATTCTGATCACTTGCCAATTATTGCAAGTTTTAGCACTAAAAAAGAGTATAAAAATAGCCTTTTCAAACACAATAATCAAAATGACAGTAAAGATAATAAAGAAGTCTTAATCTCATACCTTTATGAAAAAGAGACATTAAAAAACCCTTCAATCATAAAAAATGCAATAGTAATCTACAAAAATAAGAATAATGCTATTTTAAAACAAAAAAACAATAAAGCTATTTACTTTTATAAAAATGCTAAAAATTTAAAACTTGGAAATTCTTATGATTTTAAAGTCACTAAAATAGAAAACTTCTATGGTTTAAAAGAAGTAAAAGAGTTTGAACTTTTAAAAGAAAATAAAAGAAACAATTCTTATAAAAAACTATATTTAAATGCAAAAAATATAGATATTTTCAATCCGACATATCAAAATGAAATAATTACAAATCTAAATGGTATTGTAAAAAATAATAGGTTATACTTTCAAAACAAGGAAATAAGACTTTATTGCAAAGATAAAAGTATACTCCCTCCTAATAATAGTAAGATTAGAATCCTTTCAGGTCATTTATCGACTTTTAAGGGTAATATTCAAATTAATATTCATAAAAAATCAGATTATAAAGTAGAGTTTTAATGTTAATAAAATCAATTTTTACAAATAGTACAGGTATTCTAACTTCAAGAATTTTAGGTTTCATAAGAGACCTTTTAACAGCTTCAATATTAGGAGCCAATATTTATTCAGATATTTTCTTTGTTGCTTTTAAACTACCTAATCTATTTAGAAGAGTTTTTGCAGAAGGTGCTTTTACACAAGCTTTTATTCCAGCATATGCAAAAACAAAACATAAAATTAGATTTTCTTCTATTATATTCTTACAGCTTTTTGGTTTTTTGATTATTCTTTCCCTTTTAGTAACTGCCTTTTCTCATCTGGTAGCAAAAGCAATCGCTATTGGTTTTGATGATAAAACTATTGATTTAGCAGCGCCTTTATTTGCTATAAACTTCTATTATTTACCTATGATTTTTGTTGTAACATTTATGGCTGCTCTCCTTCAATATAAAAACCATTTTGCTACAACTGCTTATGCTACAGCCCTACTAAACCTAGGAATGATAGCTGCTCTTTTAATCTCACAAGATATGGAAAAATATGATATAACTTTTTATCTATCTTATGGGGTTTTAGTAGGTGGACTTCTTCAAATAATAGTTCATTTAATAGCTATAAAAAATCTAAACTTATGTAAAATATTTCACTTTAAAAAACATAAGAAAAAAGAAGAGAATAAATTTTATAAAAACTTCTTTTCTGCAACACTTGGTTCTTCAACTGCGCATATTTCTGCTTTTTTAGATACTTGGCTTGCTTCTTTTTTAGTATCTGGTTCTATTTCTTATCTTTATTATGGAAATAGAGTTTTTCAACTACCACTTGCGCTATTTGCAATAGCTACATCAATAGCACTATTTCCAATGATAGCAAGAGCAATAAAAAATAAGGATGAAGATAAAGCCCTAAGACTTATGAAAAAATCTTCAATAATTTTATTTACTCTTTTAAGTATAGCTACACTTATTGGTATTGGTTTTGATGAATTTATAATTTGGCTGTTATTTGAAAGAGGTGCTTTTGATGCCCAAGACACAGCAAATACTGCACTTATATTATCTATGTATTTAATAGGACTTATTCCTTATGGAATAGCTAAAATTTTCTCTTTATGGTTATATGCAAAAGAACAACAGTTTTTAGCTGCCAAAATAGCCATGAAAAGTTTAGGTTTTAATATAGTGTTTTCTCTTCTTTTAATACAGCCCTACGGAGCAGCAGGACTTGCATTTGCTTCTACTTTGAGTGGATTTATTCTGTTTTATCTGACACTAAAAGAGTTTGGCTTTAAAAAGTTTTATATTATGTTTAAAAAGCCTATTTAGGGATTAAATTTCTTTTAGATATAATATAAGCTTATTTATAAAAAACTAGGATTATAATGAGAGAATTTTACAAACACTATTTACCTTATTTAAAAAACTACAAACTAAAATTTTTCTTCGCTGTAATTGGTATGATTATGGTAGCAGGTGGTACTGCGGGAACTGTTTATATAATAGAACCTTTACTTGATGATATTTTTATTAATAAAGATAAAGATCTTTTATTTATTATGCCTTTTATTGTTGTTGGTATCTATGCTATTAAAGGTATTGGTGGATATGTTCAAAAGTACTATATTTCATTTATTGGTCAAGATATTGTAAGAATTATTAGAGATAAGCTTTTAAAACATATTTTAGAACTAGATATGTCTTTTTTTCAAAAAAAACATGGCGGTGAACTAATATCAAGAATTACAAATGATATCAATAGAATTCAACAAGCCGTGTCAAACTTTGTTGCTGATATGATAAGAGAGATTCTAACAATCATTGGATTAGTAGGAGTTGCTATTTATCAAAGCCCTGAGCTTGCTTTTTATGGTTTGGTTGTTCTTCCAATAGCTATTTATCCTTTATCAAAACTTGCAAAAAAGATGAAAAAACTATCTTTTAAATCACAAGAATCTATTTCTGATGTTACTTCACATTTAAGTGAAACTTTCAATAATGTAGAGCTAATCAAAGCAAATTCTACAAACAAAATAGAATTAGATAGTTTTAAAGAACATAACTATAAGTTTTTTAAAATTACAATAAATACAGTGAAAACAAATTCTTTAGTATCTCCTATTATGGAAATCATAGGTTCAATTGGTTTTGCAGTAGTTATTATAGTTGGTGGTACACAAGTAATAAATGGAGAGCTTACAACTGGTTCATTCCTTTCATTTACAACTGCCCTATTTTCTTTATACACACCAATTAAAAGACTTTCATCACTATACAACCAAATGCAAGATGCAATAGCTGCTGATATTAGAATTAAAAGTATTTTTGCACAAAAACCAGAAATAAAAAGTGGAAGTAAAACATTTCCTACTCAAATAGAAAATATTGAGTTTAAAAATGTAGAGTTAAAATATGATGATTTTACAGCCTTAAAAGACATAAGTTTTCATGTTACAAAGGGTGAAAAGTTTGCTCTTGTAGGAGATAGTGGTGGTGGAAAATCATCTGTAATTAATCTTCTAATTAGATTTTATGATATCAGTAAAGGTTCAATAAAATACAATAATGAAAATATTCAAGATATAAACATAGACTCTCTTAGAAATAATATCTCAGTAGTAACTCAAAGAGTTTATATCTTTAATGACTCAGTTGCTGCAAATGTGGCATATGGTTATGAAATTGATGAGAAAAGAGTTATTGAAGCTTTAAAGCAAGCCCATGCTTATGATTTTGTAAGTGACTTAGAAAATGGTATTTACACAAAACTTGATGAATCAGGTACAAACTTAAGTGGAGGTCAAAGACAAAGAATTGCAATAGCAAGAGCCTTATATAAGAACCCACAAATCCTAATCTTAGATGAAGCAACTTCTGCTCTTGATAATGAAAGTGAATCTATCATATCAGAAGTAATAGATGATGTTTCAAAAGATAGAATTACTTTCGTAATTGCCCACAGATTAAGCACTATTAAAAATGCCGATAAAATTGCTGTATTCAAAGATGGTAATATTGTAGCAATTGATAATGAAAAAAACCTACTAGATACTTGTAAAGAGTATCAAAGACTATATAACTTAGCAAATATTTAAAAAAATATTTGCTAAAAATGCTTTTAAAACAACATTAAAACTTATATTTAACGATTTTTAGATAAAATATCTAAATTTTAAAAAAGGATTCACTTTTGTTAAGTTATGACACAATAAAAAAAGTTCTATTCAAGTTTGAGCCAGAAACAGCTCATAATATTGCAGAATTAGGTTTAAGAGCAGTAGGTACTTGTAAACTTATTAAAAAACCTATGGAAAAAGAGAATTTTATATGTGATGAAAAACTTACACAAGAGATTTTTGATGTTAAATTTGTAAACCCAGTTGGACTTGCTGCTGGTTTTGATAAAAATGCAACAATGGTTAAATCAATGCCAGCAATGGGATTTGGTTTTACAGAAATTGGAACAATGACACCAAGACCACAAGATGGAAATGCAAAACCTAGAATGTTTAGATACCCTGAACATAAATCAGTTCAAAATGCAATGGGTTTCAATAATGAAGGTGCTCATACGGTTCTAAAAAACTTAAAAAAAGTATACCCTTTTGAAATTCCAGTTGGAGCAAATATTGGTAAAAATAAAATAACACCAGAAGAGTTTGCTTTAAGTGATTATAAAACTCTTATCAAAAAGTTTGAAGGGACAAGTGATTATTTAGTGATAAATATCTCAAGTCCGAATACTCCAAATTTAAGAGATTTACAAAATGAAGAGTTTATTACAGAGCTTTTTACTATGGCAAAAAGCTTAACGAATAAACCAATTTTATTAAAAATTGCTCCTGATATGGAACCTAAGCAAGCAATTGAACTTTGTAATTGTGCAGTAAATGCAGGAGCTGCAGGAATTATTGCTACAAATACAACTATTGATTATAGTTTAGTTCCAAACTGTCAAGACTTTGGCGGATTAAGTGGAGCTTGTTTAACAGAAAAATCATATAGTTTATTTAAAGAAATAGCAAAAGAACTATTTGGAAAAACTGTTTTAATCTCTGTTGGTGGTATTATCACAGGAGAAGATGCTTATAAAAGAATTAAAGCAGGTGCTTCATTAGTGCAAGTATATTCAGGTTTAATTTTTGAAGGTCCTTCGATGGTTAAAAAAATCAATGAAGAAATTCTAGAACTTCTAGAAAAAGACGGTTATTCACATATTAGTGAAGCAATTGGCGCAGATTTAAAATAAGAAAAGGAAGGGAAAATGAGAAGTATTTTTAAATTTTTACTAATTCATTTTTCATTATTAATTATAGTTTCGGGAGAATTAATGAGTAGTAGTTTACCAAAATATCATACACAAACTTTAGAAAATGGTCTACAAGTTGTTGTAATCCCAATGGATAATGGCTCAAATGTAGTATCAACAGATATTTTCTATAAAGTAGGAAGTAGAGATGAAAAGATGGGGAAAAGTGGAATAGCTCATATGCTAGAACACCTAAATTTCAAATCTACTGAAAATTTAAATGCAGGGGAATTTGATGAAATAGTAAAAGGATTTGGTGGAGTTAATAACGCTTCAACTTCTTTTGATTATACACACTATTATATCAAATCTGCTTCAAAAAACATGAATAAGTCATTAGATTTATTTGCAGAGTTAATGGAAAATCTTACTTTAAAAGATGAAGAGTTCCAACCAGAAAGAGATGTGGTTGCAGAAGAGCGAAGATGGAGAACTGATAATAACCCTATGGGATATTTACAGTTTAGACTTTTCAATAATGCCTATATCTATCACCCATACCACTGGACACCTATTGGTTTTATGAGTGATATTAAAAACTGGTCAATTGAAGATATTAAAGACTTCCATAGTACATACTATCAACCAAAAAATGCAATAATAGTAGTTGCTGGTGATATAACAAAAGAAGAAGTATTTAAAGCTGCTAAAAAACATTTTAGTAAAATTAAAAATACAAAAGAAATACCAAGTTCTATTCATACAGTAGAGCCAAAACAAGATGGAGCAAAAAGAGTAGAAATAATCAAAGACTCAGCAGTTCAAATGCTAGCAATTGCTTATCATTTACCAAACTTTGAGCATAAAGATCAAGTTGCCCTATCTGGATTAAGTGAACTATTAAGTGCAGGGAAAAGTTCTATTTTACAAAAAAGACTTGTTGATGAAAAAAGACTTGTAAACTCTATTTATGCTTACAACTTAGAGTTAAAAGATCCTGGACTTTTCTTATTTGTTGCAGTTGCAAATGAAGGTGTAAAAGCAAAAGAAATAGAAAAAGAGATTTTAGATATTATTGATGAAATTAAAAAAGGCAAAATCACTAAAAAAGATATTGAAAAAATCAAAATCAATACAAAAGCTGATTTTATATTCTCATTAGAAAGTTCATCATCAGTTGCTAACTTATATGGGTCATATTTAGTAAGAGACAATATTAAACCTTTATTAGAGTATGAAGGTGCAGTTGAAAAACTAACTAAAAAAGATTTAATAAAAGTTGCAAATAAATATTTAACAAAAAACAATTCTACTACTGTAATTTTAAAACAGGAAAAATAGTATGGATTATCATGTAAGTAAAACTGAGTTTGGTGAAAAACCTAATTTTGAATACCCTAAACCTATCTTTATTGAAGAGCTTGGAGAAGAAGGTTTAAAAAAGCTATTTAATGAATTTTATGATTTAATCGTAGATAGTGATATTGGGAATTTCTTTCCTCAAGAGGAAGAAGAGTTAGAAAAAGTAAAAGCTCACAATGTAAAGTTTTTCATTGAGGCTGCTGGTGGACCTAAGCACTATAGTGAAACAGTAGGTCACTTTGATATGGTTAAGGCCCATGAGCCATTTTCAATTACTGAAAAAGCAAGAAGAGAATGGCTTGGAACAATGGAAGAAGTTCTTAGAAAGACAGATATTTCGGATGAAGCAAAACAAAGTTTCTGGGATTTTTTAGAGAGATTTTCAAAACATACAGTTAATACTCCCGTGAGTGAAGACTTTAAGATTTAGTAGTAGGAAAGGATAAATAATATGGAAAATATCACAGGTGCGATGACTGCACTAATTACACCGTTTAAAAATGGAAAAGTTGATTTAGAAAAGTATGAGTCTTTAATAAAAAGACAAATAGAACAAGGTATGGATGCAGTAGTTCCAGTTGGAACAACAGGAGAGAGTGCAACACTTTCACATAAAGAGCATAAAGATTGTATCTCTGTTGCTGTTGAAACATGTAAGGGAACAAATGTAAAAGTAATAGCAGGTGCTGGTTCAAATGCTACTCATGAAGCTTGTGATATTGCAAAACATGCTGAGTCTGTAGGAGCACATGGTTTATTATCTGTAACTCCATACTACAATAAACCTACTCAAGAAGGTTTATATCAACACTATAAAGCAATTGCAAATGCGGTTGAAATTCCAGTGATGCTTTATAATGTACCTGGAAGAACGGGTGTAGAAATTGAAACAGCTACAGTTGTTAGACTATATGATGATGTAGAAAACATTTATGCTATTAAAGAAGCTAGTGGGTCTATTGGAAAAATCGTAGAACTTCAAGCTCAAAGAAAAGATTTAGTAATTGTTTCAGGTGAAGATGCAATTGATTTTCCAATTTTAACAGCAGGTGGTCATGGTATTATTTCTGTAACATCAAACCTACTTCCTAATTTAAAATCAAAACTTGTACATTCAGTAGCCAAAGGAGACTTAAGTGTAGCAAAACAAATTAATGAAGATTTATTTGAATTAAACTCTGTACTTTTCTGTGAAAGTAATCCTATTCCAATTAAAGCAGCAATGTATTTATCTGGATTATTAGATACTTTAGAGTATAGACTTCCTTTAACAGCACCTAGTGCACAAAACATGAAAAAACTTGAAGAAACTTTAAAAAAATATGAGGTAATAAAATAATGAGTAACGAAATGAAGGGTAAAACTTTAGTAATTACAGGTGGTACAAAAGGTATCGGTAAAGAGTGTGTATATAAATTTGCAAGCAATGGTATAGATGTTGCGTTCACATATAACTCAAATGCACAAATTGCAGAAGATATTTGTAAAGATGTAGAAGAGAAATTTGGTGTAAAATGTAAATGTTATGCATATAATATCCTAGAACCAGAAACTGCTAAAGAACTTTTCTTAGAAATTGACAAAGATTTTGATAGAGTTGATTTCTTTATTTCAAATGCTATGATTTATGGAAGAGCAGTTGTTGGTGGATATGGTAAATTTATGAAATTAAAACCAAGAGGATTAAACAATATTTATACAGCAACAGTTAATGCTTTTGTTTGTGGTGCTCAACAAGCTGCAAAAAGAATGCAAAAAACTGGTGGTGGTGCAATTGTTTCTTTATCTTCAACTGGAAACTTAGTTTATATTGAAAATTATTCAGGACATGGTACAAATAAAGCAGCTGTTGAAGCTATGGTTAGATATGCTGCAACTGAACTTGGTGAATTTAATATTAGAGTAAATGCTGTTTCTGGTGGTCCAATTGATACAGATGCACTTAAAGCATTCACAAATTATGAAGAAGTTAAAGCAAAAACTGCTGAATACTCTCCTTTAAATAGAATTGGTCAACCAGAAGATTTAGCTCAATCATGTTACTTCTTATGTACAAATGATGCTTCTTGGATTACAGGTCATACACTAATTGTTGACGGTGGGACTACATTTAAATAATGACAAAAAGTTTAAACCTACCAAATGCACTGGCACTTTTCAGAATAGCATTAGCTCCGCTAATGCTATGGTTTTTAGTAGATAGAGACAATGCTATTTTTGCTACTTGGCACCCTTCTTGGCTTGATTACTTCGCAGGACTTATTTTTGTAATTGCATCTGTAACTGACTTTTTTGATGGCTTTATTGCAAGAGCTTGGAATCAAATGACAAAACTTGGTGGAATTTTAGATCCCCTTGCAGATAAAATGCTTATGCTAGCAGGTTTCTTAGGACTTATGGCAATAGATAGAGCAAGTGCATGGGCTGTATTTTTAATACTTTCTAGGGAGTTCTTTATTACAGGTCTTAGAGTTGTTGCTATTGGTGAAGGTAAGGATGTAGCTTCTACTATGGCAGGTAAAATTAAAACCGTAGTTCAAATGATAGCTATTGGTTTTTTAATTATGAACTGGCCTTTTGCAACTGCCCTATTATGGTTAGCTGTTGCGCTTACAATTTACTCTGGATATGAATATACTAGAGATTATTTCAAAAACTAAATAATTAACTGGAGATTATCTTGGGTACTATTACTTTTTTACTTGTACTATCTTTTTTAGTATTTTTTCATGAATTAGGACACTTTTTAGCAGCACGTTATTTTGGTGTAAAAGTTCATGTATTTTCAATTGGATTTGGGAAACAGCTTTTCGCAAAAGAATGGAAAGGTACTACTTGGCAATTTGCTTTAATACCACTTGGTGGCTATGTAAGAATGAAAGGTCAAGATGATACTAAACCCGGAATTGAAGAGGAAGGAAATGACTCTTACAATACTAAAAAACCTTGGCAAAGAATAGTTATACTATTTGCAGGTCCTTTTGCAAACTTTATTTTAGCAGCTGTGTTATATTTTTTTATTGCTGTTTTAGGAGCAAGTGCTTTAGCACCACAAGTTGGTAAAGTATTAGAAAACTCCCCTGCTCAACAAGCTGGCATACTGGCTAAAGATGAGATATTAAAGATTAATAACACAGAAATCACTACTTGGAATGATATAGGAAAAGTTATAGTTAATACGCAAGGTCCTTTAAAGTTTTATCTTAAAAGAGATGATAAATATTTTGCAAAAACTATCAACCCATATATTTCAGACTCTCAAAATATGTTTAAAGAGAAAATCAAAAAAAGAATGATTGGTATATCACCATCAGGTAAGGTTATTAACCTTGATTTATCTTTTGGGGAATCTTTAGTATTTGCATATGAAAAAACAATTTTTGCTTCAACTATGATTTTTCAAGGAGTACAGAAATTAATCCAAGGAATAATACCTAGTTCTGAAATTGGTGGAGTTATTACTATTGGTAAAGTAATTTCAGATGCAAGTGAATCAAGTATAATTGCTCTACTTAGTATAACAGCACTAATATCTGTAAACTTAGGAGTTCTAAATTTACTTCCTATTCCTGCACTTGATGGAGGACATATAATGTTTAATTTATATGAAATGATTTTTAGAAGAAAACCAAGTGATAAAGTATTTATGTTTTTAACTATTATGGGTTGGGTGATACTAGCAAGTCTTATGTTACTTGGTATATACAATGATATAAATAGAATATTTTTAAATGAATAAGGGTTTATAATGAATAAAAAAACAGCTACTAGAAATTTAGATGATATTATTACAAGAGTAGAAGGTGCTAGACTTAGAGTATCAGAACATCATATAGTAAAGGTAATTGGTATTAGTAAATACTCAAGTTCTGATGATGTTGCTACACTTTACGAGGCAGGTCAAAGAGCCTTTGGTGAAAATAAAGTACAAGACTTAAGAGAAAAGAGCGAAAAGCTTGATGAACTACCAATTGAATGGCATTTTGTAGGAAGACTACAAAAAAATAAAATCAATAATCTAATTGATTTAAATCCTTCACTTGTACAATCAATTGATTCATTAGAATTAGCACAAGAATTCAATAAAAAACTTGAAGCAAAAGGTAAAAAGATAAATGCCCTACTTCAAATAAACTCTGCAAAAGAAGATACAAAAGCAGGTGTAATGCCAGAAGATGCTCTATCAACTTATAAAGAGATTTTAGATACATGTCCTAACTTAAAACTTAAAGGTGTTATGAGTATTGGAGCACATGTAGAAGATGAAAAGATTATAAAAGAGTCATTCAAAACTACTAAAAAAATCTTTGATGAACTAGTACCACTTGGGGCAAAATATTGTTCTATGGGAATGAGTTCTGATTATGAGTTAGCTATTGCTTGTGGTTCAAATATGATTAGAGTTGGTTCTACACTATTTAAAGACTAAGTGTCTTTAAATAGTAAATGTTTTTCTAGAAGATTAAGATTCTTTAGCTTTTTTAAATTTTTGTAGTTCTTCTTCAATCGAAGGAACTCGCATAAAATGCTCACCTATTAAGAAAGCATCAGCTCCAGCATCACTTAATCTAGCAATTATTTCTGTATTAGAAACTCCTGATTCAGCAACAATTATTTTTCCATTTGGAATCATTGGAATTAATTTCTCACATAAACTCATATCCATTTCCATAGTCTCAAGGTTTCTATGATTTATGCCTACTATATGAGCTCCGCATTTCATGGCTTTTGTTAAATCTTCTTTATCATGAACTTCAACTAATACTTCTAAACCTAAATATA
The DNA here is from genome assembly GCF_024267655.1 of Arcobacter roscoffensis. Classification (NCBI taxonomy): domain Bacteria; kingdom Pseudomonadati; phylum Campylobacterota; class Epsilonproteobacteria; order Campylobacterales; family Arcobacteraceae; genus Arcobacter; species Arcobacter roscoffensis. The sequence goes on from NZ_CP100595.1 coordinate 2,150,764, forward strand.
AAGCATATTCATATAATTCTTTTAAATCTTTAGTACTTAAACTTTTTGCAATTAATAAAATAAAATCTGCACCATAAACTAAGGCTTCAACAATTTGATATTTATCTAAAATAAAATCTTTTCTTAAAAGTGGTGTTGGTACATATCTTCTAATAGCAGTTAAATACTCAAGATTTCCTTGAAACCAATGAGGCTCAGTTAATACTGAAATAGCATTAGCTCCATTGTTTGAATACTCTTGGGCAATAGCAATTGGATCAAAATCTTCTTTGATAACACCTTTTGATGGACTTGCTTTTTTAACCTCTGCAATAATTCTAATTGGTTCTTCTTTTGTTGCAGTTAAATATGGTTTAACATCTCTTGGTGCGTAAGGATTTGAAGAAAGTGTTCTTCCTAATAAATCCAATGGTAAATCTTTTTTTCTTTTTTCAACATCTTCTAAAGTTCGTCTGTTAATTTCATCTAATATCACTTGATACACTCCTTAATTTTTTCCCAGTGAAATTTTATTTCATCATCTTCAAGTCCAGCTTTATCAACAACTTTTTTCATTTGCTCATAAGCAGTAGTACAATTATTTAGTTTATACTCACCCCAAGCTAAAGTATCAATATAAGCAAGATTATCAGGTTCTTTTTCTAAGGCTTGTTTAACTAAAACTAAACCTTTTTCTACATCTTTATCATAATCAATTAAAATGTAAGCTAAATAGTTTTGATAAATTGGATTGTCCAAAGTCTCTAAAGCTTTTGCAAATTTACGAATTACACTAGCTAGTACATCTTTTTTATTATCTGCTAACTCAAACTCTAAAATTGCAATTTGAGCTAGATAATCAGAGTTATTTGTCTTTTTATAAAGTTTATTTAAAATATCTAAAGCTTTTAAAGGCTGATTTGAATTTCTATATAAAGCAAGTAAAATCTCTGGGTCTTTATCATTTTTCTCAAAAAATTCTAAGGCTTCATTTATATCTTTTTTTGCTAAATATCTAAGCAATAGACTTTTTATTCTTTTTAATAACTCTTCATCCTGATTATCATTATATTTAAAATACATTTCTTTAAGCAAAGCAATTATTTTATCATCGCTTTTATCTTTTTCGTAAAGAGTTAAAAGTTGAATTGCCACACTATAAACTAAACCATTTTTATCAATAAAATTTTCTAGTAAGCTTATAGCCTCTTCTTTTTCATCTAAATAGTAATACTTTACGTTTGAAAGAGAGAAAAGTGTTCTAGAGTTTTGAGTTAATTTATAAGCTTTTAAAAAAGTTTCAGAGGCTTTTTTATAATCTTTTTTTTGTAAGTAAATTGTACCTAGTAATTCTAGATTTACATCTTTATAAAATTTATCGACTAATTGCTTTGCATATACAATAGAGTTATCATACTCTTTTAGTTTAAATAAACTTAATATATAAAATCTAAGTATTTGCTCTTCTTCTTTGATTCCAGAAGTCAAATTCTCACTTGCATACTTTTTTATAGTCTTTAAATCATTAAGTAAAAAGTTTAAAGAAAGAAATTTTACAAGATACTCATACTTATTTGTTTTTAAAAATAGTTTATAATAAATATCTCGTGATATATTGAACTTTCTTTGACTTTCATTTTCAAGTGCATATATAATGTATTGATCTTCAAGAACATACTCTTTGTGCTTAACAGTTATATAATCTTTTTTTTCTTTTGTTTTTATATCTAAGTTTTGTGTTTGAGCACTACAACCAAATAAAATTGTTGCTAAAACAATAGAACTTAAATATTTTTTACAGCTGGGCACTCTTTAAAAACCTCTTCTTTATTCTCTTTGAAATAATCCCAAAATGGAAATGTCCTACATTGTGTAGGTCTTGCTTCATATATACTACACTGTTTTTTGTTCAAATCAAAAAATACGCAAGCATAATTATCTTTTTGTAATTGTATCTCTTTTATGCTGTATTTATATCCTATTTTCATCAAATATTTTTGCCCTACTTCTTCAATTGTAGTATTTAAATGCTTGGCTAAATTTTCAATCTCTGATTTATTTATCCATATATAGCCACTCTCTCCTATACAACATCTTCCACCACATGATTCACAACCACTTGCATCAAAAGAAAAATCAAAACCTTCTTTTTTAAAAATATTACTCATTATCAACCTTAATACTATGAGTAGAAGATTTTTTATAAATATCTTGTACTTCATTTGTAAATTCACTATCTTCAAAAACAACTAAAGGAGGTAAGACTTTCGTTAAAGATTTTGAGTTTTTTCTTGCGTAAACTAAAATAAGAGTAGCATCTTTTTGTTTTTTTGGATGAACAAACTGTAAGCTTTCTAGATTTAATTTATATTTCTTTAGACTAATTAATATTTCATTTATCTGTTTCACATCGTAACAAAAGAAGAATTGTCCTGAATCTTTTAGTATTAAAGATACCTTTGAAATAAAAGAATCCAATGGCATTGAATCATTATATCTAGCAATTTTTATATTTTCATTTTCACTTTTAACTACACTTGAATGATAAAAAGGTGGGTTAGAAACACAGATATCAAACTTTTTATCAAATTGCATCTGCAAAAAAGAACCTTTATACATATTTGATTCTATATTATTAGATTTTGCATTTTTTTGTGAGAAAAATTGAAACACTTCTTGTATCTCACTTTGATTTAACGAAAGCTTCTTATACTCTCTAGACACAAGTAACCCTAGTATTCCACTACCACTTCCTATATCTAAAAGCTCTCCTTTTACATTTTTGAACTTTTCTAAATTATTACAAATGAAGTTATATAAAAAATGAGTGTCGCTATTGTAACAATAGCCGTCTTTAGGCTGATATAAAACCAAAACTATCCTTTATTATTTTAGATATTATATCAAAAAAATCCTAGATAAATTTTAAACTTAATTTAACCATATCTTTTAATACAAAATTAGCAATAATAATTAAGCTAAAACATAGTTTCAAAGCCACTAATTATACACTTGAAAAAATCGTGTAGCAAAATGTAACAATAGAGAAATTAAGAATTCAAAATGCTTGTTTTAATTAATTTTTAGATGTGATATAGGTTATCATTCAACAATAATAATTGAGATTTATTCAACTATTGATAAATAAAAAATAATTAAGGGGAAATTATGTCTAATATGGAAGCTCCTGCAAACACTCCTGTTTGGGTGAATGAAGATAGATGTAAAGCATGTGATAAGTGTGTTTCTGTTTGTCCAGCTGGTGTTCTTGCTATGAGACAAGAGATTACTTCAACTTTAGGTTCGATGATTAAAGTTGTTCATCCAGATTCATGTATTGGTTGTACTGACTGTGAACTTGCATGTCCAGATTTCGCTATTTACGTAGCTGATAGAAAAGAGTTTAAATTTGCTAAATTATCAGATGAAGCAAAAGAAAGAAAAGAAAAAGTTATCAAAAATAACTATAGAATTTTAGATGAAGATGAGGCTTAAGGAGAATTAATGGCAAGAGAACTAATTTCAACAGGTAACGAATTAGCAGCTAAAGCTGCACTTGACTCAGATCTTGAGTTTTTTGGTGGGTACCCTATTACTCCTTCAAGTGAAATAATGCACGTTTTATCTTCAGCACTTCCTGCAAGAGGAAAAGCTTGTATCCAAATGGAAGACGAAATTTCTGGTATTTGTACTGCATTAGGTGCAGCTATGTCAGGAAAAAGATCTATGACAGCTTCATCTGGACCTGGTATTTCATTAAAAGCTGAAAACTTAGGTGTTGGATATATTTCAGAAGTTCCTTTAGTAGTAGTAAATGTAATGAGAGGTGGTCCATCAACTGGTTTACCAACAAGAGTTGCACAAGGTGACTTATTACAAGCTAAGAACCCTACTCATGGAGATGTAAAATCTATTACATTATGTCCTGGGAACTTAACTGAGTGTTACACTGAAACAGTAAGAGCATTTAATTTAGCTGATAGATTCATGCAACCTGTATTTATTTTATTAGATGAAACAATTGGTCACATGAGTGGTAAAACTACAATTCCTGACTTAGAAGAAATTCAAGCTTCAAAAATTTCAAGAAAGAAATTTGAAGGTGATCCAAAAGAGTATAAACCTTATGGTGTTGCTGAAGATGAGCCAGCAGTATTAAACCCAATGTTTGAAGGTTATAGATACCACTTTACTGGATTACACCATGGACCAACAGGTCACCCAACAGAAGATGCTGATACTTGTGATGCTTTAATGAAAAGATTATTCAACAAAGTTGATGCACATACTGATGAATTAGAATTAAATGAAGAGTATATGTTAGAAGATGCAGATATTATGATTATCGCATATGGTTCAGTTTCATTAGGTGCAACTGAAGCAATTAACAGATTAAGAGCTGAGGGAATTAAAGTTGGTATGTTTAGACCACTTACAATTTGGCCAAGCCCAGCAAAAAGAATTAAAGAATTAATGGACAAATTTGATAAGGTATTAGTTACTGAATTAAATATGGGTCAATTTGCAGATGAAGTACAAAGAGTATCTGGAAGATCTGACTTTGATACATTATTTAAAGTAAATGGAAGACCTTTATCTCCATTAGAGATTATTGAAAAAGTGAAAGGAATGTAATCATGGCATTTAATTATGATGAATATTTAAGAACAGACAAAATGCCAACACTATGGTGTTGGGGATGTGGTGATGGAGTTATTTTAAAATCTGTAATTAGAGCCATTGAAAAAACTGGTTGGAATATGGATGACGTATGTGTTGTTTCTGGTATTGGATGTTCAGGAAGATTCTCTTCTTACATCAACTGTAATACAGTACATACAACTCATGGTAGAACATTAGCATATGCAACAGGTATTAAATTAGCAAACCCTGAAAAGAAAGTTATTGTTGTTGGTGGAGATGGTGATGGTCTTGCTATTGGTGGTAACCATACGATCCACGCATCAAGAAGAAATATTGATCTTAACTACATTATTATCAATAACTTTATTTATGGATTAACAAACTCTCAAACTTCTCCAACTACTCCTCAAGGTATGTGGACAGTTACAATGAGTAGAGGTAATATCGATCCTACATTTGATGCTTGTAAACTAGTTGAAGCAGCAGGAGCTTCATTTGTTGCAAGAGAAACTATGTTAGATCCTAAAAAACTTGAAAGAGTTTTAGTTAAAGGTTTCCAACATACTGGATTCTCATTTATTGAAGTATTCTCTAACTGTCACGTTAACTTAGGAAGAAAAAATAAAATGGCTACAGCTATGGCTAACTTAGAGTGGATTAAATCTATCTCAATTGGTAAAGCTAAATTTGATAAATTAGAAGCTGAAGAGCAAACAGGATTATTCCCTACAGGTATCTTAAAACACGATACTGAAGCACAAGAGTACTGTGAAGCATACGAAAAAGTAAAAGAAGCTCACAGAACTAAAACAGCAGTAGAATTATAAGGAGAAACATCATGGCAGCTAATAGAACGTTAATGAGATTTACAGGAGTTGGTGGACAAGGTGTTCTTCTTGCAGGTGCGATTTTCGCAGCTGCTAAGATTAATGATGGTGGTTATGGTTTAAAAACTTCAACTTATACATCTCAAGTAAGAGGTGGTCCAACAGTTGTTGATATTACTTTACAAGATGAAGAAATTTTATACCCATATGCAAATAAAGGTGAAATTGACTTTATGTTATCAGTTGCTAATGTATCTTACCAACAATTTAAAGGTGATGTTAAACCAGGTGGAACAATTGTAATTGAACCAAACCTAGTTAAGCCTACAGAAGAAGATAGAAAAACATGGAATATCGTTGAGATTCCTATTATTACTATTGCAAAAGAAGAAGTTGGAAATGTTATTACTCAATCTGTATTAGCATTATCAATTGCTAACTACTTTACAGGGGAAACTATTCCAGCTGAAAGACTAAGAGAAACTATGCTTTCAAAAGTACCTGCAAAAGTACATGATATTAATAATAAAGCTTATGACTTAGGTTATAAGTATGCAAAAGAAGCTCAGGATGCACAAGCTTCATAATAAAATATTATGAAAACTAAAAAAGGGAAGTGACAAAACCACTTCCCTTTTTTTATGTTCAAAATTAAAAACTATTATAAACTCTTTTTTATTTTAGTCCATAAACTCTTCATACTCTTTTATTTTTTCTTCAAGTCTTACAGATAAGTGAATATTAGAATTTTTTAGACAAGATAAAATAAATTTTGCTTCACCAAGATAGTTTTTCTTTTTTTCATTGTTCCAATGTTTTGGAGGTTTTGATAAATTTGTTATTCTATCAGCTAATTTTACCATTTGAACCTCATAAGGTTGGTTCATTAATTTTTCTAAACTATCTTGCATTTGCTCTTTTTTAGTCTTTAAATTTTTATTTTTACTTAAAGCCTCAACTCCATCAGCAACCTCAGGAGAGAAATGAGTATACAAATGATCATAAGTAATATCAGTATCTTCAATTGTATCATGTAGTAAAGCACATACTATTGCCAAGTTTGACTTTTCTTCATCAAGACCTGACTTTTCACAAGCATGTATAACTTCCATAGCAACACTTGTAATATGAACAACATAAGGATGACCCTTTGGAGTTTTTTGTTCACCGTGGGCTTTTGATGCATAAGCTAAGGCTTTTAAATAAACTTCTTGTGAAAACATTTATTCTTCCTTTTTATTATTTTGTTTCTGTATAGTTTTTTGTTTTACTTTTGAACTCTTTGAAAATATTATCAAATCTTCACTAGTAATATCTTTATTCTCTAAATTTGATATACATTCTTTCAAGATATAAGTAGTTGCAAGTGCATCATAATAAGCTCTGTGATGATTATCTACATCAATATCTAAAGTCTCTTTCAAAGCTCTTAAACCATACTTTTCAGACTCAATACACCTTCTAGCTAAATCAATAGTACAAAGTTTTCTATTATAAAGTTTTCCTAAATCATATTTTTCAAAAGAATCAGATATAAACCCATAATCAAACTTAATATTATGAGCAATAAAAAGATCATCGCCCAAAAAGAGTTTAAACTCTTTTAAAACCTTTTCAACAATAGGTGAGTCTTCTAGCATTTTTGGATTTATTTGTGTTACTTCTTGTATATATTCAGGTATTTTTTTCGCATGAACCAAAGACTCAAACTTATCAATGACTTTGTCATTTTTATATTTAATAGCACCTATTTCTATAACTTGAGCACCTTTTTTAACACAAGATCCATTTGTTTCAATATCAACAATACAAAAAACTTGATCTTCTATTTTTGTGTGTGCTGTTTTTAAAAATATATAGTTTTCTTCATCTAGTTCTAAAGGTAAACCATTTGATAAAAGTAATTCAAATTCCAATTCAGGTGTATCAAAAAATGTATCATTAGCTTTTTCTAAAAGTGCTAAAAAGTCATTGTATTCAATTTTTTCTTTTTCTAGTTTTTGGATTATATTTTCTATTTTAAAAGAAGGTTTTGGAATTAGTCTTTTTCTAGATTTCATTTGAAGCTTTTATAAATTTAATCATTTTATCTTTATCTTTTTTACCCTTTGATGCTTCAACACCAGAACTTACATCAATAGCAAAAAAGTTATAGCCCTTTAGTTCTTTTATATTTTCATAAGTTAAACCACCTGCAAGTACAATTTTAGAGCAATCAACCTCATCAAACCAATCAAGAGCTACTCTTTTTCCTGCACCGCCAAAACTCTCTACAAAAGCATCTACTAAATAATACTTATCATCTATATTTAATAAGTCATTTTTATTTTTTGCTCTTATAACTTCTATATATTTTATTTCTAATGATTCTAGTTCAGTGTAATTATCATCATCAATTATTTGAGCTATTTGCATTTTAGCATTAGTGCAAACTTGATTTATATAATTTGTTGATTCATTTACAAAAAGTCCTACGGTTTGAATAAAAGGAGGTAGTTTATCTACAATTTTTCTTGCTTCAAAAGGCTCTATATATCTAGGTGATTTTTCATAAAATACAAAGCCAAGAGCTGAAGCTCCCGCTTGTATTGCATCAAGTGCATCTTCAAGATTTGTGATACCACAAATTTTAACTCTCATTTTTACACCTGTAGGCTTTTAATCGCTTTTGAGTAATCATCATTTCCAAATACATAAGATCCAGCAACAACTACATCAACACCTGCTTCTTTAAGTTCATGGATATTCTTATCATTTACACCACCATCAACTTCAATTAAACAGTTTGGATTTCTTTTATTAATTAACTCTTTTAATTTTTTAGTTTTTTCAACAACAGATGTGATAAACTTTTGTCCACCAAAACCAGGGTTTACAGACATTAATAAAACCATATCTAAATCTTCTAATAAATACTCAATTGTTTCAGGAGTAGTATGTGGATTTAAAACAATAGCAGGTTTAATTCCGTATGATCTAATTTTTTGAATAAGTCTATGAGGATGTTTCTCACTTTCAATATGAAAAGATATATATTCAGGCTTTAATGGAGCAAAAAGCTCAACAAAAAAAGTATTGTTTTCAACCATCAAGTGTACATCAAGAGGCTTTGTAGCAGCTTTAGCTACTGGGTTTACTACAACTGGACCAATTGTCATATTTGGAACAAAATGTCCATCCATAACATCAACATGAATTAAATCACATCCACCATCACAAATTGCTTTTATTTCTTCATCTAACTTTCCAAAATCAGCCGATAAAATCGAAGGTGCAACAAGCATATATTAACCTTTTATTAATTTTTTAGGGATTATAGCATTATCTCTCTTTTATCCTGCGAAAATATATATTTTCAAATAAGTTTTTGATAAAAATAGAAAGCTAAACACTATTATTGTAAAATTCAAAAAACAAAAAAAGAGATAAAATGTTAAAAGTAAAAATATTACTAATATTTACAATAAGTTTTCTTTGGGCAAATGACACAAGTAAGATTTATAAAAAAGCTCAGGAATATGAAAAAATAGGTGATTACAAAAATGCTATGATTATGTATAAAAAAGCATATGAAACTTCAAATAAAACTGCTCAATCTAACGATCAGTACTTAGTTGATAAATCAAAAGATCAAAACTATCAAGTACAAACTTTCACTAAGTTAAAAAGTGATTTTTATGAAAAACTCATAAATAAAACAGAAGATAAAGAAGCAAACAAAGCTATAAAACAGATTCTTACAAAAAACTTTGGTTTGTATCCTTATCAAATGAACTATTTACTTCCAGTGACATTTGATGATAATAGAAAAAGTGATAGAGAAAGATTTGAAACAAAATTTCAATTTAGTATTGAAAAACCTATGACATATAATTTTCTAGGTCTAGATGAGTCAATATCATTTGCATATACTCAAAAATCTTTTTGGCAAACAAGTGCTGATTCTGCACCATTTAGGGAAACTAACTATGAACCAGAAATATTTGTACAGTTTCCTTATAAAAATAGTGAGACATTAAAAGGTTATAAAATAGCTTTAAATCATCAATCAAACGGTAGAAACAATGAGTTTTCAAGATCATGGAATAGAATCTACCTAGAAGGGTATTTACAGCTATCAAAAATGTTTGTAGTTCCTAGAGTTTGGTATAGAATTCCTGAAAAAGCAGATGATGATAATCCAGATATTGAAGATTATTATGGATATGGAGACTTAAAACTTTTATACCCTTATAAAGATCAAGTTTTTGAATTAATGGTTCGTAATAATATGAAATTTAATTCAGAAAATAAAGGTGCAGTTCAACTTGACTGGACTTTTCCTTTTCCAAGTTTTATATCATCTTCAAATACATATGGATTTATTCAAGTGTTTTCAGGTTATGGAGATAGCTTAATAGATTATGACAAAAAGATAAATAGAATTGGATTTGGTATAGCCCTATCTAGATAGAGCTTACTTTAAATTTTTCACATAGTAGTAAATTGCTGCGATTTCTTCTTCTACTAAAAAATATGTAGGCATTACATTTGCATAATATATAAGTTTTTCGCATACTTGCTCTTTGGGAAACTTCTTTGAAGGGTTTCTTTTTGAGTTAATTTTTTTTGAAAAAACCTTATAATCAGCTTCTTTAATACTTGGAGCTACTAAATCACACTCATATTGTTTTTTTCTATAAGTATGAGTGAAACTAACTATTTTTTTTCCTTTTGCATCATTTCCATGGCAAGTATTGCACCCTATTCCTCTAGGATTAGTATAAAGCATTTTTCCATACTCATACTTTGTAATAAAAGTATTATCCACTTTAACCATAGGCTCATTTGCAAAAAGAAAAAAAGGTGTGATTAAAAAAAGGTATATAAATCTTCTACTCATTTTATTCCTAAACTATTTTTATTCTTCATAAACCAATAAAAAGAGAACATAAGACCTGGTGTTTTAGCTTTACTTTCATCAAAAATAAACTCATCACTCTCATCTAGTGGAAGATACATAAGTTCAATTTGTTCATCATTTATTCCTCCACCCTTATGAGACAACATAGAGTTATTTATCTTTGCAAAATATAAATGCTGTTTAGATCCACTAACTCCTACATTCGTATAAAATGAAGTGACCTTTAAAATAGAATCAACTTCTACTTTATATCCACATTCCTCATCTATTTCTTCTTTTACTATTTCTTCAAGGGATTTTTCTTTATCAATAATACCTGCACAAAGTTCATAAGTACATAATTTACTATTATCATTTAAATACACAGGAGGCCTAAACTGCTTTACTAATAAAAAAGAGTGTTTTTCTTCATGGTATAAAAGTACAGCTACACTATCATGACTTTTTACAGCTTCCCAAGCTTTATTTTTACCATTTTGATTATATGTTAGTCTTAATGGATGAACAAACTTTGTATTTTCTAAATCACTTGTTTTAAAATCTTTAATAATATTATTCATTTTATCTCTTTTTATTTTTTGTATTCTATTGCTTTTATTATAAAAACTCTTTTAAATTTCTTTATCTTTTATATCACATTTAGCACCAGTGATTACAGATGAGAAGTTTATATAAAAAGTTGTACCCTCATCAAGTTTTGAATCTAACTGTAATTTTAAGTCATATTCACTTGATATTCTTTTTACTATATCAAGACCTATTCCAAAACCACCTTCTATATTATTGCTACCTCTTTTATATCTTTTGAAAATCTCTTTTTGCTCTTTTTTTGAAATACCCACACCAAAATCTTTTACACTTAAAATATTCTCTTTAATACTGACCTCAACATTAGAGTTATTATGACTATATTTAACAGAATTTGAAATAAGATTATTTACAATTTTTTGTGTTTTTGTTTTATCCATAAATAAAATACAATCATCTAAGTCTGCTTTTATTTCAATATTTTTAGTGATTGAAATATCATTAAAATAATCAACACTTTCTTGAACAAGTTCTTTTAAATCAAACTCTTCTATTACATCTTCATTTGAAGCATTAAAAGCAGAAAAGTGTATGTCATTGTAAATTTGTGATATTTGTTTTGAACTACTTAAAATGTATTTCATCATCTTTTCAGGATTTTTACCTTTTTTAAGCATGGAAACAGATGTTAATAAAACTGAAATTGGAGTATTTAACTCATGTGCTGAATCTTTTATAAACCTATCCATATGTTCCACTTTCTCTCTAACTGGTTTTAAGAGAATTTTAGCCAATAAATAAGCAATTATTCCAATAAACACTGAACTTAAAATCAGTACAACTATTATATATACTTTTAGTTTGTTTGTATCTTGATACTCTCTACAAGACTCTAAAACAATATATTCAGTTGGAACTGAGGGTTCATTTAGTTTAACAATATAAAAATCATATATATCTTCCACATATTTACTTTTTGATAAGTCAACATATTTTTGCCCATCTAAACTTGAATATAAAAGTTTTTTATCTTCATCATATAAAGCATATCTTATATGATCACTTCCATAATCTTTAGGAATAAACCTTTTATTTTTCATATAGCTATCAAGTATTTCACTTTTTATTTCCATAGAAACACTACTTATTTCCATACTACAACTATCTTTTAACATTCTAACTTCATTGTTATAGTATAAATAAAGCATAATACTAATCAAAAGTATGGCTGAACCAATATAAATACTAAGAAAACTAATAAGGGCTTTTCTTTCATTTTTATTCAAATTTATACCCTATACCTCTAATAGTTTTTATTCTATCTTTTCCAATAATTTCTCTTAAATTTTTTATATAAACCCTAATAGTTGCATCAGTTGGCATATCTTCATAAGCCCAAATGTTTTGAAGTAGTTCTTCACTAGAAACTACCCTATTTCTATGGTTACAAAAATACTTTAAAATATCTCTTTCTTTTTGAGCAATACTTACACTTTTATTATCTAATAATATCAAACATGAGTCAGGTTCAAAAAATAGTTTTTCATCAATTTGTATATTACTATTTTGCTCAATTGAAAACTGTCTACAAAGTTTCATAATTCTTTGGTCTAATTCTTCTAAATCAAAGGGCTTTTTTATATAATCATCAACACCATTTTCAAATGAATCTTTTAAATGTTTTGTGTCTTGATAAGCAGTAAGAATTATTACAGGAGTACTGTTCTTGTAATCTTCTCTTATAGTTTTTAAAACTTCTATTCCTGTCATTATTGGAGTATTTATATCAAGTAGAGCAAAATCAAACTTTTCATCTATTAAATACTCTAATGCTTCTTGTCCATTTGTACATAAAGTAACATCATAACCTTTGTCTTCCAAATGATCACTTAGCAAATCATTTAATGCCATATCATCTTCTAATAGTAGTACTCTCATATATATCCTATTTATAAATATGAGATATTATAATATAAGTTTGTTTATTTCTTGTAAATTAAATTAATTTGAAAATTCTCATAAGTTTTGTTTGAATCAATATATAAACAACAGATGCTACAAAAGCTAAAACTGTACCTATTAAAATTCCATAAGGCTCATAAGTATAAAAAACCACTAATGAATAAATAACAACCGAACTTAAACCAAAAGGTGTATTTTTTATTATAGTTCTAGCTTGTAAATTACTATGTCTAAAATGAATTATTAATAATAGTGGCAAGAGAATAGTAGGAAAGGCTGAAAAAATACCAGCAAGATTTGGATCTACATATTTAGGTAGACTTGAAACAATTAAAAAAATACCTATTGTAATAATAGACCTAAAAAGTAAATCAAGAAAAGATACTTTTTCTTTTTTTTCAATTGAATGATTCTGTTTTTTTGCAAAATATACAGATGAAATCAACATTAATATTATAACTATTAAAGGTGTAAAAATTATATGTGGAGGAATAAATGATATAATATATGCGATTAAAAGATAAGAAAGGAAAGAGATTAAAAGACTCATTGAAATCTCTAATTTACCTTTATAAAAAGTACTAATATAATAACCTATACAAAAAGCAAGTGCTGCAAAAAGACCATGTATATTATATAATGCTACATTAGTTACATAATCTACACCATTTTCAACTGCAAAAAATAAAAGTGTGATTGAGCTTCCTACAGGAAGTCCTGATAAAATACCTGAGATTTTGGGACTTAGTTTTTCTGCAATAAAACTAAGAGTTAAAACTAGTACAACAACAGATATAGATTTTATTATTAAAAGTTCCAAGATAGATTCCTTGTAATAAATGAAGTAAAGACTATGTAAGGCGGTATATTAAAGAGTATTAGGTCACTACAAAAGAAAGAAGAATTCATATAAAGTATTATATAATAACCTATTATTGGCGTTGTAGTAAAAGTATAAAAACTACAACTATTTTTTACATAGTCCACTTCATTACAATAGCAAAAAAGATAGATAGAAGTGGATTAAAATATTATGTTTATTAACAAAAACTAAGGGTTAAGACTTAATTTTAAAACTATTTCTTCAGGAGTCTTCTATCACACTATCCTTTTTGAACTTTGTAAGTATATATAAAATACAATTAATTTCAGATTAATTGTACAAAAGTTTCATATTTTCTATCTAAAGTTATCAAAAACAAGTGGAGCTTTTAACTCTAAACTTTTTAAGTGCTTCATTACAGTTTGTAAGTCATCAATATTTTTTCCTGTAACTCTTATCTCATCACCTTGATTTACAGCAGTAACTTTTAGTTTTAGTTTTTTGATTTCATTTTGAATAGTTTTTGCTTCATCTTTTTCTATACTATCAATAACTTTGTATGTGAATTTTCTATTTGCACCACTTGAATCTTCTGTTTTTAATTCCTCTAGTGAGTTAATAGATAAACCTCTTTTATTCATTTTAGAAATTAAGATATCCTTCATAGCATCAATCTTATTATCACTTGCACTAATTAGTGTCAAAGTTTTTGCACCTTGGTTAAAATCGATCTCTTTTGAGATACCTTTAAAATCGTATCTATTATCTATCTCTTTTTGAGCTTGAATTACTGCATTTTTCATCTCTTGCATATCAAGTTTTGCAGAAATATCAAATTGATGTTCTTTAGCTTTTGCCATAAATGTTTCCTTTGATTTTAAATTAGAAGAAGATTATATCAAAGAAAAAGAAAGGATTTGTTTATAATTTAAGTAGTTTTAAGTATATGGCTAAATAAATAGCCATATATTTTATGATAAAGGATTAGATTGCTTCATCACTTTCATCTTTACTTGGCTGTGGTAAAACAAGATTTAAAATAATACCAACAATAGCTCCAAGACCAATTCCAGAAAATGGAACCCCACCAAAGTTAAATGTCATTCCACCAATAGAAAATACTAAAATCATTGAAACAATAACCATATTTCTAGGACAAGTAAAATCAGTTTTTGCTTTTACTAAAGTAGAAATACCTAAAGTTGCAATAATACCAAAAAGTAAAAGCATAATTCCACCCATTACAACAGTAGGAATAGTTGCAAGTAAACCTCCAAGTTTTCCAACAAATGCAAGTGCAATTGCACAAATAGCAGCCCAAGTCATAATTGCAGGATTATAAGCTTTTGTAACAGTTACTGCCCCTGTAACTTCCGAATATGTAGTATTTGGTGGTCCACCAAATAATGAAGCAACAGAAGTAGCCAAACCATCACCTAGAAGTGTATTTTTTAAACCTGGCTTTTTTAAGTAATCTTTTTTCGTAACATTTGAAATAGCTAGCATATCTCCAATATGTTCAATAGCAGGAGCTATAGCAATTGGCAATATAAATAAAATAGCATGCCAGTTAAATTCAGGTGCTGTAAAATTTGGTATTGCAAACCAAGCTGCATTTTTAAAAGCTGAAAAATCAACTATTCCATAAAATAAAGATAAGGCATAACCTACAATAATACCACATAAAATAGGAATAAGTTTGAATATTCCTTTAGCTTTTAAAGATACTAATACAGTTACAAGCAAAGATACCATTGATATGATAATTGCTTTATCAAAATCTACAAGAACAGCAGATCCGTCACCTGTTTTTCCCATAGCTAAGTTTACTGCAACAGGAGATAAAATAAGTCCAATAGACATAATTACAGGACCTACAACAACAGCAGGTAAAAGTCTATGTAAAAAGCCATCCCCTTTAAGTCTAATTAGAAAACTTAAAAATACATATAATAAACCAGCAGCTACTAATCCTGACATAGTTGCTGCAATTCCCCAAGTTTGAACCCCATGTGAAATAGGAGCAATAAAAGCAAAAGAAGATGCTAAAAAAATAGGAGGAATAGCTCCTCTATTTACAAATTGAAATACTAAAGTACCAATACCAGCTGTGAAAAGTGCAACACTTGGATCTAGTCCCGTTAAAATAGGAACAAGCACAAGTGCACCAAAGGCTACAAATAAAAATTGTAAACCTAAAATCGAATCCTTGACTCTAAAATTGTAATCAGTGGCGTTCATAAAACCTCTTTGTGAAAAATTTAACCTAAAATGATAACAAATTAATCGTTAATAAAAATTAAATTTATATGCAATTTATAAGCAATTTTTCAGTATTATATAAACTTTAAAATAAAATAATGGGGATTTTATATGTATAAAGAGAGTTCTAATGTTGTTGTTAAACATTTAGTAAACAGATTAAGAGATACAAGAACTGCTTCAAATGAATTTAGATTAACTATTGAAGAAATTTCAAGAATCATAGTATCAGAAGCATTAAGTGATTTTGAAACAGTAACTCAAAATATCAATACTTGGCAAGGTGCCTTAGATGTTGAAATGATTGAAGTTCAAAAACTAGTACTTGTTCCAATTTTAAGAGCTGGGGAGCCAATGCTTACAGGTATTTTAAGAACACTTCCATATGCAAGAAGTGGTTTTTTAGCTATGAAAAGAGATGAAGAAACTGCTTTAAGTAAACTATTTTATGAAAATATTCCTGCAATTGAAGATAAAACTGTTCTACTATTAGATCCAATGATTGCAACAGGTGGTTCACTAATAGATGGTATTGACTACTTAAAATCAAAGGGTGCTAAAAGAATTATTTCATTAAATATTTTAGGTTGTCCAGAGGGAGTTGAAAGTGTACAAAAAGCTCACCCAGATGTAGATATCTATATTGCTCAAATTGATGAAAGACTTGATGAAAACAAATATATTAGACCAGGTCTAGGAGATGCAGGAGATAGAGCCTTTAATACAAATGGCTAATCATACTGCATAGGGTTTTGGTATTTATACCTAAATCCTAAACTCTCAATTCTACTTCCATCAATTATTCGATTTAAAACTTTTTTATTTGTATACTCCAAAATAGGTTTTTCAAAATTATACTTTTTTGCATTTGATTCATATAAATCATCTCTTAAAGGGTGAGTATTTGAACAAAGATTGTATATACCTTCAATATCATTTTTTATTGCAAAAATAGTTGCCCTTATTACATCATCTAAATGTACATGATTTATTTTTTTATTTGAGCTTTTTAAAACTTTACCACTAAAATATTTTCCAGCAATTCTATCATTTCCCATAAGACCAGAACATCTAAATATTACATGACTTCTTTTAGCCACTTGTTCTGCTTCAAAAACTATCAGCTTTGAGTCTTCTTTTTTTATCTTGTACTCTTCTGTAAAAGACTCTTCAAAACTTGGATAAATAGAAGTTGAACTAATAAAAAATATCTTTTGGATATTTGTGATTTTTGAATGAGTATATATCTTTTGTAAAAATAAAAGATAGTCCTCAAATTTTGAGGGAGGATAGTTAATAAATAAAAAATCACAATCAAGTAATGAGTCTAAACTATCAAGCTGCTTTTCATTTAAAACATAAGGGTTAAAGCCCTCATGCTTTAAAGAATCAAATCTTGTGTCATCTTTTATAGACACTTTAACATTATAGTCCTCTTTTAAACTACAAGCTAAGGCATAACCTAACCATCCAGTACCTAATATTGAAAATGTTTTTTTCATGTATCTTTCTTCTTTAGTTCACTAATCTCTTCTCTTAAACTTTTTACTTCTTTAAGTAAAACATCAAGCTTTTTACTATCTTCATGAATCTCTTCTTTCATTTCAGCCTCTTGAAGTTTTTGCATCTCTCCAATGATAACTGCAACAAAAAGATTGAAAAATACAAATGCAGCAATAATTACAAATGATACAAAATATATCCATGCCCATGGATATACTTCCATTGCCTCATACATAACATCTGTCCAGTCTTCAAAAGTTAAAACTCTAAATAAAGTAAGCATTGAAATTAAGAAATCTTTCCATAAACCAGATGGTAAATCAACAAAGAAGAAACTTCCAATAATTGCATAAATATAGAATATAATAAACATTAAAATAACTATATCAATGATTGAAGGAATAGCTTTTATAAGCATATCTATTATTGCTTTTAATTCAGGTCGTGCTGTAAAAAGCCTTAAAATTCTAAATACCCTCATAAGTCTAGCAATAGCTGCAAAACTTGATGATTCTAAAGGTAAAAGAGTAATTACAACAATTACAAAATCAAATACATTCCAGCCTGATTTAAAGAAGTTTACAAACTTCTTTTCAGCAACCATTTTAATGGCTAACTCAAATACAAAATAAACAGTTACAAAATAATCAGCAACTCTCAAAAAAAGATCATAATGGCCTTCAACTTCATCTAAAGTTTTAAACCCTAAGATTGAAGCATATGCAAGAATAATAAAAGTTGTTAAATTTGAGAACCACTTTGCATCTCTTATTTCTTGTATTTTTTCCATTGCAGTCATTAAATTACTCCTTTACAATAGCATAAGTTGTAAGCAACCAAGCAATTATAAGTAAAGAACCACCTATTGGAGTTACTGCTCCTAATATTGGCATATTTAATAAAACTAAAGCATATAGTGAAAATGAGAATATTAATAATCCTATTAATACTAACCAAGCAGAGATTACTAGCTTCTTTGAATTTTGTTTAAAATTCATAAGAAATGCAATAACAAAAAGTCCAAGTGTATTATAAAAGTGATATTCCACACCTGTATTGTAAGTAATTAGCATCTTTTCAGATACAATTGATTTTAGGCCATGGGCACCAAAAGCGCCTATAGCAATAGCCAACGCAAATAAAAAACTTGCGATTGCAAGAAATTTTTTTGAATTTTGATTAAGTGACATTATACTTCCCAATTTTAAATTTTGCGAAGTATATCAAAAAAATGTTAATAGTATGTAACAGCTATTGAGGCTCTTGATCTTTCTCTTCTTTTTTCTTAGAAAAACCTGCACCTTTTTTCTCTTTTTTCTTTAACTCTAAATCATTAATTAATGTCTTATAGTCAATACCTTCTTGATTCATTTTAGCAAAACAAGTTGCAACAGCAGCAATTGCATTAGGTACTTCCTTTTTCTTTTTATAAGCTTGAATATTCTTCTCGCTCACCTTAATTAATGCAGTAAATTTTGGTATTGTAAGTTCAGCGTCTAAAAGTAGTTTCTTAAATTCTATAAATGTCATTTTTTATGTCCATTAGTTTTTTTTAGATTATACAAGCAAGTTTGTAAAAATTAGCTAAATCTTTTATAATTTATTTATAAAAGTAATATTTTATGTAGATTATAGGTCAAAATATTTAATATTTTGACCTAGTGTAATTATTTAACGTCAACTTCCCAAAAGAAATCAATCCATTGAGTAGCTTCTCTTACAGTATAATCAGGCTGTAAAACTGCAGTTTTCTTATAAAAGATAGTTGCAAGTTTAAATTCAACTGTAGGAAATTTTTCTTTTAAAATTTTTAAAATCTCTTCCATTGTTTCACCAGAGTCAACAATATCATCAACTACTAACACTCTTTTTGCATGAGATACATCTGGAATATTAAAAATATTAAATGTATCAAGCTTTAATTCACCTTCATAATGAATTGAATTTAAAGAGTATAAGTTTCTCATATCTAAAGCCTGAGCCATTAAATGAGAAAGTGTTAAGCCACCTCTTGCTACTGCAAGTAAAATATCTGGCTCGTAATCTCTACAACTATCTACTAACTTTTGAGTGTCCTCTTTGAACAGTTCATAACTATAATAAAGTTTTTCCAAAAAATATCCTTATAAAATAAATGCTAACGCACTAATAAATGTAATTACTAATATACCTAAATTAAGACTTTCAAACTCTTTCTTACCAATCTTAATAATTGTATAAACTAAGAATCCAGCTGCAATACCATTTGTAATTGAAAAAGTTAAAGGCATTAAAATCACTATTAAAAATGCCCCTGCACTTGTAGCTAAATCAGAATCTTCAAAATTAATCTTTCCAAGTTCAGTAAACATTAGAACACCAACTACAACCAATACAGGATAAATAGCATTTGCTGGAATTGATTTAAATAAAGGCAACATAAATAAAGTTGCTACAAAAAACATAGCCGTAAATACAGCAGTAAGACCAGTTCTACCACCTTCTTCAACACCAGAAGCACTCTCAATAAATGCAGTAGTTGTAGAAACACCAATCATAGAACCAGCAGTAGTAGCAATAGCATCTGCTTCTAAAGTTTTTTGTAAAGACTTATCATCTTTATTATTCTCTTGGAAAAGTTTTGCTCTAGTTCCAACTCCTGTTAATGTTCCAAGAGTATCAAACATATCTGTGATTAAAAAAGTAATAATAACAGGTAATAAAGACAAGCTTATTGCACTCATAATATCAAGTTTAAAGAAAATTGGCTCAATAGAAGCTGGTGCTGAAACAACAGCAGTAGGAAGCTCACCAAGACCAAAAGTCCATGCTACAATAGATGTAATGGAAATAGATAAGATGAAAGCACCTTTTAATCTATATGCATAGAATAAGAAAGAAAGAATTAAACCTAATACTCCAAGAAGTACATTTGGATTAGAGAAGTCTCCAAGTGAAACTAATGTAGCTTCATTTGCACTTATCATGCCCATTTGCTTTAAACCAATAAAAGCAATAAATGATCCAATACCTGCACTAATTGCTCTTCTTAAACTCATAGGGATAGATGTCATTATCCAAACTCTAAAGTTTGTTAATGACAAAATCACAAAGAGTAAACCTGATAAAAATACAATACCTAATGCTGTTTCCCATGGAAGTTTCATTCCTAATACTAATCCATAAGAGAAATACGCATTAAGTCCCATACCAACACTCATTGCAATTGGAGTATTTGACCATAATCCAGAGAAAAGTGTAGCTAGAATTGTAATTAATGCAGTGGCAGTAACTACTGCATCCATTGGCAATCCTGCATCAGCTAAAATAAAGCCATTTACAGGAACGATATACATCATTGTTAAAAATGTTGTAAAACCAGCAGAAAGTTCAGTACCTACTGTTGTATTATGCTCTTTTAGTTTAAAAAAGTTCATAAGCTTGTCCTTATTTATAAATTAAGGCGGAATTATACTGAAATTTAAGTAAAACTTAATATAAAAAGATAGTTTTTATATATAAAAGTTGTAAAATATTAGTAAAATAGTATCTATTATGAAGTATTTTAAATAATAAACCTACAACTAATAATCTAAACCTTTATATAATTTTCAACCTGCCTTTAAAGAATCAAAAATTGTTAGAAAAATTGATCTCTTTTCTTTTTTAATTTCCTTTAAAATATTTGCTAAAATTTTTATTCCATCTTCGATTTCACCATAAGTAGAATTAGTAAAATTTAACCTGATTTCATTTGACTTTTTATTTAAGTAAAAAACTTCTGCAGGAACAATAGCAAGTTTTTGTTTTAGTGCAATATTAGCAAGATTCATAGTATCACAATTTAATTTGCCATAAATAAACATTCCACCTTTTGGTCTTTCAAATTTAAAAGAAGGTATATATTTTACTAAACAATCAGCCATAAAATTCATCTTTTCTTGATAGTTAGCATTAATAAACTCAATATGCTCAAATAAGTTATTTCTATTTAAGTATTCATCAAAAATCATTTGATTTAATGTTGCTGTATGTAAATCAAGTGATTCCTTAATAAACAATAATTTATCGATTAAACTCTTCTTAGCTCTAATCCAACCTACTCTAAGTCCAGGTGCAACTATTTTAGAAAAAGAGCCTAAATGAAATGACTTTTCTACATTTTTAGATATAGGTGTTTTAAAATTATTCTCAAAATCTAAAAAAGTATATGCTCCATCTTCAATTAAGAAACTACAATTTTTATTTATCATTTTACTTAACACTTGTCGTTGAGTACAATTATAAGAACTAGTTGATGGATTTTGAAAATCACTTATTAAATATAAACAACTTTTATTATCTAATAAAGCATTTAAACTAGATATCTTTGAAAAAGAGTTTATCTTCTTATTTAAAACTCTAAAAGAAGCTAAAGCTCCTAAATATGATGGTTCTTCTACAATAATTTTTGTATCAATAGCTTTTAAAATAATATCAAATGCCTGTTGACTACCACTTGTAATTAAAATCTCTTCTTCATTTGTAGGAAAATCTAATTTATCACAATAAAATGAAGCAATTTTTTTTCTTAAAGTTTCTAATCCATAAGATGATGAATACTGTAAGGACTTTGTGTTTTCTAAAGCTTTTACTGTAGCTTCTTGAATCTGTTTTTTTGGAAAAAGCTCTTCATTTGGTAAGCCACCTGCAAAAGAAATATAATCATCATCAATAACATCTAAAATCTCACGAATATAAGATCTTTTAATTTTACTACTCATTACTTCGCCTTTTTTATTTGTATTATAGAAGATTTTATTTTTTTAATCTTTATTCTAGTTTGCAATTTTTTTGTCTTAAATTGCTATTTTTTTTGCTATACTAAAGTATGAAAAAAGAAACAATACAAGACAGAGCCGACATAGTAAATAAGAGTCTTTCATATATGTATAAAAACATTGAATATGAAATCACATTAGATGACTTAGCAAAAATAAACCATGTATCAAAATTTCATTTTCACAGAATATTCAAAGAAGAAACAAGTGAGAATTTTTCAGAAGTCTTAACATCAATAAGACTACAAAAAGCTGCTAATTTACTAATATCTAATCAACACTCTACTATTACAGAGATTTCAAAACAATGTGGATATAATTCACACTCATCTTTTATAAAAGCATTTAAAAATAGGTTTTTATATACTCCGAGTCAATGGAAAAATGGTTCCTTTGAAATGTATAGTGAAAAGT
This sequence comes from Arcobacter roscoffensis, assembly GCF_024267655.1. NCBI lineage: Bacteria > Pseudomonadati > Campylobacterota > Epsilonproteobacteria > Campylobacterales > Arcobacteraceae > Arcobacter > Arcobacter roscoffensis. The sequence continues at coordinate 2,173,408 of NZ_CP100595.1, forward strand.
TAAATACAAAGAAATTAAAAGAAATTAAAACCCTAGATTATGAAATAAAAGTAAATGAAGAAGTTTATTGTGCATATATTAGGCATAAAGGTTATGATAAAACTATAAAAAATACTTGGCAAAGACTAAGAGCACTTGCTTATCAAAATAATATAGAAAAATATGAAGAAATTGGACTACATCATGATAATCCTGCCATTACTCCACTTGATAAATGTAAATATATAGCAGCAATTACAATTAGTAAAAATCAAAAAATAAAATCAAATATATCAACTTTCATAATTCCAAAATCTTTATGCGCAGTATTTAAACTAGATGGAAAATTTGGTGAGATTATTGATTTAATCAGATATATTCATCAAAATTGGATTTTAAATGAAGGAAAAGGTTATGAAATTACAACACTTCCAATTTATATAAAATACATAAAAAACCATTTAATAGATAACACAGATTTTAAAATAGAAGTTAATATTCCAATAAAGGTTATATAATGACAAATAAACTAAAAACTTGTCTACTTTACACACTTCTAGGATTTACAATAGGTGGCTATGCAAACATAAAAGAACCTGATTATTATTCAAAAAAGGGTTATTGTATAGTAAACACTAGTAAGCAAAAAGCAATTGGTTTAAATAGATTTAAGACAGTAAAAGAGTTTAAAGAAAAATGTAACTCGAAAATGATCTTTCATTTTGAAAAAGACGAATGTAGACTATTTACAATGAAAGATATGAAATTTGATATATACATAAAAGATAAAAAGTCAAATCAAAAATTTAAAATAAAAGAAGAAAAATTGATGTGTGGTAAAACAGTAATTGAATATGTAAAATAAAATAAAAAGAGGAGAAGAGGCTAGGGAGATAAAATGGGGGGGGCTAAAAAATTCAGCTAAAAAAAAAGCTTCTATCTAAAGGAACTTTAGAGAAGTTCAAATAGATAAAAGCTTAATAAATATACTCAAGAGCTGGCAGCGGCCTACGTTTCCACAAGTGAAACCTGCAGTATTATCAGCGATGAAGTGCTTGACTTCCAGGTTCGGAATGGGGCTGGGTATTTCCACTTCTCTGTAACCACCAGCAATATGAGTATAAAAAGTTCTAAATAAACTCTTTATACTCACATTAGGTAATGAGTGTAAAGATAATGTTAAAGTCTTAATGAATGAAACAATTCACACATTTATCAAGTATGCATATACTTAATAAGATAGTAAACCAAGAAATATATTAAAAAAAGCCAAACGATCTATTAGTACTAGTCAGCTAAACGTCTTACAACGCTTACACACCTAGCCTATCAACCAGCTAGTCTTGCTGGGATCTTCAGGGAAAGTTCATCTTGAAGTTGGCTTCGAGCTTAGATGCTTTCAGCTCTTATCACATCCGTACATAGCTACCCAACGATGCCCTTGGCAGAACAATTGGTACACTAGTGGTACGTTCATCCCGGTCCTCTCGTACTAGGGACAAATCTCCTCAACTTTCCTACGCCCACGGAAGATAGGGACCGAACTGTCTCACGACGTTCTGAACCCAGCTCGCGTACCGCTTTAAATGGCGAACAGCCATACCCTTGGGACCTGCTCCAGCCCCAGGATGCGATGAGCCGACATCGAGGTGCCAAACCTCCCCGTCGATGTGAGCTCTTGGGGGAGATCAGCCTGTTATCCCCGGCGTACCTTTTATCCTTTGAGCGATGGCCCTTCCACACAGAACCACCGGATCACTATGACCGACTTTCGTCTCTGTTCGACTTGTATGTCTCACAGTCAAGCTAGTTTATGCCATTATACTCAACTGGCGATTTCCATCCGCCATGAACTAACCTTTGTAAGCCTCCGTTACTTTTTAGGAGGCGACCGCCCCAGTCAAACTACCCACCAGACATTGTCCTAGTAGAGGATAACTCTACGTAGTTAGTAACTCAAATATTCAAGGGTGGTATCTCAAGGATGGCTCATCATATACTGGCGTCTATGAATCAAAGCCTCCCACCTATCCTGCACAAGAATATCCAAGCTACAGTGTCAAGCTGTAGTAAAGGTGCACGGGGTCTTTCCGTCTTTCCGCGGGTAGGAGGAATTTTCACCTCCACTACAATTTCACTGGATCCCTGGTTGAGACAGCTCCCATCTCGTTACGCCATTCATGCAGGTCGGTATTTAACCGACAAGGAATTTCGCTACCTTAGGACCGTTATAGTTACGGCCGCCGTTTACTCGGGCTTCGATCAAATGCTTCGATAAATCTAACATCATCAATTAACCTTCGAGCACCGGGCAGGCGTCACACCTTATACATCCACTTACGTGTTAGCAAAGTGCTGTGTTTTTGGTAAACAGTCGGGAGGGACTCTTTGTTGCAACCTCTTTAGCTTTCGAGAGTAAATCTCTATACCAAAGTAGGCACACCTTATACCGAAGATACGGTGCTAGTTTGCAGAGTTCCTTAACCAGGGTTCTTCCACGCGCCTTAGAATACTCATCCCACCCACCTGTGTCGGTTTACGGTACGGGCAACAAATAATATACTTAGTGGCTTTTCTTGGCACGACAGTATCATCGATTCTCTATCTCCTCCGAAGAGTGTCAAGAGCCTGTAAGATCTCGGCCTAATGTAACCCGGATTTGCCTAAGTTACAGCCTACGTCCTTCGACCCACTATTCCATCAGTGAGCTCGATTAACTCTATGCGTCCCCACATCGCGCTTATTTGTTGGTATTGAAATATTAATCAATTTGCCATCGTCTACCCCTCTCGGACTCGACTTAGGTCCCGACTAACCCTACGATGACGAGCATCGCGTAGGAAACCTTGGGTTTTCGGCGAAGAGGATTCTCACCTCTTTTATCGCTACTCATGCCTGCATGCTCACTTCTATCCGCTCCAGCGCTCCTTGCCGGTACACCTTCAACGCTGAATAGAACGCTCTCCTACCACTCAGATAAATCTGAGTCTAAAGCTTCGGTGCATATCTTAGCCCCGTTATATTTTCCGCGCAGAATCACTAGACCAGTGAGCTGTTACGCTTTCTTTAAAGGATGGCTGCTTCTAAGCCAACCTCCTGGTTGTCACAGTAACTCCACATCGTTTTCCACTTAGATATGACTTTGGGACCTTAGCTGTTAGTCTGGGTTGTTCCCCTCTCGACATAGGATTTTATCACCCTACGCCTGACTCCTGTGATTACACATATAGTATTCATAGTTTGATAGGGTTTGGTACCGCGGTAAGCAGCCCTAGCCCATTCAGTGCTCTACCCCTATATGCTACTACACAAGGCTATACCTAAATATATTTCGGAGAGAACCAGCTATCACGAAGTTTGATTGGCCTTTCACCCCTATCCACAAGTCATCCGAGGACTTTTCAACGCCCACCGGTTCGGTCCTCCACTGGCTCTTACACCAGCTTCAACCTGCTCATGGATAGATCACTTCGTTTCGGGTCTGCAGCATCTGACTAATTCGCCCTATTAAGACTCGCTTTCGCTACGGCTTCGTACTTGACTTAACCTTGCCAGACACCACAACTCGCAGGCTCATTATGCAAAAGGCAGTCCGTCACCCTGATAAATCATAGGGCTCCGAATGATTGTAAGCTAATGGTTTCAGGTTCTATTTCACTCTCCTCACTGGAGTACTTTTCACCTTTCCCTCACGGTACTTGTTCACTATCGATCTGTAAGTAGTATTTAGGATTAGAGGGTGGTCCCCCTAGATTCAGTCAAAATATCACGTGTTCCGACCTACTCAGGATACCAATAAAGTCATTGAAGATTTTAAGTACAGGAGTATCACCTTCTATGCTATAGCTTTCCAACTATTTCCTCTATCTTCTTTGATCTTATATCTTGGTCCTACAACCCCCTATGCAAGCATAGGGTTTGTCCTAATCCGCGTTCGCTCGCCGCTACTAACGGAATCTCATTTGATTTCTCTTCCTCCGGTTACTGAGATGTTTCACTTCACCGGGTTCGCCCACTTTGCAGTGTAATATATATCTCTATATACTGGGTTGTCCCATTCGGAAATCTACGGATCAAAACTTCTTGACAGTTCCCCGTAGCTTATCGCAGTCTAGTACGTCCTTCATCGCCTCTTACAGTCTAGGCATCCACCATTAGCCCTTAATAGCTTATTTTTTATGTTGATAAAGTAATTTACATTACTTCACCGTTTGAATAATTATTCCTTGGCTACTATCTTATTAAATATATTACTATATTCAATAAAAAAGTTGTGTTTTAAAAATTGTTTCTTATTTTAGTTCATATTTAAACTTTCATTTAAATATTCGCTAGAAAAATTTTAAGACTTTAACATTATGTTTTTAAATATCATATCCTTTATTATCAAATAAAGAATGTTTAAAGATTATAAATAATCTTTATAAACCGAATATAGAAAAGGTCGATATTCCCTTTTTTTACTAACTTTGTTAGTTTCTGAGATAAGAATCGAATCTTATCTCTTTCTCTGAAAGGAGGTGATCCAACCGCAGGTTCTCCTACGGTTACCTTGTTACGACTTCACCCCAGTTACTGAATCCACTGTGGAGGGTAGCTACTTTAGCATTCCCGCTTCGAATGAGTTCAATTCCCATGGTGTGACGGGCGGTGAGTACAAGACCCGGGAACGTATTCACCGTAGCATTGCTGATCTACGATTACTAGCGATTCCAACTTCAAGTAGTCGAGTTGCAGACTACTATCCGAACTGGGAGATATTTTTGAGATTTGCTCCACGTCACCGTATCGCTGCTCTTTGTATACCCCATTGTAGCACGTGTGTAGCCCTGGACGTAAGGGCCATGATGACTTGACGTCGTCCTCACCTTCCTCCTGGTTACCCAGGCAGTCTCGTTAGAGTTCTCAGCCGAACTGTTAGCAACTAACGACGAGGGTTGCGCTCGTTGCGGGACTTAACCCAACATCTCACGACACGAGCTGACGACAGCCGTGCAGCACCTGTATATAAGCTTCTGCAAGCAGACACCTCATAATCTCTTATAAGTTCTTACTATGTCAAGTCCAGGTAAGGTTCTTCGCGTATCGTCGAATTAAACCACATGCTCCACCGCTTGTGCGGGTCCCCGTCTATTCCTTTGAGTTTTAATCTTGCGACCGTACTCCCCAGGCGGTACACTTAATGTGTTTACTGCATTACTGCAAGGTCTAGCCTCACAACAACTAGTGTACATCGTTTAGGGCGTGGACTACCAGGGTATCTAATCCTGTTTGCTCCCCACGCTTTCGCGTCTCAGCGTCAATAATGTTCCAGTAGATCGCCTTCGCAATCGGTATTCCTTCTGATCTCTACGGATTTTACCCCTACACCAGAAATTCCATCTACCTCTCCCATATTCTAGGTTAACAGTTTTCAAAGCAGTTCTATGGTTGAGCCATAGGATTTCACTTCAAACTTATTAACCCGCCTACACGCTCTTTACGCCCAGTGATTCCGAGTAACGCTTGCGCCCTCCGTATTACCGCGGCTGCTGGCACGGAGTTAGCCGGCGCTTATTCATATAGTACCGTCATTATCTTCCTATATAAAAGGAGTTTACGCACCGAAATGTGTCATCCTCCACGCGGCGTTGCTGCATCAGGGTTTCCCCCATTGTGCAATATTCCCCACTGCTGCCTCCCGTAGGAGTCTGGACCGTGTCTCAGTTCCAGTGTGACTGATCATCCTCTCAAACCAGTTAGGCGTCATTGTCTTGGTGAGCCATTACCTCACCAACTAACTGATACCGTACAGGCCGATCCTAGAGCTATAAATATTTCCCTTGCAGACTTTTGTCTTAAAGGCATATAGAGTCTTAGCATTCGTTTCCAAATGTTATCCTCTTCTCTAGGGCACATTACCTATATATTACTCACCCGTGCGCCACTTAGCTGACAGTTATAGCAAGCTATAACCCGTTCTCGTTCGACTTGCATGTGTTAAGCACGCCGCCAGCGTTCACTCTGAGCCAGGATCAAACTCTCCATAAATGAAGTATTTGAAACTGACAATTTTTGTATTAAATTACAAAATTATCACTCAAAATGCTTTTTACTTTCGTAAAAAACTTAAATAGACAAGAATTGTATTTCTTGTTTTTTATATCGTTTATTCTATATTCGGTTTATAAAAATTACTTCTTATTAACCTTCTGTTTTTAAAGATCATAATCTCTTTTAGAACTTCTTGTCGTTCCTCTGAAATTGGATGGGAATTATAGACAAATATCTCTCGCTTGTCAAGCGATTTTTCTAAATTAAAGCTTAAATTTTGGAAATTATGGATTTTTGTATTGAAAAATCTATATTTTATTACCTTTTAGAGTTTATATTTTTTATTCTTTTTACCTTATTTGATTTTTACTATTCTTTTTTACATAAATAGAAAAGAATTTCTTTTGTAAATTCACATTAGATGTGTAAAGTTTATAAAGTTAAGATACTAAGATTAGCTGACATACGACCAAAGTTTATTATAGTAGGCATATATGAACTATTTAATGAAAAGTTATAATTGTTAATTTCTCATAATATTTTAATTTATTAATTGTTTACTGTGAAATATTATGTGATTGATTAAATATATGAAGTGGCTCCGGCACCTGGATTCGAACCAGGGACCAAATGATTAACAGTCATCTACTCTACCACTGAGCTATGCCGGATTTTGAAGTTAATTTATAAATGGCTCCGGCACCTGGATTCGAACCAGGGACCAAATGATTAACAGTCATCTACTCTACCACTGAGCTATGCCGGAATCTATAAATTATGATATGTTGTATTAAAAATATGGCTCCGGCACCTGGATTCGAACCAGGGACCAAATGATTAACAGTCATCTACTCTACCACTGAGCTATGCCGGATTATTTAACCATTTTTTTAATGGAGTGGAATTATAGTAAAAAATATTTTCTTTGTCAAGGGAATTTTATAAAAATTTATAAATTTTTATAAAATTTAACTCCACTACTATCGACAAGTGATATTTTACTATTTTTTACTAGTTCTTCAAGCTTATTCTTAGATTCCTCATCAAATAAGTTTTCAATATCTTCAATAGTAAGAGGTCTTCTTTTTAATGTTTGAACAATATCATCTTTTGAATATGAACCTAAAAGTTTAGGTCTATTTTTATATACTATGTTTACATTTATACCTTTAAAAATATTTGCAACTTTTTCTAAAGTTTTATATGATACAGGTTTAACTTTATACGCAGGTGGCCTATCAATAGTACCAATATCTACTCTTTTAGGGTTTATTTTTTTCACAGCATTATATAATAAAGCAATTTCATCATCCTTATCATTTAAATCTTTAACAAAAAGAATTTCTAAAACAAAATCATTTTTTGTTTTTTGCGAAAAATCTATCATAGAAGGAACAATTTTATCTATTTCTATACTTTTATCAGTTCTATCAAGTTTTTTAAAACACTTCTCACTTACACAATCTAATGAAAGTTTTACTGTATCAATTTTAAGAAGAGTTTTAAAGGTATCTTCTTTATAAATTGTACTACCATTTGATAAAATAAGAGTTTTTGTATTATTTTTGATTTTATTAATTTCATCCACAAGTTCATCTAACTTAGGATAAAGTGTTGGTTCACCATTTGCAGTTAATGTAATAACATCGATTTTTTCATTTTTTAGAAAACTTTTTTTTATTTCAGAGATTACTTCTTCAACACTTGGATACTCAGTCATTTTAGAAACTGTTTTAGCACCTTCTAATTCACAATATAAACAATCAAAGTTACACTGTTTTGATGAAGGAGAAAGATCTATCCCTAAAGATATACCAAATCTTCTTGAAGCGATTGGTCCAAAAGTTATTGAGTTTGAATAAGACATGATTTAAACTTTCTTTAATAAGTAGCAAAGCTACTTATTAGATAATTGAGATTTTAATTAAGATTTTTTAGATACTCTTTGACACTCTTTAACAAAGTGAATAGCATTTTCAACAGGAACATCTGGCAAAATACCATGTCCTAAGTTGAAAATATGTCCTTCACCTTGCATAGTCTCTTGAATTTTTTCTACACATTTAGTAGTCTCTTCTTTTGAGTAAAGTCTACAAGGTTCCATATTTCCTTGAAGAACATATTTATCACCTAACTTAGCTTTAGCCATAGCCATTGGAGTTCCCCAATCAATTCCTAATACATCAAAGTTTCCATAAACTCCATCCATATTAATAAATGCAGAGATTCCTTTAGGGAACATTATTACTGGAATATGTGGATATTTCTCTTTAATGTATTCAGCAATTTCAACCATATACTTCCATGAGAATTCATCATATCTTCCAGGTTCAATTGCTGCAGCCCATGAATCAAAGATTTGAACAACATCTGCACCTGCTTGAATTTGTTTTTCTAGATATAATTTAACAATATCAGTTACTTTTCTTAAAATATTATGCAATAGTTCAGGATTTGAATACATCATTTTTTTACATAAATTATAAGTCTTAGTCCCCTGCCCTTCAATCATGTAAGTTGCAAGAGTCCATGGAGCACCTGTAAAACCAATAAGTGCTTTATCTTCTGGTAACTTTTCTTTTAAAAGTTTGATTGTTTCATAAACATATGTTAATTTATTTGCAGCTTCTTCACCACAAATTAGTCTATCAACATCTTCTTGTGTTTCAATTGGGTCATGAAATACAGGACCTTGACCTTTAATAAACTCTAAATCCATTCCCATTTCATCTGGAATTACTAAAATATCACTAAATAAGATTGCAGCATCAACTCCAACAATATCTAAAGGCTGAATAGTAACTTCACAAGCTTTTTCAGGGTTATGACATAAGTTTAAGAAGCTTCCTGCTTGTCCTCTTACTTCCATATACTCAGGAAGGTATCTTCCTGCTTGTCTCATCATCCATACAGGAGTGTAAGGAGTCTCTTTTCTAAAACACGCATCTACAAATATCTTTGACATATATTTACCTTTTTTATTTTTTTCCAACTTTTCCTAAAAAGAAAAGTCCAAGAGCTAAAGCAGCTACGGCTAAAGCAAAATACAACATTTCTAAAGCACCATTATATTCCGTATGTAAAACTCTTTGAAAAAAGTTTACTACTAGAACCATAACAATAACTTTTGCTATTTTATCTTTTAACTGATCTAATGAAGTAATTGATAATATTTTTGAATCATCTTGTGCTTGTTCATTATGATCAATAGGAGAGATAAAAAGTTCGTATATTCCAAAAGAAAAAATAAGCATAACTACTGCAATTAAATATAAATCAACTGCACCAATTATACCGCTTACAATATCTTCATGGAAATTCTCTGGATGGGCATGAGTAATAATAGTATCAAATGCATATTTTGCAACAACAAATATATCCATACTTGCAACTACAAATAATACTACAGCACCTAATAAGCCAAAAAGTACAGCGAAGATAACAAGAAATCTTGTTTTCCACATTGCACTTTCAAATAGCCTTTCAATCATTAAATATCGCTCTCCATTTCAATCCATTTTAAAGCAATTCTAACTGAGTTAGTAGCTGCACCTACTCTTACTTGGTCTGCAACATTGAAGAAATGAACTATATTTGGTGCATAAACATCTTTTCTTATTCTTCCTACATATGTCATATCTGTATCAGTTGATACAATTGGCATGGGGTATGCATTGTTAGCTAAATCATCTATAACTTCTACATTTTCAAAGTTTTCTAATGCATTTCTTACTTCATTTACATCTACATCTATATTTTCATCAAATGTAACTGTGATTGATTCTGAGTGAGATCTTAAAACTGGAACTCTAACACAAGTAGCTGCTACTTGAACTTCTTTATGAAGAATTTTTTGAGTTTCATTTACCATTTTCATTTCTTCTTTTGTGAAATCATTTGGCTGCTGAACATCAATTTGAGGAATAACATTTAGTGCAATTTGATGTGCAAATGCATCTTTTTTGCTCTCATCTAACTTAAATGCAAAAAAGTCTTGCATTTGAGTTACTAACTCTTCCATTCCTGCTTTTCCTGCACCTGAAACTGCTTGATATGTTGATACATCAACTCTTTTAATTCCATATAATTCATCTAATGGTTTTAAAGATAATACCATTTGAATAGTTGAACAATTTGGATTAGCAATAATTCCTGTTTCTCTCCATAGTGCAATGTCTTCTGGATTTACTTCTGGAACTACTAATGGAACATTTGGAACCATTCTGAAGTGACTTGTATTATCAATAACAACCGCACCAGCTTCTACAGCATACTTTGCAAACTTCTCTGAAATATTACCACCTGCACTAAAAAATGCAATATCTACTTCATTTTCTTCAAACGCAGTCTCAGTAAGTTCTAAAACAGTATACTCTTTATTTTTATACTCAATTTTTGAACCAGCACTTTTAGCACTCGCTAATGGAACAATATTATTAACTGGAAAGTCATAATCTGCCATTACTCTAAAAAGTTCTTCACCTACTGCACCAGTTGCTCCTACAACTGCGACATTAAATTTTCTCATATTAATCTTCCTTTTTTTCTTCTAGATTGTCTTTTAATGATTGTGATTGTTGTTGACTTTTATCTTCAACTGCAATCTCTTCAATTATTTCTCCATCTTCATTGTATCTTATTACATTTCCGTTTTCATCAACTTCAATTTCTTCATCTTGTTTTGGACATTTTGCAATTGATACTACTTTATCACCTTTATCAACATTTACAATGATAACACCTGATGTATTTCTTCCTGCTTTTCTAATTGTTTGCATATCAACTCTAATCATCTTACCAATAGATGTTAAAGCCATTAAGTCCATACTTTCATCAACTAAAACTTCACCAATAACGCTTCCAGTTTTTTGTGATAATTTCATTGATATAACACCAGAACCTGCTCTATTTGTAAGTCTGTACTCTTCTACAAGTGTTCTTTTTCCAATACCTTTTTCAGATACAGTTAATAACTCTTGCTCTACATTATCAATAACATCTGCATCAACTACATAATCAGTATCATGTTTAAACTTAATACCTCTTACACCTCTTGTTGATCTACCTTGTTCTCTTGTTTTATCAATTTCAAATCTAATACATTGACCTAAACTTGTAAATATCATAATATATTCAGACTCAACATTTGTAATCTTTGCAGTTACAATTTCATCTAAATCATCAAGAACAATTGCTCTTACACCATTTGATCTTATATTACTAAACTCTGATAATGATGTTCTTTTTACAATACCATTCTTAGTAAAGAATGCTAATGATTTAGATTCATCAAAGTCATCAGTTGGAATAATAGCCATGATTTTTTCATCAGGTCTTAAGTTAATTAAGTTAACAACTGCTTTACCTTTTGCAGTTCTACTTCCCTCAGGAATTCTATAAACTTTTAACCAATATAATTGCCCCATGTTTGTAACAAACATTAAAGTATCATGAGTATTTGAAACAAAGAACTTCTCAATAAAGTCATCATCATGAGTAGTAACAGCTACTTTACCTTTACCACCTCTTCTTTGTTTTTCATAAGACTTAATTGGAACTCTTTTTACATATCCATTGTGAGTAATAGTAACTACCATTGGCTCATTTGGAATTAAATCTTCCATATCGATTTCATCATATGAATCTTCGATTTCTGTTCTTCTTTCATCAGAATATTTGTCTTTAATTTCAATTAACTCTTCTTTGATAATTTCATTTAACTTATCTTCTGATTTTAAGATTGCTTCTAATTCTGCAATTAAAGCTAATAGCTCTTGATATTCAGCTTCAAGCTTATCTCTTTGAAGACCTGTAAGTCTTCCTAATCTCATATCTAAAATAGCTTGAGATTGAATTGTTGAAAGTCCAAATCTATCTTGAAGCTTCTCTTTTGCTTCACCATCATTTGCAGATGATCTAATAATTTGAACAACTTCATCAATATTATCTAAAGCAATTTTTAAACCTTCTAAAATATGAGCTCTAGCTTTTGCTTTTTCTAAATCAAAGATTGTTCTTCTAATAATTACAGTTTTTCTATGAGCTAAGAAAATATTTAAAATTTGAGGTAAATTAAATACCTTTGGTTCTTTGTTATGAACGGCTAAAAGAATAATACCAAATGTAGTTTCCATTGGAGTAGATTTATAAAGGTTATTTAATACAATCTCACCCATAGCATCTTTTTTAAGTTCAATAACAACTCTAATACCGTCTCTATCAGATTCATCTCTAACTTCTGAAATACCTTCAATTTGTTTATCTTTAGCAAGTGTAGCTATTTGCTCAATAAGTCTTGATTTATTTACTTGATATGGTAGTTCATCTAAAACGATTACTTCTTTTTTACCTTTTGTTTCGATATGATGCTTAGCTCTTATCTTAACTCTTCCACGTCCTGTTTTATATGCATCAATAATTCCTCTTCTTCCAAAGATAGTACCACCTGTTGGAAAATCTGGACCTTGAATAAATTGCATTAAATCCTCAGCTGTTGATTCTGGATTGTCAATTGTATGTAAAACGGCATTTAATAATTCATTTAAATTATGCGGTGGAATTTTAGTAGCCATACCAACTGCAATACCCTCACTACCATTTAATAATAGTGTTGGAACTCTTGTAGGTAAAACAGTTGGTTCTTTTAATGTATCATCATAGTTTTGAGTATAATTAATAGTATCTTTATCAATATCTCTTAAAACCTCTTCAGATATTTTAGTCATTCTAGCTTCTGTATATCTCATTGCTGCTGCGTTATCACCATCAATTGAACCGAAGTTACCTTGTCCATCAACTAAAGGAGCTCTCATTGAGAAATCTTGCGCCATTCTAACTAGTGCATCATAAACTGAGCTATCACCATGAGGGTGATACTTACCAATAACATCTCCAACGATTCTTGCAGATTTCTTATATGCAGACTTCGAAGAAATATTTAAATCATGCATCGCATATAAAATTCTTCTGTGAACTGGTTTTAATCCATCTTTTGCATCAGGTAGTGCTCTACCAATAATAACACTCATTGAATAATCTAAATATGAAGCTTTAACTGAATCTTCAATATTTATGTCAATAATATCTTGGTTTTCAAAAAGGTTTTCCATAAAAAAAGGCCTTTGTAATATAAAATTTAGATATTTTATCCAAAGTGTGCTTAGGGCAAGTTGAGTAAGTTATTTTTGAAGAAAAAGAGACCTAGTATAGTCTCTTTTTTGTTTAATAAAAGTTATTTATGCTTTTTCACTTTTATATTTAATGATCATATTATAAACATCATCTTTTAGTTTTAATTTCTCTTTTTTCTTTGCTTCAACATCAAATTGATCTGCATGACTTTTTTCCATTTCCATAATCTCTTCATCCAAATCATTATGTTTATCAAATAATTTGTGGAAATGTGCATCTTTTTGTTTTAACTCTGCGATTAGATCTCTATATTCATGAAACATTTTACATCCTATATATTGGTTTATAAAATGATTATACACCCCTTGAACTTAAGAGAATTTAAATTTATATTTTAAGTTCTGTAATCAGCATTAATCTTTACGTTTTCGTACGTACTGAAGTGACATCTAGTCACTTCAGAAGTTATTGTATTTTAAGTTCTGTAATCAGCATTAATCTTTACGTACTCATAACCTAAGTCACATCCATACGCTGTAAAACTATACTCCCCTACTCCTAAATCACAAATAACTTTAAACTTATCATTTCCTAGTACTTTTGCTGCTTTTGCTTCTTGTTCTTCATCAAAGCAAAGTTCACCTTTATCATAAACTACAACATCATTATATGATATTACTAGTTTTTCTTCATCACTTATTACTTTTGATGCTCCTATTGTTGATGCAATTCTTCCAAAGTTTGGATCTTCTCCAAACAGTGCTGTTTTTACAAGTAATGAGTTTGATAATGCTTTTGCTGCTTTTTGTGCTTCTTCTTTTGAGGCTGCATTTCTAACTTCAAATGCAACTGCTTTTTTAGCTCCCTCACCATCTGCTACCATTAACATCGCCATATCATGCATTACCAATCTTACAGCTTCAATAAATGCTTCTTTATCATAAGTATTTGATTTTTTATTTGCTAGAAGCATTACTGTATCATTTGTTGATGTATCTCCATCTACTGATATTGCATTAAATGTTGTTTCACTATTTACTTCTAATGCTTCTTTCATATCATTTAAAGGAACTGCTGCATCTGTACAAATAAAACAAAGCATAGTTGCTAGGTTTGGGTTTATCATCCCTGCACCTTTTGCTACAGCACCTATTTTAAACGAACTACCATCTTCAAGTTTTACTTCATACATACAACTTTTTTCATAAGCATCAGTTGTCATAATTGCTCTTGCTAGGTTCTCACCACTTTTAGCATTTAAGTCAAAAGAATTAGCACCTTTTACAATCTTATCAATTGGTAAAGGATTTCCTATTACTCCTGTACTACTCATAATTGGGTTTACTAAATCAAAACTTAATGATGAAAAAATAGTATTTATATCTTCAATACCTTTTTTCCCAGTTAATGCATTTGCATTTTTTGAGTTAATAAGTACAAAGTTTGTTTTAAAACCTTCTTCATATTGTAAATAGTGTTTTAATGGTGCAGCTTGAAATCTGTTTTCTGTAAAAACTGCTTGAACATCGCAAGGTTCATTTGTATAAATAAAACCTAAATCATTATTGCCATTTGGTTTAAGTCCTGCACTTATTCCATCACAGTTAAAGCCATCTATTTGATCTATATGACCTTTTATTGGTAATATTGTAAACATCTATATATCCTCTGGTTTCTCTTTTAAATTTATTATTCTTTTTGCTCTTGAAATACCTTTTTGTGAACCAACTAGCAGTAGTTTACAATTGGCACTAATAAGTATAGTTCCCCTTGGCATTTGAATAAACTTACCTTTCTTCTCAGTAATACCTATAACTGAAACCTTTAGCCTATCTCTTAAATGCAAGTCTTTAATTTCTCTATTTACGACCCAAGACTCTTCTTTTACATATACTTCTTCCATATCAATAGGAGTGTCTCTTTTATATAAAAACTCATCAAGTACGTTTTCCATATCTGGTCTAATAGCCATTGCAGATACTCTTTTTGCCATTAAAGATGGAGTGGCAACAACTTTATCCGCTCCAAGTTTTTTAAGTCTAATTTTTTCATTTTGTGTTTCTGCATTTGAAATGATTAAGAAAGGACTTCTTCCAAGCTCTTTTTCATAAAGCCTTACTGATGCAATTAAAGTAATATTGTCTGAAATATTCTTTGATAAAGATATTGCACCTTTTGCAGAACTTAAGTGAGACTTTAAAAAAGCAACCTCTTTATAAGGTTCTTCTTTTACAAAATATGGATAGCCATTCTCTTTGGCAATCTGTTCAATATCCTCACTTGGATCAACAACAACGAAAGGAATATGATTTTCCCTAAACTGTTTTGCTAACTGTGAAGTATACTCATTATGATAGAAAATAACAAAATGTCTTCTAAGTCTTGCAATCTTATATAACATACTTCTTTCCTTATATAGGTCAAACAACCTTCCTTTAACAACAGTATCAATTAAAACAGCAGTAGAAAGTGTAAATACTGCAAAACCAAATATAATAAGTGTAATAGTAAAAAATCTACCTGCAGGTGAAATAGGAGCAATTTCTCCAAATCCAACAGTTGTAAATGTAATACCTGTTTGAAATATTGCGTCTAAAATTGAAAAGTCATCAATGATAATATATCCAAGTGTACCAATCATCATAATGATTTGAACTAATACAAATGGTAATCTAAATGGTTTTAATTGTGAGTATATTAATGGATTTAAGTCGTATTCTGGTTTGACTGTTCGAATTTCCCAGCCAAGGGCTTTTTTGATTCTTCTAAAGATGCTCATGAAAGCACTTTTCTAGTGCTCTCTTATGAGTGTTTTTTAAGAGTTCTTAACTCTTTAGCTGAGATTCTGATTTTTTTAGTTGTACCATCTTCTAAAGTAACTCTAACAGTTCTTAAGTTTGGTAAAAATCTCTTTTTTGTTCTGTTTTTAGCGTGACTTACGTTGTTTCCAACCATAGGTCCTTTTCCTGATATTGCACATCTTCTTGACATTTGTCTTCCTTATATAGTGAAAAATATTTGCGTATTTTATCCTATTAATCTTAAATCTTATTTAAACTATCGATAATTTCATTTACTCTTTTTAAATTAATATCCAATGCAAACTTTTTGGCTAGTTTTCTATTATCTTTTTTAATTTTTTTCATTTCCTCTTTTTCCATAAGAACTGCATCTATTTTAAAAGATGCCGATCTATCATTTGGATTTTCCATAGTAGAGAAAACATCAATCAACTCACTAGCATGATTGTTTGCTGTTGTAAATACTACATTTTTACAATACATGGCTTTTAAAACATTTGAAGCAAAGTAGTTGTTATATGTAGGTAAGAAAAATATATCAGAAGCTAAAAAAAGCTCATCAATATTTTCATAATCTTCTACTAAAAGCAATTTTGATGAATAATTGAATTTTGATATTTGAAACTTCAAAGCATTTATCTGTCTTTTATCTCCTGCTATTAGCCCTAAAACATTTTGTTCATTTAATGTAAATAAAGTTTCAATAAACTCTTTTACACCTGAATTCTTGAAGTTTTTAGCAGTAAATAAAATAATTCTTTTTTTTGAGTCTATATCTAAGGTATCACAAACCTTTTTCTTTATAAGTTTAGGTTTTTCATAGTTTATGTCTACACTTGGATAAATACACTCAAGCTTTGATGACTCAAGATCAGGTATTGACCTAATAATTTCTTTTTTCAGACTTTTTGAATTAACAACAACTTTTTTAGAATGGAGTATTTCATCTTTACTTTTTTCATCTAAAGTTCCAGAATGAAAATATACATCTGAATACTCTTTATTGAAAAAAGATAGTTTTTTTAAAATTCCACTATTTTGAACTTCTGAAACATTATCTTGCTTTAATAAAGCCTCTATTAGATTGTTTTTAGTTTTATAAGATATTGATATTTGATTCATTTAAACTCTTTATTTTAATGATAAGCATATATTGGACTATTTGTAATTTTTATATCACTTTTTAATTCTTGACCAAACTTATCAAAAACTCTATTAAAGTCTGTTAAGTCAATCTCTCTTTTTGAACTAGACCAGATAATATCAAATTTCTCTTTCTTTTTTTCACAAGTTAAAACATATAAATCTTTTGACTTAGAAAATTTTACAAATTTTGAACTATTTAATTTATCTTCGAAATTATTGATTATTTCTAAAGCTTTTTTTGAAAAAGTACTTTTATCAAGATATAAAAAATCAACCTTTCTTGAAGCATAAACTAAAAACATATATCTTAATAAATTATTTAAACATTCTTCATTTAAACTTTTTTTATCAAAAATAAGTTTTATGTATAAGTTGTCATTTGTAATTCTTGAACTTAACATAGAAGAAGAGTAATACATGCTAATAAATTTGGAAAAATCATATAAACCATAAGATTTAGACTCAGGTGTTTTTTCTAAATCAACATAAATATTTACAAATGTTTTGTCATATAAAGGTGATTTTTTATCAAAAAAATATTTTATATCATCAAAAAAATTGTTTCTATCTTTTTGTGAATTTATTTCTAAGAGTTCTAAATTTTTTAGCTTATTTAAATTATCACTTAAAAAATCATCATAATTTTCTTTACTTCCTTTTAACAAGTATGCGAATAAAGTTAGCAGTGGATATATTAGGATTGAGTGTATTTTTGATTTCATTGATTTATCTCTTTTCTTCTAATTCATAAAGCTTAGATTCTTTTAAAAATGCATAATAAGCATTATTAGTAGAAGATATAAAACCTCTTCTTCCATTTAAAAAGTTTCTTTTTAATATATAAGATTTTATAAAAGCTAAAGGCATGACTAAAATAAGTTTGATTAAAGAAGATTTTTTGTTTTTATTATTTTTCTCTTTTGCTCTTAAAGATGAATAATTATTAATCTTTAAAAGATGTGTAGATAAATCGACTATTCCATAATCATAAATAAAACCTGAAGCATTTTTTATTTTTCCATCAATTTTTATTGATTCATGTACTAATTTATCTTCATAATTACCTTTTTCTTTTTTAAAAAATCTTACTCTTCTATTAAATTTAGATTTCTTATTATTAAATTTTCCTAAATACATACTTGAAATTTTTATATCTAATCCATCAATTTGATCTTGACTGATTGTATCTTGTATTTCTTTTTTTAATTCAATTGTAAGTTCCTCATCAGCGTCAAGGTTTAAAACCCATTTATTTGAACATAAATTTTTCGCATATTGTTTTTGTTTTGAGAATCCAAGCCACTCTTGATGAAAAATTTTATTAGTATAATTTTTTGCTATTTCTAAAGTTTTATCTGTACTTCCACTATCAACAACAATTATTTCATCAAAATCTTTTACACTTTCTAAAACTCTTTTGATATGTTTTTCTTCGTCTTTGCAAATTATATAAACAGAAGCTTTTATCATAATTTATTCCTAACTTTAAAAATTTTTAAAAGAAAATCAATAAAACTTTCAGTACCTAAAATACCTAATCTATTAATAGCAAAAACATCATCTGTTTTATCAAACAAACCTCTTTTTACAACAGTAGCATTTTTATAGCCTGCTTTTTTCACAATATTTATGATTCTATCATCAAATTTACCATAAGGATAAGCAAAAGCTTTACATTCAGTTTTTGTAAGCTCTTCGACTCTTTGTTTCGAAAGAAAGATTTCTTTTTCTAAATCTTCAAGCTTTTCAATTCTTAATAAATTTTTATGAGATAAAGTGTGAGAACCAAACTCTATTAAATTTGAAGATAACATATCTTTTATTTGATTTTCATCTAAAAGCTTTGATAAATAACTTGTATTATCTTTTTCCCAATGATTTTCATTTTGTAAAGGTACGAGATAAATAGTTGCTTTAAAATTATACTTTTTTAATATAGGAAAAGCATTAATATAATTATCTTCAAAGCCATCATCAAAAGTAATTACAAAAGACTTTTCAGGAATACCACTTAAAGATGTTAGCTCTGAAATAGTATAGGAACTCCAAGCATTATCATAAAACCATTTCATTTGTTTATCAAAATCTTTTGTTTTAATTCTCCATTTATTATGTTTTTCATTTATCTTATGTTCACTAATACTATGGTACATCAAAATTCTAGCTTTATTTAAATTATGAGTTTTTCTCCACCAGTTATATCTTAAAGATAAACTTACAAAAAGTATTACGGTAATTATTATATAAGTAGTCATTATTACACTTTTAATAAAGATTTATATGCATCCATATAATTACTTGCCATTTTTTCAATAGAGAATTCATCTTTTCTGTCTTTTAATTTCTTAAATTCTTTTTCATAATCTGAATAGTTTTCATAAATTGATTTAATCTTTTTAGATAAATCTTCAACTGTATTATCAAAAACAAGTTTATCTCCTAACATTTCTTTATGATTTGCAATATCTGATGCAAGAAGAACCTTCGAATAAAATATCGCTTCAATTAAAGCTAAAGATAGGCCTTCTTCGATAGAAGAAATTACTTGTAAGTCACTATTATATATATAATCATGTACATTACCCACAAATCCTTTTAAGAAAACTTTTTCCTCAAGATTTAATTCTTTTATTAACTTTTCTAACTCCTCTTTTTGTTCACCCTCACCTAAAATAGTAAGTTCATAATCAAAGTTCACTAAAGAAAGAGCTTTTATTAAGTTATCAAAACCTTTTACAGGAGCTAAGCGACCAACGGCAATAATTTTAAATTTATCAATTTTCTCAAAATCAACAGCTTCTTTAACAGGGATTCCATTTAAAATTGTGATATTTTTTTTTGCATTAGTATATAATCTTGTTTCATCAGAAACAGCTACTCCTAAATCAGCTAATGCAAATTTCTTTTTAATTACAGGATTATGTCGTGTTCCAACGATAGGTACATTATTATCAAGAAATATTTTTGCATTATGCATAATCTCAAGCTCTTTAGTATTATGTACATGTATAATATCAGGATTAACATTTTTTATTATCTTTGCAATTGTATACAAAAATATTGGATTGTATCTATTCTTTTCAAAATCTATTTCAATTAGATTTATCTTATCATTTATATATGATTTAATTTCTTTGCTAGACAATAAAAAGATTTCATTTTCATTAGAAAATTCATTACATAAATCAACACAAACTTTTTCAGTCCCTGCAAACTGAACCCAATGTAGTGTATGTAATATTCTCATAAATTTTTTCCTTTTTTATATTTATATTCAGCCCATTCATAGCTATTGTGCTTTGAGCTATTAAATAAAACTTCTAGCATAAAATTTGTAACTCTTTTTGTATTAGCAATATCAAATGTCTTATTTTGACCATTTTGAGCAATTTCTAAATACCTCTCATTTTGTAAAGTTTTTTTTATCTTTTCAAAACAATCTTTGGGAGAATCAAAATATATTAAATCTTTTTCATCTTCATATAGCTTTTCAAAACCATTTATTCTAGGAGAGAATGTACAAACCTTTGAACCTAAGAATTGTGCCATTCTATCAGAAGCTCCTAGCACCTTTTCTTGATTTACTTCATTTAAATGATCATCTCTATTAAAATTAATAGCAATTTTAGACTTAGCTATTTCCTTATGAAAATCATTTCCAAAAATAGCTGGCTTTCCTAAAGATGCGAAAACGTTCAGCCTTATATCTTCCTTCTCACAAAACTCTTTTAGTAATAATGCAAATTTGGTTCTAACATCTTCTTTATAATCTCTTGCGATATATAATACGTCAGTTGTTTTCTCATAATTTAAACTTTTGTCAAAAGCTGGATCTGAGATGTTTGGGAAAAAAGAGAATATTGTGTCTGTATATTTTAAAGAAAGATTTTTTAATTCTTTCGCATTTGCATAAAAAAAAGCATCCATACAATCTAATTTTTCAAAAAATTCTTTTTTTTCTTCTAAGTGATCAACATACCACTGTATTACTTTTATATTTGGAAGAGCTTTTTTAATAGTTTCTATAGTACTTTTAAAAATCTTTTCAGCTTTAGCTAAAACTAAAATATCAGCGTCTATATTTTTACATACCTCTAACAAAAATAAATTCATCTTTTTCAAGCCGCTATCTTTAATCCCTAAGGTTCTGTTATTTCTTTCTATATCTCTATAACTAAAATTATAAACAAAATGTCCATTTTGAATAAAGCCATGACTTATTTTTCTCTCTAAACCATAAAAAAAGTTTCCATTGTCTTTTTCATTAAATATTCCACAGTGAACAATTTTAAGATGTTTTTTCATCTAATATACCTTTATAATACTTCATTAAACTATTTATATAATTTACTTTATCGAAACTTTTTTTAATCTTTTCATGTTTAATAGAAAAGTTCTTCTTTTCACTTTCAAAATTTATATATATATCATTTATCTTTTTAGGGAACTCTTCTATATTAAGCAAATAATCCTTGTCTAAAACTTCAACAATACCACCAACAGGAGTTGATATAATCACAGGACTATACAGTAAACCTTCCATTAATGTAATAGGTAAACCTTCACTTAAAGAAGAAATTAATTGAATATTAGAGTTTAATAAATAACTAGGTATATTATCTTTAAAGCCAATCAATTTAATTTTGTCTTCTAAATTTTTACTTTTTATTAATTCATTAAGCTGAGACTTTTGAGTTCCTTCACCAATAATATTAAGCTCAAAATCAAAATCTAATTTTGATAACTCATTTATTAAATTATCAAACCCTTTAATAGGATCAAGTCTTCCAACTGCTACCATTGTGAATTTTGAGTTTTGTTGTGAGTTTTGTTCTTTATAATCAAGTCCAAAATAAATAACTTTACTATTGTGAGTTATTGTTTTTGAAACTTTTTTGGAAACACTAATCACATTTTTAACTTTATTAAATATTTTACCTTTTCTACTATTATGTTTTGTTGCAATATGATTAAAGGAAATAAACTTACTCAAAACATAGCTTATTTGAGTCGCCTTTGCACCATGAGTATGAACAATATCACAATCTTTGATATTTTCTATAATTTCAAGGTATAAAAAAGGATTATATCTTTTATCATGAGATTTATATTCATAAACCTCTATTTTCTTATTAAGTTTATACTTAAATTCACAACCAAAAGGTACGATAAGTAAACAATCATTGGTTTTTACTAATTCATTTAATGTATCAACTACTATTTTTTCTATACCACCAAATTTTGAAGAGCAAGAAAAGTAACAAATTTTCATCTTACTCTTCCTTTTTTTATTTTTAAGATAAACGCTAAGATACCTTGTCTACCACTTATCATAATTCTAGGAATTTTATATTTTAAAAATAGTTTTTTATCATAAACTGAATTATAAGTTGTAGTTGCATTTGAATAGTTTAATTCTTCAACTAGACTCACATCCTTTTCATCATGAAAACCAAAAGGATAAGCAAATGAAGTACAACTAATTTTAAATAAGTCTTCTATTTGTTCTTTCGATTTTAAAAGTTGTTGTTTTTTTTCATTTATATTTGATTCAGGTAAATTTACATGATCTAAAGTATGTGAACCAATCTCAATTAATCCACTTTTAATTAATTCTTCAATTTGTTTATTACTTAGCATTTTTTCATTATTCAATTCATCTGAACTTACTTTTAAATCTTTATCAGTTGCCCAATCTTTATTAAATCTATTCAAAACTATATAAATAGTTGCTTTAAAATCATATTTCTTTAATAATGGAAATGCATTAGTAAAATTATCTTCATAACCATCATCAAAAGTTATAACTACAGCTTTTTCTGGAATTTCTTTCAAAGAAACTAATTCACTTAGTGTAAAGCTTTTGAAATTATTTTTTTTTAACCAAATTAGCTGTTTTTCAAACTCTTCTGGTTTTACCCTTAACCTATTAAATTTAGATTGTTTTTTTGGTAAATGACTTGAAATCATATGATACATCAAAACTCTAGGATGAGAGTACGAAATATTTTTTTTCCACCATTTAAATCTAATAGAAAAAACCATAAAACAAATAAATACTAATATAAAGAGCCATAAATAAAGTTCCACTATTCTTCCTTAAATTTTTTACTATAAATTAGAAAAACAAAAATTGTTAAAAAGCTTAATATTTCTTTTGTAAAAAAAGCTCCAAAATCAAATTGTGTAATAACTAAAAAATAAATTGAAACAGAAAGATAAAGACAATTCTTACTTTTAACTATTTCTTTTAAAATTATAAAAATAGTAAAAAAACAAAAGAAGAAGCCAATTAAGCCTGTATATAATAATATTTCTAAAACCATGTTATGAGGGTCAGGAAATTTATTTAAATAAGTATTTGGTAAACTTGCCCAAGAATCTATACCGTATCCAATGATTGGATTTAACTTTATAAATTCAATAGTATGTAGCCAGATAGTAGTTCTATGACTTGAATATCCCTCAAGTAATTGAGAAAATCTCATTTGAAGAGAATCAGAAGAAAAATAAACTGCTAAAAGCAGCCCTATAAAACCAAATATATATAATATATGATTCATTTTTATTTCTCTGTAGTTAAATACCATCAATACAAATATAGATGCAAAACTAGCAACCCAAGAAGATCTTGAGAATGAAAATATCATAAGAAATGTAAATATAGAAAATAGTATAACTGCTACTTTTTTATTATACGTAAAAAGAATTGCACTTAAAACAACTCCCATCCCCATATGTAAGCCAAAAGAGTTTCTATTGTTTAAAGTACCATGAATACCAATTCCATTTAAAATAGAAGGGTTTAAAATCAGCTCATACAAACCTAATAAAGCTAAATAAGTTAATGAGCTATATACGAGAATTTTAACAAATTTTTCTTCGAAATACTTTTTTTTATAAAAATATGCTAAACAAACAAAAATCAAACCATATCTAATGACAAACATAAAAGTAGTATGCCATGACTTCTCACTTAAGTTTTCAGGATTGACTAAATTTGATAATATCATTGAAAAAACAATTAAAAAAAATCCTATAGATAGGTATCTAACTTTTCTTAAGTTCTCTATTAAAATAGAGTAATCTTTATGTTTAAATAAAGAATAGATAAAGAAAAGTATAATCAAAGCCATAGAACCTTGGAAAATAGCATTTTTAAATGGTATTGACATTATCCAAAGTACTAATAAAATCTTAAAAATGAAACTTTTATTTTTTTCAATTAATATTGTTTTAATAATATACTCCTTTATATACGTAAATAGTCTTTTCAATCATATTTTCTAAAGAAAAGTTATTCTTTATATAATTTAAACCATCAAAGTTTAATTGTTCACATTTTATTATTTTTTTACTTAATTCTTTTACATCACCTATTTCAAAGAAAAACCCATTTTCATTTTCTATTATTATATCTTTTACCCCACCATGATTTGTTGCAACTACTGGTGTATTTAAAGCTATTGCTTCTGCTACTGCTCTTCCGAAGCTTTCTGGTTTTTTTGAACTACTTACAACTACATCACTTATGTCATAAACTTCAGCTATTTTACTTTGACTTCCTGTAAAACTGATATTTTCTTTTAAATTCAATTCTTTTATTAATTCTTTTAATGAGTTAAAATAGTCTTGTTTATCTTCTCTAACACCACCAACAATTATAGCTTTTATATTTTTTTTACTTTTTTTTACTTCAGAAATTGCTTTTATAAATGTTTCATAATCTTTTAGTTGGGTAACTCTTCCTATAATTGACACTATAAATTTATCTTTTAAATCATGCTCTATTTTGAAGTTTTCAATAAAGTTCTTATCAAGGTTATTTTTATTAAAAAGTTTTGTATCTATACCTCTTGGTATCACAGTGATCATTTCATCTGACACTTTATAGTTAGATTGAATATACTCTTTTATAGAATTACTTACACAAATCACATGATCTGCTTTTGTCATAATCGAGCTGTAAAAACCAACACTATTAAAACCATGAACAGTACTTACTATTTTAGCTTTTAGATTTTTCTTTGCAAAATACACAAGCCATGCAGGTACTCTACTTCGCACATGAATAATATCAGGGTTTATATCTTTTAATATCTTTTTTAAAGAAGCGACTCTTGAAAGAAGTGTAAATATATTTTTACTGCAAACATCAAAAGTATAGTGTTTTCCACCATCAGTTTCTATTTGAGGTAGAAGTTTTCCTCCATTGCTTATTACAATAGATTCTATTCCTTTTTTTACATATTCTCTACTAGATTCAACTGTTCCTCTTTCAACTCCACCTTCATTTAACTCAGGTAAAACTTGAACTACCTTAAAATTTTCTATATTAAATTTCCACTCTTTCTAAAAGTTTTTCAAAATCTACTTTTTTATTCATACTAGATACTTTTTCCACAAGTCTATGATATTTTGTATTCTCTTTTTTAGATTTTAAATTTATTATATTTATTTTTGCATCTGTATTAGCTCGTGCTTCACTTAGCATTGATGTTGAATCTTGTGTGATATATAATTCATCACAAACATTAATAAAATCATAAACAGGGTTTATTTCAGGTTCTCTTGAATATATAAGTTTATAATCAAACTCATATTCATCTATCAATCCATCAACTTCAAAAGGTGTTCTTGCACTTGTAGTAATGTACTTTAAACTATTTGTACTTTCTTCAAATATTTTGTTTAACTCATCTCTTAAATCATCAACATCTAAAGTAAATACTGAATTGTTTCCACCTATTATTATACCAACAGCATTTTTTTCTTCATTTTTTTCTAAAATATTTTTAGCTTTGCTGTATGATAAATTTAAAGGTACTTCTAAAATATTGTCTAGTTTTGGAGCTTTATCATGTTCTTGAGCTATTATATAGTCAAAATTAACGTATTTGTATCCTTTTGGAAGCATTAAAACTACTGATTTTTTATTTTGAGTTTTACTTATAAATTTATTAAAATAGTAAGTACTAGATCCAGTACTTACAACTGCATCATAAAATTCATAGTAATATTTTCTATAATCTTCAAACAGTTCGTCAGTATAATGGTTTATTCTATCAAAAAAATAAGACATTGCTTTATGTAGTTTTGTTTTAAATTTTACTTCAACAATATCATAACTTATATTTTTTATTTTGCAAAAGGCAATTGACTGGTTTAAGTGACCTGGTTTACCATCACTTATTATTAAAATTCTTTTCATATATCTCTCTATAGTGGCTTTTAAATCTTTTATGAGGCCAGAACCATTGTTTTTTATCTGAAAGTATTATATCAGATATTGCGTTAGCATGCAACTGACAAGAGGCCATTAAATCTTTTTCTTCATCATCAGTTTTAATTGGCTCTATAGGATTATATACTTTGATTGTGTAATTATAGTTCTCTTCATTAAAAATAGCTACAGGAACAACATAAGCATTAAATTTTCTAGCAAGTAGTGCAGATGTACTTGTTTGATAAGCCTTTTTACCCAAAAACTCAACTTCTGTACCGTCTTTTGAATTAATGTTTTGATCAATAATCAAAGATACAACTTCTTTTTTCATCAAAGCTTTTACTAGTTTTTTAACAGCCCCTGATCGAAAGATAATCTTTGCACCTGATTTTTCCCTAGCATTTACTATAAAATCATCCATTTCTTTAAAGTTAGATTGCCTAGCTACTTGATGAATAGATGTTACAAACTTATTTAAATAACAGCTAAGCATTTCCATGTTTCCATAGTGAGCTGATATTAAAATTATAGGCTTTTTTTCTTCTTTTAATTTAGTAAGAATTTCTTCATTTTCAATTTTTACAGTTTTTTTAAGTTCCTCATCACTTGCATCAAGATTTTCAATTAGCGATTGAACCCATAAAACCATATTAAAGTAAGAGTACTTTTGAATTTCTTTTAACTCTTTTTCTTCAATTTTCCCATCAAATACTAAATCAAGATTAGTTTTTATAATTCTATTAGTATTTGAAGCAAATAAATAAGCTGTATTAGCAATAAATTTGAAAAAACCTCTTCTTAATACTTTAGGGCTTTTTCTTAGTAAAAATACTAAGAAAAGAAATATCTGATAAATAAACTTTTTCATTTATAATAACTCTAAATTTAAACTCTTTGGTAACTCTAATTTATCAATATTTGAAGCAATCATAAATGATTTATTTTCTAATTTGATTTTTAAAGTCTCATCGTCTAATTGATATTCTACATTTGGTCTTGATAAATCCTCATTAACAGCAAGATTTAAAGCAATCATAAATGACATCCATTTCATATCGGAAGTTTTAGGTAATAACTCTTTAAAAGTTTCCAAATCACTTTTACTTGGCAATGACTTTTTAGAATACTTAATTGTGTGAGCAATAATAACCCTTGAACTATGTTGAAAATCATAATTTAATCCATTTAGGATAAAATCAAAAGCATTATCATTTGACTTATAGAAGTTTAAAGAACTACCAATTGTATGAAGTTTAGAAGCGATTATTAAAAGTTGTCTAAACTTATCATCAAGTTTGTGAAGTGGCTTTAAAGCATCATAAATTTTAGCTGCATTTGAACCAAAATAAGCACTTTGTCTTTGATCAATTTGAAATCTATCTAATAAACTTCTCACACTTACATTATAGTTTGCTGGAAACTTATTCTTAGTAGATCTTAGTAAATCACAAAGATAAACACCTTCTCTAACACCTGCACCTGATGTTATTACTTTTTTAATACTTAGCTCTTCTAAAATAGTTTTAAATATAAAAGTTCCCTCTTTTATAGTATCGAACCTATCTTTTTTAACACCTAAGTTTTTAAGATCTTTATTTGTTTTTGCATTTACAATTAAATCTAAATGATTAAGTTCATTTTCCACGCTGTATTTATAACCATGAATAATATCAAGTGGATATTCATTTTTTTGCATTATGATTTTTGATAATGCTCTAATGCTTCCACCAATACCAACAGCAACACTTGGAATATTTGTATTTAAATCAAAAAGCTCTTTTAAATTATCTAAGATATATTTTTTTGCACCTTTAATATCATTTTTATTAAAGTACAATTCTTTCATTCTAACTGTTCCAATATTTAATGAAATTGATTTTAAAATCGCTCCATTTCGTACAAATGAAAATTCAGTAGAACCTCCACCAATATCAACAGTTACAAAATCATCATCATGTATTAAGTTTGATGCAGCAATACCACCGTAAAAGGCTTCTTTTTCACCATCAATAACTTTTATATTTAAACCAAAATCATTTCTTATTCTAGTTATAAAAGTTTTTGCATTTGGAGCATCTCTTAATGCAGAAGTAGCAACACATATGATTTTTCTTGATTTTAATGAGTTAGATATATTTAAAAAAGATTTTAAAGACTCATAAGCTCTTTGCATAGGAATTTCTTGAAGATTGCCACCGTTTTCGTAACAACCCTCCGAAATTTTAACTCTACTTTTAGTTTCATTGATTAGGTTAAAAGCAAATCTACTGCTTTTTTCCAATACAACCATACGCATTGAGTTAGACCCAATATCTATAATAGTTGTAATCTTTGCCATTAGGCTTCTTCTTCCGCTATTTGTTCATACTTGAACTTTAACTCTTCCATTGTCTCTTGATTGTCTGGGTCAATTATAATACAATCAACTGGACAAACCTCGATACATTGTGGTTCCTCAAAGTGACCAACACATTCAGTACATCTATCAGAGTCGATTAAATATATTGGATCTCCCTCTTCAATTGCATAATTTGGACACTCATCTCTACATGCATCACATGCGATACATTCATCAGTAATAATTAAAGACATATAAACACCAATCCCTAGTTTTAAAATATTATCTTGGAGTTATAACCTATTATTGTTTATAATTTCTTTAATTAGCTCAACTTTTTGTTTATTTTTAGATATAAGCAAAAAATCTTCACTTTTATAAATATTTTGTTCGTTACAAATATATAAAGAAGCTGCAATATCAAACTCTCTAATTTGCCCTACAAACAATACAAAATCGTAGTTTTTTGAAAATGCTAAAGAAACAGCTGCTGCACCTAATGATCTAAATTTAATACTACTTTCTTGCAATTTTTGTGAAATTTTAGGGTACTTATAAGCACGCTCAAAAATCCCAAACTTATCAAAACCATCTCTTTTTAAAACTTTTTTACCTGTAATATTAAACTCTTTTATATCAAAATAAAAAGCTTTATATATTAAATTTCCTGTTGCTAAATTACATACAAAACCAGCAATTATTTCATCTTTATATTTTAAGGCCACAGAACTTCCATAGTATTCTAAATTGGCACAGAAGTTATCACTTCCATCAATAGGGTCAATTATAATTGTGAAGTCTTTATTAAAATCTATGAAACCACACTCTTCGGAATAAATGTTTCCAAATTTTTTTAGATATTTAATAAAAATTTCTTCTGCATATAAATCAATATTTAAGGAGTTGTCTCCTCCATAACCAATTGTATTAGAGTATTGTAAATCTTTTTCTTTTAAATTATAATGTAAGTAGTTGTATAGTTCTTTATTAGCTTCTATTACAGAGTTTATAAAGTTTTCTTTATAAGCTTCTGTAATAGTTTTATTCATTATGAAAGTTTTTCTACGATAGCTTTTGCAGCTTCTCTACCATCAAGAGCAGCTGTTACAGCAAGGTGAGCACCTCTTTGGCAATCTCCACCTGCATAAACCTTTTCATTTGAAGTTTGGTAATTAGTAGTCTCTACTCCACCCCATGAGTTAGTTTCAACATTTAACTCTTTTAAGAATTGTGGTTTTTCAGGAGAGAACCCTAATGCAAGAATCACTACATCTGCTTCTTCAAAGTATTCTGTACCTTCATTAATAACAACTCTTTGTCTTCCTGATTCATCAGGATCTGACATAGAAGTAGTTAATAACTCAATAGCAGTAACTTTATCACCTGTAATTTTTAAAGATTTAGGTGACACGTTAAATACATATTCAACACCCTCTTCTTTAGCATTTACAACTTCTTTTTTAGAACCAGGCATATTTACTTCATCTCTTCTATAAAGACATTTTACAGATTTAGCTTTTTCTCTTACTGATGTTCTAACACAGTCCATAGCAGTATCTCCACCACCAATTACAACTACGTTTTTATCTTTTACATCAATAAAATCAACTTTTGTTCCTAAATTTCTTTTTTGAATTCCAGTTAAAAAGTCCATTGCTAAATGTACATTTGAAGCATCTTTTTCACCATCCATACCAGTGTATCTACCATCTTTTGCACCAGTACCAAGATAAATTGCATCAAAGTTTTCTTCTAAATCTTTAACAGATACATCTTTTCCAACTTCACAATTTAAGTGAAGTTTCATACCTGCATCAATTAGCCAATTCATTCTTCTGTCAACTGTTGTTTTATCAAGTTTGAAGCCAGGGATTCCATACATTAATAATCCACCAGCTCTATCTTCTCTTTCGAACATTTCAACTTCATAACCTTTTCTTAAAAGGAAAGTAGCAGCAGAAATACCAGAAGGTCCAGAACCAACTACAGCTACTTTTTTATCTACTTTTTTATCAGTAAATTTAGGTTTTAATCCCTTTGCAAAAGCAGTTTCTGAAATATGAGTTTCAATTGCACCAATTGAAATAGCACCATGTCCAGTATTTAAAGAACAAGCACCCTCACAAAGTACATCTTGAGGACAAATTCTTCCTAAAATCTCTGGGAAAGGAGATGTTTCATTTGATAAAGCAAATGCTAAATCATGATTCTTAGTTGCTGTTTGTTTTAACCATGCAGGAATAAAGTTTCCTAATGGACATCCTGTATGACAGTATGGATCCCCACACTGCATACATCTATCAGATTGTTCTTTTGCTCTTTGTTTTCCAAATACTTCATAGATTTCATTAAAATCTTTTAGTCTTTGAAGTACATCTCTTTTTTCAGGGTTAATTCTTTCAAATTTTGTAAAGTTTAACATTTTTATTAATCTCCCTTGTCCGGATCTAATGGTAATACTGTCATATTTTTAGGTTTTACCATCCAGAAGTTTCTAATTTCTGCTCTAAAGTTTCCTAAGATTTTCTCAGCAGCTTCACTTTCAGTTTCATGTACATAATCTAAAAGTAATCTTTTTAAGTATAATCTTTCTCTTTCTGTATCATCTGTATCAATTCTAACAGCTTCAATTAACTCTTGGTTCATTTTATCAACAAATGTTTTTTCTGGATCATAAACAAATGATAAACCACCTGTCATACCAGCACCAAAGTTAATTCCTGTATTTCCAAGAATCACTACAATACCACCTGTCATATATTCACAAGCATTATCACCAGTACCTTCAACTACAGCAACACATCCTGAGTTTCTAACACCAAATCTCTCACCTACAGCAGCTCTAACATAAAGTTTACCACCAGTAGCTCCATAAAGACATGTATTACCAGCACCTGCGAATTCTTGACCTTGGTGTGGAGGATTGATAATAATTTTACCACCATTCATTCCCTTACCAACGTAATCATTAGCTGCACCAGTTAATGTTAAGTTCATACCTGTTGAAAGGAAAGCACCAAATGATTGACCTGCAATACCTGCTAAATTGATATTAATTGAGTTTTCAGGTAAACCTTTATCTCCATAATATCTTGCAATCTCACCTGAGATCAACGCACCAAATGATCTGTTTAAGTTAGAAATTTCAGTATTAACTTTCACAGGAGTATTTGGATTTTCAATAGTTCTATGAACTTTCTTTAATAGTTCTTTTTCATATTTATTATCATCAAATGGCTCATTTGATTCTTTTTGACAAGTATCAACACCATCAATTCTTCTTAAAATATTTTGGAAGTCAAATTTTTGTGCAAACTCATCATCAATAACTTTTAATAAATCAGCTCTACCAACAATCTCTTCCATTGTTTTATATCCAAGTTCAGCAAGAATTTCTCTTACTTCTTCTGCAATATAAGTAAAGTAAGAAATAAGTCTTTCAACAGTACCTGTAAAGTGTCCTCTTAAATCTTCATCTTGAGTAGCAACACCAACAGAACATTTGTTTGTATGACAAATTCTTAAAATTTTACATCCAAGAAGTGTTAATGCAGCTGTACCAAATGCGTAAGATTCAGCACCTAATAAAGCTGCTTTTACAACATCAAGACCAGTTTTTAAACCACCATCAGTTTGTACATGAACAGAAGTTCTTAAGTTATTAGCTTTTAAGGCATTATGAGCTTCTGAAAGTCCCATTTCCCAAGCATTACCTGCATGTTTAATAGATGTTAATGGAGCAGCACCTGTACCACCATCTCCACCTGAAATAATAATCTTATCAGCATAAGCTTTTGCAACACCAGCTGCAATTGTTCCTACACCTACAGAAGATACTAATTTAACTGTGATTTTTGCCATTGGATTAATTTGCTTTAAGTCAAAAATTAATTGAGCTAAATCTTCAATTGAATAAATATCATGATGTGGTGGTGGTGAAATTAGTGTAACACCAGGAACTGTATGTCTTAAAGTAGCAATAAGGTTTGTTACTTTATGTCCTGGTAATTGTCCACCTTCACCTGGTTTTGCACCTTGTGCAACTTTAATTTGTAATTCTTCTGCACTTCTTAAGTATCCAGGAGTTACACCAAATCTACCAGATGCAATTTGCTTAATCTTAGAGTTCTTTAGTGTATTAAACCTTGCTGGATCTTCTCCACCCTCACCTGAGTTTGAAGAACCACCAATTGTATTCATAGCTTGTGCTAATGCTTCGTGAGCTTCTGGTGAAATAGAACCACATGACATTGCAGCTGATGCAAATCTTTTGAAGATTTCTTCTTTAGATTCTACTTCATCAATAGAAATTGCTTTTCTATCAGAATTGAACTCTAAAAAGTCTCTAATAAATTTTTTATCTCTGTTTTGAACTAAACTTTTTAGCCCATCAAAATCAGTAATTTCTTCTTTTGAAGTTGCTGATTTATTATGCATAGCTCTTGTAGTAGCAGGACCATAATCATGATATTCACCACCATTTAAGTATTTGTAGAAACCACCTAAATCAAGTGGGAACATATGGTTATCATCATGGAATGCATTTAAGTGAGATTTTTCAACTCTCTGCTCAATATCCTCATATCCAAGTCCAGCTAATTCAGAATATGCATCAGGGAAACAATCTGTAACGATTTCATCTGATAATCCAATAGCATCAAATAATGAAGAGTTTCTATATGAAGCAACAGTAGAAATACCCATTTTAGACATGATTTTTAGTAGACCTGCATTTAAAGCTTTTTGAGTATTTTTAAGTAATCTTTGCATTTCATACTTAGAAACTTCTTGTCTTTCAAATAAAGCTACAGTAGTTGCATACATCATGTATGGATACATAGCAGTTGCACCAAATCCTAACATTACAGCAGCCATATGTGGATCATAAACTTCCCCTGTTACAGGAACAATAGAAACACAGTGTCTAACTTTTGCTTTTAACAATGCTTGATTTACATAACCAACAGCCATTGCCATAGGAATTAGTTTACAACTATCATTAATATCTCTATCATCTAAAAATACAATAGAAACACCATCTTCCTTAACTGCTTTTACAACATTTGAAGCTAAGGCTTGTAATGCTTCTCTTAAATCAGTTTTAAAAGTAGTTGAAAAAGTTTTGTTTTTGTAGTATTCATCATATCTTGGAGAATTTTCATCACCAAATGAGAATAATACATCAAACTTTTCTTTCATTAAAATTGGACTTGCAACTTTAATTCTCTTTGCATCTTCTGGTTTTTCAACTAAAACATTTTGAACTTTACCAAATCCAGTCTCTAAAGACATTACAACTTTTTCTCTATATGGATCAATTGGAGGATTTGTTACTTGTGCAAATTTTTGCTTAAAGAAATCTGTAAAATTTCTATTTACTTTTGAGAAACATGCCATTGGTGTGTCATCACCCATAGAACCAACTGGTTCTTTACCTTCTTTAGCCATTGGTTCAATCATTTGATCAATTGCTTCATAAGTGATATTGAAATATTTTTGTTTCTTTTCTAAATCTTCTAATTTATAATCAGATGTATTTAAGAATGAATCTTCAATATACTCTTGTAAGTAATCCATATCATCATTTAACCATTTAGCATAGTGTTGTGATGATTTTAAGTAATTGTTAATATCTTCTTCTTTTAAGATTTTACCATGTTTAAGGTCAAGTCCAATCATTTGTCCTGATTGTAATCTTCCTCTTTCTAAAATATTGTCTTCATCAATCTTTAATGTACCATATTCAGAAGTAATATATAATTTATCATCTTTTGTGATTACATATTTAGATGGTCTTAGACCATTTCTGTCAATTAAACATCCAATATGTCTACCATCAGTTAAAGATACTGCTGCTGGTCCATCCCAAGCTTCCATTGCAGTAGCTGTATACTCATAGAAAGCTCTTAAATCAGAATCCATATGAGGTGCATTTTGCCAAGGTGCAGGAACTAATGATCTTGCAGCTTTAAAAAAGTCAACACCATTTGCTAACATAAATTCAAACATATTATCTAAAGAAGCAGAATCTGATGACCCTTCTTGTAAAATAGGTAAAAGTCTTTTTATCTCTTCATCAGAGAATATTTCAGATTTAATTTTTTCTGATTTTACTTTTACATTAAATCTATTTGCTTCCACTGAGTTAATCTCACCATTATGAGCAATGGCTCTAAATGGTTGTGCTAATCTCCATTGAGGTAATGTATTTGTAGAGAATCTTTGGTGAAATAATGAGAATGAGATTTTAAAATCTTCATCTCTTAAATCAACATAAAACCTTTTGATATGCGTAGGCATAACAAGCCCTTTATACGCAATCACCGTAGATGAGAATGTAGGAATATAAAAATCTTTCTTATCTATTAGTTTGTGTTCACACTCTTTTCTTGTCATGTATAACATTGCATCAAATCTCTTTGATGACATTAAAGTATTTGGAGTAACAAATACTTGAATAATATGCGGTAATGTCTCTAAAGCTTGTTGTCCTAGTGCTTCAGTATCAACTGGAACATCTCTAGTTAACACAACTTTTAAGTCGTTTGTTTCACAGAACTCTTTAAAAGTATCTATGTCTTGTAAATCTTTTGTAAAAATCATAGCAACTGCGTATTTTTCAGGTAAATCAATACCATTTTGAGAAGCTATTTTTCTCATAAATTCATCTGGCATAGATAAAAGTAAACCTGAACCATCTCCAGTTTTACCATCGGCTGCCACTGCACCTCTGTGCATCATTCTTTCTAGTGAAGTTATTGCATCTTCTAAATTCTTATGACTTGGTCTGTTCTTCATATCTGCAACAAGACCAAAACCACAGTTGTCTTTAAAAGAAGTTAGTAAGTCTAAATTACAACCCATCATTTTCCTTTATTTTAATCTTTTATATTCCTAAGAAAAGTGGGATATAGTACTCTAATATTGTTTAAAAAATGGTTAAGAAATATTTGACTTTAATTTCCACTTAAAAAAAGTGTCATTTTTAAGAGCATTGATAATATGGTGGCTAGAATAACTTTATGAAACTTTTTTGTGACTTTTGTGCAACTTAGAAAACACTACTTTTTGTAGTACAAACTGTATTACTTATTTTAAACTTAATTACAAATTCTAATGTTATATAATAAGTAATAATAAGTTTTCAAATTTACACAATTGTACATAATTGTGACATAAGTTTTTACTATAATTTTCTTATATCAAATTAATTAAGGAGAAATGATATGAAAAAATTAGTACTAGGAACTATTGCAGCAGCAATGCTTGCAACTTCAGGATTAGCAGCTGAGTATACTTTAAAGTTCTCACACGTAGTTAGCCCAAATACACCAAAGGGTAAAGCAGCAGATTTCTTTGAAAAGAGATTAGAAGAGTTATCAGGTGGTAAAATTGATGTTCAAGTTTACCCATCATCACAGTTATATAAGGATAATGCAGTATTAAAAGCATTAAGATTAAATTCTGTACAAATGGCAGCACCTTCATTTTCTAAATTTGGGAAAATTGTTCCAAACTTAGCAATATTTGACTTACCATTCCTTTTCAAAGATATTGACCACTTACATAGAGTTCAAGATGGTGAAGTAGGACAAGCATTAAAAGATAAAGTTACAGCTAAAGGTATTGTTGCTTTAGACTTCTGGGATAATGGATTTAAACAATTATCTTCATCAACTAAAGCTTTAATTGAGCCAAAAGATGCTGAGGGTCAAAAATTTAGAATTATGTCTTCAAAAGTATTAGAAGCACAATTTCATGCAGTAAATGCAAACCCACAAATGATGCCATTTTCTGAAGTTTACTCAGGATTACAACAAGGTGTTATTGATGGACAAGAAAATACAATTTCTAACATTTATACTAAAAAATTCCATGAAGTTCAAACTGACTTAACTATTTCTAACCACGGTTACTTAGGTTACTTAGTTGTAATGTCAAAAAGATTTTGGAAGTCTTTACCAGCTGATTTACAAGCAAATGTAAAACAAGCGATGAAAGAAGCTACAGCTAAAGAAAGACAATTCGCACAAGAGTTAAATGATTCTCAATTAGAAAAAATTAAAGAGTATGCAAAAAATACTGGAAAATTAAAAATCCATACTTTAACTGACGAGCAAAGAGAAGCTTGGAGAACTAAAGTAAGTAAAATTTATCCAGAATTCTACTCTGATAGAACTATTGGTGAAGATTTAATCAAAAAAACTATCGCTACAAAGTAGTAAATTATGTTTAGTTTTATAAGTAAAATTATAGGCTTCATAAATCAAACAATAGCAGCATTCGGTATAACAGCCGGTGTTGCTATTGCTTTTACTAATGTTGTTGCAAGATATGTATTTGACGCATCATTAGTATGGGCAACGGAGCTTACAATCTTTTTATTCTTATGGAGTATATTTTTTGCAGCTGCTTATTGTTTCAAAAAAGATGCACATATTGCTGTTACTGTAGTATTAGATATTGTTCCAACTAAAATTGCAAAGCCAATGTTATTAATATCACATATAATAACATTTTTCTTTTTGGCTGCAGTTTCTTATTATGGATATGAATATTTATTATTAGTGGCAGATTTAGATGAAAGATCTATTGATTTATGGGATATGCCTATGTGGATAGTGTATTTAGTTATACCTATTTCATTTGCATTTGGTGCATACAGAGTTGGTGAGAAGATTGTACATATTATCAAAACTCCTCATGACAAAGTAGTACCTGAAAGTGAAGCTGAAATGGTTTTAGCTGAATTAGGTGTTAAGCATGATGATAACTCAAACAAACATGTAAAAGAGTTAAATGACATGGTTAAAGAAGTAGAGAAGAAAACAGGAGGAATGTTATAATGAGTGTAAGTGTATTATTTGGTATATTTTTCTTCCTTGTAATTCTTGGAGCTCCTATTGCTATTTGTTTAGGTGTAGCAACGTTTACAACATTAATGTTATTTACGCATATTTCACCTATAGAAATTTCAGCAATGATGTTTGAAAAAGTTGAGCATTACTCACTTATGGCAATTCCGATGTTTATCCTTGCAGGTAACTTATTGTCTAAAGGGTCAGCTGCTACAAGAATTATTGAATTTGCAAAAGCTTGTGTAGGTCACTTACCTGGTGGTCTTCCAATTTCAGCTATTTTTGCATCAATTATTTTTGCAGCTGTATCAGGTAGTTCTCCTGCAACTGTTGTTGCTATTGGTTCTATTATGTTTGGTGCTATTATGCAAGCTGGTTATCCTAAAAGATATGCGGTTGGTACTATTGCCACTGCTGGTTCATTAGGGATTTTAATTCCACCATCAATTGTACTTATCGTATATGGTGTTACAGCAGAAGTTTCTATTGGTAAACTGTTTATGGCAGGTGTTGTTCCAGGTTTAATGCTTGGTATTATGATGATGGTTGTAACTTATATTGGTGCAGTTAGACTTGGATTTAAAAGAACTGAGCCAGCTCCATTAAGAGTAAGACTTCAAAAGATGAAAGATGCAGCATGGGGATTAATGACAATTGTTATTGTTATTGGTGGTATCTATGGTGGTATCTTTACACCAACTGAAGCTGCAGCTGTTGCTTGTGTATGGGCTTTTGTTGTTTCTGTATTTATTTACAAAGATATCAAAATCACACAATTATGGACAACTGCTTTAGAGTCAGCAAAAACAACTGCAATGATTATGTTTATTATTGCAAATGCTATGTTATTTGCTCACTTCTTAACAATTGAGAATATTCCTCAAGGAATTACAAATGCCTTAATTGAAGCAAATGTTGACAAATATATGTTCTTATTAATGGTAAATATTTTATTAATCTTAGCTGGTTCATTTATGGAACCAAGTGCGATTATTATGATTATGGTTCCATTATTACTTCCAGTTGCTGTTGCACTTGGAATTGATCCAATTCACTTCGGTATTGTAATTACTATCAATATGGAGCTTGGTATGGTGTCTCCACCTGTTGGTCTGAATTTATTTGTAACATCAGGTTTAACAGGTATGAGTATCAAAGATGTTATTGTTGCGGCATTCCCTTGGACAATGACTATCTTAGCAGGATTATTAATCACTACATATATTCCAGAAGTAGCCCTTTGGTTACCAAATCTAATGTATGGTGGATGATAAAATCTACAAAAATTATTAACTTACGGTTTTATGGGATCTTTTCCCATAAAATCAAATCTACTAACAAAGAACTATTGGAATAATTCGATTATATTTTTTCATTTTTTGTTCAAATAAAAAAATTGCACATAAACTGCACAATTTTAAATATTAAATACATACATTATAATTACAATAAGTTTATATTTTTTCCTAAATAGTCATAATCAATATTGTCAAAAGTAAATGTAGACTGCGAAGAAGATAATATTTTTGTAATAAGATGTGGATTTTGTTTTCCTTTATGAAAAAATATAATCCCTGCATGATATTTATTTTCGAGATCACTTATTCCCATAATTAATCCATACATATATTCGTCTTTTATATTTTTTCTCTCTAATTGGATTGTAATAAAACTATCCTTTGTCCGCTCATCTATACAATCAAGCTTTATTGCATTACCAACAATAATAACTTTACCCTTTTCTAGTTCTGGTGAAACACTTGGCGTCCTATCTAATTCAAAAGTTAAATTATTATTTATTTTAATTTTATAATATATAATTGAATCATCATCTATAGACTTACTAGCTGCCTTTTGACCACAAACATTCCATTCTCCACACATTGAATTTAGTGTCTTTAACTCTTCTCTACTTAATGTAGCATATTTTCTAATGTATTCTTCAAGCTCATACTCATCTAAAAACTTTAATGAGAATAACTCTTCTATAGTTAAAAAGTTATGTTTTTTAATAAAATATTCTATCAATCTATTTTTATGTTTTATTGGAACTTTCCCATCTTTTCGATACTTTCCGAAATTAGTTATGGATGTTCCACCATTTAAACCTAAAATATCCTTTGCAAAAGTATCATATTTATATGAATAAACCTTAATTATAAATCTAAAAATATCAGCCTCTGTTAACATACTATATCCTTTCTTTTAATATATTATAATATAAATATTATTCATTTATTATCATCTTAAATTAAAACAACTCTCTTTACAGAAGCTAAAATATAATTTAAAATATGCCTAATTAACTAACTAAAGGTCTAATATATGAAAGTAATTGAAATCGAATGTCCTTACTGTACAAAAGAAAATGAAAACTGCTCACACTGTAATAATTTTAAAAAAAGAATAGCACTAATTGATAATAAACATACTTGGTTACTACAAATACAAAAAGTAAATTGTGAATTTTGTGATGAAGGAAAAGTAGAAAATACAAGTTATATTTATAAAAAAACAATATTTACTAAAAAAAATTATAGAATTAAAAATGAGTCTTATAATAATTGTATCAGATGTTTTGGAATAGGATTTAGACTGAAGAAAATTACACAGTACTTATGTCCAGAATGTGAAGGTGTTGGTTCTATTTTATTTTATAAAGAAAAAAAACCATTTTTACCGTTTTTTAAAATCAGAGAATATGAAGAATATGAGAATTGTAAGAAATGTAAAGGAAATAAATACATAGAAAAATATAGTAGCGAGTTTTATATAGGAACTAATGATAAAACATTTGTATTAAATTAAGTTACCACTCCAAATTCATATTAAAAGAGCCATTAGACATGGAAAAGAAAGTACCACTAAAACACAAAATTCTAATAGAGTTATTGATATGCTACCACTTGTTGAAGAAGCATTAAATAGACAAAAAAGCTTTACGTACATTAATGACAGTTATATATTTTTAAATCAAAATAAAAAGGCTTTTAAGTCTGCTCAATCAATAAGTAAAGGTTTTTGGAAAAATGTCTTAAGGTTTTGTGGATTAGATTATAGAGTTCTATATCAAACAAGACATACTTTTGCAACACTAATGATTTCCAAAGGGGAAGATATTGTTTGGGTATCAAAAATGTTAGGTCATACAAATGTAAGGATTACATTAGAAACATATACAAAGTACATAACAAATTAGAAAAAAGAAAGAGCATCTTTCTTAAAAGACTTTAAGGAAAAAAACTGCACACACTAATTTAAAACTTTTAAGAACTTCCTAAATTTAGAAGTTTTAAGAAGTATATCTACCATATCTAATGTATGGTGGATGATAAAATCTACAAAAATTATTACTTACGGTTTTATGGGAGATATTCCCATAAAATCGAACTACCTAAAATATTTCACTTC
This sequence comes from Arcobacter roscoffensis, assembly GCF_024267655.1. NCBI lineage: Bacteria > Pseudomonadati > Campylobacterota > Epsilonproteobacteria > Campylobacterales > Arcobacteraceae > Arcobacter > Arcobacter roscoffensis. Next base: position 2,214,331 of record NZ_CP100595.1, read on the forward strand.
TCTTTTTAATTTTTACTCTTATAGTTATAGACATAACAAATAGATAAATAAACTTTAATTATAAAACAGATAATATTAATAAACAAAATAAATAATTTTTATATTAGGCTAAAACATGAAGTTTACCAATGCTTTTTTCAATATCTTTAAAAACACCTTCTTAAGAAACATCTTTATATTTACGCTATTACTTTTAGTCCTAATCCCAACTTTACTTTTCAATACAATAAATGAAAATTTTCAAAAAGAGATGTTTTATAACATCAAAGATGATGCAAAAAGAGTTGCGAAACATATAAAAGCAGAGCATCTAGATGCCCATAAAGAAAAGTTTTTAAAAAGTATAAATGTTGTTGTTGAGGACTTTAATATCTATAAATTGAGATACTTTGATAAAAATGGATATATTAAAGCTTCAACTGTAAAAAAAGAAATAGGTACAAAGTCTTCAAGTAAACCTTTTTATGAAATAGTAAGCAAAGGAAATATCTATCATAAAGTAGTTCAAAAAGGAATGAAAGCAGAAGATGGAAAGATTATTTCACAAGATGTAGTTGAAATATATATACCATTTATGGAAAAAAATAAGTTTACAGGTTCAATAGAACTTTATTATAACATCACTTCTAAACTTAATAATTTTGAAAAAATTCAATTAAAAATGCTATCACTTCAAATTATAATACTTATAATAATATTTGCTATTTTAATTATCATCATGTACAAAGCAAGTATAAATGAACTTGAAAGAGATGAAAAAGAAAAAGAACTTCTAAAACAAAAAGAACTTGCAAATAAAGCAAGTCAATCAAAATCAGACTTTCTAGCAAATATGTCACATGAACTTAGAACCCCTTTAAATGCCATAATAGGTTTCAACCAGATACTTTTAGATGAAGAGAAAGATAAAGATAAAAAAAAGAAACTATCCATCATAAATACTAGTTCAAAAACCTTACTTCAATTAATACATGATATTTTAGATATTAGTAAAATCGAAATAGGAAAAATAGAATTAAACAATATAGAATTTAACTTTAAAGAAGAAATAAAAAATATCTGTGAAGGTTTTAGTTACCAACTATCCCAGAAAAATATAGATTTTAAACTAGATATTGATGAAAAAATTCCAGAAACTATTATTACAGATAGCCTTAGAATAAAACAAATATTTTTAAATCTAATGAGTAATGCAATTAAATTTACACCTAAGAATAAAAGCATACAAGTAAATATCACTTATGATTTAAAAAAGTCACAAATTACTATAAATGTTTTAGATGAAGGTATAGGTATAGAAAAAAGTAAACTTGATTTAATATTTGAAAAATTCACCCAAGAAGATAGTAGTACAACTAGACTTTATGGAGGTACTGGACTTGGCTTACCAATTAGTAAATCACTTGCAAATATCATGCAAGGAGATTTAACTGTAGAAAGTCAAAAAGGTGTAGGCAGTACTTTTAGTTTCTATTTTCCAATAAGCTTATCAAATAAAAATAAAGTAGAAAAGAGTGAGAAAAAAGAAGGAGAAATAAATAAAACTAATGAAAAAATAAATATTTTACTAGCAGAAGACAATAAAATAAATCAAATACTTTTCTTAGAGATTTTAAAAGACTCAAATATTGACATAATCATAGCAAATAATGGACTTGAAGCCTTAGAATATTATAAATCAAAAGAGTTTGATTTAATTTTTATGGATGATAAAATGCCTCAAATGGATGGAAAAGAAACAATTGAAAAGATAAATAAACTAGGAAACCATCCTCCTATTATAGCCTTTACAGCAAATGCTCTTAGTTCTGATAAAGAAGAGTTTTTCAAACTTGGAGTTGTTGACTTTTTAAGTAAGCCTGTTGAAACACAACTTTTAAAAGAACTTATTGTCAAACATACTAAAAAGCAATAAAATAAAAGCTTCTCTATTTTATTTTTACTAATAAAAAAAGACCTAAAATTGTTATAAGAATACCTACTATTCCTAAAGCATTTGGGAATACTGCATTTAAGAAAATAATCTCACCAATAAGTGCAAAAAAAACATCCCCTGATTGTGTAGAGTCTATTAAAACAAGTTTATTATTCGTATTACATAATGAACGTGCGTATAAAAAAAGTGATGTAGCTATGATTCCAGATAATATTGTTATTAGAGCTACATTTATATATTGATCATACGTAGGTATACCAGAGTCTGTTGAAAAATAAAGAAAAATCCAAAAAGGAGCACTTCCTAAAGTAAGTAAAAAAATCTTTGCAAAACTATTTTTTATAATAAGAATATCACAATTATTTTTTATTCTTTTTTCTTTTTCTTCCCATACCATTTGATTTCCAACAGGAAAAGAAAAAGATGCTATAAGAACAGGTACAAAACCTAGTAATAAAAGGTCAATATTACTCATATCAAAATGACTTATATTAACTAAAGTAACTCCAATAAAAATCATTGCTGTAATTGCCCATACAGATTTAGATAACTTTTTACCAAAAAATAAAAGAACAAATAATGAAGCTATGATAGTAAACTGAAAAGTAGTGGCAATAACCCATGCGGGGGAATAGTAAGAAGCATAGCAAATTAAAGAATAAAAAAAACCAAAACCTATAGTTCCAGCAGTAGTCCAAAAAACAAAGTTTTTAATATATTCATCAATAACTAGTTTAAAGTAAGAAAAGCCCTTAAATGATATAAATCCAACAGCTAAAAAAATAATAGTAAATAAAAATCTTAAAAAAGCAGACCAAAACCAATGTCCACCATCTAAAGAAATAGCACGGTTTATCAAAAATGTTGCAGTAAAAAATAAAGCAGCTATTATTCCTATTAAAAATATATAATAAGAACTATTTTCAAATCTCTGCAAAAATAATTTAAGTTTATTCAATAGTATTCCTCAAGATATAAAAAGAGAAAGTTTTAAAAACCTTTCTCTTTTATGGATAAGATTATAATGATGGTGATTTAATAACCATCATTTTTTGATTTTGCATTTCATTCATAGAATCAGGAATTCCACCTAATCCAAGTCCTGAAGTTTTAGCTCCACCAAATGGCATCCAATCAACTCTAAATGCTGTATGGTCATTTACCATTACAGTAGTACCATTTAATCTTTTAACTGCTTTTAAAGCTGTATCAATATTTTTTGTAAATACTGCTGCTTGGAATGAAACATCTAAAGCATTTGCTCTACTGATTGCTTCATCAATATTTGAATAAGAGTAAATAACTACAACTGGTCCAAATACTTCTTTAGTAGAAACTAAAGCATCATCAGAAGGATTTAAAATTACCGTTGGTTCATAACAAGAATCAGAAATTCTCTTACCACCAATTAAAATTTTTCCACCTTTTTCAAGCGATTCATTAACCCATTCTTCAACTCTGTTTACTTCATCATTATTAATTAATGGACCAACTTCAGTTTTAGGGTCTAATTGATCACCTACAACTAATTTAGAAGCATAGTCAGTTAATTTTGAAGCTACTTCATCAACAATTGATTCATGTACATAAACTCTTTGTACTGATACACAAACTTGACCAGCATGGTAGAAACCACCTTTTCCTAAGTCTGGAATCATAGCATCGATATTGGCATCAGGCTCAACAATAACAGGTGCAACTCCACCATGCTCTAGTGCAGATCTAGTTCCTGGGCTTGACTTAGAGTTTAAGTACCAACCAACAGGTCCTGAACCAATAAATGTAAAGAATGCAGTTTTTTCACTTGTAACTAATAACTCTCCACCTTGTCTATCACAAACAACAGCTTGTGCCCAACCATCAGGAAGACCAGCTTCTTTTAGTAATTCTACTAATTTAACTGCTGACATTGGAGTTTGAGTTGCAGGTCTAATAATCACTGGACATCCAACTGCAAGTGCTGGAATTACTTGGTGAACTGCTAAGTTAAATGGGTGATTAAATGCTGAAATTGCAGCAACTACACCAATAGGTTCTTTCATAGTATAAGCCATTCTATTTGCACTTGATGCAGTATGACCCATAGCAATTTCTTGACCTTCTTGCACTGCTAATTGCTCAATTGCAATTTTTACACCATTGATAGCTCTTTGTATTTCTACTTTAGAATCCATATATGGTTTACCACCTTCACTAGCACAAAGAATAGTTAATTCTTCTACTTGTGAACTCATTATGTCCATTAGGTTTTCTAAGATTTCAATTCTCTTATATTTTGGAAGCCAGTTATCAACATCTAAAAACTTTTCATATGCAACATCAATTGCTTTTTCTACACCTTCTATACTTGTAAAAGGTACTTCTCCAACTACTTTCCCATCAAATGGTGATGTAACTTTAATTGTACTCATACTATTATTTATCCTTTCAATTTTTAATTATAATCTGTTAATCTAATAACAAACACTGAACATGCAGCATGTCTAATAACACGCTCTGAAGTACTACTAATAAAATAACTTCCAAAACCTGGTTTTGTTGCCATCATAACTATTGCATCTGCATTTATCCTTCTTGCTTCTTCAAGAATTTCTCTATGTGCAGACCCATCTCTAATATTAAAAGATAGTTTATCTTTTGGTAAATCATGTTTTTCAGTAATATTCTTCAACTCAACAAAAGCATCATGGTTATAATGCTTTTCATTTTCATCATCTAATATTGCATACGCAGAGCCATGGGCTCTATTTTCATTAACATATAATAAAGAAAGACTTCCATCTTTATCTAAAACTTCTAATGCACCTGTAAAAAGTTTTTCATGATTTTCTTTATAATCTAAATGCAATGGCACTAATATATTCTTAAACATCTATTATCTCCTCTAACCCATGACTTTATTAGGTAACCAAAGAACAATCTCTGGGAATGACATACAAATAATAAGAACTGTTAAATTCACTAAAATAAATGGCGTTACAGATTTATAAATTTCACCCATACTTACATCTGTTGGTGCTATTCCTTTTAAATAAAATAATGCGAAACCATAAGGAGGTGTTTGTACAGCAATTAAAATATTAATAATCATTAAAACACCAAACCAAATTGGATCATAACCTAAAGATACAGCAATTGGAGTAAATAGTGGCGCACACATTAATACAATAATAAACTCATCAATAATAAATCCTAAAAACAACATGATAAGCTGGAACATAAGAATAATCATAATAGGTGGTAAGTCAAGACCATTTGTAAAATCAGCAATCATACCTTGAATACCCATTAATAAATGAAAATTACTAAAAACAGAAGCACCTAAAATAATCCACATAGCAACACTTACTAATATAGCTGTTTGCATACCAACTTTTTGGAACATATCAGCTTTAAACTTTTTAAAGAAAATTGCAAGTAAAATAGCTCCGGCTACTCCTAAAGCTCCTGATTCTGTTGGTGTTGCAATACCGCTAATAATACTTCCAAGTACTATAAAAATAAGCCCAATTGATAAAAAACCATCTCTAAATACTTTTAGTTTTTCTTTACCTTCAAGTTTTGGTACACCTGGGTTACTTTCACTTAATAATGGAGCATTTTCAGGTTTAAGTTTAGAGCTAATTACAATATATGCAATAAGTAATATAATTGTTATAATAGCAGGAACCATTGCTCCAAGGAACATTCTTCCCACAGAATTTTGAGTAGAAGCTGCAAACATAATCATTGGAATACTAGGTGGAATTAAAATACCTAAAGCTCCACCAGCCATGATTGTACCAAGAGCTAACCTTCTGTTATATCCAGCATCAAGCATTGGTTTTAAAGCAATACTACCAGAACTCATAATTCCAGCTCCAATAATACCAACCATTGCACCAATCATAGAACAAATAAATACAACACTAATTGCAAGAGAACCTCTAATTTTACCAATTAGTAATTGACTTGCTTTAAACATTGCATCACCTATACCTGAATGAGTTAATAATTGCCCCATATAAATATAAAGTGGAATAGCTAATAAAATAAAACTAAAAAATGTAGCTTCTACCGTAGTTGGAATTACATTAAAAATTCCATCACCCCATGTGAAATAACCTACCATCATTGCAATTCCACCTAAGGCTAAACCAACAGGAGAACCTAATGCAAAGAATATTAGGATACAAAATAATAAAACTACTGTTAATAACTCAACACCCATTATTTAGACTCCTTTTCAATTAATGGTAAACCCGTAAATAAATGATAAACTTCAGAAATAATATCTCTTACTAATTGCAATATAAATAGCGAACTAGCAATACATAACATAATCCAAAAGTGCCACATAACAGGAGCCCATTCACTTTGTCTTCTATAGTCAAACTCTAAAGCTTCTTCAAATTTAACTAATCCCATTTTAAAAACAATAATTAAAAAGAATACACCTAAAGAAAATGAGATAATATTGAAAATATTTTTAACTTTAGGAGAAACTGATATATAAAGAATATCTACATTAATATGAGATCTTTTTTGTTGAGCATAAGCCCCTCCTAAAGCCGCAATATAACCAAATAGGAATAGAGACAAGTCATATGCCCAAACTGTTGGAGCATCAAATAGGTATCTAGCCACTACTTCATAAACGACAATGAAAGCAAGAATGGGCATCAAAAATGATGCCCCTTTACCTAACCACATAACAATTTTATCAACTGTTTTGCAAAATATTTGTAGGAATTTTTTAAACATAGTTAAAACCTGTTTTTAACCCGACTATTTATTTTCTGATTTTTTTAATACATCAATTAACTGTTTGCTGTATTTGTCTTTTGATGAATACTCATCCCATAATCCAGCACCTGCTTGTGCCCATGCTTTAATATCAGCATCTGATGGCAGTGGAGACCATTTTAAACCTTTAGCTTCCATTTGAGCTACGGCTTCTGATTCCCATTTTTTAGACATTGTTAATTGAGCTTTTGCATGTGCTACAGTTGCTTGGTAAACACCTTTTTTAGCTGCATCACTTAGTTTATTCCAAGCTGATCTATTAACAACAATTGGTAAAACTTGAGCACCAGCTAAAGGTAATTTATACATATATTTTGCAACTTCAACGTGATTTCCATCTCTGTGGTCAATCATATTTGAACCAATTGAACCATCAATAACACCTGTTGCTAAACTTGTATAGATTTCACTCCACGCTAATGAAACAGGAGAAGCACCTAAGTTTCTTAAGAACTTACCATATGCACCTGGAGCTCTAATTTTTAAACCTTGGAAATCAGCTACTGATTCAATTGGTTTTTTAGTAATAATATATACTGGTGGTTGAATGTAAGGCTCTAACCATACTAAACCTTGAGAACCGTATGCTTTTTTAAGAATCTTGTCCCATCCATCTTCGTGGAAAAGTTTATGTAATTTATCAGTATCTGCTGTACCACCTGGTAAACCAATTTCTACAACACCTGCTGGTAACTCACCTGCATGCATAGATTGAAATGGAGCTGCCATAGTAATTAAACCTGATTTTGTAGCACCTAATAATCCAGAAGTTCCAACACCCTCACCTGAGAATAATACTTGTACTTTAACTTCACCATTTGTATTTTTTTCAATATCCTTAGCTAATTGTTGATATAAATCACCAAATGCCGTACCTCTACCATAAAGGTTCGAGAACCTCCAGTTTTGAGCTGCTGATGCAGTATCAACAAAAGCCATAACACCTAATAATGCAACAATAGATGTTGACATTAAACTTTTTTTCATTTTTGAAAACAGTTTCATAATCTTTCTCCTTAGTTTATTTTCTGTAATTTAACCCTCAATAGGCTGACAGTTCTTCTTTCTTTAAAAATTTATATCCCCCTATATCAGTTAAATTAATTTTGTACTAAACTTTCAAATAGTTCAGTAAATTTGTCTAATCCTTCATTAGCTATGTCATCACTAATAGTTAAAGCAGGTAAAAATCTAATTACATTGCTATTAAATCCACAAGCTAATAAGATTAATCCATATTCAGCTGCTTTAGCAGTAATTGCTTTTGTAAGTTCTGCATTTGCATCTTCAGGATTACCATCTTTCATAAGTTCTAAGGCAATCATTGCACCTTGATTTCTTACATCAGAAATTAATGCTGGGTATTTTGCTTTTAGTTCATTTAATCTTGTATTGAAAATTTCACCAATTTGATTAGATCTATTAATTAAATCTTCTTCTTCAATAATCTCTAATACAGCTAATGCAGCAGCACAAGCTACAGGTGAACCACCATAAGTTCCACCTAATCCACCAGGAATTGGTGAGTCCATAATTTCAGATTTACCTACAACAGCAGCAATTGGATAACCACCTGCAATACCTTTAGCCATAGTCATTAAATCTGGTTCAATTCCTGAGTACTCAGTATTAAACATTTTTCCTGTTCTTGCAAAACCAGTTTGAATTTCATCTAAAATTAAACAAATACCATGCTCATCACAAATAGCTCTTAGCTCTTGTAATAACTCTTTTGGTGTTTGGTAGAATCCACCTTCACCTTGAATTGGCTCAACAATAATAGCTGCTGTATCAGTAGGTAAAATATCAACTTTAAAAAGGTTTTTAAGTGCTTTTAATGAATCTTGAACTGTAGTTCCATTAATACTTGTTGGATATGGTAAGTGATAAATCTCACCTGGGAATGGTCCAAATTCATGTTTATAAGGAGCAATTTTTCCAGTAAGTCCCATTGTTAAATTTGTTCTACCATGAAAACCACCGTTAAATGCAATTACACCTCTTCTTTTAGTGTGAGCTCTAGCAATTTTTACACAGTTTTCTACAGCTTCTGCACCAGTAGTTACAAAAATAGCTTTTTTATCAGATTCTCCAGGAGCAATTTTTGTTAACTTTTCTGCTAACTCAACTGCAACTTCATATGGATTAACCATAACGCATGTATGACTGAATTTTTCAACCTGTGATTTAACAGCTTCAATAATTTTTGGATGACTATGTCCAGTATTACATACAGCAATACCTGTACCAAAATCAATAAATCTATTACCTTCAACATCCCATAATTCAGCATTCTTTGCTTCTTTTACATAGATTGGATAAGCATTTCCTTGCCCTCTAGCAATTACTTTAACTTTTCTTTCTTGTAGATCTTTATTATTACCCATTCTCTCACCTTTTATAAATTTATTAATTGTGCTTGTTTATTAATTCGACACTTGATGCTTATTGTCACAAGACAAGCACCTGTTTTACCCAAGCTTTTTTATCTAAAATATTACATATGTATTTACCTCAAAAGAGGCTTGATTGATGTTCTATTAAAGAATTCCTACATGAATAAAGTAGATAAGATAATTATTGCGGAAAAGAGTAGTCAAAAAGTGACCATTTTGATGTTTTTTAGAAGTTATTATTTGTATAAACCATTTATTGGTTTATACTTTTTGAAGTTTTTTAAGCCTTTGGTACCCAGTCTTAATAAGCTTAAGAAGAGGCTTTCTATATGAATGGAATACATATTTTTTAATCTCATAAGCTATTTTCCCTTTAACTGTAAACATGCCCTTTATATCTCCTGCGGCATACTCACCACCTAAAGCTATTAATATGCCATCAAGTTTTGGTTTGCATTTTTTTAATTCTTTATTTTGTATATGTCTTAGTACATTTGTTCCTGCATTTGTTCCCGATATTCTAGCTATGGTTACATTTGGAGGCATCATTTCTTCATTTTCATTTTTTATCTGAGCTAAATCCCCTATTGCAAATATATTTTCATACTCTTTTGTTTGCATATATTCATTTACTACAATCTGTCCTCTTGAGTTTTTTGTAAGATCCTCTAATCCTGACATTTTTACAGCTTCTATTCCTCCTGTAAAAATCAAAAAGGAGTTATTAATCTTAGTTCCATTTGATAAATAAGCATAACCATCTTCTAGTTTTGTTAGCTTTGTATTTGTTATCACATTTATCCCTAATGATTTTAATCTTTTATGGGATATATTTATTAGCTTTTGACTTAATCCAGGTAATATTGATACAGAACTACTTACTAATGATATTTTCAAATTGTCACAAGAGAAGTTTCCTCTTTTAAAAAACTTCCTCGCATTATATGCCATCTCAGCAGCTATTTCAACTCCTGATAATCCAGCTCCAACAACTACAATATGTGTATCATTACACTGTTTTGCCTCATCTCTAATTTTTTCAAATAATTGATTCTCGAAACTTTGTTTAAAATACATTGCCCATTGTAACTTCTTTATATCATGGGCATTATTTAAGCCTTCAATACTATTTGGGAAAAAGGTTCTTGTTCCTGCTGCTAATATCAAGTAGTCATAATCAACTAACTCTTTTTCTTCTGTGTGAATAACTTTTTCTTTGATATCTATATTTCTTACAGTTAAATTTCTATATTCTAAGTAATTATGTTTTAAACCTAAACATAAAGTTGTTAAGTCTATAGTTACATCTGCGATGTTTGATTTATTTGCTATTAAATCATATACTTCAGGTTGAAGATTATGATATGTATTTCTATCTATTAGGGTGATTTTTATGTTTTTATTTTTTACTAGCTCTCTTAGGGCATATATTCCTCCATATCCCCCTCCTATTATTACTACTCTTTTCATATATGCTTTTTTATTCCCTTTCTATTTTATCTAATAACTTGGTGTAACTTAGAACACTCTTGTAGAGGTTTTTCATCTGAATTAACATTGTTAAGAATAGCTTGGTGACTATTTATATGAGCATTATAAACATATATAAATAACTCGTCCCCTTTTTGCAAAAAGTTGTTCTTTCCAAATTCACAGTATGATGTAGCTCCTGCTGCTATTATCATTCCTTTTGCATCTTTTGCATCTTTCATAAATTGAGTAAGCTCTTCTAAAGGACCACAATCTTTTTGTGTATTAAACTTCTTAAGCATCCAATCTTTTAATTGCATAAAAAAGTAACTATATGAATTAATAGCAGAGATTGTTCCATAATTATGTATTTTCCCATCTCTTTTAATAAATGATGAGATATGGTATTTATTTAAAATTCCCTCTTCAGTGAAGTTGTCAATTTTGATAAAATCTTTTGAGATACCTTTTGTAGCAGTCCCCCAATTTTTTTTCACACTTAATTTTTCACCATTTTGAACCCTTAAAGAACAATCATTAAATGCAGAAAAATATTTAGGAATAATATCTACAACCTTATTATCTTCATAAACAAAATCACATATTAAAGCAACTTCTGGTTCTGCTTGAATTTTGTCTTCTTCTCTTCCATGTGTTAAGATAATTTCATTAGAAATTGGATAAGTACCCAAAAAAGATTCATGCCCTTTTATATAAAATGGGAACAATCCTTTTGGTTCATTTTCTTCTTCTGTTTTAATTATAGAAAACTCATCTGCCTCACCTGCTTCACCTAAATGATTTGCAAAATTTCCTGCAACTGCAAAACCTAAATAATCTTTTAAATCTTCTATTAACATACCCCAGTCCTATTCTATTTTTAGTTAATTGAACTTGTAGTATTATCTTTATTAAATACTCTTCTTTCAAATACACTCTCAATATCATCATGAATAATTGAGTTTTTATCTAAAAATATTAGTTTTTCCTTATCTAATTCATTAATATTTTTAAGCCCCATAACTGCTAATAAACTTTTCATACTTTTTAAAATATTATTATGATAATTTTTTACGTAGCTTGCGTGTTTTTTTACAAAATAGTGCTTTCTTTTTTTAATATCTTGAGTAGCTAACCCAACTGGACACTGATGTTTTCCAGAACCTGAACAAAATCTAGCTCTAATACATCCTGCACTCATCATAAAACCACGTGCAATTTGAATAAAATCAGCTCCCATACATAATGTTATTACAACATCATCAGGAGTAAGGATTTTTCCACTTGCTGATATTTTTACTTTTTCTCTAACACCATGTTCTTTAAGTACTTTATCTACTAAATATATAGCATCTCTAATTTCCATACCTATTCTTTCCATCATGTCTAAAGGAGCTGTAGCACTTCCACCGCTTCCACCATCAATTGCAATATAATCAGGATAAGGTAAATTAAGTTCTACTCTTCTTTTTATCTCTTTAGCCAAAGGTAAGATATTGTCATAATCAGATATTACAATTTTAATTCCAACAGGTTTATCAGAGGCTTCTTGTAATACTCCAATAAAGTCAAATAATTCTTCTATGCTATTTGCATAAGGGAATCTATTGGGAGAGAAAGCATCCTTATGTGCTTCAATATTTCTATAATAAGCTATTGAAGGAGTTACTTTATCTGCAATTAGTTTTCCACCTGTTTGTTTTGCACCTTGTGCTAACTTTATTTCTGTCATTCTACAAAATGTCATCTGCTTTTTATATCGCTCTAAATCAAACTTACCATCTTTTGTTCTAACTCCATATAAACCTGAACTTATCTGTAAAATAATATCTGCCATATCATCAGGAACTTCACTTGGAAAATCCTCTAAAGAGGCATTCCAATTTGGTCTATAAAAACAGTTTTTTTCTTGATTAAAAACATAGGTATCAGAAGTTAAACTCTTTTTAAATAACATCTTTCTATACATCTCTATTGCAACGGGTACATTAAATAAAGTTTTTGCTAATTTGAATGCTTTCAATTGAAAACTTGAACCTTTAACCTCATCCATATAACTAGTATTATATTTAGTATGAGTTACAAAAAAGTTAGAAGTTAAACCACCCTCACCTGAGTTAATTGGGAACTGTCCTTCTTGTGCTCCAAAAACAAAAGCTCTTGTACCCTCAGGAGAAATAGAACCATCACTCATAGGTGCTCTACAAAGAATAGACTTTGAAAGAAAAGGCTTTTGTCTTTCTTGTCCGAAAAGTACCGAGAAGTCATTTTCAACTTCATCATCATTTAATACAATGTTTTTATGCTTTAGCATTAGTTTTGGTTTTAACATTGGTTGAGAAGGAGAAAAGGAAGCATAATTTATTCTATCTCTTGAAGCACTATAAACCCAATCTAGTTTGTCCATAGATTCATAAAATTTTTCATCACCAAAATATTGTCTAAAAGGTTCTCTAAATTCTTGAAAAACGAATCTTAATCTTCCAATAATTGGATAATTAACTAAAATCTGATATTTTCTTTGTACATATTTATCGTGAATATACCATAGTGCGATTATTAAAGTAAAAACCAAAAGTACAATAATCCATGTTTGCATTTGTGTTCCTATAAATTTATTTTAATTTAAAATGATAAATTAGAAAGCAGGCAAAATAAGGAGTGACTATGTTTTTTTTGGAATATAAAAGAGTCTAATACCTGCTTTACTAATGGTTAAAATACTAGTAATAATTACCACATGGAAGCTTATGGTGTAATGTTTAATTATTTAATTTGATGTTTTACTAATATTTGTAGTCGTATTATTGCTTAAAATAGTAGTTAAAAAGTAACTACTATCTTTTTTTTAGTTTAGAGATAGGAATATAGATAGTAAATTGTACACCATCTTTTATATTTTTAACTTTTAACTCCCCTCTCATATTTTGTTCTATAATGATTTTACTCATATATAAACCTAAACCTGTACCATTAAAACTATCTTTTGTTGTAAAGTAAGGTTCAAATATTTTATCAAGAAGAGATTCGTTAATTCCACCTGCATTATCTGAAATCAATATTTTGATATGAGTTTCAACTTGTTTTGTAAGTATTCTAATTAAGGGGTTTTCAACTTGATTATCTAAAAAAGCATCTTTTGAATTCTTTATAATATTTAATAAAACTTGTGATAATTCACTTTCAAAACCATAAATTGTAATATCTTTAGACAATTGCTTATCAATTTTTATACTATGACTTTTAAAACTATCATCAATAAGAAAAATAGTTTGATTAATAGTATCGTTTATAGAGAATAGATGTTTTTCCTTATTGGGTTTAAAAAAGTTTCTAAAATCTTCAATAGTTGTAGACATCTTTTCAGTAAGAGCATTACTTAAAACTCTTTGGTTTTCAATATAGTCTTTATCTAATTTACCAAGTGAATATCTTAAATGTATATTTTGAATTATTGTACTTAAAGCACTTAATGGTTGTCTCCATTGATGGGCAATCATACTTATCATTTCACCCATTTCTGCTAGTTTTGACTGCTGAATCAAAAGCTGTTCTTGTCTTTTTCTATTATTGATTTCTTCTTTTATTCTACTATCTAAGGTGTCATTTAAGTTTTCAAGTTCTTGGGTTTTAAACTTTAATTCTTTATTTGAAAGTTCTAATTCCTGTGTTCTAATTTGTACTTTTTTTTCCAAAGTACTATTTAGCATTTCTATTTCATCTTTAACTCTTGTTAGTTTTTTAATATATCTTCTTTGTAACATATATGTATATAAAATCACTAATAAGATAAAAACGAAAAAAGCAGTAACTTTCCAAAAAAGTTCATAATCAAAAACTTTTTCATATTTTACAGAAACCCAATCATTCATTATTTTTTGAGTTGTTTGTTCACTTATTGAAGAGACTAATTTATTGAAAATATTTAGAAGTATTAAATCATCATTTCTAACTCCAACAGATAATTTCCATTCATCATCAAATTTTCCAGAGATTTGTAAACTTCCATAAAACTCTTCTTGAAAAGCATACGCAACATTTAGATGTGTTGTTACTTGTCCAAAGAGTTCTCCTCTTTCAACTTTTTCTAAACCATTACGTAAATGTTCTTGATTAATTATTTCAATATTAGGGTAGTTTTTTCTGATTATTTCATTATAAGCAAAATCTTTTTGTATTCCTATTTTCTTATCTTTCAAAGTTTTTAAATCACTTATAAAAGTAACTGTTCTTTTTGTAACTAGAACCAAAGGAGCTGTAATATATGGCTTTGTAAAATTCATATATTCTCTTCTTTTCTCAGTATCCATAACTAAAGCTAAGATATCACAATTTCTTTTTTTTACGTAGTCTAAAGACTGAGTCCAGTTTTGAGACTCTATTAAATCAAAAGGAATCCCCAACTTTTTTTGAAAATCCTTCATATAATCAGCAGCAATACCAACATGTTTATGATTTTGAATCTTCTCAAAAGGCATCCAATCTGGATCCACACACATATTTATACTTTTTTTCTTTTCTAGATATGCTAGCTCTTCTTTTGTAAGTTTTAAAGGTAATTTAGCTAAATCTTTTAAAAACCATTTATCAAAAATCTCTTTTTCTTCTTTTATAGTAATTGAGTTTAAACCTTTTTCTATAATTGAATATAGTTCAGGTTTCTTTTTATTAGTAAACAAATACAAGTTTGAAGGCTCAAAGCTAATTAAAGGCATAGCCTTTAATCCAATTGTTAAGTTCTCTTCTAAGAATCTTTGAATAATAATAGGAGAAGCTATTATTCCAGATACAGAACCTTCAAGAAGTTTTTCAACTGATTCTCGCATATCATTAGTTTCTAATATAGTAATATCAGGATGTTTTTTTCTTATATTTTCAATACTTCCTGGTTGGTTTATAATTGCTACTTTTTTGTTTTTTATATCATCAAAAGTTTCAATGCTATTATTATCTTGTTTTACAAATAATATTCTATTTACCTGTAAGATTTCAGAAGAGTAACTTCCAAATTTGCTTTTTGCATTTGAATTATTTACTAAAGGAATTAAATCAATTTCTCCATTTTCAAAAGCAAATTCTATATTACCTTGATTAACATCTACTGTTCTTGTTTTTATTTGATATTTTTTTATAATCAACTCTAAAATATCATTTGCAAAGCCGTCTTTTTGATATTCTTTATTTAAATAGCTTAGTGGATATAAATCAGTAATTCCAACTTTTACAGTATTGTTTTTTATCCACTCTTTTTCTTTTTGAGTTAAAACAGATGTATCTGCGTATAAAAAACTAAAAACTAAAAATATAAATACAATAAATTTCAAATACTAACTCCCATATTTTTTATAATTATACTAATGTATTTAAAACTATTGTAAAACAAGCACCCTCAGTAGTATTACTTACCAATAGTTTACCCTTGTGATTATTTTCAACAATAACTTTAGACATATAAAGACCAATACCTGTACCATTTTTCTCTTTTTTTGTTGAAAAATATGGTTCAAAAATAAGACTCATATTCTCTTTATCAATTCCACCACCATTATCTTTTATCTCTATTTTTACACTATCTTCTATATCTTCAGTAATTATTTTAATTTCTCTATTTGATTGTTTTTCTAAGAGTTTTTCTTGAGCATTTTTTAATATATTTATAAATACATGTGCCATTTCATTTTCATAAATATTCACATCACTTTTACTTTTAAAGTCAAAGTTTATATTAATATCATTTGTTTGAAAATCTTTATTTATCATCTTTATACTATTTTTTATAGTATTTTCAATTTTTGTTTTAGTTATTATTTTGTCTGATTTAAAGAAGTTTCTAAAATCATCAATTGTATTAGTTAAATTTTGTACATAGCCCTCAATGTCATCTAATTTTTTATTAAAAAACTCTGTTTGCTCAAATCTTCCCTCTTTTGTTTCTAAATCATATTTTCCAGATAGTAACTTATTTTTTAGATTAAAAGAAACTGTTCCAATTGACGCCAAAGGCTGTCTCCATTGATGAGCTATCATAGCTATCATTTCACCCATTGCTGCAAATCTTGACTGAACTTCCATAAGTTTTTGTTTCTTTTCAATCTCTTGAATTGCCAGTTCTAACTCTTGATTTTTTTTTCTTAGTTTGTCTTTTAAAACCTTTGATTCCATTGCTTTTATCAATGTATCTTTTAATTTGTAAATATCAATAGGTTTTAAAACATAAGCATTTATATTTAATTCTATAGATTTCATAAGAAAGTTTGTTTCTTGATGTGCAGTAGTAATAATAACAGGTATTTCTTTGTTAATTTCTCTAATACTTTTAATCATATCAATACCATTTAGTTTAGGCATTTTTATATCTGTCAAAACTAAATCGATTTTATCTTGCATTAACCTATATGTAGATAGACCATCTTCACCATTTTGAGCACAAATCACATTTATATCAAAAAGTTCAAGAGTTTCAGTGGTTCCTTCTTGAAGCAAAGACTCATCTTCCACATAAAGTACTGTAATATTTTTTAGAACTTCTTCCCCAATCATAACTTCTCTTTTATCTTTTTTTTATTATATCTGAAAACAATAGTCAAATAATAGCTAAACAACTTTCAAATAGACTAATATATAAACACACTAAATTATAGTTTTACTTATACTATAAGAAACAAAATGATAATATCGTTTTATAAAAAATAGATGACTTTGTTTTAGGAAAATATTAATGGATTATGGTTTATTAAAAAAATATACTAAAGATTTTAATGTTCTTTTTGTAGAAGATGATGTTGATTTTAGAAAAGAGTTTTCAGAATTGCTTCTTGACATATTTCCCAATGTTACTACAGCAGAAGATGGACTTGATGGTTTAGATAAATATCAAGAGTACTATAAAAACAACAACAAATACTTTGACTTAGTCATTTCAGATATAAAAATGCCAAAACTAGATGGTGTAGAATTAATTGATTCTATATATAAAATAAAAGAAGATCAAATTGTAATTATTCTCTCAGCTAGAAATGAGTTCAATTACTTATTGCCTTTAGTTAATTTAGGTATTCATCAGTTTTTTACCAAACCTATAGATTACTCAACTTTTTTAGAAGATATATTTAAACTATCTAATCAAATGTATCATAATAAATCAAATAATAAAAAAAATACAATTGCAATCAATGAAGAACTAGAATGGGATAAGGATAGGAAATTATTAGCTAGAAATAATGAAACAATTAAACTTACAAAAAATGAACATCGTTTTGTAGAAACTATACTTAATAACAATGGCAAAGTATGTACTGTTGAAAACCTTATAAATGTTATTTGGAATGATGATTTTGAAGTTGATGCAGATATTAGCCATCTAAAAAGTTTGATTTATAGATTAAGAAAAAAAGTACCAGATTTACACATAAAAAACATATATGGAATGGGTTATATTCATGATAATTGATTGCTAATACTTAATAAATGAAATACTACATATATGACCTAGAGACCTTTCCAAATATCTTTACTTGTGTTATGCAAAATGCTCAAACAAAAGAGCTTAGAGTTTTTGAGTTAAGCATAAGACAAAATGACTTAGCAAAACTTCTCAAAACTCTGCAATGGCTAAGTAAAACAGATAAAATATTAGTGGGATATAATAATCTAAACTTTGATTACGCAGTACTTCAATATCTCTATAAAAATGCTAATAACTATGACCTAAATGAGCTTATTTATAAAACATTTCTTTTTGCTGATGAATTGATAAAAAATAATACTATTTATAAAGAAGATAAAAACTCTATACTTCTAAAGCAACTTGACCTTATGAAAATACATAACTTTGATTATAAAGCAACAAGAGTTAGTCTAAAGGTTTTAGAAGTAAATATGTGTATGGATTCTATTGAGGATTTAAACTTCACTATTGGAGAGAATCTAAAAACAGATGAATTTGATAATCTAATCAAATACAACAAACATGATGTTGAAGCAACACTACTTTTTTTTAATCACTCTTTAGAATCTATCGAATTTAGAGAAAGTTTAAGTTCAAAATATAATGAGTATATGCTTAATTATAGCGATACAAAAATAGGAAAAAGATACTTTATTAGAAACCTAGAAGAAAAACTTGGAAAAGATATATGTTATATAAATGGAAAACCAAGACAAACTGTAAGAAACTTCCTTAATTTTGGTGAGATTATATTTGATTATGTGAAGTTTGAAAGCTTTGAGTTTCAAGCTCTTTTAAAATATCTAAAAAAACAGTATACAAACGATATGTCAAAAGTCTTTTCAAGTATCAAAAAAGAAGATTTAGAAGAACTATCTTCATTTTGTAATCTAAATGCAAAAAATGAAGCTTCTTCTTTGCACCTAAACTATAAAGGCTTTTCTTTTTACTTTGGTACTGGTGGGCTTCATGGAAGTGTTGAGGGTAAGTTTTATGACCAAAGTGATGAGTATCTTATCATTGATGTAGATGTTGCTAGTTATTACCCATCTATTGTGATACAAAATAGACTCTATCCTGAACATCTTGGGGCTGAGTTTGTGGATATATATAAAGAGATAAGGGATATGAGATTTTCATACAAAAAAGGAACTTCTCAAAACAAGATGCTAAAACTAGCCCTAAACTCAGCATATGGGGATACAAATAACCAGTTTAGTCCATTTTATGACTATAAAATGACTCTAAGTATCACCCTAAACGGTCAACTTATGCTTTGTATGCTTGCTGAAAAACTTATGAGTATAGACTCTGTTTCACTTATTCAAGCAAATACAGATGGTCTTACTTTTAAAATAGATAAAAAAGATAAAACCTTATATGAGAATATTTCTAAAAACTGGCAAGAGTTTACAGGTCTAGAACTAGAAGAAGCAATATACAAAAAACTATGGATTAGAGATGTAAATAACTACATAGCCCTAAAAGAAAATGGTGAAGCAAAAAAAATAGGTGCTTATAAATATGAACTAGCTTGGAATCAAAATCACTCATGCCTAGTAGTACAAAAAGCAGTAGAAGCACATCTTTTAAAAGGTATCTCAATAGAAGAGTTTATCCATAATCACAGAAATAAATATGACTTTTTACTAAATACAAAAGCTACTAAAAACATAGACTTAGTACTTGAAAAAGTTTACTCACTTGAAAAAACCTATGTAAAACTTCCAAATACTATAAGGTATTTTATCAGTAAAAATGGTCTTTCCCTAAAAAAGATTCTTCCACCTCTAAATAACACTAGTGAGCAAAGAGTAATAGGAATAAATGTAGGATATAAAGTAGAGCTTTGTAATAAAATAGAAGATTTTTCATATGAGTATTTAGATTTTGATTTTTATATAAAAGAAGCCTATAAATTAATAGAGCCTTTCAAACAAAAACAAGAATCTCTTTTTGATTTCAGCTAATATTATCTCTTTATAATTGGTTAACAAACTTTTGATAACATAGGCACATGAAAAAGATAATTTTTATCCTATGTATAATAACACTACAAATTTTAACAGCAAATTCAAGTACAAAAACTATCCTATTTTTAGGGGATTCACTAACTGAGGGCTTAGGAGTATCAAAAAATCAAGCCTATCCAAATTTAGTACAAGAACTAGCAAAAAAAGAACTAAACAAAAATATAAAAGCTATAAATGGTGGAGTTTCAGGCTCAACAACAAATGATGCCTTATCTAGACTAAAATGGTATCTAAAAAGAAAGCCTGATATTGTATTTATTGCTCTTGGGGCAAATGATGGGCTTAGGGGTTTAAATCTTACTCAAAGCCAAAAAAATCTAGAAGAGATTATAGACTATGCCAAAAAAGCGAAGGCAAAAGTACTATTAGCAGGTATGATAATCCCACCAAATTATGGACCTGTCTACTCAAAAGAGTTTGAGAAAATGTATCTTGAAATCAAAGAAAAATATAATCTTAAATTTATGCCCTTTTTACTAAAAAATGTGGCAGGAGTACAAAGCTTAAATCAAGCAGATGGTATACATCCAAATGCTAAAGGTCATAAAATCATGTCAAAAGAAGTATTCAAGTTTCTAAAGGAAGAGTTATAATGCTACAAATCAAATCACTTAAAAAATCATATTCACAAGGCTCAACTGAAGTAAAAATCTATGAAGATTTAAATTTTCATGTAAAAGAAGCTTCAAAAGTTGCAATCATGGGAAAATCAGGAAGTGGAAAGTCAACCCTACTTTCACTAATCTCAGGAATCATCAAACCAACATCAGGAGACATTTTACTTGATGGTGTTTCATATAAAGATATGAAAGAAGAACAGATAAATGACTTTAGAGCTTCAAATATAGGCTTTGTATTTCAAAACTTTCATCTTGTTTCATACTTAAACGCACTAGAAAATGTAATGCTTCCAGCAAAAGTATGTGGTATAAAAAATCCAAAAGAAAAAGCAGTTGAACTTTTAGAGAGTGTAGGATTAGGACATAGGCTTGATCACTTGCCATCAGAACTAAGTGGTGGGGAGAAACAAAGAGTTGCAATAGCAAGAGCTTTGATACACAATCCAAAAATTATCCTAGCAGATGAACCAAGTGGAAATTTAGATGAAGATACTGGAATAGCTGTAATGGACAAACTTTTTGAACTAATCAGTAAAAACAATACAACTTTGATTTTGGTAACTCACTCAAAAGATGTAGCTGCTAGATGTGAGCAGACTTATTCACTAAATCATGGAAACCTAGATAAATGTTAGTAGTTGAACTAGTTTCAAAAGCCCTTAAAAGGTCAAAATCTTTTAGTCTTATTTTTATACTAAACTTTTGTTTGGCTATTGCTTCACTATCTTACTTGCAGTTTTTTAAAGGAAGTATCGATACTTCCCTTGATGCAAAAGCTAAAAGTTTACTTGGAGCTGATTTAGTAATAAATTCTAGATTTCCAATAAGCGATGAGCAAAAAGAACAAGTAAAAAATCTACTACCTCAAATCAAAAGCTATGATGAGGGAATATCGACAGTAAGCATGGTAGCTTCTTCTAAAAGAGCTAGACTTATGGAACTTGTACAAATAAACAAAGGTTTTCCATACTATGGTGGTTTAGTTTTCAATGACAGCTCAACTTATCCAAAAGGACAAGCCCTACCAAAAGAGAATGAGGTTTGGGTATATCAAGAAGTTTTAGACCAACTAGGACTTACTCTTGGAAGCACTCTTAAAATAGGAAGTAAAAACTACACTATTTCAAAAGTCATAAAAGAAGATAGCCTTAAAAACATAAGTTTTAGTGGCTTTATGCCAAAAGTATATTTAAGCCCCAAAGGGCTTGAAAGAAGTGAACTTCTAAAGTTTGGTTCAACAGCTAGATATAAACTAAACTATCTTTTTGAGCAAAACTTTAGTAATGACAAGCTAGAAGAGTTAGAAGAGCAAATGGAAACGAAACTTGATAGAAGTCTTAGAGTTCTATCTCCAAATGATGGAAGAGATAGACTTATAGCAGTTCTTAGTTTCTTGACAAATTTCTTATCACTTGTATCTTTGATTTCATTTTTCTTAGGACTTGTGGGGCTTATATATCTCTACTCAGGTTTTTTGAAAAAACATCAGCAAGATATAACTGTACTAAATGATATAGGAGTTAGTAAGAAAAATCTTATTATGACTTACTTGCTTCACCTTTTTGTGCTTATATCAATAGCCACTGTTTTAGTTTTTGCTTTTATAACAGCATCTTCACAGTTTATAGGACCACTTGTTCAAAAGTATATTGATTTTAGTTTTGATTTTAGTCTTGACTATATGTTTTTTGTAAAGTCTGCTGTTGTACTTTTTGCACTAAGTTTATCTATTGGGCTTCCTTTGATACTGCCACTTGTACAAAGGCAAAAAAGAAAACTATCAAGAGTTATCTTAAGTTTCACTCCTTTTGTAGTTTTCTTACTTGTGCTTTCACACTTTGTAACCCCTGCTCGGAATATAGGATTTTTCTTTGCTTTAAGTGTACTTGTAATCATCGCCCTACTTTTTGGTATAGGCTCTTTTATCCTAAAAAGATTTGATTTTTCAGGACACCTTGATAATCTAGCTTTATCGCTGGCTCTAAAAAATATCACAAGACAAAAAAGAACCTCACTTACACTATTTAGTGCCATACTTTTATGTACTGCATTTTTTAGTTTGATACCACAAGTTGGAAGTTCTTTATCAAATGTCTTATCAAAAAGTGTAGAAGAAAGACCTAGATTTTTTGTAGTAGATGCAAAGGAAGAGCAACTATCTGACATAAGTAAACAAGTTGAAAAACTAGGAGCAAAACTAGAAAATACAGCCCCAATGATCCGAGCAAGAGTTCTTAAAATAAACGGTAAAGAACAATCTCAAGAAGGTGAAAATGCAAGAAACTCAACTGTAAATCTATCATATAGAAGTGATTTAAAACCAAGTGAGCAAATACTTGAAGGTAGAGAGTTTAGTGGAGTTTATGACTCTGTTGATTACTCAAAACCTATTGAAATGAGTGTTGAGAAAAGATATGCAAAAAGAAGAGGTATAAGCTTAGGGGATACAGTAGTATTTGATGTATTAGGTCTTGAACTAGTTGCTAAAGTAGTAAACATAAGATCAGTTAAATGGACAGAGTTTACACCAAACTTTTTCTTGATACTGCAAGAAGGAGCTATAAATGACGCTCCAAAAACTATACTAGCAACTATCTCTACAGGAGAATATGACACTACAAAAATGTTACTTGCCTTAACAGACAAGTTCCCTAGTCTTACGGTAATAGATGTGAAGAGTTTATTTGAGTCATTTGCCACGGTGGTTGATGATGTGGCAGCTATCACTGAAAAGATGAGTTTTTACTCTATAGCTATTGGACTTCTAATGAGTTTTATCATCATTCAGTATCAAATGAACTTACAAAAAAACAATATCCTAAGACTAAAGATGATAGGTATAAAAAATAAGACTATTAAAAATTCATTTTTATTGGAGTTTGGGCTGATAGCACTTAGTGCAAGTAGTATAGGTATCATACTTGGAAGTGTTGGTTCGTACTTTATAAGTAGTTTACTTTTTGAGTCTTATTGGGATTTTAGAGCTGATATACTAGTGCTTTATTTCTTACTAATACCAATACTTACTATTTTAGTTGTAAACTTCTTTACATCTAAAATCATACATCAAAAAGAGAATGTACTTTTTGGTGAGTAAAAAAGGGGTTTCAAGGTTTTACTCTATACAAAACCTGCCCTACAAAAAAGGCAAGTAAAACACATAAAGACATAAGAGCAGAGAAGAAACTCTTAGGTTTTTTCTTGTGTTGTCTTTGATACTTGTGTATATACATCCACTTTTTTACAAGATAAAAAACAAATCCATCAGCAAAACTAAAATGCTTTAGCAAAAATATCACAGGAGCTAAAACAAACAAATATCCCCTAAAAGTAAGCTCATCATAAAGTGAAGCCACCTCAACAGTCTCAAACTCATACTCTTCATCACTTAGGTATTTTTTACTATTTAAAACACTACAAATAGTCTCTCTTTTCTTCACCCTATCCAAATCAATATGAACTCTTTTTTTATAAAGAAGTGAGCCAACAAGAGAAATAATAAAGCAAAAAAGTAACCAGATAGTAAATAGTGGTATGCTTATGAGGTAGGCTGTTGTTTTTTGTTTGAGTGTCATATATTACTTTATTTTTAGTTTATTATCTACTCTTGCTCTTACTGTAGAATCTAAAGGCATAATTCAATCCTCTTTATTTTTATAAATTGTAGTACCTTTATACTACAAAGTCAATATTATGGATTGTTTTAAAATAGGTTCTACATTTGTCTGATTTAGGGTTGACATATCATGAAGTCCATTAGGGTCAATCAAAGAATATATTACATTGGAATGCATTCCAACTTCAGCATTTTCTTTTCTTACAAGATTTACTATATTATAATCATTTAATCCACGCTGTTTTTGTTTTTCTTGCTCAGATAAAAACATATTAACCTTATTAAAAAAATCAATATATATATATGGATTTTATATTTTCATTATCTGTATTCATCTTTTTTCTAATCCCTTTAATAATTATTTAAATTAAGAAGTATAATATCTGACAACTTCTATCCTTACCTATAATAATTATCCTAAATTAATAACCTTATTTTTTCGTACTAACATCAAAATTAACTTTTATCTATAAATCTATTTAGTACTAGTTTTATTTTCTATTTTTTCATTAGATATAATACTTTTGATATATTTAACGCCACCTAGTTCTTCAAAATCTTTATATGCACTCACAAGGGATATCAATGCTATTGCAATAGCAATTTTTGTTAATCTCTTAGTTTTTTTATTAAATTCTAAATTTTCTAGATTCCTTCTCTCTTCATCTTTTTCTTTTTCTTTAAGATACTCATCTTTTTGTTTTCGATATCGTCTTTCTTCTTCCTTCCTCTCTTTATCTTTATCTTCTTGTATCTTTCGATATCTTTTTTCTTCTTCTAATCTTTTTTCTTCTTTTTCTTTTTTTTCAATATCTCTATTATTGAATTCAATTAAATTGACTAAATCTTCTACTTGTGACTTCATTTCTCTATGATTATGTTCAACTGAATATATTTCTTTTAAATATGGCCATATATTATATAACTGATGCCATCTATAATCTATAGGATTATAAAAGAAATATTTTAAATCAAAAATGTATATATCTCTTCGCAACTCTAACATTTTTTTATTTTGTTCATTATCCAAAGACTTCGATACTTCATACATTAAACGTTCCGTATACATATTATAAACGTGAGCCAAAAGATATAAAATATTTATTCTTAAAAATTTATCTAATTGAGCTTTTTTTGTTGAGCTTTTTGAATTATCAAAGTTATTTTTACATACAAATGTATTTTCTGAAAATGTTACTTCTATATCTACATTTTTGTAAGTATTAAACTCTAAAAACTTTAAACTCTTACTTCCTCTTAATAAATAACTAATTTGTTCGTCATTTAAATTTAATTCATTTTTAGAAATATATAAAGAATAGTAGTCATTTTCTTTTTTTAATTTCCTATTTTTTTCCTTTAAAGAATTTGAATCAAAATCAACAATGTTTAATTCTAAACCTTCAATATCAATTCTAAAGTATACTTTTTCAAAAAAATCAAGATAAATAAAATCTTTATATCTATAATACTTTATTTTTTCATTTAAACTTTTATAAAAAAACTTTGTATTATCAAGACCTTTACTCTGAAACTCTTTAAATTCCTCTTCTTTAATTTCATTAATCTTATATATATAATTATTATTCAAATTTAATCCTTTAATTTTCTCAAAATCTCCACCATAGCCAAAGTATCAAGTTTACAATACTCTAAAAGAGAAGTTCTCATTTTTTCTTTCTCTTTATCATCAGGCTTCCCAAGATTTGCAAAAGCATTCATAGCTTCGCTTCCATTTTGTACACCATCTAATTCTTTATATGCTTTTTCAAACTCTGGAACCAATGATGGTAATACATACTTGATAGAATAACTTCCTTGCATAGAAGGTGTTATATACCATTTCTTGTGGAAAGGGATCATCAAGTCTTTCATGTTTTCATTTATACTTAGTAGGTGTTCGCTATATTCTGAGTAAGTATTTGCAAGTCTTGATATAACACCTTTTTCAAAACTCATGTTATAAGCTAAAACTGTCACATCACTTGGTATATCTTCAATTAATCTTTTTACTATTTTCTCTCTTGGGTCAATACCATCTTGTGCTAAAAATTCTTTGTGTCCTAAAGTTCCATCTTTATACTCTATATGAAGTGAATATTGAAAAGGTATTTGCTCAAAAGGTTTAAGACCTTTGTATTGTGGTACTGCTTGTTGGAATGTCTCAAAATCAAGATGATAAATAGGATATGTCAAATCATCGCAAAAGGCTTTGATATTCTCACTATCAATATAGGTTGTATTGTTTTTATAGTTTTCTACTGCTTTTTTTTGATTCGCTGTTAACTCAAAGTTTTCTGGAATATCTTCTATATTTACTATTCCTTGAGAATATAGCTCTACTTGCTTTTTACTTCCAAGTTTGAAAATATTAAATATAGAATAATCTGGAATTTGTCTTTGAACTTTCCAACAGTAGTCTTTAGCATCACATGCATAAGGCTTTTTACAATGACTTCCTATATCAATATTTGGTTCATTTTGTTTATCAGATAAATACACCCTAAACTCTTCTAAATTTTTTGGGATATTTGATTGTAATTCTTCTACTTGTGAACTTACTTCATCAATCACAAAAAGTTTATCAAGTTCTAGTTTATCACCTCTTATATACTCATTGTTTATATAAACTACATTTGAACTTTTGATATTGAAGCCTAGATTTGTAAGTACATAATACTGTATAGAGACATCATGTAAATATATATCTTTTAAAGAAGTTGAACTTTTAACTTCATAGATACTTACTCCATCATCTTCTACTTCTAAAACATCTACCATCACTAAGATGCCTTGATATTCAAAAGTGGCTTCATAGATATAGGGTAGTTTTTCATCTAAATACTCTTGAGTAGTATCTAACATTAAAGAGAAATCTTTTGAGAAGTGCACTTCTTTACCATCAGGGAAAAGTTTACAAGCTAAGTTCCCTACTATATTTCCAGTTTCAAATATAGCTTGGGCTGATTCATCAGGTGGGGTTAGCACACTTGGCTTATACTTTTTAAGCCAAAGTGCTTTAGGGCACTGGATGCCTTTTGTGTAGAGGGATTTGGAGAGGTTCATTTTAATTCCTTAAAAAAAGTCTTTTTAAATCACTTATTGTTAAGTTTAAATAATTTTCTTTACAATAACAATCAGAACATTTTCTCCATTCAAAATAATTTTTTGAAATCAACTCTTTATTTATCAACATCGACAATTCATCTTTTAAAACTTTACTTAATACTATTGCCCCATCTTCTATAGATACACAAGGATCATCAACAATAATTTTCTCTAAATAATCGAATAAAATTGGATCTGTTGCATTTCTTACAGTAAACATTTTCCGTTGAATATCATATTCATCCCATTTTTCTTTTAGCTCACATACACTTTGAAAATACTTGTTTTCCATAGTCTCATTTTCATCCCAATAAATTGGATTATTTTTTGTAACCCATATTTCAAGACTATCTTCTTTTAAAAATTCAATATTAAACTTAAATAAAATAGGTCCATATAAATTTTGTCGGGGAAAATGACCATGTAAATCAACTACATCTAAAAAAATATCATTCCATACATCAAATTTTTTATCAATTTCATCTGAACTCTGTGGAGTTTGTGACAAACCCTTTGTTTCAACTAGACCTCTTGATATTAATCCTTTATTTTCTAAAAATGATAAAGAAGTTGTTAAGGTATTTGCATGAAAAAAATTCTCTATACCTTTTTCTTTTAAAAGATTATATAATTCTTTATTATCTAACTTCATAATTATTTCCTTTTATTTTATTGCTGATAATTCTTGAAATTCTTTAATAGCGTATTCATCAGTCATCCCACTAATAAAATCAATTATTAAACGTGCCCTATAATACCATTCAAGAATTCTAAATTCAAAACCTTTTATATTTTGATCATTCATTTTTTTTATTACTTTTTCATAAGAACTTATATGTTTATTAGATAACCGTTTAAATAATCTTGATTCAAGAGGAGTTCCATCACTAACTCCTAAAACAAGACAATTAAACTTTTTATTTGAAAGATTAAGTAATGGCTTATAACAATTTAATAAACCTCTAATTGAAGAGTTACCTTTGAGTTCAAGTAATTCAACCTCTTCATGACTAAACACATGTTGAAATGCTACATTTTTTAAAACTTTTAAAGCTACATGATATTTACTTTTATCTTCGAGTAATGCTCTATTAAAACTTCCATCATATATAGATTGATGATTTTCTATAAAGACTTTTGTAGCATAAGGAACTAGCTCATTAACTAACTGCGTACGGAAATTAATAATAAAGGTATTGATTTTTAATCTTTTGGCTTTTTTAGCTTTTTGATAGTTCTCTTCTGCAATACATTTAATATAAATACCTTTCCCCTCATGCTCTTCTTTTGAAGCCTCATTAATTATTGTTTCATATAATTTTTTTAAAGAAATTATGCCTTTATCAACAGCATCTTCTAAATCTGCAATTCCATAAGATATATCATCTGCTGCCTCCATTATATAAGTTAAAGAGAATCTATGTCCATCTTTAATAGCTAACTCATTACAAACCTCTTTGATGAAATCCTCTTCACTAAAATAAAAGCCTGGTTTTTTTTTCAAATAACTAAAATCAGAATCTGACGAAGGTCTAGGTTCATAAGCAGCACGAGTATATTTTAAAATTGAAGCAACTTGAGTATATGTCAAATTTAAACCTTGTAAGCTATGTACAATTCTAATGCCCTGCGCATTCCCCTCAAAGCAGCAGATATCTTCTTCAAGTTTCCTTTTAAATTTCCTCAATTTTGGCTCTAAAAAGGAATTTTTCTTTATATTAAGAGACTTATTAAAACACTTTACCCCTTTAGTTTTCATCCAGTTATTTATTGCTAACTCACCAAAGTGTCCAAATGGAGGATTTCCTATATCATGCATTAAACTTGCCATTTCTGTAGTAGATACAAATGCATCTTCTAAACTTTTTAAATTAAATTTTTTAATTTTATTTTTTCTTTTCAGCTTATTTATAATACTTCTAGAAATGTATCTTGCTGTTTGCTGAACCTCCAAAGAATGAGTTAGTCTACTTCTTACTGCAGCATTTATTTCAAGAGGGAAAACCTGAGTTTTTTGTTGAAGCCTTCTAACCGCTGGTGAATTTACAATTCTTCCTCTATTACTTTCAGTAGCTAAGTCTATATCTGTAGTTACTTTTTTCTGATATTTTCTTGTACATGTTATTTTTTTTCTATAATCAATCATAATCATTTCCTTTTATTTTAAGTATCTAAAGAAAAAGGCAAATGCCTTTCTTC
Source organism: Arcobacter roscoffensis (assembly GCF_024267655.1). Lineage (NCBI taxonomy): Bacteria > Pseudomonadati > Campylobacterota > Epsilonproteobacteria > Campylobacterales > Arcobacteraceae > Arcobacter > Arcobacter roscoffensis. Next base: position 2,243,941 of record NZ_CP100595.1, read on the forward strand.
AATTTTATATATGTGTTCTATAAAATTGTCATAGGTGTAATTTCTTGGAAAATAGCTAAAAGATTTTAGTTCGAAGTAATCATTAAAGGACATAAATTTCTTAGCAATATTTATTGACAATTGCTTAGATTTATCAAAATTTATTTGTTCTGATAAATTTAATTTAGTAATACCATTACTTTCAATTGTTCCATTTAAAGATGAAGCACCATATTGTTCTATTTCTCTTAAGAAATTAACTGCATACTTATCTGAACCATAAATAATTGTTGGATAAACAGATAATCCCTTAAAATAGTTTTGATTAGACTCTAGAAACTTTATTGTTTCATTTAAGGTTTCTTCTGTTTCTCCAGGATAAAGTAATATATTAATTTTCACCCAAATATCATACTTTGAACAAAGTCTAATAAACTTTTGTGCTTTTTCTAAGTACCTTTGTGGATTATTTGTTTTTTTCATTCTTTTTAATTGAAGGATACTAGCTGATTCTAAGCCTAAATCAATAACCTTTAAACCACTTAGAGCCAGTAGTTTTATATTTTCTTCCTTCAAATTTATATCTGCTCTTGTTTCACATCTCCACTTATTTTTTAAATTGTGATTAATGTATAGCTCATAAAATTCATTTATCCATTTATCTTTAGGATTAAAAATTGATGCTTCAAAATAAAAATGTAATTTTCTATCATTATATAATTTACTTATATCAATAATTTCATCAATTATTTTAAAAGGAGATTTTAAATTTGTTGCCGCCACATTTTTATCTGCACAAAAACCACATCCCATACCACATCCTCTAGAGACCTCAATAGAAGGTAAGATCTTTTCGTAATCATAAAGTAATGTGTAATCAAATCTATCAAATAATTCACTTTTTAAAACTACTGGAGCATCAATATATTTAGATTTTTGAATTTCTTTGTCCGACTCCAAAACTTTAGTAAGTATTCCTTCAACTTGGCCATTTATAATTGTATCTGCATTTACAAAAGTTTTTAAAGCCCAAGTTTTATCTGACAATACCCATCTACCTCCAATTATTATTTTACATTTTAAATTTATTCGTAGTAGATTAATAAATTCAAGTCCCCAAGAAACTGCAAAAAAACTTGGTATTGAAATTAAAATATTATTGTCTTTTTCTTTATATCTTTCAACTAACAATTTAATTAAATCTTCTGGATTAAAAAGATCTCCTTGATAAACAATGACATTATTTTTAAACTTTTTTAAATTAGTAGCTAATCCTAAAATTGCATAATTAAGATAAACATGTTTTTCTTGATGTTTTTTCTTTTTTTTAAGCATACCTGCAGAAACAAATATATAATTACTAGACATAATTTTTCCTATATATTTAAATTTAAAATTCTCGTCCCATCACCCTTAGGCTCAAGATTCATCTACAATGGGATTCTCTTTTTTAGTGCTTCAACATGGGAAATCAAACATACCATTTTTCCTGAACTTTGTAATTGACTTAGCGTATTTAGTACTAGTTATAAACGCTTTTATCTAAGAAAAGAGTATTTATTTTTATTTCAACGAGTAAATGATATGAGAACATAAGTTCATATATATTTAGCGTCTCCAAATCTCAAACCTAAAATAATTTTACTATTATAGTATTATTTATTCATTTGATTTTGGATTAAAAAGTAAGTTTTTATAACACTTATTTATAAATATATACTTGATTATTATTTTATATAATAAATATTTATATCTGACATGTAGTAGTTGTAGAGATAAAACAAAGAGTTATTCTTTGTTTTATTAAGATTTATTGAGATTTATTTTTACTTATTTTATTTAGTCTTTACAAAGACATAGTACATAGTCTTTGTAGTTTGTTTTAGTATTGTTTTTTAGGTAGACTCTTGGGACTCTTTTGTCTACCATACATACGATTTCATAGTTTATTGTATTTAGAAGCTTTGCTACACTATCGATTGAGATTCCATCTTTGTTATTTCCTCCGTATAGTACTACCTCCTCGCCCATTTTTACATCAAGGTTTGTTACGTCTATGATACATTGATCCATACAGATATTTCCTAGTACTGGAACTATTTTGTTTTTTACTAGTACTTTTGCTTTATTTGAAAGCATTCTTGTGTAGCCATCTGCATAGCCTATTGGTAGGGTTGCGATTTTTGTTTTGTGTTCACATTTATATGTAAGTCCGTAGCTTATGCCTGAACCTGCTTCGATTTCTTTTACTTGGGCTATTTTTGCTTTTAGACACATCACTTCTTTTAAGTTTACTCTTTCATGGTTTACACTTTGTGATGGATATAGTCCATACAGCATGATACCTGCTCTTACCATATCGAAGTTAAACTCAGGCATATCTATGATAGCAGCACTATTTGATACATGTTTGATAGGTATAGATAAACCTTTTTGTTCTATTTGCTCTACTATTTTACTGAACTTTTCTACTTGTGTTTTTGTATATGTTTTATCTAGTTCATCGGCTGCTGCGAAGTGAGTATAAATACCTTCAATCACTAAGTTTTCAAGCTTACTTATCTGTAAAACTGTTTGTACTGTATCTTCACTACATAGCATACCAAGACGGTTCATACCGCTATCTATCTTTATATGAACTACGATATTTTTATTTAGTTGTTTAGCTACTTTTGAGAACTCTTGGGCTTGTTCTAGTGAATATATTGTTTGGATTATGTTGTTTTGGATTACTTCTTTGGCTAAGTGTTCAAGTGTGTATCCTAAGACCATGATTTGAGTTTCTTTAAACTCTTTTCTTAGTTGTATTGCTTCACTTAAAGTAGCAACAGCAAATCTATCTGCTCCATTTTCAAGCAATGTTTGAGCAATAGCAACTGCTCCATGTCCATAGCCATCTGCTTTTATCACGGCTGATATTTTTGTATTAGGCTTTGTAACTCTTCTTACTTCACTTATATTATTTGCTAGATTATCTAAGTTTATTTCAGCCCAAACAGCTCTTGTTAGTTCCACGCTCTTTCCTCACATTTTTATAAAAAATTATTCTTATGAGGACAATATAAAGAAGCACAAAACTTTATATTGTCTTCATAAAAATAATACAAGCACAAGAAAGTAAAACTCTCTTGTACTAATTATATCTACTTATATTTTTTAATTTCGCCTGAATCAATTCTTGCAAGATATGATTTTAGCTCTTTTTTTACAACTGGCATTAAGTAGTATAAACCAATGATATTAAAAATCGACATTGCAAACATAGCAGCATCTGAGAAGTCAATTGCTGCACCAAAACTAATACTTGTACCAACAACTACAAATAAACAAAACATAGTTTTGTAAGCAAGTTCAGTTTTCTTACCCTCTCCAAATAGATAAGTCCATGCTTTTAATCCATAATAAGACCATGAAATCATCGTAGAGAATGCAAATAATACAATACAAAGTGTTAATAAGTATTCAAAAATTGGTGACGTTTGTGTAAATGCAGCTGATGTTAATGTTACACCTGTTAATTCACCAGTGTTAACTCCTGCAATAATAATAACTAAGGCAGTCATCGTACAAATCACAACCGTATCAATAAACGGCTCTAATAATGAAACTAAACCTTCTGTTACAGGCTCTTTTGTTTTTACTGCTGAGTGAGCAATAGCAGCAGAACCAACACCTGCTTCATTTGAGAAAGTTGCTCTTTTTAGACCTTGAATCAATGCCCCAAGGAATCCACCTGCTACACCAGCACCAGTAAATGCACCTACAAATATTTGCTCAAATGCCCAACCTATTTTGTCATAGTTAGCTATTAAAACAATTAGTGCCATTCCGATATAAAGGAAAGCCATAGATGGAACTAATTTTGAAGTAACTGCACCAATTGAAGGCATACCTCCAATAAGAACACTAGCAATTAAAACTGCTAAAATAACACCAGTAACCCATCCATATCCAGGAGCAATATCAAATGTCTGAACAATCATAGCATTTGCTTGATTTCCTTGGAATAAGTTTCCAGCACCAAGAGCTGAGAATATTGTCATAATAGCAAAACCAATAGCAAAGAACTTACCAAGAGTTGCATAACCACCCTCTTTGAAACCTTTAGAAAGGTAGTACATAGGACCACCTGATACAGTACCATCAGGATTTATATTTCTATATTTTACACCCAGTGTACATTCAGTAAACTTTGAAGCCATACCAAATAAACCACATAAAATCATCCAAAATGTAGCCCCAGGTCCACCAATAGCAATAGCAACACCAACACCTGCGATATTACCAAGTCCTACTGTACCAGAAAGTGCAGATGTAAGAGCCTGAAAGTGTGAAACTTCACCAGATTTTTTCTCAGCTGGATTAGTATATTTTCCAGAAACTATATCAATTGCTAGACCAAATCTTTTAAATTGAATAAATCCAAAATAAATAGTAAATACAATAGCTGCAACAAATAACCATCCAACAATCAATGGAAATGAAACACCATCCTCAATTGAAGCACCAAAAAAGATAGCATTAGCAAACCATCCTAAATAATCAGTAAAAAACTGATCTATTTGTTTATCAATACCCATAACCTCTTGGGCTAAAACAAGGCTTGGCAAACATAAAACTGCCATATATAGCAATACTTTTTTTAATATCATTTTTATCTCTCCTTTAAAATTTAAAATTAAATATATTACCCTTGATAAAATGCAGAGAATAACAACACATCTTCATTAGTCTCATTTTTTCCATCTTTAGTAATCACATCCCCTATTATCTTTCCAATTGCCGGTGCAAATGTAATACCTAACCATCCAAGTCCCGTAGCATGAACTAGATTCTTGTATTTTTCATCAAAACCTATAATTGGAATATCATTTGGTGTAAGAGGTCTAAAACCTGTCCACTCTACTTGCTCTTCCATATCAAATTTATTTGTATACATTCCAAGATTTTTATGAATACTATCTATTTGTTTTCTAACAACTTCAGGGTTTGTAGTTCCTAGCTCTAACTTTGAAGTCATTCTAACTGTATGTCTTCTTGGAGTCATAGCTATAAATAAATCAGCAAAAAGTGATGAAGTTTTTGGTTTTAACTCATCTTTCATTTTGAAAGTTACACTATATCCCTTTGCAGGTGTCATCATGAACTTATTTTTTGCTTGTTTTGCTAGTGTATCATCTGCCCCTGTTGATAATACAAAAGTTTCCGCTTCATAAGAGCCTTTTGATGTTCTGATTTTACTTACCTTTGAACCTTCAAACTCTAATCTTTGAACTTCTTCATTTAGTAAAAACTCTACACCATTTGATTCAAGATATTTTTTAAGCTCAAGCATAAATTCACCTGGATCAACATGACCATTTTCTTTTAATAAAATAGAACCAATTACTTTTTCATTTAAGATAGGCATATACTCTTTTGTTCGCTCTTTTGAAAGAATCTCATAAGCATCTGGATTTGTACAAAGTTTTGCTTTTGCATCAAATGTATTTTGCTCAGTATAGATCATAAGTAAACCATCTTTACAAAAGTGAAAGTCCATACCATCGTCTTTTACCATTGATTCATACATATCTAAACTTATTTGTCCATATCTTTCAAATAAGGCTAGTGTTCTTTTTAGTCTTGACTCAGTTGCACTAGCTGCAAATTTTAAAAGCCATTTATATAAGTGTAAATCAAAAGTTGGATGAACACTTGCAGGTGATTCACCCTTTGCCATAAGTTTTAATGTATCTAGGATTACTCCTGGAGCACTTAGAGGTGCTTTTTTAAATGCAGATAATAAACCTGCATTACCAAAAGATGTACCATCTGTAATGTCGTTTTTCTCAATTACAGTTACTTCTCTTCCACTTTTATGTAAGCAGTAAGCACTCATAAGTCCTATACAACCACCACCTACAACTACAACATCTCTTTTCATGATTATCTCTCCATATAATTTATTACTATCTTTTTGCTATTGCTTCTATTTCAATTAGTGCGTCTTTTGGAAGTCTTGATACTTCATATGTTGCTCTTGCAGGGAAAGGCTCAGAGAAATAACTTCCATAGATTTCATTTACTACTACAAAATCTTCTAAATCTTTTAATAAAATAGTTGTTTTTGTAATATCTTTCATTTCTAAACCAGCTTCTTCTAAAATAAACTTGATGTTTTCTAAAGATTGTTTTGCTTGCTCTTTTATAGTTTGACCTGCAAACTCTCCTGTATTCTCATCAATTGGTAATTGACCTGATACAAAGATAAAACCATCTTTATCTACTGCTTGTGAATAAGGTCCTATTGCACTTGGTGCTTTTGTTGAGTTTATAGCTTTCATTTTCTATTCCTTTTGTGATAATTTATTTTCATTACGGTCAGTATATAATAAAATTTTATCATTGTAAATAGTTTTTATTAGAAATTGAGAAATTTTTATTATATTTTTTATACAGTTATTGTCTTTCTTTTATATAAAAGTCACTTTTATTCTTCAAAAACTAATATTTTATAGCAATTAATAATTATATATAAAACTATATTGGAAATTTTTATTAATCTAATAACAATTTATTATCACCTTGACATTTTTTTGTATATTTCTTATAATTCATCACCAAACAATATAAAAGGTAAAACTTGAATCCTTATATAAAAAAATACATTCCTATAGCTGATTTCTTAGGAGAAGTATTAGGACAAAATACAGAAATTATCATACATGATATGACTAATTATGATCATTCAATAGTACATATAATAAATGCACATATTAGTAATAGAAAAATAGGTGATCCTATAACTGATTTGGTTTTAGATTTTATTGCTACTGAATCAAAAGGAAATAAACAGTTTATATGTAACTACAACTCTAAAACAATTGAAGGAAGACTTTTATACTCTTCTACATTTTTTATTAGAAATGATAAAAATGAAATAGTTGGAGCTTTATGTTTAAACTCTGATTATCATGATGTTAAAAAGTCTTTATCATTTATCACATCACTACTTCCTAACTATGTGGATGATAAAATTTTATCACTTAACAATATAAAAGAGAATCTAAATACAAACCCACAAGAAATAACACTAAATAAAATAGATGCAATAATACAGCAATTTGATGTAGTACCTCAAAGAATGAACACAAAAGAAAAAACAGAAATCATTCAAGCTTTAAATGATTGTGGTATTTTCAATATAAGAGGTGCAGTTCAAGAAGTAGCAGATAAACTACAAATGTCTGAACCATCTGTTTATAGATATATCAAAAAAATCAAAAAGGTTTAAATGAAAAATTTGATTTTAAAAACTACATTTCTTCTATTTATAGTATTAAATTTTCAAGGATGTATAGTAGGAACTGTTGCAGCAGCTCCTTTTAAAATAGTAGGTGCAGCTGTAAATGTAGTAACACCTGATATTGTAGGTGATACTATTTCAGCAACAGGTGATGTAGTAGATACGGTAATACCATTTTGATGAATGATTTTATTTCTGAAATAATTGGCTTTAGTATTGTCACACTAGTTGTACTAATGCTTGCATTTTTTACTAAAAAAATGGAAGATAAATATAAAGATGAGGATAAAAATTAATCCTGCATCTTTATAGAAAGAAGTTTCTATATAAAGCTATCGTTACTACACCTATTAGAAGTGATAGTAAAATACTCTTTGTTTTATACATACACAAAAATATCAAAAAAGCAGCCACAAGACCTATCATACCCTCTTTTAAAATCGAAGGTACAACCAAAGCTAAAAGTAAAGTTGATGGAAGATAATCTAAAAAAAGTTTTAAATCCCCCTCTTCTTTTACAAACTTTGAAGACAAAAGAAGTCCTGATACTCTTAAACTATAAGTTCCAAGTGCTACAAAAAATATGATTATTAAAGCATTTAAATCTATACTACTCATAAACTCTTCCTTTTATGTAAAATCACAGCACTGTATGAGCCAACTATTGCAGCTATTACAATATAAAAGTTTCCATCTATATATAAACTTGATACTACTGCTACAAGTGCTGTGATTATCCAAGGAGTTATATCTTGTTTTCCTTTATACATACTCAAAGCCAAAGCAAAAAATATAGCCACAAAAGCAAAGTCTAAACCATAAATTTTAGGGTCATTTATAAACTCTCCTAAGTTATACCCTAAAACAGTTCCAACAAACCAAGTAAGAAAGATACAAACTCCACCACCAAATAAAAACTTTGGAGTAATATCTTGACTTTTTAATCTTTGCATTGTTATAGCCCAAGACTCATCTGTTGCGAAGTGCATATATTTGAACTTCTCTTTTTTACTACTTTGTTTAAAAAGAGGATTTAGTGAAGCCCCAACTAAAAAATATCTAAGATTTATAAGTAAAGCAGCTGTTATCATAGCTATAATATCAAGAGTATTATCCCACATTTGTACTAGGACAAACTGGGAAGAACCTGCAAAAATAAATATATTCATAAGTACCAACTCAAAAAGCTCAACACCCTTTTGAGTACTAAGTACACCTAATACTGAACCATAAGTGAAAACACTTATTCCTATTGGCATATTTGCCACAAATCCATCTAAAAATTCATTTTTCATAAAAGAATTCTATCAAAGAGACTAGCAAAAAATCTTGTACCTAATTGCTAATTAAAAAACTTTCTATAGTTTCCTGGAGTTAAACCTACAAAGGCTTTGAATCTTCTGCTTAAATGGCTTTGATCATTAAAGCCACACATATATGTAGTATTTATAATACTCTCACCTTTTTGTAAAGCTTGTTTTGCTCGCTCAATTCTTTTTAGCATTAAGTATGAATGAGGTGAGATAAAAGTCTTTTGTTTAAAAAGTCTTAAAAAGTGATATTTAGATATATCAAGTTCATTTGAAATATCATCAAGTGACAAGTCAAGATGCAAGTTATAATTCATAAACTCTTTAGCTCTATTTATCATCATATCATGTTTACTTAAAATAATAGGAGTTTTAGCTTTACTATTATTTAAAAATAATTCATTTAAAGTATTTACTAAATCACACTCAAAGTCTATATTTGAGTGTGTTTTATACTCATTTTGCATTATCAAACTTGTAAGTTTATTTGCAAGATATTGATTTTCAAAGATTCCTGAAGAGAAAAAAAGCTCTTCATTGTAGAAGTTTTCCTCTTGAAACTTTTTTACAAAGCTTGGTTTAAGATATAAAGAATAATGCTTGTAGCCCTCACAGTACTGGCTTTGGCAAGCATGTGTTTCATCTGGATTAATCGTAATTACACTGGCTTTATTTAGCTTTTTTTTCTGTCCATCTACAAAAGCATCCATCTGTCCTTCATAAATTAGACCAATAGTATAGTCTTCATGTACATGCTTATCAAAACCATAGTTATTAAAATGAGCCTTATGTAAAACTATATCTTCATTTATTTTAGGCTTCCAAAATTTTGCATCATAAATTACTTCTTCTTGCTTCTTCATAATAATATTATATCAAAATAAGAAATCTATTTCTTGTATCAAATTGCTATTATGAAACTTTGTATTAATTCTATATAGATATAATTCTTTCAATTTTTTATAAGAGGTATCTATGGCAATAAAAAATATTGTAATTGGTGGTTTCACTAAAGAACAAAGAGAAAAAGAACTTGAAAAAACAAAAGTTAAACTTTCAAAAAAAGGCTATAAGTTTTTGAAGTTTGAAGAAAAAGGTGCTTTAAAATCAGTGGCTATCTTTGAAGTAGATGAAGCTATTTTGAAAAAAGAAAAGTCAATGCAACTTATCGTAGTTGGTGTTGGTTTTATGATAATTGCAGCTATTTTATACTTCTAGAGTATAAAGTAGCTTACTTTGGAACTTCTATAGTAAATCTCGCTCCATCATTTATATTTTCTACTGAAAGTTTACCTTTCATATTTTTATCTACAATTGTTTTTGACATATAAAGTCCTATTCCTGTACCATCATTATCATCTCTTGTAGTAAAGTATGGTTCAAATATCTTTGATTTTGGTTCAACAGTAACTCCACCACCATTATCTTCTATATATAAAGATACATCAAATTCTTGCTCTTTTGCCCAAATGAAAATCTTTGGATTACTCACATTTTTTTCAATCAATACATCTTTAGCATTTTTCAAGATATTTAAAAGTACTTGTTCATACTCATTTTGGTAAGTGAATAGTTTTATGTTTTCATCTATATCAATTGTTACAGTAATATTATTGTTTTTTAAAGCACTTGAAACAATAGTCATAACAGATTCAAGCATTTTAACTAGATAAAACTCTTCTTTCTCTTTTTTAGGCATAAAGAAGTTTCTAAAGTCATCAATAGTATGAGACATAAACTCTAAAACAGTATCTGCTTCTTTAGATTTTTTCTGCATTGTTTCATCATCTAAAGCACCGATACTATGTTTAAATTTAATATACATCAAAATAGAAGAAAGCTCAGATAAAGGCTGTCTCCATTGATGAGCGATATTTGAAATCATTTCACCTAAAGCAATAAACCTTGACTTTTGAATAAGAAGTTGCTCTTTTTCTCTATTTTTTTCAACCTCATAAGTTACTCTATTTTCTAAATTCTGATTTAACTCTTCAAGCTCTTTTGTTTTTGTTTTTACTTTATTTTGATAAACTTTTAAAACCTCATCAATTTTTTGAGATACTGCAATAGAGATTAAGATAGCAATAGATAAAAACATCACAAATAAAACTATATTTTGCCCTACTTGGTTTCTTACTGTTTTTTCTAAAGCTTCTCTTTTTTTTGTTATTTCTTTTTCTATATCGTCGATATAAACACCAACAGCAATTACCCAGTTCCAGTTTTCATAATATTTAAAGTAGGATAACTTTTGTCTAATCTCATCATTTGTATTTGGTTTTTTATATGCATATTGAGTAAAAGCTTCACCCTTTATACTTATATTTTTTAGAAACTCTTCTCTAAATTTTTTACCATTTGCATCTTTAAATTCTGTAGAAATCAATTTACCAATAAGATCAGGTCTATTTGGATTTACAATAAGCCTTGCAAAATCATCTCCACCTTTTATGTCTAAAATATCATATACAAAATAATAGTTGCTTTTACTTTCTTGAAATGAAATATTATTTAAAAGTCTTATGGCATCTTCTTTTATCTCTTCTTCATCTGTATCTACTTTAGTAAGATTGTAATTTAATACATCAATAACAGTATCTATCTCTTTTTTAAGTATTCTTTTTTGGTCTTCATAGTACTCTTGAACAAAATTTTCCATTTGCTTTTCAAAATCATCATATGTATTTTTTACATAAAAATATGAAATCATAAATATCATAGACGACATAATGATTATAAAAATGTATATGGTTATTTTTGATAGATTATTTTCTGTTATTAAATTCAATTTTTCTTGTCCTGTAACCTTTAATATGATATGATAACATAATATTTCTAATAAGGATTTTATCATAATGCAAGATAATATAATTAGTAAGTTAAATGCTTTTTCAGTACTTTACATAGAAGATGAAGATGGCATTAGAAATAATATCAAAGAGATATTAGACCACTTATTTAAAGAAACAATTACAGCAAAAAACGCAAGCGATGGCCATATAAAATATGTTCAAAATAAACCTGACTTAATCATTACAGACATTAGAATGCCCCCTGGTGAAACTGGAATTGATTTAATAAAAAAAATAAGAGAATCAGATTCAAAAACTAGAATCATAATCACTTCAGCTCACACAGATTTAGAATATATGCTAAAAGCAGCTGAACTACATCTTGTAAAATATATCATCAAACCTATAACACAAGAAAAACTTATGGATGCTCTTGAAGCTTTTGTAAAAACACATGATGAAAATAAAATCTACACTTTAAATGAAAATTGCTATTTTGACTATAGTAAATCTATTATTTCAAACAAAGAAGAAACACACAATCTTACAAAAAAAGAGAATATGTTCTTAAAACTTCTTATCACTAAAAATAGAATCATCACATATGAAGAAATGGAAACTCAAATCTGGGATGAAGACTCTGTTATGACACAAAATGCCATGAGATTATTTATCAAAAACTTTAGAAAAAAATTACCTGAAAAATGCCTAAAAAACATTCAAGGTACTGGATATAGACTAGTTTTAGGAGAGCAGTAGATGAGAAAGTTTATACTTTCAACTACTCTTTTAACCTTTTGTAGCTCTTTGTTTGCAAATGAGTTTTATTATGAGTTTGATAAAAAAATAGAACTTATTAAACCAATAGAATCAAAAACTTATAGCACAAATTCACAAGATGAAAACACTTCTGAAAAAATACATACATACCAAACAACAAATGGAAAAACAATAAAATTTAAAAATGAACTAATAGTTCAATGTCATAAAGAAGCATATTGCCAAGATGATTTTAGTGATTTAAATATTACTAACTACAAAGAAATAAGTAAGGGATTCTTTCTTATAAAAGTAGAAGATTCACAAAATATTTTTACTCTAGCACAAGAGTTACATAACAAAGAAGATATTAAAAGTGCCACACCAAATAAATTATTAAAGTTGCAGAAAAGATGAAATTAATTAATATTCAAAAATATAGCATAGCACTTACTTTAGCTATTAGTCTTACTGCTTGTGGTGGTGGAGGTGGAGGTAGTACCTCATCTACTTCTATTTCAAATGTTGTAAATTCAGTGATTGATGATAATATGTTTCAGTTTGCTTGGCATATTAATAAAAATATAAACTCAACATACAAAACAAACAATAACATAAATAATGAATCACACATAAGTTTGGAAGAAGCTTGGGCAATAACAAAAGGTAAACAAACAAATGGTGAAGCTATAAAAGTAGCAGTAATTGATGAAGATTTTGAAGTCAATCACCCTAATATAAAAAATAAGATATATAAAGCTTACAATGCAATGGATGATACTTCAAATATTTCAGACGCAGATGGTGATACATTTTATCATGGTCTTGCGGTTGCAGGTATTATTGTAGGAGATGAAGTTGGTGTTGCTCCAAATACAGAACTTATTTTAATTAACTTGGACTTTGAAGACAATAACCTTAGTGAACTTGATATTTTAAAAGCCTTTAATTATGCAAAAGACAATGGAGCAAAAGTTATAAACTGTAGTTGGGGATTAGGAAATATTCCACAAACAATTTCAGATAGAATAAATCAACTTAAAGATGATGGAATTATAGTTGTATTTGCATCTGGAAATGAAGGAGTAGACTTAGACCAAGCTGGAAATGAAGACTTATCTGAAATTAGCTCAGTTATTGGAGTGGGTGCTTCAAGTGTAAAGAATGACGTAACTTCATACTCAAACTATGGTTCAACCATTGATGTAATAGCACCTGGTGGAGGAAGTTTAAACGATGGATTACTTGGTATTTTATCCCTAGATCAAAGTGGAAGTGCAGGAGAAAATGATAATAATCAACTTTCCTATACAAATGAAAATTTAAATAACTATACTTTAACATCTGGTACAAGCTTTGCAGCACCTACAACAAGTGGTTTAGTTGCATTAATGTTATCTGTAAACCCAAATCTTACTTTTAATCAAATAAGAACTATTTTGATTTCAACTACGGATAGAGTTGGAGGGACAGATGCAGACTACTCAAACGGTGGATTTGATACGAAAAGAGCCTATGGAAAAATAAATGCAAAAAAAGCTATAGAGGCTGCACAAGCATCACTTAACCCATAAAAAAAGATAAGTAAGAAATCTTACTTATCTTCTAAAAGTTTCACTTCTTCTTTTTTCTCTTCACTTTTATTATTTATGTCTGGTACTTCAAACTCATACATTTTATCTAGTTTTACAAAATAAGCATGTCCTAAATAAATTATATAAAATACTGCTGTAAATAGTGTAATAAAAGGTATCATAGAAACTAAATATAAAAATAGAGTTCTTCCTCTAAAAGCATTTGCTTCTTTTTTATATATTTTTTTATACTCTTCTTCACTTAAAAGTGTAGAGGCAACATCATAGTTTAAAAGCTTATGAAAGAAATAGTATAAAGGTAATGCGAAAGCTATTATATTTAATACTGGAACAAAATACACCGGAATTAAGAGTATAAATAAAAGTATCATCATAAATGAACTTTTTAACAAAACCCACAAGGGAGATAAAAGTGAACCATGTCCATGCAAGGTTATATGACTATAGTGTCTTTTATGAACGATTCCCAAAATCATTGGAGTTAAAAAACCAATAACAACTAAAGTTAAAATAACCGATGCTTGTAAAACTATAATAGATCCAATAGTATAAAGTAAAAAGCCTGCTATCCATGAAGTAAATGAATACTTAAATAAAAACACTACTAAATAAGTAGCCCATACAAAATAAAATGGTGCATTTTCATCAACGATAACTTCTTCACCATTTTGAGAAGCTTCTGCTGCTTCTTGAAGTGCAGTAATTCCAAAGTCAGCTGCTGCAAAAAATAGTGAATAAATTAAAATCATTGTAACTATCAATGGAACTAATGAAATCTTTAACATCTTTGATGTTAAAAAGTCTTTCAAACTTCGAGATAAAATATCTATTTCTGTCAAATTAAACCTTTAAATAATTTTTCAAATTATAGCTTAGTTTTACTTATCAAATCTAAGTCTATACTCACACTTTTGGCAAAGTTCTTCTACTACTTTACCTTCTTTAAAACCTTTTTGAATATCTATTACTCTTTTTGAGTTTAATATATCTTTTATTTGTGTATCATTTGTATTTCCAAGATTTACACAAGCATTTTGATCTAAACAGCAAGGTATTACATCTCCTGATGAAAGAATTCCAAAGTGAGAATCTAAGCCATAACAAAAACCTTTATCTGATACAAACTTATTACCTAAGCTAGGCCAGTTAAAGTACTCATCAAAATTAAAAAATAGCTTTCTGTCTATTCTTATATTTTTAGGTTTATTTTTATATACCTCATCAAGTAAGATATTTGTTTCAAAACTTTTATTTATTTTTTCAAATACTTTTTGATTAAACTCTTTTGCACTTTGCTCTTCATCTAAATTCCAAATTCTAAGATTTATAAAATATTCATGTTTTTTATCTTGTGCATGTTTTATAAAACTAATAATTGGATCTAAATACTCATCTAAACTTTTCTTATGTGAATTTGCATTATATGAATTAATAGAGAAATTAATCTGTCTTATTGCCTTATGCATTAAAGTATCAAAATGTTTTTCATTTAAATTATTTGCAGTTGTAGTAATATTCACTTCTAATTCATTTTTTAAACTTACATCTAAATACTTAGCCAAACTTGATAATACTAAAGGATCTCCTACTACATGATAGGCTAACTGTTTTGTATAATCTTTTAATTGGGAGTTTATCTCTTCAAAATGTTCTAAACTCATAGTCTCATTTGGCTTTATTTTTGGAGGGCAAAATGTACACTTTAGATTACAAATATTTGTAATTTCTATATGAACTTTCTTAAACTTTTTTATAATATAGCCTTTTTAAAATTTTAGCAATTGTATCAAATAGTTCATAAAATAAAGGCTCTTAAAGCCTTAAGTAATAGTAGTTTAATTATAATTGCCTTCAAGTTCAAAACAAAGGTTTTATAATGGAAATGATTTTAAATGATAATGATATAGTTGTAGGAGCACAATTTGATGGTGGAACTATTCAAGACTATGTAGATGATAAAAAAACTTATGGACTAATCAGAATAGAAAACTCAACTGCAAACTGGTTTTTATTTAATAAAAATGAGAGTGATGAGGATATTCAAAAACTATATAGTGAAGTTATTAAACAAGATCATTTTATTCATGATGACTTTGGAGAAGAAATAGTTATATTTAATAAACTAGGTTCAAAAGACTTCAAAGACTTTAAAGAAAAAGTAGATGAATACCTAAATGATGAAATGGGTAGTATTTTTTAATACTACTCCATAAATACCTTTTTATAAATCTCATCAAAGTTTTGTATATCGTCGGGATGAAAAGCTTTATCTCTTTGTTCATTCCAATACAAAAGCTTATGTCTTAATGTCTTTTTATACAAGAACTTCACATAATATGCTGTTGCTAAAACTTCATTTGAACTATTATCAATAAATCTGTATTTATATTCATCATAAATACTAGGAAGCAAACTCTTTACTTTCTCAACTTTTATCTCAAATCTTGCTTTTTCAAATTTATTATTTGATTCTTCACTATATTCATATTCATTTAAAAAAAGTCTTATTTTTTTATATTTATATCTTTTAAATTTATACTCCAAAGAAGGAATATCAATAAATTTTTCTATATGGTTTTCATGTCCTATTGAAATAGCATGCTTAGCACTTGAAGATAAATTTGCCAATTGTTTTATATTATAAGAATACACTTTTATCGTAGATAAACTTTCAATTCTTCCATATTCATTTTTAGGTGCTTTTTTCAAAAAAGTACTATTATATGAAGTTAAGCTATAGAAGTTTTTAACAGCGTACTTTAAAAATATATCATGATAAAAAATACTTAAGGCTAAAAAAACACATACTAAAAAGAATATTTTAGATCTAAATATTTTAAATAATAAAAAACTTACAAATATACAAAAAGATATGTAAGATAAATTTGCAGGTATAAATAAAAAGTTTTCTGGTATTACAAATTCAAAAGATGTTGGCATTGAAACTCTATTTTAAAAGATATGGTAAATCTCTTTTAAGACTTTCTAATAAATCTTCATTTAGAAAAAACTTACACTCTTCTTTTTCAATATTTTTATGACAATAAGCACATACATATCTATTTCTTTTTAAAATTTCTATACTTTGCTCTAAGTTCACTTGATTTTCTTCATTTGAGTTGTAGTAATCAAACATATCTTTTAGTTCATTTTTAATTTCATCTTTTACAAAAACTATACTCTCATCCATAAACTCTATTACATTGTCTCTGTTATTTGTTATATTTAAAAAAGCATCTTTTATATCTGAAAATCTTATATCAAATTTTGCTCCAACTAATAGCAGTTCTTTTAAGTTATTTAATTCATTTTTTTGAAAGTAAAATTGTAAAAGTAAATTCAAGTAGTGCTCTTGAATATCACTATCATAATCTTCTATATATTCAAATACTAAATTTGCATCTTTGATTTTTTCATTATTTATAAGTTCGTTATGTAAAACACCTATTTGGGCGATTATCTCATGTAATCTATCACTCATAATTATTCCTATATTTAAGTTGCCCAATTATAGCCAAAGAAGATTTTATTTTCCTATAAGTACATGTAATAAAAATGTTACTTTATTATACTTTCTTTTAAATAAATAACTATTAATTATAATACTTATTCTTTATCTAATTTATATAATATATAATTATAATAAATAGAAAAAGAAAGGAAAGAAATGAAGATTATTAGTAGATTAATCTTATCTATATTTATTACACTTTTATCTTTAAATAGTTTAAGTGCTAAACAAATAAATGACAAAGTAGCTCTAAATGGAATAAAAGAAGCCAAAAGTGTTTTCTTAATTGATTTTACAAATGTTAGAAAAACTGCTTTTTATTTAAATATCATCGAAGGGACACATAAAGGTTTAGTAGATCAAGGCGTTAAACCTAAAATGGTTTTAGTTTTTATTGGTGAAACAGTAAAATATTTAAGTACAAAACAAGATGAAGCTTTTGAAATGGAAAATGAAGAGCATTTAGAATCAATTCAAAATTCTATAAAAAGATTAGCTAATTTAGGTGTTAGAATGGAAGTTTGTGCTGTAGCAACAAAGGTATTTAAAATAGATAATAATACTATTCCAAAAGAAATGGATATTATTGCTGATGGGTTTATCTCACTTATTGGTTGGCAAACTCAAGACTATAAATTAGTTCCGATTTTTTAAAATTGGAACTAAATAATATCTACGTCTTTTACATCAATACCTGAAAGTTTTTCCATCTTAGTCTCAACTATATCTAAGAAGTCAGCTTTATTTTTTTCATCCATATTATTTTCTAACATTTCTGTGATATATTTAATACCATTTGCATTGATTTTTTTTGCACTTGCTAGATAGTGAACAAATGCAATTATTTTAACATCATTAATTGAGTAAAGTTTTTTACCATCTGTTTTTTTAGGAAGTAATCCTTTATCTTCATACATCTTAAGAGTTCTTACTTTTGCCGTTAAAAGTTCTGCAATACTACTTAAAGGTAAAATATCTTTATCATTGTTCAATAGTGCCAAAACCATCCTTTATTTTTTTTCAAATTATACAATTATTTCTATAATTATCTTATAAATCTTCTATTTATTTCGATTTTTGTTAAATAAGATATAATATATTTTTATTATAAAATCTAGAAGGACGCACATGAGAAAAATTGCAGTTTTATTACTACTTATTAGCACTATACTAATAGCTCAATCAAAAACTGAACCTGTTACAAAAGAAAAAATAAATGAGAAAGTTAATTCTTTAGAAAAGCCTCTTTATAATCCATTTGTAGAAAATTATATATTAAATGAGATAAAGCAACTAAGAGAGGAAAATAGAGACTTAAAAGTTGACTTACATAAGACATTAGCAAAAAAAGAAGTTGATATATCAACAAACGTGATAAATTATGCTACCTCAACAATAAATAATATGTTTTATATTATAGCTGCAGCCAGTTCTATTTTAGTAATAATTGGTTGGTCTTCCATTAGAGATATTAATGAAAAAGTGAAACATATGATTGATGAAAAGACCTCAAAAACAATCCTTGAATATGATGAAAGAATGTCAATCTTTGAAAAAGATTTAGCAAAAAGAGCTAAACAAGTAAAACAAAATGAACATGAAATCGAAATAATGAATGCAATTCACTCATTATGGCTTAGAGCTTCACAAGAAACAACTCCAAGTGGTAAGATTGAAATATATGATGAGATTCTAAAAATAAGACCTGATGAAGTGGAAGCCTTAACTTATAAAGCAGATGCAACACTAGATTTAGGAGAAGCAAACTGGTCTTTAAGTCTTACAAATCAAGCATTAAGCATTGATAATGACTATCCTAATGCCTTCTATCAAAGAGCGAAAGTATTTGCTGTTTTAGGACAAGAAGATAATGCTATTGTAGATTTAGAAAAAGCTATTGAACTAAATGAAGAGTATATTTATAAAATAGAAACAGAAGAAGAGTTTACAGAACTTGTACAACACGAAGATGTACAAAAAATACTAGAAAAGAAAGTAGACTTAACTTAAAAAAGGTGTGTAATTACACCTTTTATTTTTCAATCTCTATTTTACTTCGAGAACTATCTTTCCTATATGTTTTTTCTCTAAAAACTCTTTTTGAGCCAGAACAATATCTTGAAGTTTGTAAACTTTTGAAACTAAAGGTTTTATCTTTTTTTCTTCAATCAAACTTACAAGACTTGAAAATACTCCCTCTTCTAAAACTGTCCCACCTATTAAAGTCAAATCTTTTAAATAAAGTGTTCTTAAATCAAGATTTACAATAGCACCGCCTATTGCACCTGATGTTGCATATTTTCCTTTTGCTTTTAAAACTTCTAGTAAATCATTGAAGTTCTCACCACCAACTAAATCAATAACTACATCAATACTATTTTTATCAAGTTGCTCTAAAATGGGCTCTTTTCTTGAAAGAGTTTTATAAGCACCTAGATTTCTAATATCACTGTATTTTGAAGGGCTTGTAATGGCTATTATCTTTGCACCTCTTGCTGTTGCTAACTGTATAGCTGCACTTCCCACACCGCCAGATGCACCTGTAATAAGTACAATATTATCTTTTTTTACATCTGCTCGTGTTAGTAGATTTTCTGCTGTAGAATATGAACAAGGAAATGATGCTAATTCAATATCAGTATAATCACTTTTTATTTCATGGGCATGTTCTGTTGAAACTACAGTGTATTGGGCAAATCCACCATTACACTCACTACCTAAAAAATATGCTGGATTCATTAACTTTGAGTTTACATATTTTAAACAAGGTTCGAGTATAACTCTTTGCCCTACTCTTTTTTTATCAATATTCTCTCCAACAGCTACTATAATACCACATACATCGATTCCTTGTATTAAAGGAAATTCTAAACCCTTACCAGTCCAAGCTGCATCATCACTTGAGTTATCATTTTTTGAATACCAGCCTATTCTTGTATTTATATCAGTGTTATTTACTCCTGCTGCTTTCACCTCAACTAAAACCTCATTTTCTTTTGGACTTGGGGTTTTAAAATCCAAAACATACTCTAAATTATCATAATCACCATTTGCTTTTAAAATTACCGCATTCATTTGTTTAGGAATATTATTCATATTTACTCTTTAATTTTTGTTTTGATTTATATTTGTAAGTTTAGTGTAGAATTTGTTTAAACAAGGGAGCTTTCCCTTGTTTGTAAATTTTATATTTAACTATTTAAGAATATAGTTATTTTGCAGCTTTAGCTTCAGAAACCCAAGCATCAACTTGTTTAGAATTTTGTTTTAACCATAATTTAACATGTCTTTTCACGTCTTTTTCTTTATTTTGACCATTTGCCATTAACATGTTTTGACCTGAAATGTCATTTACATCAATTTTAATAATTTCAAATAATTTAGAAATATCTTTATGATTTTTAACATTTGCACTTGCTACGATTTTTTGATTATTTACATTAAATCCATAATCAGCACCATTTGATAATTTTGTAGAATCAGTATTTGGGTTAGCACTATGAGTTACTTGTAAGAATTTTACATCTTTACCAGGAACTAATTTTCCAGAAACCCAGTATGGAGTCCAAGTATAGTAAAGAATTGGTTTACCAGTTTTATAGTTTGCAATAGTATCAGCAATAAGTGCTGAATACTCGCCTTGATTATGCTCAACTGTATCTCTTAATCCATAAGCATCTAATTGATGTTCAATAACCTTTTCACATCCCCAACCTGCATTACATCCAGTTAAATCAGCTTTACCATTTCCATTTAAATCAAATAATTTTGCGATTTCTGGCTTTTTTAAATCATTATAATACTTAATATTATATTTATCAGCAGTTTTTTTATCAACTAAATAACCTTGAGCACAATTTGCCACAAAGTTAGTATCAAATTTTTTAACCTTATCATTAACTGCTGCTAATTTACTATTATGTAAAGGAAACCATGCAGAAGCTAAAAAGTAAACACTTTCACCTTTTGAATTATTTGCTATTTCTTGATATGCAATATCATAATTTATATCATTTGTTGTTGTAACTTCATGACCCATTTTTTCTAATAATGCAGAAACAATTTCCATTTGAAATGCTTCCTCTGCAATATTTGTTTTAACAGCAGTTACCTTTGCTCCAAATAATGATGATGCTACAACAGCTGAAGCTACACCTGCTAATAATAATTTCTTTAAACTCATAAACTCTCCTTATTTTTTAATTAATTTATATACAAAACCTGCTGGTCCTTTTTCAAACCATTTAGTTTTATCACTTTTATCTTTTTGACCCATTGACTGAGTAAGTCTGTCTAAAACAACCGCAAGTAATACAATACCAAGACCACCAACAGCAGCAAGACCAATATCAAGTCTTCCTATACCTCTTAATACCATTTGACCTAAACCACCAACTGCAATCATAGAAGCAATTACAACCATTGATAGTGCAAGCATTAGTGTTTGGTTTATTCCTGCCATAATAGTAGGCATAGCAACTGGTATTTGAACCTTCCATAACATCTGTTTTGAACTAGCACCAAAAGACCTTGATGCCTCAATTAAATCCTCAGGCACTTGTCTAATACCTAAATTTGTTAATCTAATCAAAGGTGGAAGAGCAAAAATAATAGTAACAATAACACCTGGAACGTTACCAATACCAAATAGCATTACAATTGGAATTAAGTAAACAAAGGCAGGAGTTGTTTGCATAGCATCTAAAACAGGTCGTAGAAACTTATCTACATTATCACTTCTTGCACTCCAAATACCAAGGGGAAGACCAATTACTATTGAGAATAATACAGCTGTTAAAACAAGCGCTAGGGTAATCATAGATTCTTCCCAAGCTCCAATAAATCCTATAACTAAAAATGAAAGTAAAGTACCAATTGCTAGTTTTTTAGTAGAGAATTGTAAAGCTAATAAAACAAAAAATATGATTACAACATAAGGATTTAAAAACAATAAAAAAGCTTCAATTGATTTTAAAACAATATCAATAGGAGCTTTCGCAGCTAAAAAAACCTCTCTAAAGTTCTCAACTAACCAATCAATACCTTTGTTTGTCCAATCATCAAATGGAATAATCGCATTTTCAAAAGGATTTAAAATATCAAAATTTGTTGGCTCTTCTACAGGAGTATTTGAAGCTTCTTGTGTCCAGTTTACACTTGATTCTTTATTCTCTTGTGCAGTAGAAGCATTTCCCCATGGATCATTACTCATTTTCTACTCCTTCATCAAATACTTTTAACAATCTACTTTTTGAGATTGTTCCTTTATATTTTCCATTTTTATCTATTACTGCTGTTGGATAGTTGTGTTCTGCTACTTTTGCAATAAAATCAGATATTTGCATATCTTCATCAATAGCTTTTTCATCAATTATTGCATCATGAATACTTCCACCAGCAGCTTTTTGTTCTTTTAAAGACTCTAAAGTTAAAATACCTATGTATTTTCCACTTTTTTCTACAAAATATGCATAGTCTTCATCAAAATCAGATATGTATTGAAGAGCTGATTTAATACCTGTACTTTCTTTATTTATAATAGTTGGTCTAATTTTCTTAGCAATATGAGAAGCATTTAATACAGATGTTACATCAACACCTTTAAAGAATGATCTTACATAATCATTTGCAGGATTATTGATAATATCTTCAGGAGTTCCAATTTGAACAACCTCTCCATTTTGCATAATAGCAATTCTATCACCAATTCTAATAGCTTCATCTAAGTCATGAGAAATAAATACAATTGTTCTTTTCTCTTCTTCTTGTAAAACTAAAAGTTCATCTTGCATTTCTGTTCTAATTAATGGGTCAAGGGCTGAAAATGCCTCATCCATCAACATAATTTCTGGATCATTTGCTAGGGCTCTTGCAAGACCAACTCTTTGTTGCATACCACCACTTAGCTCATCAGGATATGAAAACTCATGTTGAGCAAGACCAACTTGTGCCAAGGCCTTTCTTGCTTTTTCATATCTTTTATTTTTAGTAACACCACTTAATTCTAAACCAAATGAAACATTATCAATAATATTCATATGAGGCATTAATGCAAATGATTGAAATACCATAGAGATTTTTTCTCTTCTTATGTTTATAAGTTCTTTATCACTTAAATTTGTAACATCAGTATCATCAATTAAAATTTGCCCAGAAGTAGGTTCAATTAACCTATTAAGAAGTCTTACTAAAGTAGATTTACCAGAACCTGATAGTCCCATGATTACGAAAATTTCACCTTCATTTATTTCAAAACTTGCATCTTGAACACCGATTGTCATACCAGTTTTATCAAAGATTTC
This sequence comes from Arcobacter roscoffensis, assembly GCF_024267655.1. Taxonomy (NCBI): domain Bacteria; kingdom Pseudomonadati; phylum Campylobacterota; class Epsilonproteobacteria; order Campylobacterales; family Arcobacteraceae; genus Arcobacter; species Arcobacter roscoffensis. The sequence goes on from NZ_CP100595.1 coordinate 2,267,477, forward strand.
TTCTTTTGAAACACCATCTTCTAAAAGTTTTAAAGCCTTTTTGGGATTGTCTCCAAAAACTTTAAAAACATTTTTAACTGTTAGTTTTTTCTTTTTATTTGTGTCGATATTTAAACTCCATCGTCTTAAATGTAATATATCTACATTCATTATGTATTAATTTAACTTAATTTAGTCTGAAACAAATCATATAACATGTATATTTATTAACACATTAAATGTTTTATAAAATGATACATTTCTACATATCAAAACTTATTTATGTCTTTATGAAACATATAAATTGTTTTTATTAAGTTTGTTTTCAATATTATAAATCCTTATTTTTTATTGTACCAATAATTGTATGATAAATTTTTATTATTACACAATGAAAGGAACTAACACATAATGTCAAAAAATGAGACACAAACTGACTATAAAATTGGTCAAGATAACTTGCAAAAATTTGGCTTAGATATACATAATCCTGTTTTTGCTATAAGTGCATTACTTATACTTGTGTTCGTAATTGGAACACTTATATCACCAACAGAGGCAAAAGAAATATTAGATGGAGCTAAATGGTGGTCAATAAATAACTTTGATTGGTTGTTTATGTTAGCTGGTAATATTTTTGTAATTTTCTGTTTTTTATTAATATTTTTACCTGTAGGAAAACTAAGAATTGGTGGGAAGGATGCAAAACCTGAATTTTCAACATTTTCATGGTTTTCTATGTTATTTGCTGCTGGTATGGGAATTGGTCTTATGTACTGGTCGGTAGCAGAACCTGTTGCATACTATACAGCTTGGTGGCATACACCTTTAAATGTTGAAGCAAATACTCCTCAAGCACAAGAACTAGCAATGGGTGCTACTATGTATCACTGGGGATTACACCCTTGGGCCATTTATGCAGTAGTTGGATTATCTTTAGCATTTTTTTCTTATAGTAAAAAACTTCCACTTACAATGAGATCAGCTTTTTATCCTATATTAAAAGAAAAAGTTTGGGGATGGCCTGGACATATTATTGATATTTTAGCTGTGTTTGCAACTATTTTTGGACTAGCAACATCTTTAGGTTTAGGAGCTCAGCAAGTATCTGCTGGTTTAAACTTCTTATTTGATATAGACAAGGGTGTAAATACTCAAATTATAGTTATTATAGCAATTACAGCTATTGCTGTAGTATCAGTTTTAAGAGGACTTGAGGGTGGAGTTAAAGTATTAAGTAAATTTAATATTATACTAGCTTCATTACTTGTACTTTTTATCATAATAGTTGGACCAACATTAGATATCTTACTTGGTGTAGGAACTACATTAGGAAATTATGCTTCAAATATTATAGATTTAAGTAATTTTGTGGGAAGAGAAGATGACAAATGGTTTCATGGTTGGACTATTTTTTATTGGGCATGGTGGATTGCATGGTCTCCATTTGTTGGTATGTTCATTGCAAGAGTATCAAAAGGAAGAACTGTAAGAGAATTTGTTATAGCTGTACTACTTGTACCTATGATTGTAACAGCAATTTGGATGAGTACTTTTGGTCTAACTGCTTTAGATCAAGTAATTTCTAGTACAGGTGCACTTGCAAATGGTATTTCTGATAAATCATTAGCAATGTTCCAAATGTTAGAAAATATTCCATTTGCTTCGATTACTTCTCTTGTTGCTATATCATTGGTTGTTGTATTTTTTGTAACATCTTCTGATTCAGGTTCATTAGTAATTGATAGTATTACAGCTGGAGGAAAAGTAGATGCACCTGTTGTTCAAAGAGTATTTTGGGCTTTAATTGAAGGACTAGTAGCTATTGGTTTACTTTATATAGGTGGGAAAGAAGCACTTCAAGCCTTACAAGCAGGTTCAATTACAACTGCACTACCCTTTACAATAATACTTCTAGTAATGTGTTATAGTTTGTACAAGGGCTTAAATGACGAACTTAAACTAACTAAGTAATAGCTTTAGGCTATTACTTATTAAATTTCAATTGGAATCTCTATTTTAAACTGCGCGCCTTTTAAAGACTTATTATTATATTTATAAGTTTTATTTTTCACTAAAATTTTTCCTTTTAACTGTTTAGTTATAAGCTGATGAGTCATATATAAACCTATTCCTGTACCAACTGATTGATGTTTAGTAGTAAAGTAAGGGTCAAATATTTTATCAATTATTGATTCATCAATTCCTCCTGCACTATCAATTACTTTTATTACAATACAATCATCTTTTTTATTTAGAGAAATAAATAAATACCTATCATCACTGCTAATATTTTTATCGAGGAAGGCATCTTTTGCATTATTAATAATATTGATTAATGCTTGTACAATAACACTATCATTGTTAAAAATACTCACTTCTGGTGTATCAATTTGTACATTTATATAGTTAGCTTTTAATGAATCTTTTGTAATGTCAAAAACTTTTTCGATAAGTTCATTTACTTTGAACTCTTTTGAAGATAAACCATCATCTTTAAAAAAGTTTCTAAAATCATCAATAGTTTTGGAAAGATACTTAGCTTGAAAATTTACTCTATCAAAAGATTCAATAAAACCTTTTTTATCAAAATCATCATTATATTCAAGTTGAAACTTTAGACCTGTTACACATGTAGTAATTACAGATAAAGGTTGCCTCCACTGATGAGCAATATTCCCTATCATCTCTCCAACTGCTGCTATCTTTGATTGAGTGTAAACTATTCTTTGTAAGTTTATTAGTTCACTAATATCTGTTAGAACTAAAATAAAAGAGTTATTTCCACTATAAAAATTAATATTGATTAAATAAGTTTGTTCTTTTTTTAGAAGTGTATTATAAATTTTTAGCATCTTATTATTTATTTTAGAGAAGTTTTTATATGAAATAGCATCTTGTAAATTTACTTTTTTTACATAATCTTCTTCATTTGTATCTAGTATCATATTTTCAAAACTAGAACTGCAAAAACTATTATCAGTAAATAATTCTCTAAACTTTTGATTTACTGTAATAATTTCTGAATCTTCATATATAATAATTAAGTTTTTTTGATTATCAATTATATTTTGTAAATTTATATTACTTTTTTCTAACTCTTTTTTATTTTTAATTGTTCTTGATCTATGTTCAACTGCAATACTAATAAGATAAACAAATAAAGCAATCAATACTAATCCTAAAGCTTTAAAAATGTCATATTTATTAGCAATATTAACTAAATCTTCGAAATCCATATAAGAGACAATATATCCAGCAAACATCTTTTTTGTATCATATACAGCTAAAAAAGTTACCATAAAACCTCTATCATCTTTTAAAATAGGTAGATAGAAACTTTTATGCTTTTGATGTGAAGATAAAAATCTCTTATCATCTTTAATAATATTGTCTAAACTTTTTATTAATTTATTTTCATGATATTTTTTTGAAAGTGATGAGATTAAACTATTTTCTATATAATAATCTTTAAAAAGTACAGAAGCCTCAAAATATTTCTTTTTAGAATTAAATACCTTTTTTAAAGTTGTTTGATCATTCATTAAAAGCATATGCATTTTTGATGATAATACACTATTTAGCTTTTTCTCAACTGCATCAAAAGATATAGAGAACTCAACACTTCCTAAATGATCTTCTTTATATACTATGGGAAAAACATATCTAAATCCAGGGTATACTCTACCACCTTCAAAACCAAAACTAGTTTTTAACTTAGTGTTCGCTATGTTTATTGACTCTCTTAAATCAATAAGACTATCTGCACTATTTGAAGGATTATGAAACCTTAATAAACTTTCACCTTTATGTGTATGAAAATGAAACTGTCTAATACCATTACTTTTTAAAATTTCATAATCTTTATAAAGTGCTCTATAAAGTAAGCCTCTATATACATTTTTATCTTTATTATTTCCATATTTAAACTGATGTAATAACTTTAAAATTTTTTCTTGTTTCATCAAAAAATTAAAATCTTTTTTTGCAGCTAATTTATATGTATCTAAAATACTATTATAAGCAATTTGAGTAGATTCTAGTCTTTGTTTTGAAAGTATATCAATTTCATTTTTTTCTATTTTCTCTAAAACAAAAATGAAAATAAATCCAATAACAAAAAAATATAAAATAAAAAGAAACTTATTTTTTTTCAAGCATATTCCCTTCTAATGGTAATTTAGATATTTCCACTTTTAAATTTCCATAATCACTCTTATTTGCTTTTACAAATCCATAAGATCCTTTTTTTAATTTTTTTAAGTCATCATCTGAGATATTCAATAAAGTTTCAGTAATTTTTTGTGATAGCTCATTGTCAACATTATTAGTATTAACAACAAAGGTAAAGCCAGGAAGTAAAATACTCTTTTTAATAATATCCACACCTAAACTTTTATATTTATTAGCAATAGTATCTTTTGCTCCTGCTAGATTGTGAGTTCCTTTTACCAATGACAATAAAGCATTTTGATGTGACATTTCATAAGAATATAAAAGCTCATCAAGATTTTTTGAATACTCTTGTTTTAATAAAATATTTGTCATAAAGTATCCGCAAGTAGACAAAGGTTGAGTTAGTGCAAGCTTTGTATTATTAGAGATGTCTATTTTAGATGTTTTAAACTTTGCAAGAACACATCTATAGTTATGTTTATTGTTTTTTTCTTTAAAAGTTACAAGGGGTTTTATATCATTGTATTTAGTAGATAAAGCTACATAAGGTAAGGGTCCTAAATATGCTAAATCTATTTTTTTCTTTTCTATATCACTTATAATATCTTTGTAGTTTGAATAAAACTTATATTTAATTTTTATATCTAAATGTTTTTCTAAATATATTAGTAAAGGATTAAAATCATTTATAATGTTTGCTTTTGATTTAGTAGGTAAAGGTGCGAATACTATTTCTTTAGAATAGACTGTAACTAGTAAAAATAAAGTCATAAAAACTATTCTTAATAACTTCATTTACACACCCCATAATATTTCATATATTATATAAAATAATTTGTTAATGTTGTATAAAGTTTAAGATTATTTATATGTGATTTTTTTATTTTCATGCAAAACAAAATCTTTTAATATTTTGTTATGGTCAAAAACCATTTTATCAAATGGTAATTCATCCAAAGAAAAAACATAAACCTCTTTTGCATCATCACATGCTTTTGGTGTACCTATTGCAGAACAAATATAGGCAATTGATGCAGTATGAAATCTTGGATCTCTGTTTGGATCTGAATATACACCCAATAAGGACTCAATTTTTACATCTAAGGAAGTTTCTTCTTTCATTTCACGAACTAAAGCATTTTCAACACTCTCACCAATATCAACAAAACCACCAGGAATTGCTATACCATGGGGTGTATTAAGTCTTTCAATAAGCACTATACCTTTAAAGTTCTCATTTTTATCATATAGTTTGATAATACCATCAACACTTAAGTGGGGAGTTTTTATCATAGATTAGCCTTAGTTTCTAATATTATACTAAATTCTCAACAATAAACTTAGCTAAAGAAGTGAAATATTTATCAATATTTTCAGAAAAGATTATAATAACAAATGTAAGCAATATAAAATTAAAAATATATGCCATTTATAAACCTTATATAATATTTTTGTGTAATTATATATAAAATATTCTTACATATAAATAACAATTATGTTATATATGATGTTATATTAAAAAATTTATAAAAGAAGCTTTTTACTATGTATAATCTACATATATTTGGTAAGTAAATGTTATAATTTAATAATACTCATATATTAAATTATTTTTAAGGCAAAACATTGAAAACAATTTTTATAATTGCATTACTACTTATACAAATAAACTCCTTATATGCCATTGCTATAGATAAAGCAAAAGTTAAATTAACAGATTTTGAACTTGAATATTTTGTAAATGACAATAAAAATCTCAGATTTGAAGACCTTAATGAAGCTAAGTTTAAAAAAGGCAAAAACAAAGATAGCTTGGGTACGGCTATTACAAATAGTTGGTTGAAAATTCAATTAACAAATACAAGTGATAATACACTTGAACTTTATATTCATCAAAATTTAGCTTTTACATTTGATGCAATCACATTTTATGAAGCAAATATAAAAAATGAACTAATAAAAAAAACAAATATTTCCACAGGTTACTCAAAAGAACAATCAGAACTATTAGGCGCAAATAGCGTTTATCCCGTAGTTTTAGAAAAAAATGAAACAAAAAATATATACATAAATCAAAAAACTTTAGCATATCATTTTTATGACTATTCAATACTAACAAAAGATGAGTCAACTAATTATTTGATTTATGAAAAAGCAGATGGTATTTTCTTTTTTGGATTATTAGTCGCCCTTGCTTTATATAATTTACTCATTTTTATATCTACTAGATACAAAGAGTATTTATACTACTTTCTATATCTATTAAGTGCAACTATATGGATACTTTATATGTATGGCTCTTTATCACACTACTTTAATGTATATGGACAACTAGCTGTAAAATTTAATTTTGCTTTGATGCTGACACCTATTTTTTTAGCACTTTTTATTCAATCAGTATTTGAAACTAAAGAAAAATATATAAAAGAACATCTTTTTTTAAATAGTATAATAGTTTTACTTTCTTCAAATGTAGTTTATTCATTTATAAACTTCAATCATGCATTAGGATTATTATCTTTAAGTCTAAACTACTCACTGGTTATTTTCTTGTTCATTAGTATTAGTATTTATAAAAAAGGAAATCAATTTATAAAAATATTTTTAACTGCTCACATCTTCTATATAGTATTTAGTCTTTATGGACTTATGTTTTATATGGGAATAGTTGATTTTAACTATATTTCATCTCGTAGTATGGGAATAGGTATTATAATTGAAGCTTTAATCCTATCTTATTTAATATCATATAAATTTAAAAAGATTGAAGAAGAAAAAAAATTAGAACAACTTTTAAAACAAAATGCTTTAAATGATAAATCGAAAATTGAACTTCTTTTAGAAGAAAAAAATAAGCTTCTAGATATATCTCAACAAAAGTCAATTGAACTTACAAAATTAAATAAACAATTAGAGCAATTATCTATTACTGACAAGCTAACTAAATTATATAATAGAACTAAAATAGATAGTTTCTTAGAAGAACAACTAAAATATGCAAAAAGGTATAAAGAGTGTTTTAGTGTGATTTTATTAGATATTGATTTCTTTAAAAAAGTAAATGATACGCATGGTCATCAAACAGGAGATATTGTGCTTAAAGAGTTCTCAGCTATCTTAAAATCAAATATAAGAGAAACAGATGTACTTGGAAGATGGGGTGGTGAAGAGTTTATAATCATTTGTCCTAAAACAAATTTAGAAGAAACTCTTGTAGTTGCAAAAAAAATAAAAAGCAAAATAGAAAACTACAACTTTACAACCATAGTTAACTGCACAGCAAGTTTTGGTATTAGCAATTATAAAATTAATTTGGATATAAAAGATATTATTAAAAATGCAGATGATGCACTTTATGAAGCTAAGAAAAATGGTCGTAATAGTATTGCTAGTAGATAGCAAAATATTTAGGTGGATAGAGAGATTCAAAGCCCCAATAACGATATAAGTTTTTGAACTGCTAGACTATTTTTGTCTTTGTAAAACTCTTCTATTTATTTCTTTATTTAAAATATTTTCATCAGCAGTCGTTATAAATTTTGTAAGTTCAGGTACTTTTAGTTCTTTAATATTTAAATATTCAGGTTTTTTTGATGTAAGAATTTTATATTGATCAAGTACATTTGTTTTATACTCATCAAAGTTTGTTTTTTCCATAGGACTAAGTTCACTTGTATTTTTAGCTATATAAATTAAATACTTTAAAGAACCATTTATATATCTATGAGCAGTCTCATAGTCTTCTAATTTAAAACAAAGTATTGTTTTCATTACAAAATAAGAAGGAACTATTTTAAAAAGAATTACACTATTCTCAAAATCTTCACACTGCTTTAATATAAGTTTATAATCAGGTTTTTCTTCTTTACATATAGCTAATGAAATATTATCAAATGCAAAGGCATCATCTTTCATAAATTCTTTTATATTTAAGTTTTCTGACATTGTTTATATCCTTTGTAAACTTTTATATTTCCCATTTCAAGTAATAGTGAATTATTGGTTCATCTTGCACTTATAAGCTAAACAGGCATAAATAATAAAGTAAAATAGTAAGTGGTACCAGTGACCGGACTCGAACCGGTACGCCCTAAGGCAAAAGATTTTGAATCTCTCAAGTCTACCATTCCATCACACTGGCATAATGTTGCTAAAAAAAAGCTTCTAGCTAAAAGAACTAAAAGTTCAAATAGCTAAAAGCTTTGTAATTGGTTGCGGAAACTGGATTTGAACCAGTGACCTTCGGGTTATGAGCCCGACGAGCTACCGAACTGCTCTATTCCGCGATTTGAAATACTTATTAGTATTTTATAAAATTCAACATAATAATATTGTTGGATTGTAGTGGATGGGGTAGAGGGATTCGAACCCCCGAATAACGATACCAAAAACCGTTGCCTTACCACTTGGCGATACCCCATTCTGAGTCTAACATATAATTTGTGTAGTTTAAAATAAAGTGGAGCTGGTGAAGGGACTTGAACCCCCGACCTGCTGATTACAAATCAGCTGCTCTAGCCAACTGAGCTACACCAGCTTCCAAAATTAATAAAGATTATTCACTATGTGAATAATGGTGTCAAGAGAGAGACTTGAACTCTCGACCTCCGGCTTATGAGACCAGCGCTCTAGCCAGCTGAGCTACCTTGACACTGACTAATTGGTTGCGGAAACAGGATTTGAACCTGTGACCTTCGGGTTATGAGCCCGACGAGCTACCGAACTGCTCTATTCCGCGTTATGTTAAAATAATAAGTGGAGCGGGAGACGAGACTCGAACTCGCGACAATCTGCTTGGAAGGCAGAGGCTCTAGCCAACTGAGCTACTCCCGCTCATATGGTAAATTAATTAAAAAATAAATAGTATTACCAACCCTATTTATTAGTGGAGCGGGAGACGAGACTCGAACTCGCGACAATCTGCTTGGAAGGCAGAGGCTCTAGCCAACTGAGCTACTCCCGCATAAGTGGTGGGTCTAGAAGGACTCGAACCTTCGACCACTCGGTTATGAGCCGAGTGCTCTAACCAGCTGAGCTATAGACCCTCACTTAAATGGCGGACAGAGAGGGATTCGAACCCTCGGTACCGTTGCCAGTACGCATCCTTAGCAGGGATGTGGTTTAAGCCAGCTCACCCATCTATCCGTCTAAACTTGATAACTATGTATCAAATTTGGATGGGAATTATAATAGTTATGTGCTTAAAGAGCCCTTAAAAAATATATTACTTTTAATTTTTTTCTTTTTTTAGCTAAAACATTAGTATTAACAAGTATTATTGCAAATAATTTTTATTTTTATCTTTTTCAAATAGAGAAAATACTAAAATTGAAGAAAACATAGGTTAACAATGAAATCACACACCAACAATTTAATTTTAATACTATTAGGTATTTTATTTTTAATTACTTCATACTATATATATAAAAATGAAGAAAAAAAGCTTAGTAAAGAAATAGAAAATTATACTCAAACACAAAAAACTATCATTGAAGATTATTTAAATATCTCAAAAACTATACTTTTTACATATAAAAACTTATTAGAAAATATGACTAATGTAGATATCCAAAAACATAAAAGTTTTTCACATATAAAGCAAAATACAAGTGATAGCTATCATATTCAAAATGAGGTTGATAATACCTATAACTCAACTCTTTTTGGAGTAGGAAAGATTGAGTCTCTTTCAAAAGAACATGTAAATGAAATAAATAGAGTACTATATTTAGAGTCGATATTTAAAACAGCATTAGATATTCTTCCTGATATAAAATGGGTATATTATAGTTCAAATAACAGATATATATACCTAGCACCATCAATATTAAATGTTAATAAACAATTCATCGAAAATCAGTTCAAAAAAAACTTTTGGACAGAAGCTGCACCTCCTAACAATAAAACAAAAGAGCTTGTTTTGACTAAACTTTACGAAGATGGAGTAAGTAAAGAGCTTCTAACTACTTTATCTTTGCCAATATTTAATAAATCCAATAAGTTTTTAGGAATAGTTTCAATTGATATAGGACTTCAAGTCTTTAATAAAATATTTAATAAATATAAAAACATTAGTGGAGATACTTATTTAATAAATCATAATAACTATATTCTAGCTTCAACTAATAGCTTTGACAAAAATACAAAACTATCTTTTTCAAATACAAAACAAAAAAGTAAAAACATTTTTAATGATAAGATAAAACTAGTATATCTTGAAAATGAAAGAAAAAAACATTCTATTATAATTAATAGATCCATGTCTAAGATATTCTTATTTCTATTTTTACTATCTATAATATATTTATCTTACCACCTTGCATGCTTATTAAGAAAAGTAGAAAGACTAGCTAACTATGACTCCTTAACTAAACTCTTAAATAGAAGAGCCTTGAGAGATGAAGCTTCTAAATATATTGAACTTTCAAAAAGAAATAAAAATCCCATATCCTTTATACTTATAGATATAGATGACTTCAAATCTATAAATGATACATATGGACATGCAATTGGTGATTTAGTTTTAACAAGCTTATCTGATACTCTTTTATCTTCTGTTCGAAAAAGTGATTTAGTTTCAAGGTACGGAGGAGAAGAGTTTTTAGTTGTATTGACAAATACAAATTTAGAAAAATCTTTTATTCAGGCAGAAAGACTTAGAGAAAAAGTTCTAAAACTAAAGTTAAAAAATATAAAAGGAAATATAACAATAAGCCTTGGATGTAGTGAACTTAAAGAAAATGAGTCTTTAGATAATGCAATTCAAAGAGCAGATGAACTGCTCTATGAAGCAAAAAAGAATGGGAAAAATCAAACTAAATATTAGCTAAGATTTTTTCTACTACCTCTTTTGGATTAGTAGCTTTATAAATTGGTCTTCCAACAACTATAAAGTCTACTTTATTCTCTTTAGCAAAAGGAATGTCAGCTACTCTTTTTTGATCACCAGCATCTTCACCAAAAGGTCTAATACCAGGACACAAAGTAATAAAACTATCACAAGTATTAGCTTTGATATCTAAGCTTTCAAAAGCAGAACACACTACTCCATCAATACCTGATTCATGTGTGTCTTTTGCCATTTTTGTAGCTTTTGTTTTAATATCTTCATTATAAATAGCTTTAAATGATTCATTATCAAAAGAAGTAAGAGCTGTTACAGCTAAAACTAAAGGCTTATTTGGAATATCTTTAATTCTATCCATAACTGTACTCATAGCTTTGCTACCAGCACTTGCATGTACATTAAACATATCAACTAAACCAAAGTTAGCTATTTCTTGGGCTGCATCAGCCATTGTATTAGGAATATCATAAAGCTTTAAATCTAGGAAAATTTTAAAATTAGGATTAATAACTTTTAATTCTTCTAAAAATTCTTTCCCGTCTCTAATATATGATCTAAATCCAACTTTTAACCATACATCAAAATCTTTAATTTGCTTAACAATTTCTAAGTTTTCTTTTGCAGTTGGTAAATCAAGTGATACACAAAGTTTCATAGCATTACTCATAAATTATGCCTTTTGAACTTTATCTAAAAGTCCATTTATAAACTTAGGAGCACCGTCACTTGCAAGCTTTTTTGATAATTCAATTGCTTCATTAATTACAATCGCTTTATCTAAACCATCTAAAATTTCATAAATAGCAAGTCTTAAAATAGATTTTTCAACAGAACCAATATCTGTAATATTTCCTTGTTTTAAGTGACTTATTAATTCTTCATCAATTTTTTCAATATTTTCAACTGTTCCATTGAAAAGTTTTAATGCAAACTCTTTTTGCTTATTTCTAATTTTTTTATCTTCTAATATTTCATCTACAAATTTAGCAATACCTTCATTACCTAAATCATATGCATATAAAAGACCAATAACTGACTCTCTTGCTTGTGTTCTTGTAGCCAAATTATTTCTCCATCTCAGAGTAAAGGTCTAACATCTCAATGATTGTAACCATTGCTTCAGCACCTTTATTCCCTGCTTTTGAACCAGCTCTTTCAATTGCTTGTTCTAAAGTATCAGTAGTTAAAACTCCATTTGATACAGCTTTTCCATGTTGTAATGCTACAGTTGCTATACCTTTTGTAGCTTCTGCTGAAATATAATCAAAGTGAGGAGTAGAACCTCTAATTACAGCACCAACACAACATACAGCATCATATTTTCCAGAAGCTAATGCTTTTTCTAATGCAAAAGGAATTTCAAATGCACCTGGTACTAATAATAAATCTAAATTATCTTCATTTCCACCATGTCTAAGAAATGCATCTTTTGCACCCTCAACTAATCTATCAGTGATTATGTGATTAAATCTACCATTAATAATAGCAACTTTTTCATCACCTTTTAATCTTAATTTTCCTTCAATAACGTTCATAAAATTTCTCCGAATTTTTTATAATATTTTGCGATTATACCTAATTTTTATTTAAAGCCTAAAAATGTAACTTATTTGTTAAAACCAAGTACTTCTTGAATAGCAAAGATATCATCAATAACTTTATATAGTTCATCAACTTGAACCATATTAGGACCATCACTTAAAGCAACACTTGGGTCTGTATGAGTTTCAAAGAAAAATCCATCAACACCAACAGCTGCTGCAGCTTTTGCTAAACTTGGTACTACTGCACTATTTCCACCAGTTGTTCCACCAGTACTTGGAACTTGTGCTGAGTGTGTTGCATCAAAAATCACAGGTGCATACTCTCTCATTGCAATTAAGTTTTTCATATCAACTACTAAAGAACCATAACCAAATGTGTTTCCTCTTTCACAAAGCCATACACCATTTTCATCAGAGTTTTTGTAGTTAACTTCTTCTACACCTCTTGTTTTTAGTATTTTTTCAACTGGATGCTTCATAGCTCCTGCTGCTAAAAACTGACCTTTTTTAATATTGATTTTACAGTTTGTCTTTGCTGCTTCTACTAGTAAGTCAGTTTGTCTACATAAAAATGCTGGAATTTGTAAAATATCTAATACTTCTCCTGCTGGTGCAGCTTGATATGATTCATGAATATCACTTACTAATTTGTATCCAAACTGATCTTTAATCTCTTGGAATAATTTTAAACCCTCTTCAAGTCCTGGTCCTCTATATGAGTCTAAACTTGTTCTGTTTGCTTTATCAAATGATGCCTTGAAGTAAAACTCTACTCTCTTATCTTCACTTAAAGGCATTAGCTTTTCAGCAATTCTCATTACCGTATCTCTATCTTCTAAAACACAAGGTCCAGTTAAAATTTTCATTTAATTCCTTTTAAAAATTGTTTCTTTTTCTTTACCTGTTAAGGCATAATGAAACTCATAAATATTTTGACAGATATATTCAATATCACTTTTTGCGTACTTATCGCAAGCAATTAGTATTTTATCTTCAATTTCCAACTCCAAACTATTTTGAGGTAAAAGAGTATATTCCTCTTTTCTTTTTAGCAGTAATGGTACCACATTATTACTCTGTTCTTTATTATGTAAAGACCTAAATAAAAACTCCAAATTTAAAGTTTGATTATTTTTTAAATGCTTATAAACCTCAGGGGATTGATCTTCATCTATGGATAATTCAAATACTATTGGGCTTTCATCAATTACTGTTATCAAATTTTTCACAAGTTTACTAGCCCATTTTTCATCTTTTTTTAACATTAATCTTATAAACTTATCTGATAATGGTCTAATTAAAGCATTTGTTGTTTTATTTATCAAAATTTTAGAAGGTAAAAAAATATGATCAATATCTGCATTTTTAAAAATTGAAAAATCTTCCATTTCATTTTCACGAACTATGGTTTTTATACTAGGATTTAGTTTTTTTGCTGTTGCTAATATAGATAAATTTGTAGTATCATCATTAGTTGCAGCAATAATAGCACTTGCTTCTTTAACCCCTACATTTAAAAGCATTTGTTTATCATCTGCATTTCCAAAGTTTACATGAGATATTTCTTCATCTGAATAGCTTTGAGCTTTATTTATATCAAGTTCTACTAAATCAAGTTCAATGTCATTTACATTTAATTTTTCATATATTTTTCGCCCCAATCTTCCATAACCACAAATAATATATTTACCTTTTGGAAAAACTGGAAGTTTTGCTACTAAAGTATCTAGTCCATAAAGCCATTTCTCAAGCCTAAAAATATTAGGAGCTGATAAAGCTATATTTATTTCTGATGAGATAATAGAAAAAGGGTTTGCAATAATCTCAACATCTAAATCTTTTAAGTTTTCTGTTTGATTTGTAGTTGTTGACTTTGCTGCAATTTTTACATGCTTATTTAAAAGTCTTGAAGTTAAAGCAATTCTTAAATTCATATTGTCATCTTCAAAAAGGGAAACTATTGCTTTACAATTTGACTTTTTAATTCCAGCTGATTCTAAAACTTTTATAGAATAATTGTCACAATTTAATACAGGAACAGTAGGAGTGAAACTTTCTAATAAAAGCTCATTGATTCTTTTTTTATCTTTCTCGATTACAACTGTTCTTGTTCCTTGTTCTATTGCTTTATTTATTATCTCTTTTGTGATTTGATTGTAACCTAAGATGATGATAAACTTCTCTTTTAAATCACCAATTTGTCTTTTAAATTTACTTTTTTGAATTTCTTGTAAAAAAAGTTTATCTTGAAGAAGTGAAACCAAAGACCCTATAGCATAAAACCAACCAAGTACTGTCAAATATATAGAAAAAGTCACCCACATTCGTTGGGAATAAGTAAAATCGTAAGGAGTCTCTCCAAAACCTATAGTAGTTGCTGTGTATGTTATAAAATAAAAAGCATCAAAAATACTCATATGATAAGGCTTGCCATTTGAGTCGAGCCCCTCAATAAGAATAAGACCAGTAATTGCTATTGTATAAGTTATAACAATTACTAAAAATGGTACTCTCATTCTTTGCAGAATGATAAATAGTGAACTGTTTTCCAAAGGCCTATTCCTAATTTATCTTTTTGACTTTAAAGTATCTCCCACATAAAGTGTAACAGAAACTAAATTTGCAAGTAATGCACCACCTGATAAAGATACAATAGTTGCAATAATCTCTGCATCAACAGTATATGCGTAAGCAGCCACTGTCCATACAATAGCTGCTGCTATTAATTGAATATCAGCTACAAGAGATGTTGCTAATAATACAGAACCCATTTGAGTTTTATCACCAATCTTTAAAGTAGTAGCAATTAAATTTATTACAATTGCTGCAAAAAGTTCATATTTACTATGGCTTTCTAGGGAGTACATATCTCCATAGAAAAAGCCAAAGTTAATAGTCATTGCTAAGATTATAAAAAATCCAGAAATAACCTTATCTAGATTCATGGTACTCATCCTCTAGATCTTTACCAATATCTAGTCTTCTTTTAAATACATTGTCAATATTATCATGAACTCTTGAGTCTTTATCTAGGAATAACAATCTATGTTTATTTAATTGTTTTACATTTTTAAGTCCCATAATTGCAAGCATTCCCTTAACACTTTTTAATAAGTTGTTATGGTAGTTTCTTACTTTTTTAGCTTGTTTATAAACAAAGTATTTTTTTCTTTTTTCTTTATTTTGAGTTGCAAGTCCAACTGGACAATCATGACCTGTTGTACCTGAACAATATCTAGCTCTAATACACCCTGCACTCATCATAAATCCTCTTGCAATTTGAATAAAATCAGCACCTAATGATAAAATTACAATAATATCATCAGGAGTTAAGATTTTACCACTCGCAACAATTTTTACTTTGTCTCTTATTCCAAACTCTTGTAATACTTTATCAGCTAAATAAACAGAATCTCTGATATTTAAACCAACTCTTTCCATCATTTCAATAGGAGCAGTTGCACTACCACCTGAACCACCATCAATAGAAATAAAGTCAGGATATCTAGTATCACCTGCATCTATTCTTCTTTTTATTTCTCTTGCATAAGGTTCAATATTTTCAATATCTGAAATTACAATTTTTACACCAACTGGCTTATCTGACAATTCTTGTAATGTTCCAATAAAATCAAATAATTCCTCGATTGTATTTGCATAAGGGAATCTATTTGGAGAGAAAACATCAGTATAAGCTCTTACATTTCTATAATATGCAATAGCAGGAGTTACTTTATGAGCAGCAAGTTTACCACCTGTTTGTTTTGCCCCTTGAGCTATTTTAATCTCAGTCATTCTACAAAATCTCATAGTCTTTTGGTATCTATCAGGATCAAACTTACCGTCTTTATCCCTAGCACCATAAAGTCCAGAACTTAATTGTAAAATAATATCAGGCATATCTTTTGGAACTTCACTTGGAAAATTTACTAAAGGTGCGTCCCAATTTACTCTATGGAAAAGCTGTGATTTTAAATCAAATACATAAGTTTCTGCTTCTGGATCATCTTTGAATACAAGTTTTCTATAAACATCAGCTGCCATTGCACCATTGAAAAAGAATTGAACTACATCTTTTACTTTTTTTGCAAAAGTTGTACCATGAACTATCTTCATATAGCCTTTTTCATAAGTTTTATGAGTTACAAAGAAGTTAGAAGTTACACTACCCTCACCTGAATTAATAGGAAAACCTCCCATTTGAGCACCTCTTACAAAGGCTCTTGTACCCTCAGGAGAAATAGACCCATCACTCATCGCACTTCTTGCTATAATTGACTTTGCAGTATAAGGATACTTTCTTGTCTCACCAAATGTTACTTCAAAATCATTATCAACTTCATCTTCATTTAAAACAATATTTGCATGTCTAATCATAAACTTAGGTTTTGGAAGAGGCTGTGATGGAGAAAATGCTGCATAATTTGGTTTGTCATTTGCAGCTTTATAAACCCAGTCAAGTTTATCTTTTGATTCATAAAACTTCTCATCACCAAAGTATTGTCTAAAAGGCTCTCTCGCCTCTTCTAAAACATATCTCAATCTACCAATAATTGGGTAGTTAACTAAAAGCTGATGATCTCTTTGTACATATTTATCATGAACATACCAAGCAGTTATGATAATTAAAAATATTAATACAATAATCTCTATATATAATAAAAAAACGTCCATTTTCTAATCCTTTTTCATGGAAACTAAAACACCACTAATTACTATCAAAAGTATACCAAAAGTAATCCAAATGTCAGGCAAACTATCCCCTAAAATCAATCCTAAAAGAATTGAAAAGGCAATATTACTATAACCTATAGTACCAATAATACCCGCCTTAGCACAAGAGTAGGCTTTTGTCATATAAATTTGTGCAAATGTTGCAAAAATTCCCAGTAAAATAATAAATAACCAATCATCACCTTTAGGCATTACAAAAGGTGCGAATAAAAAGTCTAAATTATCATTTGTATAAAATTCACCAATAATTAAAAGTATCATTGGTCCAACTGTTCCTATTGTCATAAATGATAAAACAATTGCCCTACTATCATAAAATTTTCTAAGCTCTCTTATAGAAGTATAAGCAAGCCCAGCTCCAACACCACAAAGTATCCCTAAATAATCTGTTTTATCTAAGGAAGAGCCATCAAATTTTGTAATAAATAAAATACCAATAAAACCTATAAATACTCCAAGCCAACCTTTAAAGCCTAGTTTCTCTTTTACAAAAATGTAAGCAAAAATTGCAGTAAAAATTGCAGATGTTTTAGAGAAAGTCATAGCTTCACCTAAAGGAATATTTGCAATATTATAAAAGAAGAATAATAAGGCTATAAAACCTGCCATACCTCTAAAAATTAGAAGCCACATTTTTCCACCGATTTGATTTAAGGGACTTTTGTATATTGACAACAAAATTAATATAACCCCAAAAACATTTCTGAAAAATACTACTTCAATTGAGCTCATAGAGTTACTAAGCTCTTTTGCTGCTGCACCCATTAAGGCAAATAATACAGCAGCAAATAACATATATTTGACACCTAATTTAACACTATTTTCCATTCATTACCTTTTAAAATCGCAATTGTATTCCTTATCATATTAAAAAAAGATTATTAGTATTAATTTTTAAAGGCTTTTTTAGATATTATATTAGCTTTGTTTATATATATAATTGTAGGAATGACATGGAATACTTAAAAATAATAGGAAATAAAGAGATTTCAGGAGAAGTTGAAATCTCAGGAGCTAAAAATGCAGCCCTTCCTTTAATAGCAGCAACGATACTTGCTAAAAATGAAATCAAAATTGGAAATATGCCAAACGTAGTTGATATTAACACATTTTTAAAATTAATTGATATGCTTGGTGGAAGTTTTGAAAAACAAGATGGTATTGTAAAAATAAACACATATGAAATAGATAAAACTACTGCAACATATGATATTGTGAAGACTATGAGAGCTTCTATTTTAGTTTTAGGACCTCTTTTGGCTAGGTTTGGTCACTGTGAAGTTTCACTTCCAGGTGGATGTGCTATTGGTCAAAGACCTGTTGATTTACATTTAAAAGCTTTAGAGCAAATGGGTGCTAAAATTGATATTAAACATGGATATATTCAAGCAACTGCACCAGAAGGACTAAAAGGTTCTAAAATTGTATTTGATAAAGTTACAGTTGGTGGAACAGAAAATATCTTAATGGCAGCAGCATTAGCTCAAGGAACAACAACTATTATAAATGCAGCAAAAGAGCCTGAAATAGAACAACTTTGTGAAGTTTTAATGAATGCTGGTGTTAAAATAGAAGGACTAGGTACTTCAAAACTTACAGTTGAGGGTTCTAATAAAGAATTATTAGAATTTAAAGATTTTGATATTATTCCAGATAGAATTGAAGCTGGTACATATATGTGTGCTGCTGCAATTACAAATAGAAAACTTAAGATAAAGAAAGTAATTCCATTACATTTAGAAGCTGTGATTTCAAAACTTGAAGAAATGAATTTTGAAGTAATAAGTGATGAAAACAGTGTAACTATTCTTCCTACAGATGAGATAAAACCTGTGAATATTATAACAAGTGAATATCCAGGTTTCCCAACAGATATGCAAGCACAATTTATGGCTTTAGCAACTCAAGCAAATGGAACTTCCACAATTGATGAAAGACTTTTTGAAAATAGATTTATGCATGTAAGTGAGCTTTTAAGATTGGGAGCTGATATTCACTTAAATGGAAATATTGCAACTATAAATGGTCAATCTCATACTTTAAATGGTACTGATGTAATGGCAACTGATCTGAGAGCATCATCTGCTTTAGTTTTAGCTGCACTTGTAGCAAAAGGCGAAACTAATATTCATAGAATTTACCATTTAGATAGAGGATATGAAAACCTTGAGGGAAAACTAACTTCAATTGGTTCTGATGTAAAAAGGTTTACAGAATAGGACACTTTTTAAATGATAAGAGAAAAATACATACTCTTATCATTTTTTTAAGTTAAAATTCCATAAAATTTACTCAACTACAAAAAAGGTGATAATACTAATATGAAACTAGAAATATCTTTATTTAAATTTGACAAAAACTCTGATTATTTACCATACTATACTAAGCATTTTATTAAAACAAAAGAAGAAAAAACACTTCTTGATATTTTAAAAAATATTGACAATGAA
This sequence comes from Arcobacter roscoffensis, assembly GCF_024267655.1. Taxonomy (NCBI): domain Bacteria; kingdom Pseudomonadati; phylum Campylobacterota; class Epsilonproteobacteria; order Campylobacterales; family Arcobacteraceae; genus Arcobacter; species Arcobacter roscoffensis. Next base: position 2,287,207 of record NZ_CP100595.1, read on the forward strand.
CAAAAATTAAGTTTTGTTGATTGCCAAGATTTTGATTTAGTAGTAAATGGTGTATATGTAAAAGCAGGAATTGAACTAAAAAGATTAAAAAAAGAGTTTGGAACTGATATTAAAATTGAACCAATCTCAATTAGAAGAGCATGTGATGACTTACTTATAAATGATGATGACTTTAATGAAAGATTAGAACTTCTAAAAGATTTTATAAACGAAGAAGATAAAAAAACTTATCAAGAATTAAAACCATACTTTTATGCTTCAAATACACTAAATTTAGATACATCATATATTGGTGATTCTTTACTTATTTTAGCTTCTATGATAATAGAGAGAGCCAATAAAGAAGAAAAAGACTCTATTTTAAAAATCATAAACTCGTATGAAGTATCAGCAAGTTTTTACAATAGTTCTAAAAATGTGATTTTAGACTTTGATAACTCTTATGAAGAAAGAATTATCAAACTTCAAAAAGCTTTAAATGTTTATGAAGAGACTGAGAAGCAAAACTTTAGACTAAATAAAACTCTTATCTTAGACTTTGGTAGTTTTGAAGAAGAGTATGAATTAAATCATGACTTTAGTGATTTTGCTATTGCATACTACGCTTCAAATAAGGAAGAAAAATATTCTAAACTAATCAATAGTTTAAAAGCAAAAAAAATAAACTTAGAGTCTCAAAGATTAGACTTATCAAAAAATACTTTTAATATAAATAGTAAGATTACACTGTATACAGCTTGTACAATACTATTGGAAGCATTCGATGCAGGAGCTGATTTAATTGTAGTTGATAATGACGAAGATTTCTATATTTTTGATTATAACAGAAAAGAGTTAGAAAAAATTTGTGGTAGAGAAGTTGCTATTCCAGTAGTTCATATAAATGAACTTCAAAAACTAGTAAGTGGAAACCATAAAGAAGCAAAAGAAACACTTGAAAAACATCAAGTAAATCCAGAATTAATCTAAAAAAATAAAAAGGCAAAAACATGATTTTAGATATAAAGTTTATCGTTCTATCGTCACTTTTAATAGCAGCAATAATTCCTCTTTATATCTATAGAGAAAAGGTTTTTGCCTTTGCATATAGAAAAGGTGATATTGAACCTTTTTTGGACCTTGTAAAAAACCATATGAAAAAAGAACACCCTTTAGTTCCTATAAACTATGCTATTGTAGAAAAAACTGCTGATGAAAAAGATATAAGAGTAAGGGAAACTATCATAGTTGAAGATATTGTATCTCAATATTTTAATTATGAATATGAGAAGCAAACTCAAGGAAGTGTTAGTAAAGACAAACTATGGACAGGATATGATGAAAAATCTGTTCATAATGTAAAAATGCCATCTGATTGGGTACAAAGAAAAGAACTAGCTTGGGCAAGAGATAATCAAAAATGTAATAGATGTGCTAAAACTGTTTCACTAAAAAACTCAATTAGTATCTTTGTAAAAGATATAGAAGATGGCGCTGGATATAATATAGAGAATATCATTACTCTTTGTGAAGATTGTAATAGAGTATTAAACTCAAAAAATCCAAGAAATACTATGGCAAATCTTGAACTTATGGATAGACTTATGAAATATGTAGAATCATAAGTTTAATAAAAATTTTGCAATAAATCCACTTTTATTATTTACTTTAATCTCACACCAATCATACTTATTACAACTTTTTAACTCAACTAAAACATCTTTATTTAAATTATACATAATCTTTGAATTATAGTTTGGTTTCTCTCTTACATTTGAGTTATTAGTATTTATTATTGCCTTATTTATCACTAGATTAGTACTTTTTTCTTTTATTATTTTTCTAGTTTTTAGACTTCTAATCTCACTCTTTAAAAGTTCTATTTCTTCTCTAAGTTCACTAATTTCTTTTGTTTTTATTGACTTATCAACAGTTAAATTACTATCTTTTTCAACTAATAGTCTCTTATCTTTGTAAACCTCATCCATGATAATTTTTACTTTATCTTTTAAGTCTTTGATATTTTCTTCATTTTGTATTGACTTATCTTTTGTTATATCTACATCAGTTAATAAAGATTGAAATCCAACTTTAAACAAAAGCAATTCTAATTCTGATGTTTTAACTACTCTACTTTCTTCTTGGACTTCTTGAGCAAAAAGAGATGAACAAACAAATAAACTTAAAATAATCTTCTTCAAACCTTCTCCTATTTTAATAAATATGTACTATAAAGTACTCTTTTTTTATTCTTTTGTTTTATAGCTAAAACATACTGCTTTTTATCTTTTTTTATATCAAAATACTCTATATCTTCTAGAAGAACATCCACATAGGCATTTTCATAGAACTCATAACTTGTATTAGAAAACTTGAACTTATCTTTGCTCTCAATTCTAACTAGTTTGTCATTTGATGAAATAAGATAAGTTATATTAGTATAATATGGATTATGATAAGTATTATTCGAAGTAAAAATAAGCCTTGCATTTTTATCTTTATCATAACTAATACTTAGTGTTTGTGTTGATTCTGCTATATCTTCTAAAAAGATATTATAAAGTCTATTTGAGTCTTTTATAGTTTTTGTTTGTTTTTCAAATATTTTATTTGAGTGTTTTGTTTGATCTAGTGTTTTATATACAAAAATAATAAAAATCATAAAAAGTGTAATCGAAATAACAACTTCAAGTAAAGTAAATGCCTTTTTAGTGTTCATCATAACTCTATTTTAAAACTATAAATATTTTTTTGAACTTTCTTATCTATACTATATGAAGTCTCATATGTCACAATACTAAAATCATAAGAGTCATTTTTAACAACTCTTGTGTCTATTTGCTCATCTTTAACTTTTACTTTTATTGCTTTTAGCTCTCTTCTTAATTTATCATCTTCAAAATCAAATTTTCTACTTAAAAAAAGGTTTTCATTTCTATTATTAAGCTCATCAAGACTAAAAGCTAGTGATAAATACTCTTTGAATTCTTTAGTTTCATTTGATTTATTCACTAAATAAATATTATCACTTTTTACTTGAAGAAGTGCTACCATGACTACACTTAGTACCATAACGGCAACTATTACTTCCATAAGTGAAAAAGATTTTTTCGTCACTACTTAATACCTATTCTAATAGCTTCATCCACAGATGTATCCCCTGCTTCAAGCATAAGTTTTAGTTGTTTATCTAAAGATATCATACCATTTGCTAAAGCTTTTTTCATTAAAGTTGAGTCATCAACTTCACCTTTTAAATACTCTTTTATATCCTCATCTATAACAAATAATTCACCAATAGCAATTCTTCCACTATATCCTGTAAAATTACAAGATTTACAACCATTTGCTTTATAAATATTAGTACTACTATCAAGTCCAAATACTTTATGAGAACCCTCTGAATTGTCTTCTTGTTTACAATCATCACAAAGTTTTCTAACTAGCCTTTGAGCAAGTACTGCAAGTAATGATGAAGAAATCAAGAACTTCTCAACTCCCATATCAATAAGTCTTGTAATAGCTGCTGGGGCTCTATTTGTATGTAGAGTTGAGAAAAGCAAGTGACCGGTAAGAGCTGATTGAACTGCAATTGAAGCAGTTTCACTATCTCTAATCTCCCCTACCATAATAATATCAGGGTCTTGCCTTAAAATAGATCTAAGTCCTGATGCGAAAGTAAGCCCTACTTTTGTATTTACTTGTATTTGAGAGAATTCATTTGATTTATACTCAACTGGATCTTCAACTGTTATGATATTTTTTTCATCGCTTACAACTTGATGTAATAGTGAGTGTAAAGTTGTTGATTTACCACTTCCTGTAGGTCCTGTTACTAATACCATTCCATAAGAGTTTTGAAGAACACCTTCAAGCTCTTTAGTTATATATGTAGGAAAACCTAACTCTTGAACACTTAATATATCCTCACTTTGCATAAGAATCCTCATAACAACTCGCTCACCATAAAAAGTTGGAAGAATAGAAACCCTAATATCCAAAGTCTTACCTGCAATCTTTATTTGTGTTCTACCATCTTGAGGAACTCTTTTTTCACTAATATCAAGATTTGAAATAACTTTAATTCTTGAGATTACTAAAGACATGATATTTTTATCAAGTTCTATATGCTTAACTAAAACACCATCAACTCTATATCTAACCTCAGCTTTAAACTCATGCATTTCTATATGAATATCTGATGATTTTTTCTTAATTGCTTGATAGAAAAGTGAATTTACAAACTTAATAATAGGAGCTGATTCTTCTGAGGTTAAAATATCACTTCCAACTTTTAAGAAATCACTCATAGAGAAATCTTCATCCTCCAAAGTTGCATCTTCTTGCTCTTGCTGAATTGCACTCATTTCGCTATCTGTTTTTATTTCTAAGAACTTATTATAAAGCTTTTCATAAGATATTTCATCTAAAAATACTATCTCATGCTCATAATTTAGTTTTGATAAATAATCCAAAGATAAACTCATATGCTCACTTGAAATAGCAATAACTACTTTTTCATCAATCTTTGTAAAAAGAACATAGTTTTTTAAAGCAGTTGAGTAGTTATCTAACTCATAAGGAATAAGATTTAAATTGTGAACTTCATTTATATTCATACTAGTTTCCTAAGATCTCTGCAACTCTTTTTTCATGGGCAGTTTTTGAATCTGTTTGTTCTTGAACTGTTTTCCCAGTTTTTAAAGAAGTGTATTTTTTATCTAATTCTTCAAGTTTTTCTTTATACTCTTTTTCTCTTTGGATTTTATCGATTTGTTTTTCTCTTAATCTAATTAATGACTCTTTTAAATACTTATCTTCTAAAAGTTTTAATTGTGCTAATTGATTTCTAACATAAGATAAATCTTTTGATTTAGGAATAATATATGGAGTTACAACAATAACTAAGCTTCTTTTTCTATAGTCAGTTTTATTATGTTTAAATAAGTTTCCTAATAATGGAACATCCCCTAAGATAGGAACTTTACTTTCCGTTGACTCTTCTTTATCTTCAATTAGTCCACCTATTATTACAGATTCACCATTTTTAACAATTGCACTTGTGATTACTTCTTTTTTTGTTGTATCTGCATTACCACTTGTAGTTTCTGTTGTTTTTACATCTTCTAAAATAGTATTAATTTCCAATGTAACTTTGTTATCATTTGAGATTCTTGGTTTTACTTTTAAAGTAAGTCCTACATCTTCTCTTTTGAAATTCTCATTTGTAGTTCCACCATCTGTAACAGTAGAAGAAGTTTTAACAGATATTGTTTCACCCACATAAATAGAGCTTTCTTTATTATTAATAGCTAAGATAGATGGTTCAGAAACAATATCTAAAGCACCGTCTTGATCAAGCAGACTAATAGAAGCACCCAAAGCTAAACCAGAAGTAATATCAGGTATTTTAAGACCAATACTATCTGGTTTAAAAGCTAAAGCTTCCCCTCCATTTAAAGATGAAGAAAATGTTCCAAGACCATTACTTCCAGATTTACCACCTAAAATTCCATATTTCACACCTACTTCATCAACTAAGGTATCATTTAACTCAATAATTCTAGCTTGAACATATACTTGTGCTTTTTCCTTATCTAACTCTCTTAAAAGCTCTTTTATATAAGCTATTTCAGTTGATGGTCCCATTAAAACTATAGCATTTGATTCTTCATCTATTGAAGAAAGTGGTTTATCATTTGGGTCTATGTATTTTTTCTTTCCAATTACCCCATCAATTATTTTGATTACATTTTTTGCTTCTACATTTTTTAAAGGTATTACTTCAACTACTCTTTTTACTAATGAATCATTTTCATCTACGCTTTTTACATATTTAGCTAAGTAGTTTATATTTTGTTTATGTCCTATTAAAATTAAAGAGTTATCATCTTTATTTGCAATAATATCTACTTTTTGAGTCTCTATTTTACTATCAAATTTTGATTTTGCTATTGCATCAAGATTTTTTTTAGCTTCAATTGCTTGAATGTTTTTAAGTTCAACTATCTTAGTATCTTTTTTTGCTCCGTAAGTCATAATAGATACTACTTTTTTAACAGTTTTTATATTATCAACAAAGTCTGTTAAAACTAAAGAGTTTGATTCTTTATTTGTTACAAGTTTTGCATTTTTAGAAATAAGATGTCTTATTTTTGAAGCTACGTAATCTACATTTGCATTGTAAACTGTAAATACTTCTGTAACCATTTGATAATGAGTTTTTTGCTTTGCACCATTTACAACAGGTACATTCTTTTTTGCACCTTCATTTAGTTTTACTATTCTTAAAATTTCATCATTTTGAACAAGAGTATAACCTTTTGATTCAAGTACATATATAAGTATTTTTACCAACTCATCTTTTTCTAAAGGTTTATTTGAAATAAAATCAACATTTCCTTTTATTTGAGTAGTAACTAAGATATTCTTATCAATAATCTTAGATGTAATCTTCACTAAATCCATAATCTTTAAATCTTTAAAGTTTATGTTTATTTTCTCACTTGCATTTAGTGTAAAAGTAAGAAATAGTCCTACTAATAGTACTTTAATCAATCTCATAGTTTAACTCCATTATCTCATTGTTTCTTAATATTTCTATGTTTAGGTATTTTGTTTTGCTTATATTGTTATATACTGCAAAAGCATCAGCATAAGAGTCTAAAACCTTATTGTTTATTGCTTTTATAATATCACCTTGTTTTAGGCCTAGTTTCCCAAAAACAGAATTTTGATTTACACTTCCCACTTTGAACCCTTCTATTTTAGAACCATTTCTTAACTCTTCTATTGCTATATTTTGCCAAACTTTATCAGGGTTTTGTACATAAGAGTTTAAATAGTCTCTTTTTACAGTAACACTGTCATTTTGAACTACTACATTTTCATTTATATTATTTGTTTTTCTTGATATTTCATAAGATATATTTTCTTTAGCTTTTGATATTTCAAGTTTATACTCTTTTGCTTGTTTCTCAAAAATCACATGATTTTTAAAAAGTTTTGTAAGAATATATCCATCTAGTTCTTCATACTGAGCTACAAAGTAGCTTTTCTTGTCTCTCTTATTTTCTATAATAGCCCAACCAGTATTTGAACTTGTAGAGTAAATACCTTTTAAATTATAAGAAGACAAACTTTTAATATTTTCTCTTTTTGTTTGTGTTTTAGGAATAGAAGGTCTTGATACTGTACTATTATAAAAACCATCATATTTATTATAGTCAATATCAGAACTAGGCTCTTTTACATACTCTACAGAACTTTTAGGTAAAAAACTTCCTAAAACACTCATAAGTATATATACAAACAATGATATATAAATAAAAGGTATTAATAATTTAACTAATTTATTAAAATTTGTATTCATAAACATACCTTCCATCTTTAAATTTCATTTGTCTTAATACATTTGAATAAGAGTTTTTCATACTACTTGTAGCTTCTAAATAAACTATAGCTTTTCTATCAAAAATATTTATACTTCCATAAAGCTTTCCAAAAATACCATCTGCTTCTATTTGTACATTTTCATAGTCTAAAATGGAATAAGTCAAGTATATATTTGTAAGAGGTGTTGGAAACATTGATTTAAAGCTATCTAATAATCTTACATTTTTAATAGATACTTGATTGTAAAACAAGTAAGTATTTATAGATAACTTTTCTACATTTGCGACATTTATTTGCTCAAAATAAATATCTGAATACTTTAAGTCAAAGCCTAAAATTTTGTTTTCAAACTGCTCATTTGAAATAACGATATTTTTTTCCTCTATCTTTTTCTCTAAGAAATAAAAAAGCTCTTGTTTAGGTAGTAAAACCATAGATATAAAAATAAAAAATATCACATAAACTAAACTCTTTAGTATTTTTTTCATTATTTATATCCTATTTCTAAAGCAATATAATCTTTTTGTAGTTCCATTTTTTCTATAATTAACTGCTTATTTAAGACTCTATTTAAAAAATCATTTAACACTTTACTATCTTTTGATTCTATTTTTACTTTTAGATTTTTTTGAGTTTCAACTTTTAAAATTTTATGTTTTCTAAATTTAGAACTATTTACTATTTGATTAATTGTATTAATACTATTTTGTTTATTAGCCCAAGAATTACTAAGATTTCTATACTCTTTTGCTTTTGCCTTTAAAGATTCAAACTCTTTTGCTTTTTCATAAAAACTATTTTTTTGCTCATTTAATTGCTGAAAAGATAAAAGTACTAAGGTTAGCATTAATGCTAGTATGTATAAAGGATTTATTTTATTCATATTTTAATCCTCACTTTTAGAGTTTGCCCTACTTTTCTAAATGATAGAATTTCATATTTTTTACTTAAGTAGTTTTTTAAACTTTCTGTATTATTAATAGATTTATACTCTAATTCAAAGTTTCTTTTTTTGATTTGAACACTCTTTAGAGTAAATCTTTTATCTTTTAAGATATAAGAAACTGCTTCTCTTAATTCAATTTGACTTTTTTGTTTTAGTTTATAAGTGTCTAAAATAGAGTTTGTTTGAATCATCGAACTAGGTAACTTGCTAGCTTTTTTTGTTGATTCTATTTTTTCTTCTAAAGTTGAGATTTCACTACTATAATCAAAGATTTTAAATATATTCACAAAACATATTAAAAGCATCACAAACAGCAATGAATAAATCTGATTAGAAGACAATGAACTGTTATATAGTTTTATATCTACTTTATTTGAGGAAAGTTTTATTTTTTCTAAATTCTTCTCTAAATCAATACTTTGAGTTAATAACGCACTTGGAACTTTTACTAAAATGTCATCGTGTGTATATAAAAATGCTTTATTGCAAATAGTAAATTGTTTGAACTCTAAACATTCAGTTTGAGCAAAATATATTGAGTTTACTTGCGAACTTGAAATAGCAGCATTTTTTATAGCTTCAAATATCTTTTTATTTATATATGCAAAACATAAATACTTACCATCTTCAAGTTTTAACACTTGATATGAAAGTTCATTTGTTGTCTCTAATACATCCTCAAAAAGAGTAGGCAATACATGCCTTGCTTGTGTACTGTTTTTTACAGGTATATCAAAAACTCTAACCCAATAAAACTCAGGGGATAAAATAATATCAACCCTATCTTTTATATTTACTTTACTATCTAAACATAAAAAGAGTTTTTTATGTTTATTTGAAACTAAGCTCAAAGTATTTTACCTTTCCTTCTTTATCTAAAATATAATATCCTTTTAAAATCTCTTTTAGATACATGACTTTTATTTTTAATTCATAAAGTTTACCCTCATTTGAAGAAGATAAAAATCCTAATCTATCTTTTATCTTTAAAATATCATCACTATATGTCTGTTCAATAAAAGTAATTATTATATCATCTACTTGCTTACTATTTTGAAGCTTTGGAGCTCCTTTTAAAAGATACTGTAAGTTTTCAAAACCATCTACAGAGTTATCCCAAAAAAACTCTTGTATATGTTCATACTTTTTTTTATCTTTTTCTTTTAGCAAATTTAAATCATACTTATCATACTCAACAAGTGAAAGTTGTAAATCAATATCTTTTATGGAAAAAGGTATCCCTTCTAAAGGTGGTAAATCATCTGGGTATTTTTTGATAAATTTTGAAGCTTCAGTTTGGGCATTTTTTACCATCATCAAAAGTTGGGCTTTATTTAGCTTATAATTTTGTTCACTTATATACTCATTTGTATCATCTAAGTTTTTTAATATCAAAGCAGAAATAGCAGTGATAAATAGAAGTGATACTAAAAGAACAATGGATTTTTTCAAAGCCTAACCTAAATTCATAGAAAAGATTGGAAGAAGCATAGAAATTACAATAAATCCAATAGTCACACCAACAAAAAGCATAAATATAGGTTCTAATAAAGACAAGAAAAGATTTGTTTTATCTTTATTTGCTTCATTGTATAAACTAGCTAGATTGTTTAATATCTCAGATAATCTACTTGTATCTTCACCTATTGCAATAGAATGAATAAAAGCTTCATCAATTTTATAAGTCTTATTTGAGTGAAGTAAACTTGATAACTTCTTACCTTCAACAACACTTGAAGAAGCATCAACAAAAACTTTTTTTATTACACTATTTTTTAAAATATTTGCACTTAAGTTTATAGCTTGAACTATAGGAACACCTGATTTTATTAAAATAGAGTTCATATATGAAAACCTAGAAAGTTCTGCTTGCTCTACCATAGTTGAAAAAAATGGCAATTTTAAAACTAATTTATCAAAAACATATTTAAAGGCTTTTGATTTTTTCATCAAAAAAACAAACATAAAAACAAAAGAGAAAATAAAAACTAAAATATAAGCATAATTATTAGAGAAAAAATCCCCCAAAGCAATAACTATTTTTGTACTTTGAGGAAGTTCTTGATCTATTTGTGTAAAAATATCAGTAATCTTTGGTACTATGAAACTAAGCATAAAACCAACCATAAAAAGTGAAATAAATAGTATAAATAAAGGATAAGCTAAAGCTTGACTTGCTTGTTTTTTAACTCTATCTTGTTCTTTTAGAAAAGTTGCCAATTCTAAAAGAACTGATTCTAAAAGCCCACCATTTTCACTAATTTTTATTGATTGTTTATAAAACTCTGGAAGTTTTACTACACTTTGAGAATCAAGTGCCACATAAAAGTTTTTCCCTTCATCAAGATATGTTCCAATTGACTCAAAAAATGAACTTAAAGTTTTATTGTTTTTGTATCTTTGTTTTAAAAGTTCTATTGCCGAGATCAAAGATATACCAGAGTTTAAGTAAATACTTAAATCCCTACTAAGATAAGATAAAGTTGATAAATCTAAAGTTTTTTTTCTTTTAAAAGAGACTTTTGAGAGATTAAAATTTTCTTCTTCAATAGAAGTATATAAAATAGCTCTTGCTTTTAGTTTAGCTTTTGCTTCTTTCAAGTTTGAAGCTTCAAGTTTAGCTTTTACTTTTTTACCATTTGAATCAAAACCTTGATATTTAAAAAGCATCTTTTACCTCAACTATATTTTTATTAAAAATTTCAAAAGCATCACTTAAAGAGTCATAAATACTTGGTTTATCATAAATAGAATTAAAAATATATACTTTATCTTCTTGGGTATCTAAAATAAACTCATTTGTTTTAAAGTCATTATTGATACTAAATTTGAAAACCACATCATAGTCCACATCATTTATTCTTATTTCATCAAACTCTTTTAGAGTTTGTATTGCTTCATATTCATAAATTTCAGGTTTCTGAGAGAAAAAAGCTGAAACAATTTTTTCTTCACTTACTAAACCATCGACTTTTGCATAACAATCAAAACTATCATCAATACAAAGGAACTCTAGTTTTTGTGAAAATTCATATGTATTAAGTAATGAATTTTTTAAGTTTTCTAAACTAATCTTTTTATTGTTTGTTTGAGTATTAAAACTATTAGTTGAAAAAACTAAGAAATATGTAGCAGAAACTATTACTATTACTATAATAAGCTCTATTAGAGTAAAAGCTTTTTTTACTCTAATATCACTCATTTATTACTTACACTTTGAGTAGTAAATATCATCTTCTGTGCTTTCTTTTTTATCAGCACCCTTTGATACTAAATCAAAACCACCCTCATTTGAAATATAAATGAAGTCATTACTCCATGCATCTTTTGGAAGCTTTCTATCTTCAAAATATTTCTTTTCAACTAATAAACCTAAACCCTCTTGTGTTTGAGGATAAGAAGAGTTGTCTAATTTATACATCTTTAAAGTTTGTGCAATACTTTTCATCTGAATACAAACTATTTTATCTTTTGCTTCATCACTTTTACCTGTAAGGTTTGGTAATACAAAAGCAGCCAGTAATCCTAAGATAATAATTACTACCATTAATTCCATTAAAGAAAATGCTTTTTTCACTTTTTGCAACCTTTTTTAAAATTATGATATTATAGTGTCTTTTTCTTAAAATAAATTGTTATTTATTCATATTTTATTGTTCTTGGAAGCTGTGTAACTAAATTGTTATATTCTTCTTTACTAAGAGATATACTAAGCACTATACTATCAGTAAACTCTTTATCTTTAATAACTATTTCCATAGAGTTTAAAAGATACTCTAATTTAGACAACTCAGCATATTGACAATAAAGCTTTTTCGTTATTAATTCTTTATATTCAAAAAATTCTGCTTTGTTTATAACTTCATTTACACTTGAGCCATAAGCTCTAACTAAGCCACCAGTACCTAGTTTAATTCCACCAAAATACCTTACAATAATAACTGCACTATTTATGATACCTGCACCTGCTAAAACTGCTAGACAAGGTTTTCCAGATGTTCCTTTAGGCTCTCCATCATCACTACTATTTTCAACAACTTGTCCATACTCATTTAAATATCTATAAGCATAAACAAAGTGTCTTCCTTTTGGGTGTTCCTCTTTTAGTCTTTTCATAACTTCATCAAATTTATCATAAGGCATCATATGTGCTATAAACTTTGATTTTTTCTCTTCATACGTGTTTTCAAACTCTTCTTTTACAAACTTCAAATAAAATCCCGTTATATTAAAATAAATTATAGTATATATAAACTATTCTTGATAAAAATTTAACTATAATTTCGCATGAGATTAGACCAATACCTAAAAGACAACTTTCAAATACAAAGTAGAAATAAAGCAAGTGAACTTATAAAAGCAAATAAAATAAAAGTAGATAACAAAATAGTTTCAAAACCATCTTTGGATGTAAATGAAACAAATAAAATCGAAATACTTGAAGATGAGTTTTATGTAAGTCGAGCTGCGTATAAACTAAAACACTTTTTAGAAGAACTTCCAAGTTTAAAACTTGAAAATAAAAATGCCCTTGATATAGGAAGTAGTACAGGTGGATTTACACAAATACTTCTAAATCAAAATGTAAAAAGTGTAACTTGTGTAGATGTTGGTTCAAACCAATTACATGAGAAAATAAAAAGTGACAAAAGAATTAGCTTTTTTGAAAATACAGATGTACGAGACTACAAAAATGAAAATGGCTTTGAAATAGTAACTTGCGATGTGTCTTTTATTTCTATTTTAAATATTATTGAAGATATAAATAGATTAAGCACTAAAGATATAATCATCTTATTTAAGCCTCAGTTTGAAGTTGGAACAAATGTAAAAAGAGATAAAAAAGGTGTGGTAAAAGACAAAAAAGCAATAGAAAATGCTAGAACTAAATTTTTAGATAACACTAAACTTTTAAATTGGGAACTAAAATACAACTCAAAAAGTAAACTACAAGGAAAAGATGGAAATGAAGAAGAACTTTTCTACTTTAGTAAATAAAAACACAATAACTTCTATAGCAATAGGAGGCTTTGATGGAATGCATGCAGCACATCAAAAACTTTTTGAGAAGCTAGATGAAAATGGTGCAATTTTATCTATAGAATCGGGCTACGCAAACTTAACACCTAAAAGTCACAGACAAGAGTATTCAAAGTATCCTATTTACTACTATGTACTTGATAATATCAAACATCTTGAAGGAAGAGAGTTTATTAAACTTTTAAAAGAAGAGTATCCGAACTTAAAAAAAATAGTGGTTGGATTTGATTTTTGTTTTGGTAAAGGTAGAAAAAACTGCGTAAAAGAACTAGATGAACTTTTTGATGGAGAAGTTGAGGTTCTTGATGAGATTAAACTAGATGATATAGCTGTTCACTCAAGAGTAATAAGACAATACCTAAAAGATGGTGATATAAAAACAGCAAACAAACTTCTAGGGAAAGAGTATAAAATCTACGGAAAACACATCAAGGGTCAAGGCTTAGGAGCAAAAAGTTTTGTACCAACAATAAACCTTTTCATAGAAGAGTTTTTACTACCAAATGAAGGTGTTTATGCTACAAAAACTATACTAAATGAAAAAGAATACAACTCTATAACTTTCTTAGGACATAGAGTAACAACTGATGGTAGTTATGCAGTTGAAACACATATATTAGATGAAGAAGTAAAAAACGAAGAGTTTATTGTACAAGTTAAATTTTTTGAAAAATTAAGAGATAATGCAAAATTTGATAGTTTTGATGATTTGAAAAAGCAGATTCTTTTGGATATAAAAAAAGCTAATTTATATCTACAAAACTTATAGTTCTAAAACATACTTTATTTTACGGTACCTTTTGTTTTTTATAGTAATATAAACATTTGAAAAAGTCAATTTATTTTTAAAATAGATTGCCTTTTGAGCTTTAAAGGTTGTTCTTTTATAAATCCCTTTTGGATTTAACATCACAAACTTTCCTTCTAAGAAATAAGCCTTTGTAAAATCAATTTTAGTATCTTCTATAGAAAATTTTCCATTTAAATAAAAAGATGAATTTGAAACAATTTTTTCCTTATTAAAAAATCTAAATTTATTAAATTTTATGGGATTTATATTTTTAGAATTAGCAGATATTTTATAAACTATTTTATCTTCTGTTACTTTATACTCTTTTATATCATTAAGCACTATTTTAAGTTCAGCAAATAAAAAAAGAGGAAAACACAAAAGAAGAAGTTTCAAATTTTACCTTTGAAATAAAAGTAATTATATATGATTTTTATTAAAAGTAGAGAAAACTCTACTTTTAATATACTAGAAGTTATCAGAAATATAAGTATTTAAACCTGTTGTTGTATCTGAAGAGATAAATTTCTCTGTGAAAATAAATCCAGTTAATAATTTATTTGCCTGTTCTATCATATATGTACCTGCATCATTAACTACTTTTAAATAAACGATTTCATTATCTAAAGTTAAAACTAGTTGATTATTAACAGAATCACTTGTCCATGTACCAACTTCATCTGTAGTTCTTATATACATTGGGTGTGGGTCTGAAGAACTTGCTGTATCTATACCTTTTACAACTTTATTGTCTGATGTCAGCATAATATCTCCATACTTTTCAGAATATGTAGTCATACTACTATTTGTATAAGTAAATCCAGCAGTTAATGTAGCTAAATCTATAATTGCTATTTGTGATGTACCATCATAATATGAAGGATCAGTCCAGTCCCAACTGTCCCACTCAATTGAATTAGCAGGTGTTGTTATTTCAATATTTGCAGTTGTTTTATATACATCTGTATACCCTGTAATCAACTCCGTACTTACAAGAGTTAGAGTTCCTGCTTCACCTGTAGCTGCTTCAGTATATGATGAAACTTGTGCATTTGATGTACTTGGAGTAACATTTAAAGTAAAAGTATCATTATCAGTTACATATGAACCTGAATCATTTTGATTGTACTCTGTTCCAACTAATACACCTGTTGAACCATTATCAGTATAAGACATAGAGTCATACCAGTCATCTCCAACTGATAAGAAAGTGTTAGCTGTTAACTCTGCAAAAGTTAAAGTATCAACTTGACTTAAAGCATTTGTAACAGATGTTACTGTTTCAACTTTTTCTTGGCTAGTCTCTTCATCAAAAACTGTAATTTTCATTCCATTTTTAATCTCTTCTTCAAATAAAATATAGAAACTACTATTTGAAGTACCTGTTACTCCTTCTTCACTACAAGTAGCTGTGATATTAACTTTATTTGGATTTGTACTATCAACACTCCAAGAACCTGAACAACTTCCCTTTGTATCTCCACCTGCTGTATCATCAAACATCTCTTCATAATCACCTGATGATTTAAATGTTAAACTAGCTTCACCGTATGAATCTACGAAATTAAAAGTTTTATCCTCAATCATAGATTTATTAAAAGTGAATGTTGTACCAGTTGAAGTATCATCATCAACTAAAAAATCAATTAAAGCTTGACCACTTAAAGTTGAATTATCAGGCTTAGTAATTTTAAGAACAACATCATCTATCTTAGAATTTTCTGCTGTTGGCATAGTTTGAGGTTCTTGCGAAGCTGTGTAACTATGGTAATAGTACATATCAGAGTATTCACATCTTAAGTCATTGTAGATTTTTGCCATATCAGTTGAGATTAAAGTATCATTTCCACCACAAGTATTTGCCCAATTAGAACCAAAGTCACTTATATCTAAAGCTCCTGCAGAACTAAATAGTTTTGAAAGGTCAACTTCAATAGATTTTATTTCATCATCATTTTTAACATCCATAATGTATGAACTAGCAGTTCCATCTAAAGCATCTTTAATTTTCTTAGCTTCATCTAAATCTTCTTGTGTCATCTCATCTTCAAAACCAATAGGAAGTTTAGAAACTAAAGTTAATGCTTCAATTGCATAAGTCTTAGCTGTATCAATTCTTGCTCCATCTACTAACTTGAAAAACTCTCCTGTATTTAATACAGCTGCTGGGTCAATTGCTATATCGTTATATTCAAAAGTCCCACCATAACCATCACTGTGTTCTCTTGTTTTATAGTCAGCATCACTACCAAATCTATATGCAGCTAAATTATCCAACTTAAACGCAACTGCAAGTAAAGTCGCTCTAAATGCAAGTGATTGTTCATAGTTCATAGATACACCATCATGGTCATAAGCAGCAGTTGGATTACTATCAGGGAATAATAAACCTATATCATCACTCATTTGTTTTAGTTCAGTTGCAACATTATGTAACATATTAGTAGAAAAATTTGATAAATTATATGCACTAATACTATCTGCTAAATTCTCATCAATATTTATAGTATCTAATACTGTTGATTTAATATATTGATTTAAATAATTAGTAGTTGATAAATCACTTGGAACATCAAATGTTAATAATGATGCTAAATCTTCATCATTTGCAAGTTCTGCTACTCTAATCATAGTTTTTGCTAAAGTTGCATCAGCACTAGTCTCTGATGAAAGGATAGCTTCAGCTTCATCTATTTTAGTATCAATATTATCTGTTTCAATATCCGTGTTTTCAATTACAGCAATTGCTTCTTGAACAGCATTACTTAAAGGTTCACCAGCTCTCGCTTCAAATCCTAATAAATCTACTTTTGTAATATCTAAGACATCTATTTCTTGTGTCTCAGTTGTTTCAATATTTGACTTAGCTCTAACTTGTGTTCTATCAAACTCTAAATCTAAAGCAGTATCAGATATTTGTACACTTTTCTCAGTATATTCTTCAATAACTGTACCTGTTGATTTATTGATTTTTGCAACATTAAACTTAATAGTGTTTCCATCAATTTCTTGTTTAACAGAATAGAAGAATGTACCATCTGAAACAGTACTATCCACATCTACAAACATTTCATTTGCATACTCTTCTTCTAAGTTGTCTCCATTAACATCATATCTAGCTACATAATAGTACATATGACCAGCTTTAATTCCAGTAGTTACATAAATAGTATCACCAGCTGTGTTTACATCATGCATAACTGAAGTAACTTGTGCTTGAGAATAAGCATTTACTTCTAAAATTTCTAAATCAGCTTTGATTATAGTTTTAGGCTCATCTAAATAAGTTCTAGCTTCCGCTCTTGACTCACTTCCCTTATCTGCATTAAATGCTTCAATATGAATAGTATTACTAGTTAAGTTTTTTATTGCACTATTTCCAGATATATTATATTTACTACTATATCTTTTCTCAACCCAAGTTCTATCAAAGGCTTCAAAATATTGTTCTTGAATATCATTAAATGCTGTGTCAATATCTGTTTGATTATAGTCTTCTAAAGTTGTAGAAATAGACTCACTTCCATTTGCTTGAATAGTTCCATTTACAAACTCGAAAAACTCAACAGTAAATCCACTTGTAGTTTTAGTAATAATATCATACTCACCACTTCTAAATACTACTTTAATTTTTCCATCTTCAATAGTTTCATACTCTAAGAACTCAGTAAAATCATCATAACCACTATCAGCTAAGATAATATCATTTTCTCTAAAGATATATGTTTCATACATATTTGAAAGTTTTTTACCAATTACATTTTCTTTATTAAATGGAGCATCTAAAACACTAATATTTACTGTGGCACGACTCTCTTCAATACCATCTGTAACTGTATACATAAATGTATCATCACCTAAGTATCCACTACTTGGTGTATATACTATTTTACCATCTACAGTTTGCGCACTACCATTCATAGGAGTAGTTAAAGAACCATCTTTTATAGTTAATGTAGTGTCTTTATCCTCATCCGAATCATTTGCTAAAACATCAATAGTTACAGCTGTATCAACTAAAGTATTTGCAGTGTCATCTACTGCTTTTGGAGCATCATTTACATTTGTAACAACAATAGTAAACTCTTCAATAGTTTTTTCACCAGATAAATCTGTTGCTGTAAGTTTCATTAGGTGTTCACCTACATGCTCATTTAAAGCATTTACAGTTAATACACCATCTATAAAATCCATCCAAGAAGGAAGTAAAACACCATCAGCAAAAGTAACATCTAATTCTAATTTATCATCTACATCAATATCTTTAAATGTTGCACTAAAATCAAAGCTCTTAGGAGTATCTTCTAACACTTCTAATGTATCAATTGCAGTTACTAGAATAGGTGCATCATTTACATTTATAACCTCAATATCAAAACTTGCACTAACTTTTGCACCTTCTTTGTCTGTTGCCGTAACTGTAAATGTTTCAGTACCAACAGCATCATTATCAGGAGTTCCACTAAATACTCCGTTTTCAAAGCTTATATCTTCTGGCATTGTTCCCGATGAATCAACTAAAGTATAAGTTAAAGCATCTCCAACATCTACATCTTCAAAATACTCTTTTAAATCTAATGTAAATGGAGTATCTTCATATGCAGTTTGTTTTGGTATTGTTAAAGCTGTTGGGTCATCATTTGTATTTTGAACAACAAGCTCAAAAGTATCACTTACTTCTTTTTCACTGTCTTTTGCAGTTACTTTTATCATATGTGTACCTACAAAATCATTTCCAAGATTTCCACTAAATACACCATCTACAAACTGAATATCAGAGGGTAAATCAGTTTCTTCTGAGTCTTTTACTAAAACTGCTGTGTAAGTTAAAGCGTCTTTATCAATATCTTTAAAGTTTGATGTAATATCATAAGTAAACACTTCATCTTCATTTACAACTTTATTTTTTATAGTTTCCACTAATTCAGGAGCATCATTTACATTTGTAACTGTGATCGTAAATAATAAAGGATCACTTTTCGCACCATTACTATCAACTGCTAAAACTTTAATACTTAAAACTTCTCCAACTGCTTCTTGTCCAGGAGTTCCAGTTAAAATACCATTTGATAAAGTTACACCATATGGTAAAGGAGTTCCATCTTCTTGAGAAGCTATATATGTTAATGTATCTGAATCAACATCACTAAACTTAGATTTTAAATCAAGAGATAATGTTTCACCCTGTGCAATAGTAAGATTCTCTTGTATAGTTACACTTGGCTTATCATTTACATTTACAACTTCAATGTTAAATGAATCTAAAGATGAAGTAGCCTGTCCATCAGTAACACTAATAACAATACCTTCATGAGAACCTACATCACTATTTGTTGGTGTACCACTTACTTTTCCAGTATCTGGATTTATTCCTAACCATGATGGATTATTTGAAATACTAAATACTAAAGTATCTCCATTTACATCATTTGCAATTGGTGTGAAGCTATATAATTCACCTTGTTTTATAGAAGTTGGAACAGTTCCACTAATAGTTGGAGCTGCTTGTGTTGTTTCAAATTCAGTTACCTCTAAAGCCATATCAAGTTCACCTGTTAAATCACCATCATTAACTGTAACTTTAAAGTTGTGAGTATTATTCCCTGATTCTGTATATTCTAAAGAAGAACTTGTAATCTCACCTGTTGAAGGATTAATACTTAAAAAACTTGGAGCATCAACTAATGCAAAAGTATAAGGAGTAGAGTCACTATTTTCAATATCAGTAACATCAACTTTTACAGATAAAGAACTATTTTTAGTTTTACTAATACTTGTACCTGTTGGAACAGATAATACAGGAGCTAAATTATTTACTGTAATTGTAAATGGTGTAACAGTAGTTTGCCCTGCATTATTAACAGCTGCAATTTCAATATTTGAAGTTGTCCCTTCATGGGACTTTTGACTTGGTTTTACTGTAATTACTCCGGTAACACTATTTAAGCTTGCAAATGATGGTAAAGAGTTATTTAAAACTATCCATGAACTTACATCTGTCCCAGATAGTGTTATTGTTGAAGTTTGACCATTTGTTACAGAGTCATTCCCCATTATACTAAGTTCACTTGGTGTAGGTTTTATAGTAAGAGAAATAAATTTAGTTACAAAATCTCCTACAGTTATTTCACTTTCTACTTTTGTATCATTAGAAGGACTAGTTTCATGTCTTACTTTTAATGTTTGACCATTAGTAATTGTTCCACTTGTAGTCCAACCAGTGTTATTAATGTTAATCTCACCATCTGTAACAGATACATTTGTATCTGTATTTATACCTTTGATAGTAACAGCTTCTGACTCAATAACTCTACCAGGTTCAACACCTTCATTTATAGAAAAAGAGAAACTATTAGGTTTAGTATCATCCGCTGCTTTTGTATAAGAAACTAAATTAGATGTAATTCCACCTATATTAACAGTAGTAACAGTTTTTGTTAAGTTTTCAGAAGATGAGGTATGTTTTACAACAACAGCATCTCCATTTTGAACAGTTCCATTTTCACTTGTGAAATCTCCACTATTAATACTATATTGACCATTTTGCACACTAATTGGCGTTGTAGCATTAATACCAGCAACATTTATTGTTGTAGTAATTTCATCAGAAAGTGCAACTTTTGTATTTGCTGAATTATCAATAGTAAATTCATTTGGTACTGTATCTTCAGCTAATGCTTCACTATAAGAGTTAAACTCAGCTACTTTTGTACCTATTCTTAAAGAAGAAGTTGTTTTTGTACTGTTTGAAGAAGATGAGGTATGTCTTACATATACAACATCATTTAAAGATACTTTACCATCTTCATCTGTCCATGTTCCAAACTCACCTATTTTATATTCACCATTTTCAACAGAGACGTCAACCTCACCTGTAATACTTAATACAGTTACAGGAGAAAATGTATCTACAGTTGAACTTAGTGAAGTATCATAAATAGTATCAAAACTAAATGCTGTAGGCTCTTTATCTTGTGCCACAGTAAATGATTTAAAGTATGTTTCTACTTGATTGTCTCCTAAACCAAATGTCACAGTTGTTTTGGTTCTAGTAGAGTATTCACTTGATGTAGTATGTCTTACTTTTAAAGTATCTCCATTATTTATAGTTCCTGCTGCACTTGTATAGGCACCATTATTTATACTATATTCACTACCATCTGAGATAAATATATCAGTTGCAGTATTTATACCTTCAATTGTAATAGTATTACTTTCTACTTGTGTGTTTAAGGCTTGTGCAGTAGAAGAAGTAAAATCAAACTCTTTTATTTTAGTATCAGCTACAAAAGGATCTGATTCTGTAGTTACATTATATTTAAATTTTGTACCACCAATATCAAGTGTTGCTATAACTTTTGTATCATAAGAAGGTGAAGATTGAAGTTTTAATTTTAATGTATCACCATTTTTAATAGTTCCAGAATTAGTAAATGCTTCACCGTTTATACTAAACTCTGCCGTCGTTGAAGAAGAAATAGAAATTTGTGCTTCGCTATTTCCATAAATACCCTCTACTATAATCTCTTCTGATTCATAAGATGTTCCTAAAGAAGCTTCTAGAATATCATTAAAGTCAATAGAGTTATCTAAAGAAATAGTCCCAGCTAATAAATCATCACTACTTGGAACATTGTCAAGTTCAATAACACTCTCCATAGTTGCAGCAACTTCAGATAAATCAACATCTTCTTCTTTTTGCTTTAACTCTTGAAAAACAACTTCAGCTTCATCATCAACTTCACCATCTGTTAAGTCAGTGGCTAAATTTTCTAGTGTTTTTTCTGGATCTTCTGTAGCAGTTAATGCAGCAGAGATTTTAAGAAGCTGAGTATTGGCAGCCTGATTTGTTCCCTCACTACCATCAGTTAAATCTAAATCTTCTAAATCAGTATTTTCATCAAGCTTTAAATTAAATGTCTCTTGAACAACATTTTTTGCAGTTGCAGTTGCATCAGTGATGGATACATTATTTGCCATTTGTTGTTTAATACTTTTTGCAGCGATATGTGTAAGAATATTAATATTTACAGTAGGAGTTGTACCTTCAACTACATTTGTTACAGCAGTTAAAAGTCCACCTGCTGTATATTCACCAGTATTTTCATTTAAATATTCACCTTCAACTTTAAATTCTGTTGGTCCACTCCATGGAATAGAAGAAAAACTAAACTTACCTAAAGAGTTTGTAGTTGTAGTAATAGCTGAGATAGTATTATCAGCATTACCTTGACTATCAAGCTTTGTTGCAGTCACGGTCTGTCCCTCTTTAAAAGGTCCTTTGTGACCTCCACCTCCTGCACCAGTATTTCCTGATGAAGAAGTAGAAGTACCACCTCCTCCACCACAACCAACTAGCATACCAGCAACAACTGTAGATAATACAACATTTTTTATATTAGAATTCCCCATAAAATCTCCTTGTGAATCAAAACTTGTTATTAAATAAGTTTGTATACATTATTTTTACATAATAGAACTTAATACATCTAATAAGCTTTTATAAAAACCTAAAAAATAATAGTATTTTTAAACTTTTTCATCAGTTATGGGTTTAGTTAAATTATTATTTTTATTATTTACTTTTCCATAATTAATTATTTAAAATTCATTTTCATAGTAATAATAATCTAGAATCTCATCTTTTGCAAGTTCATCATATAGATACATTTTTTCTACTAAGTTTTTTTTCTTTATAATTCCCTTATATAAATATCCATTTTTTTCTATATAAACCAAATAATTACCTTTTTTCAAATATCCTTGTATTTTTGGCTTAATTTTTAAAACTTCTAAATCATTAAAGTTTACAATTTCCCAAGTTCCTGTATTTAAGACTATTGAATCAGTTTTTAAATCATATTCACTTAAAGTCCCCATATTACCACTTGATGACTCTGTCAAAATCAAAGCCTTTGTTTTAGAATATTTATTTAATAAAAGAATATTAGATTTCTTGTTTTTTTCCAAAATAAACTCATCAAGACTTCTAAAATATTTTTCCTTTCTTTCTTTACTAAAATTTATAACTTTTTCATTATAAAAAATAAAACTATTTTTTATATACTTTATTGAAATTTCATAAATCTTAGAATTACCACTAAATATTTTATTATGAAAAGAAGCATTTCTCATTTTAATGTATTCAATTTCTATATCATTATAAGAAGACTTTGAAAATAAGATATTATCATTTAGTTCAAATTCCCTCTCACCTAGGATAGGATCATCCTTTAAGATGAAATTATCATTTATTAAATCAAAAGATTTTAAAATTAGGTTTCCATTTTTTTTGATAAACACATTTTTAACTACAAAAATATTTACACCATTATTTATGTATTCAAAAGAGATATCATACATAGGTAGATTAAATAAATTTTCTATATTTACTCTTATTTCTTTTTCAAAAATATCATCAATAGCATATAGACTTTTAAATGATAAAAATATACTAAGAAAAAAAGAAACTAGTTTTATTTGTATTTTCATTAAAACTCCAATCTATATAAAATAATATTATATTGTATTTTTTAATAAATTAGAAGCATATAAATATTTTTATCTAGATTTATAATAATTTAGATAAAATATCCCTATGGTAGATAAAGTATTTGAAAAATCAATAACAAAACAATTTGAGTTCGATGAAGATGTTGCATCAGTATTTGATGATATGCTAAATAGGTCAGTTCCTTTTTATAAAGAAATGCAAAGATTATCTATAAACTTTGCTTGTAACTTTTTGGAAGAAGATGACAAGGTATATGATTTAGGCTGTTCAACTGCCTCAACACTTATAGAGTTATCAAAACATTGTGAAAAAAATTTAAACCTTATAGGTATAGATAACTCAGAAGCAATGCTTAGTCGTGCTTCAAAAAAAGCAAAAGCTTTTGGTGTGGATATTGATTTAATAAACGCAGACTTACATGACGTTTCATATAAAAATGCAAAACTTATACTTTCAAACTATACACTTCAATTTATAAGACCACTTCAAAGAGAAAAATTAGTTAAAAAGATTTATGATTCTTTAGAAAATAAAGGTATTTTTATATTTAGTGAGAAAGTTATCTCTGCAAACCCTACTTTAAATAAACAATCAATTGATGAATATTATGAGTTCAAAAAAACTCAAGGGTACTCAGAGTTTGAAATAGCTCAAAAAAGAGAAGCATTAGAAAATGTCTTGATACCATATACAGAAGATGAAAATAAACAAATGATAAAAGATGCTGGTTTCTCACATTGTGAGACGATATTTAAATGGGTAAACTTTGCCACATTTATAGCAATAAAAGAATAAAGGATAATTATATGTTAGAAATAGGAACAAAAGCACCTGATTTTTGCGCACTAAACCAAGATGATATTGAAATTTGCTCAAGAGACTTAAAGGGTAAATGGATTGTTTTATACTTCTATCCAAAAGATATGACTCCTGGTTGTACAACACAAGCTTGTGATTTTACAGAAGCACATCCCAAATTTGACGATTTAGATGCAGTAATTTTAGGTGTAAGTCCTGATGATGCAGCAAAACATAGAAAATTTATAGAAAAAAAAGAGCTATCTATTACGCTATTAGCAGATGTTGATAAGAAAATGTGTGAAGACTACGGCGTATGGCAACTAAAAAAATTCATGGGTAAAGAGTTTATGGGAGTTGTTAGAAGTACATTTATTATTACCCCAGAGGGTGAAATAGCTGCTATTTGGGAAAAAGTAAATGTAAGAAAAAAGAAAACTGTAAAAGGTGAAAAAATAGAGATTGTACATGTAGAAGAAGTTAGAAAAAAACTTCAAGAACTACAAGCATAAATTTAGGAAATAAAATGAATAGACTTTTAAACAAAATTACAATTATTGGTTCATCTTTACTTTTAAGTGCAACACTTGCAAGTGCCGAAACAACAGTTTGTTATAAAGATAAGTGGAATACACCTTCAACAATTGAAACTACAAAACTTGATGGTGGTTTATGTGAAGGAAAATTTTCAGTAAAAGATATGGAAGAAAAAGGTTGGAGAGTATTAGATATAAAAATTGACTCAAACCAAAACTCTTTAAGTTATAAATATTTACTTACAAATGACAAACTAACAAAAAAAGAGATAAAAAAAGTTGATACAAATGAAAATACTCAAAAACTTTCATATCAAGCTTTTGGTGTAAAAATTGATAATATCAAAGACAATAAAACAGTAATTGATATTGGGAACTTAATAGTTGGTCAAAGTGGAGTCGTTATACATCTTCACGACAGAGATAAAAGACTTATAGTTGCAAATGCAAAAGTTATAAGCTCTGATGACACAAGTTCTACTGTAGAGTTTAGTAAGTTTAATGATATAAAACAAGATGCTTTACCAACTTCAAAAAGAGAAGTACAAAAAGGTGATATTTTAGCACTTAATTATCTTTACACTTCATCAATGCTAATAGCTCCAAATCAAGAAGCATTCCAAATTGTAAGAGAAAACTTCAAATACAATAATTTTTTACACTCAGATGTATTTGCAGCGCAACTTAAAGTAAATGAAGAAGCATTACCTTCTAAAAAGTCTATTCAAGAATTTGCAATCAAACAAAACCTAAGAACTATATTTATAGTTATTGAAAATAAAGTATATGTAGTAGATGTAAAAACATTTAAAACATTAACAAATTATGATATTAACTACAATTCTTCAAAATCTGAATTACCATTCTATACAAGAATTGAAGATATAGAAGATGCTCCTTTAGATTTTGACTTTAGTTTTGATTTATCTATTTTAAACTTTTTATTAGATGAAGAAGACAAGCTTGATGAAAAAAAATCATCTAAAACTAATAGTTATGAAGACTATTATAAAAATATTTTAGGAATTAACTAATGATAGAAAAAGAACATTTAGATTATTTAACATCTATTGTTGGAGAAGAAAATGTAAAAGCTGACAAAGCTCACTTAATTGCTTATTGTTATGATGCAACAAGAGAGAGATTTGAACCAGATGCAGTAATTTTCCCAAGAGACGAACAAGATATTTCAAAAATCTTAAGATTTTGTAATGAAAACAAAATAGTAATTGTACCAAGAGGTGCAGGTTCTGGATTTACAGGTGGAGCATTACCATCAAATGGTGGTATTATTTTATCACTTGAAAGACATATGAACAAACTATTAGAAATTGATATGGAAAATATGGTTGGTGTAGTTCAACCAGGACTTATTAATATGGATTTTCAAAAAGCAGTTGAAGAAGTTGGATTATTTTATCCACCAGATCCAGCAAGTGAAAACTACTCAACTTTGGGTGGAAATGTAAGTGAAAACGCAGGTGGTATGAGAGCTGCAAAATATGGTATTACAAAAGATTATGTAGTAGCATTAAGAGCTGTTTTACCTAATGGTGAAATAATTAAAGCAGGTAAAAAGACTATTAAGGATGTTGCAGGATATAACACAGCAGGTATCTTAATAGCAAGTGAAGGAACATTAGCAATAATCACAGAAATCACTTTAAAATTAATTCCAAAACCAAAATTTAAACAAACATATATGGGTGTATTTCCAGATGTGAATAAAGCTATGAATGCAGTATTTAAATCACTTGCAGCAGGAGCTAATCCTGTAGCAATGGAATTTTTAGATGCTTTAGTTATTAAAGCATTAAAAGAGAAATTTCCTCAAGTAGAGCTACCTGAAAATGCAGGTGGTATTTTAGTTGGAGATGTTGATGGTTCATCACAAGCAGAAGTTGACTCACAAATTCAAACATTAAAAGAAGCATTTGCAAAATTTGGTTCAGTTGGTTTTATTGAAGCAAAAGATGAAGCACATGGAAATTCACTTTGGTTTGCAAGAAGAAATGCAAGTCCTGCAACAATGATTTATGGAACAAAAAAACTAAATGAAGACATTTCAGTACCTAGATCAAAACTTCCGGAAGCATTAGATGCTATTTATGCAATTGGTGAAAAGTATGGCTTTAATGTACCATGTTTTGGACATGCAGGAGATGGAAATATCCATGTAAATGTAATGGTAAAAGACAAAACAAATCCAAAAGAAATGGAAGATGGGCACAAAGCGATTGAAGATATATTCCAAATGGTTTGTGACATGGGTGGAACTTTATCAGGAGAACATGGCATTGGCTTATCAAAAGCACCATTTATGAATATAGCTTTTAATGAAGCAGAAATTGAACTATTTAGAAGTATTAAAAAAGCCTTTGATCCAAATAATATTTTAAATCCATTTAAAATGGGACTTTAATGACAAATGAATAGTAAAGATAAAAAAGATAGCTTAACAAAAAAGATAATATCAAGAATTGATTCATTTTTTAATGATGATACAACATATTACGCAGCTAGTTTAAGCTTCTTTACTATCTTTTCTATTCTTCCCATAATTGCTTTACTTATAGCAATTATTTCAAGCTTTCAAGAATTTCAAGCCTATATAGATATATTTATTGATTATATATTTAATATTATAAATCCAACACACTCAGCAGATATTGTAACAACACTAAAAGACTATATTTCAAATTCTAGTAAATTGGGTTGGTTAGGAATAGTTTATATGTTATTTGTATTTATTATGTTCTTTAAAGACTATGAGTATATAGTAAATAAAATTCACAAATCAAAAAGAAAATCAATACATTTCTCTTTTATTTTCTATTCTTTATATTTAGTTATGCTACCTATAATATTTGCAGCACTAAATATAGTAACAGCTTTCTATGACAATAATATTCTAAATATAATTTTTTCATATTTATTTTCGTGGCTTATTTTTTATTCACTATTTAAATATAGTGTAAATAGATATATAGATGATAAAGCAGCACTAATATCATCCCTTGTAACCCTTATTATTTTGTCAATAACTAAAAACCTATTTGTATATTATGTTATTTATAATAAAACATACACTACAATATATGGTTCTTTAGCCACACTTTTATTTACATTTTTTTGGATATATATATCTTGGATAATATATTTATATGGAATAAAAATGTGTCATAAATTAAACATACAATATCAAGCAAGAAAGAGTAATACATGAAAAAAAAGATTTTATTAAGTATTTTAACAGCAAGCACTTTATCTTATGCAAATCAAATAGATAATAAAACCTTTTTAGATGATTTTATAGAAAACACAAATGACTTTAGAGAAACTATTCATTCATCGATAATAAACACATCAATAAAGGTAGATAACTACTTCTTTGAAGACACAGTTGATAATCTAGACTATCATAATGCCTATGGTTTATTAGAGTTCTCAGCTTCACAAAATCAACATGAAAGCATAGTTCTTGATCAAAGGGTAAAAATTAAACTAAAACTTCCAAGACTAAAAGAAGCTATACATTTAGAAATAGAAACAGATGAACAAAGAGATACTATTGATAATGTAGAAAACAAAACATCAAACAGTAAAAACGATGATGTAAGTTTAGCTTTAGGCTATTATAAAACACTTAGAAACAAAATAAATCTAAAAACAAAAGTTGGTCTAAAAATAAAATCTAAACTTGATCCATTTATAAAAATAGAAGCAAAAAGAACTTTTGAAAATCCAAACAGTAATTATATATATACATTAAGTCAAGCATTTAAATACTCAAATTTAAATGATTTAGAATCAACAAGTTATTTTAAGATAGATAGACCTTTAAATGAAACATTATCAGCACATAATTTCTATCAACATTATTTGCAATCACAGAAAAAAAATGATAGTGAATTCTATAGTTCAATCTATTTAGATCAAAAACTAACGAATAAAGACTATATAAGATACACAGCAAATACAAACATAAATAATATAGATTCAGATATGAAAGTAAAAAGATATGCCTTAAAATTAAAATATAGACATTTTATAAAAAAGTGGTTATATCTAGATACAGTTCCAGAGAACTATTATAGTAGAGAACAAGATTTTAAACCAAGATACGCAATAAGATTTAACCTTGGTATGTATTTTAATAAAGATTCATACTAATAAATACTTAGAGTAGTATTCTCTCTTAGCATGAGCCTTTTATAAACTAAATAAATCAACTTCGTATGCATGTAAAGTAAATAAGAAAGTAATAGGAAGAAGAATAAAAGAATATGTAAAATAAAAATAGAAGAATGGGGGCTAAAAAATTCAGCTAAAAAAAAAGCTTCTATCTAAAGGAACTTTAGAGAAGTTCAAATAGATAAAAGCTTAATAAATATACTCAAGAGCTGGCAGCGGCCTACGTTTCCACAAGTGAAACCTGCAGTATTATCAGCGATGAAGTGCTTGACTTCCAGGTTCGGAATGGGGCTGGGTATTTCCACTTCTCTGTAACCACCAGCAATATGAGTATAAAAAGTTCTAAATAAACTCTTTATACTCACATTAGGTAATGAGTGTAAAGATAATGTTAAAGTCTTAATGAATGAAACAATTCACACATTTATCAAGTATGCATATACTTAATAAGATAGTAAACCAAGAAATATATTAAAAAAAGCCAAACGATCTATTAGTACTAGTCAGCTAAACGTCTTACAACGCTTACACACCTAGCCTATCAACCAGCTAGTCTTGCTGGGATCTTCAGGGAAAGTTCATCTTGAAGTTGGCTTCGAGCTTAGATGCTTTCAGCTCTTATCACATCCGTACATAGCTACCCAACGATGCCCTTGGCAGAACAATTGGTACACTAGTGGTACGTTCATCCCGGTCCTCTCGTACTAGGGACAAATCTCCTCAACTTTCCTACGCCCACGGAAGATAGGGACCGAACTGTCTCACGACGTTCTGAACCCAGCTCGCGTACCGCTTTAAATGGCGAACAGCCATACCCTTGGGACCTGCTCCAGCCCCAGGATGCGATGAGCCGACATCGAGGTGCCAAACCTCCCCGTCGATGTGAGCTCTTGGGGGAGATCAGCCTGTTATCCCCGGCGTACCTTTTATCCTTTGAGCGATGGCCCTTCCACACAGAACCACCGGATCACTATGACCGACTTTCGTCTCTGTTCGACTTGTATGTCTCACAGTCAAGCTAGTTTATGCCATTATACTCAACTGGCGATTTCCATCCGCCATGAACTAACCTTTGTAAGCCTCCGTTACTTTTTAGGAGGCGACCGCCCCAGTCAAACTACCCACCAGACATTGTCCTAGTAGAGGATAACTCTACGTAGTTAGTAACTCAAATATTCAAGGGTGGTATCTCAAGGATGGCTCATCATATACTGGCGTCTATGAATCAAAGCCTCCCACCTATCCTGCACAAGAATATCCAAGCTACAGTGTCAAGCTGTAGTAAAGGTGCACGGGGTCTTTCCGTCTTTCCGCGGGTAGGAGGAATTTTCACCTCCACTACAATTTCACTGGATCCCTGGTTGAGACAGCTCCCATCTCGTTACGCCATTCATGCAGGTCGGTATTTAACCGACAAGGAATTTCGCTACCTTAGGACCGTTATAGTTACGGCCGCCGTTTACTCGGGCTTCGATCAAATGCTTCGATAAATCTAACATCATCAATTAACCTTCGAGCACCGGGCAGGCGTCACACCTTATACATCCACTTACGTGTTAGCAAAGTGCTGTGTTTTTGGTAAACAGTCGGGAGGGACTCTTTGTTGCAACCTCTTTAGCTTTCGAGAGTAAATCTCTATACCAAAGTAGGCACACCTTATACCGAAGATACGGTGCTAGTTTGCAGAGTTCCTTAACCAGGGTTCTTCCACGCGCCTTAGAATACTCATCCCACCCACCTGTGTCGGTTTACGGTACGGGCAACAAATAATATACTTAGTGGCTTTTCTTGGCACGACAGTATCATCGATTCTCTATCTCCTCCGAAGAGTGTCAAGAGCCTGTAAGATCTCGGCCTAATGTAACCCGGATTTGCCTAAGTTACAGCCTACGTCCTTCGACCCACTATTCCATCAGTGAGCTCGATTAACTCTATGCGTCCCCACATCGCGCTTATTTGTTGGTATTGAAATATTAATCAATTTGCCATCGTCTACCCCTCTCGGACTCGACTTAGGTCCCGACTAACCCTACGATGACGAGCATCGCGTAGGAAACCTTGGGTTTTCGGCGAAGAGGATTCTCACCTCTTTTATCGCTACTCATGCCTGCATGCTCACTTCTATCCGCTCCAGCGCTCCTTGCCGGTACACCTTCAACGCTGAATAGAACGCTCTCCTACCACTCAGATAAATCTGAGTCTAAAGCTTCGGTGCATATCTTAGCCCCGTTATATTTTCCGCGCAGAATCACTAGACCAGTGAGCTGTTACGCTTTCTTTAAAGGATGGCTGCTTCTAAGCCAACCTCCTGGTTGTCACAGTAACTCCACATCGTTTTCCACTTAGATATGACTTTGGGACCTTAGCTGTTAGTCTGGGTTGTTCCCCTCTCGACATAGGATTTTATCACCCTACGCCTGACTCCTGTGATTACACATATAGTATTCATAGTTTGATAGGGTTTGGTACCGCGGTAAGCAGCCCTAGCCCATTCAGTGCTCTACCCCTATATGCTACTACACAAGGCTATACCTAAATATATTTCGGAGAGAACCAGCTATCACGAAGTTTGATTGGCCTTTCACCCCTATCCACAAGTCATCCGAGGACTTTTCAACGCCCACCGGTTCGGTCCTCCACTGGCTCTTACACCAGCTTCAACCTGCTCATGGATAGATCACTTCGTTTCGGGTCTGCAGCATCTGACTAATTCGCCCTATTAAGACTCGCTTTCGCTACGGCTTCGTACTTGACTTAACCTTGCCAGACACCACAACTCGCAGGCTCATTATGCAAAAGGCAGTCCGTCACCCTGATAAATCATAGGGCTCCGAATGATTGTAAGCTAATGGTTTCAGGTTCTATTTCACTCTCCTCACTGGAGTACTTTTCACCTTTCCCTCACGGTACTTGTTCACTATCGATCTGTAAGTAGTATTTAGGATTAGAGGGTGGTCCCCCTAGATTCAGTCAAAATATCACGTGTTCCGACCTACTCAGGATACCAATAAAGTCATTGAAGATTTTAAGTACAGGAGTATCACCTTCTATGCTATAGCTTTCCAACTATTTCCTCTATCTTCTTTGATCTTATATCTTGGTCCTACAACCCCCTATGCAAGCATAGGGTTTGTCCTAATCCGCGTTCGCTCGCCGCTACTAACGGAATCTCATTTGATTTCTCTTCCTCCGGTTACTGAGATGTTTCACTTCACCGGGTTCGCCCACTTTGCAGTGTAATATATATCTCTATATACTGGGTTGTCCCATTCGGAAATCTACGGATCAAAACTTCTTGACAGTTCCCCGTAGCTTATCGCAGTCTAGTACGTCCTTCATCGCCTCTTACAGTCTAGGCATCCAC
Source organism: Arcobacter roscoffensis (assembly GCF_024267655.1). Taxonomy (NCBI): domain Bacteria; kingdom Pseudomonadati; phylum Campylobacterota; class Epsilonproteobacteria; order Campylobacterales; family Arcobacteraceae; genus Arcobacter; species Arcobacter roscoffensis. The sequence goes on from NZ_CP100595.1 coordinate 2,319,763, forward strand.
CATTAGCCCTTAATAGCTTATTTTTTATGTTGATAAAGTAATTTACATTACTTCACCGTTTGAATAATTATTCCTTGGCTACTATCTTATTAAATATATTACTATATTCAATAAAAAAGTTGTGTTTTAAAAATTGTTTCTTATTTTAGTTCATATTTAAACTTTCATTTAAATATTCGCTAGAAAAATTTTAAGACTTTAACATTATGTTTTTAAATATCATATCCTTTATTATCAAATAAAGAATGTTTAAAGATTATAAATAATCTTTATAAACCGAATATAGAAAAGGTCGATATTCCCTTTTTTTACTAACTTTGTTAGTTTCTGAGATAAGAATCGAATCTTATCTCTTTCTCTGAAAGGAGGTGATCCAACCGCAGGTTCTCCTACGGTTACCTTGTTACGACTTCACCCCAGTTACTGAATCCACTGTGGAGGGTAGCTACTTTAGCATTCCCGCTTCGAATGAGTTCAATTCCCATGGTGTGACGGGCGGTGAGTACAAGACCCGGGAACGTATTCACCGTAGCATTGCTGATCTACGATTACTAGCGATTCCAACTTCAAGTAGTCGAGTTGCAGACTACTATCCGAACTGGGAGATATTTTTGAGATTTGCTCCACGTCACCGTATCGCTGCTCTTTGTATACCCCATTGTAGCACGTGTGTAGCCCTGGACGTAAGGGCCATGATGACTTGACGTCGTCCTCACCTTCCTCCTGGTTACCCAGGCAGTCTCGTTAGAGTTCTCAGCCGAACTGTTAGCAACTAACGACGAGGGTTGCGCTCGTTGCGGGACTTAACCCAACATCTCACGACACGAGCTGACGACAGCCGTGCAGCACCTGTATATAAGCTTCTGCAAGCAGACACCTCATAATCTCTTATAAGTTCTTACTATGTCAAGTCCAGGTAAGGTTCTTCGCGTATCGTCGAATTAAACCACATGCTCCACCGCTTGTGCGGGTCCCCGTCTATTCCTTTGAGTTTTAATCTTGCGACCGTACTCCCCAGGCGGTACACTTAATGTGTTTACTGCATTACTGCAAGGTCTAGCCTCACAACAACTAGTGTACATCGTTTAGGGCGTGGACTACCAGGGTATCTAATCCTGTTTGCTCCCCACGCTTTCGCGTCTCAGCGTCAATAATGTTCCAGTAGATCGCCTTCGCAATCGGTATTCCTTCTGATCTCTACGGATTTTACCCCTACACCAGAAATTCCATCTACCTCTCCCATATTCTAGGTTAACAGTTTTCAAAGCAGTTCTATGGTTGAGCCATAGGATTTCACTTCAAACTTATTAACCCGCCTACACGCTCTTTACGCCCAGTGATTCCGAGTAACGCTTGCGCCCTCCGTATTACCGCGGCTGCTGGCACGGAGTTAGCCGGCGCTTATTCATATAGTACCGTCATTATCTTCCTATATAAAAGGAGTTTACGCACCGAAATGTGTCATCCTCCACGCGGCGTTGCTGCATCAGGGTTTCCCCCATTGTGCAATATTCCCCACTGCTGCCTCCCGTAGGAGTCTGGACCGTGTCTCAGTTCCAGTGTGACTGATCATCCTCTCAAACCAGTTAGGCGTCATTGTCTTGGTGAGCCATTACCTCACCAACTAACTGATACCGTACAGGCCGATCCTAGAGCTATAAATATTTCCCTTGCAGACTTTTGTCTTAAAGGCATATAGAGTCTTAGCATTCGTTTCCAAATGTTATCCTCTTCTCTAGGGCACATTACCTATATATTACTCACCCGTGCGCCACTTAGCTGACAGTTATAGCAAGCTATAACCCGTTCTCGTTCGACTTGCATGTGTTAAGCACGCCGCCAGCGTTCACTCTGAGCCAGGATCAAACTCTCCATAAATGAAGTATTTGAAACTGACAATTTTTGTATTAAATTACAAAATTATCACTCAAAATGCTTTTTACTTTCGTAAAAAACTTAAATAGACAAGAATTGTATTTCTTGTTTTTTATATCGTTTATTCTATATTCGGTTTATAAAAATTACTTCTTATTAACCTTCTGTTTTTAAAGATCATAATCTCTTTTAGAACTTCTTGTCGTTCCTCTGAAATTGGATGGGAATTATAGACAAATATCTCTCGCTTGTCAAGCGATTTTTCTAAATTAAAGCTTAAATTTTACAAATTGTCATTTAATTTAACTATTATTATTAAAGTAATGCATAAACACAATATATATATTGTTTATTAAAATAAATTTAAATTGTTTCTGTTTTATATTTTGAATTATTCTTTAATTTCTTTATAAAAAAAGGCAATTTTTTTACTTTGTTTGTGTTTATTTTTGATTTTTTGAGAATAAGATAGTGATTTCTTTAGAAAATCATAGAAAAGAATTTTCAAATTTGTATTTTTCTCTTTTAATTTATCTATCAAAGTAAAAAACTACTCATTTTTTATTAAAAAAATCTAAGTATTTTTATAAATTTATTCATTGAAAGTAGATAAAAATCTATAAATACTATGTATTTTTAAATAGACTTTCTAGATTTTACATAAGAGAGATGAGTCATTTTAATTAAATAATAATAATATTGCAGAAATATGTAAATATAAAAGAGAAGAGTTCTTAGAGCGATGGTACAGTTGCATGTAAAGTAAATAAGAAAGTAATAGGAAGAAGAATAAAAGAATATGTAAAATAAAAATAGAAGAATGGGGGCTAAAAAATTCAGCTAAAAAAAAAGCTTCTATCTAAAGGAACTTTAGAGAAGTTCAAATAGATAAAAGCTTAATAAATATACTCAAGAGCTGGCAGCGGCCTACGTTTCCACAAGTGAAACCTGCAGTATTATCAGCGATGAAGTGCTTGACTTCCAGGTTCGGAATGGGGCTGGGTATTTCCACTTCTCTGTAACCACCAGCAATATGAGTATAAAAAGTTCTAAATAAACTCTTTATACTCACATTAGGTAATGAGTGTAAAGATAATGTTAAAGTCTTAATGAATGAAACAATTCACACATTTATCAAGTATGCATATACTTAATAAGATAGTAAACCAAGAAATATATTAAAAAAAGCCAAACGATCTATTAGTACTAGTCAGCTAAACGTCTTACAACGCTTACACACCTAGCCTATCAACCAGCTAGTCTTGCTGGGATCTTCAGGGAAAGTTCATCTTGAAGTTGGCTTCGAGCTTAGATGCTTTCAGCTCTTATCACATCCGTACATAGCTACCCAACGATGCCCTTGGCAGAACAATTGGTACACTAGTGGTACGTTCATCCCGGTCCTCTCGTACTAGGGACAAATCTCCTCAACTTTCCTACGCCCACGGAAGATAGGGACCGAACTGTCTCACGACGTTCTGAACCCAGCTCGCGTACCGCTTTAAATGGCGAACAGCCATACCCTTGGGACCTGCTCCAGCCCCAGGATGCGATGAGCCGACATCGAGGTGCCAAACCTCCCCGTCGATGTGAGCTCTTGGGGGAGATCAGCCTGTTATCCCCGGCGTACCTTTTATCCTTTGAGCGATGGCCCTTCCACACAGAACCACCGGATCACTATGACCGACTTTCGTCTCTGTTCGACTTGTATGTCTCACAGTCAAGCTAGTTTATGCCATTATACTCAACTGGCGATTTCCATCCGCCATGAACTAACCTTTGTAAGCCTCCGTTACTTTTTAGGAGGCGACCGCCCCAGTCAAACTACCCACCAGACATTGTCCTAGTAGAGGATAACTCTACGTAGTTAGTAACTCAAATATTCAAGGGTGGTATCTCAAGGATGGCTCATCATATACTGGCGTCTATGAATCAAAGCCTCCCACCTATCCTGCACAAGAATATCCAAGCTACAGTGTCAAGCTGTAGTAAAGGTGCACGGGGTCTTTCCGTCTTTCCGCGGGTAGGAGGAATTTTCACCTCCACTACAATTTCACTGGATCCCTGGTTGAGACAGCTCCCATCTCGTTACGCCATTCATGCAGGTCGGTATTTAACCGACAAGGAATTTCGCTACCTTAGGACCGTTATAGTTACGGCCGCCGTTTACTCGGGCTTCGATCAAATGCTTCGATAAATCTAACATCATCAATTAACCTTCGAGCACCGGGCAGGCGTCACACCTTATACATCCACTTACGTGTTAGCAAAGTGCTGTGTTTTTGGTAAACAGTCGGGAGGGACTCTTTGTTGCAACCTCTTTAGCTTTCGAGAGTAAATCTCTATACCAAAGTAGGCACACCTTATACCGAAGATACGGTGCTAGTTTGCAGAGTTCCTTAACCAGGGTTCTTCCACGCGCCTTAGAATACTCATCCCACCCACCTGTGTCGGTTTACGGTACGGGCAACAAATAATATACTTAGTGGCTTTTCTTGGCACGACAGTATCATCGATTCTCTATCTCCTCCGAAGAGTGTCAAGAGCCTGTAAGATCTCGGCCTAATGTAACCCGGATTTGCCTAAGTTACAGCCTACGTCCTTCGACCCACTATTCCATCAGTGAGCTCGATTAACTCTATGCGTCCCCACATCGCGCTTATTTGTTGGTATTGAAATATTAATCAATTTGCCATCGTCTACCCCTCTCGGACTCGACTTAGGTCCCGACTAACCCTACGATGACGAGCATCGCGTAGGAAACCTTGGGTTTTCGGCGAAGAGGATTCTCACCTCTTTTATCGCTACTCATGCCTGCATGCTCACTTCTATCCGCTCCAGCGCTCCTTGCCGGTACACCTTCAACGCTGAATAGAACGCTCTCCTACCACTCAGATAAATCTGAGTCTAAAGCTTCGGTGCATATCTTAGCCCCGTTATATTTTCCGCGCAGAATCACTAGACCAGTGAGCTGTTACGCTTTCTTTAAAGGATGGCTGCTTCTAAGCCAACCTCCTGGTTGTCACAGTAACTCCACATCGTTTTCCACTTAGATATGACTTTGGGACCTTAGCTGTTAGTCTGGGTTGTTCCCCTCTCGACATAGGATTTTATCACCCTACGCCTGACTCCTGTGATTACACATATAGTATTCATAGTTTGATAGGGTTTGGTACCGCGGTAAGCAGCCCTAGCCCATTCAGTGCTCTACCCCTATATGCTACTACACAAGGCTATACCTAAATATATTTCGGAGAGAACCAGCTATCACGAAGTTTGATTGGCCTTTCACCCCTATCCACAAGTCATCCGAGGACTTTTCAACGCCCACCGGTTCGGTCCTCCACTGGCTCTTACACCAGCTTCAACCTGCTCATGGATAGATCACTTCGTTTCGGGTCTGCAGCATCTGACTAATTCGCCCTATTAAGACTCGCTTTCGCTACGGCTTCGTACTTGACTTAACCTTGCCAGACACCACAACTCGCAGGCTCATTATGCAAAAGGCAGTCCGTCACCCTGATAAATCATAGGGCTCCGAATGATTGTAAGCTAATGGTTTCAGGTTCTATTTCACTCTCCTCACTGGAGTACTTTTCACCTTTCCCTCACGGTACTTGTTCACTATCGATCTGTAAGTAGTATTTAGGATTAGAGGGTGGTCCCCCTAGATTCAGTCAAAATATCACGTGTTCCGACCTACTCAGGATACCAATAAAGTCATTGAAGATTTTAAGTACAGGAGTATCACCTTCTATGCTATAGCTTTCCAACTATTTCCTCTATCTTCTTTGATCTTATATCTTGGTCCTACAACCCCCTATGCAAGCATAGGGTTTGTCCTAATCCGCGTTCGCTCGCCGCTACTAACGGAATCTCATTTGATTTCTCTTCCTCCGGTTACTGAGATGTTTCACTTCACCGGGTTCGCCCACTTTGCAGTGTAATATATATCTCTATATACTGGGTTGTCCCATTCGGAAATCTACGGATCAAAACTTCTTGACAGTTCCCCGTAGCTTATCGCAGTCTAGTACGTCCTTCATCGCCTCTTACAGTCTAGGCATCCACCATTAGCCCTTAATAGCTTATTTTTTATGTTGATAAAGTAATTTACATTACTTCACCGTTTGAATAATTATTCCTTGGCTACTATCTTATTAAATATATTACTATATTCAATAAAAAAGTTGTGTTTTAAAAATTGTTTCTTATTTTAGTTCATATTTAAACTTTCATTTAAATATTCGCTAGAAAATTTTAAGACTTTAACATTATGTTTTTAAATATCATATCCTTTATTTCTAAAGAACATTTTGGTTATTAAAACCAAATATAAATTCAATTCTTATTGAACTTATATTTAGTTTTCAAATGGTGGAGAATAGCGGGATCGAACCGCTGACCTCCTGCGTGCAAGGCAGGCGCTCTCCCAGCTGAGCTAATTCCCCATCTGTTTTAATCTTTAAAAGTTAATTTCAAATAGATATAAATGGTGGGCCTACCAGGACTTGAACCTGGGACCTCACGATTATCAGTCGAGCGCTCTAGCCAGCTGAGCTATAGGCCCATTATTACCTATCTTTTAAAGTAATCTTTATAAACCGAATATAGAAAAGGTCGATATTCCCTTTTTTTACTAACTTTGTTAGTTTCTGAGATAAGAATCGAATCTTATCTCTTTCTCTGAAAGGAGGTGATCCAACCGCAGGTTCTCCTACGGTTACCTTGTTACGACTTCACCCCAGTTACTGAATCCACTGTGGAGGGTAGCTACTTTAGCATTCCCGCTTCGAATGAGTTCAATTCCCATGGTGTGACGGGCGGTGAGTACAAGACCCGGGAACGTATTCACCGTAGCATTGCTGATCTACGATTACTAGCGATTCCAACTTCAAGTAGTCGAGTTGCAGACTACTATCCGAACTGGGAGATATTTTTGAGATTTGCTCCACGTCACCGTATCGCTGCTCTTTGTATACCCCATTGTAGCACGTGTGTAGCCCTGGACGTAAGGGCCATGATGACTTGACGTCGTCCTCACCTTCCTCCTGGTTACCCAGGCAGTCTCGTTAGAGTTCTCAGCCGAACTGTTAGCAACTAACGACGAGGGTTGCGCTCGTTGCGGGACTTAACCCAACATCTCACGACACGAGCTGACGACAGCCGTGCAGCACCTGTATATAAGCTTCTGCAAGCAGACACCTCATAATCTCTTATAAGTTCTTACTATGTCAAGTCCAGGTAAGGTTCTTCGCGTATCGTCGAATTAAACCACATGCTCCACCGCTTGTGCGGGTCCCCGTCTATTCCTTTGAGTTTTAATCTTGCGACCGTACTCCCCAGGCGGTACACTTAATGTGTTTACTGCATTACTGCAAGGTCTAGCCTCACAACAACTAGTGTACATCGTTTAGGGCGTGGACTACCAGGGTATCTAATCCTGTTTGCTCCCCACGCTTTCGCGTCTCAGCGTCAATAATGTTCCAGTAGATCGCCTTCGCAATCGGTATTCCTTCTGATCTCTACGGATTTTACCCCTACACCAGAAATTCCATCTACCTCTCCCATATTCTAGGTTAACAGTTTTCAAAGCAGTTCTATGGTTGAGCCATAGGATTTCACTTCAAACTTATTAACCCGCCTACACGCTCTTTACGCCCAGTGATTCCGAGTAACGCTTGCGCCCTCCGTATTACCGCGGCTGCTGGCACGGAGTTAGCCGGCGCTTATTCATATAGTACCGTCATTATCTTCCTATATAAAAGGAGTTTACGCACCGAAATGTGTCATCCTCCACGCGGCGTTGCTGCATCAGGGTTTCCCCCATTGTGCAATATTCCCCACTGCTGCCTCCCGTAGGAGTCTGGACCGTGTCTCAGTTCCAGTGTGACTGATCATCCTCTCAAACCAGTTAGGCGTCATTGTCTTGGTGAGCCATTACCTCACCAACTAACTGATACCGTACAGGCCGATCCTAGAGCTATAAATATTTCCCTTGCAGACTTTTGTCTTAAAGGCATATAGAGTCTTAGCATTCGTTTCCAAATGTTATCCTCTTCTCTAGGGCACATTACCTATATATTACTCACCCGTGCGCCACTTAGCTGACAGTTATAGCAAGCTATAACCCGTTCTCGTTCGACTTGCATGTGTTAAGCACGCCGCCAGCGTTCACTCTGAGCCAGGATCAAACTCTCCATAAATGAAGTATTTGAAACTGACAATTTTTGTATTAAATTACAAAATTATCACTCAAAATGCTTTTTACTTTCGTAAAAAACTTAAATAGACAAGAATTGTATTTCTTGTTTTTTATATCGTTTATTCTATATTCGGTTTATAAAAATTACTTCTTATTAACCTTCTGTTTTTAAAGATCATAATCTCTTTTAGAACTTCTTGTCGTTCCTCTGAAATTGGATGGGAATTATAGACAAATATCTCTCGCTTGTCAAGCGATTTTTCTAAATTAAAGCTTAAATTTTGGAATTTGTGGGTTTTTATCCTCTTTCTTTCTCTTTTTATTTAGTTTTACTAGGTTTTATTTGTGTACAACCTACCTTTCATGCATTGCATTTTCCTTTGTTTTCAAAATTGGCTTTAAAATATAGTCTAATATTGTCTTTTTTCCTGTTATAATATCTACGCTTGTGATCATTCCTGGTATTATTGGAAACCTTTCTTTATTCTTTTCTAAATAGTTTTTATTTGTTTTTATTGTTACCTTATAATAGCTTTTTTGATTTTTATCTTTTTCATCTATAATACTATCTGCTGATATTTCTGTAATACTTCCTTCTAAAGCTCCATATATTGAAAAATCATAAGCTGTTATTTTTACAATTGCTTTTTGCTTTGGGTTGATAAAAGCAATATCTTTAGGATCAATTTTTGCTTCAATTAATAAGATTTCACTTTGTGGTACTATTTCTATTAAATCCATTCCTGATTTAATTACTCCACCTACAGTATTTACATTTATTTGTTTTACTATTCCATTTACTGGTGAATGCAATATTGTTTTATCTACCTTATCTTTTTGCGCTACAATTTTTGATTCATATTTTTTTATTTCAGTATTTATCTTTTGAAGTTCATTTGATGCTTGGGCTTTAAATATTTTTGTTTTTTCAATTATTCTATTTTTCGCTTCTTGTATTGCATATTTTGCTTTTGGTATTTGAATATATGTAGTTTGTAAATCACCTTCAAGTTTTGCTAACTCTTTTTTTATTTTTAATAAATCTACTCTTGATCGTGAACCTTTATTTACCATTTTATTTATAGTTCTATATTCTTCTTTTACATATTTTAATCTTTTTTTCAATTGAACGCTGTCATTTTGCAATTCTTTTAACTCTTGTTCTTTTTGTTTTAATTGTATTTTAAATATATTAGATGTACTAATTAGTTCTTCTACTCTTGATAAAAAAAGTTTTCTATCATTTTGAATAAATTCTTCTACATTAGTTCTCAATTCTTTTGAGTATTCTAGTTTTTTAATATCTTTTGATATATCAACACTAGATTCAGCTTCCAATCTTTGCTGAGTAACTAAAAGATGATAGTATGTTTGTTTATTCTCTTCTAGTGATGCTTGAAACCTAGTAGTATCAATTTTCATCAAGGCTTGACCTTTTTTTACAATTGAACCTTCTTTTACTAGAATTTCTGAAATTAATCCACCATCTAAGCTTTGTATTTTCTTTATTTTCTCAGAAGGTATAACCTTTCCCTCACCTCTTGTTAATTCATCAACTTCTGCTAAATATGCCCACACAAAGGCTCCTACAAAAAAACAAACAATTATAAAGAAAAAAAGAATAATTTTTGGATTTAGTTCAGCATTTTTTTGAGAGTGTAATGTGTCTACAAAATTTATATCTTTTTGCATTTAAATCCTTTTAATTCTTGCAGTCTTTTTTACTTGTGTTTTTCCAAAAGAAGATATGATTTTTTCTTTTGGTCCATCTGCCACTACTTTTCCATCTTCTATAACTATCAATCTATCAACTAATGATAATAAAGAAGGTTTATGAGTAATTAGTAATAGCGTTTTATCTTTTATAATTGTCTCTAAACTTTTTTTGAATTTTGTTTCAGATAATTCGTCCATCATATTTGTTGGTTCATCTAATAGTAATATGTTTGGATTTGAAAGAATGGCTCTTGCAAGAGTAACTGATTGTCTTTCTCCACCGGATAGACCTTCACCTCTCTCCCCTACTATCAAATCATAACCTGCTTCATGTTTACCTAAAAAATCATGTACACCTGCTATTTTTGAAGCTTTTAGTATTTGCTCGTCACTTGCATATTGTTCTGCTATTGATATATTATCTTTTATACTTCCCATAAATAAAAAAGGTTCTTGAGGAACATAACCAATTGATCTTCTTAAATCAACTGGATCTATTTGTCTTATATCAGTGTTATTTACTATAACTGAACCCTTATCTGGTTCATATAGATTTAATAAAAGCTTTGCAAACGTAGATTTACCAGAACCAATTTTTCCTATGATCCCTACTTTCTCACCCTCTTTGATTGTAAGATTTATATTTTTTAGCACATTAAATTTTTGATCTTTATATGAAAACTCAATATCTTTAAATATGATATCTCCTTTTAAATCAGGTCTACTTAAAAAGTTTTTATTTGGATCTCTTTCAACAGGCATTTTCATAGTTTCATCAATATTTTCAAGAGACAGCATGGTTCTATCAAGCCTTATAATCATACCAACAATTTGAGACACAGGTCCAATAACTCTACTATTCAACATCATAGCAGCTATAATTGCTCCCATTGTTATTGTTCCTTCACTTGCTAGAATTACACCAAACGCTACTATTAATACTCCTGATAGTTGTGAAATAAAACCTACAAAATAAGTAACTATTTGTGATAAATAGTGAGATTTGTTTCCATAATAAGAAGTTTGAGAGATAGATCTTTCCCAATGAGTTCTCATTCTATTTAATGCTCTAACACTTTTAATGATTTCTAAACCTGTTACTGTTTCAGTTAAAACAGTCTGTTTTATTTGCTCTTCTTTTGCAGAATTTAAAATATTTTTTTTAATAGGTCTTTGCATAAACCAAGAAAATGTTATTGCTATTAACATAGTTGCTAAACTAACATATGCTAAATCTCCTCCTATATAAAAGATAACTCCTATAAAAAGTAAAACAAAAGGTAAATCAACAAAAGCAGTAATAGTTGCTGTAGTGAAAAATTCTCTAACACTTTCAAAGGATTGTAGTCTACTTACAAACATACCAGTAGAACTTGGTTTTGAATCCAGTTTAATATTTAACAGTTGATCAAATATCTTACTTGACATACGAATATCTGCTCTTTTTCCTGCTTGTTCGATAAAGTAGGCTCTAATTAATTTTAGTATTAAATCAAAAAACAATACAAAAACTATACCTACAAGTAAAACCCATAAAGTATCTATTGATTTATTTGGTAATACTCTATCATATACATTCATAGTAAATAAAGGAACAAATATAACAAAAATATTTATTAGAATTGCAGCTATAATTACTAATTTATAAATAGATATATTTTTTTTCATTGTTCTAAAAAACCAGCGTTTATTATCTTTTATATCTATATCTTTTTGTACTCTATTTTCAAAATTATAAGCTGGTTTTACTATCAGAAGGTTATTTGTATAAATCTGTTGAAGACTCTCAATAGAAATATGGGTTTCACCTTCATTTACATGTGGCATTATTAAAGTTACTATTTTATCTTTTTTATCTATATTTAAAACTACACAAGCTTTATTATCTTCTAAAATCATTACTGCAGGTAAAGCTTTATTGTCAATTTCTTCTATTTTTCTAGAAACTGCTTTTGTTATAAGTCCGATTTTTTTTGCAGCAGTTTTAAACATAGATGGAGTCATCAAAGAATCATGAATAGCAAGACCTGCTATCAATGACTCTTTTGAAGATGCTCTTTTATGGAATTTAGAAAGAAAAAATAAAGACTCTAAAAGTGTATCAATCTTTTTAGAGTCATCTTTTATTGAATCGAAATCTTCACTGAAATTTATATTTTTTTCACTCAATTGTTTACCTATTTAGATTTTTTTATAAAATATGAATTTGGAAACTTATAATCTAAACTCTCTTTTAATGAAACAGCGTTCTGTTTTCCTTTTATATTATAAGCAGCTAAAGTATATGAGGCTTTTGAATTTAATATAACTTTTAACTTTTGATTGTTTTTTAAATCGGTTTTAGTATTATCTAAAACATCTTGTGCTTTTTTCATAGTTGAATATGTATTTAAAAATAATGCATATTCATTTTCAACTGAAGTTTTTGGTGTAGATATTTGTGTCTCTAAAGTAGAAGACTCCTCTAAATTTAACTCTTCTTCCATATCTTTTAACTCATCTTTTTTAGGTTCTTCTTTAAAAAAGTCGTCTGCATCACATACTTGTCTTTGTGAATCAGATATAGTGTTTTGTAATGTTGACATTAATTTTAAGATTTTATAATATGATTGATACATATTAAATTGAGTGTTAATCAGTGATATTTTAGAATTGTATAAGTCTGCTTCAACATTTAAAACATCAATAAAACTTCTTGTTCCTGAATCAAATTGATCTTTATAGATTTCTATGATTTGCTTATTTTCTTCAATAAACTGTTTTAATTCAATTATTTGACTTTTTGAAGTTTGATAAGTATTAAAAGATGAAGTTAGTTGATCGATAATGTCTTTTGTCACGACATCAAGCTTAGCTTTAGATTCTTTAAGAAATAGCCTCTCTCTTTGAGATGCCTTCTCATCAGATAAACCATTAAAAATATTATATGTTAACTCTATTTTTCCTGTGTATCTTTTTGTTTCAGTTTCATCAGTGATAAGTTCATCATCATGAATAGCTTGAAGTTTAAATTTTAAAGTAGGTAAAAAGTTTGAATCTGTTTGAGCTAATTTTTCTCTTTGTTCTTTTATATTTTCTATCTGCTCTTTGATTTTATAATTTGAACTTAATGCAATAGTTTTTAAATCTTTTAAAGATGATGGAACTTTAGATTCATCAATACTTGGTCTACAAATTTCACCTAAAACTTTCATACCAACATTTTTATCAAATGAACTTTTTGCTAGATTGTAGTTATTTATTTCATCAAATAATTTATTTTTTGCATTATGAATTTTTGCTTTTGTTTGAACCTTATCTAAAATAGTACCGTTTATATCTTCTGTTTCTCTTGCAATTTGAAGATAATTATTATGAACTTTTATATTATCTTCAGAGATATTTATTCTTTCTTGCGACTTTACCATATTTAAATAAGAAATAATTCCATCTAATATAATATTTTCTATATCATCAGAGTTTTTATATTTATTAGACATATAAGTATATTTTGCACTCTCAATTTTACTTGAAGATAATCCTCCATCATAAAGAAGTTGTTCTAAATCAAGTCTAATATTATTTCCTGTTCTTGTTTCATTCGTATTTAATGTAGGAGACTTTTCTTTCTCTTTTATTTTTTCTAATGATGCTGTTAAATCTACCTTTGGATAGTAAGCTGTTTTTTCTTCATCAATATAATTTTTAAATGCATTATTATTTAGTGATTTTGAATATATATCTTGATTACTTTTTAAAGTATGCGAAACTACATCCTTTAAAGAAGTAGCTTCTCCAACACTAAAAAGCACCATTAATACAGGGATACCATAGATAAATCTATTGTTTTTCATCTTCTTTCCTTTAATTTAATAACGCAATTATATACTAAAAAGATAAAAAAATCAATAATTAATTTTAATTAAATTTATTAATTTATTATAAAATGCAACCAATTTGTAATTATTAATAATAAAAAAATAAGTTGAGTTATAGTAAAATTACATCATAATTTATTTTAGAGGAATTATTTTTATGTATGAGCTACCACTTTTAGGCTTTTTTTTGATAATTTTTACATATATGTCTATAAGAAAGTTTATTAACCTTGCTCCTAAGTTAAAACTTATTGACATTCCTAATCAAAGAAGCTCACATAAAAGTGTAACTCCAAGAGGTGCTGGAATAGTTTTTGGTACGACTTTTTTAATTTCACTTTTTTTATATTATCAAGGAGAAATTACACCACATCTACTGATTATTCTTTCAATTTTGATAGTTTTTATAGGTGGAGTAGTTGATGACATTTATACACTTAGTTCAAAAACAAAACTAGCATTTATAGTTTTGGCTGCAATAATTGCTTATTTTGATGGATATACTATTAGTAGTATTGGTACATATTTTGGATATGAACTTAACTTAGGAATTATTGCATTGCCATTTACACTTTTTGCAATAATTGCATTTACAAATGCTGTTAACTTAACTGATGGACTTGATGGACTTGCTTCATCAATTTCAATAATAATTCTTGCAGCTTTACTGACAATAGGAATTTTAAATAATGATACCATGCTTACAGTATGGCCAGCACTTTTAATATGTTCTGTCCTAGGTTTTTTGATACTAAACTGGTATCCAGCAAAAGTTTTTATGGGAGATAGTGGTTCCTTACTTCTTGGCTTTATAATTGCAATACTTAGTATAAAGGCTTTAGAATATGTAAATCCTGTAGCAATATTCTTTTTAGCAGCTGTTCCAATTTTAGATACTTTAGTTGTATTTAGAAGAAGAAGACAAAGAGGAAAATCACCCTTTGAAGCTGATAAAAATCACCTACATCATATACTTGATAATATCAAACAAAATAAAGCATTTACAGTAAAAATGCTTATTTTTATGCAACTAACATTTTCTTGTATGTTTCTACAATTATACAAGCAAGATGATGGATTAAATCTTTTAATATTTTTTCTACTATTTTTAATATTTTTTGATCTTTTTGACCCACGAGCTAGAAAAAGACCTAAAAATGCAAAACTGAAAAAAAAATACAAAAGATTAAAGAAAGAAAAAAAAGAAAATCAAAAACTTGAAAAAAAGCTTGAAAATATATCATAAAGAAGGAATAAAATGAGATATGAAAAGATAAAAGAAGAGCTCTTAAATAATCCAAAGAGATGGTTAATAACAGGATGTGCTGGATTTATAGGCTCAAATCTTTTAGAAACTCTTTTAAAACTAAACCAAAAAGTCATAGGTCTAGATAACTTTTCAACTGGTCATCAACATAATTTAGATGATGTGAAAAATTGTGTTTCAAATGAACAATGGAAAAACTTTTCTTTTATTAAAGGTGATATTTCTGATTATGATACTTGTGATATTGCTTGTAAAAATGTAGATATTATTTTAAATCAAGCTGCATTAGGTTCAGTTCCAAGATCAATTGATAATCCTGTAATTTCAAATAATTCAAATGTAACAGGTTTTTTAAATATTTTAACAGCCGCAAAAGAAAATGGTGTAAAAAGATTTGTATATGCTTCATCTTCATCTGTTTACGGTGATAGTGTTGAGCTTCCAAAAGTAGAAGAAAGAACAGGTAGTCTTTTATCACCTTATGCTGTTACAAAATATGTAAATGAACTTTATATGGGAGTTTTTTATAAGTGTTATGGCTTTGAATCAATTGGACTTAGATATTTTAATGTATTTGGTAGAAGACAAGATCCAAATGGAGCGTATGCAGCAGTAATGCCAAAATGGATTTCTTCAATATTAAATGGTGAAAATGTTTACATAAATGGTGATGGTGAAACATCAAGAGACTTTACATATATAGATAATGTTATTCAAGCAAATATTTTAGCAGGAACTACAACAAATAAAGAAGCTTTTGCTCAAGCATTTAACACAGCAGCAGGTGGAAGAGAAACACTAAATAATTTATATAATGCAATAACAAATGGTATAAAAGAAAAATTACCAGAATTAGAAGTAAAAGAAGCAGTTTATAGAGATTTTAGAGCAGGAGATATAAGACATTCAAATGCAAATATTAATAAAGCAAAAGAACTATTAGGATATGAACCAACTCATACACTTGAAACAGGCTTACAAGAATCAATAGCTTGGTATATAGAGAACTTAAAGAAATAAATATTAATTGGGAGAGATGAATAAATGAATAAAATTTGTGTAATAGGTCTAGGATATGTGGGATTGCCATTAGCAGCAGCATTTTCATCAAAATATCATGTAGTAGGATTAGATATATATCAAGAGAGAATTGATGAATTATCACGTGCGTTTGATAGAACATTAGAATTAAATGAATCACAATTGCAAGAAGCTATTGATAATGGTATAAAATTTACTTGTAGTATAGATGATATAAAAGATTGTAATATTTATATAGTAACAGTACCAACTCCAATTGATAAAAATAAAAGACCAGATTTAACTCCCTTAATTAAAGCAAGTGAAACTGTAGGAAAAGTTCTAAAAAAAGATGATATCGTAATTTATGAATCAACTGTTTATCCAGGAGCTACAGAAGAAGATTGCGTACCTGTACTTGAAAAGTTCTCAAATCTAACTTTCAATAAAGACTTCTTCTGTGGTTATTCACCTGAAAGAATTAACCCAGGTGATAAAGAACACACAGTTACAAAGATTCTAAAAGTAACAGCTGGTTCAACTCCTGAAATTGGAAAAAAAGTAGATGCATTATACTCTTCTATTATAACAGCTGGTACTCACTTAGCACCAACAATAAAAGTAGCAGAAGCAGCAAAAGTAATTGAAAATAGTCAGAGAGATATAAACATTGCATTTGTAAATGAATTAGCAATTATCTTTAATAAACTTGGTATTAATACAAATGATGTACTAGAAGCAGCAGGAACAAAATGGAACTTCTTACCATTTAAACCAGGATTAGTTGGTGGACATTGTATTGGAGTTGATCCATATTATTTAACACATAAAGCACAATCAATTGGATATAACCCTGAAATTATTTTAGCAGGAAGAAGACTAAATGATAATATGGGTATATATGTAGCTAATCAAGTAATAAAACTAATGATTAAAAAAGGTCATAAAATAGAAGGTTCTAATGTATTAATGTTAGGAATTACTTTTAAAGAGAATTGTCCAGATATTAGAAATTCAAGAGTAATTGATGTAGTAGAAGAATTACAAGAGTTTGGATGTAATATAGATGTATATGATCCATGGGCAGATAAAGAAGAAGTTAAACATGAGTATTCTTTAGATTTAGTAAAAGATATAGACACATTAAAATATGATGGAATAGTAGTAGCTGTTGCTCATGATCAGTTTAAAACTTTAGATTTATCAAATAGAGATAAAGCTGTTTTATTTGATATTAAGTCTATTACATACGATATGGATGGGAGATTATAAACTTTTAGTTTATATTTTTTAAATGACTATTAACAAAAATAAACAATTAAAGATAGGTATTATGTTAAATTATATAACTATTTTTATGACTACAGTTATAGGATTATTTTTAACACCAATTATAATTAAATATCTTGGTAATTCTGAATATGGACTCTATAGTTTAATGGGTGCATTTGTTGGATATTTAACTGTTATGGATTTTGGCTTAAATAATAGTATAGTTAGATTTGTTTCAAAATATCAAGCAGAAAAAAACCTTAAAGATGAAGAGAATTTTCTTTCTACTGTAATGATTATATATCTTTTCATATGCACTTTAATAATTATAATTTCATCAATTATATATATAAATTTTGAAAATATTTTTACTGAATCTTTAACTTCAGAAGAATTAGAAAAAGCAAAATTAATGTTTTGCATATTAGTATTAAATATAGTAATAACATTACCGGGAGGATCATTTAAAGCAATATCAAATGCCTATGAACATTTTATATTTCCAAGAATATCTGAAATTATAAAATATCTATCTAGATCACTATTAGTTGTAGTAATTTTAACTAATGGTTCAGATGCAATTGGTTTAGTAATATTAGATACTATTGCAAATATATCGATTATAATAATTAATGCTATTTATGTTTTAAAAGTTTTAAAAATAAGATTCAAAGTACATTCATTTAACAAAAAACTTACAAAAGAAGTGTTTACATACTCTATTTGGGTTTTTGTATTTAGTATAGTAGGTGTTCTACAATGGCAATTAGGACAATTTTTAGTTGGCATTAACAGCAATACAGAAAATGTTGCTATATACTCAATTGGAGTTATGCTTGGCACATATTATGGCACATTTTCTTCTGCAATTTCAAGTGTAATGATACCCAAAGCATCAAAAATGATAATTAATAACTCATCAAATATTGAATTAACTAATATGATGATTAAAATAGGAAGATACTCTTTTATAATCTTAATGTTAATTTTAGGAAACTTTATACTATTTGGAAGTGAATTCATAATTTTATGGGTAGGTGAAACATATACTAAGGCTTGGATTATTGCTTTAATAATTATGATTACATATACGATACCATTAATTCAGTCTTTTGCAAATACAATTTTAGAAGTCAAAGCTTTATTTAAATTTAAAGCTATAGTTTATATTTTTTCGATTACTTTTGGTGCTTTTTTAGGATTAATACTTTTGGAAAAATCGGGTATTGAAGGTATGATACTTGGAACTTCCATAGGGTGGTTAGTTGGAATAATTATAATGAACTTTTATTATCAATATAAGATTTGTCTAAATATAAAAAACTTTTATATGGCAATTTTTACTAAACCTTTTATCTTCTTCTTAACTATATTGACATTTTGTAATTTTATTAATAATTATTTTGACTTATATGAATTAAATTCTTCATGGTTATTTTTATTAATTAAAATAGCTCTATTTTCAATAATATATATATTTTTTTCATTCTTTCTATTATTGAATAAAAATGAGAAAAACCAATTGAAAAATTTAATAAAAAGGTGATTAAATGTTAACAATTAAACAAATAAAATTTACTAATGATGGTAAAAGAATAGAATATGACTATGAAT
The DNA here is from genome assembly GCF_024267655.1 of Arcobacter roscoffensis. Classification (NCBI taxonomy): domain Bacteria; kingdom Pseudomonadati; phylum Campylobacterota; class Epsilonproteobacteria; order Campylobacterales; family Arcobacteraceae; genus Arcobacter; species Arcobacter roscoffensis. The sequence continues at coordinate 2,338,589 of NZ_CP100595.1, forward strand.
ATTCAAAGAATATTTCAAAATATTTTAATAGTACTGATAACTTTTTTGTTGAGTTTCAAAGTGATATTAGTTCAACACCAGAAGGTTTGGCGGTCATTCCATTTCTAGGAAATTTAGTTACGATATCATGGTTTATTGGTTTTGATATAAAATTAGACATTCTTGATAAAGAATATTATGAATCACTAATTAAAATCAAACAGGTTTTTATTAATTACTTTCCTGAAATCAAAGAAAAATCTAGTAATTTAATTGTTAATAAATTAGTAACTACTAATTATTTGACAAACAAAGAATCAATGTTATTTAGTGGTGGAGTTGATGCTTATACTACATATTTTAGAAGAAATTCTAAAAATATAGATTTAATTACTATTTGGGGAGCAGATGTAGAATTATCAGATAGTAATCAATGGAATAGAGTTTTATCATTAAATAACAATGAGAATATTTTAAGAAATAATGATAAATGTATTATCCGCTCTAATATGAGAACTTTTTATTCTCATAACGTAAATTTTTTACATAAAAATCTTGGATGGTGGGGAAGTGTTCAACATGGATTAGGTTTAAATTCACTTATTGCGCCATTAAGTTTTATAAAAGGTTATTCAAAATCATTTATTGCTTCTTCTTATACAGCAGATTTTCAGTATGCATGGGGCTCTACACCAGATATTGATAATAATATTAAATGGGGTTCAACTCAAATAATTCATGATGGATTTGAACTTAAAAGACAAAATAAAGTACAAGTAATTGTACAAAGTATAAAACAACTTGAAAGTAATTTAAACCTGAGAGTTTGTTATTCTGAAATTAATAATTTTACAAATTGTTCAATGTGTGAAAAATGTCATAGAACAATTATAGGAATTATTTTAGAAAATGATGATCCAAATAAATATGGATTTAAGGTTACTAAGAATATTTACAAAGAAATAATAAATTCATATAAAGAAGGATTTGCTTCTGAAGGAGCTAAATACTTCTGGTGGGAGATTTTGAATAGAATTAAGGATAAAGAAAAAATTTTCATTTTTAAAAATGAAGTTGAAGAATCAAATGATTTAAAAGAACTAGAAGATTTATTAGATTTAAATATGAAAAAAAAACCACCAAATAAATCTTTGCTTAGCAAATTAAAATTTTTTTTAATAAATAAATATCCTAATTTATTTATTAAATACTCAAAGTTTAAAAAGGTTATAAGAAAATGAAATATGCAATAATGACATATGATGAGAATAAAAAATTCTTCAATATTGGAGATTATATACAAAGTTTAGCTGCAAAACAATATTTACCTAAAATTGATACTTATATTAACAGAGAGGAATTGGCTTCGTATAAAGGTGAGAAAGTAAAACTTATTTTAAATGGATGGTTTACTCATAATACACAAAATTGGATTCCCTCTGAAAATATAGAACCTTTATTTATCTCATTTCATATAAATAATACTGCTGCACAAGCTATGTTAACTTCAAAAGCTATTGAATACCTAAAAAAATACCAACCTATAGGTTGCAGGGATGAATACACGGTTGGTATTTTAAAAGATAAAGGTATTGAAGCTTATTTTAGCGGTTGTCTTACTACTACACTTGATTCCTATAAAGTTGATGATAAAGAAAGAGGAAAGGATACTTATATAGTAGATCCATTATATAGTTACCCTAGAAAAGAGAAAGTATTCTATAACTTAAAATGGACAATTAAAAGTCTTTTAAATGGAGACACTTTTCAATTAAATAAAAAAAGAAAACATCTTAAAAATATTTTTGATGAAGAGATACTTAATAATGCAATTTATATTAATCAAGAACCGCAATCAAACAAATATAATGACTTAGAAAAATTTGAAATGGCAGAAGATTTACTTCATAAATATGCTAGAGCAAAACTTGTAATTACTTCTAGAATTCATTGTGCATTACCATGTCTAGCCTTAGGTACACCCGTAATATTTATAAATGGATTTGATAGTTTTGTAGATACAAGTCGTTTTGATGGAATCATTAATTTGTTTAATAGAGTTGATGTTAATAGTAAAACAGGTGAATTTAAAGCTAATTTTTCTTTAAAAGGAAAAATTACTTCAAATATTAATATAAAAAATTTGGAATTACATCATAAAATTGCTGATCCAATGAAAAAAACTTGTAAAGACTTTATTTAAAATAATATGAAATTACTTTACATAACAAACGGAATAAATGGTTCTGGTGGTCTTGAAAGAGTATTATCTATTAAGGCTTCATACTTTACTGATGTATTTAACTATGAAGTAAATATTCTTACTCTAAATGATGGGAATAAAAATATATTTTTTGATTTTAGTAGAAATATTAAATTTCATGATATTAAGATAAATAAATCTAATCCTTTCACATTTATTTCATCATATAAAAATGGTATTCAAAATGTTATTGAAAATATTTTACCTGATATTATTATAGTTTGTGATGATGGATTAAAAGGTATGTTATTCCCAATAATTTTTGGTAAAAAAATACCAACTATTTATGAAAGACATGCTGCAAAAGAGTTAAATATTAATTCTAAATTATTATTTTTTTTAATAAGACCTATTTTAAATATGTTTGATAAATTTGTTTTACTAACGAATGGTAATAAATTAGACTGGAAGGGAGTAAACAGTCAAGTGATAAATAATCCTATTCCTTTAGAAAACTATAATCCAGATTATATTTTTGAAAAAAAAGAAAAAATTGTTCTTGCTGTTGGAAGTAATAGTTTTCATAAAGGGTTTGATTTATTGATAAACTCTTGGAAAATAGTTCATGAAAAATACCCTGAATGGAATCTAAAAATTTTTGGGAAAAAGAATCCTCGTTTAGGTTTAGAATCACTAATTGATCTTTATAATTTATCTTCATCAATCCAACTTAATAATCCAGAAAAAAACATTTCTGAAAAATATAAATCAGCTTCAATATATGCCTTATCCTCTAGACATGAAGGATTTGGAATGGTATTAGTTGAAGCTATGAGCTTTGGAGTAGCTTGTGTATCCTTTGATTGTCCACATGGACCAAAGGATATAATTTCTAATGGGGAAGATGGTTTTATTGTAGAAAATGGAAATATAAATAAATTCGCTGATAAACTTATTTATTTGATTGAAAATGAAAACAAAAGATTGGAATTTGGTCATAAAGCACTTGAAAATGTAAAAAGATTTGATATTGAGAATATTGCTTTAGAATGGGAAAGATTATTTAATCAATTGGTGAAAAATAAATGAAAAAAATAGCAATATTAATAGATCAATTTTATGAACATGGTGGTATTGAAAAACTTGTTTCTATCAAAGCTAATTATTGGTCAAAATATTTTAATTATGATGTTACATTAATAGCAACAGAAAATAAAAATAAACCTTATGTATATGAATTAGAAAAATCAGTCAACTTTATTGACTTAAAAATTAATTTTAATAGAGAGAAGAGTTACTTTTCATCTGAAAATTTAAAACTTTTTATTAAAAATGTAACTTTAATGCAAAACTATATTGATAAAAATAGACCTGATTATATTTTAGTTGCGTCACACATTCCTATTACATATATTCTTCCATTTTTATCACTTAATCAAACAAAGACTATTAAAGAATTCCATTTTACACAGTTTTATAGAAAAGAAAAAACTTCTTTTAAAAATAAAGTGTTTAATTTTATAGAATCAAAATATGATAAGTTGATTGTTTTAAGTAAAGAAGAAAGAAGCTTTTATAAAACAGATAATGTAATTATAGTTCCTAATCCTATAACTTCAAAATCAACCTTTAATGAATCAAATAAGACTAATACTTTTTCTGTAGTATGTAGATTTGCTCCTGTAAAGCAACTTGAAATATTAGTAGAGGTATGGAAAAACTTAATCGAAAAACTTCCTGATTTAGACTGGGATCTAAATATATTTGGTGACTATAAAAGTGAATATGGTAATAAAGTAAATACTTTAATTCAACAGTATAACTTACAAGATAGTATTAATTTAAAAGGTCAATCTAATAAAGTATTAGAAGAAATAAAAAGTTCAAAAGCCCTTCTTATAACTTCAAGTCAAGAATGTTTTCCAATGGTTATACTTGAAGCACAATCTGTAGGAGTTCCTGTTATTTCTTTTGATTGCCCAACTGGACCAAGAAATATTATAAACAATTATAAAGATGGCATACTAGTTGAACATAACACTATTGAAGACTTTGTTAGTAAATTAATACAGTTTATAACAAATGAAAATCTTCAAAATGAGCTAATCAAAAATAGTTTGAAAAATGCAGAAAAATATACATTAGAAAAAATTATGAACTTATGGAAAGAAAAGGTATTTAACTAAAATGAAATATATATATTTGATTTGTCAAGTCTCTTTTATACCTCATATACTTTTATTTATTAGTTCAAACAAAAAAGAAATTATTTTAAAGGATTTGTATAAAAAGCAAAAAATAAAAAATGGTTTATCTAAAGAGTTATTAACTAATAAGTATTTTAGAATAAGCAATATATTTAGTAAATTATTAAGAGTTATATTTCCAAGCCATTCTTCTTTTACAATTGAAATCAATTCAAAAATAGGTGCTTGTGTTCATCTAGCACACCCTTATTCAACAATTATAAATGCTAAATCAATTATCGAAAATTTATATATAAATCAAGTAGTAACTATTGGAGAAAAAAATGGTAAAAAACCTGTAATTGGTAATAATGTAGAAATTCATGCACACTGTGTTTTAATTGGTAGAATAAATATAGGAGATAATTCAATAATTGGTGCTGGTCCAGTTGTAGTAAAAGACGTGCCTAAAAATTGTGTAGTAGCAGGTAATCCAGCAAAAGTAATTAAATATTTGGAAAGTAAATAATGTTTGATTTTATACCTTTAGAAAACTACGCATATATTTACTATAATATAATTCTTTTATTTATTTTTTTAACTATTTTACATACTACTTTATATACAGGTTTTACAGAAGAGACTTTTAAATTTAATAAAATCTTTGAGTTTATTTTATTTGGTTATATTTTACTATTCATGGGACTAAGACCTGTTTCTTGGTATTTTGGAGACATGTGGAATTATTCAAAAACATTTGATTATTTTTCTATTGGATGGCATGTAGATATAACAAAAGATTTTATATTTTATAGTATAATGAATTTCTTTGTTGAAATTGAATCTAAAACATCATTCTTTTTCTTTATTGCTTTTTTATATCTTTTAAATATATTTATTGCATCAAAAAGATTATTTAAAAATTATTCTTTCTTTGCCTTTTTAATTTTAGTTTCTTCTTTTGAATTTTGGTCTTATGGAACAAATGGTATTAGAAATGGATTAGCAACATCACTTATAATTTTAGCTTTTACATTTATGAATAAAAAATGGATAATGTATTTGCTTTTTATATTAGCTTTTAGCATACACTCTTCTGTTTTAATACCTATTGGAGCTTACTTTGTAACAAATTTATTTAATGATAAAGAAAAGTTTTATTTCAAAGTTTGGTTTATATGTATTTTTTTATCATTTTTTATTGGTAGTCAAATTGAAAACCTAATAACTAACCTTGGTATTCTAAGAGAAGATGTAGTCAATACATATTTTAATAATAAAGAGTTATATGCATCAAGTTTTTCCCAAACTGGTTTTAGATGGGACTTTTTAATTTATAGTTCATTACCTGTAATAATAAGCTATTATTTTATATTCAAAAAAGATTTCAAAGATAAATATTATCAACGAATTACAAACATCTATTTGGTATCAAATTCTGTTTGGATTTTAGTTATTCAAGCAAGCTTTTCAAATAGATTTGCCTATTTATCATGGTTTATGATGGGATTAGTAGTCATTTATCCATTTTTAAAACAAGTATTTTTTAACAATCAATTCAAAATCATTGGATTTGTAATATTAGGATATTTCTCATTTACATATCTTATGAATTTTATTCTTCGAGTTATATAAGGAAAATTATGAAAAAGTTAACAGTATTTACGCCAGCATTTAATAGAGCTTATTGTATTCATCAGCTTTACGAAAGTTTATTGAGACAAACAAATCAAGAATTTATTTGGTTAATAGTAGATGATGGTTCATCCGATAATACTAAAGAACTAATAGAAAAATGGATTAATGAAAATAAAATAGAAATAAAATATATTTATCAAGAAAACCAAGGAATGCATGGAGCACATAATACAGCATATGAGCATATTATCACAGAACTAAATGTATGTATAGATTCAGATGATTATATGACAGATAATGCAGTTGATCTAATACTTAAAAAATGGGACTCAATAGAAGACAAATCAAATACCTCAGGAATTGTAGGCTTAGACTACGATATAAAAGGAAGAATCATCGGTTCTAAATTTCCAGAAAACCTAGAATACTCTACTCTTTATGATATCTACCATAAACATAATATCAAAGGAGATAAAAAACTTGTTTTAAGAACAGACATAGTTAAAAAATATCCTAAATATCCAATATTTAAAGATGAAAGATTTGTTCCTTTAGGTACATTGTATTTGATGATAGACCAAGATTATAAACTAGCTTGTTTAAATAAACCTCTTTGTATTGTTGAATACATGGCAGATGGTTCAACTATGAATATATTTAAACAATACAAAAGACACCCAAAAGGTTTTAGATATGCAAGATCAATTGAAATGTTATATTTAAAAGGATTTAAAAATCAATTTAAAACCATATTACACTTTATCTCATCAACTATATATGCTAAAGATTTTAAATTTTTTACAAATAATACAAAAAAAATATCTACATTAAGTTTATTACCTTTGGGGATATTATTTCATATTTATGTAGATTTGAAAACTAGGAAGGATTGAAATTTGAACAAAATTAATATTTTACAACTTATCACAGGATTAGGAATGGGTGGAGCGGAAAAAGTTGTTTTAGATTTGGCAAAATTTACAAATAAAAATGAATTTAATACATATGTAGTATCTATGTCAAAAAGAGATGAATTATATGATGACTTTATTCAAAATAAAATAAATACTATAAAATTAGATAAATCAAATTCTTTTAGAGATATTATTTCACTAATAAGTTCTATCAACAAAATTATAAAAGAAAAAAATATTAATATTATTCATGCGCATATGACGCATTCTGTTATTGTTGCATCTATTTTAAAAATATTAAACCCAAAACTAAAAGTTGTATACACTTCACACAATTTTAACATTGGTTCAAAATTAAGAGAAATTATTGTTTGGTTTTTAAAACCTTTTAGAAATATTGATATAGTTTTTTCTAAAAATATTCTAAAATATTTTTACAAATCTCATTATAAAGTAATTCCTAATGGCGTTCAAATTGATAAATACAATTTAAATCTTGAAAAAAATAATAAATTTACATTTATTAATATAGGTAGACTTGAAACACAAAAAAATCAAAAGTTTTTAATAAAATTTACAAACAAATTAAAGAGTAAGTATGATTTTGAAATTCACATTGTAGGACATGGTTATCTAAACGAAGAACTTGAAAACTTAATCAAAGAGAATAAGCTAGAAAATCATATAAAACTATTAGGATTGAGAAATGACATACCAGAATTATTAAATCAATCACATTGTTTAATTATGCCATCGCTATGGGAGGGTTTACCAATAGTAATTCTTGAAGCAGGCGCAAGTAGTTTACCTGTGCTTTCAACTCCAGTAGGAAGTATTCCTTCTTTACTTAATAAAAAGAATTCATATATTTGTGAATTAAAAAATTTTGTAGATAATGCAGAATTTATTATAAATGATTATGAAACAGCAAAAGAAAAAGCAAATAAACTTTTTAAAAAAATTAATACTATTTATTCAATTGATGAAATAGTAAAAAAACATGAACAAATATACAAAGATTTAACTTGAAAACTATAATCATAACAATAAATACCTCATGGAATATCTTCAACTTCAGAGTTGGTCTTCTAAAAACCTTACAAAAAAAAGGATACAAAATAGTATGTGTTGCTCCACTTGATGACTACTCAAAAAAACTTGAAGAGTTAGGGTTTGAATACTATGAAATCAAGATGAACAACAAAGGAACAAATCCTATTGAAGATATAAAGTTAATACGTGATTATTATGCTTTATATAAAAAAATAAATCCAGATGTGATACTTCAATACACTATAAAACCAAACATCTATGGCTCAATAGCAGCTAGACTTTTAGACAAAAATGTGATCTCAAATATCTCAGGTCTTGGAACTGTATTTTTAAACGATAACTTTTCTTCAAAAGTTGCAAGATGGCTATATAAAGTAAGCTTAGTGAAAAACAAAGTATTTTTTCAAAATACTGAAGATAAAAATCTATTTGTACAAAATAACTTAGTAAAAGAATATCAAACCGACCTACTTCCAGGTTCTGGTATAAATACAGATATTTATAAAGCAGTTGAAAATATTGTACCAAATGAAAAACTTACATTTATGATGATTGCAAGACTTGTAAGAGATAAAGGTATAGGTGAATATATAGAAGCTATAAAAATCATAAAACAAAAGTATAAAAATATAGAATTTAAACTGCTAGGTAGTCTATACTCTGGAAATCCAACAGCAGTAAGTGAAACTGAACTTCAATCTTGGATTGAAGAGGGACTTATAAACTATTTAGGTCACAGTGATGATGTTATGAGTGAAATTTTAAAAGTAGATTGTGTAGTTTTACCTTCATATAGAGAAGGATTATCTAGAGTTTTACTTGAAGCTGCTGCTTTAGCAAAACCTATTGTTACTACAGATGCACCTGGTTGTAAAGATGTAGTTGATGATGGAGTAAATGGCTTTTTATCTAAAGTAAAAGATGCTAAAGATTTAGCTTTACAAATTGAAAAAATGATACATATATCCCTAGATGATAGAAAACTAATGGGCAAGAAAAGTAGAGAAAAAGTTATTAAAGAATTTGATGAACAAATAGTAATTAATAAATATTTACAGTGCATAGATAATCTCTATAATAAAACTTTATAACTTTTTTAGTTAAAATTATATAATAAAATAAAGGGAGAATTTATGAAAGATAGTATACTTGTAGTTATTTTATCTATTTTTATATTTAGTGGTTGTAGTATGAAAGACTATAAACTTTTTCAAACTAAAGATGAAAAGAAAGATGAACTTTCAATAATTTCACAAGATGAATATGAAGAAGAAGTAGTATTTGAAAATCTTATTGCTCCAAATGACAGGGTTGATATTACTGTTTATATTCAAGCAGGACAAGGAAGTCAGCAAATGACTTCTATACTTACTAGTAGAGATACAAATACTAGCCAAACTATCGAAGAAAATATTGGCCTTTTAGTAACTCAAAAAGGAACTGTTAGACTTCCTTTACTAGGTAGTGTAAATGTAGCTGGCTACACACAAGATGAGGCATCGGAAATGCTTATCAAAAAATATAAGAAATATATCAGAAACCCATATGTACTTGTAGAGATAAAAAACCAAAGAGTTATAGTAATAGGTGAAGTAAAACAACCGGGAATAGTTCCAGTTACAAATGGAACTATGAATGTTATAGAAGCTATAGCAAGAACAGGTGACCTTACAGATATGGCATCTAGATCAAATATAAAAGTAGTAAGAGGTGATTTAAGAAAACCACAAATTAGAAATATTGATCTTACAAACATGTCTAGTTTAGCTGTATCAAGTCTATATCTTAAACCAAATGATATTTTATATGTCCAACCTAGAAAACTTAAAGGTTATAACAAAGCATTTGATGAAATCAACCCATTTTGGAATATGTTATCTAGTATCCTAGATCCATTAAACCAAAGAAAAACTCTTATAGAGTAATAAAGGTATAAAAAGAATGAATCAAACGAACATTCAACATCATGATCAAATAGATTTAAAAGATGTTATAAAAACTATTTTTAGATATAAGTGGTCTATTATTATTATCACGTTTATATTTACTTTTGGTAGTGCTATATTTGCATATATAAAACCAAACATCTACTCTTCATCTGCAACTATTGAACTTATGGAAGATAAAAAAAAGTCAGCAAGTCCTGCTGACTTTATGCTTCAAGCTTTTGATGGTGGAGGAGCAAATGTAGATAATGAAATAGAAGTAATGAAATCAAGATTTTTAGCCAAAAAAGCTTTTAATCTTTTAAATTTAAAAACTAGATATTTCACTACTCATAACTTTAGAGAAATAGAACTATACAAAGACTCACCATTTGTTGTAAATAGTCACTTTTTAGATGACTTACTTTATGGAAAAGAGTTTATTTTAAAACCAATAGATGAAAATAGTTTCAATTTAAGAATAGAACCTATTTCACCTTATTCAATAAAAGGTTTTCTAAAAAATTATGGAATTATACCTTTAAAAGCTCATGAAAAAATAGTTTACAACAAAAATCACAAGTATTCTGAAACTATAAATAACCCTTATTTCACCCTAAATATAAAAAAGATTCATGCTCTTAAAAACAAAGAGTATAGATTTAGTTTTATGACGAATAGAGGACTATATCAATTTTATAGAAAAAATATATCCGTGTCACAGGTGTCAAAAAAAGCTACAATTTTAAAACTTAGCTTTCAGGATACTTCATCACTTAGAGCAAAAGAGATTTTAAATGCTGTTCATCAGGCTTATATGAATCAAGAAATTGAACATAAAACAAAAGAGGCAAACCTTACTTTAGGATTCATAGATAGACAACTTGACTCAATAAATGCAAGACTTAAAAAATCAGAAACAAAACTTGAAGATTTTAAAGAAAAAAATCAAGTAGTTGGACTTGGTGAACAAGCCATAAAAACTACTGAACAGTTAAGTGAGTATGAAGCAAAACTTGAAGAAATGCAAACAGAAATAACAATCTTGTCAAATTTACAACAATACATAAAGTCAAACCAAAACCTTACAGGTCTTACTATTGGTTCTGTAAATTTTGCGGACCCTGCTCTTGGTACTTTAGTAAATAGATTACAAGAAGAAGCTACAAGAAAGTCTACTTTACTTGTTGATTATACAGAGTTACACCCTGATGTACAAAAAGTTAGTCAAAATATATCTAGTCTAAAACGATCTATAAAAGCAGCTCTTAGAAATAATCTAAGACAATTAAATCAAAGAAAACAATCATTAAGAAATGTAATTGCTAAGTTTAACAAATCAATTGCTTCTTTACCAAAACAAGAAAGAGAATTATCAAGACTTACAAGATACTACAGTATTGATGAAAAGATTTATTCTTTTTTACTAGAGAAAAAAGCTGAAACTGCAATACTTAAATCTTCTACTATTTCAAATTCAAGACTACTTGATAGTGCAGTACAAAACTCTTATCCAATAAAACCCAAAAGAAAACTTATTGTTTTGGTTGGTATAATTTTGGGTCTTATAGTAGGATTAGCATTAGCATTCTTAAGAGAGTTCTTTAATAATACTGTCAAGAACTCAGATGAAATTGAAAAGCTTTGCAGTATACCTTTATATGGTATTATACCTCAAAATAAAAACAAAAAAACTTCAAACCTAGTAGATGAAGCATATAGAGCTATAAGAACTAATCTACAGTTCTTACCAAAGCATGAAAGTAGTGAAGTTATAGCTATTACTTCTTCTGTTTCAGGAGAAGGTAAAACTACTATTGCAGCAAATTTAGCAAAAATCATAGCTCAAACAAATAAAAAGGTTGTTGTTTTAGACTTAGACTTAAGAAAAGCAAGTTTACATAATGAGTTTAACATTTCTAATAATATTGGTATTAGTAACTACCTAACAAAGCAAAATAGTTTAGAAGAAGTTCTTTACCATGATGAAAATACTAATGTTGACATCATTACAACAGGTACGATTCCTCCAAATCCTTCTGAATTAATACTTACAGATAATATGAAAGAGTTTATTGAAATTCTAAAAGAAAGATATGATTATATTATCTTTGATACTCCGCCAGTTGGGTTAGTAACAGATGCAATGATTCTTATGAACTATGCTGATATATCTTTTGTAGTAGCACGTGCTTCTTACACTAGAAAAGAGTTTGTTAAAAATCTTGATAGATTAAGTAAAGAGCATACTCAAAATACATTTGGAATGATTTTAAATGGTGTTGAAATTGGTGAGAAATATGGCTATGGCTATGGTTCAAACTATGGCTATGGTTATGGAAATGACAAGTATTATAAAAATAGGTAGAAGTTTTAACTTCTACCATATTTTATAAATATATATTTTTTATCTCATTTTTTTCTTCTATTTTTCTAAAATTTTTACTATTCATACTCTCTTTTAAAGCATCTACATAGTTTGGTCTATGAGTGTCACTTCCTACAAAATCTACCAAACCATTGTTTATTAGATATTCAACAGCTTTTTTTACATTTTTACCATAGAAGTTATTAGTTGAGTTTACATTTATTTGAAAGCTTAAACCTGCTTCTTTTATTTGATTATATTTCTCTAAGTTCTGAGAGAAGTATGTATATCTTTCAGGATGTGCAAGTACAGGTTTATACCCTGCTTTTAAAAGTTCGTATATAGTTTGTTCTATTCCAAATACAGGAGTAGTATACGATAACTCAAAAAGAACATAGTTATCTCCAAATGTTAAAAGCTCTTTATTTTTAATAAGCTCAAAAAAGTGTTCATCATAGTAATACTCACTTGCTACTTCTAAACATATATCAATATTTTGTTTTGAAACTTCTTCTTTTAAAAGATCAAATTTTCTTAAAATATCATCTTTTGTGTTAGGAAATCTATGAGACATAGTATGTGGTGTAGTAATCAGTTTTTTGAAACCTAAGTTTTTAAGTTCTTTAATCATTTCTATACTTTGGGTCATTGATTTTGAACCGTCATCTATTTCAGGAATTAAATGAGAGTGTAAATCAGTTGTGTAAAAATCAGGGAGTTTATTATCAGTTTTTTTAAAGTTTTTAAATATTTTTGAAAGCAATTCTATCTTCCTTTTTCAATTATTTGGCTAATTTTAGCCTAATAATTATATTTCTACGGTTACGCTATCTTCAATAAGAAGTTTTAGTACCTCATCTTGTGTATTTGTTGTTGTATATACTTGGAAGCCATCTGCATCTTTGTATGTTGAGCCATCTGTATTTAGTTTTGGCTCCCAGTTTTGTGAAGTTTCAAGTTTAATACTATCAGCTTCATCCCCCAGAATTCTTAAAGAATTATCCTCGTCTGTCAATGCTACAAAATCTTCAAGTGTAAAATTACTTAGTATATGTTCTCCACTATCTAAATCTAATTCATCTAAACCAGTAGTATTACTAAGTAGTGTACTCATATCAATTTCATTGTCAGTTTCACTTGGAGTATATGTATCTGTTAAATCAATTTCAACTGTTACTTTTTTTGGCTCACTCTCAACTCCTTGTTTATCTACAACTTTATAAGCAAATTCTACTTCAATATCATATGAAGGACTTATCACTTCAAAATCTTCATTTGTTACACTATAAGAACCATCCTCTTGAATATTAACTATGGTATTACTAAGAGTTAAGGTATCAGTAATATCAAGCCCATTTTCATCATATACAGTTGTAACTATAGAATCAGATACTTCTTTAAAAGTTAAAGTAGCAATATCTTGTAAGTCTTCATCCATACTTATTCTATAGTATAAATCTTGAACCATTTTATCGGCAATTTCATCTCTTGTCTCATCAAACAATAAGCCTCTATCTAATCCTAATTGAGCAAAAATATTTTCAAGTGTAATAGATTTGATTTCATCTACACTTAGATTTACATCTTGAGTTAACTCAGCAACAATAGTTTGTATAACTTCATCACCTAGCTTATCGTAGTTTGGAGTATCACTAAGCTTTAAAGTTCCACCATCATCAACTACTACAAAATCAAAGTTATATGATACAGTTTCCCCATTAGAATCTTCACCATTTACAGTTACAGTGATTTCTTCACCTAAAGAGTATGTTGCAACATTTAAAGTAACTATACCTTTAGTTAAATTTACACTTAATCCACCATTATTTGGCTCAAGTGTAACAACTGGATTAGAAATAGTCTCTATACTCATAGTTACAACTTCTGATTCTTTTCCAAAATTGTTTTTAAGTGCAGAAATTAAAGCATCCATTTCTGTAGAAATTTCAGTTATGATTGCATCACTAAGAGCATTAACAATTGCATCTTTTAACTCTACATCTGTAATATCAATTAAGTTATCAATTACAGAAGTTAATATTCCATTTTCCTGTGCAAAAATAGTATCTAAAATATCTTTGAAAGTATCAGATATAGCATCTGGATTATTTACTAAGTCACTTGGACTTAATGAGCTAATAGATTCTGTAATTTTTATTCTTGTATCATTTAAAATTTCATTATAATCAATATTATTAATATCTATACCTAAATCAACTAATAATTGATTTATATCTAAATTTGCAATAATTGCATCTGGGTCTAATGATAATGATGTTTCTAAATTATCTAAAGCATTTGTAATATCACTTGGTAAATTTTCTATAATAATTTGATTTAAGTCTAAGCCCAATAAATCAGTCGTCTCAATCAATAAAATTTTAGATTCTTCAGTTGCATCAAATGTTAAAGGATTATTTTTAGCATTTAATAGCAAATTGTTAATTTTATTTAAAATTGTTTGATACTCAGACGGTGAGACATCACCTGTCCAATTAGTAGTATCTAATGTTAAATCTAAAGAATCAACGATTAATGTATTTGCTAAGTCCATAGGGAAATCTGATATAGAAGCTGAAAGAGCATTTGCCTCAGTTTCTATTGAAGTACGAATAAATAGTAAATCATCTAAAGTCACAGTTGCATTGTAAAGAGTAAATAAATCTTCTACAAATGCTTCTAAAACTAGTGTTTCATCAGATGGATTAGCTTCAATTTGAACAACTAATATTGTAATTAGACTTCTTAAAGCTGGTGTATCTTCTACTCCAATTTGAGATTCAATAGCTTCAACCATTGCAGTAACATAATAAATAGATGGATTTGATTGAATAGAAGCTATATCAGTCTGAATAGAAACTAAATCACTAGGAGTTACTGATGCATTAAATGTTATAAATAAACCATTTGCAAAACTATCTAAAATAGTATCTTGAGAAGAAGGATTAGATTCTATATCACTTAATAGTTGAATCACATCAGAAGTTAATTGCGCTCTTTGTGTTGTATCTCCAATTTGTGTTTCAATAGAATTTACTATTTGAGACACTAACTCATTTTGAACATTATTTGTATATGTTATGAGTAAAGGAGAAACAGCAATTTGAATATTTGTTGCTTCGATAGAAATACTAGGACCGTATATAGAGATAAGACCACTAACTAAATTAGAGTCTGCATCTGTATTTTCGGCTTCTAGTTCAGATACAAATTGAGTGACAACATCTATTAAAGATATTGAAGGATTCAATACTGGATAAAGGTTTAATTGAGTACTTATTGCTAATTCAATATTAGAAATTAAATCTGTTCTTAAAGTCTCTACATTGGTATGAATAGAAATTCCAGAGATAATAGTTGGAATAGATGTAGATATAACTGATAAATCTATAGGTGTTACAGAAGACTCAAAAATAGTAAATAATGAGTTAGTAAAAGTTGTTTCATTTATATTTGAAGCAATTAAATTTTCAACTAAAGTTTCTAACTCTCTTGTATGAGTTGTATCGTCAATTTGTGTCTCAATTACATCAACTATTGTATTAACTATAATACTTGTATTTGTTTTGATATCAACTATCGCTTTTTTGATATCTGTTATATCAGAATAATTTATTGGTGATTCATAAATATCAAATAATGCCAAACCTAAAGTCTCAGCTGCAGTTTCTGCACCTGATTGGTCTGCATTTAGAAGTTTTGAAACAAAGTCATTAATCAAATTATCTAGTTGTAAATCTTTAGAACTTCCAGCTGTTAATTCACCAAATTTAGTTTCTATTATATTTTTTATAGTTGCTGGAAAACTATTTATCTTATCTTGTAAAGAATCAACCTTATTATTTATTGGATCTGTTAAACTAGTAAGTGCAGGTAGAATATCATCAGTTGTTAAACCAAGTGAAGCAAAAGCATTTGGCAAAACTCTTGCTTGAATTTCAGCTATTTTTTCAGAACTTACATCTATATTTACATCATCAGCAAGACTAGTTAATAGTGCATTTTGAAGTTCTGTTTGGTCTATAATTTCTGTTAATCCATTTGATGTATCTATATTATCAAGTACTGTTTTAAACATATCAAGATTGTATGCACCTGGAAGTGTCCCATAATATGTACCAGTACTACTTTCAGTATTTACAGTATCAGCAATAGCAACAGGAGTATCATTTGTCCCTAATATCTTTACTAATTCTATAGAGTTTACAGTATCAATACCATCCGCGACGCTATAATCAAATGATAGATCAAGGGAATCTGTCTCATTCATCATATTGAAGATAGGAGAAATTATTTGATAATTAACAGTGCCAGTTATTTCGTCATCAGCTAAGATTAGATCACTTGTAACTACATTTAGTAATCCAGCAGTTTCTAATAATTTTACTGCAGATGCTGGTAATGTAACTGATTTAGATTCAGTTGTTGACTCGACATCTCCTGATAAAATATCTGTTAATAATGATTGAATAGATGCTCTATCTATAGATGAAATTCCACTTATTTGCTCAAATACAGAGATTAATAATTCACTTGTTGTTGTAAGCGTTACTGAAAACTGACCTAAAGATACTGTTACATCCTCAATATTATCTAAATCTGTTATCTCCATACTATTTGAATAAACAGCATTTTCAAAAGGTAAATTAAATGCCATTCCTAAGTTATCTAAAATCACTAACTTAAGGTTTTCTTGTGTGATTGCTGTTTCAAAAGGATTTGACGGTAAGCCTGAAATTTCAGCATTGATTGTAACTGTTCCAGCAACTGATTTATCTACAACAAATGAAACATTTGAAGCTGGAATATTTAATAATTCAATTAAAGTATCATTTACTATTCCTGAAACATCAAATTGTTCAAATAACTTTACTATTGTAGAGTTTGAAGTTGATATAGACAAAGAAATTATACCATCCGTATTAGTAACTACTGTTTCTAATATACCTTGAGTTGCATCGTTTAAATCAGATTCTAAAACTATAATTGGATCTTTTGCAGTGATTTGAGGAGCGTCATTTGTACCTTTTACTGTTAATGTTACTGTTGTATCATTTGTTAATTCTCCATCACTTACTGTATATGTAAATACTACTGTTGCCTCTTTATCTTTTTCTAAGTAGTCAAAATCACGTCCAGGAATAAACTCTAATTTATCACCTGTACTATTTAATTGAACACTTCCTTTTAAAGGCTGAGTAAAACTACTTATTGATAAAGGAGAGTTTTCCACATCACTATCATTTGATAAAACATCAATTTCTAAACTTTGTACATTTTCGCTTATTTCAAACCCACTGTCATTATTTGCAATAGGTACATCATTTACAGCTGTTACATTTACATTAAATGTTTTACTTGCAGTTGTTGTTCCATCATTTACATCTAAAGTTACAACAGCCATACCATTAAAGTTAGCATTTGGAGTAAATTCAATATTACCATCATTATTTATAATAGCTGCTCCATTTGTTGTACTAACTGTTTTTGTTAAATCATCACCATCAATATCACTTACATCAATTGTAACTATTTTTGTATTATCTTCGGCTACTGTCTGAGTTGATATATTTTCAATTACTGGTGCATCATTTACACTATTTACTGTAACTTCTACTTCTTTTACTACTTTTGCTCCATCATCATCTGTTGTTGTTAAAGTTATTGTATCTCTTCCATTAAAGTTCTCATTTGGTGAGTATGTTATTTCACTTCCATTTATTACTACGCTTCCATTATTTGCAATTGCTGTCGTTGTTACTGTTCCATCTAAATCACTTGCTGTAAATGTGATTGTCTTACTACTATCTTCATCTAGTGTTGTAGCACTTACAACTTCTAATGTTGGTGTATCAATTTCACCTGTTAATTTTATAGTAAATTTGTTTGAGCTTTGTTCACCTAGTTCATCTTCAACATCTATATTAATACTAATTATTTCTTCTTCACCATTTTTCAAATAATCATAATCTGATGCATCAAATTCATAATTACCATCTTGGTCTATTGAAAAACCATCTACTATATCAATAGTACTAAATACAAGTTTTTCACCTGAAGGTAAATCAATATCATTTGCAATAACTGTTCCTCTTAAAATCTGATCTTCTTGAACACTAATTGTCTGTGATTCAATTATTGGTGCATCATTTACACTATTTACTGTAACTGCTACTTCTTTTACTACTTTAGCTCCATCATCATCAATTGTTGTTATTGTTAGTGTATCACTTCCATTGAAGTTTGCATTTGGTGTATATGTTATCTCATTTCCATTTACTACAACTGTTCCATTATTTGCTACTGCTGTTGTATTTACTGTTCCATCTATATCATTTGCTGCAAATGTGATTGTCTTACTTCCATCTTCTTCTACTTCAAATGTAGAAACTGTTTCCAATTTAGGTTCATCATTTATATCACTTACAATTACATTAATACTTTTAGTAGTTATTGCCTTTCCATCACTTACATTTAATACAATTGTTGTTTGACCATTAAAATTTTCATTAGGAGTAAATATAATTTCATTTCCATTTAGTGAAATAGTTCCATCAGAAGAACTTGCATTTACGATTAATGTATCATTGTCTCTATCTGTTGCATTAAATGTAAATATCAATGTTTTATCTTCATCTACTATCTGAGCATCTATATCATCAATTTTAGGAGCAAAGTTTCGTCTAGCTAAAGCATCTTGTGCATTTTGATTACCAAGGGCATTTGAAGGTAGGTTATTATCTCCCCCAATTCTAGCATTGTCATAATTTCTATTTTCTATACCATTTTCAGAAGCATTATTAAAACCTGGATTATTATATGTATCACCAGAACGAGCTTCTTCTGCTCCCGCAGCAGAAGCTTGAAGTGCAGTTGCTAAATCACTAATACTAGCAATAACTTCATCTTCTTCATTATCTTTAGTTAATATTAAATCTACTAGAGTAGTTCCATCATTTTGTGCTAATAATGTAGCCATATCTTTTAATATTAACTGAAAAGAATTTCCTTCTTTATCAATAAACTCAAATGCCAAATCTTCTTCAACTAACTGAGAACTATACTTGATATCTTCTGATAATTTAATCTTAATAGTTTTATTTAACTCAAGATTATCAAGAATTAAAATATTTTGGTTCTCAACAAAAGATAAATTTTGCCCGTACTTTGAAATAGTAATCATTATTTACTCCTAATAGTAATAAAACTATTGATATATTATCAAATAAGTAGTCACAAAATAGTCGCTTTATTGTTTTATTAATAATTTTTAGTATAATATATTTATGAGTATATCATTAAAAAAAATACTAAAAAATAAATATGTTCTTTATATCTCTAATAAAGATACTTCTTATACAAAAATAATAAAAATATTGGATATATTTTTTAAAAAAACACTTTGGACAGATAATCAAAAAGAAGCAAATAACTTATATGAAAAAGTGAATCCAAGAGTTATAGTTACAGATATCTTACTAGAAAAGCATGATGGTTTTGATTTTATAAAAGAGATTAGAAAAAGAGATGAAAAAATACCAATTATAGTAATAAGCTCAAAAAAAGATACTACAACCCTCATAAAAGCAATTAAATTGAATTTAACAGATTATATACTAAAACCTGTTGATATAAATAGCCTAATTTATGCGCTAAATAATAGTGCTAAAAAACTTCTTAATGGAGAAAGTCATACAATTAGTATCAGTAGAAATAAACACTATAACTATATAGATAATAGTTTATATATAAATAAAAAAATTGTAAAACTAACAAAAAACGAAACTATACTTCTAGAATTACTACTTGAAAATAAAAGTAGTATAGTAAGAATAGAAAAAATAAAAAGTCACATTTGGAAAGATAAAGAAGTTAGTGAATCTGCCTTTAAATCATTAATTAGCAGACTTTCAAATAAAATAGGTAAAGAATCCATAACCAATAGCTTTGGTATTGGTTATGGAATTATTGATAATTAGTCTATTAACTTATCAACAATTTTAATCATATAGTTTGCAGAGTTTATAGCTGATGATTTTAAAAATTCATCAAAATCAATATCAGCTCCACCATCAGCACTATCAGAGATAGCTCTTAATACAAAAAATGGAACATTTAAAGAATCACAAACAACTGCAACACTTGCCCCCTCCATTTCTAATGCATCAGCTTTGAAAGTTGATTCAATAAAATCTTTTCGCTCACTTGAGTGAACAAATTGATCGCCTGTAGCAATAGTACCTTCAATAACATTCAGTTCATTCTCTTTTGCTACATCTTTAGCAATTGTTCTTAGTTTTTCAGATGTTTCAACAAAAACACTTCCACCTGGAACAAAACCATTTGGATGACCAAATGCAGTAATATCTAAATCATGTTGACATAATTTATCAGCGATAATTAAATCACCAATTTTAAGTTTAGGATTAATTCCACCTGCAACACCTGAAAAAAGAAGTGTATCACACTCAAATTTTTCAATCATTGTTGCAGCTGTTAAACTTGCAAATACTTTTCCTATTTTAGAATAAGCAATAACAATTTCTACACCTTTATAGCTTACTTCATAATATTTATTATTAGCAAACTCAACAATATTTACATTATCAAAATGAGCTAAAAGAGGTTCGATTTCCTCTTCCATAGCTCCCATAATTGCAATTTTAGTCATTTAATGCCTCAATTGTCTTTTCTAAAGACTTCATATCACTTACATTTAATGTAGGTACACCTTTTACAATTTTTCTATTTAAACCTTTTAATACAATACCATTTCCAAACTCAATAAATGCATCTACATTTTTATGAGCACTAATTGATTGCTTATATTTAACAGGTTTTGTAAGTTGTGAAGCTAAAAGTTCTATTGCATCACCTTTTGTTGTATATGCTTCTGTAGTTACATTTGAAATTACTTGTGCAAATTCATCCTTTAAATACTCATCTAAGTATGGTTTTAAGTTTTCAACAGCACTTTCAAGTAATTCACAATGGCTAGCAACAGACATATCTAAAACAATTGCTCTTTTAGCTCCTGCTTCTTTAAAAGTATCAACTAAACTCTCTAAATCAGACTTGATACCAGCTAAAACTAATTGACCATCCATATTATAATTTGCTGGCCAAACTTGCTTACCTGCATCTCTTTGTTCTTTACAAATATTCTCTACTGTAGTGTCATCAAGACCAACTAAAGCCATCATTCCTGCATTTCCACCTGAACAAGCTTCAGTCATAAATAAACCTCTTCTATGTACCAACTCAACAGCATCTAAATAGTCAATTGCTCCGGCACTAACTAATGCTGAAAACTCACCTAATGAGTGTCCTAAAACAAACTCTGGCTGAATCTCATATTTTTCTTTAAAAATTGCATTTGCTATAGAACTTACTAAAAGAATAGCAGGTTGAGTATATTCAGTTTTACCTAAGTTGTCATTCTCATCAAATAAAAGCTCTTCAAAATCAATTCCTAATCTTTCACTAGCTTTTGAAATCATCTCTTTTGCAATTTCGCTATTCTCAAAGAAATCTTTTCCCATTCCAACACTTTGACTTCCTTGTCCTGGAAAAATAAAAGCAACTTTTTTCATTGTAAATACCTTTTTATTTAAAATAATTAGTTTATAAAAACTATTTGTTAAAGCTTATAAAACAAACCTTAAAAAATAGTTTTGCCCAAGTGTAAAATACACTTGGGCAAATATGTGATTATTGTAATCTAAACTACAAGTATCTATACTTGTAAATGTTTTGCTAACCTAGCAACTATTAATTACAACCACAACCACCAGTAGACTGTTGTGGTTGGCTTCCGCCACCACCACAACATCCACCGCTCATTGCAGCCATACCACCAACTACACCTGTTTGAAGTTCTTCTTCAGTTGCAGCTCTCATTGAAGTAACAACAACTGAAAACATTAAAGTTTTTCCAGCCATTGGGTGGTTATAGTCAATTGTAACTTCATTTTCATCAAATGATTTAACTACAACTTGTACAGTCTCACCATTTTGACCAGTACCATATAAAGACATTCCTTCACTTAACTCAATACCAGCAAATTGCTCTTTTGGTAAAACTTGAATTGCTTCTTCATTGTACTCACCGTACCCATCTTTTGCTTCAACTAAAACATCAGCTTTATCATTTTCTGACATATCAACTAATTTAGACTCTAAACCTGGAATAATTTGACCTTTTCCAGCAATAAATTCTAGTGGTGCTTGACCAACATTAGTGTCAAGTTGTTCACCGCTATTTGCGTCTTTTAAAGTATATTCAATACCTATAACTTTTGACATATTCTTTCCTTATTAAATTTATAATTTTTTAAAATTTTTCTTGGCTATCTTTGTTTCATCTGAACTTGGATAAAGATCTATTAAAGTACTATAAAAACTCTTTGCATTTTCTTTATCACCTGTATGTTCAAATGAGATAGCACTGTGCAATAATAAAGATGGCATATAAGCTGCTTTATCATTTAATATAGCAGATTTTTTAAAATGACTTATTGCAAGATCATATTTCTTTCTTACATACCACATTTCACCTAAATAATAATTACTCTCAGCAGGCTTATAATTTAAAGATATTAGCTGTTCAAACTTTGGAATAGCATATTTAAAATATTTTTTCTTGAATAAACTCTTGGCATCTTTCATTATTTTAGCTTTATCATTAGCTACTAACTTTTTAGGTTCTTCTTTTTTTGTATCATTGTTTTTTGATACTTTTGATACAACACTTGATGTAGTTTCAACACCAAGAGATTTTTTTAAACTTTCAAACTCAGCTCTTGTAATGAACTGGTCCATATTTTTTCTAAGTTCACTAGCTGATACATATTCTCTGTTTATTTTATTTACTAAACTAGAGATTTTTGTAACTGCTTTTTTTAAAGTTGCAATACTTGCTCTCATCTCTTTATCTGTTTCTTCTTTCATATTCAAAAGTTCTTCAGATACAGATTTTATTTCAGCTGTTTCAGTACTATTCTTTGAAGCTAATTGAGAAGACATTTCAACTTGTTTCATTAATTCATTCATTCTTAATACTGTTGAATTAAGTTTTGAAGAATCACCTTCATATATTGATTCTAAGCCTTCTAATCTTTTCTTTAAAGTATCAATAAGTAAGTTAACATCATTAATTTTAGAATTAAGCGTTGTTAATTTCTTTTGATTATTTAAGATATGTTTTTCAGCTGAATTTAATCCATAAGGATTTTTTGAATTTAAATCACCTGCTCCAAATACAGAAACCTCTTCAGCAAAAGAGATTCCTATTGAAGCTGTGATTAAAAATGATGCAAGATATTTATTCATAGAACTTATTTAGCTAAAGTATGTTCAACTCTTCTGTTTTTTGACCAACAGTTTTTATTTTTTTCAGTACAAACTGGATTACTTTCACCTAATGAAATTAATGAAATATTAGCTTCTACACCATTATTCTCTAAAACATTCTTAACAGCTTTTGCTCTTTTTAAACCTAAAGCATAGTTGTACTCATCAGTTCCCCACTCATCTGTATTACCAGAAACTTTTACAGTTGTTGATGGGTTTAATGCAGATAATTTTGAAGCATTAGTCATTGCTTTTTCTTTCATATCAGCAGTTAAGTTATATTTATCAAATCCAAAATAAATATTTTCGATTAATACTTTTTTACCATTAATCATATAATAAGCACCATTTCCTGCTTTTTCAAGCATTGAAAAGCTACCATCCATTACTTGCTCTACATTTGTATCTGGAATAGTATTTAACGCAGTCTCAGAGTTTTGCTCAGGTGCATTATTTACATTCATATCTACGTTTTTTTCACTACACCCTGTAAATAATACAGATGCTATCAAGAAAGAGTAAATGCTAATTTTTTTCATAAATTTGTCCTTAGAATTAAAAATTTACTTTGATTTTACAAAATCAAAACTTAATTAATCATTATTTGGTTACCAATCAATAGATTGGATTCTTCCACCATCAAGATTAAATAGGTAAGACTTGTTAAAATTAAGCCTTATTATACCAACTGAACTTTGAGAATTAAAGTTTTTAATAAACAGTAATGACTCACCATCTTTTGAAAATTTAGGGAATTGATTTATTCCACTTGAAGTTAATCTTTTTAAACTATCAGACTTTGTCGACATTAAGTATAAATTAAAAGTTCTGCTATTAAATTCATTATCACTTTCTCTACTTACATAAACAATATTATCTTTGTGAGATGTAGCCGAAGAGTTATTTCTACTATGATATACAAGTCTTTCAACACCTCTTGAGTTAAAAGATTTTGCAAAGATATTTGGATATCCTAATCTATCAGAAACAAACACCATTTTTGAGCCATCATCAATAAACTGAGCACTAACATCAATACCACTGTAATTAGTTACTTGTTTAGCACTTTTTGTACTAGTATTATATAAATAAACATCAGGTTGATTATTAGGTGAAGCTGTAATTAAAACTTTTGAACCATCACTATTTACATCAGAAGCTACAATCATACCATCTGACTGCATTATAATACTTTTTTCTTGAGTGTATATATTCAATTTTACCAATGTTGGTTTAACATAGTTATATGATGTGTAATAAATTGATCTTTGATTTTTATCTGCCCATTTAGGGAAAATATTTAGTCCACCTCTAATTATAGTTTTCTTATAATTCAAAGTATAATCTCCAATCATAATATCTGCTTTTTTACTTTCTTTATATGTTGAGAATACAACAAATTTATCCATCCAATCAATACTTGGTGCATCAAAATGATCATTAACACTAATAGCAGTTCTATGAGCTAAAAAAGGATATCTATCCTCTTTTAATGTAGTATAACTTTTTTGTAGACTCAAAGTTTTTGCATTAATATCAAATAACTTAGTATAAAGTGTATAGGAACCATTTAAAGACCTTTTAGCACTAAGCAATAGATATAAATCTAAACCTTCATTAGAAAGTCTTAAAGTATCTAATTCATCATCAAATTTAATTATTGAATTAGACAATGCAACATCAAAATGACCACTAATAATCAAGTCTTTTGTTAGTATCTCTTTAATTTTACTTAAAGTTGCAATTTCTGCTGAATCACTAGCAATGTTAACAGAAATTTTTGGTAATGTTTTAGCTTTTTTAACGATTTCAAGATTTGCATCTACTTGCGCAAATAAAAAACCACATAAAACAAATAAAAATATAAAAGTTTTTTTCATCAAATTATCCTTCAGATCTAAAGTTCACACTTATTTTAACAGATTTACCCTTTTTAGGTTTAGGATATATTATACTTTTTTGTTCTTCTAAAAAAGCTTTTAAAGATTCATCAAAATTGACATTTTGTGAAAATTTTGTAAATCTATACTCAAAATTTCCAGTTGGAGAAATTGTAACAATAATTGTAGCTAAGAGATTCTCTGCTCTTGTAGTTGGAGTCCATACTGAAAGCATTTCATTAACTTTTGAGAAGTATTCATCGCTTTCATCATTTTTACTTAAATTTTTTGAGCTTATATTTGTAGTTGTAATTTTATCATTTAAAAGTTTTTCTACTTTTACATTTGAAGATTTCTTTTCTCTTTCAAATTTAGCTTTAAATCTTTTAGGGTCAATAGATTCTTTAACATTATTAACTTCTTCTTTTTTAACTTTTATCTCTTTAGTTTTAACATTACCAAAAAGCGATTTTAAATCAGGTCTTTTTTTATTTGAAATAGATGCAGCTTTTTTTATCTCTGTTACAGGTTCTTTTTCTTTTATTTTTTCTTTTTTAGCAACTCTTTTTTTATCACTTTTTTCTATAATCATATCTAATTGAATAACTGTCTCTTTTGTTTTAATATTAAAAGTTTTTGGTTTAGAACCAACAACATAATACATAAAAATGAAAGCAATGATAAAATAGATAAATAAAGAGATTATTCCTGAAACATATAAGAAAGAGTTTTTTTGCATAAACTACCCATCAGTTACTAATGAGACTTTATAAAATCCAGCTTCTTTTACAGACTTTAGTACAAAAATGACATCATTATATTTTAAATCTTTATCCGCTCTAATGTGAACAGGTGTTTTTTGATCTTTTCCATTTGAAAAAAGTACAAAAATATCGGGAAATTCATTTAAAGCAATATTACTTCCCTTATTAATTTTTACAACTTTTTCTTTTGTTATGAAAATATTAATTTTTTTAAAGTCTTGTACTTGTTTAGATTTACTTCCTTTAGGAAGATTAACTGGCTCTTCAAACTCTATCACAGGTGCAGTTACCATCAATATAGCTAAAAGAACAAGCATAATATCTACTAAAGGAGTAATGTTTAAATCAGGTTTTTGGTTAAAATCGTACAAACCTAACCTTTTGCAATTATAATTTCTGCTTGTGCCTTAATATAAGTATTTAATTCATATACTTTTCTAGTTAACACTTGGTGGAATGTATAAGCAAATATTGCTACAAAAATACCTGCAGCAGTTGCAACAAGTGCTTCTGAAATTGCAGGTGCAATTAAAGAAAAACCAACTTTTGAATGTCCTGAAAACTTAGCAAATGACTCAAGAATTCCTATAACTGTACCAAATAAACCTATAAATGGAGACGTAGAAGAAATAATTGCTAACCAAGAAATACCAGCACTTGCATCTTTAATAATATTTATTTCACATGCATGAAGTATTTCTCTTGAAGAACTATTATTTGAACATTTATTTAAAGACGAAAAAGGAGAAAAGCTTGAATCTCTTGAAGTTAGAGAATCTAAAGATTTTTTTTCATTTGTGATTAATCCTTTTAAAGAAACATATCTATAAATAAAAATCCAAAAAATGATGATTAAGTAAATTGACAGCAGCGCTAAAACTATATAAGTTATAGCGCTACTATTTGCCAAATAATTTAGTATTGTGTTTGTCATAAGCTTTTATGCAAATGAATTAATTTTTGCTTCAACTGCAGCAACAGAAACGTTAGAATCTTTTACAGAATTAACTAAGTCTTTTGCAGCATCAATATTTTTAGAGATTTCAGAATCAGCACCTTGAGTTAATGCGATTGCTCCATCTACTAAAACATCTACAGATTTTTCATCTACCTTAACATGTCCCCAGTTAATAGCAACAGCTTCAGTAGAGTCGTCTTTTTCAATTACGATTACTCCAACAGTTAATGATGAAACTAATGATGCATGTCCTGCTAAAACACCGAACTCTCCCTCTTTTCCAGGAAGAGTTACAGTTTTAACATCATCATTAAATATCTCACCGTTTGGACTAACGATTGATAGTTTAATTGTATCCATGTTATACCTTATGGTTATTATTTCATATTTTCGGCTTTAGCTAAAGCCTCATCCATTCCACCAACCATATAGAACGCCATCTCAGGAATTTCGTCGTATTTACCTTCTAAAATCCCTTTGAATCCAGCAATAGTATCTTTTAATTCAACATATTTACCAGGAGAACCTGTAAATACCTCTGCTACGAAGAATGGTTGAGATAAGAATCTCTCAATTTTTCTTGCTCTTGCAACAACAAGTTTATCTTCTTCAGATAACTCATCCATACCAAGAATTGCAATAATATCTTGTAAATCTTTGTATTTTTGAAGAACTGATTGAACACCTCTTGCAACGTCGTAGTGCTCTTGACCAATAACATCTGCACTTAAGATTCTAGAAGTAGAATCTAGTGGATCAACTGCTGGGTAAATACCTTTTTCAGCAATTTTTCTGTTAAGTACTGTAGTTGCATCTAAGTGAGCGAATACAGAAGCTGGAGCTGGATCTGTTAAGTCATCCGCTGGTACATATACAGCTTGAACAGAAGTAATTGAACCTTTATTAGTTGAAGTAATTCTTTCTTGTAATTTACCCATTTCTGAAGCAAGTGTTGGTTGGTAACCAACAGCTGAAGGAATTCTACCTAATAAAGCTGACATCTCAGAACCTGATTGTGCAAATCTAAAGATGTTGTCAACGAACATTAATACGTCAAGACCTTTTTCATCTCTGAAGTACTCAGCCATTGTAAGACCTGTTAATGCAATTCTATTTCTTGCACCTGGAGGCTCACTCATTTGACCATAACATAAAGCAACTTTGTCAAGTACGTTAGAGTCTTTCATTTCGTAGTAAAGGTCGTTACCTTCTCTTGTTCTCTCACCAACACCAGCAAATACTGAGTAACCTGAATGTTTGAACGCAACGTTATGGATAAGCTCCATAATAATAACTGTTTTACCAACACCAGCACCACCGAATAGTCCAACTTTACCACCTTTTGAATATGGTGCTAATAAGTCAACTACTTTGATACCAGTTTCAAACATTTCTGTTTTAGTTGATTGCTCTTCAAAAGAAGGAGCAGATCTATGAATAGACCATCTTGGAGCATCTTCAGAAATTGCTTCACCTTCATCAACAGGGTCACCAATAACGTTAAAGATTCTTCCTAAAACATCTTCACCAACAGGAACCTTGATTGGTCCTCCTGTAGCAGTACACTCTTGACCTCTAGTTAAACCTTCAGTCATATCCATAGCAATAGTTCTAACTCTACTATCACCAATGTGTGCAGCAACTTCTAATACTAATCTATCAGCATTAGCGTCTGCTAATGTAACTTCAATAGCTTCATTAATTTCTGGTAAGTATCCGTCGAATTCAACATCAACAACAGGACCCATTACCTGAATAATTTTACCTTTCATACGGGTAGCTCCTTTAAATTATTTTAACGATTCAACACCACTGATAATTTCTATCAGCTCTGTTGTAATTGCAGCTTGTCTAGCTTTATTATATTCAACTGTCAAAGAATCAACTTTTTCTTTTGCATTCTTTGTAGCAGCTTCCATTGCTTGCATTCTTGCAGAATGTTCAGCAGCTAAAGAATCAATTAAACCGAAATACATATTGAAATCAATGTATTTACCTGTTAATTCATCTAACACTTCTTCATCATCATCTGGCTCAATATCTAACATAGATTCAGTTTCGCTCGCTTCAACATTCTCTAAGCTAATTGGTAACAATTCTCTTACTCTAATTTCTTGAGTAAGCATGTTTAAGAATCCATTATAAACTACGATCACTTTATCAGTTTTCTCATTTCTAAAGTCTTCTACAACATCTTTAATAAAATCAGCTGCTCTGTCATAATCAGGAGCAGAAGAAAGATCACTAACTGTTTGGTCTAATTCAACACCTTGGAAGTTAAAGAAATCTACACCTTTTCTTCCAACAGCTCTTAATCTAACTGTAGCACCTTTTGCTTCTTGCTCAGCTTTAATTTTACTAACAGTTTTAATTGTTGCCATATTAAAACCACCACAAAGTCCTTTGTCAGCAGTAACAAAAACAATATCAACTGTTTTTGGGTTATCATTTGGAACAAATGCTCTACCGATATTTCCTTCATCTTGAACTTTGCTAACTCTAGCAGCAATATCAGAAAGTACATCATTTATCTTAGTTGCGTAACTTTTAGCTTGCTCAGACAGTTGTCTAGTTCTAGTAAGTTTCGCAGAAGATACAAGCTTCATAGCTTTAGTTGTTTTCTGAGTATTTTTTACACTACCAATTTGTAATTTAATTTCTTTTAAGTTAGCCATTAACTAATCCTTAGTTTGCACTAAATACTGTTTTAAACTCTTCTAAAGCAGCTTTTAATTCAGCTTCAGTATCATCATCGATTTTTTTCTTAGCTTTAATTGCATCTAAAATATTAGAATACTTTTGTTCAAAGAATGCATGTAATTCAGCTTCAAACTTAACAACATCACCAACAGCGATATCATTTAAGTAACCTTTAGTACCTGCATAAATAATTACAATTTGTTTCTCAATTACTAATGGAGCATTAACACCTTGTTTTAATACTTCAACCATTCTTTGACCAAGTTCAAGTTCTTTTCTTGTAGACTCGTCTAAGTCTGATGCAAATTGAGCAAACGCTTCTAATTCTCTAAATTGTGCTAGTGATAATTTTAAAGTACCAGCAACTTGCTTAGTAGCTTTAATTTGTGCAGCACCACCAACTCTTGATACTGATAAACCTACGTTAATCGCTGGTCTAATACCTGAGTTAAATAGATTAGTTTCTAAGAAAATTTGTCCATCTGTAATAGAAATAACGTTTGTTGGAATATATGCCGCAACGTCTCCTGCTTGTGTTTCAATGATTGGTAATGCAGTCATAGAACCAGCACCCTTCTCATCTGACATTTTAGCAGCTCTTTCTAATAATCTTGAGTGTAGATAGAATACATCCCCTGGGAATGCCTCTCTACCCGGAGGTCTTCTTAATAATAATGACATTTCTCTATATGCAACTGCGTGCTTAGTTAAATCATCATATACGATTAATGCATGTTGACCATTATCTCTAAAGTACTCACCAATTGTAACACCTGTATAAGGAGCTAAGAATTGTAATGCTGAAGAATCAGCTGCACCAGCGTTAACAATAGTAGTATACTCCATTGCTCCAGCTTCTTCTAATGTTCTAACAATAGAAGCAATAGTTGATGCTTTTTGACCAATAGCAACATAAATACATTTTACGTCTTGATCTTTTTGGTTAAGAATTGTATCAATAGCAACTGTAGTTTTACCAGTTTGTCTATCACCAATAATAAGCTCTCTTTGACCTCTTCCGATTGGAACTAGTGCATCAATTGCTTTAATACCAGTTTGTAATGGCTCATGTACAGATTTTCTTGCCATGATTCCAGGAGCTTTTTCTTCAACAAATCTTGTTTCAGCAGCTTCAATAGCACCTTTACCATCAATTGGCTCACCTAGTGCATTTACAACTCTTCCTGTCATGTTAGGACCAACTGGAGTTTCTAATAATCTACCAAGTCTCTTACAAGAAGTCCCCTCTCTTAATCCTTCACCTTTTCCAAGTACAACAACACCTACAGAAGATTCTTCTAAGTTTAAGGCAACACCTTTTTCACCATTGTCAAACTCAACAATCTCACCAGCCATAACATTTTTTAGACCGTAAACTTGAGCAACACCATCTGCAAAAGAGATGATCTTACCAGTTTCATTTACATCTACATTTAATTCAAAGTTATCAATTCTCTCTTTAATTATAGAACTGATTTCATCAGCTTGAATTTTTGCACCCATTCAATTTCTCCTTTATAAGTTCTAAACTGCTTTTAAAATATGATCAATCATTTGAGATTTTAATCTTTCTTTCGAGAAAGAAATTTCAACCCCAAGTCCATCAATATCTACTTTAATACCATCATAATCACAAACATTTTGAGATAATGATAAGTTAACATCAAATTTTTTACTAAATTGTTTCTCAATAGAAGAAACATAATCTTTTGAAAGTTCTTGGTTAGTATAAACAACACCAACATATTCATTATTTAATTTTGCAATTTGAACATCAAGTTCAGCTGCAATATCAGTTAATAAAGAAAGTCTTCTTTTTTCACCAAGTAATTTCACGAAGTTAGTTAAAGTTTCATCAGCTTTTTTAACTAATGATAATACTAACTCTACTTTTTTACTATCACTTACTTCAGGAGAAGAAATAATAGAATTAAACTTTTCATCAGCGTAAGCTGTTGAAATAGTATTTAAGTTAGCACTTAATGCTTTGATAGCTTTGCTATCTCTACCATCAACTAACGCTTTTACATATCTTTTTGCTATTAAATCATTCATTTACGCTACCTTTTTAAGAACAATATTAGCTAACTCATCTTGAGAAAGTTTAATATTATCTGATTTTAATAGCTCATCAAGAACTTCTGCAACAACTTCTCTTTTTGCTTTTGATGTTTCAACTTTAATCATCTCTTCTAGATTTTTTTCTAAATTAGCGATATCAGAATCAACTGCAACAGCAACTTTTTCTTTAACTGAATCAATATCAGCTTTTGCGTTTTCAACAATCTCAGCTGCAAGTTTTTTTGCATCATCAAGTTGTTTTTGAGCTTCATTTACTTTATCTTCAGAAGCTTTTAAAGTATCTTGTACTTTATCAAGTTCTGCTTGAATAGATAAAGTTCTATCAGCAAAAAATGCTTTAATTTTATCAGCAAGTAAATACCATAAAATTCCAACAAAAATTATAAAGTTAACGGTTCTCTGTACGATATCGTAATCAGTTTCCGCACCAGCAGCAGCAAATAATGAAAGTGGAGCTAAAGCAGCTACACCAAGTATTAAAAGTTTCTTCATATCATTCTTCCTAACTAAATTGAGCTAAGCTTAGCTTTTAAGCTCTCATTAAATTGAGGCATTGACGATACTAAAGAATCTTTTAATGCTTTAGTTTCCTCTTCCAAATTCTTAGCAAATTCTGCAGATTTTGCTTCCAAATTAGACTTAGCGCTAACAAGTTTTGCATCAGCACTCTCTTTTGCTTCCTTATAAGCTTGTTCTCTAATAACAGCTGCTTCTTTTTTCGCATCTGCAATTACTTTATTTGCTTCAGCGATCATACCATTTACATCGGCACCGTTTGACTTTGCATCTTCTAAATCTTTTTTTATAGATTCTGCTCTATCATCCATGTGCTTTAATAAAGGCTTGAACAGACAGCTGTTTAGCCTAGCAACAACTAAAAGAAAGATGATACCAGAGCTAAGCAATAATACAGGACTTATGTCTAACATTCATTCCTCCATATTTTTTACAGTTTAGTTTAACTAAAACTCGTATATTTTAGCAAAGTTAAATATAAAGTAATATTAAAGGAATAAATTACATTTTAAATTTCTGTTTTTTGTTACTATTGTAACTTAAAGTAAGAGGAAATCTTCTCAATATCTTCTTGTGAGTTGATTTCAATTTTAAAATAGTTTTTCTCAGCCTTTACCTTCAAATCGCTATTCTTAAGAGTTTTAACCACATCATTTAATGGATTAAAATCATATGATGTTACTTTTTTACTCTTTTTTGCTTGAGGATTGTTTTTTGTCTTCAAGTCTTTAATTAATTTTTCAGTTTCACGTACTGATAATTTTTGTCCAATGATAGAGTCAGCTACCATTTTTTGCTCATCTTCACTAAGTCCAAGCATAACTTTTGCATGACCTGCACTAATTTTGCTATTTGCTAATAATTGTTGTACATATGAGGATAATTGTAACAGTCTTAATGTGTTAGTAATTGATGTTCTTGACTTAAAAACTCTCTTTGATAATTCTTCGTGAGTTAAGTCATGCTCATTAATTAGTTGTGCATATGAGTATGCTAATTCTACAATATTTAAATCATCTCTTTGTATATTTTCAATTAAAGCAAGTTCTCTTAACTTAAATTCATCAGCATCTATTATAAATGCTTTTATTTTTTCTAAGTTGGCTAATTTATGAGCTCTTAATCTTCTCTCACCAGCTACTAAAATATATTCATCTTCATTTTTTTCAATTACTGTAACAGGTTGGAGTAGTCCATGTTCTACAATAGAATCACTTAACTCTTTTAATTTTTCTTCATCAAATATTTTTCTAGGCTGACTTGGATTTGCACTTATTTTTGAAATATCCAATTCCATACTATTACTATTTTCATCATATGTATTTGAGCTTTCATAAGCAGTTTCTACTTCACCTAGTAATTCCCCTAATCCTCTACCTAATGCCATATTATCTCTTCCTAATTATATTTTTAACCTGCAATTGCTTTTGCAAGATTTGTGTAAGCTTTTGTACCAGTGGCACTTGCATCATATAACATAATTGGTTTACCAAAACTTGGACTTTCTGCCAGTTTAATATTTCTTGGTATAACAACATAAGAACTCTCATCTATTTTAAATAGTTTACTTTCAAAATGTTGAGCTAAATCAGCAAATACTTGTTTTGACAAGTTATTTTGTGAACTATACATAGTTGGTAAAAAACCTCTAATTTGTAAAGATTTATTAATCGTTTGCTTTACTAATTTAATTGTGTTTAATAACTGTGCTAAACCCTCTAATGCAAAGAATTCACATTGAATAGGAATAAGTACAGAGTTTGAAGCACTTAGTGTGTTTATTGTAATTGGTCCTAGTGCAGGAGGTGAATCAATTATAATATAATCAAAATCTTTTTTGATAGGATCTATTTTTCTTTTTAGAACTAATTCTCTATCTTTCATGTTCTTATAGAACTCTTTTTCTATACCTACTAAACCTATGTTTGAAGGAGCTACTTTTAAGTTTTCAATTTCTGAGTCTAACATAATTTCAGTTAGCTCTTTTGTACCTAACATTACATGGTAAATATTATACTCATAAGTGTCTCTTTGAAAACCTAATGATGTTGTTGCATTAGCTTGTGGATCTGCATCTATTAATAGTACTCTCTTACCCTCTAGGGCAAGTGCAGCACTTAAGTTTACAGCTGTTGTAGTTTTACCTACTCCACCTTTTTGGTTAGCTATTGAAATAATCTCTGTCATCTTAAACTAAATACCTTTTTATTATTTAAGTTAATTGAACCATCACTATTAAGAATTGCATTTTTTAATGGAATTTTTTCATTTTCAATGGTTGCTTGGAACTTTCTACTCTTCTGGAATTCTATCTTAAAATCACTAAAAATTTGCTTCCATGAAATCTGTTTCTCCAAATGTGAAAAATAGCTCTGCAATAATTCATCCTTATCTATATGTATGTCCAATTTTCCAAACTCATCACTAACTTCAATTAAATTCAAACCAATACCACAAAAAATCATATTTTTATTTAAATTTGTAATAGTCCCGCCAACTTTTTTATCATCAATATAAAAATCATTTGGCCATTTCAACCAAATATTAGAAGAAAAGTTTTTCAATACAGTTTTTAAAATAAATGAAAAATATATTGATGATGTTTGAAGAGGTAAATCTTCAGGTAACATATCTTTACACATAGAAAAAGAGAAAAAAAGATTTCCTTCTTTTCCAGTCCATGAATTGCCTCTACTTCCTATCCCTTTTGTTTGCATATCAGCTACAACACAAGTGATTTCATCACTTGGATTATCTTTTATATACTCTTTTAAGTATGAATGTGTAGAATCTACTTTATTTAATCTTATTATTTTCATCTTATAATTATACATTATTGCTTTACAAGATTGTATTAAATATAATCAATCAAAAAGGTTACTATGCTTGATCCAGTTTTACCAATAGCCCTATATTTATTCTTAGGATATTTGTTTAAAGTCATTTTTCATGATAATTCAAAACAATTAATTGAATTTATTATTTACTTTTCACTTCCTGCAATCGTTTTTTCTAAAATTTACCCTCTTACTTTAGATGAACGTATACTAAATCTAATTTTAATGTTTGTAGGGTTTATACTATTAAATTTAAGCCTCGCTTACTTTATTGGTAAACTAATGAAATTAGAAAGAGTAATTCTTGCTACATTTATGATTATGGCAACCTTTGGTAATACTTCTTTTATAGGTTTTTCATATATAGATGCTTTTTATGGTCAAGATTATATTGTATATGGTCTAATTTATGATTTATTTGGTTCATTTTTATTACTTGTATCAGTTGGTATGTTTATAATCACTTGGGGTAGTGGAAGAAAGAATGATGTGAAATCAATATTTAAAAGTGTATTTTTATTTCCACCATCAATTATGTTTTTGATTACAGTATTAGCTAAAAACTTTGAAGTTCCAAATTTTTTAATTCTTACAACAGAAACATTAGGAGCTACACTAGTTCCTATTGCTATGATTGCTATTGGTATGAAGCTAGAGCTTAAACATATTTTTGCAAGATTTCATGTTGTCTCAATGGCAATGATCTTAAAAATGTTAATTGTTCCAATTATTGTACTTTTAGGCTTTCAGATATTTCATGGAATAGAAGAAACTTGGGTTAAAGTTACAATTATAGAAGTTGCAATGCCACCAATGACTATGGCAACAGTCTTAGCTATAAAAGGTGGTTTAGATGAAAAAGTTGCAATTAACTCTTTGGTTTTAGGAGTTTTATTAAGTCTATTTACAATAACAGCGTATACAACATACTTAGGCTAAGTATGTTGTATCTTTGATTAAACTAGAATGTCACCCACGTTTAATCTTTGTCCTCTAATATAATCAACAGAAGATACAGCTTTTTTTGAAGGAGCTTGAATAGTTTTAATCTCTAAAGAGCCTCTTTTACAAGCCACTACAATACTATCATTATTAATTTCTAAAATCTCACCCTCTTTATTTACAGAGTTCTCATCTATTAAATTTATATCTTTGATTTTAAGTTTTGATTCTAAAAATACTCCAGGCCAAAAACTATAGGCTTTGTACTTTAAATATAGTTTTTTTGCATCTTCAAAAGATACTAAACCATACTCTTTTTTTATTTTCCCACAAAAACTAACTTCTGCATCATTTTGTTTTTTTGGTTTTATATTTTCAAAATTATCTAAAGTAGTTATTGTTAGTTTTGCTGCAATTTCTGAAAGTTTATTAAAAGCTTCTGCAACTTCCATTTTTGGTGTAATTTTCAAGTATTGTAAACCTAAAATATCTCCACTATCAAGTCCTTCTTCCATAAACATAGATGTAACACCAGTAAATTTATCATCATTTATTAAAGATTCTTGAATTGGACTAGCACCTCTATATTTAGGTAAAAGTGAAGCATGTAAATTAATACAAGGAGCAATATCTAAAATCTCTTTTGGTAATATTTGTCCATATGCGGCAACAATGATAAAATCAGGCTTAAAGCTTTCAATTTGTGTTTTTGCTTCATCATTGTTTCTTAATCTCTCAGGCTGAAAAATTGGAATATCTAAATTCTTGTCTAAACAATACTGTTTTATATGAGGAGGAGTTAAGACTTGTTTTCTTCCTACTTTTTTATCAGGTTGTGTAAAAAGTGCAACAACTTCATATGAACTAGCTAATAACTCTTCAAATATTTTTGTTGCATAATCAGGTGTCCCCATAAATAAAACTTTTTTCGACATATTAAACCTTTACTTTTTAAATATTGTTCCATTTTTATGATTATCATCTACTAAAAAATCATAAGCATTTGTTAAATCAAATCCAGATGAAAGATACATGGGAATATTGTTTTTCATTAAAAAGTCAGCAGCTTTTAGTTTAGTTACAATTCCACCAGTTGCAAACTCTGAATTTGCAGTATGTTTCATTTGTAATTCTTCTTCATTTATTGATGAAACCACTTTTAACATAACAGCATCATCATATTCACGAGGATTTTTATTATAATATCCATCTATATCACTTAAAATTGCTAACATATCTGCATTAAAATGATATGCAACATGGGCTGCCAATTGATCATTATCACCAAATAAAAGTTCATCATTTGCAATAACATCATTTTCATTTATAATAGGAAGTATTTTATTTTCAAGTAATATTTCCATTACATTTTGAGCATTTTTAGTTCTTTTTCTAGAATCAAAATCATCAGCAATTAAAAGCATTTGAGCACAGGTAATTCCATGTTCTTTGAATCTTTTTTTATAATTTTTTAATAAAAGAGGTTGACCAATTGCAGCTAGAGCTTGTCTGTTTGCAATTTGAGTTTTATCTAGCTGGAGAGAAGTAAAACCTGCTCCAACTGCTCCTGATGACACTAAGATAACTTCATAATTTTTGTCATTTTTTAATTTAGCAATTAAATCAACTAAAGCTGATAATCTTTCAATTGCTAACTGCCCGTCTTGTGTTAAGACAGCAGTTCCTACTTTTATTACTAATCTTTTCATTTACCTTGTTCCAACAATTTATATAACGAAAACTTAATAGCTTCAATATTTTTTCTTGTAATTGAAGAAATTGGTAAGACAAAAAATGGTTTACTATTATCAAATCTATTATAAGTTAAATCTTGTACATAATATGGTAATTCTTTCCCAAAACCAAACTCATTTGAGTTTGACTCTTCTAAGCCAATGTCAGCAATGAATTTTTTAATATCACCAATTAAATCTTCGCCATAATATCCATCAGTTTTACTTAAAGCTATTGCAAAGTTTCTTGTTGATAATTCACTTGAGAATTTAGAAACTTCTTCTTTTAAAACATTATATTGATCAATCATAGTTCTGTAATTTGCCACATCAATTAAGAAAAGTAGCGTTTTTGTTCTTTCAATATGTTTTAAGAATTCTAAACCTAAACCTCTACCATCAGCAGCACCATCAATAATCCCTGGAATATCTGCCATTACAAATGAGTTATAATCACCAACTTCAACAACTCCAAGCTTTGGAGTAAGTGTAGTAAACTCATAATTAGCTACTTCTGGACTTGCATTTGATGTTGTAGAAATAAGTGTTGATTTACCAACATTTGGATATCCAACTAAACCTACATCTGCAATTAGTTTTAATTCTAATCTAATATTTTTTGTTTGACCTGGAAGTCCTGGTTGAAAATATGTTGGTCTTTGATTTCTAGAGTTTTTAAAGTGTACATTACCTAGTCCACCTTTTCCACCTTCTAAAAGTTTAACCTTTTCACCCTCTTCTACTAAATCTAATAAAAGCTCTCCTGAATCTTCATCAATAACTTGTGTTCCAGGAGGAACTGTAAGAATTAAAGCATCTGCTGACTTTCCAGTCATTCTAGAACCCATTCCTTGTTTTCCATTATCAGCTCTAAAAACTTTTCTTCCCTTGTAAAAAGATAAAGTGTCGGTGTTGTTATCTACTACAAAATAAACATCACCACCTTTTCCACCATCTCCTCCGTCAGGACCACCTTTTACTACAAATTTTTCTCTTCTAAACGAAGCACAACCTTGTCCACCTTTACCCGATGAAACTGAAAATTTGGCACTATCTATAAACATTATAAACCTCCACGGTATATGTAAAATAAAAAATCAACTAATATTAACTTTTTATTTTACATTTTAAATAAAAAAAGGGTGCAGGCAAAGAAGCCATACACCCTTTAAATCATTTTTCTCTTCAGAAATTATGAAGCGTAAACTGAAACTTTTTTTCTTTTTTTATCTTTAGTTTCAAATTTAACAACACCATCAATTAAAGAATAAATTGTATGATCTTTTCCGATACCAACGTTTGCACCTACGTGTACTTTTGTTCCTCTTTGTCTTAAGATGATGTTACCAGCTCTTACTACTTCCCCACCAAATTTCTTAACACCAAGTCTTTTTCCAGCTGAATCTCTATTATTTTGTGTAGATCCTTGACCTTTTTTGTGAGCCATACTATTATCTCCTTGAAATTATTGCTTATGCAGCAATTTTAGTAATTCTAATTTTTGTGAAGCTTTTTCTGAAACCTCTTTTTAACTTAGAATCTTTTCTTCTTCTTTTTTTGTAAATAATTACTTTTCTATCTCTATTTACACCTGTACCATCTAAAACTACTTCTGCTTCAACTTTTGCAGCTGATACAGCATCACCAGTTTTTAATTCACCATCGTTTACAGCTAAAACATCAGTGATTTCTAAAGTTTCTTTAGCAGCTTTACCAGTATAATCAATGTTCAGGATATCTCCCTCAGAAACTTTATACTGTTTTCCACCACACTTAATAATTGCGTACATTTTTCTTCCTCATAATATTCAGTTCTCTATGCTAACTTCTCGTTGACAGTTCATGCTAACTTTAATTTTCGAACCGGAATACTATCTTATTTTACTTTAAACTTTGTTTAAGTCAAGTTTCTTAATTGCTTAATGGTAATCACTTGCCATTGCAACAGCATCAATCATTATTAAAGAATTCATTGGTAAACCATTAGTAGAGATTGTACTTCTAGCAGGTTTATGTTCACCAAATGCTTCTGCAAAAAGTACATTTACTACACCAAAATCTTCAATATTTTCTAAGTAAATCGATACTTTTACAACATTATTCATACCACTTTCAGCATCTTCTAAAAGTGTTCTTAAATTTGATAAAACTTGTCTTGTTTGTATTTTTATATCTCTTTCAACTAAAGTTCCATCTAAAGTTACAGGAACTTGTGCTGATGTATAAATCATACCATTTACTTTTATCGCAGGAGAGTAAGGTCCAATTGCTGCAGGTAAATTATCACTTTCTATAAATTTCATTATTCTTTCCTCTTTTCTTATTCAATATACGAAATTCTACAGAAACTATACTAGTAAAAAAATAAAAAGAAAAATTAATTATAAATCATAAGTTACAAGTTTACCTAATTTAAGTTGCCTTAAGGCATCTTGAGTTTTTCTAAGTAGAGAACCTTTTTCTCTTAAAGATAAGTTCTTATCATATTTTAACTCATTAAGTTTTTTGGTATAAAACTTATAAAGTAAAATTAACAGCTCTTTATCTAATCTTTCATCATCATAATTTTCTAATTTCTCATTTAAAGTAATTGCATTTAAAGATATGTTCTTAATATCACTAATCAATAATTCAAACTCATTTCTGTGTACTTCAAACATAGAAGAATCAATTAAATCTAAAACTGAATCTAATCTACTTGGTTTTTCTAAAATAGCTTTTATAATACATAATTCTTGAATATTTACTTTTGATAAATCAACTTGCATTGGCCTACTAATATCAGTTGACACTTTCACAAGATTTTCTCTAATGTTTAATTTTTGTGCAATGTATCTTTTATACTCATCTTGATATAAAACACCTAATGATTTTAAATAGTCATTTGCCTCAATTAATGCTTTTTGTTTTTGTGCAGCATTATTTATGTCATATTTTGAGACAATATAATCAATACTATATGGAATAAAATCAACAGGACTTGTAAACATCCTATCTAGTTCTTCAATCTTTCCATCTTTTACCATATCAGCTGGGTCTTTTCCCTCACCAAAGATAACAACACCACCTTCAAATTCACCTTGTGACAACATAACAGATGCTTTAAAAGCAGCAGCAAGTCCTGCTTTGTCACCATCATAAGCAAGAATCACCTTTGGTTCACCTCTTCTAATAAGTGGTAAGTGATCTTTTGTAAGAGCAGTTCCTAAGGTTGCAACTGCTGTATTAAAGCCTGCTTGATGAAGCATTATTACATCTAGATAACCTTCACAAACAATTAATCTATTTTTTTTATAAATATTCTCTTTTGCTAAATGATAACCGTATAAAAGTCTTGATTTATTAAAAAGTTTTGTTTGCGGAGAGTTTACATATTTTGCATTATGCCCTGTGATTGTTCTACCACCAAAGCCTACTATTTTTCCATTTATAGCATATATAGGAAAGGTGATTCTTTCAATAAATCTTGAGTATAAGCCATTTGTACCTGTGTCAATTACACCTAAATCAATGGCTTCATTTAAATTATAATGATTTGATTTTAGAAAATTTATTGTGTCATTTGATTTTGGAGCATAGCCTATTTCAAATTTTTCTATAAAAAACTCGGAAATACCCCTACTTTTTATATATTCTTTAGCAGTATTATTATTTACAAATAATTTTTGATAAAATCTATTTACATCTTCTAAAACTTTTACGTCTTGTTTTTTTTGCTTCACATTATCGTACTCTAAATTTACATTGTACATTGAAGCTAGTTTTTCTAAAGATTCAGGATAAGATAGTTTTTCATACTCCATAACAAATTTTATAGAATCACCACCTGCTCCACAACCAAAGCAGTGATAAATCTGTTTTGAAGGGCTAACTACAAAAGATGGAGTATCTTCGCCATGGAAGGGACAACAAGCCTTAAAATTTGCCCCAGATTT
Source organism: Arcobacter roscoffensis (assembly GCF_024267655.1). NCBI lineage: Bacteria > Pseudomonadati > Campylobacterota > Epsilonproteobacteria > Campylobacterales > Arcobacteraceae > Arcobacter > Arcobacter roscoffensis. The sequence goes on from NZ_CP100595.1 coordinate 2,380,554, forward strand.
TTTCAATTCTAAAGATTGAGATACTACATCCACAATATCTAGATGGTTTTTTAAATTATCAATTGATTCTTTTTTTATCATTAGGTATTATACACTTTTATTATTTTATATGAACTTTTATGATAATATACCTACTTATATTAAAAGTATGGTAAAAGGTATAGCTTGGACAATATAGTTTTAGAGTATAGAGACCCATTATTTGGGCTTATGATACTTGTGGCACTAATCTTTTTAATATCATTTTTTACTTATTCTTATGGAATATATAAAGAACGAGTTGCTAGAAAAGATTATAGAAAACTATCACGTAGATTTGAACTTGGAAAATTGAAAGAAGAAGATTATGTACATCTTTATAAAACTTACAATTTACCCTTTGATTCAATTTTACTTTTAGCATCTACTTTCCTTCACAAAGGAAACTATAATAAAGCTATAAATGTATATTTAACGCTACTTGAACATGTAAAAGATAGAGTAAAAAAAGAAGAAGTTTTAGAACTTTTAGGTGAGACATACTTCAAGGGTGGTTTTTTACAAAGATCAAAAGATATTTTTTTAAGAATCTTAAAATTCTCACCAAGAAATAAAAATGCCTTAGTGAAACTACTTATAATTTATGAAAAATTAAATGAATTTGAAAAAGCCAAAGAAGTAACTACTTGCATAGAAGAGTTGAACGAAGATATGCAAAAAGATAAAGTTTATTTAGATGCTTTAATAATCATAAATGATCCAGTTTACTCTTATGAAAAAAGAAGCGAACTTCTATATAAAATCTTTATAGAGAATCCAAGCATTCAAAGATTGTTTGCAGAGTTTTTATTACAATTTAATAAAGCATTTTTTTGGGAAAATGTGGATAAATTTGATATGAAAAACTTTATGGATTTAATGTGGTACTTAAATTTTGACGATATTGATTTTGACAAAGTATACAAAAATGAATTTCTTGTAGAACTTTACAATGCAAAAGGATATCTTGATAATTTAAATCATAGTGAAGATTTTGTATTTGATATACTAATAGCTTTAAACAAACACGAGCATAAAACAAATGCAACTTTAGATTTTGAGTTTATTTGTTCAAGCTGTAAAAATGTACATCCAGTTTATGATAGTAGATGTCCCCATTGTCATAGTATTTTAACTTTTAATGTAAAACATAATTTATCTAAGGGATTTGATGAAGCAAATCAATCTTTACAGTGATGGTTCTAGTTTAGGAAATCCAGGTCCTGGTGGCTGGGGTACAATTCTAGAATACAATGGAAATGAAAAAGAGTTATGTGGTGGACAAATGAACACTACTAATAATCAAATGGAATTAAAAGGTGTAATTGAAGGACTTAGAGCCTTAAAAGAGCCTTGTGAAGTTCATATTATATCTGATTCTACATATGTAGTAAAAGCAATAAATGAATGGTTAGCAGGATGGATAAGAAATAACTGGAAAAATGCCAGTAAAAAGCCTGTGAAAAATATAGAATTTTGGCAAGAGTACCTAGAAGTTTCAAAACACCACAAAGTAAAAGCAACTTGGGTAAAAGGTCATGCAGGACACGAACATAATGAAAGATGTGATATACTTGCAAGAACCTTTGCAGAAGAGCTAAGAGATAATCAATAAAGAAAGGAAAAAAATGAGTGATTATACAAAATTAGAGAAGTGTTTGGGTTATCAGTTTAAAGATAAAAATCTGATAATCGAAGCACTTACTCACAAAAGTTTTAAAAAACCATACAATAATGAAAGATTAGAGTTTTTAGGTGATGCAGTTTTAAACTTAATAGTTGGAGAATATTTATTTAAGAAGTTCCCTAAATCAAATGAAGGTGAATTATCAAAAATAAGAGCATCATTAGTAAATGAAACAGGTTTTACAAAACTTGCAAATGAAATAAAACTTGGCGAATATATATTTATATCAACAGCTGAAGAAAGAAACAAAGGTAGAAGTAAAGCTTCAATTCTTTCTGATGCTTTTGAAGCAATCATGGGTGCTGTATATTTAGAGTCAGGTTTAGAAACTTTAAAGCCAATAATTCTAAAACTACTAGAAGAGTCTTATGACAAAATTAATCTAGATGTGTTATTTAGTGATTATAAAACTGCTCTACAAGAAATAACTCAAGCACAGTTTGGTTCTATTCCTGAATATAAAATCGAAGGTTCATATGGACCAGATCATAAAAAAGAGTTTGAAGTCTCAATTTGGATTGATGGTCAAACATACGGAACAGCAAAAGGAAAAAGTAAAAAACTAGCACAGCAAGCTGTTGCTAAAATAGCTATTAAAAAGTTAAAAGGAAGTAAGTAATGAATACCTTTGGACATAGATTTAAATTTACTACATTTGGAGAATCACACGGTAAAGCCTTAGGTTGTATTGTAGATGGTGTTCCAGCAGGTATTAAAATTGATGAAGAGTTTATCCAAAGTGAAATGGATAGAAGAAAACCTGGTCAAAACAAATACGCAACATCTAGAAAAGAAGGTGATAAAGTAGAGATACTTTCTGGGGTATTTGAAGGAATAACAACAGGAACTCCTATTTCAATGGTAATTTTTAATGAAAATCAAAAATCAAAAGATTACACAAATGTAAAAGACCTTTTTAGACCAGGTCATGCAGACTTTACTTATTTTAATAAATATGGAACAAGAGACTATAGAGGTGGTGGAAGATCTAGTGCAAGAGAAACAGCTGCTAGAGTTGCAGCAGGTGCTATTGCAAAACTAATGCTAAAAGAGCTTGATATAAAAGTACAAAGTGGTATTTGTGAAATTGATGGGGTAAAATCTGAAGAATTAAATTTTGCAAATGTATCAGATTCAGAAATCTTCGCGCTAGACAAAAATGTAGAACAAGCTCAAAAAGATGCAATATTAGCTGCAAAAAATAAACACAATTCAGTAGGAGGAGTTGCACTTGTAAATGTTCAAGGTGCTCCTTTGGGTCTTGGTGAACCTTTATATTTTAAACTTGATTCTCAAATTGCAAATGCTATGATGAGTATAAATGCTGTAAAAGCTGTGGAAATTGGTGATGGGACTTTAAGCTCGAGAGTTAAAGGTTATGATAATAATGACCAAATAAGAAAAGATGGTTTTAAAACAAACCACTCAGGTGGAATTCTTGGTGGTATTTCAAATGGTGATGATATAAATATAAAAGTATATTTTAAATCAACACCATCAATCTTTATCAAGCAAGAAACAGTTGATATTCATAATAATGAAGTTGATTGTGAATTAAAAGGAAGACATGATCCTTGTGTAGCAGTAAGAGGAAGTGTTGTTGCTGAATCTATGATGGCATTAGTATTGGCTGATATGGCACTACTTAATATGTCTTCAAGAATAGAAAATGTAAAAAAAGTATATACAAAAGCATAGTTTAAACTTTTTTATATATAATTTCACTCTTAAGCATCTCTTTGGTCAAGGGATGCTTTTTTTATGTTTAAAAACTATTTATATTTTTTGTCTATAAAAGGAAGTATAAACTTAAAAAATATAAATACTAAAACTGCAACTACAAAAACAACTGATAAAATTACATCTATATTACTTGATTCACCCATTTTAAAGCTCCCTTTTTAATTCTTCTAATCTAGCAATTCTATCTTCTGTTGTAGGATGAGTTCTAAAAAAGTCTGAAAAAGATGATTTTTTAGCTGAAAAAGGATTAATTATAAACATATGAGCAGTTTGCTCTGTAGCATTATGAACTTCTCCTCTTTTTGCATAGTTCTCGAGTTTAGATAAGGCCTTTTGTAGCCCTACTGGGTTTCTAGTCATACGTGCAGCACCCTCATCTGCTAAATACTCCCTACTTCTACTTACACTCATTTGAATAACAGTGGCTGCAATAGGAAGTAATATAGCCATAACTATTAGCATAATAGGATTTGAGTTTTGTCTACTATTTCCAAGCATTGCACCAAATTGCATCATATTAGCAAGCATTGCAATTGCACCTGCAAAAACAGCGGCAATAGTACCAATTAAGATATCATAATGTTTTATGTGAGATAACTCATGGGCAATTACGCCCTCAAGTTCTTCTTCACTTAGCATTTCATATAAACCCATTGTAACAGCAACTGCTGCGTTGTTATAGTTTCTTCCTGTTGCAAAAGCATTTGGTGTATGATCAGGGATTAAATAAACCTTTGGCATAGGAAGGTTTGCTTTTTGTACTAATCTTTCTGTGATTCTATAAATAGGATGTCTTTTATCTTCAATTAGTGTTGCATTAAACTGTTTTAAAACATGTTTATCTGAATAGTAATAGGCATAAAAATTCATACCACTTGCTATTAAAAATGCAATAAGCATACCATTTGTACCCGCAAAATAATAACCTATAAAAACAAAAAATACTGTAAGTAATGTCAATAAAAAAACTGTTTTGATCTGTTCCATACCTACTCCTTTTCTAATATAATATTCTATCAAATATTTTTTAATAAATATTTAATTTTTATAAATTAATTGGAAAGTTTCCAAGTGAAGAATTCAAGCAGTTTTATAAGTATAAATCTAAATATAACTTATATTTTACATTTAGTAAAAAATTTTATAACAAAAAAAGCTAAAATGCTTTAAAATCTTATATATAAAACAAAAAGAGTGAAGATGAAAAAGTTATTTATAGTTAGACACGCACAAAAAGAAGTAGAAAAAGCAGGTCAAGATGATTATGATAGACCTTTAAGTAAAAAAGGATTAAAAGATTCTCAAGATATGGCAAATAAACTTTTTGAAAAAAGTTTCAGACCTGATTTAATAGTTTCAAGTCCATCAGTAAGAACAAGACAAACATCAGAAATTTTTGCTAAAACATTAAGATATACAAAATCAATAATGTATAATGAAGTATTATATATGGCTTATCTAAATGAATTACAAGAAACCTTAACATATACATTTGATACAGTTGATAGCATGATTCTTGTAGGGCATAATCCATCTTTAACAACACTTGCTTTTACACTAGCAGATTTCAAAGAAGAAATAGAAATGGGTGGTATGATTGAAATAGAGTTTGATTGTAACTCTTGGATAGAAATATCAAAAGATAACGCAAGATTAATATCTTACGAAAAGCCAATTAATTAAGAGCTTAAAATAAAGAGTAAAAACTCTTTATTTTCCTAAGCAAAATTCTCCAAACATTACATCTAACATTTGTTCATTTTCATATGGCCTTGTAATATTTGATATAGACTCTAAAGCCTCTTTTATATGATGTGCAAAGAACTCAAATTCTCCAGTTTCTAATGGGAATAAAGAAGTGTTTATATGGCTTAAAGTATCTTCTACAGCTTGAACTTGTCTTTTTGAAATAAGTGTCATTTCATCACTATGTGTGTTGTTATCTAAAATAGTTTCGATTTTACTTACTAAATCTTTTATACTATTTTTAGTAGAAAGCTCAATAAAATCCATGATTTTATTTTTATCAAAAGCATTATCTAAATCAGTTTTATTCAAAACCTTTATGATTTGTTTATGAGAGTTTTCTTCTAAAAGTGAAATAATCTTTTTATCTTCCTCATCACAAGCTTTACTATTATCAAATAGAGCTATTACAATGTCAGCTTCATTTATTGCTTCAATAGATTTTTCAATTCCTATTTGCTCAATTACATCACTCGCATTTCTAATACCAGCTGTATCTACTATTTTTATAATATGAGTTCCAATTTTTACAGACTCCTCAATAGTATCTCTTGTAGTACCTGCAATATCTGAAATAATAGCTCTATCAAAGTTTAATAGCTTATTTAATAAAGAAGATTTTCCAACATTTGGCTTTCCAACAATTGCTATTTTGAAGCCTTCAATCATTCCTTCTCTTCTTTTACTAGCATCTAAAGTTTCATTTAATTTGATTTGAATCTTATCTATCTTAGATTTTATTTGTTCTAAAATATCACTTGGTAAATCCTCTTCAGCATAATCAATTGATACTTCTGTATAAGCTAACATAAAAAGTAAATCTTCTCTAATATCATTTACAAAATCACTTAGTTCACCCTTTAACTGTTTAGCTAAAAGTTTTACAGCATCTTCACTTCTTGCTTCTATCATTTTTGATATAGCTTCTGCTTTAGATAAATCTATTTTATTATTCAAAAAAGCTCTTTTTGAAAACTCACCCGGATTTGCCATTCTTGCACCATTATGTAAAACTTCATTTACAATCATGTTTGCAATAGCAACTCCGCCATGACATTGAAACTCTACTATATCTTCACCTGTGAAAGAAAAAGGCGCTTTAAAATAAAGTACTAAAGACTCATCTATTAATTCATCATTGTGATTATATACAGGGCTTAAGCTAGCAAGTCTAGGTTTAAAATTGTTTTTTTTAGTAATTCTTGAAGCAATTTCAAGAGCATTTGCTCCTGAAATTCTAACTATTGAGATTGAACCAATTCCATTGGCTGTTGCAATTGCAACTATTGTATTATCATCTAGTAACAAACTATTGCTCTTTACTTCTGTACTCATTTACAAGTACATATTTATCACCTCTAACATTTGTTTTAACTGCAACATATTTGTCAGGGAACTCTTCTCTTAATCTTTTAAGAGCAATATGTACTAATATTCCATCCAAAGGTTTAGTTTTAAACATACCTTTTTCTTTTATCGTTTCAATAACAGGTTCTAAATAAGCATGAATTGCTGTTTCTTGATTCTTTAAGAATTCTGCAACTTCAAGTCTTAACATTAAACCATATTTTTCATTTATCCAGTTAAATAAAATATAAGATAAAGCTTTATATCTATATCCTTCTTTACCTATAAGTAAAGCTGAGTCTTCACCTGTAAACTCTATATATAAAGTATCTTCATCATAAAATTCAATCTTTATATTTTCAATTCCATAACAGCTATCAGCAAATAAAGTATTTATTCCTGCTCTTACTTCATCTAATATATTTTGTTTATCTTTTTTTACTATAATATTTGAAACTTGAGTTTGTGATTCATCTTCATTATAAAAGTTATCAAAGATCTTCTCTTTTGACTCAACTTTTCTAACTTTTGAAGGTGATACTTCCTCTTTTTTTTCAACTACTTTAGGTTTGTTAGAATCTTCAATTCTTTTAGAAACCTCTTCAATTTTTATATCTTTTTTTTCAAAAGAGTTATTTGAAGAAGCCTTTTCATAGGTTTTGCAATTATCCTTAAAACATACTTGGATAATTGCTGTTTTTTTACCAAAGCCAAAAAAACCCTTACTTGGCTGTTGGATGATTTCAATCTCTAAATCAGTAATAGAACAGTTAAAATCAGCTGTTGCTAATTCGTATACTTCTTCTAAACACTTAGCTTCAAATTTTTTCATAGTTAATTCCTATTTTTTTGCAGCTCTTTTTTTCTCGAACAGTTTATTAATATAATATTGTTGTCCAATTGTAAATACATTATTTACGAACCAGTAAAGAGTTAAACCTGCTGGGAACCATAAGAAGAAGAATGTAAAGATAACCGGTAAGAACTGGAATATCTTCTTTTGCATCTCATCTTGCATTGTATTTGGAGTAATTCTTTGTTGGATATACATAGAAGCACCCATTAAAATTGGTAATACAAAATATGGATCCATTTCTGCTAAATCTTGTACCCAGAAAATCCACTCAGCACCTTTTAACTCAATAGCATTTAATAAAACTCTATAGATTGCAAAGAATACTGGAATTTGTAAGATTAATGGTAAACATCCACCCATTGGGTTAGCACCATGTTTCTTATATAATTCCATCATATGCATTGATTGTTTTTGTTTATCATCTTTATATTTAGCTTGGATTTCTTTCATTTTTGGAGCTAATTCTTTTAGCTTATTCATAGAAACCATACCTTTGTAAGATAAAGGATATAAAACTAATTTAACTAAGATTGTTAAAATAACAATAGTCCATCCCCAGTTACCCACATAAGACTGAATAAACTGAAGTAATATAAACATAGGTTTTGCAATAAATGTAAACCAACCATACTCAATTACGTCAGTTAATTCAGGATTTAAAGCTGCCAAGTCTTTAAAGTTCTTAGGACCAGCGTAACCAGAAAAAGTTATAGAATTTCCACCATGAATAAATCCTTGTGGGTTTCCATCATTATCAGGCATTAGTGTTATAGCTAGTGATTTTTCAAAATTGTAAATTACAGTTGCATAATATCTATCAAAGTTAGATATGAACTTTGCACCTGTAAGATTTTCATTTTTATCTAAATCCCCATCTTCAATAATTGTTAATGTACCATCATTTAATTTAGCCATAGCACCATGGTCAGCATACATATCTGCTAATACATTAGGTCTAAATCCATTTGTTATAAAGAATTTTTTTCCATTTGTAGAAGTTGTAGTTAAATCATAATGTCCATCTGGGTAAAAAGTGAACTTTTTAGTTAAAACAGTTTCACCTAAGTTTTGCGTAATAATTAATTCTTGCTTTTGATTCTTAACATCTAATTCACTTTTACTAGCCACCGCAGCTACTTTAAATGCTTTTGAATTTATATTTGTATCAGCAAATCTAACTTCTAAAGGTCTTAATTGATTAGATTCAAATAATTTAATTTGATGTTCTTCTTCATCTTTATAAATTGTATCTAACAATGTAACTTGAGCAATTCTACCTTTGTTATCAATTTCAATGATATTTTTTGCAGTTTTAATAACTGAAATAATTTCTTGAGTTGCAATTGCTTTTGATGATAAAGACTCAACTGATTTTGACATATCAATAGGATTACCTGATACGTCTGTTTCTTGCATTCCCTCAACAGGTGTTGATTTTGCTTGTGTAACTTGTTCTTGTTTTGCTTGTGCTTCTTTTGCCTCTTTTTGAGGTTTTAACACTAAAAACTCATATGCGATGAAAAATACAAAAACGACTAATGTCATTATTAACATTCGTTTTTGCATACCGTTATTTTGATTCATGTTGTTCATTCGTACTTTTCCACTCCCGATTTTTAACTACAATATATTTATTGTCTTTATTTGGAACTAACCAATAAATGACTTTAATTTTTTTATAATCTACTCTTTGAATTCTATTTTTTGAGATAATTGGATAGTCAAATCCACCATCAAAAAGTTGATTACATTTTAATACGCGTGTAATTGTAAAATAAATAGCCTTAAAAAATGTATTATTATCTAGTTGCCATAGTGCATATTGTGAACATGTTGGATAATATCTACACGAACCAAATGAAATTACACTTAAATATCTTTGATAAAATTTTATGAAATATTTGAAAATCTTTTTCATTTAAATAGGTTTAATCTTCTAAAAGCAAAGTCAAAATCTTTTTTTACTTTATTAAAGTCATTCTCATGTATACTATTTTTTGCAACAAATATATATTTACCTGTTTCTATTTGATTTTCGTATGAAGCAAATAAAGCTCGTAATCTTCGCCTAGCTTTATTTCTTAAAACCGCGTTGCCTACTTTTTTTGAAGTAACAAAAGCAGCTTTTAAATCTGTGTCAGAACTAAAAAAAGCGACAAAAGAGCTTGTATGCCACTTTTTGCCGCTTTTATATAGTTTGTTAAAATCTCTTTGACTATTTAGTCGATGTTGTTTGCTTAAACAGCTAATCTTTTTCTACCTTTAGCTCTTCTTGCTTTAATAACTCTTCTACCGTTTTTAGTCGACATTCTAACTCTGAAACCATGTGTTCTCTTTTTAGGAGTATTGTGTGGTTGATATGTTCTTTTCATGATAGTTTTCCTCTACATTCACTAATTAAGTTGCGGATTATAGTTAAAGCTAACTTAAATCTTCATTAGTCTTACTATCAATAATTGGTAAAATAATCGTAAATTTTGCACCTTTATAGTTAATATCATCAATATTAAATTCGCTATTCTCAACATACATCTTTCCATTTAAATGCTTAATAATAATCTCTTTACACATAAACAAACCTATTCCAGTGCCCTGATCATCATCTTTTGTCGTAAAATAAGCTTCAAAAACACTATCAATAATACTTATGTCGATTCCACCTGCATTATCAATAAAAGTAATTTCTAAATAATCTTCTTTATTTTTGCAATCAATTTTTATAAATCTTTTTGTATTTAATTTTAAAAGTTCATCTTTAGAGTTATTTATAATATTTATAAATACTTGAATTAATTCATTCTCTAAACTATTTATTTCAACACTATCAATATCTTTTATTAGATTTATATATTTACTTTCTAATTGCGCTTCAACTAAATCAAAAGTTTTTACAAAAGTCTCATCTATATAAAATTTCTCGTAATCTTTTTGAGGTTTAAAAAAGTCTCTAAAATCATCTATAGTTTTAGATAAGTATTGAATTTGTCTATTTATCTTATCATAAGAGTTTTTTTCTAATTCTAAGTCTTGTTCACCTAATTCTCTTTTTACTTTTAAGCCTGTAACCATTGTAGAAATAATTGATAATGGTTGTCTCCATTGATGAGCAATATTTCCTAACATTTCACCCATTGATGCCATTTTTGATTGGTGAGCTAATATATTATCTTTTTTTATACTTTCATCAACCTTTCTTTTTATCTCTTTTTTATATGATTCAAACTTACTTTCTAAAATAGATGAAATATAAATAAATATTACTAATAAAATTATTGTAATAAATAAACTTACAACTACTAGTTTCATTAAAGATTTATTATTTGCTTTTTTTAATAATTCTTTTTTTTCATTAATTTCTTCGTATAAATCATCCATATAAAAACCAGTACCAATAATCCATTCCCAATTCTTTAAACCATTTACATAGCTAATTTTTGTAACACTTGATATGCTATTTGGTTTTTGATTATGAGAATAAGAGATAAATCCTCCATCCTTTTTTGCTAATTCAATCATTTTATTTTGAGTTGTAGTTATATCATCAGTAATATTTAGATCTTTTACATTTTTTCCAATTAAGTCTTCTAGATAATAACTTACATACTCACCTTCAAAAGTTAATGCAAAAAAGTAGCCATTTTTTTTATATCTTAGATTTGTAATTGATTGTGCTACATCTTTTTTTAGTTGTTCTTGGGAATCATAGACATATTCACCTGTACCAATAAACCAATCAAATGGTTCAAACTTTTTAAAGTAGCCTAATTTTTCATACTCTTTTTCCAAATCATTAGGTTTATTCCAATACCAGGTATAATAAGTTGAGTCTTGTTTTTTTAAGATTTTATTCATTTCTTGAAGTAAATAAGTTCCTTTTTTATCCTGATAATTCCATAGATTCTTATTTTCTAAATGTGGCTTTAAAGGGTGTAGAATATTTACTCCACTCATTTCATAAATAAATAGATATCCTCTATTTTCATTAAATCTAATATTCCGTAATGAGTCTTTTATTAACTTTTTTATTTCTTCTTTTGTTTTATCTTGATTGTTTTCATAAATAGATAAAGCAATACTATAAGCATTGTTAACTTGTACTTTAATATCATTTCTAAGTCTTTTTTTTGAAAGTTTTTTTTCGTAGCTTACAGTTTCAATTACTTTTTTTACTTGAAACTCTATTTCGTCTTTATTTTTTTGTATATATTTCTCTTCTAAATTTTTAAGTTCTGATTCAAATCTACTTTGATTTTCGCCATATAAAAAAATTGTAATAAGAAAAGAAAAAAATATTATTAATATTACAGGTAAATATTTTATTAGATTTACAATATCTCTTTCAGTTTTTAACATTATATAACTCTTTTTGCTTTTTCTAATTATAGCAAAAAAGAGTTATATATAGTGTTATAATATTTAGATTATTTTATCTGCACTTTAATGTCATCATTTTCAATGTCAAATATAACCTTTGAACCTTCTGTTATTTTATCCTCTAGGATTAAATCAGCAAGTCTATCTTCTACTATCTCATAAATTGCTCTTTTAAGAGGTCTTGCACCATAAACAGGGTCAAAACCAACTTTTGCAATAAAGTCTTTTGCATTTTTTGTTAAAGTTATCTCTATATCCTTTTGCTCAACTTTTTTTCTAATTCCTTCAAACAAAATATCTACAATATTTGTAATTGCTTCAAGATTTAGCTGCTCAAAAATAACAATATCATCCAATCTATTTAAAAACTCTGGTCTAAAGTGGACTTTTAATTCATCTAAAACCTCTTTTTTTCTATTATTCTTATCACTAATCTCAATTATTTTAGAACTACCTATATTTGAAGTAAGTATTATAATAGTATTTTTAAAATCAACAGTAACACCTTTATTGTCTGTTAATCTTCCATCATCTAAAACCTGTAGTAAAATATTAAATACATCAGGATGTGCTTTTTCTATCTCATCAAAAAGTATTACACTATATGGCTTTCTTCTAACAGCTTCTGTTAATTGCCCTCCTTCATCATATCCTACGTAACCAGGGGCTGCACCAATTAGTCTTGAAACAGCATGTTTTTCCATATACTCACTCATATCAAATCTAATCAATGATTTTTCATCATCAAACAAGAATCTTGCAAGTGTCTTTGCACTTTCTGTTTTACCAACACCTGTTGGTCCTAAAAACATAAATGATCCAATAGGTCTACTATCTTCACTAAGTCCTGCTTTATTTCTTTTTATTGCTCTAGATATAGCCTTTAAAGCTTCATCTTGTCCTATAACATCTTGCTTTAAAACTGACTCAACTTTTAAAACTCTTTGCTTTTCACTATCCATCATTTTATTTACAGGAATACCTGTCCATCTAGATACAATACTAGCAATTGCTTCTTCATCTACAGAATTTCTAAGCAAAGTACCCTCTTCTTGCATTCTATTCCATTTTTCTTCATTTTCTTTTATTTTAGCTTCAAGTGTTGGTATCTCACCATACTCTATAGATGCAGCTTCTTCAAATTTTGACTCTCTTTTTGCTCTTTCTGCCTTTGTTTTTAACTGATCAATTTTTGCTTTTAATTCACTTGTTGCATTGAAAGTCTGTTTTTCATTATCAAATCTAGCCTCAAGACTTTGCATTTCTTCATTTAAATTCGCAAGCTCTTTTTCAATCTCTATTAATCTATCTTCATTCTTTTTTGTTTTTTCCATTTTTAATGCTTCTTTTTCTACATTAATCGTCTGGATTTTTCTTTTTATATTTGACAAGGCAATTGGTTCACTCTCAATTTGCATTTTAAGTTCTGCTGCGGCTTCATCTATTAAATCAATTGCCTTATCTGGTAAAAATCTATCTGTAATATATCTATTTGACAGTTTTGCAGCACTTACTAATGCACTATCATTAATAGTCACATTATGGTGTGTTTCCAGCTTCTCTTTTATACCTCTAAGTATTGATAAGGCTTCATTTACACTTGGTTCATTTACATTTACAGGCTGAAATCTTCTTTGCATTGCAGTGTCTTTTTCAAAATACTTTCTATACTCTTTTAGTGTTGTTGCACCAATTGTATGAAGTTCACCTCTTGCTAATGATGGCTTTAAAATATTGGCTGCATCCATACTTCCTTCACTAGCACCTGCTCCAATAATTGTATGAATTTCATCAATAAATAATATTATGTTTCCAGCTTTTTTAACCTCATCAACTACTTTTTTTAACCTATCCTCAAATTCACCTCTATATTTAGCACCTGCGATTAATGCACTCATATCTAAAGTTACTACTTTTTTGTTTTGTAATGATGTTGGAACTTGTTTTTCTACAATTCTTTGTGCTAAACCTTCTGCAATAGCTGTTTTACCAGTACCTGGTTCTCCTAATAAAATTGGATTGTTTTTTGTTTTTCTAATTAGAATTTGCATCATTCTATTAATTTGCTCATCTCTTCCAATTACTAAATCAAGCTCTCCATCTATAGCCTTCTTATTTAAATCGATACCATATTTTTCTAAAGCTTCTAAATTTTCATCACTTGAAGCACTATCTATTGTACTTCCAGCTCTCATTGTTTCAAGCTGTTTTTTTGCTTCATATAAATCTATATATTTACCCAATACATCTTTTAAAACTGATAATTCAAAATTTGCAATAAGCCACGTATCTACAGCAATAAATTTGTCACCATTTTTTACCATTAAACCTTCTGCTTTTTCTAAGCTTGATATAAAGTTTCTAGATAGTTTGATATTCTCTTTTGTTACACTTGAAACAGATGTAAGTTTTGATGCATATGATTTAGCTTCAAGTTCAATTGCTGCTTTATCAACATTCATTTTATTTAATAACTGATTTAAAACTGAGTTTGTATTTGTTAATAATGCCCATACAAAGTGAATCACTTCTATTTCTTGGTTTTTATTATGTAAGGCTAAAGATACTGAGGAATCAATACTCTCAGCCATTTGGTTAGTTAATTTTTCAAATAATTTATTCATTTTAGCACTCCTTAATCTTAACTGCTAATAAAATTATAGCAATTGAGTGCATATTTGTCAAGTTAGATACTATAGTTTAATATATAGTTGTTTTTGTTAAGTGGAATACTTATTGTAAAACTACATCCTTTATATTTTTTTTCATCAAGAATATATTCACAATTTTTTACATCAATAAGTCCATCAAAGTGTTCTGTAATAATTTGGTGAGACATATATAAACCTATTCCTGTACCTTTTGATTTATGTTTTGTAGTAAAATAAGGCTCAAATATTTTATCAATAATAGTCTCATTTATTCCCCCTGCACCATCAACTACTTCTATTACAATATCATTATTTATTTTTTTACTTTTTATCCATATAGTTCTACTAGCTATATTATTTAATATAAATGCATCTTTTGAATTGTTTATTAAGTTTATTATAACTTGCATAAACTCACTTGGTACACCCTTTAAATATAAATCATCTTTAAAATCAAGTTTTACAATAATATCATTGTTCTTAAGACTAGAACCAAGTAACTTTAAAACCTTGTTTATATATTCATTTACATTAAATTCTTCAATCTGTCTATCTTGTTTAAAAAAATTTCTAAAATCATCAATTGTTTTTGATAAATATCTACAATTTTCAATTATATTATCTACGCTTTTATTTAATCGTTCATCATTCAAAGAACCTATTTCATTTTCTAATTTAATACCACTAGAACAAGTTGTAATGACACTTAAAGGTTGTCTCCATTGATGAGCAATATTACCTATCATTTCTCCCATTGATGCCATTTTTGATTGCTGGAAAAGTAGCCTGTCTTTTTGTTTTACTTCTGTGATATCAATTATTGCAGTAACTCTAACTGTTTGTCCTAAAAACTTTAATAATTTACCTTGAACAAAAACATTTATTTTTTCACCTGTCAATGTTATAAGTTCCACTTCATAAGGAAGAGTATCTTTATGTAAATTATTTTTAACTATTTCTCTATACTCCTCAGATACAAATATCATCATATTTTTTCCAATAAAATCACTTTTATCTTTAGCTTTTAATAAATCTAATGTTACATTATTCACATCAATTATTTCAGAATCTTTAGTTAAAACAATAGATTCCAAAGTTGAATTAAAAAGAGTTTTAAAACTCTCTAGTGAATCTTCTAAGTAGTCCTCTCTTTTATCAATCTCACTTCTCATCTTATTAAAACTACTTATAAGTTTATTAAACTCCAAATAATCACTTTTTTCCATATTAGTGTCATAATTTCCATTTGAAATTTCACTTGTTGTACTTTGAAGTTTATCAAAAACATCAAATATTTTTTTGGAAAATTTTAAAGAGACCACAACCGAAATCAATGAAAAAAGTACTATTGATAAAAATGTTAAATAAATGATATTGTTTAAACTTTCCAATACTTTTGTGTAATCATCCCTTACCACAACTTTCCAGTTTGTTTTATTTATATTTACATATGTTCCATATTGTGTTTTTAAACTTTTAATAGCTTCGAAACTTACTTGTTGGTATGCTTGTACTTTATTTATCATACTTTCATATACATCTGAGTAACTCGCATTATACCTTTGAAGAACCATTTCATTTGAATCTGGATTTATAATTATTGTTCCATTTGAATCAAAAACTCTAATCATATGTGAGTTATCTATATTTTTAAAACGTTTAATAAAATCTGACATATTTGTAAACTTGATAAAAAAAACAAAAACCTTTTCATTATGCATAAAACTATAAGAGATTGAAGGTTCTTCATCTACACTAGATAGAAACACACTTGACCAGTAAGTATCATCAGTACTTTTTATTTTTTTAAAATAGTTTTTATTAGAGTAATCAAAACCTTTATAAACATTTAGATTATGTAAGGCTGCAAAGTTTTCAATTATTCCATTTTTATTTAAGACCAATATACTTGATATACTTCTATCTATTTGAACTATATTATTTAAACTATATTCATCATTTTTGTATTCTTTTTTTAAATAGTTTGATACCTTAATAATATTATCAATAAAATTGTTTATTTCATACTCAACTTGAAGTAATACTTGTTCTTGGTTATGATCAATACTATTTAATCTACTTTTATATAAACTATAAGCAGAAAATGAACCTATTATAATTATAATTGAAATACTAAATACTATAAATAATAAAGAGATTTCTTTTTTTAAACTTTTTATTTTTTTCATTTTATTTTTATAAACTCACCATTTTCTACTTCAAAAGTGTAATAAGTTCTAACAACATCACCATATTGATCAAATACAATTTTATCAATCAATCCTTCAAAGTTTTTTTGTTTTAATAAGTTATATTTTATTTGTCTTTCATCACCTTTTTTCAGCATTTCTATTATGATTTGTGCAAGTTCATATGCTTTTGCAGCATACATAGATGGTTCATGATTGTATTTTTGTTTATAATTTTTTACAAAGTTTTTGTATTTAGGTTTTTCTGATTTAGGATTAAAATCAATATTAAAAATAACTCCTTCTGAAGATTTTCCTGCATTTTCTAGAAAAGACTTTGTCATAGCCCATTCTGCAAGGGCAATTTTTGTAGTTACACCCTTTAATCTTAAAAACTGTATTATTTTTGCTGAATCAACAGAATTTGCACACATTAAAATCATGTCTGGATTTTTCTTTTTTATATCTAGGACTAAAGTATCTAAACTCTTATTAGTACTTTCCAAACTTATAAGTTTAGTTCCTCCATTGTTTATAAAACTTTTTTCAAAATTAATTAGATAATCTTTTGTGTAAGTTATATTATCAGGATCATACAAACCATAAATTTTATTGTAATTATTTTGTATTATATATTTTGAGAAAGAATCAAACCTTGAAGGATTATTTGCAACATGGACTCTAAAAAATTGATCATCTATTCCAGTAAATTCATTACTAGCTGATGCTGCTGATATCATAAACATATCGGAGTGTTTATTTATAATTGACATTGAAATTTTTGACATTGTACTAGTTACATTACCGATAACTATCTTAATATCATTTTCAATAAATTCATTTACAATTTGCTTATTAAGTTCTGGATTTTTTTTATCATCTTTAAATATTATTTCAATATTCTTATTATTAATTTTATAATCTATTTCATCAAAGGCTAGCAGTACACCATTCATCATAGCATTTCCTAAAACAGAGTATTTAGAGGTTAAAGCCCCTACAAACCCTATTTTAACACTTTCGCTTTCACTTGTTTTATAAAAGTAATATACTACTAAAATTATAAAAAGGAAAAAAGCTATCATAAATCTTGAGATATTTTGCATATATAGCCTTTATAGTTTAGAATTCCTTTATTATATACTTTTTATGCTGATTATATTCTATACCTATCTTTTGTTATTAAAGGGTAATTCAATTGTAAAAATAGTTTGATTATCAATACTTTTGACATTTAACTTACCATTCATATTTTTTTCAATAATATTTTTAGACATATAAAGACCAATTCCCGTACCCTTACCTTCAGCTTTAGTTGTAAAATATGGATCAAATATCTTTTCTAGGATTTCTTCTGGAATACCACCTGCATTATCCCTTATTTCAATGATAATAGATTTTTCATTTTTATTAATGTTTATATTAATGATTCTATTTTCAATTTTCTTTTCTTCAAAAGCATCTTTAGAATTATTTAAAATATTTAAGATAGAATGCAAAAATTCATTGGGAAAACCTTCAAACTTTATTTCTTCTTTAATTTCTTTTACAATCTCAATATTACTCTGATTAAAAGAACCACTAAGCAAAAATAATGACTCATTTACTTTTTTACCTATATCAAACTCTTGTTTTGTTTTATTAGGTTTAAAAAAGTTTCTAAAATCATCTATAGTTTGTGACATCTCATTTGTTAAAAAGTTTGCCTTTTTTAAGGATTTATCCATAAATTCATCATCTAATTCATTCATATAATAAGAGACTTCTATATTTTGAATAACTAAACCAATAGCATTTAATGGTTGTCTCCATTGGTGAGCTATATTACCTATCATTTCTCCCATAGCTGCTGATCTAGCTTGATTTACTAATAGTGCTTGTTGTTCTTCGTTTTCTTTTATTGCTCTTTTTATTCTATCTTCTAAATTTTTATTTAATTGTAATAATTGTTTATTTACTTTATTTGCCTCGATAACTCTTCTAATGGCAAAAACAGTTGATATAAGTCCTGAAATGATAAATAAAAGTAGTATTTCGTCTAATTCATACTCTTCATGAGTTTCTAAATATTCAATTGTTAATTCAAATGCATCATAAGCAGAAAAAACTAACCATAAAAAAAATATTAAAATAGTAGAAAAGATAAATTCTTTTTTAGCATTTAAATTATCAATCATAATTATTCCTATATAACAAACAAAGTTAACAAATATTATATAGTCATTATACTAAATCTAAGTAATTTTAAATTCTATTATAACTTCTAATCCATATAGTTTTTTATCATCTACTTCAAATGCATTATTTTTAATTTTTATATTACCCTTCATATGTTTAGTAATAATATAATGTGCCATATATAAACCAATACCTGCGCCAACTTCTTTTATTTTTGTTGTATAATATGGCTCAAATATTTTTTCAATCTCAGTCTTTTTTATTCCTAAGCCTGAATCATTTATTTTAATAAAAACTTTTTTATCAACTTTTTTTGTCTCAATTAATATATATTTATCTTTTACTTTTGAGTTTAATATAGCATCTTTTGCATTATCTAATAGATTAAAAATTATTTGAGAGAACTCAGTTAAATATCCTTGAACAAAAAGCTCTTTTAATTGATGTTTTTGTATTAGCTTTATTTCATACTTAAAGAGTAGTGGTTCTATAAAAACTAAAGAAGCATCCAAACTTTTGATTAAATCAAAGTTTTCTTGCCTTTTATTTAATTCAAAATATGAAGAGCATCTATCAATTATTGAAGATAGCTCTTTTGTTGTTTTATTTATTTTGTCTAAACCTCGAACTAATTCCTTATCTCCAAGAACATCTAATT